>NZ_JAHCMB010000077.1:161319-207670 GCF_019904155.1 Paenibacillus sinensis
TATAAAAGCTGGCAACCTGGGTTTAAGCTTCATACATAAGCTCACTATTACTCCAATTAATAATGGAACCCAGATTATCGGGTCTCCCAAAGTTATTGCCCCTATGCGTAAAGAAGCATGATCAAACGGATACAGTAAGGAAATTTCATGTCCCAAATAATCTAAGAATAAATGCCCTATCAACACAGCTAAAAAACAAGCTCCCCAAAGACGTTTGAAACTCACTTCTTTATATATACGCTTGGCAATGAAAGCAACACCTAGACATAGAAAGGGTAAAACGAGAATTGAATGTGACCACGGATTAGTCGCTCGCCCACCGAAAAGGTCTGGCAATATACCACAAAGAGCACCGAAACTTAATGTTGTAATTATTTCTTTCCATGTTTGTCTTGGGAGACAACACCATATGATAGACACTCCAAATATTACATGTGAAAATATATGAAAGAACAAGTACATATTAACATCCAAATTTGTTATTCCTTTCTGAGAAGGTCATGAAATGATCGAGCTTCTATGGTCATGAACTCTATGCCGATCTGTGCATCTTATGATAGACAGACCCTTGAGCAAGCTGTATTCCGAAGGCTCAATATTTCCATTTTATCCCTTGTATTTATATCTGGATGTACTTCCTCGCACACTAGCAGGGGAAAATCAAGACCACTATTCCCTTATTCGGGAGTCTCATGTTAAACAAATCTCGGAGCAAATCCTTATTACCTTTCCGAGGTGAAAGAAGGTTAATCGGTGCCAAATTCAAGTATGTCTTCACCCCTGCAGCCTGAGACGGATGAGCAGGCGGTTCCAGCGCATACGCTTCTGGAATTGCCCCTCTCCTATATCCGGTTTCTGATGGGGATGTTCATTTCCAGATTGGGGGATTCCCTGTTTTCTTTCGCCATTCCCTGGATCTCCTACAAATTAACCCAATCCAGTATCGTGATGGGGTCCATGTATGCGGTGAGCGTTCTGCCGATCGTCTTGTTCGGGCCGGTTGTGGGCAGTATGGTCGACCGGTGGGAACGAAAAAAGCTGATGATCTTTACCGATAGCTCCAGAGCGCTGCTCGTCGGGCTGATCCCTCTGCTGCATCTTGCTGGAGTTCTGCAGCTGTGGCATCTTTACGCGATTTCCTTCGTGCTCACCATACTTTCACTGATGTTCGACGTTTCCATAGTTGCCATTATCCCTTCGCTGGCACCCAAACAATTAACGCGGGCTAATGCCTCCTACCAGTTGAGCAATCAAATCGCGGACCTGGCTGGACCGCTGCTTGCTGGCGTGATTATCGTAGCCGTCGGGGGATTCAACACGCTGTGGATCGATGCCGTATCATTCTCGGGAACACTCGTCGTTTTGATGCTTATGCCAAGCTTCAGCAAGCCCAAGTCGATGGCCAGTCTGTCGCAGATTTTCAAAGACATCGGAGAAGGGTTCAAATGGCTCATCCGTTCCAAAATCAATCTCTCCTTCTCCTTCCAGGCGATGATTGGTAACTTCGGCTACAGCGCGGCTTTCGGCGTGTTGATGTTCTACCTGCTGAACACTCTCCATCTGAATACCTCGCAGAGCAGCATTAACTATACCCTGTTAGGATTTGGAGGCATCATCGGCAGCATTCTGGCCGTTCCGCTGGAGAGTCGGTTCCGCAGGGGCATATTGATCCCGGTGCTGCTGGGGATCGGAACGGTCGGTTTTCTTTTTGCTTCGGTCAGTCATTTCTGGCTTGCCCCAGGGATCGCATTTTTCGCGGTCACGGTCTGCAACGTCGCCTGGAATACGATTGTCACCTCCGTACGCCAAGAGACCATTCCATCCGATATGATCGGACGCGTGCTTGGCTTCTCCAGAATGCTGACCCGTTTGGCCATGCCCTTGGGAGCGATGTCCGGAGCTGCCCTGTCAGAATGGACCGATCCACGCGCGGTATTCGCTGTAGCAGCAGGCGCCAAAATCCTGGAGGTAGTCATCGCACTCATCACACCGATTCGAAAGCTTTGAGCATTTACCGTGCATCAAAAAGGCTCACCCGTTTCAACCACGGATGAGCCTGTCAATCAACTATATTAAGCCACGGCAGCAGTGACCTGCCTTTTTCAAACCTAACAACTACTGCAACCTTATAAATTTGCACCCAATCATCATTCTTCCTTGGCACTCTTCCCGCTAAGCTTATGACTTACTGAAATTAGCGCCGGAATAAATACGGGCAGCATAATAAGGCTGAGAATCAGCAGACCCAATATGACCGAGATAGCTACCTCAATCAGAGTCAGTACTCCTGACGGCATAAGTGCGGCGAACGTGCCGCTCAGAATAATTGCCGCCGAGATGACAACTCCCCCCATATGACGGGCAGCATCAACCAGCGCATTATTGGATGCTTCGCCATTCTCCCGGTAACGCATCATCAGGAAGATACTGTAGTCCACTCCAAGAGCAACAATCATAATAAAGCTGAAGAATGGAACATTCCATCCTAAGTTATCCACATCCAGAATCCTGGTTCCAATAAATTCACTGAGTCCAAGCGAAGTTCCGTAAGCAAGCAGAAGTGAGGCGACAATAAATACCGGCTGCCAAAATGACCGTGTGATCAGGATAAGCACAAGACCGATGCCAACCAGCATAATTACCGCTGTACGCGCAAAGTCACCGCTTGCCATGTCCTGCAGATCGGCATTCTGAGAGGATTTCCCGCCAATAGCAACCTTAGCGTCGCCAAGATCCGTGCCTTCCAGGGCTCCGCTCACTTGCTTGTTCAGATCCCCAACAATATCCATAGCCTCCTTGGTGTATGGATTCACCTTTAGGATGACCATTAACCGTGCCGTTGTTCGGTCATTGGACATGTACATATCTACGGATTTCTGGAAATCTTCCCCCTGCAAAACATCCTGCGGGATATAGAATTTCTTGGCTGCTTCTGAACCGCTTAGACTCGCAAGATACTCCTGTGCATCTGCAAGTCCACTGCTGACCTTATCAAGTCCAGAGGTGCTTTCACTAAGTCCGGACTTCAGCGTTGTCATTTTCCCTTCCAGATCAGTCAGGCCGTTAAGCAGCTGCTGCTGTCCATTATTTACGCTGGTTAGGCCAGTCTCTAGCTCTTTGGTTTTGCCTGCAATTTGTGCGGAACCAGCTGCCCCTTCCTTCAAACCGCTCTCCAGCTTGGTAGCTCCGCTGCCCAATTGGGCTATACCTTTCTCCAATTGACCTAACCCGCCTTGAACCTGCTGCAATGAGGTATTGGCTTGTTTGAAGGAAGACATGGCCGTTGTATACTGAGGAATCAGTTGATTTAATTTCGCTGACAGCTCCCCAAGCTGCGTCTTGCCGGATGCTGCAATGGCCAGGGTTGTCTGCACGTTCTGATCGCTGGCCATTTCCGGGTGTTCTTTGACAAAGCTGGACATGGTGGCCTCAATCTGCTCGTATCCAGCCTTAGCCCCTTCAATCGACTGCCCGATCGTTGTGAAATATTGGGTGAATGGACTTAAGCCAGATTCAAGCTGGTTATAGCCTTGTACCAAATGCCCTGTCGCTTTTGACAAGGTATCCAACTTAGTCTCCACCGTTGCCAGACCGGATTTCAGATTCTTGGCACCATCTGCACCGCTGTTGATTCCCTGCGTTACTTGATTCATCGCTGTTTGCAGCTCGGCCGCACCTTGCTTCATTGCGCTGGTCCCATCAATCAGCTTCTGTACATCCGCCAAGCTGCTGGAATCCGTACCGTTCAATTGTTCCTCCGCAGAGGACAGTCCCCCATTTATCTTGTCAATGCCTGTTGCCGCTTCATCCAGTCCACTGTTTAACTCGCCAGTCTGGTCGCTGATGTACAGCTCATCAATTTTCTTCCCCGTTGGCCGGGTTACCGTATACACGCTTGCTACTCCGTCCACCTTGGAAATTTTGTCAGCCAATTCATCCAGCGCCTGCAGACTTTCGCTGTTGTCCAGGGTGTGGTCTGATTTAACAACAACCGTTGCAGGGGAAGAGAATCCCGGGGAGAAATGATCCTCAATCACGTTGATGCCCTGCTTGGAGGCATAAGAATCGTCAACTTCAAGCAAATCATTATAGCTGAGAACATCACTGTACTTCATTACAAAAGGAACACAGAGCACAGCCACAATAACAAGGGCGGCGAAAGGGCGGCGCACAGCATGTTTGGCTAAGAGTCCCCACGTGCGGCTGTCGCCATGGCCTTCAAAGCGTTTGGACGGCCAGAACATTTTTTTGCCCAGCAATGCCATGAAAAAGGGATTCAACGTATTCAGTACCAGAATCAGAACCGCTACACCAATCGCGACAGCAGAGCTGGATCGATATATTTTGAATTCTGCCAGAATCAGAGCCATGAATCCGATAAACACAGCTAGTCCGCTATAGAGGACGGTTCGTCCGGCAGATTTATAAGTATCCTTGATTGCAGCATTTACATCACTCTGGCGGCTGAGCTCTTCCTTGAACCGGGTGAACAGCAGGATGTTGTAGTCGGTGCCGATTCCGAACAAGATCACGACCAGAAAGACCTGGGTGAAGTTAGAGAATGGATAATTAAAGTGGTCAACAAGCTGCGCTATAATTCCCATGGAAACAAGGTAGGAGACTCCGACTGTAGTCAGGGACACCAGCGGTACAATGGGAGAGCGGAAGACAAGGATTAGCACGACCAGAATAAATACGATGGCAATGACTTCCGTTTTCTTAATGCCCTCCTGCGTAGATTGCACAAAATCTTCAAGAACCAGATCGTTGCCAGTCAAATAAGATTTAACCCCTTCAATGTGGACAATCGGGTTCAGTTTGTCGGCAACTTCGGTGATGGTACCACTGGTTTTGTCTACAGAGATCTGCGTCAAGATCGTCGACTGATCTTCTGAGACCAATTGATCCTTTGTCTCTTCACTATCCAGATGGGAGACGATCTTCTGTATTCCGAGCTCTTTCTCCTTATTTTTAAGCTGCTCGACGACGGCATTGATCTGTTTTTCTTGATTTGCCGTTAATGGCTTGGCACTCCCGCTGTTAAATACGGCGATAATATCATATTTTTCAGTCCCGCTATCATCCATTTGATTGAGCATGGATTTAGCAATTTCACTTTGAGTAGTTGCTGGAACTGATGCCTGTCCTTTCTCCCGAACCAGGACATCCATGTCCGGCATAAGCAGCGTGATTACCACAGTAACTATTATCCATGCCAACAACCAAATGCTTCTTCCGTTTGCTAATTTCTTCATTTACAGGCCTCCAGGTTAGTTTGAAAAATGAATTGTCGTCCGGTATAGGAATGAAAATTCATTCCGATTAATCTGCAAGTATTTTTGGTTTCTGATATCAGCAGCCGCATTCTGCCATATTCAAGGCAGAATGCCGGCTCTTATACTATCCAGTGAATTCAAGCAGCCTTGCCTCTTCTCTTCAGCAGAAAAACGGCAATAGCAATAACTGCTAATACTCCTGCTGATGAAACCAATACGATGTTCTTGATATTTGGAGCGTAAAATTCAACTTGAATCGGCTCGGGGTTCAACAGGTTAAGGTTCCAGGTTAAGGTTTTTCCTTCTACCCGATCAGCATTCTGCATTCCAAAACTGTCCGTCGGCAAATTAAGAACCACATTTAAGGATAGCTGCTTTAACACTAGCTGCTTCAGTAGCGTTGGAAGCTCTACCGAACGAATTTTTTGCGTAAGCCCAGGATCGAATCCATCAAGATCAAGCTGCCCGGTAAAAGCATATTTTGTGTACCAGAAATGCTTCTGCTCCTCCAGCTTCAGCTTCATTCCATCCAATTGACCAACTTCTGATTTCATCGAATCGACCGACGTATAGGTTTTCTTCATTTCATACTTTACTGTTTGTCCCTCTTGCGTAGTGCTGTATTGAATGCCCAGCTCATCAAGTCTGGTCTCAAGCGCACTTCTCCAGTCTTCACCTATAAATGAGTCTAGTCGCTTATCCGCGCTCACAGTCATTTGAAAATCTATGCTCCCATCCTTATGGACCGTAGCCTGCAGCGTTCCTTTGGCACAACCGGAAAGCAGGAAGAACACTAGAAGCAATGGCATTAGCAAAAGTTTACTTCGTCTCTTTCTCAGCTAAATTCTCCTTTCACCACAATGGAATGATTATCTTAAATCAGCGGCTTCAATTTCCGGAATGAATTTTCATTCCTAATTATACTCATCTCTTCCCACTTTACAAGTATGAAAATACTAAGCTCGATCCATCCCACAGCTCCATCATATGACTCTAATGGCATTCCAGCAGCTTTCTTCAAGCCCTTGAAGAAGCTCGGGAGTTTCCGTTAATACTCCGTCTTTAATCAACTTGAACGTCAGTACAAAGGCTCCATATACAATTGCAATCAATGCATCTGTTATAAAATCTTTAATGACTCCCGCCTGTTTGCCGTTCTCCAGGACTTGGCGAACTGTACCGAGCAGCTCTTCAAACATTTTCTTGCTCTTGTCGTCCAAATAATAAGCACTGCTATGGGATTCAATAAAAAGCAGCGCATTCACATCATAATCCGCATACTGAATCAGACGCTGAAAAACATAGTGGAATTGCTCACGAATATCTGGCGTGGAATGAATCGCCTCAAATTTCAAGGTCTCCGTAAATTCCTCCACACAATGCTGAAATAAACCATTTACCAGCGATTCTTTATTCTCAAAATAGCGGTAGATCGTACCTGCACCTACCTCCGCGCTTTCTGCAATCATCGGTACGGTTGTTCCGTCATATCCTCTTTCAGCGAATAGCACTAATGCTGCCTTCATAATATCTTCTCGTTTATTCGAGGCCACTTTAATCACCTTTACTATTAATTAGTTTAAATGAAGTGAATCATATCATTCTTAATTGGAATGAATTTNTTTATATCCATTTCACAAATGGTTTCAAGTCCAATGCTTACCGTATTCAATCACAAAAATAATAAAAGGCTCACCCGTTTCAACCGCGGATGAGCCTGGCGACCAACTGTATTAAACCCTGATACAAGTCCCGTTCTTATTGACTGCGCTTTTTATATCTGCCATAGGTTATAATGGTCAGCACCATACCCACAAGCCCCATACCAGTTAAAATCCCTTGCGAGAAATCCATCAGATTACTTCCGTTTGAATGGATAATTCGACTTGCTGTTAGCGAAAGAAAAGAGGATACAAAGAGTATTCCTAAACTCTGTTGTTGTTTTTCATCCATTATTCCCACTCCTTAAATTTTATAAGCCTTCATCGCCTTACGCAGCTCCTTGATGCTTGGGCGCTTCCCGTACATCAGGACGCCTGTGCGGTAGATCTTGGCGGCAAGCCAGCCCATTCCGAAGCAGGTGACCAGCAGGATCAGCAGCGACACGGCGATTTCCCAGAAGGCGACGTCGCCGACGCCGATGCGCAGCAGCATGCTGAGCGGAGAAGTGAACGGCACATAGCTCGCAACTTTGACGAGCATCGTGTTAGGGGCCGAAATGCTGAACAGCGGCACATAGAAGTTCACGAAGCCGAGCATCATGATTGGCATAACCGCCTGGCCGAGATCCTCGGTGCGGCTCACGATCGAGCCAACGGCGGCATACATCAGCGCGTACAGGAAGTAGCCGAGAATATACAGGATCAGACCGTATACGAGCAAGCTGACGCTGAGTTGGCCGAGGTCGAGATTGAAATCCTTCAGCACATCCGCGTTATGAGGCAGCAGCAGGTTGGCAGCCACAGCCGCTGCTATGATCACGATCTGTATAAGGCCGACCAGGAAAATACCGATCACCTTGCCGAACATCTGCGCCAGCGGAGCGGCGCTCGTAATCAGAATCTCCATGATCCGGGAGCTCTTCTCCGAAGTGACTTCGGCCGAAATCATATTGCCGGTCATCATGATCGACATGAAGAAGAGAATCAGCAGACAGTACACGAGCACATAGTTGATGATCGGATGCGACCCATCGGCCGCTTCCCCTCCGTTGGCATTAATCTTCTCCATGCCGAGGCTGATTGGAGCGTTCATCGCGGCGATCTGCTCCGCCGTCAGCTTGTCTCCGGCGATGAGCTGCGCGTTGATCTGCTGGAGAGCGGTCTGCAGGAAGCTCTGCGCCTTGGAGCCGCTGCCCGAGGAATGATAGACAGGCGACGAGAGTCCGGCTCCACCCTGCTCCGTGAAGGTCAGATAGCCGTCCGTCTGTCCGTCCTGCATCGCCTTCTTCAGACCGGCGTCGTCAGCGCTCGGATACACCGTGATCTTCGCGCCTGTATCCGATTGCTGCGCATAAGTCTGAAGCAGTTGGACCGCGTGGCTTCCATTCTCCGCTACGACGCCGATGGACAAGCCCGAGCCGTTCGAATCGTCACCCTGAAACACTTTGATCAGATAGGGGATGTTCATCCCGATGCTTAGCAGTATAACAAGAATCAGCGTTGTTATCAGAAAAGATTTCGTTCTAACCTTATTCTTGAACGTGAACCCGATAATCGTCCCCATTTTATTCATGAGATTCACCCACCGCCTTGATAAAGATTTGGTTAAGCGTCGGCTCCTTGATTTCGAAATGCTCGACCTCGCCCTGCTCCAGCGCCTTCCGCAGCACAAGCTGGGCCGCCGAGACATCGGCGATTCGCACCGTATATCCGCTCTCCTTCCGCTCCACGGCGGTTACGCCGGGGATGCCGCCGAGATCGGCCACTTCTCCCGAAGTCCGCAGGAATACCTCTTCTCTCGGATAGCCTTTCTTGATATCGCGGATATCGCCCTGCACGACCGTGTTCGACCGGTCCAGAATGGTGATATGCCGGCACAGCTCCTCCACATGCTCCATCCGGTGGGTGGAGAACAGAATGCTCGTTCCCTGATCGCGCAGCTCCTTGACCGTATCCTTAAGCAGCTCGACATTGACGGGGTCAAGACCGCTAAAGGCTTCATCCAGAATCAGAATTTGCGGCTTGTGGACCACAGCGGCGATAAAGCCCATTTTCTGCTGATTGCCCTTGGACAGTTCCTCGATCTTCTTGTTGTAGTACTCGGGCACTTCAAAGCGGTCCAGCCAGTAGCGCAGGCTCTGGTCGGCATCGGCCGCGGACATGCCGCGCAGGCGGGCCAGATAGACGATCTGTTCGCTGACCTTCACCTTCGGATACAGCCCTCTCTCCTCGGGCAGATAACCCATAATCGACTGAAGCTCGCTGCTGAACGGTTTGCCGTTATAACGGATCGAGCCTCCATCGGGATAAATCAGGCCAAGCACCATTCGCATTGTCGTCGTCTTGCCCGCGCCGTTGGCCCCGAGCAGTCCGTAAATCTCACCCTGCTCCACGCCAAGGCTGATTCCGTTCACCGCCGTTTTGTCGCCGTACTGCTTCACAACACCTTCCAGTTTCAATGCTTCCATCGTCCTTGTCTCCTCTCCTTACGCGTCCATGTCCTTCGGGGTGTATCCCTTGATCCAAAGCTCCAAGCTTTCTTCCAAATCCAGACTGCGGCTTCTGATTACCTTTACGTTCAAGTCGGCCAGGCGTTTCTCCAAATCCGGAAGCCGGGACGTCAAAAGAGAAGCGGTACCCGGAGCCCCCATGACGGGCCGGAAGGCATCCGGCAGCTCGGCAGCGATTCCCTGGAGTTCCTCCTCGTCATGGGCGGAGATCCAGACCTCGGTCCACGCCCCAAGGAGAGCGTCCTTCTCCATGATCCCGAGCAGCCTGCCCTGATGCAGCAGGGCGATATAATCGGCCAGCCGCCGCACCTCCTCCACAATATGGGTGGAGATCAGAATCGCGGCCTGCCTTTCGTTCATGTAGCTCTGCAGAATCTCGATCATCGCTTTCCAGGCGAAGGGATCGAGGCCGGAGGAAGGCTCGTCGAGGAGCAGGAGCTTCGGGCCTGCGGCAAGGGCGGCGGCGATTTCGAACTTGCGGCGCTCGCCCTTGGACATCTTCCCAAGCTTCTGTCCTCTCGGCACCTCGAACGTATGCATCAGCTTCTCGAAATAGCCTTGGTCCCACTGCGGATACCATCGGCTCCGGAACCAGGCGGCCTCTTCCGGCCCCCAGTAGTCCTCCTGCCGGATCGGATGCTCCGCCACATAAGCGATCGTCTGCCGGACCGACAGCGGCAGCTCGCCTTCGAAGCTCTGGCCGAACCAACGGATCTCGCCTTCGTCCGGATGCGTCAGCTTCAACAGCATCTGCAGAAGCGTGCTTTTGCCGGAGCCGTTCTGTCCCACCAGCGCGGTAATATAGCCCTCCTGCACCTCCAGATGAAGCGGGCCTACCGTCTTGGTTCGCCGCTTCTTGGTTACGTTCCTTAGCTCCGCCGCCATCTGCGCCATCAGCTCTCACCCTCCGATTTCCGTCCTCCGTATTTGCGCTTCACAATATCCCGAAAGAGCGCGACCAGTTCGGCCTCATTGTACTGCACCGACCATCCGGTCTCCGCCGCCGCTTCCAGCGCTTTCTGTACCGTCTCCAGCTTGAATCCCTCCCTTGCCCCGTCTCCGACATGGGAGACGAACGTTCCGGTGCCTTGCCGGGTCCGAAGCAGCCCCTCGTTCTCCAGGTCCTGATAGACCCGGCGAACTGTAATGACGCTGCACTTCAGATCCCCCGCGAACTCCCGGATGGACGGAAGCAGCGTACCCTCCGCGATGTTCCCGCTGATGATGAGGGACCTCAGCTGCGTCTCAATCTGGTGATACAGCGGCTCCGCGCTGCTCTCATCGATCTGAACCGGTATTCGCATTTTTCCGTTCACCGCCTTCCCTATATCCGCGAAAATCATACGAGGTCTCGGCTCTTGAGCCGGTAGACCGTCAGCCTGGAGAACAGCCACAGGGAGAGGCCTCCGCCGAGCAGAGCGCCCCACATCAGAGGCGACAGGAAGCCATGCGATTTTGCATTCGATACCGTGTACAGCAGCAGGTTGCCCCCGGCCAGACGGATCAACAGCGCAACGCCGAGCGCCGCCATCATCATCAGCAGCACGAGCCAGAAATAGGCCTTGCCGCTGACGGCATACTCGAAATAAAGGTAGAGCCCGGTCAGCACGATTCCGTACCCTGTCCAGGTCAGAGCGAAGACGAGATACGAAGGAAGGGATAGCGCCTCGCGCAAGTGAACACCGACACCGTACAAAATACCGAAGAACAGCAGACCGTTGAAGAAGAAAGTGAGCAGCGCCTGCAGCCTTCTTTTGCAGAGAATCACGCGGACCGGGATCGGCAGGCTGGTCAGGTAGGCCAACAGCTTCGTATACGAATTCGTGCTCCAATACTTCAACGTATTGCGGCAGTAGGTGAACCCGATGGCCGGAGTCAGCGCAAGCAGCAGATAATCGGTAATCACCATCCGTTCGCCCGCCTTGAGGGAGTCATTGATGGTCATTGCGGCGAACGCTCCGAGATATCCCATGAAGATAATGGAGAAGACCAGCTGGAACAGGAGCATCATTTTGTTGCCTCTGTAATCTCCCCGCAGCATAAACCAGGAGTCTTTCAACGTCTGCATTGGCGATCCATCCTTTGGCACAGATTCGAAATCCGAATGTGCTGTGCTTACTGTTTATATTTATATACACAGTGTATAGAGCTGCCTCCTTATTGTCAATCCCTTCCTTGGAAAAAAATCTTATTTCCTCCACTTGCCCTCAGGAACGGTCCGCCTGCATAATAAACAAAGTGAAATCCAATATCTGTAAAGGGGAAAAGATTCATGTTCAATCGCTATCCTCATTTCCTTCTCTGCGCGGTGCTTCTGTTTGTCCTCCTGCCGCTTCTCGCCTCCTGTTCCAGTGAAACGGGGCCGAAGCTCGATTGGAAGTCCGATCTGGAGCTTGTCCGGCGGGAGTTCCCGGAGAAGGAAATTACACTGAAGCAGAATCCCCGGCTGGCTGAAGATTTCAAGGAGCGGATTACGGCGATCATCGGCAAGCTTCCCAAGTACCGGAACGACGATGAAGTGAAGCTGGAGCTGTCGGGAGCGCTGGCTTCATTGGGACAGGTTCATACCTTTCTCGCTTTTACTCGGGAGCCGCTTCTTCCGTTCAATTTATACATCCAGGAGGGTAAAGTGTATGTGTTAGGCACCGTGGCAGGGTACCGGGATACCCTGTACAGCGAATTAACCGCCATTGAAGGGGTTCCGGTGGAGCAAATTCTGGAGAAGCTGAAGAAGGATATTTCGCGGGATAACGAGGTTGGTCTTTGGGCGAGAGCTCCGATGTATCTCCGGATGCCTTCCGTGCTGAAGGGACTTCGCGTTATAGAGGACACTGAGAAAGTGGAGCTGACCTTCAAGAAAGAGGATGGACAGATTATTTCAATTAATGCCGAAACGCTGACCGAAGCCAATCACTCAAAGCCCGAATTTGCAGAATACATGCCCGCGCAGCAGTTCATGCAGAATTTCAAACATGCCGATTCCAACTATCAGTACGAATATATGGCCTCGGCAAAAGCGATGTACATCGCCTACAATTCCTGCGAGCAGGACAAGAACCTCTCCATGCTTCAGTTCACGGGAGGGCTGCTGCACGCTGCCCGGCAACAGCCGATAGACCGGCTGATTATTGACTTGAGAAATAACTCCGGCGGCGATTCATCCGTCATTCAGCCGCTGCTGGACACCTTGTCGCAGAATCCGGAGCTGGCCCGCCATATGCTCGTACTGACCAGCCGTACTACGGCTTCATCGGCCATGGACACCGCTATGGTGCTGCGCTCGGCATTTCAAGCCATCTTGATCGGTGAACCGACCAACGGGGACCCGAACAAGCCGGGAAACATCCTTCCGCTGAAGCTTCCGGCGACCGGATTGACGGCTTACTACTGCACAACCGAGTATCATAATCCGTTGTATTTGGGACAGGATGCAGTCCCTCCCGACCTCCCTGTACCCACCACCATCGAAGATTTTAGAGCAGGCGTCGATCCCGTCATGCAGGCCGCGCTGGATTATAAATTCCAATAAAGAGCATACCTTCTGCAATAAAAAAGGGCGCTCTTAAGCGCCCAAAATGACTTCCCACACCGGCTTCGTATGACCGCCCGGATACATCAGATACAGCAGAATATATACCGCGGTGCCCGTTATGGCGGTGATGAACCAGATGACCGAAGTCACCCGCCCCCATTTGCGATGCTTGGCATACTTGGCCTTGAAGCCGAGCGTCAGCGTCGTGATGCCGAATACGGCAGCCACCGTTGCGAGAACGATGTGAAAGATCAGGAACACATGATACAGGGCTGACAGGTCGTCCGGCCCTCCCCAGGAGGTGTTCCCTACAAAGACGGTTCTTGATGCGTACACGAGAAAAAACAGCACGGCAAATATCGCGGCAGCGATCATCATCTTCTTGTGCGCCTCGCGCTTGCCCTGAATGATCAGTCTCCAGCCAATGGCCACCAGCACGGCGCTAATGACGATAAACCCAGTACTGATCGTCGGAAATACTGTGAAAATATCCATGTTCGTCCTCCTAAAGTCACCGGCAGTTGCACAAGTCGGCAGCGCGATTTTGACACCGGAATACTCTCCGGAGGTCTCCCGCGGCGACTTGCCCGTACTCTTTTTTATACCAGTGATGACAGACAGAAGCAAGCGCGCAGGCCAAAATCCGCCCCTGAACGAACATCACTATGTAATATTGCGCAGTTCACACTGCTTACCGAATCACGGGACCCAGCACCGTCTTGACGCCAAAAAAATAATATGCGAATTGAGGCAAAGTCTTGATGAATAAGCAATTGCAATCGTTTACAGAAAGCGTTATCATATATACGTAGTGCTAATGAAGCATTTTTCAACTCAAAGACTCCATCCTTCACCTATCGACTGCACAAAAAAACCGTTCTTCGCGGCTCCCCGCAAATCACGGTTTATAATATATTCATCTCATTTACAATTCATTTGCGAAAGACAGATTGGCTAGGACACGGATGAATTCATCCGGACCAGTTCGTGCTCGACGACCATGGTGAGTTCTTCCTCGTATCCTCCCGTTATCCGGTACTTGCGCACATACTCTCTGACAAATTTCTTGGGATCCTTGGGCTGGAAAATACGTGTCATTTCCCGCAGACTTTCCTTGACTTCATTGTGACCTTTACTTGCCATGATCAGTTCCCTCCCAAAACATTGAAAATGAATGCTCCGTTGTAGAGAATGCATGATGAAAAGTCTGTTGTTGCTTCGAAATGCAGGACGGTAAGTTCCGGGGAGTATGTCCCGAAAGACCTGCATATTCTCCTTCTGAGACCACTACCGGAAAAGCACGGCCGGCTCAGTCGACTCTGAAGTCGGTGAAGAAGGTTCGTCTCGATTTGGGCTGAGAGCTTCAGACGGTGAAAAACCGCCTTGACACTGTTATTACCCGAAAAGCCAAGTAGCTGAATCACTCCTTTGGGGCTTTATCGTTTTATTGTATCATATTCCAGTCCAACTGACACCTTTCCTGTTAAATGCCCGGATGGATTTTTTTATGATAGCAATAACCGAACATACGTTTCATTATAGCATGAATGGAGAAACATTCACGCTTTTTTTGTGAGGACTTTGGTAAATTCCAGGTTAATCCATCGAAAAACACCAGCCCGAAAGCCGAAGTAGCGAAGGTCCGCTCATACTTTGTCCCGCCGGCTCATATGGTTATAGAGAGCAGCAGCGGAGCGCCCGCCGGGCGCTCCGCTGCTTGTGTTCCCGAGACAGGAGAGTGAAGCTGATGTCCCCTTTCCGTTCTTCCGTCGGCCTCCCGGATTATATCGCCGCCGCGCTGTGCTATCTGTTCCCTTTTGCAGGCGGAATTATCTTCCTTGCGCTGGAGAAGCGCAGCCGGTTCGTACTGTTCCATTCCCTACAGTCCCTCCTCGCTTACGGCGCGCTCATGGTCGGCCATGTACTGGCCGGACTGCTGCCGTTCATCGGGGCTCTTGTGGCGGCTCTATGCTTCCTGCTCGGCTTCGCGGTATGGCTGGTCATGACCTACCACGCGCTGCAGGGGCACTGGCAGAAGCTGCCGTGGGCCGGAGATATCGCCGAGCGCCAGCTGCGTCGGCTATAGTGCTGTAACCGAATCAAATCACGGGATAAGCCCCTGCTCTTAAGCGGAATCAGGAATAGAAAAGAATTTCCCTATTCCCGTTCCGTCTTAGGTACAATGGAACAAGAATGGCATCTGAAGATTATGGACCTGGGGGAACGTGAGTGTATTTGTTCGTCATCAATCCCCGCTCTGGCGGGGGAATGGGTGCGCGGGCCTGGCGGCGCGCCGAGGAATATCTTAGGGAGCGGCAAGTGAAGTACGAGGCGCTCTTCACGGGAAGTCCCGGGGGAGCCGGGCGGGAAGTGGAGCTGGCGCTAAGCCGCCCCGAGAGCTGGACCGCCTGCGTCGTCGTTGGCGGCGACGGCACGATTCACAGCGTCCTCCCGGCGCTGCGGGCCAAGGGCGTGCCGCTCGGCATCATTCCGGCCGGCTCCGGCAATGACACGGCGCGCGGCTTCGGCGTGCCGATACAGACCGAAGCCGCCCTGGATGTCATCCTGGGCGGCTCGAAGACCGGCGCCGATCTGCTGGTCGGCGCCGGCCCTGAAGAGGGCGAGGCCGCCACGCTGACCTCGGTTGCCTGCGGCTTCGATGCCCAGGTGGCGGTCAATGTCAACGCAGGCTGGTACAAGCCTCTATGCAACGCCCTGCATGCCGGGCGGCTTGCTTATCTCATCGGCATCCTGCACACCTTGATAACGTACAAGCCTGGACGCGCGGCCATCGTCTGCGACGGGAGGGAGCGCGCCTTCGAGAACGTCTGGCTGGCCTCGGTCTGCAACCTGCCGAGCTATGGAGGCGGCCTGCGTATCGCGCCGCAGGCCAAGTCCGACGACGGCCTGCTCGATGTCTGCGTCGTCCACGGGTGCAGCCGCCTCCAGGTGCTGCGGCTGTTCCCGACGCTGCTGAAGGGCAGCCATGTATCGCTGCCCTTCGTCACCATGCTGCGCGGCGCACGCGCAGCCGTCTCCTTCGACGGGAGCCGGCCAGCCATCGCCGACGGCGAAGACCTCGGCGGCGCATCGCCCAATGTCAGATGCGAGCCCGGAGCGCTGACCGTGCTGGTGCCGCACCCGGCTGGAACCTAGCCTTCCAGCTTCCGGCCTGAACCGGACAAGCCGCCTTAGGGCAGCCGTGACATGAACACATCCACATCGTCCTCGCTGTAGGCCCGGAAGCCGAAGCGCTCATACAGCCGCCGTGCCGGGCTTCCTTGCAGAACATTAAGCCGGACCACGGCGCCTCTGGCCTCATCCTTCTCCAGCACAGCCCCCAGAACCCGGCTGCCGATCCCCCGGTTCTGATACGCAGGATCGATATAGAAATGCTCCAGCACCCGGCCTCCGGCTTCCGCCCGAAGCGCGATGCAGCCGATGAGGGCGGAAGCCGGGCCTGTGATAACCCATGTAGACCCGGGCTCAAAAGCCCGCCGGAACCGCTCGCGGACTCGCTCCTCGTCAAATCTGCCCAACCGGGTCAGATCGTCCTTCAGCACCTCTGCCCGAAGCTCGGCCAACCTCTCCCGGTCTTCAGGACGCGCAGGCTGCAGTGTGAACTCTGCGGCCTGCTTCCTCACGGCGTATCTTCGACGAACGCAACCTGCCCGTCATCCAGCGATGCGATGCGAACCAGCGACTCCAGCCGGTAACCGGCTTCCAGCAGCAGCCCACGGCCGGGCTGGAATGATTTTTCAATAACGATTCCAATCCCCGCCACCGAAGCGCCGGCCTGCTCTACGATGCGCGCCAGCCCGAAGGCGGCCTCTCCGTTGGCCAGAAAGTCGTCGATAATCAGCACCCGCTCGCCGGGAGCGATGAATTTTTTGGATACGGTGATCTCATTGGTTTCTCTCTTGGTGAACGAATACACCTTTTCCACGAAGATGTCTTCAGTCAGGGTCAACGATTTCTGCTTGCGGGCGAAGATCAGCGGAACCTCCAGCTCAAGCGCCGTCATGATCCCGGGAGCAATGCCCGATGATTCGATGGTCAGTACTTTGGTGATCGTTTCGTCCGCGAACCGGTTCTTGAATTCCCGTCCAATTTCGCGCATCAGGAACGGGTCCATCTGATGGTTCAGAAAGGAGTCCACCTTGAGAACGCCCTTGGCGAGCACCAACCCTTCGCTCTTCACCTTATCCTTCAACAATTTCATAGCCGTTTCTCCCTCTCCCTGTATAGATATGCGGCTTGCAGCAAAGGCCCATTCTCCCTCAAATGTCTCTGAGCGGAAAACGGGCCTTTCAAGAAGAGCCGGTGCTAGAGCCCGGTCGTCTTTCGCGGCAGCAGATTGCCCACGATGGACTTCAGATCATGATCCTCCCCGGATTTTCCGTTACCTTCATCATACCCGGTAATCCGGATCTCGGAGAAGACGCTCGCCGGATTGACCGGCTTGAAGATCAGCTTCTCGCGGTCGTCCAGCCTGACATCGAAACCCATATCCTTGAACATGCCGATCAGCTGGCTCTCATCCGGAACCGCCCCATCGTCAATGAACAGCAGCCCCCGCAGCGATTTCGGCCCGCCGGGATGCACAACCTCAAAATGAACGATGCACTCCACCCCTTGCTTCACCTCCCTCGCTTGGTTATACGGATCTGACGGCTAGTTGGGCTCACTCTCCTCCAGCTATCCCTTCGACCGGCGTATTCTCCTCCGCTGCAGACTCCTCTCCGTCGCCACTGATATATCTTTGGTAAATATCACTGTATCTGTGCCCATAGCGGCGTTCCAGCTCCGGCCCCATATCCTGCTCCAGTTCGAACAGCACCATCTCCTGGGTAAAATGCGCCAGCAGCAGCTCCACCAGCACCCGATGCTCCGTTACGACAGCCTGGGCTCCATCCTCTCCCCGCATGCCGAGCATGCACCATTTGCGGTCGATAACGAAGGAGAATTTCCTTCCCTCCGGCTCCGCATTTCCGGCAAGCGGCTGCCAGGGAAGATAGGGGCTTGCGGCATTCCCGCCGTCAAACGCCCAGAGCAGCCTCACGCCTCTCCGTTCGGCCTCCTCAAGCTCGCTGCGCAGCAGCGATGCCTCCTCCCGCCACACGTCGACGACAATCTCATGCTCGGCGGCGTGAAGCTGCCGGCTCAGCGCGTCCATTACATTCCGCTCCCCTTCCACATTGTAGAAGGTGGCGCTGACCAAGCCGCCCCGAGGCATTTCCTTCTCCACGAAGGCCAGCGACGCCTCGACCCGGCCGGAAATCATCTTCGCCAGCTCTTCCGGCGCCAGTACGCTATATCTGGCGGGTTCGCCGTCGCCGCAGCGGACATAGCCCTGCTGGGTCAGACGCTGAAGCGCGGCATAGACGTTGGAGCGGGAAACGCCGAGACGTTTGGCTACCTCGTAACCGGACGATTGCCCGATGCTCGCCAGCTCCACCATGATTTTGGACTCCATTTCCGTAAAGCCCAGACTGCGAAGATGTACCAGAAGCTGTTCCATTTGCATCGCCCCTCCCTAAGTCATGCTGCCTTGCCGGTATTAAATCTGCTCCGATCCGCAGCGCGGGCACCACATGGAGCCCTTCGGCAGCTCCGCGCGGCAGATCTGGCATTTCACCATCTCGCGTGTCCCTTCCGTTTCTCCAGGCTCATGTCCGCCCCGTGCCTGCCAGTCCCGGATGCGCCGGTCCAGCTCCAGCTGCCTTTCCCGTTCACGCTCAAGCTCATCGGCCATCCGCCGGTCGAATTCCCCCGGCTCTTCCCCGTCTTCGTAATCGTCAAGCGGCGGCGGAAGATGCTCATCCTCGTCATCTGCGGTCTGTATGTAACTGTACGGCTCACGGGACCCGGACTCGTAGTCCTCCTCCGTTTCCGGCTCCTCATACTGCGCCGGATGCTCCGTCTGGGGCGCGGGCTTCGGCTTCTCCTGATAGACTGCCGACACCGCGCCGCCTATCTGCTCCAGCTTGCGCCCGCAGTTGGGGCAGAAATTCGCACCCAATGCGACAACCGCGCCGCATTTGCAGAGCTTCTCGTTCTTGAGCTCGGCGATTCTGGCCCGCAGCTCGTCAATTTTATCCTGAAGTCGAAGACAGGTGCGGGAATGCTCGGTCATCATCCCTTCGGCCAGCGACAAATCCCTGGAACGATACCCTTCGTAGAAGAGTCTGCCCATCTTCGTAAATTCAATTTCCATCTCATGTTCAATGTCGGAAATTTGGCTGTTCAGCTTCCCGATTTCCACGGAGTTCTGCGCCTTCTCGCTTACCCGGTTGGCTCCGTCTTTAATTCGCTGCAGCAAATTCATCGATAGTTCCTCCTTCTCATGGATGAGCCATGATCCTGCGCCAAGTACGCGTTCGAATATGCCTCTATCATACCAAATACGGGGCAGAGATTCATTATCTGTCGCATTGTGTATATTATGCCGGAGAATGAAGCGGTGATGAGCGATTTCGCGTTGCATATCCATCATGATAAGCCTGGTGCGGAATTCGCCGGAACGAAGAAGATAACACAGAAAGATCACAGGGGCATAAAGGGTTGGAGAAAGCGGGGTATAGGGGCTGGCATAGCAAAGGCCGGTGTCCAATTTTTGCTCATGCTCTCCCTTTCGGTTAAAATGAAGGTGGTTCCAAATTCGAACAACCGGGAGAGAGTCCGTGAAAGAACAAGATAATCAATCGATTACGCTGGAGCAGCTGCAAGTGCGCGTTCAGGATATTGGCTTGGGCAAACTGAATGGGGACGTAGCCAAACAGCTGGAGGAGTTCAAGAAGATGCCCGCCTTGTACCGACTGGCCCTGAATGAGCTGGAGAACAAGATCGAAACGCTTAAGACCGAATGGAAGATGACCAACGGGTACAGCCCGATCGAACATATCAAGTGCCGGATCAAAGAACCGGCAAGCATACTGGAGAAAATGAAGCGCAAGGGACATGAATTCAGCTACGAGAACATGGAGAATTACATTCATGACATCGCCGGCATGCGGATTGTCTGCGCCTTCGTCAAGGATATTTACCAGCTTGCCGATCATTTTGCCGGGCGGGAGGATATCCGGGTGATCGAGGTCAAGGACTATATTGCCCATCCGAAGCCGAACGGCTACCAGAGTCTGCATCTGATCGTGGCGGTGCCGCTCATCCTGCTCGAAGGCACGCGCTGGGTGAAGGCCGAGATTCAGCTGCGCACACTGGCCATGGACTTCTGGGCGAGCATGGAGCATATCCTCTACTACAAGTACGACCGCCAACTGCCCTCGCATGTCGCCGAAGAGCTGAAGAGCGCAGCCCGGGCCGCCGACGATCTCGATCAAAAAATGCTGCGCCTGCGTAAGGAGATTCTGGAGCTTACGGCATCCGGCGAGGATCTGCCGGTCAAGCAGCAATAAGCACCGGAGGCCGGTCAAACGGCAGCGCCGGAGCACCCAAGCACTAATAAGCCCCTCGCTTCCCGGTTCGGGAGTCGAGGGGCTGTTTGGTCAGCGGGGCTAACCTGACCGCTGCCGCTCTATGCGCTCTATAGCTCGGTCCAGCTCTTGCCGCCGTCTGAAGTGGCCCAGAGAAAGCCCGGTCCGGCGATCCAGCCTCTATCGGCCGAAGCGAACCGGATCAGCGTCCCTTCCGCAAAGTGCTGCGCCCTGGACACGCGGCTCCAGGTCCGGCCGCCGTCGGCGGTTCGCGCCAGCACGCCGTCCTGCCGCATGGACCAGCCCTCTCTTGCGTTCAGCCAGAAGAATCGGCCTTGCTGGATCTCAGGATGGAACGGCCCTGCCTTCCATGACGCCCCGCCGTCTGCGGTGGTGTAGAACACCATCCCGCGTTCCTCCCCGTTCACGACCTCGATGGGGAGGACCCCTGTCTTCATCCCCTGTCCGGAGAACACCGGGGGATAGCTGTTCGTGTACCCGCCCGGCTTCAATCCCGGAGGCGCCGGCAGCTTCTGCTTCGTCCACGTCCGTCCACCGTCGCCGGTCCGGAAGGTCAGGATGTACTCCTGGCCGTGGTAGGAGGAGGTGATCCATCCGTTCGTTCCATTGCGGAAGGTCATGCCGGTCGGATATGACGCTATGCTGTCTGTTATTTTCCCGACCCGTGACCAGCTCGCCCCGCCGTCGGTCGTACGAAACAGCGATTTCTCCATGAATCCCAGACTGGGATCGGATATCTTCAGGGCATAGCCGTGAAGACCGTCCGCGAAGGAAATAAAACCGCCGGAACCTTTCTCCCATTCCTCGGATGCAGGCAGGCGCGCCGCTTTCCAGGACCGTCCTCCATCTGAGGTGCGGAAGATGAGGGTCGGCTGATGATCGCCGTATGCCGTCAGCACCCAGCCCTGTTGATTGTCCTTAAAAGTATAAGCCGCCGGCATTACAGCCGCATCCGGGTCCGGCGGGACGATGTTGGCCGCAGGATGCCGCCATGTCTTCCCGCCATCTTCCGTCTTCCATACACCGGAAGCATCCACACCCCAGCCGGAGGCGACGCCGGTCATGACGAAATCAGCCGGATGCGTCGAGGCTGGCTTGGAGACGGCAATATTGAAGGCGGCAAGCTGCACCTTAAGGGCTGAGGCGGCCGCAGTCCCGGCCGCCGCCGCTGCCATCGGGACCTCGGCAGCCATTCCTCCCGGCGGCGGAATCAGAACGGCTCCCAGCAAGAGCAGGGCCGCCGCAGCTCCACCCGCCAGCAGGCGCCATGCGCCTGTCGTTCGTATGATCATGAGGTTTCCCTCCTTCACAAGATTACGAACAGCATAGCTTATCCTGCTCTTTCAATGGTTACGGCCAAGCCCCGATTTCATGAAAATCCTGTTACTTCATCAATTCCCCGGCGCGCTTGGCCGCCTCTTCCGCCGCGCGACGGCGGATCAGCGCCAGTCCCTGAGCTGCTCCCGGAACGCCCGGCAGCAGCTCAGTCCAGATCTCTTCACCGGCATCCTCCGGGATCTCCGGCGAGCCCGGAACCTTCCGGTCCCTGACCTCCAGAAACGAAGGCCCCGGCTGATGGAGAGAGCCCTCGGCCGCCGCCTCGGCCAGCCACTCGCCGGCCGACACCGCTGCGCCCTTCTTCTCCAGCTTCGCCAGCTCGGCGGCAAGCTGTCCGGTCTCGGCTGTGCCGCCCGGTTCCCGGAAGCGCTCCTGCTCCGCCCAGAGCGCGAAGACCGCGCCCGACAGCTCCTCCTTCGGGAGCCCCCGGAGCGCGAGGGCGGTCAGCGGCTCCTGCTCCAGCCGCGCCCTCACCCTGGACATGGCCTCCGCATCGCCGGCGTCCTCCTGGCCGGCCAGCTCCGCGCCGTCCGGCCAGAGCCCGAGCGCCGCCAGCCAGTCCGGCAGCCGGCCCTTCAAGAGGCTGTACAGCTCCAGCGGGCTGTCCGCCAGACGCTCCACAACCTCCCGGCGCACGGCTGCCGGCCATTGGTCCAGCTTCAGTACCTGTCTGGACCGGGCAGTCCGCGAGGCCTCCGCAGAGCCACCCCCGGTCTCCCCGGCTCCGGTTCCCGCGCCGGGCGTCCATAGCGCGGTCAGTCTTCCCGGCGCGGCTTCCAGTTGCATATTCATCGTGTCAGTCATAGCTACCTCCGCCTCCGCCACTTTTTTTCTTCATCATCCGCTCTTCCGCTTCTTCATCTATTCCATCCATTCCTGATTCTGCAGGACGATGAGTTCTTTGAGCTCCTGGTCAGACATTTCCGTGAGCCAGTTCTCTCCGGAACCCACAACCTGCTCGGAGAGACTCTTCTTCCGTTCGATCAGCTCGTCGATCCGCTCCTCCAGCGTCCCCTGGCAGATCAGCTTATGCACCTGCACATTCTTATGCTGGCCGATGCGGAACGCACGGTCGGTCGCCTGATTCTCCACCGCCGGATTCCACCAGCGGTCATAGTGCACGACATGGTTGGCCCGGGTCAGATTCAAGCCGACGCCTCCCGCCTTGAGCGACAGCACGAAGAACGCCGAGCCCTCGCCTTCCTGAAACGACCGCACCATGTCGTCGCGGTTGCGCTTGGACACGCCACCGTGGAGGAACAGCGGGGTGCGGCCGTATCTTTTGGCCAGCCGGTTCACCAGCAGTTCGCCCATCGCCACATATTGCGTAAAGATCAGCGCCGATTCTCCAAGCTCCACGATGCTGTCGAGCACCTCGTACATCGTCTCAAGCTTGCCTGACGTCTCGCTGCGTCCCTGACGGCCCTCGTCTTTGCGGTACAGCTGGGGATGGTCGCAAATCTGCTTCAGCTTCGTCAGCGAAGACAGCACCAATCCCCGCCGGGCCATTCCCGTGCTGCCGCCGATCGTATCCAGCATCTCGTTCACGACGCTCTGGTACTGCGCCGCCTGCTGCTCAGTCAGCGGACAGTAGGATTTGATCTCCAGCTTCTCCGGTAGATCCTTCGAGATGTCAGGGTCGCTCTTCAGCCTGCGCAGCAGAAAAGGCGATACAAGCCGGTGCAGCTCTCTCAGCCGCTCCGTGCCCTCCCCGGCTCCGTAACGCTCGCGAAAGGAATGAAACGTCCCCAGATAGCCGGGATTGAGAAAATGAAAGATCGACCACAGCTCACCGAGCCGGTTCTCCACCGGCGTACCGGTCATCGCGATCCGGTGAGGACTGGATAGCCGCATGACGCTCTGCGCCTGCTTCGTCCGGTAATTCTTGATGTACTGGGCTTCGTCCAGAACGACCGTCGACCATGTGACGGAGGCGAGGTCTTCACTGTCCCTGCCGGCCAGATGGTACGTGGTCAGCACGATATCATGCACTTCGGCCTGCCTGCGGAAATCCTCCCCCCGCAGCCGCCGGATGCCGTGATGAATATAGACATCCAGTGTCGGAGCGAATCGCTGCAGCTCCCGCTGCCAGTTGCCGAGCAGGGAGGTCGGACACAGAATCAGCACCGGCTCCTTGCCGGCGGATCGGTCTTGGCTCTTCTCCCTGCGCAGCAGGCAGGCGATCACCTGGATCGTCTTCCCGAGACCCATATCATCGGCGAGACAGACGCCGAAGCCCAGCTCGCCCATGGCGCTTAGCCATTGGTAGCCCCGTTCCTGATAAGGCCGCAGCGTTCCCTGCAGCTCTGTCGGCACGGACTGCTGGGGCAGATGCCTGGCGGCATCTCCCCGGATCAGCGAGGCCAGGAGACCGACGGTCTCCATCCCTGTAACCGGCATCCCCTTCCACAGCCGGTCCTCTTCCAATTCGGCCTCAAGGCGCATCCACTCTGAAGCGGACATCTCTCCACTCTCATGGCGCTTCATATAGCGCAGCACCTGGCGAATCTCCTTCGGATCGACCTCGATCCATTCTCCGCGGAACTGGACATACGGCACTCCCGCCGCCAAGAGGGCGTTGAGTTCCTCTACGCTGACCTCGCTGCTTCCCAGCGAGGCTTCGATCTTGAATGATACGAGGGCCTCCATGCCGAGCGTCATCGGCTGCGCCTTGTCCGGCGTATCCGGCAGGCGCATCTTCAGGCGCATTCCGATCTTCCTGCGCCCCTCCCGGCTCCAGCGGGAGGGCAGCTGTACCGTAATGCCCCGGGTGGTCAGACGCTGCACCGTCTCCTTCAAGAACCGGTACAGCTGCTCCGGCTCCAGGTCCACTCCCGAGGGAGCCGGCTCCGCTAGGGCGCGCGCAATATCTTCGGACTGCTCCGCAGCGCGTCCCAGCGCCGTCAGCAGCTGCTCCTGGATTCGCATGTAGCGCTTGCCCCACAGAGTGAACTCCCGTTCCGGGCTGCTCCACACGGCTGACGCCGGGAGCCAGAATCCGCTCTCTTCCCTTCCTTCCGCCCAGAAGGAGAGACGCCATGCTTCGCCTTCCTCCTTGGGAGGCTCCAGACGCAGACCAAGCCCGAGCTGGCCGCTCTGTTCCTCCGCTCCGGCACAGGGAATACCGGCATCCGCCGCTCCTCCTACAGTCGCCAGCAGCTCCGCCACCTCCGCGGGAGTACCCTGCACGGGAATGTCCCGGGTTCCGGTAAGCAGGCTGTTCCACCACAGCTCGGTCAGCGGAGATCGGCCTCTGCGGTAGCTGGATTTATAGGATGCCAGCTGCGGCTCCATTCCCGCCACAACCCGCTTCACCTCGGCGCTTACCATGGCCTGAAGGAATGAGAACAGCACAATCGCGCCCGCCTCCTCCCGGGAAGAAGCTTCCACACCCTGCAGATGCAGATGGGATGAGCCCAGCGCGAGCACCGGCATGGATGCGGCAAAATGCAGAAAGGCTTCCTGCTGCTCCGGCGTCCCCAGAACCGGCATCCACCGGGTTTCGGCGGCTTGTTCGCCGCCCCTCCGGCGCGCCCCGACGGTCTTCGGGGAAGCCGCTCCCGGCGAGATGCCGCCGGTCACGATCAGCTCCAGCGCAAAACGCGCGGCCGCAGCCCAGTAGCTCATCTCGCCTCCAGGCTCGATCCCCTGCTGCCGGCACAGCTCCTCGTCCCATCCCAGCAGCAGCTCGAACGCATCCCTCGGCGCGAGGGCAAGCCCCTCGAGCATCCGCCCGGCAAGCGGCCGGCGCCCGCTCTTGCCCTCGATCCTGGCCGCGGGATACTTCACCTCCGCCAAACGGAGGGCAGCACCTGCGAACGGCCTCCGGCCTCCCTGAATCTCAAGGCGTCTGACCACGCCGGTCCAGGCATCCACTTTGGGTTCTGAAGTCTCTCCGGAGAAGCAAAACAGCACGTCCCCCAGCCACATTGCATACAGATGCTTAGTCATCGTGATCTCCTGTCGTATTCCCGAAATCCGCAGCCCGTGAAGGCTGCGAAGCTTCAGGCGAGCTTGTGCGCAAAAAAAGGTTTTATCTTCATCTTAAACGAAACAGCCCGGATTTAAAAACATTTCCACAGATTTTCCCTATAACAGTAGAAAAAGCACCGAGCCGTCTCCGGCCTTACGGATTGCAGGACCTCGTGTCAGGCTCCGGGGTGATTGTCGTCAATATTTCCACGCCACCCTTGTGCAGCCAGGTTGTTCCCGGTTTTCGATGCCGAATCGCTCTTTAGCGATCGTTATCTGCGATATCAGGGAGCCGAATCTTTGAAGTTTATACTTTCCAATATCATAAAAAATCCTTTCCCCTCAGCGCGCCCGGAAGGCGGCAAGATGGAAAGGATTTTATAGATGCGGGCCGTTATGTACGCCCTTGCCAGCCGTTATTTGCGGCGTGCCACAACTTCGATCTCGACCAGTCCGTCCTTCGGCAGGCTTGCAACCTCTACCGCGCTCCGCGCCGGGTAAGGCTCCTTGAAGAATGTGCTGTATACCTCGTTCACTGCCGCGAAATCATTCATGTCCTTCAGAAATACGGTCGTCTTCACAACCTGATCCAGTGAAACGCCCGCTTCCTCCAGAATCGCCTGCACATTGGTCAGCGACTGTTGTGCCTGTGCCTGAACGCCTTCTGCAAGCTCGCCTGTTGACGGGTCCAATCCGAGCTGACCGGAGGTGTACACCCAGTTGCCGGCGATAATCGCCTGGCTGTAAGGTCCGATGGCGCCCGGCGCTTTGTCCGTGGATACCTGCTTTTTGCTCATGATAACAATCTCCTCTCAACCGATATCATTTCTGCTCCCATTGTACGCCGCGCCATTCGGTTATTGCAAACCAAGAGCCCGGATAACGTCATTGGGGTAAACATGTATGCCCGGAAGCGAGGCATCAGCAATATGGACCATCGCCCGGGCCACCGCACTTCCTTTCACCGCCCGGTATTTGGCGACTCTTCCGACCATCAGGAATTCCAGCCGGGTCATCAGAAAGGCGGCGGCCCTTTCGCCGCGCCTGAACTCGTCCCGCTCGCCCAGCAGCAGCGACGGCCGGAACAAATGGACTCCGGGTATGCCTGATTGGCTTAGTCCCTCCTCCATCCTTCCTTTCGTCCGGGAATAGAACTGGCGGGAACGCGGATTCGCTCCCATTGCTGAAACCACCAGCAACTGCTTCACCCCGGCCCTATGCGCAAGCTTCGCCGCTTTCAGGGGATATTCCAGATCGACCCGCTCGAAGTTTGCCTGTGATCCCGCTTGCTTGATTGTCGTTCCCAGACAGCAGAACAGAGCGTCAACACCCTCAAACAGCCCGCCGTACTCGTCCAGCCGCTCCCAGTCAATGAGGTGCTGGCTCAGCCTCCCATTCTCCACATCCAGCGGCCTTCGCGTCAGCGTTCGCACTTCCCTCCAGCCACCGCGCAGCAGCTCGCCTGTCACCTCCCTGCCGACAAGCCCTGTTGCGCCAAGCACCATTGCCGTTCTGTCCATTGTCGTCCCCCCTTTCGAATCTGAAGACAGGTTTTCGTCTATCTTCAATAATCACGCAGTACGCGGCGTCCGATCAGGACGATCAGCACCAGCATCAGTCCGCCGACGATCAGCTGCAATCCGTACACTTGAATCCAATGAGACCAGCCGGCAATCCATTCGTATATTTTCCCGCCGAGAAGAGGACCGAAGAACGCAGCCACTCCGGTAAGCGCGGCGTAGGTCGCCATGTACATCGGCCGTTCTTTTTTGGGCGTGTCGCCGATAATGAAATTGAACGCCAGTTGGTTGAAACCTCCCACACCTACTCCGAAGACAATATGCGCCGCCAGCAGAACCGCAAGCGTCGGCAGAACCGACAGCAGTCCCCAGATCAGCGAGGATGCGGCGATAATGGGAAGCGTCCAGAACAGAAGCCGTTTGTTGCTGTACCGGGCGTTCAAGTTGCCCCAGAAATAAAAGCTCGCCATCATGAACACAGTCTGCGTCACATTCAGCAGCGAGAGTGTACGGTAATTAATATCCATCAGCTGAAGCATGACGTAGGAATAGAGCGGGACGGTCACATTCTGCAGCAGGAGCCACAGTGACAGAAACAGCGTTGATTTGATGAATACGCTGTCCTTCAGCGGCTTTTTCAGCATGGGCAGAAACTTGCTCTCGGCGGATTTCTCGAAATGCACATCCGGATAGAAGCAGAATACGACTATGTTAAGCGTCGCAAAAATCCAGACCACAATGTATATGATAAGGAAGCCCTTTCCTCCCGGGTACATATCGAGCACGACGCCTCCGCCGTATACGACAATACTGCCCAGCGCGTTCAGCATCGTATTCCGGATTCCGAAATATCTTCCCCGCACCCGGGGCGGCACCAGGTCGCTAATGACTGAACTCCACAGCATGCCTCCGGCAGTATTGACGATGAAGGCAAGGGCGTAGAGCCCAATGAAAGCGGTAACCCAATAAGGTTTAGGAAAAAGGAACGGGACCAGTCCCGTCGAAACCCATAAAATCCGCTGCAGGCCGATAAACAGGACGAGCGCCCATTTGCGGCTCTCCAGCTTCTGTATGAAGAAGGCGACGGCGATCTGTCCGACGTTAACCAGAGTCGTCAGTGCCAACACCAGTCCAATCTCACCCGAAGTCGCGCCGAGATACAGGAGAAACCCGGTCAGGAATTGCCCCTGCAGCAGCACCTGAAAGATCGTTGACGGAACGCCTTCCCAGGTGGCAATGTGCAGATTTTTACGCTGTGTGGTCCATTTGCGTTTTCGTCTTGGGCGCCGGCCCTCCGTGCGGTTGTTTATGACGATTCCCATTATAATGTATACACTCCCTCGACGCGGCTTTTGCTTCATTCTACTCACCATTGAGCATGCGTCAATAAGGGATAGTTACAAATAAAATTGGAGGTTCACCGCCCTGTTCTACTGACCTGCCGCCGGAAGGTGCAGCGCAAAAATACTGCCCTGTCCTTCCTGGCTCTCCAGGGAAATAAAACCTCCTAACAGCCGCGCCAAATTCATGCTGATCGACAGGCCAAGCCCGGTGCCACCGTACTGTCTGCTGATCGTCCCGTCCGCCTGTTGAAAGGCCTCAAAAATGCTCATATGCTTGTCCTTCGGAATACCGATCCCGGTGTCCCGCACCTCCCAGACCATCCATAAAGTCTCGCGCGATCCTTGCAGCCGCTTCTCCCCCCGGATAATCAGAGACACGCCTCCCTGATGGGTGAATTTGAAAGCGTTGGAGAGCAGATTCCGCAATATTTGCTGGATGCGCTGGGAATCGGAATAGATCGTATCGGGAAGTCCCTCCTCCATATCCACATGGAAATCAAGGCCCTTCTGCCGGGCGATCAGCTCGAACTGGCCGGACAGCAGCACCGGAATCTCGGTGACGTTCACCGCCTCATGCAGCACCTCAAGCTTCCCTGCCTCCACCTTGGACAAATCCAGAATATCGCTTATCAGCATCAGCAGCTCTCCGCCGGAACGGCGGATCATGGCTCCGTACGAGCGCAGATCCTCCGGATCGGAGGAGTAATCGCTCTCGGCGATCAGCTCGGACAGGCTGATAATCCCGTTCAGGGGCGTCCGCAGCTCATGCGACATGTTGGCGAGAAATTCCGATTTGTACTGGGAGGCCAGCATAAGCTGCTTCGCCCGTTCCTCCAGCACGATCTTGTTCTTATGCAGCTCTTCCGTCTGCTTCGACAGCAGCGCGTTGGCCTGCTCGATCTGCTTCATGCGCCAGTGCTCCAGATGGAAATCGCGGGCGATCAGGCAGAACAGGATGCTGAGAATCGTCCCTGCCGGAAGCGTGTACGGCACAATCTCCGTCATATACTTATAAGCAGGGATAACACCGAATATACTAATATTGATTATATTTAGGACATTGACGCCCAGAATAACGATCAAGCCTTTTATCATCACGGGAGCGGAGGAGCGGCGGAACCATGGGGAAGCGGCGGCGCAGGCAAAACCAAGAATGGATAAATTGATAACGCCGGCTACAGCCGCCGGGGATACTCCGAACGTCAGCCGCATTAAGCCGATGCCTACACCGACAATAATCAGAATCATCGGCTGCGGAAAGGCGAGGGTCGTGATAATCAAGGGGACAAAGCGCAGATCGAAAATGACATGGTCTGTCAGGCTATAGCCGAAAAAGGAGCTCAGCCAGCCGGCAAAAATCGCCACAACTACCCAAATCCAGTGATTGGCTCTCGGTGGGATTCGGAATGCGATATGCTTATATGCCAGATTGGCAAGATAGGCCAATGTTATGAGCAGTGCCGTGTTAACGAAGAAAATCTTTATGTATTCCATGAATTCACTCCTGCTCGCGACAGATCGTATTTCACATCATTATACTATCATATAAACCAGAAAATATTAACTCTATTGGTTGTGATAGCCTGAGTGGGCGAGGCTCAAGACTGCGTAAGATCGCGTGAGACCGCGTGTAAGCGAAGAGCGCAAATCAGATTCGATTTGCGCTCTTCTTCATCGGGAACAGCCGAAGCCTTCCCAGATTCCATTTATTCCGCCCCTCGGATAAGCGGTGGAGAGCAACCTGCGACTTCTCTGCAGTCGCATCCGGAACTTCGGCTTCAATACTTGATTCTTCTGTCCATATCTCTTCATCCGGCAGCATGTAATACCTGGAGTGATAACTTGATATCATGTCGCCCTGCTCTGCCAGCACACGATCATTGCGGATCTCGATAATTCTTCCGACTATTACATAGGAATTGTACATAGACATCGCCTTCCTTATTAATAGTAAAGAATGGTAAAGATCGGTTGCCGCCTATTGCTTCCGGATGCGTCCTCAAGTCCGTCTCGCTGCTTTATGGCTTCGTTTATGTTGACATCCATTTTACTTCCAGCAGGAAGCGATACTATGAGTGTTCAGTGTAAATTACCCAATCGAATCAGAGCTGAATCGTTCTCATTTTATAGCGCTAATCGAATAGCGTCGGATTTTGTCACATAATAATCCAAAAATATAACTATTATTTACTACCCATTCATAGAAAAAATCGATATACTTATAAATAAGTAATGAACATAAAAGTGANTTTATTACATAAATTAAATTTTAAATATTCAATTCTCACGATTCACTTCTTCCCGCCCTCTGCCGATAGTAAATGAGAGGGTATTTAGAACTAGATGACTGTGAGTTCCTTCACAATAAAAGTGATATTTGTCACATCACAAGGCTATTAAAATGTTTTACATTTTAATATATAGATTTTTAAATTTTTCTTCGGAGGTCATTATTCATGAAAAAGGCAACAGCAATCGCATCCAGCGCTATTCTTCTCGGCCTGCTCGCCGCAGGCTGCGGCAATAACAACAACGCCGACGCTCCAGCAGCATCCGCATCCGTATCCGCCGCTCCTTCCGCTGCGGCATCCGCAGCTCCTGCTTCCGCAGCACCGGCTGCTGAAGCCCAGTACAAAGACGGCACATATACCGCTGAAGGCGAAATGGACGCTGAAAGCGGCTGGGCATCCAAAGTTGAAGTAACCGTGACTGGCGGCGTCGTATCTGCCGTGAAGTTCACCGGTGTTGACAAGGACGGCAACGACAAGCAGGAATACTCCAAAGCCGGCAAATACGGCATGAAAGAGAAGAACCCTAAGGCTCAGGGCGAATGGCATGAGGAAATCGCCAAAGCCGAGGAATATTACATGGCTAACCAAGGCGCCGCTCCAACCTTTGATGCAGAAGGCAAAACCGATGCCATTTCCGGTGTATCCATCCACGTTGGCGAATACTGGACTTTGGTACAAAAAGCGCTTGAGGGAGCAAAATAAGATATAGCAGTTCCCTGTAGTTAATCAGACGAATGAGGTGAATAACTCTTGAAGAGAATCGTTGTTCTCGGCGGAGGTTACGGTGGCGTACTTACCGCCAAGAAGCTCGCCAAGAAACTAAAAAACAACAAGGATGTCGAAATCAAGCTGATCGACCGGAATCCTTACCACACGCTCCTGACCGAGCTGCATGAGGTTTCCGCCAGCCGCGCACCGGAAGACTCGATCAAGATCGATCTCAAGAAGATCTTTGCCGGGCTGAAGGTAGACGTGGTGCTTGACGAAATCAGTAATATTGATTTCAAAGGCAAGAAACTGTCATCCGAAAAAGCCGTATATGAATATGATTACCTTGTAATCGGCACGGGCAGCAAGCCAACCTTCTTCGGCATCCCGGGAGCCGAGGAGAATACGTTCTCCTTCTGGTCCTACGACGACGCGGTGGCGCTGAAACGCCAAATCCGCGACATGTTCACGCAGGGCGCCAAGGAGAAGAACCCGGCAGTTCGCCGTTCCATGCTGACTTTCGTCATTGTCGGCGCAGGCTTCACAGGCGTCGAGCTGGTAGGCGAATTGGCCGAGTACCGCGACGAGCTGTGTAAGGAATTCTATATCGATCCGAAGGAAGTCCGGCTGATTGTCGCCGATATGGCGCCGAAGATTCTGCCTATCCTGCCGGATAAGCTGATCCGCAAAGCCGAAGCCCATCTTCGCAAGCTGAACGTGGAAATCGTGACCAGCGCCAAGATTACCGAAGTTGGCAAAGGCAGCGTCGCTCTCGGCGAGAAGAACGTTGTGGAAGCCCAGACCATCGTCTGGACGGCCGGCGTCGAAGGCTCCGAACTTGTAGGCACTATGGATGTCCAGCAGCAGGGCCGCAAGCGGATCGTGACCAACGGACATCTGGAAAGCGTCGACCACAAGAATGTCTATGTTGTCGGCGACAACATTTTCTATATCGCGGAAGGCGAGGAGCGTCCTGTTCCCCAGATGGTAGAGAACGCCGAGTTGGCCGCTCCAGTGATCGCGGGCAACATCGTAGCCGATATCAACGGTACCGCAAAGAAAACTTACAAACCGGCATTCCACGGAACGATGGTTTCGATCGGCAGCCGCTACGGCGTAGCCAACGTGGGTCTTCCGAACAAAATGTTCATGCTCACCGGCTTCATGGCAATGTTCGCCAAGCATATGATCAACATTTACTACCTGTCCGGCGTTGTTGGTTTCAACAAAGTTTGGACCTACATGATGCACGAGTTCTTCCATGTGGAGAACCGCAGAAGCTTCGTCGGCGGCTACTTCTCCAAGCGTTCGCCCAACTTCTGGCTCGTTCCGCTTCGCATCCTTCTCGGCGGCATGTGGCTGTATGAAGGTATAGACAAGCTGAACAAGATAATTGATCAGGGCTGGACGAAGATCTTCCTGATTCCGGCGGCTCCTTATCTTCAGGATGCCACTTCGGCAGCCAGTGAAGCGGTAAGCAACGTCAAGGATACGGTTGACGCCCAATCGGCGGCATCGGCGGTTGAATCGGCTTCGGAAGCCGTCTCCGCGCTTCCCGTTCCGAAATTTATCTACAACATCACCAATTGGTTCATGGACCTGCTGTTCTATCAGCCGGACGGCCACTTCACGTTCCTGGCCAAATGGTTCCAGCTCGGCATGGTATGCGCCGAAATCATCTTTGGCGTCATGCTGATCGTCGGCCTGTTCACCGCTATCGCCTCTCTGGGAACGATCGCGATGGCCGTCATGATCTGGACGACCAAGATGGCATCCACGGAAATGCTGTGGTATGTAGGTGCGGCAATCGCATGCGTCGGCGGAGCCGGCAGCGTGTTCAGCCTTGACTACTATGTCCTGCCTTGGCTCAAGAAGCAGTGGAAGAAAATTCCGCTCGTAAGGCGCTGGTATCTGTTCACTGACTGATCCGTCAGCGTTAGCAAACCGATAATTCAAGCATATATTTAAAATATGTAGTTTTGATGTGGTTGGCAAAGCTTAATAGCCGTTCTCTTGGAGTAATGTGTCTCTTAGGCACATTACTCTCCTTATTTAAAGGGTTTTGTAGGGATGACCCATTTCCACCGAGCAGCCCCCGGCAAAACCGACAAGAAGGAGTGATTCTCATGAACAGACATCTCACTCAAGATGCTCTGCTGCTGCTCCAGGCCGAATTGTCGCCTATTGCCGGAATACAGCTTTCTTTCGAAGCAGAAGAAGGCGACAGGCTGCTCGCCATTCTGGACGGCTTCGAGATGGATGCCCGGCGCCGCATCTGTCTTGCCGGTCTCTATATCATTCTGACCGAGGCTGCCCGAAGCCATATGAAATGCAACCGCGATGATCAGGATCTGGTCCGGAATGTCCTGGACGGCGATTATCTGTACAGCTTCTATCTCCAGTTCGCCATTCAGCACCGGGAGCTTGATCTCGTCGCGTTCCTGGCGCCATACGTCAAACGCCAGCAGATTGCCCGCTCCTGCGGACAGGATGGGGAGACAGACTATGCCGGATTAATCGGGCAGTATCTGGTGAAGGAATTTAAAAAAAGCGGCCGTCCGGCCAAAGCGATAGAACAGGTGGGATAGGCCCGACATGAAACTGCACGAAGCCTTGCATATCGAGATCAGTGAAGTCAACCGCGAAATCGAGCGGCTGGTGACGAGCGACCGGGATGTGCCAGCGGATTCGCCGCTGCATTCCGGCATTCTGGAGCTAATCGGTTCAGGCGGCAAGCGCCTCCGTCCGCTTATGGTTATCGTGGGCGGCCGCTTCGGCAAGAAGAAACCCGGGCGGCGCACCTTCCAGTTGGCGGCCACGGCGGAGTTCATTCATGCCGCTTCCCTCATTCACGACGATATTATCGACGGGGCCGAGCTCCGGCGGGGGCAGCCCGCCCTGCATACCCGGACAGGCATCCTTCCCGCCATCCATATCGGCAACTATATGTCGTCCCGGGTCATCGAGCTGCTGAGCCAGCATACCGGAGACAAGAACCGCTATGTTCACGATCTCTCGGCTGTCGCCACCGCCCAGCTGTGCATCGGTGAATATCAGCAGATGGAGCACGCCTATGATTACGGACTTACTCTGGAGCAATACGTGGAGAAGTCCCTGAACAAGACGGCGCTGCTGATGGCAACCTGCCTGCGGGTTGGCGCGCTGTCTACGGAAGGCGCTCAGGAGACGGCCGACGCCCTGTATGCCTTCGGCGAAGCGCTCGGAATCGCCTTTCAGATTCAGGATGACCTGCTGGACTTCACCCAATCGTCCGAAGCGCTGGGCAAGCCGGCAGGAAGCGATCTCCGGAACGGGCAGGTTACGCTGCCGGTTATGTACGCGCTGCAGAACCCGGAGCTCGCGCCTGTTATCCGGCGTGTAGGCCCCGATTCCTCCGAGGGAGAAATCGGGGAGGCGCTCGCCGCCATTGCCGGCAGCGGCGCGCTGGAACGCACTGAAGAGACCTGCCGGCGCTATCTGGAGCAGGCAGCCGGCATCGCGCAGCTGCGGCTCCGGCAATTCCCGGCCTATGCCGATCTGGAGACGCTGCTTCACTATTTCTCGGGCCGGGATAATTGAAGCCGGACTGCGCTCTAGCTTCTGTCGTCATCGTTCCCGCCCTGTCACGCATTGGCAATGATTTGCTCTTATTTTTTAAAGCATCAAACAGCCGCTTCCTCAGGGAAAGCGGCTGTTCTTTGTATCCTGATACAATCCCATAGCTCGTACCCCAACCCCTTTCTTGCTCCCCACCGATGTACATCAGCAATGAAGGCGTCAAACCAAACACTAGCATGACCAGATTTTTGGAGCAGACTCCGTTCAGATCTGAAGCATGCAAGCAGCGGCGTGAATATCCTCCAGCTCGCCTTCAAACATCCCTAAAAAAATAGTCTTTTAGAATATTACGTGAAGTAAAGTGAAAATTATTGATTTTATTCTAAAAAAATGCAATTATACAAATTAATTTAATATAAAAAAGGGGGGGTTGAGTAGTGTTCAAAGCGGGAAGAAAAAGTTCATTAATTGCATTTGCAATTGTCCTTACTAGTATTGGCATTTACTCGAGTATTTCAAATGGGATAAATCTGGCAATCTTGTCTTCATTAGTTATAATATATGCTGCCTCTGTAATTCTTCTAAAAAAAAGATAAACTACAGAATTGCTGTGTAGTTTATCCGATCATAGCAGTTAAATTGAATAAAGAACCAGGAGATGTCATCTAATCACTATCTAGAGATGTAGAAGTAATCAACCAGTGTACAGGTCAGAATGACCATGCTGATTACCTGGTTCAGGTTGTAGGAGGCGATCTTCATCAGCTGCCGGTTGGACGGCTTGATGATTTGATGCTCTGTCATGAGCAGCACGGTCGCGATGCCGATTCCGACGAGATATATCCAGCCCAGCCCGCGCCATACGTACAGGAACAGCAGAAGCAGAATCATGATGAAGTGCAGGGCTTTGGCAATGCGCAGTGCATTCTCCAGCCCGAAATAGCTGGGAATCGACCACAACCCGGCGCGGCGGTCAAAATCGATATCCTGGGTGCCGTATATAATATCGAAGCCGGCGATCCACAGCATAACGACCGTGCCGATCACGAAGGGAGTGAAGGCAATATTCCCGGTTACCGCGAACCAGGCGCCAATCGGTGCGGATGCGATGACGAAGCCCAGATACAGATGGCTGAGATAGGTGAAGCGCTTCGTGTAGGAATAGGTGGAGATCAGAAAGATGGCCACCGGCGACAGAACCAGACAGAGCAGGTTCAGCATGCCGGATGCGAATATAAAGATCAAATAGTTCACGATTACGAAGATCGCGACTTCCTTCTCGGCGAGCAGCCGCTGCGGCAGATGCCGGTGCGCCGTCCGGGGATTCTGGCCGTCGAAGACGCGGTCAGCCAGCCGGTTGAAGGCGTTGGCGCCGTTGCGTGCCCCGATGAGCGCGATCAATCCCCAGAGCATAATACGCCCCGAGGGCCAGCCCCCCGCCGCCCATACCATCGAAATAACGGCAAAGGGCAGCGAGAACAGCGTATGCGAGAACATGACGAGCTCGCTGAACATCTTAAGCTTGTGCCCCGCAAATTTAAAAGCATTTAGTATAACCATGGCAATTCTCCATTTCCGTTCATGCTGAGCCGTTCTCCATGCAGGACATTCTCCGCCAATTAGCCGGGACCGGGATGCCCGTTCGTCTTCCCTTTCAGGAAGAACAGAGCGAGCATCCAGGGCCAGGCTAAGAGGTCAGAGGATTACACCTGCGCTCCAAGCCGCGCCAACGTGCTGTCCAGCGCCGCAAGGAGACCGTCGATATCTTCTTCCATAATAACAAGAGGCGGCTGGAAGGCCAACACATTTCGGCCCACGCCGTTCTTACCGACCAAGTAGCCCTGGTTCTTCAGATCTTCCAGTACATCGTCCGTCAGCGCCGCGCTCTCTGCGGAGCCTGCCCCGCGAAGCTCCATGCCCAGCATCAGGCCCGCTCCTCGCACATCGGCGACAAGCGCCGGATAGCGGCCCTGCAGCTCCCGGAGCCCTGCCTTCAGCCGGGCTCCCAGCCGGACGGCGCGCTCAGGCAGCCGCTCGGCCTCGATATAATCGAGCACAGCGAGCGCCGTCGCCGCGGAGACCGGATTGCCGCCGAACGTGGAGGCGGACGGCGTATTCAGCGAGGCGGCGATCTCGTCGCCCGCCGCGAAGGCGGCAACCGGCACGCCGTTGCCGAGCGCCTTGGCCATGGTGACGATATCCGGCACGACGCCGAAATGCTCCATGGCGAACATGACTCCCGTCCGTCCGAAGCCGGTCTGGATCTCGTCGGCGATCAGCAGGATTCCGTACGGCTCCAGCAGCTCCTTCACGGCGCGGAAATAACCAGGCTCCGGCATGATCATGCCGCCATTGCCCTGGATCGGCTCCGCGATCAGGGCGGCGATGGTATCGCCTTTGACCGCAAGAACAGCCTTCAGGTCGGCAAGCGAAATCTCCGCCGCTTCCGCCAAAGTCAGCTCCGGATCGAACGGACGCCGGATGAACGCGACATCCTCGTCCAGATATTTGTCAGTCCGCCACATGGACAATCCGGTTACGCTCATCGTCAGATTCGTCCGGCCGTGCAGCCCGCTCTCCAGCGCGATGAAGCCCTTGCGGCCGGTATGCAGCCGGGCCAGCAGCAGCGCCCCTTCATTCGCCTCCGAGCCGCTGTTCACGAAGAACGTGCGTCTCAGGTTCCCCGGCAGCACAGACGCCAGCCGCTCCGCCAGCAGCACGCTCGGCTCCGTCAAATATACCGTTGTCGTATGCTGCAGCTGCCGCAGCTGGTCGATCGTCCGCTCCGTGATAGCCGGGTTGCAGTGGCCGCAGGCCACCACCGATACCCCGGCGAAGAAATCGGTGTACTTCTTCCCGTTCTCATCATACACATGCTGCATGCTGCCGCGGACCAGCTGCGGCGCATCCCGGTAAAAATGCTGTGTACAAGGGTAGAAATACTGTTTACGCTTGGCCGCAACCGCCTCTCTGCCAATAAACTGGCTGTCCATCTGGTTTCCCCCTTTTCTTGTGAAAAAAGTAACTTCCGATCGTCCAAGCGATCCCGTTTTATGGTTCGGCGGACTTATAAATTTTAATTAAATTGCAGCGAACCCAGCGTGTATCCTGCATAAGCCGGCGCCAGGCTGCCCACAAGCTCTTGTTCCGCTGTTTCCTCAGCCGCCCCACTGCCGCTCAGCGCGTCCCGGTAAGCCCTGATAACCTCACGAAACCGCTCCGGCGTATAGGTCTGGCCTTCAATCCGGAAGCTTGAGATTCCCGCTCCAGCCAGCTCACGCACCATCGGCAGGTAACACAGCTCCTTGGCGAACAGCAGATGACTCCGCCCATGCTGGTCGCGGTATACCGGATTCTCGCCTTTGTCGGTCATCAGCACCAGCACCTCGTTGCTCACATACCGGTTATCTTCCTCGCCGACAGGCTCCATCACCTCGGTATTCTCATGCAGGTCATGCTCCATATACATCAGCGCCGGCGTTCCGTGAACCACCATTTCCACCGGAAGATCGCTGCTTGAGGCGAAGCCGGCAAAATGCTCCAGCGTCATCTCGGACGATACCGTCAACCGCTTCAGACCCATCCTCGCGTAAGTCTTGGCGGCCAGTGTATTGTAGATGTTGAGGCTCGTATCGCCAATCAGCTCATAAACGGTGCCGCTGTATCGCCGCACAGCACCCAGATTCGTGACAAGCAGACCGTCGATCGGCAGCCGTTCGCCGTGAATCAGCAGCTGGTCGTACTGGTCGAAATGCAGCTCCGTCATCATGCGCGGTAGCGCCAGGATCAGCTTCGTCTCTCCCTTGATCCGGGCCAGCTCCAGGATGTCACGCTTCGTGAACGGACGATCCGGCTCGTAGACGTCACCGGACAAATACAGATACTCTACCCGCTCTTCAAGCGCGGCTCTGGCCTGAGCCATGTTATTGACGCGAACCGCAATCCCTGCGGCAACAGGCAAGCGCTCCGGGCGAACCTCCGCCGTCAGCCGTTCCTTCAGCTTAAGAACACGGTCTTCCGAGAGCTCCCGCTCAGCCGTCGGCGTGCTGAACACCTTGCCCGTGCTGTAAAATTTGCCGGTGCCTTCGTAACGCCGGTTGATGTTGCTCAGCCCCGGCTTGCCGAACGCATAAGCGGTGGAGAAATCGCGCTTGCGGTTCTTATACAGCAGCTTGGTGTCCGCCTCCCGCTCAAAGCCGACCGGATCGTCGATATAACGGTCCAATGCGTCGCCGTAGCTGTTCACGATCATCGTGATGAAATCCTTGTCGCGCATCCGGCCCTCGATTTTGAATGAGGTAATGCCTGATTCAATCAATTCCGGCAGATGCTCATACATGTACATGTCCTTGACCGCCAGCGGATATTCCGCCGGATAGATGTAACCGTCCTTCTTGATCCGGTAATCCCAGCGGCAGGGCTTCATGCATTTGCCCCGGTTGCTGCTCATGCCGAACACCTGGGAGCTGAAGTAACAGTTCGCCCCGTGAACGGAGCACATGTCGCCGTGAACGAAATATTCCAGCTCCATGCCGGTCTCCCGCCCCAAATGCTTCGCGGTCTGCAGATCCATCTCGCGGGAGGTGACAACACGGCTTACGCCGAGATCCCCGAGCGCATGGACCATTTCGAGATTATGCGCGTTCATCATGACCGATGCATGCAGATGCAGGCCAAGCCCCATTTCCTGGACCAGCGCCGGCACCGCCATATCCTGCACAATCAGCGCATCTGGACGAATTTCATCCAGGAAGCCGAGGTAATCACGCGCCTCCTCAAGCTCCTGCTCGCTGAGAAGATTGTTGACCGTCACATACAGCTTCTTGTCCAGCGAACGGGCAATCCGGATCGCCTCCACCAACTCCTCGCGCGACAGATTATAGCCCTTGCGCATCATTCTCATATTCAGTACAGGCCCGCCCAAATACACCGCATCGCAGCCGGACTGCACCACTTCCTTAAAAATCTCGAACGTTCCGGCCGGAGCCAGCAGTTCAACTTCCTTACCGTTAAAATAACGCGTCATTCTTGCTTCCCCCTAAATGTAACTCTTCTCCCCGGTCCCGCTAATGCTACAGAACGGCCGAGGCCGCTGCCAGCAGAACAAACAGAGCGATAAAACAAGTATCGGTAGCCCCCCACCTCAAGCGGTGATACCGGGTACGCGGAGCATCCATCCGGAAGCCGCGGGCTTCCATGGAGTAGACCAGATCCTGCGCCCGCCGGAACGCCCCTACGATAACGGGAACGAGCAGGGTTACCAGCATGCGGCCTTTCTCCTTCAGCGGCAGCTCACTGATATCGGCTCCCCGCGAAGCCTGGGCTTTCAGCACAATCTGGGCCTCGTCCAGAATCGTCGGGATGAAGCGAAGCGCCAGGCTGATCATTAGCGTAAAACGCCCCGGCGACAGCCCGACCCGCTTCAGCGGCGACAGAATGCCTTCCAGCCCCTGGTTCAGCCTCGCGGGAGTGGTTGTGAACGTGAGCATAGCGGTAAAAGAGACGAGCAGGAACGTGCGGATCACCGCGAACGCCCCGAGCCGGAGGCCGACTTCATACAGCGAGAAGGAGCCAAGACTGAGCCAGACGCGTCCTCCTTTGACCGACAGCAGCTGCACGATAAAAATAAACAGCATCAAATACCGCAGCGACTTGGCTGCTCTAAGGTAATATTTCAGCGGAATCCGGGTAGACACCGCGATCAGCAGCGAAAAAACCGCCAGCACGGCCATCGCTCCCCAGGATCTCGCCAGCAAAATGGCGGCTGCATAGAGCAGCATCCCGATCAGCTTCGACCTCGGGTCCAGGCGGTGCACCCAGGAGCCGGTCTCGATCGTTCTTCCCAGCAGCAGGCGTTCATTCATGGCCGGCCTCCTTCCCGCGGCCTTCCAGACCGCCGCGTTCCTGAATGAAGGCGGCCAATTCGCCGGCCGTCAGCCTCGGCTCTTCGTCGTCCCCCAGGCCGAGCCTGTCGGCCACCGCCCGCCAATAGCGCAGGGAGTCCGGCACAGCCAACCCGCAATCCGCCAAAAGGCCGGGATTCCGCGCCAGCTCCCGAACGCCGCCTTGAAACACGGCGCGGCCCTGGTTCAGCACGAGCCAGCGGTCTGCGCATGGCAGAAGCTCGTCCATGCGGTGCGTGACGACGATGACAGTCCGGCCGCGTTCCCGGCACAGCCGGTTCAGGAGGCCGATCAGCTCCCGGCGGCTGACCGGATCAAGCGAAGCCGTCGGCTCGTCCAGAACGAGAATCTCCGGGTCTGCCGCCAGCACCGAAGCGATGGCCGCCTTGCGCATCTGCCCGCCGCTTAACCGGAACGGGTTGCGCTTCAGCAGCTCCAGATCGAGCCCCATATCCTCCATCGCCTTGCAGGCCCGCTCCCGCGCTTCCTCCGGACTCATGCCGAAGTTAAGCGGTCCGAACATCAAATCCTTCTCCAGCGTCTCGGCGAACATCTGCTGCTCCGGGAACTGGAAGACGAGCCCGACTCTCCGCCTGAGCGGGAGCAGCCGCGGCGGCTTCTCTCCGGGACGGAAGGTGACATCCAGAACGGATACCGTTCCTTGCGTGGGCCGGAGCAGCCCGTTGAACAGCTGCAGCAGGGTCGACTTGCCGGAGCCCGTCGCCCCGGCGATTCCCACAACCTGGCCCGCCGGAGCATCAAAATCAATCTCGCGCAGCACCGTCTGCCTCCACAGGCTGCGCTCCGAGTAGGTATAGCTTACTTGCCGAAGTTCAATGGCCATAACGTGTTCACAAGCTCCTTTTCGCTGGAGGGAATGCCGACCGGAAGCCCCCTGGCCGCAAGCTCACGCCCGAGCTCCCAGGCATAGGGGGCGCGCAGCCGGCACTTCTCCAGCAGCGCCTCGTTCCGGAACAGCTCGTCCGGCGTCATATCCAGGACCAGCTTTCCATCGCTGAGGGCCAGCACCCGCTCCGATGCAAGTATTTCATCGGCGTCATGCGTAATCATCAGGATCGTATAGGAGCCCTCAGCGTGCATGTCCCGCAGAATGTCCAGCAGTCCGTTCCGGCTCTCCTCGTCCAACATGGAAGAGGCCTCGTCAAAGATGACGACGCCTGGCTCCATTGCCAGAATGGATGTGATGGCGACCCGCTGCTTCTGCCCTCCGGACAGCTCGCCCGGATGCTTCCGCAAGAAGCCGGTGACGCCGAGCTTCTCGGCATACCAATGAAGACGGCGCTCCATCTCCTCACGCGGCAGGCAGAGTCCCTCCAGGCCGAACAGAATGTCGTCCTCCACCGTCTCTCCGACGAACTGATTGTCGGGGTTCTGGAAGACCATGCCGATATTCCGGCGGATCTCCGTAACATTTTCATCATTCAATGCCATACCGCTGACCGTGATTTCGCCTGTACTTTTAATAATCAGCGCATTCAGAAGCTTCACCAACGTCGACTTGCCCGAACCGCTGGGGCCAACGAGACTGACCCACTGTCCCTGCGGGATGCCGAGCGTGATACTCTGCAGGATGGGGTGCTCCGGCTCATAGCCGAAGGATACGCCCTCAATCGTCAGGGCATCTACGCCCCGGTCCGCCGTACGCCGCTGTTCGTCTTTCCCGTTCATGCTGTCTCACCTCCTGCGGCCATTTGCCTTCCGCTTATCGTAAAAAATCCTCAAAGATCGATATTTTGGTCAGCGCGTTTACCAAATACCGCACCGAGTAGCCGACGGCGATACCGGTCACAATGCCTGTCACCAGAAGGATCGGCAGATAATACATAATGCTGGTCGTTCCCATGACGATGGAAGCCGCGACCAGTTGTCCGAAGTTATGGGCGATGCTGCCTGCGATACTGACCCCAATCAGACTCAGGCGGTTCTTTCCGCCCTTCATTAGAAGGAACATGACCGCGAAGCTGAACAGTGAGCCGAACAGGCTGAACAGCAGGCTGGAGAACGTGCCGAGAATGAACGCCGTCAGTATGGTCTTCAGGATGACCAGCACGAAGGCGTCCCGTCCCCTGAGAAAGTAAATGCATGTCAAAATCATGATATTGGCGAACCCGAGCTTGGCCCCGGGCATAAGTCCCATCGCCGACAAGGGAAGCTGGGCTTCCAAAATCCCGAGCACTACCGCCACGGCCGAGAAAATCGCGACGATTACCGTTCGCTTCAGCGCCCGGGACGACTCGCTACTGGACAACCCCATCGATCTCATCCTCCCCTGTCGAACTTGCAATCTCTACCAGAACCCGATGCGGCAGGCAGACGATGGTCTGCTTGGGCCGGGTAATGAAGCCGAAACCCAGACAGACCTGATCAGGACAGTCCGCCTCATACATTTCGATGCCGTAATTGTGAACCTTCAATATGTTATAGCCCTTCTCTGTCCGGATATCGATGGTTTGCTCTTCTTTTGTCAGCTTGACTGTACGGTAGTGCTTGCCGTCAACCGTGATATTGGCCACCAGGTTCTTTCCCGCTCCCTCTCCGGCATCCTTCCCGAAATAACGCGGAGCCAGAAAAGCGAGCGCGGCGATCAGCACTACGGCAATCAGCAGCATATCTGCGCGTTTCATAAAATTCTCCCTTATTTTTTAAATTAAATGATGACCAGACTTAATAATTATACTGGTCCGTTTCTGATCCTTCAATGAATGCATAGGCATTATAGCCGATTTCACGCTACTTTCACAAAATGTATTTATGATTAGAAAAAAAAGGATTACCCGTTTTGATCGGGATAATCCTTGGAGGCGTATTCACCGCGTGGGGCAAAAGAGGATAAGAAAAGCACCGCGAACTCGGATGTGAACAGACTGTCCAGCAATATTACATTTGAAATTTCTGTCTGCTTGTGCTATAGTATAATAATATTTGATTTTTCCATTCAATCGGGATTATCTAAGAGTTTATTCGTTGCAGGATAACCCGGGACTGTTGTACTAAGTATATCGGTATTCTTTTTGGAATTGATTACATGTACTTATAGACCTTTATATGCCTTAAATTTCCAAAGAACTCACCGGGTGCCCGGGGCTTGACCGGCCCTTTCACCGTAGCACCGCAGGTTCTTCTGGTAAGATGATATTGATGCTGTAGATTTTCCGATTCACACTGGAGCGGTCATTGGAGCCGCAAGGATAGAAGAGAGGCAGGGCTTTTATCGTTTTGGATGCAGAACTGTTATCGCCATACGGCTGCTGGAAATGAATGAGGAATATAGAGACCGCCATTTAGGCAGGCGGTAGGGAAAGATTGAATATACACGGAAGCTCTTCTCGGTTGCTTGAGAGCAGAGATTTCCGCCACATATAAGCGCCCGGCATTCGCATAAGCGAGAGCCGGGCGCTGTCCATTTTTACGGAGATTGCTTCGTGTACCGGGCGACAAACTCCCCCACCTGGCCAATATATCCCGCCTTATCCGTACCATAGGCCAACCCGTGACCGGCCCCGCGCACCGCCATCCGCTCCTTCGGTCCTCTGCTTGCTTCATACAGCTGATCCAGCATGAAGTAAGGGACGAACGTATCCGCATCTCCATGAATGAACAGAATCGGCACTTTGGACCGGCGCACCTGTCTCAGCGCAGAGGCCTCACGGAAGGAATAGCCAGCCTTTATGCGCGAGACCAGACTTGCGGCCTGAAGAAAAGGAAAGGCAGGCAGCCGGTACATCCGCTTCAGCTGATAGGATAGCTCGGCGGCGACGGAGGTATATGCGCAGTCGGAGACGATCGCTTTAACCTGTGGGGGCAGCTCTTCGCCTGATGTCATCAGCACGGTTGCTCCGCCCATCGATACACCGTGCAGCACAATCTGTGCATCATCGCCTGTCTCCTCGACCACGCGCCGAATCCATTTTACATAATCCAGACGCTCGTGCCAGCCGAAACCGATGTAGCTCCCTTCCGATTGGCCGTGTCCCCGGGCGTCGGGCAGCAGCACATTGAAGCCAAGCTTGTCATGATACAGCTTCGCGTATGCCCCCATGTCCTTGGCTTTGCCCGAATAGCCATGCGCGATAATCGCGGTCCGTCCTCCGGCCCGTTCCGAAGGAATCCAATAGCCGCGCAGCTTCAGGCCGTCATCCGAGGTCAGCTCAAGCTCCCGAATCTGCTGGGCGGCGATCCACTGCTGTCCTTCTCCCCAGGATGCACCCGCCGTAGGCGGTTCTTCCTTCATTTTCACCTTGGCCTTCGGCGTGCTTGCAATGAACATTTTGGGAGCCCTGAATATAGCGACTTTGTAAAAATAGAGACCGGCATACGTAACGCCGCCTGCGCAAACCGCAACGGCCAGCACCGCAATGATCATCCACAACAAGTCCGCCACCTCGCCTTCTTCTGAAAATGCATCAAAAGATAACATCCAGTATATCAGATTGGATGGTACGGATAAAAACCGCAAAGCTTCAGCCTGATCCATTTACTATCACTAATAAAAATGCACCCGTTGGAATTCCACCGGAAACCCAGGGGGTTCCAATGCCTCTTCCAAGGGGTGCATCTCAAATGAATGAATGCCCTAGTAGGTACTGCAGATTATTCGAATTTGCGTCTTCCCTTTAATCTCAACAGCAAGCCAATAGCCAAGATTGCAGCGCCGCCTGCGTAGTACGGCATGTGGCTCTCTTCCCCGGTCTTAGGCAGCTTGCCGACAGGCGCAGGAACTCCTTGAGGCACAGGGTCATCGCCGAGTTCCAGCTCTTCAGGCTTCGGCGTTACCAATGGAGCGGGAGACGCTGAAGGCGTCGCTGTTGGTGTCGCTGTTGGTGTCGCTGTTGGTGTCGTTGTTGGTGTCGCCGTAGGCACGCCTAACGGAAGAGGATTATCGTCAATGGTAACCTCATCACCCGAAGGTGTGGCAGAAGGCGTCGGCGCCGGTGATGGCGTCGGTGACGGAGCCGCCGATGCTTCTGGCGAATTTACCGGTCCAATAGGAACGGGGTCATCGTTAATGACTGTTGTCGATTCGGACGTCGGCGTTGGCGTCGGGCTCTCGCTCGGCGTTACCTCTGGCGTCGGACTTGCGGTTTCGCTTGGCGTTACTGTTGTTGGCGTTGGCGGCTCGCTCGGCGTCACTGGTGTCGGTGTTGGCGGCTCGCTCGGCGTCACTGGTGTCGGCGTTGGCGCCTCGCTTGGCGTCACTGGTGTCGGTGTTGGCGGCTCGCTCGGCGTCACTGCTGTCGGCGTTGGCGGCTCGCTCGGCGTCACTG
>NZ_JAHCMB010000187.1 GCF_019904155.1 Paenibacillus sinensis
CTTGCTTCCTCCGACGGTGTTGGCGTCGGGCTTGCTTCCTCCGACGGCGTTGGCGTCGGGCTTGCTTCCTCCGACGGTGTTGGAGTCGGGCTTGCTTCCTCCGACGGCGTTGGCGTCGGACTTGCTTCCTCCGACGGCGTTGGCGTCGGACTTGCTTCCTCCGACGGTGTTGGCGTCGGACTTGCTTCCTCCGACGGTGTTGGCGTCGGACTTGGACTTACGCTGGGGCTCGGGCTTGGACTCGGCTCAGGCGTCTCATCGCTTCCCGTGAACGGATGATGATTGAGCTGTCCGCCACCAACCAGCGAAGCCGCGATGAGCGTGCCGTTGAATTGGCCATTGTCGAAATTGACGGCCGCTCCCGGAGCCAGCACGCTTCCTTCCACCGCGATTCCTCTAATGACAAGCTCGGAAGTCTGGCTGAAATTGAGCAGAACATGCTCGCGTGAAATACCCTGCAACGAGAAACCAAAATACTGAAGCTGATTCGAGGCGCCGTCAACATTGACGATTACCGTCGACTCGGCTGGAGCATCGATCACCAGCGTATTGGCCTGGGACAGATCGCTGCCCGAGACGGAGAAGATATTCATCCGCTTATCGGTACCGGTCAGTGTCAGCCGCCCCCATTGGTACTCGGTCACCCCATTTGCTTCCAACGCCGCCAATCGCTGCGATGTCTCTGTCAAATAACGAAATTCCGCCGGGAAGTCGATAGGCGTGCCCTGGCTCTTCGTTCCGGTGACATTCACTTCGGACCCGATTTGGCCCGTTCCTCCATATGCCACGTTCCCAAGAATCTCGCCGCCATTGAACGTCAAGTTTCCGCCAGCCACAAGAACGGCGGGCTTTTCGCGCTCGCTGCTGCTAAGTTTAAACCCGACAGAGTAGCCGTTCAGCGTAACGTCTCCTCCGGCCGCCAATCTTCCTTCCGTATCCGTGAAGGACTGCGTAAAATTGCCTAGTATGAAAGCATTATAAGATCCTGCCGTCCCTAAGAAACCGGCCGACGCTCCGTCAGCCCTGCCAGCAACCCCAATAGTGCACCATACCAAGATCATCCCGGTCAGCATCAAGGATACCCATGATTTCAAATTCTTCATCAATGCCCATCACCTCTAAAAATGTGGATTAAGGTCAATGGCTTAGCGGCTTAAATCAACAGCAAAAAGGCCGCCACGCTAGCCTTGACTGGCTTTCATGGCGGCCGGACGATCATGGCGTGCATGGCACGCTGTAGACTCCTGGCTTTGCGTCACAGCCTTTCGACCGTTTTGCGTTTATTACATGAAAAGTTTATTAGCTTAATAAAGTCTATGACTTTTGTCTCTCATATTATGGAATTCTAGCACCTCACACCTGATCCGTCAATCCTATTTTCGGGAGAATATTCAGCCTTTTTACTCATAACATAGTAAATAGAACAAACCGTCTTTGCGCATAGTAAAAAGGACCGCCTTCAGACCGGCGGCCCCCTATTCGATCTATATACCTATTAACAAGAACGGTCACAGCACGCGCAGCCAGCCAATTAGAGACATCCACAGCGGAACGCTGAACATAACACCAAACATCAAGCCGCGGAGGAAACTGCTTTCCATTCTCATGATAATTCCTCTTTCCTGAATTAATATTTTGAATTTTAATTACCTGAATTTAATATAGCGCAAGTACAGCCGTAAGGTTGTGAATTAAATCACAGTGTGCAAGCCTGTTTAGAAATTCCATTGATTATTTTTGCTGATTGGAGTTAGAATACGAATATACGTTCCCATTATGAGGTGATATCAGCATGCACAGATCCCAGCGCGAAGACCATATGCTCGTCAAGTCCTGCGTGATGCTGCCGCTGATTCTGTCGGCCTTTGAGCGGGATGCCAAACTGATCTCCGCTCACCTCCGGACGCCCGCCCCCTATCTGGATGTGCTGCAGACCGCCGCCCGCTTCGCAACCTGCGATCTGCGGGATGTGCGGAGTGAGATGAGACGACGCGGAGTCAAAATCTACGAGCAGCAGCGAAGACCGGACGGCATTGAAGCCAAATATGTGTGCCGCGGCTTTCATGAAACGATGCTGCTGCTTAACGACATGATTGCCGCGCAGGCTGCCATACATATGCGCAAATACCTGGGCCTCGACATCTCGTCTTACCAGAGTTATGAAGACCAGTACCAGCTTGGCATTCAGCAGCCCCACTAAAAAAAGCGGCTCTGCCGTGGGAGTCGACAGAGCCTTGAACTATATATACACAAAACACTGGGGGGTGTTTGGTATCTTTAATATACCCCTCAAACCTGAAAAAAACCTGATCACAACCTGAAAAATTCCTTAAATTTTGGCCGGAATCTCCTTTTTTTAAGTTATGGCAGCTTAAATCTTGAGAAAAGACGAAAGAAGCGCACAGAGGATGAAAATAAGGCCGCAATGCGCTATTCTATTGATAACATCCATTTTATGCCAGACAATAATCAGCCGGACTTCCCCCAAAAAAAGGACCCCGCCGTTATCCGGCGGGGCCAATATATATGTCGTAAGGGGGTATGTCCTTACTATAAGGGGCCAAGCTTAAATTTGCATGAAGATCGGATAAAAGATTGATGAAATCCCTCTGCCCGCAGCAGGCAGACCTGGAGGAATAATGTTAAAGACATGGATTGCCATAGGCTATGTGCTTATCTTAATGCTGATAGCAGGCATTTTTGTATTCCGCGCGCGAAAGCGAACATTTACATTTAAGCCATTCCTGGTGGAAGAAACCGGACTGCTCCTGACTAGTATTTTGCTGAGTTTAAACATCGAAATCAAGCTTCCGCTCAAGTTGGCGGTTGTCGGCCTGGTCCTGCTTACCTTTTTTTATGGATGCATAACCCGAGAGGATAAGCCATGAAGGGGATACCGCTGCTTTGCCTACTGCTGCTCGGATTCACCATCCTCCTCACTGGCTGCGCCGATGGCTTCCAGACTTCCGGACATGCGCGGCAGTACGAGGCAGAGCACCAGGATGTCGCGGACAAGATTCGGCAGGGAAAAGCTTTTGCGGCCGCTCTGCCTAAGGAGTATGATCTGACGGCATCAGTCACCCTCTCCCACGGCGAAGACGCAGACCGGATCGTCTACGAAATCTTCGTACGCCGTCCCAAGGTCCGGATGGAAAACTTGAGGATGAGCTTCTCCCTGAACCCGGAAATGACATCCAGACTCAAGACAAGCGATGTGTTTACAAGCAACGCCTTGAACGGAGAACCTATCAGTTATGCCCCCGGCAGCTCCACCAATGGCATTAGTCTGGACCGGGGATTTGTGCTGGACCCCTCTCTGATCGACAGGTCCATGCTCTCTATTTTTCGGGAGATGTACGTGAAGATTTCCTACTCCAGCTCAGACTCACAGGTCACGGATTATGTCCGGTTGAATGCCGAGCCTTCCGCAGACTTACTTACCTACCTGAACAGTTCACCCGGAGAGTGAATGCAGTCAGTTTGACGATCAGGACAGGACTTTTACTCCTCAATATAGATAGGCAGGTTAGTCCCTTGGCTTTCTGCCTCTTTTACGCGGACAGCACGGAGTATTAAGAAGTGAATAGTTATGTTATCCATGTGAAAGCAGTAAAATATTTTGTCCGTTAGAGGAAATTCGAGATAGAAGGCGAACTCTACGAAGAGCGGCATTTTAAGGATTACAGCCTAAACTTTGAATCAGCTTGTATTCGCTTACACTAAATTGCAATCGTTTGCACTCATGTTGAGCGGATTATTTTCTTTGGGCCTGTGCCTCCAGCCACTGGTTGATGGAACGGGACGATTGCGGAGATGCAACAATATCACGTAAGAATGAAGGAGAAGTGACTATGCCAAATCACAAGGCAATCCTCAAGTTCGGTTTGATTCTCGCCTGCTTAGTAATACTGTTGCCCAGCTGCAGCCTCCGTACGAATACCGGCAAGGGGCAGGAGCCGCAGGCAAGTTCACAGGCGCAAGCCGATTTGGACCCAAACCGCTATTTGTATCCCGTATTTACGCAGATAGAAAAGCATGAAAATATCGTATACGCGAACAAGCTTAATGCGAAAGGAAGCATGGAAAAACTCCTGCTGGATCTATATGAACCCGCCCAGGATTCATTGAAGGCCAGACCGGTGCTGCTTATGGCACATGGGGGCAGCTTCAGCTATGGCAGCAAGAGCGATATGGCCAAGTTCGCCGATGTGTTCGCCAAAATGGGCTACGTGGTGATTTCCGCCGATTATCGGCTGCGCGACAACGCCAACGAGGATTGGGCCGGTGCGGTCAGCGATGCCGTTGACGATATGGGCAGTCTCTATGACTGGATTGAACAGAATGGCGCGGACTACGGCATAGACCCGGGAAAAATCGCGGTCAGTGGTGAATCAGCCGGAGGGGAACTGACGCTGACCTTCATGAACGCAGGGGACCGGATTTGGAAGAATCGCGACAAGAGCCGTATTTTTGCCGTGATTAATCTGTATGGCCCCATGTCCACTTCGCATGAAATTGACCCGAAAGACCCACCCGTTCTGTTCATCCATGGAACCGAGGATCGGACCGCCGATTATGGAGAGACTCTGAAGATGGTCAAACAGCACCAGGCTCAGGGTGTATACACGGAGCTGTACACAATGGAAGGCGAGGGCCACGGAACGGATAAGTACTGGACCGACGTTCTTTTTGAAATGACGCAATTTTTACATAAAACGCTGCTGAAGCACTGGAGCCCCGACCTCACGATCAAAGAAGGTCCGGTATTCGTCAGCTCCCGGGGCGACCGCTTCCGCATCACGCTGGAACGGAAAGCGGAGAAGTCCGGGGAAATCCGGGTCAAGGCGCCCGACTCCTGGGAGGTACAGGAGAAGGATGATAAGGATGGGACGGTGAAATATGAGATATCCGTACCGTCAGAGACCTCCCGGGACTATTATCCGGTCAGCTTCCAGCTATCCGACAAGAAGGGAAAAGTCACCGCCGACACAACTCTCTATGTGAATCTGAAGAATCCGCTGGAGCTGATCATAAAGCCGGGAATTTCAACCGATGGGCAGAAGAAGCTGGTTAACATTCTGTCGGTCAAAAATCGTTCCGGTATCGCCTACAGCGGAACTTTGTCGCTAACGGGCAGCAGCGGACCCGCGGAATCCATCGTTCTGAAGGATTTGCAGCCGGGAGCGGTCTCATCCTTTGAGACGCCTTTTGCCGAAGGCACGATTAAGTGCGAAGCCAGTCTTATGAACGGCGTACGTTTTAGTCTTTTAAATCAAGTGGACATTCACCATTATGAAGCCGAAAAAGGCCAATTGACGAACGCACAGCTTGGCGTCTATCCGGCCGACTCCGGAGGGTATCACGTCGGACATCTGGATGCCTTGGGCAGCAGCGTCGAATTCGACGAGGTTTATGCCGAAGCTGCCGGCGCCTATACACTTGCCGTCACATACTCCAATGGCTGGGGCGAGGCGGCCGGACAGTCTGTGTCGGTGAACGGGGACGGTGAACAGGAAATCGTGTATCCGCCAACGGCGAGTTGGGGTACGATGGGCCTTGCGAAGGTCGGTATCCGGCTGAACCAGGGGATGAACACGATCAAATTCAGCTATAACAGCCAGAAAAATGCGGATCTTGACGCCATCACGATTTCTAAAAAAGAGTAGCGCCGCCTTTCCGTACGCCCCCCGGTCTTTGGATTAAAGATGCGTTGTGTTTCTCTATATAGTGCAGGCCTAGGACAGTCACTTTTGCCCCCTTTTGCGGCTGTATTCTTCAATGTAAAACTTCATAAGCTTATTAACCATAAGCAAATATAATCTATGGATACTAGAAAAACATGTAATTAATTCAGAGTATCCGTGAGGTGACAAGTGTGCTTGAATCAAGGCATTTCAATTGTAGAAGCAGTGTCTGAAGGAGTCTATGCCTGTATAGCCAACGAAAGAGGAGGTGCAATGAGCAACGCCGGCTTGGAGAAACGGATGTCACCCTCGTATGGGGGAGGGCATCCGTTTTTCGCATTGGATCAAGAGGCTTCAAGAAATGGTCTCTTTTTTATATTAAATTGACTATATTTAGAAAAAAATATATTTTCGTGTCGTTTTTTTGGGGATTTTTTAAGGAATCACCATCCTCTTATAGCAATAAATTACATAACTTTGCAATAAAAGAGCCGTTTCTTTTCGTCATCCGCCAATGTCAAAATGGGGCTGATGGCGCGCCGTTATTGGAAAGAAATGAAAATAATGATTATTACAGAAAACACTTATGATATTTCCAATGAAAATTGTGTAAGTACCGACAATATTCCCCTTACTTTACGATTTTATTATGCTAGGATTAATCCCGTAGGTTGCGCAAACGTTTGTACTGACCTGTTTTATCTTGTAATGCCATGTCGCCTGATGACTGAAATTGGGAATGGAAAGGAGTCTTTTGTAGAGATGAACACCGATGTTGCTGAAGTCACCCAAACACAAAAAATGCCCGTTTTAATCTGGAGCCAGGCGGGCAGGCTGGAGCTGTCGAGCCGTGAAATTCCGCAGATTCAGCATCCTTCCGATGTCAAAATCAAGATCCACATGACCGGTATTTGCGGAACTGACCTCGCGGTCATCTCCGGCAAGGAGCCAGGAATCGGGGGTGTGATCCGGGGGCATGAAGCCGTTGGTATCGTGACGGAGACGGGACCGGAAGTCTCGCATCTCAAGCCCGGCGACCGGGTCGTGATTGATCCCAACGAAAGCTGCGGGAAATGCCGGTTCTGCTTGCGGGGCAAGCGTAATCTCTGTGTCGGACCGGACGGCCGCGGCATGCCGATCGCGGGACTTAACAAAGACGGAACTTTCGCCCCCTGGTTCGTGACGCAGGAATCGTTCGTACACAAGCTGCCTGAATCCGTGAGCTGGGAAGCTGCTGTCCTTACGGAACCGCTGGCTTGCGTCCTCCACAATTTCCGTGAAGCGGGAATCCGGGCCGGTGACCGTCTGCTCGTCCTCGGATCAGGCCCGATGGGACTGCTATGCCAGTATGTCGGCAAGCGGACAGGCTGCATCACGGTAGCTACAGAGGTAAGCGCCGAAAGGCTTACGATCGCCCGCTCGATCAGCGACTATGCCTGCCGGCCCGACGAGCTTGACAAGGAACGGATAGAACTGCTGCTGAACGATGAGAAATTCGATGTGGTCATCGACACAACGGGCACGCAGATGCTCACGGCTGAGCTATGGGTGGAACGCGGGGGAACCATCATTCCCTTCGGTATCAACAATCGCTACCGGCATACGCTTGCCCCCACCTTTTATGTGCAGAATGCAATCCGCATGCTTGGAGCAGGCGAGTATCTGGATACCTTTGAAGCGGCGCTGCGGTTTGTCACGGACGTGCCGGAGGTTGCTTCATTGGTTACTCACCGGTTCCCTTTGGACGGATATGCCGAGGCTATTCAGCAATTGCTTGGACAGGCTGACGGTGGCGGGGATAATTTGTCGACTCCAATGATGAAAACCGTGTTTGTTTTCTGAAACGTGTTCGTTTTCTGAAAAAGCATTTGTACAAACATCATAAGGAGGCTTTGTATTCATGAGCAGTTCCAACCGTATTTTGAAGCAGATGCTCCGGTACTTTGCCGACCGGCAGCATGAAGCGGAGCCGATCTGGATACCGGCGCTATGGAACGAGTGCGGCTACGAGAAGGTGCTTGAAGCAAGCAACGGTGAAATCCTTGTCGAGCCGAATGGATTCATCGCCCGTCATTTGCAGTATTTGTATGACCTGTCCGCCGGATACCTTTACACAGACCATACGGACTTGGACAACAGTGTCATTTACTGCTCCCTGCTCCGCTATTCCTGTGCATGGGATTATCAGCATACCGGTGTGATTCAGTCCGGCACCTTTCTCAGATTCACTTTCCTGCTCCCGCTGCTGAAACGCATGGGCACCAATATTCTGTACCTGCTCCCGCTAACCCGGTACAGCGACATGTACCGCAAGGGCGATCTTGGTTCTCCGTACGCCGTCTACTCTCTGTTCGCGCTGGACGAGCATCTGCATGATCCTTTGCTTGACGGAATGGAGCATCTGACCTTGAACGACGAGCTTGCAGCCCTTGTGGAAGCCTGCCATCTGCTGGACATCAAGGTGGTGCTTGATCTGATTCCGAGGGTAATCGCACGGGACAACGCGCTGCTGGAGGAGCATCCCGACTGGATGTACTGGATCGATAAAGAAGCGTTCGCGGACTTTCGTCCGCCGGCCATTCCGGAGCTGGATTTCTTCACCGAATGCACGCCGGACAAGCTGGAGACGGTGTATCGAAGCGGGGAAACCATTGGCTTCCTTCAAAAATTCCGTCTGCCGCCGAACGAGCTGCAGCCTGCGCTCTGGGAAGAACTGAAGGAGCGGGCGCGCGTGACCGGAGCGCCATTGCTTGAGCTGGTGGAAAGCGAGATGGGCATCACTCCGGCCCCGGCGCATTCGGATTGGATCAACGATGTGCAGCCGATCTGGACGGACATTGCGTTTTACCGGCTGTACAAGGACTTTTCCCCGCAGGTTCGTCCGTTTCTGCCCCCGGATCAAGCGCCGTATGTGCTGTTTGATACGATTAAATGCAATCTGTACCCCGGGGAAGAGCCGAATGCGGAATTATGGGAGCTGCTGATCGAAGCCGCCCGTTTCCAACTGAACACCTATGGGATTGACGGCTTTAGAATCGACATCGGGCATGTGCTGCCGGTTCCTCTGCTGGATTCGATGTTCCGGACCATCAAGGAAATCAAGCCTTCCGCCATTCTGATCAGCGAGGATCTGTTCAACCGCAATCACCGCAAGGCGGCGCAGACCGGCTACAATATCATGCTGGGCAGCGGCTGGAATATCATGACGGATATCAGCGCCGAGAATATGCTTGGCTATCTGAAAGAATTGCCTGAGCTGCAGATTCATGTATTTGCCTGCTCGGAGACAGCGGATACTCCCCGGATTACAAGCCGTGGGGGCAAGAAGCTGTCCCGGCTAATGACGCTGTTCAATTTTTTTCTCCCGAACGGAATTCCTTACCTGACCACAGGTATGGAGATGTTCGAAGAGCAGCCGCTCAATTGCGGCCTTGGAGACAATACCGGAGGAGCGGATATCCCCAAAGCCTTTTTCAACAATATGGCGATTAACTGGACGGCCGGACAGACCATGCTGCCGCTGCTCGAAGAGCTGAACCGGTTCAGAAAGGAACATGCGGATCTGCTGAAGCCGGAGTATTTTTTCATACCGGACCCGCAGGGAGATATTATTCTGTATGCCTATTATTATCGGAACCGGCTGCTTGCCTTCTGCTTTAATTTGAGTCCGGACAAGGAACAGCAATTAAACACCGAGCTTATTCTTCCTTCATCCAAACAGACCGAGCTGCTGATCAACAGCTATCCGGGCAGGGGGAACCCCCGTAATGAAGACGGCGTGTACCGTTTGCAGCCGCATCAGGCTATCGCACTGTCGATGACGCAAATCTACTCATTCAGAGAGGAGAAGCACAATGAGCTATCGGGCAAATACGGCAGACTCACTGGTAGTGTGGCATGAATTTGACGGTAAAGGAGATACCTCCATTCAGGTGCTGGAGGGCCTCTGCCGGTCGTTCTCAAGCAGCACCGGTGTATCCGTCAATCCGGAGGTTATGAATATTACGGATCTGGTCGCGAGATTGCGGCGGGTCGGCAGCAGTGGTTCCGGTCCCCATATGGCCTTGACACCGGCGGATATGGCCGGCTATGCCCAAGAGGCTCTCTATTCGGAGATTCCCGAGGCATTCTGGTCTAGCGCGGAGGGGCTTGATCCCAAGATTCGATCCGCCATGCAGGTTGGCGGAGTCCAGTACGGCATCCCCGTTCTCACAGGCAACCATCTGGTTCTGTACTATAATCAGTCGATCTATGACGAAGCCCCCTCTTCATGGGAAGTCATTGACAAACTTGGGGGACCGCTGCTGGAACGAGGAATCGTACCGGTTGGGGCGGATTTGCGGGACCCCTATTATTTCATTCCTTTTTTGACCGCCATGGGCGGCTGGCCGTTGAAGGACGGAAGTCCTGATCTGGGATCAAGCGAAATGGAGGAGGCTCTTCGCTTTACCCGACTGCAATGCGAGCGGGGGCTGCTGGCCAGTCTGGACGGACCGACCTCGCTGCTTGACCGCTTCATCGCAGGTGAGGTGGGAGCGATCATCTGCGGTGAATGGATCTTCAATTATCTGGACCAGAACATGGGCGACCGGTTGGGTGTCGGTGCGCTTCCCTCCATTCTAGGCAAGCCTTCCCTTTCGATGACCTCGGCCATCGGTCTTGTCTTCCCCAACCATACCCTGGAGTCGGAGCAGCGGGATCATCTATTGTCCTTCGCCGCTTACCTGGTGGGAGAAGAAGGCCAGCGGGAATGGGCTGAGCGGGTGCAGCGGATTCCGGTTCATTCCGGCATACTGTCGGAGGTAAAGGCCTCCTCCTCGCCTGCCCGGGCCAAGCTGATCGAACAGTTGGCGAACACCCGCAGCATGCCGATCGAGCCCGTCATGCTGACGGTATGGAACGCAATGAAAGCCGGGCTGTCCAGACTTGAGGAAGAAGACCCCAAACGGCTGCTCCATACAATGGAAGAGCTTCTGCTTACCCAATCAGAAGAACGGCTGGTAAATGGCAATACCAAATAATCCTAGTAGAAAGTGGGCCGATAAAATGAAAACCAGTATTTTCAGCCAAATCTCAATAGACGGCAAGATTACCATGGGAGCCGGTCAGTCCAGCAAGCCGCTCTTCAGCCTGCTGGAGAACCAGGATATCGAGTATATTCACAGCTTTCGCGGCCAGGTACAAGGTATTATGGTAGGAAAAAATACGATCCTGACCGACAACCCCATGCTTACGAACCGGTATGAGAAGAATAACGACCCTCTACGGATTATTCCAACTTCGCATATGGATATTCCGATGGACAGCCATGTATTGACCGACAATGGCAAGACGCTGGTGGTTACGACCGAGAACGGCAAGGATTCGGAGAAAATCGAGCTGCTGCGCGGACGCAGTAATAAAGAAGTGCTGATCTGCGGAGAAGACAAGGTGGACTTCACGAAGCTGTACCGGCAGCTTGAAACAGTCTATGGCGTATCCAGTCTGATGATTGAGGGCGGGGGTTTTCTGAATTGGCATGTGTTCGACCAGGATTTGGTGGATGAGATTATTTTGATGCAGCTGCCTATCATTATCGGAGGCGCCACGAACATTACTCTTGCCGACGGCGAGGGCTATCGAGATCTCGATTTAGCCAAAAAATTCAAGGTGGCCGAGGTCGTCCCGACCAAAAATTATACGCTGCTCCGTTATCTGAAGGCGGTATAGAAGGAGAATCGATAGGTGAACAGTCATTTAAAAAGTGATTTTTACAACAATGTGGTGAAAATTGCGGTCCCTGTAACCCTGCAGAGTCTGATAATGGCTCTGCTAACGCTGACCGACCAACTGATGGTCGGCCAGCTTGGCGACGTGGCGATCGCATCGGTGGGCATCTCCACCAAGATTTACGGCATTATATCCGTTGTGCTGGCAGGTCTCGCAACCGGCATTTCCATTTATGCGGCCCAGTTCTGGGGCAAGCAGGATGAGAAGAGCATCGCTCAATTAATGGGGATGGGTGTGACGGTCGGGCTGGTCTTTGCGATTCTTTTTACCGTGCCGGTGCATTTCGCTCCGAGATTTAATCTCGGATTATTTACGACAGACCAGCGTGTTATCACGGAAGGGGCGATTTTTCTCCGAATCATCTCCTTAAGCTATATTCCGGCCATGCTGACGATGATCTATTCGGCCATTTTGCGCTCGACCGGGCGCGTCAAGCTGCCGATGATCGTCAGTATGTGTACGGTAGGCATTAACATCGTGCTCAACTACCTTCTGATCTACGGGAATTTCGGATTCCCCGAATTGGGACTGAAGGGCGCCGCGGTAGCGACCTTGACCGCCCGGATTTTGGAGTGTCTGTTTATTATCGGAGCCTCGTACAAGCTTCGCCTCCCCGGCATCGCGGACAGAAGCAACTGGTTCGGGGCATCCGGACAGCTTGCAAGTAAATTTTTCCGGACCACGTACCCCATTGTGCTGACCGAGCTGATCTGGGTGCTGGGGGAAACGGTCTACGCCATTATTTACAGCCGCATGGGTACCGCGGAAATGACGGCCATGACGATAACCTTCCCGCTTCAGGGGCTCAGCATCGGACTATTGTCCGGCCTTTCGAGCGCTGCCGGCATTCTGATTGGCAACAAGCTCGGAGCGGACGAGGAAGAGACTGCACTGGATTTCTCCCGAAGATTCATTCTGCTCGGGATTGTCATATCGCTGGTCGCGGGAGGGCTGATTGCTGCAGCGGCACCATTGTATGTGTCCATCTTTCAAATCTCCGACGAAGCGCACCGAATGGGTATCCGTCTCGTCTGGGTGTTTGCGGGATTCCTCTGGGTAAAAGTATCCAATATGATTCTGGCCGGCGGCATTCTCCAAAGCGGAGGAGACAGCAAATTTGTATTCGCCATGGAATCCACCGCCACCTGGCTGATCGGAGTTCCATCCGGGCTGCTGGTTTCATTTGTCTGGAAGCAGCCTATCTATCTGGTGTACATGATTCTTTCTCTGGAGGAAGTCGTCCGATTTGGTGTTGGTCTGTATCGAATCCGCTCCAAAAAGTGGCTGAAGAATCTGGTCGCCGATATTTCCGCTTAAGCGGGCATGGAAGCACAGAGGACGATTCGCAGCAAAAAAGAGGCTGGCCTATAAAGCCTGTGGCAGCCAAACCATGCGAAGACCGCAAGAAGAATTAAACCGAGCTGCGATTCTCCCGTTAGTGGAGGATCGCGGCTTGGCGTTTTTGATCCGCAGTGGCTTGCTATCAAAGTTTGTGGGCAAGCGGAAGCCATACAGCCGTTTGATCTCTTTTTCCTATGGATTTCGTGATCACCCGCCAACTCACGCTCTCATCCGTGCCTCTCCCCGCGTCCGTCCCCTCGGTAAAGTGCGAGAAACGCCTCAAACTCGTCTAGAATAGCTGTCGCCTCCTGCAAAAACCCAAGCACCCGGAATACAGTGGAGCACTCTTCGGCCGTTTCCCGTCCAGCTTTCTCCTGCCCATGTGCTGCGCAGTGAATGGCCTCGCAAAAACGGGCATTCACCACTTGATGAAGATAAGTTTTCGAACGCGGCATTTCACGCAGCCGATTCAGCCATTCGTCCCCCTCATCCCTTCTGAAAGTCGCATAACAATGCGCAATATAATTCGTGAGCAGGTTGAACATTCTCTCTGGATAACCCGGGTACTTCCGATAACGCTGCAGGCTGCGATAACAGTTTCGTATCAATGTCTCCTGAGTCTGTTCCTCAAACAAGTAATAAAAGGAGGTAAACAGGTTCGTCTCATCCAGCATCCAGGATTCTTTATCCATCAAATAGCGAATGAGGAACCGGGTTTCTTTATCTGTACAAGGCTCGGAAGGCTGATCGGAATCAGCCGTCATATTGTTAAGGAACGCACGGGACAGATACGCGACCACCTTGCCGAAATCGGATTTGTCGTCTTGATGAACGTGATAAATAACCTCCAACTGTACCCGGTCTTTGGTATTGGCTGCTTCCGCAAACTGTCGCCACAGAGAAACATTCTCCGAATTCTGATAACCCCCGTGAATGAATTCAAACTCACTCCAACTCAGGCTAAGCCGATCCAGAACCTGTACGAAGTCGAAATGATTCAGCATCACCTTGCCCTGCTCAAACGAAATGGCGAAGCTTTTGGAGATGATTCCGGTATAGATTTCTTTTTGTGAAAAACCTTTGGACAAGCGAATGGCGCGAGCTGTTACTCCCGGATGGTCCATCCTGCACCTCCTATCTCCAATCAACCTTTCTCGTCGGACAGCCGTCTTCATTTTGGTCAACGATACTATACTTTTTGCCATATCCCAATGATTCAATTTTATACTTGGTAATCAAAAGAAGAGAAGGTTCAGGCTATTGAAAAGGACGGATTCTATGAATTTATTTCGCAAAAATCGGCTTTACCGCAGTGTGCTTATAGCCGATGCCGTATCGGTGGCAGGAGATGCTATTTATTACATCGTCTTAATGACTTATGCGAGTCGGCTTCCTAACAGCTCTCAAGCGATCTGGTGGATCTCACTTTCAGAGACGCTGCCGGGCATACTTTATGCCTTTTTCGGGGTCCTTGCGGACCGGACGAGGAATAAAACCAAAAGGCTGCTTCAGACTTACGGATATCGAACCCTCTGTTACTTATTCATTGGTATCCTCATCGGCTTCCATCCGTCGCTATCCTTGCTCGCGGTCATTGCGCTGCTCAATTTTGGATCAGACTTACTCGGCAAGCTTACTTCGAGCTTGATGATGCCGTTCTTCGTCCAGATCGTTCGCGACGAGGAATTGGAAGAAGCAAATGGCTGGAAGTCTGCCATTGAAAGAATCATGGGCATCTCCGCTCAATTTGTGGGAACCTTCCTGGTGCTTTGGTTCAGTTATCGCTTATTAGCCTGGTTTAACGGCGCGACTTTCGCCATCGCCGGGCTCCTTCTTCTAAGTATTTCCAAAAGGCTCATTCGCATCGAAGATTCAAAGCTGAAGAAAGGAAAAGTGCCGAAGAAAGCGGAGAATCCTCCCTCCTATTGGAGGGATCTGAGGGAGTCTATAAAGCTGTTGTACCGGAACAGACCTATGTTTTTCATCGTAATTCAAGTCACCCTGATCAACGCGGCCCTTTTTCCGCTCACTGCTCTCTTTACCATGTATGCTGCCGCAGGCGACGGGCTTATCGTCCGGAGCTTCTCTTTTACGCTCGCTCTTTTTTCGAGTGTGGGCTCAGCTGGAGTCGTCCTGGGGAATGTGCTGACAGGAAGATGGCTCCGTTCCGTCCCGCTTGCTGGAATCATCGCCTGCAATTATGTCATGGTGTTCGGATTTTGCTTGGGATTATGGACCAAGCAGTTGGTTTTGACCTTGCTTATGTACTTACTCGCTTGCGCCTACGTAGGAACGTTGTCCCCCAAGTACGGCGCCATGTTAGCCCGCGAGGTCGAGCGGGAGCATCTCGCCTCAATCTTGGGAGTATCGAATACTCTTGGTAACATCGGGGGACCGCTCAGCCAGGTTATAGTCGGAGGAGCTGCGTCAAGCCTGTCCTTGACGGGAGGAACAGCGGCATTGGCAGGGCTCGTGATCATGGGATTCGGTTTGCTCGTTGCGGGATTTAGGAAGAGCCGTGAAGCTTCGCTGGTCAATGAATCGGTCAGTAAGTAGCAGGAGCATGGAGTGACGCTGCCTGGTATGAGCCTATTCGGCAGGGATAACAACGTCTTCCTGATCGGCTACGCACACGCTTCCGGGCACGGATTTACACACTTTTTTGATACGGGTTGCGTCAGTAACAATATGATCGACACTGGTATATTTCTGGTGGCGGTTGGAGACAACCGCAATCGACATGGACACAAGCGGGATGAGGTGGTTCTGACCCGAGCGTCCTTCTCCAAAGACATGATTGTTATGTAAGTCTTCAGGAGTGTAAAAGTCCCTCTTCATCTGTTCAAAATCCGCGATCGCCTCTTCGCAGACCGGCTTGAAGTCATGATGATCCAAAATGGCAATAAAATCATCTCCTCCAATATGCCCGAGAAATGCTTTCGGAGTAACGGCAAAATACTTGCGAAGCAGGCCCGCCGTAGCCTGAATCAACTGATCCCCTTTTTTGAAGCCATAGCTGTCGTTGTAAGACTTGAAATAATCCAGATCGATGTACAGCACACTGAATTGCTCCAGCTGAATGAATTGGTATAACCATTCATCGATGATCCGATTGCCCGGGAGACCTGTCAGCGGATTCATAAAAATCCCCATCTCCGCGCGAACGTCAGCAACAGTCAGCAGCAGGCGCCGGATGCTGACAGCTCCAAACAAGCTGCCTTCCAGGGTGATCAGAACCAGATCATATAATTCTCCCTCGGCCCGATTCATCGCCTGGATGCTTACCTCTGTAATCTGTTCCATGTAATCCACTACCAACGGCTGAGCGTTCATAATGAGCTTGACCGGGCGATCCATATACACCGGATAGCCGTATCGTGTACCAATCTTTTGAAAAAAAAGAGCACGCATGATCAACGAAGGCCTTCCGTCCTCCCCTGCAATTGCCAGACCTTCCAAATTGGGATGTGTTTTAAAAAGATGATAAACCTCATCGCATTTGGTTTCAGGGGTGACTACAGGAATGGTCTCGGCGATTTCGCCTATGTGCATAGACATACCCTTCACCTTCTTTTTTTTCTCCATTTATGCTGCATCAGGGGCCAGCGACAGCTTGTCCTCTTGATCAGAAAAACGGTAACAGGGGTTGTTGCAGCTCAGTGTCCGGTCTGCCAAGCGCATATCCCTGACCGTAGTCGATCCCTTCACTCTGCAAAAACTGAATTTCCTCGTGGCGCTCAATCCCCTCCGCTATGATATTCGTGCCTGAGCTGGCCGCGTACTGCTTCAATATTCTGATAATATGCTGTTGTTCAGGGTGGGCATCCACATGACGGATCAGGAATCGGTCCAATTTAATGAAATCCGGCTTTAAACTTACGATCGCTTTCAGACTGTTATATCCGGACCCTGCATCGTCAACGGCAATACGAAATCCCTGTGACCGGTAATGGGAGAGAACCCGTTCGAATTCCACATAATCATGGACCGCTTGCTTCTCCGTAAGTTCAAAGACCACCTGTTCAGGAGTTAAACCGTTACGGTTAAGGAGGCTGATGGTCTCACCGCTTCGATAGTTGGAGTCCGCCAAAACCCGGGGATGTATATTGAGAAAAATAACGGTATCCTGCGGATTATGCTCCCGTGTCAAGCATGCTGTTCTGAAGCGTTCAATCGAAAGCTCACGGCAAAAATGCTCAAACGCGAAGACATGGTCGGTGTGCCCGATAAAATCATAAAAAGACTCGGTACTCGGAAAAAGTTTGGATTCTGGGGGCCGGTTCAGAATTTCATATCCAAGCGCACGTCCATCCTGTAAATTCAGAATCGGCTGAAAATATGTCGTTAACAGATGCTGCTGCATAATCTTTTGCAGTTCAGAGAATTGCTTATGTAATCGAAAAGATTTCTGGAGAGTACTATAAATCTTCAATCCAATTCATCCTTTATAACTATGTAGTGAGTAAGGAATCAACTCATTAGATCATACCAATAGTTCCATCGTACCACCGCGCTGTAGCTCCTTTGTTAAAATGCGCGTGAAAGTATGTTAAATGTTGCCGGAAGCCAGTCACTTCGGCGTTTCTTGTTCCCTTTTCTCTTGATTTCTACGGGATAACTTACTCTAGTTGCCAACGTAAAAACATAGTTTTACTGAGAAGCAACGATCGATACAATGTTCCGGAAGCATGCTAGTCAAAGAATTAATTTCGCCCTACTTATGATACGGTTCCCCTCGATTAATCTTCACCGCCCGATATATCTGCTCCACCAGAACCAGGCGCATGAGCTGACGGGGCAGCGTCATGCGCCTGAAGCTGGGCCGCTGCTGCGCATTATTTTTCTTTTACAGAAACAATTCATGCTTTTGTGAAGATCAAGATACAGAAACATCTCCACTGGAAAGAAAAGTAAAGATGTTGAGGGCAAAAAGTGATTGGTCTACTGATAACTTCCCAACGCAAACCCTTTAGTCAAGTACAGGGTAGATGAATGGTAGACCAAGAGCTGTTTCAAAGCAAACGGCGCGGTTCCCGAAACCTCGGAAACCGCGCCGTTATTGACTTTCTTGGGATGCTGGTGAAGGGAATTGAACCCCCGACCTACGCATTACGAGTGCGTTGCTCTACCCCTGAGCTACACCAGCATAACATTTAATTTGCGTCACAACAGAAACTATTATACCGCTTCTGACGAGAAATGCAAATGTTTTTTATAGAGGCCTTCCATCTCCCTTATCCGCCGCTCCCCCGCCCTACACCGGACAACTGCGCAGGGAAACGGCGGCTCACCGGGAGCAGCGTTCAAGGCCCGTCGCCTCTACTCGCTCTGCAGCTTCCGTTCCACGGACTCCAGCTTCTGCCGGCTGCTGCCCGCCTTGTCGCGGCGGTCGTCAATCTTGAGCGATGTGGACACGCGCTGCGCTCCGCCGTTGAACGGCGATTCATGCAGCACCTCCACCGCCGCGAAGATGCGGGAAATCGGGCCCTCGATTATCGTGCCCATTGAAGTCAGCTCATAGGTGATACCCTCCACGCTCTCCAGCGCGCGCTGCATGTCGGCGACATAGCTGCTGAGGCTCGTGCTGCCCGTTCCGATCGGAATGACGGTAATTTCAGCGATTGCCATCGGTATACCTCCTTTATTTCCCCTGACGGGATTTGACGCGAATATCCGCTTGGCGCGGCTCTTCTTCCATTGTAGCAATTGAACGCCAGAGCCACAAATCCGATAGGGCGTCTGTTCCCGCCTTCCTCTCCTGAAAATCTGTATTTTGTATCCTGGCAGCTGCCAGATTGTGCAGAAATCAATAGGCGAAACAGCCGCACCGTTCCCGGAGTTTTCCCCATATCCCCCCATTCTGGGGATAAGTCTGTGGATGGTTTGTGGACGAGATGTGGATTTCCCGGGGTCTGTTGTGGATGCGCTGTGGATATTAAGTTCACAAAAAATATGTTTACAGATACAACATATTGGGTTATTTTTAATAAGCAACAACAAAATATAGTAGATTCGGGTGTCCGAGCTCCAAAATGGGAGCCCGGGCTTAAAAGGGAAAGCGGTGCGAAACCGCTGCGGTCCCGCCACTGTAACCGGATGTCCGTCCCCTTCAAGAGCAACTGAGAAGGAAGACGGCATCTTCCGGCACATGCCACTGAAAGCCGCCATTCGCGCCTTCGGGAAGGCGCCGGAAGATGGAACGGAAGCCAGGAGACCTGCCTGCATCTAGTGACGCCAATTGAAGTCCTGCGAGGAACAGGAGAGGTGTCCGCTATGCGCCTTCTTGAGGGTGCGCCCTGCCATGGGCGGTCCAATTGACATAGTGGCATTTTCTGCGGCTTCCTGCGCGGGGAATGCCTTTTATATTTTTTTACATAATCAAGGATAAGAACTGCTGGACATTACGGAGAGGAGAGCTGCATCATGACGCTGCTGGAGAAATGGCAGACTAACGGGCATAGCATGAACGAAGAGCTTTTGGAGGAAGTGATCGGACTGGGGCGCGATATCATCGACAGCCGGGACATGGACCTGCTGCGTGAGAACGCCAACCTGAACGGGGAGAGCTTCTCCGGCAAAATGAGCAAATTCGGCAGCGAGTACTCGAAGTGGTACGCCCGCAGCTTCACGATGCCTCCTCATCTCGTCAAAGCGATCAAGGAGAACGTCGTATACGTCCATGATCTGGACCAATACGTCATCGGCACGACCAACTGCATTTTCATCCCGTTCGACAAGCTGCTGCGTGAAGGCTTCAATACGGGCAACGGCAGCGTCCGCCCGCCGAATTCCATTATGACAGCGATGGCGCTGACGGCGATTATTTTTCAATCCCAGCAGAACGCGCAGTACGGCGGAGTGTCGGGAAGCAAGCTCGATCACGATCTCGCCCCTTATGTTGCCAAGTCCTTTGCCAAGTTGTTCCGCAAGGGTCTGAATTATTTTGAAGAAGCGGCTGATATCGCGGAGCTTGGGGAAATCACTATGAGCCGGACCGATCTTCAGGAACGCTATCCGAAAGTCTTCCGCTTCGCCATGAAAGAAACGCAAGCCGAGACGCTGCAAGCCGCCGAGAGCCTCATACATAATCTCAACACGATGTCCTCCCGGGCAGGCGGCCAGATTCCGTTCACGAGCATCAACTACGGCACCTGCACGACGCCGGAAGGACAGATGGTGATCGACTCCCTGCTGACGGCAACGATGAACGGACTCGGCAGCGGCGAGACGCCGGTGTTCCCGATCCAGATTTTTAAATGTAAAAAAGGCGTTAACCAGCAGCTCGGCGATCCGAACTACGAGCTGTTCCTGAAGGCTGCGGAATGCTCGGCCCGGCGGCTGTACCCGAACTTCGCAAACCTCGATGCTCCGCTGAATCTCATGTATTACGATCCGGCAGACCCGGATACCGAATTTGCCACAATGGGCTGCCGCACCCGGGTACTCGGCGACCGCTTCGGGCGCAATCGCTGCTCCGGCAAAGGCAATCTGTCCTTCAACACGCTGAATCTGGTGCGTCTTGGCATCCGCCACGGCATCGTGACAGGCCGCCGGCTTGCGGCGGACGAGCAGGGCTTCTACACCGACCTCGATCATTATATGGAAATCGCGCTGGAGGGCCTGCTTCACCGGTTCCGCATTCAAATCAAGCAGAAGGCCAAGGCCTCGGACTTCATGATGCGTGAAGGCGTATGGGAAGGCGGCGAGCATCTGGCGCCAGATGATGCCGTCGGCGACCTGCTGAAGCACGGCAGCTTGTCCATCGGCTTCATCGGCCTCGCGGAGTGCATGAAGGCCATGTATGGCAAACATCATGCCGAGGACGACGACGTATATGCCAAGGGATTTGAAATCATCCGGCATATGCGCGAGTTCTGCGACCGCAAGAGTGAAGAGCTGGACCTGAACATCACCCTGTTCGCCACCCCGGCGGAAGGGCTGTCGGGCAAGTTCACCAAGATTGACCGCCGCGAGTACGGCGCGATCGCGGGCGTAACGGACCGCGAGTATTACACGAACTCGTTCCACGTACCGGTCTACTACCAGACGGGTGCGGCGAACAAGATTCAGCTGGAAGCGCGGTTCCATGATCTCTGCAACGCCGGGGCCATCTCCTATGTGGAGCTGGACGGGAATGCGCGGAGCAATCCGGCGGCTTTTGTCAAAATCATCCGTTACGCGCTGGACCAGGACATCAGCTATTTCAGCATCAACCATCCCGTAGACCGCTGCTCAGGCTGCGGCTACGAGGGTGTAATCGGCACGAACTGCCCCTCTTGCGGAACGCATGAAGAAGAGGTGCATATCCGCCGCCTCCGCCGTGTGACAGGCTACCTCACTGGTGATTACCAGACCCGCTTCAACGCGGCCAAGCAGGCCGAGGTGCGGGACCGGGTGAAGCATCTGTGAATCTGTGCGGCTACTATTCGGAATCGATCAATGAAGGCGACGGCCTACGGGCCGTTCTCTTCATCAGCGGCTGCCGTCACCGCTGCCCGGGCTGCTTCAATCCCGAGACGTGGAACTTCAAGTACGGCGAGCCTTTCACCAGAGAGCGGCAGGCGGAGATCATCGCGGAGATCGCCGCAAATCCGCTGCTCGACGGACTGACGCTGGCGGGCGGAGATCCCTTCTTCTCGGCTGCTGAAGTGTCTGACTTCATCCGCGAGCTGCGTGCCGCTCTGCCGGATTACCCGGTGTGGATCTACACCGGCTACACCTATGAGGAACTGACGGCGTCGCCTGACTCGCCGGAGTACGAACTGCTGTCGCTCTGCCAGGTCGTGATCGACGGGCGCTTCGTGGAGGCCCTCAAGGACACCACACTCCGCTATAGAGGAAGCTCGAACCAGCGGATTATCGACGTACAGGCCAGTCTCGGAAAGGCGGAGCCCGTGCTTTGGGCGCCCGCCCTATGGACATAGCACCATGAATCCTGCCGGAGATGATCCGGCCGAGAGCGCCCTCCGCGCTCCATACAAACTGATACACTGAGCTTAAGAACTTGAGAACTAAAGAATTTGCCGATATGAAGGCAGCCGGGCAGCCGATCTTTCCAGGACCAGGAGGCGCGGAAACATGTTCTCAAGTTCTTTTCAGACCCGATACCTTAATTTTTGATATTGAAAACTTGTTATTTATTCATCCCATAAATCACTCATTCCATGAAAGGAAGCGATCCCTATGCCTCAACTCGTAGTGAAACCCGACAACCGTCAGCTTGCTTTTGATGAAATGCGTCTGTCCGTATACGCCGACCGGATTTTGAAAGACCTGGAGGGTCTGAACAAGGACACGCTGCTGCGCGGCGTGAACGCAAAGCTCCGCCGTGACGAAGTCAGCGGCGAGGAGATCAGCAGTGCATTCACGATGAGCGCGCTGGAGCTGGTCTCGAAGGAAGAGCCGAACTGGAAGTTCGCCGCCGCCCGCTCCCTGCTGACCTCCCTGTACAAAAAGGCCGCAGTGAACCGCCGCTACAAGGCTTACCCGGATGAGCCCTACGGTGCGCTGTATCCGCTGATCGAGGCTCTTGTCTCCAAAGGCGTGTACCGCGAGGAACTGCTGACCGCCTATACCAAGGAGCAGATTGACGAGTTGGCATTCTGCATCGATCCTTCCCGCGACCTGCTGTTCGACTATATCGGCCTTCTTACTCTCTCCGACCGCTATCTGGCCCGCGACTTCGAAGGGCGCGTCATGGAGCTGCCGCAGGAGCGCTATATGGTCATCGCCATGTATCTCATGCACCAGGAACCGGCCGAGAAGCGGCTGGAGCTTGCGAAGGAAGCCTACTGGGCGATGAGCAACATTTATATGACCGCAGCCACTCCAACCATGTCCAACGCGGGTAAAAAGGTCGCCGGCCAGCTCTCCAGCTGCTTCATCGACACGGTTGATGACTCCCTGGAAGGCATCTTCGATTCCAACACCGACGTGGCCCGTCTCAGCAAAATGGGCGGCGGCATCGGCGTCTACCTCGGCAAGGTGCGCGCTCGCGGATCGGATATCCGCGGCCACAAGAACACCAGCTCCGGCGTCATCCCCTGGATTCGCCAGCTGAACAATACCGCCGTCAGCGTCGATCAGCTCGGTACCCGCAAAGGCGCGATCGCCGTATACCTGGACGTCTTCCATAAAGATATTCTCGCCTTCCTCGACCTCAAGCTGAACAACGGCGACGAGCGCATGCGCGCCCATGACGTCTTCCACGGCGTCTGCCTGCCCGACCTGTTCATGGAAGCCGTCGAGGCGCGCGGTCAATGGAACCTGTTCTGCCCGCATGAAGTCAAGAAGGTCATGGGCTGGAAGGACGAGAACGGCCGCGCGCTCGGCCTGGAGGATTTCTACGACGAAGAATTCGGAAACGGAGCTTTCCGCGAGAAATATGCCGAGGCCTCCGCTCATCCGGAGCTGTCCCGCATTACCGTTCCGGCTATCGACATTATGAAACGGATCATGAAATCGCAGCTTGAGACGGGAACGCCGTACATGTTCTACCGCGACACGGTGAACCGGTCGAACCCGAACCGCCACAAGGGCATGGTCTTCTCCTCCAACCTGTGCACGGAAATTATGCAGAACCAGTCGGCTACCGTGGTGGAGCAGGAGGAACTCGTAACCAAGGACGGCCAGACCCGGATCGTCGTCTCCAAAATCCCGGGCGACTTCGTCGTCTGCAACCTGAACTCGATCCATCTTGCCCGCGCGGTTCCAGCCGGTGTGCTGGAGCGCCTCATTCCGATTCAGGTGCGCATGCTGGACAACGTGATCGACATCAACAATATCGAAGTGCTGCAGGCGCAGTACACGAACAGCCAGTACCGCGCCGTGGGCCTCGGCACCTTCGGCCTGCATCACCTGCTGGCGCTCGAAGGCATCCGCTGGGAGTCCGAAGAGGCCGTGGAATACAACGATCATCTCTATGAGAAGATCAACTACCTGCTCGTCCGTTCCAGCATGGAGCTGGCCCGCGAGAAGGGCCGCTATCCGAAGTTCGCCGGCTCCGACTGGGAGACAGGCGCCTACTTCGACCATCGCGGTTATACGAGCGGCGAGCGCGAGGGCAAATACGTCACAACCGCACAGTGGCGCGAGCTGAAGGAAGAAGTTGCGCGTGACGGCGTCCGCAACGCCTGGATGTTCGCGATTGCGCCGAACGGCTCGACATCGATCATCGCCGGCTCGACGGCCAGCATCGACCCGCTGTACGATCTGCTCTCCTATGAAGAGAAGACGACCTACAAGATCGCCAACCCGGCGCCGGACTTGTCCGAGAAGACGATCTGGTACTACAAGACGGCGTTCCTGATCGACCAGAACTGGTCCATCCGCATGGCTTCGGCCCGCCAGCGCCATGTCGACCAGGGGCAGAGCTTCAATCTGTACGTGCGCCCGGACATCAAGGCGACCGAATTCCTGAATCTGCATCTGAACGCCTGGAAGGGCGGTCTGAAATCGACCTATTACGTGCGCAGCCGCGCGCTTACCATTGAAGAGTGCGAGTCCTGCGCGAGCTGATCGGTTGCGGAATTGCGCCTGCCGCCTGATATCCGATCATTTTTCCCAATAGAACCAAGGAGTGAACCATCATGCAGCTGCAAAAAATATTCAACACCGAAGCGCCCAACCAATCGACCCGCATTATCGAAGGCGAATGCTCCGGCATCCTGAACTGGAACGACATCCGGATGCCGCATATGTATAAGCTCTACAAGGTACTGCTCCTGAACCACTGGATCGCGGACGAAATCCCGATGTCCAAGGACGCACAGCAGTTCCCGCTGCTGGAGGCCGAGGAACAGCGCGTGTTCAAGATCAACATCTCCCTGCTCGCCGTGCTGGATTCCATGCAGACCATGTTCGTGGGCGATGTGAAGCGGTATTTTACCGACTCCTCGCTGGAAGCCATCTCGGCGATCATCGGGCAGCAGGAGGTCGTGCACAACCAGTCCTACTCCTATGTTCTCTCCTCTATCGTGTCCGAACAGGAGCAGAAGGACATCTTCGAATACTGGAAGCATGATCCGGTTCTGCTGGAGCGCAACCAGTTTATTTCGGAGATTTACCAGGTGTTCCGCGACAATCCGTCGCGGCAGAGCTTTTTCCAGGCGCTGGTGGCCGACCTGATTCTGGAAGGGATTTTCTTCTACAGCACGTTCGCCTTCTTCTACAACCTGGCCCGCGACCAGAAAATGATGGCGACCAGCCAGATGATCTCCTACATCCAGCGCGACGAGAACCAGCACTGCTACTTCTTCGCCGAAGTGTTCAAGCAGCTGCTCAAGGATTTCCCGGAGCTCGATACGAAAGAGAACATGGACTACGTGTACCGGACAATCGACCGCGCGGTGGAGCTTGAGACGAACTGGGCCTACTATACGCTGGGAAATGTGCGCGGCATCGATCTCGGCGAGCTTTCGGACTACATCAAATTCATCGCTAACAAGCGCCTGACCCTGATGGGGCTCGACAAGGCGTACCAGGGTGTGGACGTCAACTGCATGCCGTGGATCAAGCCTTTCTCCGATGAGGCGCTGAACGCGACGAAGACCGACTTCTTCGAGGCCAAATCCCGCAATTACGGCAAGGTCGGCGACGACAACGGCTTTGACGATCTGTAAGCTGAAATAGGATAGCAAACCGTAGCACCACGTAATATTCGAGAAAAAATAAAACGGATGCGCCCTTTTGCAGGGAGTGCATCCGTTTTTTCAATAGTTGCGGTTCATTGCTTATCACCAGTTGCAGGTTCATTGCTTATAAATTCACTTCTTCCGCGCAGCCTTAAGCTCCGTCTCCTCTGTAAATTCGCCGAGCGCATTATCCAGACGCAGCTTCAGTTCCTCCGCGATTTCGACCGTACCCTGGTCGGTCCGCACCACCTGCGAATCGACGGCGTACACGCCGCCGAGAATATGGCGGGCGCCCAGCACGGACAGCACCGGCTTCAGCGCATAATCGATCGTGAGCAGATGCGCGAGGCTGCCGCCCATAAAGAGGGGAAGCACGATCTTGCCGGCAAGCCCCTTCTGGGGAATCAGGTCGAGGAACGTCTTCAGCACCCCGGTATAGGAGGCTTTGTAGACAGGGCTGACCACGATCAGCGCATCCGCTTCGGCCACAAGGCCGTTCGCCTTCACAATAGACTCGCTTTCGAACTTCGTATGAATCAGATCCTCTGGCGGAAGCTCCGCCACGTTGATGACATCGACTTCAAAGCCTTTGCCGGCAAGCGTGGTCTTCGCGTACTCGATCACCGCATTGATCCGCGACACCAGGGACGGGGTTCCGTTAATGAGCACAACCTTGGGCATGTTCGCACCTCTTCTTCTCTGGCATTCCAGCTCTTTTGAATCAAATTTTAAATAAATCCTAACAAAGCGTTTCCCCGCTGTCAATGAAGGCCCCTTGCCTTGCCGTCCTCTTCGCGTTATACTAAACGGCAACATCACATCCCGATTAGGCCCATGACCGGCATCCAACCGCGAGGCGTTCTCGACCAGGGCGGCAGTTGATCCGCTCTCTAAGTTAACCGGGTTTCGCCCGTTACCGCGAAGACCAAAGAGGATCGAACCGGCGCTTGCAAGTTAAGAAGTGAACGATTCGGTCAACCTGGGTGGCACCGCGAGCTGACGCTCCTCGTCCCATGGATGAGGGCGTTTTTTGCATTTTTTTAACAAAAAGGAGCGAGCGGTTATGCTGGACATGGGGTTTATTCGGGACAATCAGGAACTGGTGAGAGTGACAGCGGAGCGCAAAAGAGTGGATTTCCCCCTGGAGGAGCTGCTGAAGAAAGATAATGAACGCCGGAAACTGCTCCGTGAAACGGAGGAGCTTAGAGCGCAGCGCAATACGCTGACCCGGGAAGTGGAATCGCAGCTGCGGCGCGGGAACCGGGCGGAGGCTGAGGAGTTCAAGGCACAGGTGCGGGCAATCGGCGGCAGACTGGCGGAGACGGAGACGGGGCTGGCGGAAGCCGAGTCGCGGGTAAAGGAACTGCTGCTGCTGGCGCCGAATCCCGTGTCGGCGGATACGCCCATCGGAGCAAGCGACAAGGACAATGTGGGGCTGCGCCGGTGCGGGGAGCCGGCGGTGTTTGATTTTGCGGTCCGGGATCATGTGGAGCTTGGGGAACTGCACGGCATGATCGACATTCCCCGGGGCGTCAAAGCGGGCGGAGCCCGCAGCTACACGCTGAAGGGTGACGGGCTGTACCTCCACCTCGCCGTTCAGCGGCTGGCGATTGATGTGCTGACGGAGCGGGGCTTCACGGTCATGGACGTTCCGTCGATCGTGCGGCCGGAGACGCTGGAGCGGACCGGCTTCTTCCCCGGCGGAATGGATCAGACGTATGAGTTGGCCGGAGAGAACCGCTGGCTGGCGGGCACCTCGGAGGTGCCGCTCGTGTCGCTGTACAGCGACGAGGTGATCGATGTGACCGAGCCGGTGCGGCTCGGGGGAATGTCGGTCTGCTTCCGGCGCGAGGTCGGCTCGGCCGGACGGGATGTGCGCGGACTATACCGCGTCCATCAGTTCTCGAAGATCGAGCAGGTCGTGCTCTGCGAGGGCGACCCGCAAGTGTCGGAGGCGATGCTGCAGGAGATTCTCGCGAACGCGGAGCACATTTTGCAGCTGCTGGAGCTGCCCTACCGGGTCGTGGCGGTCTGCACCGGCGATATGTCGCTGAAGACGCACAAGCAGTACGACATCGAGACCTGGATGCCGGGAAGAAGCGCGTACGGCGAGACGCATTCGGCGTCGAACCTGCTGGATTTCCAGGCGCGGCGCTCGAACATCCGCTACCAGGGAGCGGACGGCAAGCTGCGCTACTGCCATACGCTCAACAACACGGCGGCCGCGACGCCGCGCCTCCTGATCCCGCTGCTGGAGAACCATCAGCGGGAAGACGGCTCGATCTACATTCCGCAGGCGCTGCGGAAATACCTGGACGGCCGGGAGCTTCTCCCCGCTCCGGCTCCGCCCGCGGAGGCATGATGGCTCCGGCTGCGGAGGCGTGACAGCCGCGGCTGCAATCGACGACTGCGACTACGGAGGCGTAATGGCCGCGACGCATTCGGCTTAATCCTAAAAGCCCGTATCTCGCATTTCATGAGATACGGGCTTGTTTATGTGAGTATGAGCGATTTGAATATGCGTAGCCAGCGGGGAAATCCGCCTTTTTACGCCGAACTAGAACCAGTACCTCGGCTCATTTAACTCGCTGGTTCAACGATCTCGATTGATGCAGCTGCCAGGCTCGCACTTTCTAAATCATTAAATCGCTAATTCCGCTGCCGCTCCATCCAGCGGACGGCATAGTCCACGATTCCCCGCTGGGACATCAGCCGGGCGGGCGCCGCGGCGACGCTGCCGTGCTTCACCCCGCCGGTCTCGCGCTCATAGTCTTCGCCGATCCCGGGAAAGTCGTCCGAGTTCCACTCCAGATCCGGGAAAAGCGCCCAGCGGCGGACCCCGTCTTCGGAGACCGGCGCGCCGGCTGTTATTTCTTTCCGGCCGGGATAAGCAGCGCGGTGCTCGGACAGATGCATGGAGGTGTTATTGCCGTGGCCGACGCCGAGCAGCAGCACCATGGCGTCCAGCTCGTACAGTCGTCCAAGCGGCGAATGCTCGCCCAGGCCGTAGGCCAGTTCATGGCCGGCGGTGACCGCCTCGGCATGTCTGCCCCGTGCGGCGAAGGAGTACAGCGGGTGGGCGCTGCGCTTCACGCCTGACTGCTTGCGGAAGCATTCCGGGATGACGCCCATCGCGCGGGGCATGGTCAAATCCGGATCATAAGGCGGCATTTCCGCCCGGATCGTCTCCCACCACGCTTCCGGAACGGGCGGTCTGCTCCAGCCTGACGGATCGGTGAGGTCGGTCGTATGCGTCGGCATCACCAGCGTTCCGTCCGCCCCGAGCGCCTCCTCCAGGGCCAGGATGACGGCGGCGGGACCGCCCGCCACCCATTCTCCGAGCAATTTGAAGGAGGAATGCAGCAGCACCGTCATTCCCTCCTGGACGCCAAGCTCGCGGAAATCCTCCGCCAAAGTCGATACCGTAATCAAGGTTCCCGAGATTTCGTTCATGGTTCACACTCCAATCGATGTATAAGATCCCGGTTGCCCTCTCGCCTTAATTTTCAATTGTTCGATCTGCCAATCGGCATAAGCCGCCGACCGTCTGGGCAGTCCTCCAGACCGGATCTGTGCCTTTACCACTTTACCAGTTCAGTTAACAGTCCCGTAAGAGGCAACTATCTGGAAGCCGAGCGCGGCCCGGTTACCCCGCCCGCCGTATGCGAGACATCCGGCGTCACCCGGAAGTACCGCTGACACGACGGAAGAAGCGCAGCGATCTGAATCAGCAGCCCGATCGTCATATACAGGACATGGATCACCGCCACGGCGTCCATAATATACGTCTCCACCATAATCCAGATAATCTGTCCGAAACCAACATACAGGGCCAGCGTCCAGGTGGCATGCAGCTCTTTGAACGGATTGATTGCATCCGCCCAGGACCACTGAGGTCTGCGGACAAGCCCGTACACCACCAGAAGCGGCAGCAGACCGAATACAACGAGCAGCAGAATGCCGGGGATCAGAAAGTCGTCAAATGGTGACCGTTTCAGCATCTCATCCATCGGCATGCCCAACTGTTTTCCAGACGGGGCAATAATGAGCGCCACCCCTCCGCCTATGGCCCCTACTCCCAGAAATACAAGCAGCACATACAAAAACGTCACAGCCTTCGGTCTTTTTCCGCCTGTGCGGATTGAGTTCGTCCTGTCTCCACCTGCTCTTGCGTTCTCGTTCATCTGATCGTGTCCTCGCTTTCGCTCTTGAAATGGGCGGCCCTTAAGATGAGCGGTCATCGGTTCTGCTACCATTATACCGGATTCCGGCTCAAGTCTCTGAGACCTCGATTACATTCGCATTTTGCATTAATCCATGGAGTGATTTCAAAACAACAATATATAGATCAGAATGATGCTATTTGTCTGCATCTTGGACCATCAAGCGTTCAAAATCAGATGATGCAATACACTCACATTTTCGAAAAGAAAGGGCAAATCGGTGTGATTATCCGCACTTTGCGTTATACTGGATGAAGCTGGATTTCATATTACCAAAAACGAGGTGACCGGGCGCGGCCAAGCCGCCGCTCTGAACGATGCCTATAGTATCCATAGATCAATCCGCAACGAAACGATGCGCCTACTGCCTTCAGGACAAACCGCTCTCGGAATTCCGCAAAAGAACCGGCCGGCGCTCCAAAGGCGACTCCCGTCGCGGAGCTTGCCGGGAATGCCGGAAGCACCGCGAATCCGGGACGCCTGACAAGAGCGTCCCGGCAGCGGCGGCGCAGCAAGCCCAGGCTGCGCCGGTCTCCGAGCCGGCGGCATCCCGCCGGCAGACAGCGCTCGCCGCGAAGCCCGGCGAGGCTTCGCAGGCTGCGCCGAGTTCTCCGGCGCAGCAAGCAGAAGCAGGAGCCGCCGAGCCGGGCGGCTCCACAGAGCGGGAGCCCGCCGCATCGCCCGGGCTCCCGGCGGAAGCGGGCGGGGGCGACGCTCCCCGCCGCAAGCGGCGACGCGGCCGGCGGAAGCGCGGCCGTGCAGCTGCCGCGCCCGAGGGCTTGCCCGGCAGCGGCGCGGCTCCTGCGGCGCCCGAGCCGGAGAGCGCGGGGCCGCCGGACTCCGCCCAGCCGCAGGCTCCCGCTGCGCCGGTCCGGCGGAAACGTAAACGGTCCCGCCGGAAAGCCGCTGCCGAGCGGAAGCTGCATGCTTCCGCAGCCGAGGCTGCACCGAAGCCGCTGCCGAGGGCGGAGCCAACTCCGCCGCTTCAGCGCCCGCGCGGGCCGAAGCCTGCGCCGGACGATATTTCGGCGCTCATGCCTTCGAAGCAGGGCATGATTCTGATGCGCGGGCACAGCGACAAGGGCCGGCGGTGGCACCAGGAGATTGACCTGGAGCTCGCCGTTACGCTCGTCCGCGAGCAGGCGGCCATTGTCGTCGGCCGGAGGACGATCCGCCGGCTGTACAGCAACAAGGACTTCCGCAAGTTTATCCTGACACGGGACCGGTATACCTGCCACTTCTGCGGACAGTATGGCGATACGATCGACCATCTGCTTCCCCGGGCCAAGGGCGGCCATACGACGCCGCTGAACTGCGTCTGTGCCTGCAATCTGTGCAATCAGGCCAAAGCCGACCAACTGGTCGATGAATTTATGGGAAAATAGCGCGGCGCCAAAACGCCCCATCCCTTACGCCGCGTTCCGTGAAGGAGCGGTGCGTAAAGGATGGGGCGCTGCCGCATCTGGCCAGGCGGGGCTGCCATCGATTTAGGACGAGCTTACAATATGCTTGACCCGGCCGACCTGGCCGCTCGTCAGCCTCACTTTGATGCCATGAGGGTGACGGGGCGAATTCGTCAAAATATCCTTGACCGTGCCTCGGGTCAGCTTGCCGGTAGGCTGATCCTGCTTCAGCACGATGTCCACTTCGAGGCCGGGACGAATGTCCGCCCGGTTCTGTCCGTTCATGAAATCCCCTCCTTCCCGGATGTACATCATAGCGAATAAAGGATGAGAAGGCCATGGCTTTTGGTGTGAAAAAAGAAGAACTGAACCGCTGGAAACAGGCGGTCCTTAGCGGGGAGATCGCCTTCCTGACCCATTACTGGCTGGACCCGCGATTCCCCGGGATTACAACGGTGACCAAGGTGGGGTGCAGCGACCTGGATCGCCTCGCAGCCTGGTGCAGGGACAATGGGCTGCCCCCTCAGTATATCCACAATCGTACGCCCTTCCCGCACTTCGACCTGATCGGCGAGAAGCAGCCGGAGATTCTAAGACGCGAAGGGCAGTGGGAGCAGCTCCGCCGATTCAGGCTGCTGTAAGTGCCGTGAAGGCCTCAGTGCCTGTCCGGGTCCGGCCGTGCTCTCGCTGATCCATCATCTTCCGCAGCAGAGATCGCTAAGCTTAAGCATCTACGCATCTGTCCGTGAATCAGGGCTCCAGCCGGGACGCCGAGCGCCCGTTATCCGTTCCGCTCAGGACTCCTGCGTACGTTCGCGGCGGCTTCCCCGCAGATCCTCCATAATCTTGCGGCCCGTCGGCGTCTGGGCAAGCCCGCCGCCGGCGGTCTCACGGTGCTTCTCGGGCATCGAAGAGCCGACCTCCAGCATCACCTTGATCACCTCGTCGGACGGAATAACGCTGCGCACGCCAGCCAGCGCCATATCCGCGGCGGCGAGGGCCGTCACGGCTCCAAAGCCGTTCCGGACGATGCAGGGGATTTCAACCAGCCCGCCTACGGGATCGCAGATGAGGCCGAGCGTATTCTTCAGCGCCAGTCCCACGGCATGCACAGCCTGGGCGGGAGAACCGCCGCGCAGCTCGGTAAGCGCACCGGCTGCCATTCCGATCGCCGAGCCGACCTCGGCCTGGCAGCCTCCCTCCGCTCCGGAGACAAAGGAGTTGTTGGCAATGACGTACCCGATGGCTCCGGCCGCGAACAGGCCGTAGGTCATCTTATCGTCATCCCAGCCGAACCGCTCCTGACAGCTCAAGAATACGCCGGGAATAATGCCGCACGAGCCGGCCGTCGGCGTGGCGATAATGCGTCCCATCGAAGCGTTGACCTCGGAGACCGCCAGCGCATAGGCCATCGCCTGACCGGCCGGACCGCCGAGCGACGATTCACCAGTGGCATTGTAGGCGCCCACACGCTGGGCGTCAAGTCCGGTCAGCCCGCTGCGCGAGGTCGTGTTCTCCGTCATGCCGCGCCTCACGGCTTCCTTCATGACGCCGTAATATTCCTTCATTTTGGCGAATTCGGCGTCCGCGGGACGTCCCGATTCCACACTCTGCTCTTCCAGCATCAGCGCGCCGATTCCTGTATTCCGCTCTGCCGCCAGCGCCGCAAGCTGGCTTAACGTTTGAAAATTCATGGCTGTTGTTCCTTCCCTTTCTCTTCCTTCATGCCCGCATCTCCCGCCGGTTCCTCATGCTTCTCCACGCCTTCTTCCAGATGGATCAGCTTGACCGATTGAACCGCAGGCATAGCCAGCAGCTCGGCTGCCAGCTCCGGCGCCAGTCTCTCGTCCAGCTCCAGCACGGTCAGCGCCGCGCCGCTGCGGTTCTTGCGGTCCAGCGACATATGCCCGATATTGACCCGGCCTTTGCGCATCGTGTCGGTCACACCCGCCAGCACGCCCAGATAATCCATATGGTGAATAATAACAGTGGGATACATGCCTGACAGCTTGACGCTGAAGCCGTCGATTTCGACAATCTCGATATTGCCCCCGCCGATGGAGATTCCGGTAAGCGACAGTCCGCCGCTCTCCCCGGTCAGCTCCAGCCGCACTGTATTGGGATGGGGGAACAAACCCGCTCCCTGCCGGAACGACAGATCCATCCCGTTCGCTTCCGCCAGATCAATAGAATCCGGCAGGCGCAGATCATCTGTCGCGAAATCCAGCAGCCCGCCCGCGATCGCCCGGTCTGTTCCGTGTCCCTGATAGGTGGCCGCGAACGATCCGTAGAAGATCACTTCCGCCTTCTTCGGCATCTCTCCAAGGAGCTGCCGCGCCGCCCGCCCGATCCGGGCCGCCCCCGCCGTATGGGAGCTGGAGGGCCCTACCATCGCGGGTCCGATTATGGAGAATACATCTTTAAACCGCATTGTTGTTCAGCCCCGCTTTCTTGTTGAGACTGCCCGGGCCTCAGGACCGGAATCCGGCCGCTGACATCCGGCGGCGATATGAAGCCGCGCTCTACTTGGAGCGGCCTCTTCATTATACTCCTGCACGAGCCCATGCGTGAAATTTGTCGAATTGATTTCGGACGGCACAGCCACCACTCAAGCCGCTTACCCCTGCCGTTCGCTGTCCTCGCTCATGCTCGTTAACATGCAAGCACCGCCAACACGACTCGCTCATGCTCCTTTACACATCGGCTCCACCAATACAAGTCGTTCATGCTCCATTTATGCGTGGGTCCAGCCAGCGGGACTCGCTCATGCTCCGTTTACGCGTAGCCCCCGCCAACATGAGTTCGCGATCGTACGGCCATAGACTTAGGCGAAGCCCGCAGCGGCCAAGCCGCGTCGTGTTCATCCATCCAGTTCGCCACCCTTCCCGGTGCGAAACCATGATCATACCGTGTGGCTTGAATACAGCACCAGTCCGTTCCGCAGCTCCCAGCCCGTGCTTTCCCAGAAACGCCGGCCCACTGCGTTGGCCTCGATGACTATAATATGGCATTTGGCGATTCCTTCCGCCTGCAAGCCCTGCAAACAGCGCGTTACCATATCTTTTCCAATACCCTTTCCCCGGTGTTTACCGCTTACCGCCACATGGTACAGAAATCCTCTGCGTCCGTCATGCCCGCACAGCGCCGTACCGGCAAGCTCACCCTCTTCCGTCACGCAGATCTGGCTTAGTCCCGGGTTTCGATCCAGAAACCGTACAATTTCATCGCGCGAGTCCGCCCCGCTGAGTCCCATTCCTTCGGTGCCCGCCCACAAATCATAGGCCGCTACATAATCGTTCTCTTTCATCCCTCTATAAATCATGGCTTCTCCTCCGCCCGTTTGATGAACCGGTATCCGGTGATTTCATATCCCATTTCGCGGTAGAAACGATGCGCCTCCTCCCGGGAAGTTCCGCTGACAAGCCAGGTGCCGATGCATCCCCGCTCCTTCGCCATCCGCTCCGCAAATTCCATCAGCTTTCGCCCGACTCCCTGCCTCCGGTAAGCCTGGTTCGTCACCAGCATCGAGACCTCGCCGTAACGCGTCAGGTCTTCGATGTTCTCACGCAGCCGAAATCCCATGCACCCGAGCAGCACACGCTCTTCCGAGCCATCGGCAGAGACGGCATTCTCCCTGATCCCTGAAGACTCCAATCCCCCGATTTCCGGCTCCCGCGCTTTCTCGCATACGATCAGCTCCTCGACACGACTCATGTCGATAAAATCAAGACGAAGCTCCATATCATGCACCGACGGCTGCCTGCCGTTCAGCTGCCCGATCAGCTCGGCTATCGCCGCCGCGTCGCTCTGCAGCGCACTGCGTATCACCATCTCCATTATTCGTCCTCCCTTCATTTCAAAGCCCAATCACCCTTTACAGGGCGGATGCATAGTCATATACCATCCAACTCCCCCTACAGGAGGTTTGCCCATGAACCCCGCATACCCCGTAACGCCAGGATAACCGCCTTGCGGTGTCTTGTCAGCGACGGGGATGCCGGGAGCTATAAGGCCATTTGTAAGCGCGCCAGCCCGGCATCAGATCACAATGACCCTCCGGCCCGGCGGCGAAGTCCCGAGGAACGGGGTCAGCAGCAAGCCGAAGAGCAAGGCAGCGCTGATCAGCGGCGAATGACAGCAGTAAACGGCTAGGGGTCCAAGCCCTGACCCGAATGGTGCTTGCCTCTATCTTGCATGCCGGATTCCAGCCCTGTCACGGGCGCCTGCATCATGTCAGCGGAGGAGAAATGAGGATCAATTGAGGGGTGTACCATGAAATCCATCATGAACGATGATATTCCATCCGTCCGCCTGAAGGCGGGCATGTACGCACTGGCCAAGCTGGCCGCTTCCGGCCTTGTCTTCACGGCGCTCGCCTTGCTCAGCCTGGCTGCCGCACATCCCGGCACAGGCTGGCTTGCCACGCCGGCCTATAATGTATACGCCTACGCGCTTACCGTCTCCCTGCTGGCGGACGGGACGCTGCGGCTGCTGGGCGCCCTGCGGACGTCCCGGGGGCAGTCCGCCGGAGCGGTTGCGGCAGTCTACGCAATCAGCGGAATCGCTGCCGGACTCTGGCTCGCCCATGACCAGGGAACAGGCTGGGCGGTGGCCGCCCTGTCCGGAATTGGTGTGCTGCTGCTGTTCCGCGCAGCCCAGCTCGCCGGAGAACGAATCCCCGGCCTGCTGCCCGTCTTCGCCCTGTTCGTTCCGCTGCTTGTCCTGCTTCTGTTCTAGTGTAGCAAAACGTAAAAAGACCATCAATTGGGTGCTTCTCCACTTGATGGGCAAGACATAATCTTCGCACTCAGTTGCCGGGTAAGCAAAAAGACGGGCTTTGCGCTACCACGCAAAGCCCGCCAAATTATATCCTTGCAAGGAATGAGAATATCGGGATCAACCGATTTTTTTAAACACAGGGGCGACTTCATTCAATTGATCGACCGTAATATCGCCATACCGCAGAACGCGCGGCTCCCCGGATAAATCGATGATAGTGCTGGATTGGGTCGTCCCCTGTGCGCCCCCCTTCAAGATATAATCCACCTTGCCTCCGACCTGATCCAGTGCCAGCCTCATATCGACCAGTACTCCGTCGGCTTGTCCCGACAGGTTCGCGGATGTCATTGTTACCGGAATATCCAGATGGCGCATCATCCCTCTCCATACGGGATTACTGAGGCAGCCCATAGCGATTGTGGAGCCTCCGCGAACCATTTTATCGGGGACATTTTCCTTTTTGGGCAGCACGATATTGAGGGGACCCGGCCAATAAGCTTCAACAAAGGCTTGAACAAGCCCGGGATCGGCGGCCGTCGCATATTCTGTCCACTCTTCGGGATTCAAGAAGAACAAAGTAAGCGCCGAGGTTGCCGGTCTGTTCTTGATCGCAAAAGCCCGGTCAATGGCATCATCGACCCAGGGATTAAGCGTCAAAGCCAGATTGGTATCGCTCGGGGCGATAACGACCCCACCATTTTTCACACACTTTGCTGCCAACGCGAAATTGGCTTCATTCGCTTCCAGTACCTTTTCATTCTCTGACACAAGACACCCTCCTTGACTTAGTATGCCGAAACGGCGATACGCTTCTTTTTTTAACCGGGCAAAACGCTCCACCTCTTTATAATTTGGATTGACTCTGGCCGGATGCCATCAGGTTACCACAGGAATCACATTTTTTTCCAAGATCAAAAATCAATCTCTCCTATAGGAATTTCCTATAAGAAACTCGAGTCTTATAATTCCCCTGCAATGTCCGAGGACTGCTTGGAGGAATAGCTTTCCTGTCTGCTGCATAGTGATAATGCCGGAGAGAAGGAATATTCCGTGACAAAAGGTGTGTGACAGATCGAGAAGCACATTTTCCATAAATAACGACTGGAGGTCAAAAATGAACATTTTGTATTTAGGCCATTCTTGTTTTCTTATCGAATCGGCAGGCGTACGGGTAATTATCGACCCTTTTATTTCCGGCAACCCCAACGCCCCCATCAAAAAGGAGGACATTGTTGATCTAACTGCGGTTCTGGTTACCCACGGACATGCCGATCATACCGGAGACTGTATTGAAATCGCAGCTGCGAATCGCTGCCCGATCATCACAAGCTATGAGCTGGCGGTTCAACTGGCTCAAAAGGGCGCCGAAGTGCATCCAATGGGAATCGGCGGAGCCTATGATTTCGAATGGGGCCGGGTTAAGCTTACTCCAGCTTGGCATGGAGCCGGAATCGAGCTGGAGGGCAACGCATTTAACTATGGCGGTATTGCAGCGGGCATGCTGCTGACGATGAGGGATACGACAATCTACCATGCGGGGGATACCGCATTGTTCGGAGATATGAAGCTGATCGGCGAACTGAACCCAATCGATATTGCTATGCTGCCAATCGGGGATAATTTCACGATGGGGATTGAGGATTCGGTTATTGCAGCCGGCTGGCTTGGCGCCAAATTAACTATTCCAATGCACTACAATACATTCCCGCTTATTGCTCAGGACCCGAGCAAATGGAGTGAGCGTATGGCCAAACAACAATTGAAGGGCCAGGTGCTGAAAGCAGGAGAAAGCTTCAACACCGTCACCTATGCCTAAAAGGCCGTTACTACGTTTAATGCAGCTATAAGATAAATATGAAGAAGCGACTAGGCCGTCCTCTCAAGCAGGGCGGCCGTTTCTCGATGAAATGTGAACAAGGTCGAGGGGGGGGGCATTCCATCCTCGACCTTGTTCACCCCTATAGCCTTTGTTGACTAATCGTGGGGCTGGTTAATCCGTCTCCATCCCAGCTCCATTCGCGCCTACTTAGCCACAAGACTGCGACGCACTGCGTCGCCGAGAATCACTTGTTCCATTCCCTCACGCTGTTCGCTGCGTACCACCAACAAATCACTGACTTCTTCAATCCTCTTGGCAAGATTACGGCGCCGAGCAGTCGTCTTCCCGGCGCCAAGGCTCAGAGGGCTTCAATAATATCGGTAGCCGTGACGGCCGATGGATTACCACGCATTAGCGCCGCCCGTTCGCCCGCCCTGCCGTGCAGATAGACGCCGAAGGCCGCAGCCTGAAGGCTGCCGAGCCCCTGGGCGAGCAGACCGGCGATAATGCCGGTAAGGCCGTCGCCCGCGCCGCCGGTCGCCATTCCGGGGTGCCCGGTCGTATTAATAAAGATCCGCCCGTCCGGACCGGCGATGACGGTGTGCGCTCCCTTCAGTACCAGCGTCACGCCATGCTCCCTGGCGTAAGCGCGCGCCAGACCGATCCGGTCCCGCTGGACCTCGGCGGTCTTCATTCCCGCCAGCCTGGCCATCTCGCCGGGGTGGGGAGTCAGAATAACAGGGGCCTGGCGCTTCTTCCAGGTGCCAAACAGACACTCCGATAAAATATTCAGACCATCGGCGTCCACCACCAGCGGACAATCCGTCTCTTCCCAAATTCTCTTCAGCCATTCCTTGTCGCCTTCAAAGCGGCCGATGCCGGGACCGACGGCCAGCACGTCGCGCTTCGCCGCGAGCGTGACCACTTCCCCGGCCGATGCGGCATTCCATGTGCCGTCCGCCTCTCCCCCGGCGTCGGCCAGCATCAGCTCGGGCGCGGCTCCGACGAGAAGCGGCAGCAGCCGGCCCGGAGCCGCCCAGGTCGTCAGCCCGCAGCCGGCCCGAAGCGTCGCCCGGGCCGCGATAAGACCGGCGCCACTCATGGGCAGGCTTCCGGCGGCAACCAGCACATGGCCATAGGTTCCCTTATGTCCGTCCGGCTCCCGGCGCCGGCTCACGTCGACGCCCAGTTCGCCTTCCAGCACGGAAGGCGTGAGCCAGAAGACGGACAGCCCCTCCCCGCGCGCCAGCATGGCGGGGATGCCGATCGAGCGGACGATGATTTCACCCGCCGCTCCGGCTCCCGGATACTGAAGCAGCCCCTGCTTCAGAAAAGCCAGACAGACGGTGAGCGTAGCCCGGATGCAGGGATCATGCGTCTCTCCCGTGTCGGCGTCAAGCCCGCTCGGGATATCCGCGGAGACAATCGGCAGGCCGCTGTCGCCCGCGGCCGCGATCAGCTCCGCGTAGGCTCCGCGCGGCGCACCCGCGGAGCCCGTGCCGAGCAGCGCGTCCACGATGCCGGTGTACCCGGCCATGCCGGGCCAGCCGTCGCCGCACACGGCGGCGGGCAGCCCCATGGCCGCAGCGGCGTCGCGCTGCAAGGCGGCCTCGCCGGTCAGCGACTCCGGCGGGACCGCGTACAGCAGCGAGACGGCGATGCCCGCCTCGCTGAGATGCCGGGCGGCGACCAGTCCGTCGCCGCCGTTGTTGCCCTTGCCGACGAGCACGAGCCATCGCTCGCCTCCGGCATGCTCCAGCGTCAGCGCGGCGTCGCCGCTGATGGGAAGCTGCGGCGGGAATACTCCCGCCCCGGCCGGCCAGCCATCCAAGGCTCCGCTCCAGCGTACGCTCCCCGGTCGTTCTCCCGAGCCGGATATCGCCATCCCGCCGGTGGGCCATGCAGCGGCCTGTCCATATCCGTGGACGTCAGCTGGACCAGCTCCCGCCGCCGGGAATGGGGCTCCCGGTTCAGTCCCGGTTATTCCGTCGCTTTGGACGGTGCTCCGCCGTTCATTCCCGAACCAGCCGTCCCGCCGCCTGCGGCATAGCCCGATAACTTCCTCCGCGATAGCGCGCCCGGCGTTCTCCATCAGAGCGACCGCCGGAATGCCCAGCCGCTCGATCGTGATGCGGTCCAGACGCCGCATCTCCTCCGCTGTTACCACATGCATAACCGTTCCCCTTCCTCCCGCCTGTTCTTGTCCAGTCTTTACACGCATCTGCCGCCGGTCCGGTTAACGCTGATAATAGATGATCCCCTGAAATATTCATCCCATTAAAGGTATCCCGAAGCCAGCGCGTATCAATAGCCTACCGTGAAGCAGGCCCCAATAAAGTTGCCCTCTTCCAGCTCGTCGATAATGGCCGCCGCATAGTCCTCCGTGCTGATTTCGCTTCGGCCGTTCTCATCTACGACAAGCCGGTCGAGGCCGATGCGGAATTGTCCCGTCCGCCGCCCCGGCGAGATAACGGCCGCCGGACTGGCATACGTATACTCCAGTCCCGACCTGGTGTAAATCTCGAAGGCGTCGGCATGGGCCGCGGCCAGGGGGCGGATTTCCTCCGGGAAATCCGCGGTATCCATCAGTCGCTCACCCTCATCGTTCTTCAGGCTGCCCGCTCCTCCGACTACGATGAGCCGGGAGACCCCGGCTTTCTTCAGTCCCTCCGTCAGCGAGCGGGCAACCTCCAGCAGTTCCCCTTCCGCTCCGAACGCCGGACCGTAGGCGCTGATCGCCGCCTCATGTCCTGACGCAGCCGAGGCCACTTCCTCCGGTCTCAACAGATCGGCTGGCAGCGTCAAGAGACCGTTATGCTGAACCTCCAGCGCTTCGGGGCGGCGGACCGCCGCCGTAACTTCATGCTTCCGCTTCAGCGCTTCCGCCAGAATGGCGCGGCCGATGGTGCCGGATGCGCCGAACAATACGATTTTCATTAGAGAATCCCCGCTTTCTGTCGGTTTCGATATCTTGCTGAGCCGGGTCATTCCGGCCCCATTACCCTAATTTATCCAGTTCATAATTTATCCAGTCCATGATCTATTTAATACATGATTTATCCAATACATGGCGGCATGGCGGACAGAACCGCAAGGTTCCTGCATAATCACCAGTCTTAATCGCCCGTCTCGTCTCCTTCCAGCTTCTGCCGCTCCCCGCTCTCCCAGCCTTCGAGCACAAAGAAGCCGTCCTTCCTGCTCCACTCCACATAATTCAGCGCCTTCACGTCGCGGTGGCCTTCATCCTGCAGACCGCTCTCGAGCCAGGCCCGGTCCTTGCCGATTTTCCGGAGGTTGTCCTCCAGAATCTCCCCTTCCTCCACAAGCGAATAGACGAAGTCAGGCTCTTCCCGTTCCATGCCGAGCTCGCCCTTGGCAGGAGCTTCAAATTCCGGCTTCTTCATCACGCTGAGCGACCCGTTCTTTTCAAATATAGCATAAGCCACTTCCTCCACCGCAAAAATATCCTTCTGCCGCAGCATCATCCGAAGCTGTCCGAAGTCGATCCGGTTGCGTTTCATCTCTTTCATGTCGATTTTGCCGTTGCAGATCAGAATCGAGCTGGCGCCTTCAAGGGGAGAGCGGAAGCGTTTGGCATGTTGGGTTATTTTCTCAAATAAATAGGATAATAAACCCCAGAGCAGCAGCGCGTAGAGCAGGTGAAGGTATTTAACATCTCTCTGGTATACGGTGTTGCCTACAAGCTCGCTCAGCATCAGGGAGGATACGAAGTCAAAAGCCGTCAGCTGGGATATTTCCTTCTTCCCGAGCAGCCGCGTCAAGATCCACAGTCCGATGAAACCGGTCGCCAGTTTAAGCGTAATTAAACCATAGTCCATAATGCGCCCCCTCAAGACCGAAGTAATGTTCACACGAAAATATTACCCATTTCGCCAAACGGATGAATAAGGGGACGCTGCGGTTCGAGCCCGCCAATGCCCTTGTTCCACGGCGGTTTCTATGGGAATAGTATACAACAGTGCCCTGCAGGCACCAGAAAAAGGAAGGTTGTGAAATAATGTCATCACTGGGGAAATTGTTTAAATGGGGGACTTTTGCTTACGAGGCCTTTTTGGCTCTCCCGATCATCGGCGGCGCCTTTGTGGTCGCCAATGCCTGGGTTCCGCTGGGGATCGCTTTTCTGCTGCATGTCGTCGCCATCGCCGTTCTGTACAACGAGCGCGGTCGGGTTGCCGGCAACGTCCTCGGCGTCATCACCTCAATTATCGCCTTCATTCCGATTATCGGCTGGATTATGCACGGGATCACCGCGCTCGTTCTGCTCATCGAAGGCTTGTCCGGATCGCGCCGGACGCCCCGTTATTAAACGGCCGGATTCCGGCTGTAACGAGGAACGAAAAAAGCGGCCCTTCCGAATGTTTCGGAATGGGCCGCTTCTTTCGAGTTGGCATGCATGACGGTCTTCTGCGTCCGGTATAAGATACCATAGATAGGATTACAAGCAGGGTATGATTGCAGTAATGAATGATGAATCCGTTTCGTAAGTTATCCTCTTCCCGCGGCGCGGGCGTCCTGACGCCGTCCTCCCGCATCCCCGCTGTGCCTAGCAGGGGTATTCTCGAACCGCTTACGCTCCGTACGTTCCATCTGCACAATCTGACCCTCATGGACTACGATGTGCAGAGAACCGAATTCCATGTCGTCCAACAGCCCCGCAATTCTCTCGAGCCAAATCCCGTCTACCTTCAGCGGTTTAGCCATGCTTTAAGCCTCCCTCTTTCTTAACACAGCGGATATGATTTCCGGCACTACAAAACCTTGATTTCCAAGTTGTATACTATGATTTAAATTAGCACGATGCCTTTTTTCTGTCAATATCAAAGTATACTCTTCCCTGCATTTTGCATCATTCACAAAAATAAAGACTCCATGGTGTAATATAGAGACAGACACAGCCATGCTGATCTCTATATTGCCGGTTTAAAACCGCTCCATGGAATGATGCAAAAGACTCCTATTTGAGATTCTTCCGCTCCAGCCAGCCTTTGATCAGCATCGTCGCCAGCGCCAGCAGCAGCAGCAGCGAAGCGACCGCAAAGGAGGCCGAGAATTGATATTCGTTATACAAAATCTCGACATGCAGCGGCAGCGTATTCGTCTCTCCCCGGATATGGCCCGAGACGACCGAGACGGCGCCGAATTCACCCATGGCCCGGGCGTTGCACAGAATAATGCCGTACAAGAGGCCCCATTTGATATTCGGCAGCGTCACGCGGAAGAAGACCTGCCAGCCTTTGGCGCCCAGCGTCAGCGCGGCTTCCTCCTCCTGCGTTCCCTGATCCTCCATCAAAGGAATCAATTCCCTGGCTACGAAAGGGAACGTCACGAACAGCGTAGCCAGCACAATGCCCGGCAGCGCGAACACAATTTTAATGTCATGGGCGGCAAGCCACGGACCGAACCATCCATGAGCGCCGAAGACGAGAACGAAGATCAGGCCGCCGATGACCGGCGATACGGCAAAGGGAAGGTCGATCAGCGTGATGAGCAGTCCCTTGCCGCGAAATTTGAATTTGGTGACCGCCCAGGCCGCCGCCACGCCGAATACCGTGTTCAGCGGCACGGTAATGCCGGCGACGAGCAGCGTCAGCTTCAAGGCGGAGGCGGCGTCCGGATCTCTCAGAGCCGCCCAGTATACGCTCCAACCCTGCTTCAGCGCTTCGGTAAGCACCAGAATGAGCGGAAGCACGATCAGCCAGATCAGCACAAGGCCAGCCGCCCCGATCAGCAGCCATTTCACCGCCGTTGATTCGCTTGCAGCAGAGGATGCAGCGCGGGCTTCGCCGCGCGAGGCGCGAAGCGGTACAGTTCCTGCCATGGTTTACTCCTCCTTCCCCGTCATCTCGAGCGGTTATGCGTCCAGCGCTGCAGCAGATTGATAACCAGGATCATCGCAAAGGAAATCAGCAGCAGAATCATCGCCACTGCCGTCGCCCCGGCATAATCGTACTGCTCCAGCTTCGACATGATGAGCAGCGGCGCGATTTCCGTGCGCATCGGCATATTCCCCGAGATGAACACGACGGAGCCGTATTCACCGATCCCTCTGGCGAAAGCCAGCGCAAATCCGGTGAGCAGCGGCGGGATCAGCTCCGGCAGTATTACTTTGCGGAAGATCCGCCAGCGTCCCGCGCCGAGCGTGGCCGCCGCCTCTTCCGTGTCTCGCTCCATATCCTCCAGCACGGGCTGAACGGTGCGCACGACGAACGGAATGCCGATGAACATCAATGCCAGTGTAATGCCGAGCGGCGTATAAGCGATCTTGAGACCAAGCGGCTCAAGCTTAGAGCCGATCCAGCCGTTAGTGGAATAGAGCGCCGTCAGCGACACACCCGCAACCGCCGTCGGCAGCGCGAACGGCAGGTCGATCAGGGCGTCGAAGATCCGCTTGCCCGGGAAGCGGTAGCGCGCCAGCACCCAGGCCAGGAGCAGGCCCAGCACCCCGTCGGCCAGGGCCGCAGCGGCGGCCGTCGACAGGCTGACCCGGTAGGAGGCCAGCACCCGGGGGTCTGACGCCACGTCCCATAGCTTCGACAGCGTCAGTCCCGTAGAATTGAACAACAGCGCCGCCAGCGGGATCAGTACAACGAGACTCAAATACAGAACCGTATAGCCCATTGTAAGTCCGAATCCCGGTAGCGTGCCGCGCCGGACCGTTTTGGCAGTGACATTCATGGCATTCGTTCATCCTTTCCTTGCGCCTTCGGCATCCGTCGGCCGATCAGCATCCCATACCGCCGCGGTCGTTTCCGCACCCGGTTGTCCTTACGTCTTACTTGCCGGGAACGTAAATCTTGTCGAAGACACCGCCGTCGTTAAAGAATTTCTCCTGCGTTTCCTTCCAGGTTCCGAATTTGTCGGCCAGCGTGAACAGCTTGATCTCCGGGAACTTGGATTTGTATTCTTCCTTCACGCTGTCCAGCGTTGGACGGTAGTAGTTCTCAGCCGCGATCTTCTGGCCTTCTTCGCTGTACAGGTATTTCAGATAGGCTTCCGCCACTTCGCGCGTGCCCTTCTTGTCGACTACCTTATCGACGACAGCTACCGGCGGCTCCGCCAAAATGCTCTCCGACGGATAGACGATATCGAATTTATCCTTGCCAAGCTCGTTCACCGAGAGATAAGCCTCGTTCTCCCAGGCGATCAGCACATCACCAAGTCCCCGTTCCACGAAGGTTGTTGTCGATCCGCGCGCCCCGCTGTCCAGCACCGGCACATGCGTATACAGGTTCTTGACGAACTCCTGGGCCTTCGCCTCATCATTGTTGTTGTGATCGAGCGCGTAGCCCCATGCCGCCAGGAAGTTCCAGCGGGCTCCGCCCGAGGTCTTCGGATTCGGCGTAATGACCTGCACGTCGTCCTTCAGCAGATCCGACCAATCCTTGATGCCTTTCGGATTTCCCTTGCGGACCAGGAACACGATGGTCGAGGTGTAAGGCGAGCTGTTGTGATCGTATTTGCTCTGCCAGCCCGAATTGATCAGTCCGGCCGTCTCCAGAGCATCGATATCATATCCAAGCGCCAGCGTCACCACGTCGGCTTCCAGCCCGTCCTGAACGGAACGGCTCTGCTTGCCGGAACCGCCATGCGACTGCTTGATCGTTACTTTTTGTCCGTGTTCTTTCTCCCAATAAGCCGAGAAGGCTTTGTTGTAGCTTTCGTACAGTTCGCGAGTCGGGTCATAGGATACGTTCAGCAGCTCTACCGGGTCCTTCGACGCCGGAGCCGTCGATGCCGCCGCCGACGCCGGAGCCGCGCTGCCCGCACCTGCGGAAGCTCCGGCTGACGACGATGCGCCGTTCTCCGAATTGTTTCCGCCGCAAGCCGCAAGCCCCGTCGTAAGCAGCAGCGCAAACCCCGTCAGCAATCCTTTTCTCCATCCTTTTTTCATCTTCAACACTCCCCCGTTTTTTAGGTTTTCTTCCCTGACATCCCCGTTTTAGTTGCAAAAAAAGACAGAGGAACCCCGTAGGCGCGCAAGGAGGCTAAAAAAGCCGCTATACGTCCTTAACATGGGTTCCTCCGTCGGTACGGTAAGAACAATATTTATTATTCCTACCCAATTAGTGGGTTATGGACTTATAATACTGTCGCTCTCCCTTGTTGTCAACCTTTTATTTGCAAAAAATAGGCTTCCGCCAATGGGAGCAGACACCTTCTTACCACATCCGCCGCACGGCCTTGGCAAGCCCTCTTCCCTGCGCTCTTCCGGCTGTTGCAGCCGGACCTCTTCGGCTTGGATCGTACGGATTGGGACCGATTGCTTCAGCGCTATTCGCATCTGGAACGATCAGGCTCACCTTCGAGGCTTGCTCCAAGGCCGCCACATCTTCAGCCGCCCCCGGAATCAAGCCGTATCCTCCAGGCATCGGAGCCAGGATCACGATTCGCTCGTACCCCTCCGCCAGACGCGCATTGGCCGGTGAGACCATGCCTCCGTCAATCCACGCCCTGCCTCCGGCATGCACAACCGGCCAGACTCCCGGAACTGCGCCGCTTGCGCTCACCGCTTCAATCAGGGACAGGCCTGATTCCTTGCCCAGGACATGAAGCGCTCCGGTATCCGCATCAATGGCGGTTACCCGGAGCTTCTCCGGCCATTCCTCCGTCTTCAGCCGGGCCTGCACCGCCTTGCGGCGAAGCTCGGGAGACACCGGAGCGGGAAATCGCTTGGCCAGTTCTCCAAAGGCAAGTCCAACTTTCCCGGGGTCGCTCCCTCCCGTAATGAACGCGTTCCGCCAGGCCTCCCGGACTTCGGCCCCTGCGGATGCTGAAATCTCCGCTTCCGCCGGCTCCGATTGGGCAGCGAACAGCTCGCCCAAGCTGCTGCCGGAAGCCAGAGCGGCTCCGACAAAGGAACCCGCCGATGTTCCGAATACCGCTTCCGCCTTTCCGAGATCAACCCCGGCCTCGGACAGGCCCAGCAGTACGCCGATCTCCCAGGCCATTCCCGTTACCCCGCCGCCGCCCAGGACCGCTGCGCGCATCCCGGCTTCCGGCTGTATGGATTCATGCATATTCCTTCAGCTCCCTATATGATTGTGAATGTCAGCCCCGGCTGCTGCTCGGGCAGTCTCTCTCTGCGCATCGTGCATCATGTGTCGTATATCGTATACATCGCGCACCGTTCGCCTCGTTTAAGGTTTAAGTTGTCCGAACGGAATCTTCTGATCCGGCAAAAGGCAAATGAGGGCAGATAGAGGCAAATGTTAACTGTTCCCCAAGCTCTTGTCACCGGTCCGGGCTGCGGTTACAGTATAAACTATAAAGTATACTTGAAGGTCAAATCCTTTTCTGTATAAGGAGAGTACGGTGAAGATTCAGACATTAACCCAAATTAGCGGTCTCAGCGCGCCGGCCATCCGTTATTACGAGAAGGAGGGGCTGCTGGACGAGCGTCATGTCCGGCGGGAAGCGAATAATTACCGCGAATATACGGAAGAAGCCGCAGAGCATCTACTGTTGATCAAGAGGCTTCAATCCGCGGGATTTACGCTGTCCGAGCTTAAGAAGCTGATCCGGGAGAATGATGCCCACGGCTTGTCTCTGCCCAAGGTTATCGAGCTTCTTCAGGAGAAAATCTCGGAAATCGGCAGGAAGCAGGCCGAGCAGGAGCAGGTTCAGGGGCTGCTCTCCCGGATGCTCCGGAACAAGCTCGCCCGGCTGAAATCGGGTGCCGGAGCGCCTGAGGACGATCTCTTCCAAGGCCGCTAGCCGCGAAGGGGCATGCTTGATCCGGATGTGGAGCGTGGACGGAATGATTCGGATATTCGAATGATGCAACATGCTGACACATCTTAGATACGGGGACTGTTGTCCTACACCAACCGGGGGAAGAAGAACTCATGAATATTGAACTCAGGCTGCCGCCCGCGCCGCCGGAGAGACGGCGGCACAGACGCGCGGCGCAATGGTTGGCGCGCCGGCTTCGGGACACGGCGCGCTATGATACGCCTTTATGGCGGGGAGCCCTGCTGGGCCCCTGGCTGATCGGCTTCGCAGCGTTCACCGCCGTCCTCCTCGGCATGCCGACAGGCTTCGGCAGGCCCTTCGACCTGATGCTCGCGGCTGCGGCGGCCGCGATCCTCCTGGCGGCCGCCGGCTACCCTGCCGCCGCGCTTCTGTCGCTGCTGGGCCTGCGGCTGCCCCGCCTGTTCGCCGCCTGCGTGCTGGCCAGCACCGGCGCTGTTCTCGTTATCCTGCTCAGCTCGGATATCGCACTTCCCGCCGCCGCGGCCACCGCGGCAGCAGCGGGAGCAGCCGCCGCAATCGGCGGCTGGGCCTGCGGCCTGATCCGCACCGGCCGGCGGCTGCCGGGCCTGGCGCTTCTGGCCGCGCTTGCCGGCGCCCTCCTCCTGATACCCGGAGGGCCGGCTTTTCAGGCCGGGTTCACTGCGGAATCCGGCGCAGATGACAGAGACGAAGCGGGCAGCATCGCAGCTGCCGGCACTGTAGACCCGCTGACGGCGCCCAACCCCGGATTGCCCGGATCATATGCTTATCGCACTTTCACCTACGGCAGCGGCTCCGACCGGCACCGCCCTGAATTTGGCGCGCAGGCCGAGCTGATCTCGGAGACGGCGGACGCCTCCTCCTACACGAGCGGATGGACGCGGCTGCGCACCTGGTTCTGGGGCTTTGGCCCGGATGCGCTGCCGCTGAACGGAAGAGTCTGGATGCCGGAGGGTGACGGACCTTTTCCCCTGGTGCTCATCGTCCACGGCAATCACAGCATGGAGGAATTCTCTGACAGCGGGTATGCCTATCTCGGAGAGCTTCTGGCAAGCCGCGGCTTCATTGCCATATCGGTGGACGAGAATTTTCTGAACTATTCCGCCTGGTCGGGCATTCCGGAGAACGACTACAAGCTGCGGGCCTGGATCATCCTGAAGCATCTGGAGCAGCTTGCGGCGTATGGCGATACGCCAGGCAACCCTTTCTACGGCAAAATCGATTATTCCCGTACCGCCCTGATCGGCCACAGCCGGGGTGGCCAAGCTGTAGCCATGGCGACCGACGCCGAGCGCTGGTTCAGTTCCGATCCCGTGCTGCTCTCATCGGAGCGCTTCCGGATCTCGGCCGTAGCCGCTCTGGCCCCGACCGACCAGACGGTAGACGGAGAGCAGGCCGAGCTGCAAAATATAAGTTATTTGACGCTGCACGGCGCCCATGACGGAGATGTGCATAATTTCTATGGGGATCGGCAATATGTCCGGGCCTTCTACTTGCCGGACAGCACCGCCTTCAAGTCGTCGCTATATATCGGCGGGGCAAACCACAGCCAGTTCAATACCGGTTGGGGGCTGAATGATCTGTCGCCGCCCGCCGGCCTGTTTCTAAGCCGGAGCGATATTATGGAAGGAGATGAGCAGCGGCGGATAGCCAAAGTGTATATTGGCGCCTTTCTGGAGACGACGCTGCACGGCAACCGCGCCTATTCCGGCCTGTTTCAGGACTACCGCAGCGGACTTTCATGGCTTCCTGCCGGGACGTCCTATTTCAATCGCTACCAGGACGGCGCGCTGACTCTGATCGCCGGCTTTGACGAAGACAGGGATTCCGATACGGCTGATCTTGGGGCCTCGGCAGCTTCCGCCGGACTTCGCATTACCGAAGAGATCATCAAGGACCGGGATGGCGGAAGCAAGGACGCCTATGGCGTTCGGCTGGAGCGCAGCACGGCCCCGGATTCCAAGTCAGAAGGCTATTACCGTCTGTCGCTTCAAGCGGGGCCTGTTATAGATCAAGTGCTGTCCGAAGCGGAAGGCTTTACCTTCTCCATGTCCAATCTGAACGGACCGACCGGCTCAGAATCTCCGGAGATCGACATCGAGCTTACCGATACCGCCGGCGCTGCCTCCCGGGTGTCATTGTCGTCGGTCATGACGCCGCTGCCCCTTCCCCAGACCCGGTTTACCCGCAGCGCCTGGCTGGAGAAGCAGATCGCTGGCGGCAAATTCGTCAGCCCCACCGAAGATGTCTTTCAAACCTACCGGATTCCGATCGCGTTGTTCCGTCAGAAGAACGCCGCCTTCGACCCGGCGCATCTGAAAGCCGTCACCTTCTACCTGCGAGGCGGCGGCGATTCGGTGATGCTTGATGATATCGGCTTTTACGGAGGCCAAGGATCAACTCCTCTCGGCCTCCTCTAGAGGCCCCCTTACATGAACAGCCCTGATCCGGGGCATTCCGGATCAGGGCTGTTCGGCTTCGTTCTATATGAAGGATAAATTACAGCGCTTTGACGGCAGATGCTTCCGCAACGGAGTTCCAGACGCCCAGTTCTTCAGCCTTCATGACACCGCGGTCGGCTGCGAGCGCGTCAGTCAGCGCTCTCCGTTCGATTTCGCTGATTCCGGAAAGCTCCAACTGGCCGTTCTGTACACGATGGGCTGCGGCAGAATCCTTCATCAAGCTATGGATCAGTTCTTTTAACATGATTAATTCCCCCAATCGATTAGTTGCGCCCTTGGCCTATTCGGCCAGAGCGAGAATACGGTTTTTCCAGTAAGCGTCAATGTCCAGCTTGTTAACCAGTTCAACAAAACGGTAGCTCCGGGTACGGATCATGACCGAGGTGTACAGATAAGCCCCCGTCTCCTCCAATGCCCGTTCAAACTCATCCATGCGGCCGATCATCTCTGCCGGCTCCAGCGTTCCGTCAAAATAGTCCGCGATCCAGCGGTTGTTCTCCGGTAAATACTGCAGCAAATACAGGGTGGACAGCGTCCGCTTGCGGCTTAGAAGATCGCCTTTCTGCCGGTTCAGCAGATCATTGACATCGTTCTTGATCTGCTCGGCTATGCCCAGTTCCTCGGCATATTCGGCTACCTCTTCCTTGATCTCGCCCGTTGCCAGCACCGTGCCGATCATGCAAGCCGCTACGACGAAGCCCGCAGACTTCTCCCGAATCATGGCCAAATAATCCTCTTCGTCCCGGATTTCGTTCAGAAGATCGGTCGTCTGCCCATTCAGGGCCGCAAGGGTGCTTGCATTCATGAAACGAACAGCGAGGTGGACCCTTTCGAGCGGGAAACTGCAGGTAAGCAGGAGCTGCTGGGACAGAATCGTCATTCCCACGGCGATATTAAGCGCCAGTTCGGGACTGATTATGTTCCAAGCCGAGCACTGATCATCCCGATCCTGCAGATCGTCGATAATATCGGCGCTGAGGATCATCAGTTCAACCGCCGCTGCCGCCCGGTACACAGCCGGATCGCTTCCTCCGAAAGCACGATAGTGCAATACGGTCAGCTTGCCGCAGGGCATCCCTCCTCTCAGTTTCTCTTCCGCACAGGCAAGTGCCGGCTCTTGCAAAGACGGTACCTGGAAATAGTCCCGTACGGCTTCCCTGATTTCCCTGCCTACGAATTCTGCAAAATGCTCCATTCTGCCCTCGCTTTTACGCTTCTTCTGTCGTTTCCATCCTGTCATTGCTAGATATTCGATCTTTATTTACCAATTCCTTCTAAGCGACAGCAGACTTGTCCATTTTTTTTGAATAAGCTCTGCTGGAGAGGCCGTCTCCTAATTCACCGGCACGATGCAGACCGGCGAATTGATGCCGAGCTCATTGCCCGTCGGTATCAGACGTCCGTTCTCGGCGTCGATCCGGAAGGAAGTGATGTTGCCGCTGCCCTGATTGGCAGCCAGCAGCCAGCCCTTGCAGATTGCGAAGTTGCGCGGCGTACGCCCGCCGGTGAGCTGCCAATCGGCAGGAGACAGCAGGCCGGTTTCGCTGTCGATATGGAACAGCACGATACTGTCATGCCCGCGGTTCGAGGCATACAGAAAGCGGCCGCAGGGAGAGACATGGATATCAGCCGCCGTATCGTCACTGCCGGGCACATAATGCTCGGGAAGCGTAGACACATGCTGCAGAGCTTCCAGGGTGCCGGCCCCGGTGTCATGGGCGAAGACCGTGACCGTGTTGTTCAATTCGCTGACGCAGTACACCCGCTTTCCGTCCGGATGGAATGCCAGATGCCTCGGCCCCGCTCCTTCCGGCAGAGACACTTCGCGTTGAAGGACAAGCGATCCGCTCTCGAGCTGGTACAGCATAATCCGGTCAAGCCCAAGATCGCATACCATTACCCGTCCGCTGCCCGGTTCCGGGATAATGGAATGAGGATGCGGCCCCTCCTGACGGTCTGGACGGACTCCGGCTCCCTGATGCCTGACGTTCGCGGTCATCGCTCCCAGCGAACCGTCCGGATTGACCGGATATGCGTTAATATTGCCGCCGGAATAATTAGAGACGAGCACATACCCGCCGTCCAGACTGACCGACACATAGCAGGGATCTGCCCCTTCGGTTGCCCGGCTGCCCAGAGGAGCAAGCTCCAAGGTTTCAGCGTCCACCTTATAGGCCGCGGCTTCTCCACTCCCCTTCTCGCTGACGGCATACAGCACCTGCTGACGGCTGTCCAGGGTTATGTATGACGGGTTCTCGATGCCCGCAGTTCCTCCGATTCTTCTCATCTCTCCATCCTTTACGTTTAAGGCGCACAGATGGATGGAGTGCTTATCGGCGGGACCGTAGGCTCCGACATAGAACAGAATTTCATCCGGATGCTTCATGAGAGAGCTCCCCCTTAGGTTATCTTATGTATGGGCTTCCGCCCTCTTCTTTATTACCCTGACAGGCAGGGAGGAAACGCGGCTATACGATAGCTTTTTCTTCTTCTGGTTAGCCGCAGCGTCCTTTACTTTGAGTCTTCAGCGTGCATAACCCCCTCTTTTTTGGGAAAAACAGGAGCTGATTTAAACCCTTCACTTGAGGTTAATAGTTAGCATCCAAGACAATAACCCTAAAGGAGCTGAAGCAACATGAGTTTCATATGGATGCTGATAGTTGGCGGAATTATTGGTTGGCTGGCCGGTCTCATCATGGGCAGAGATATTCCGGGAGGCATTATCGGCAACATCATCGCCGGTATCCTCGGTTCTTGGCTGGGTGGTTTTCTCGGTGATTGGGGTCCGCGTGTCAGCGACTTCTATGTTCTGCCATCCCTGATCGGCGCAATCGTTCTGATCGCAATCGTCAGTCTCGTCATGCGTTCCATGGGCGGACGAACCCGTTCATAATCAATGTACCACTTCGGTTTTGAAAAAGAAAATCACGCTGTATTACCGCAGGCTTCAGCCTGCGGTTTTTGCCATATAGCCGAAAGCGCCGCTCTCCCGGACAGCCCGCGGGCGGACATTTAGGTGCCGGAAAGCTTTTCTGATATAATGGAAGCAGCGCATATACTTTCACTTCCATTAAGAGAGGACCGTGAGTCATGGGCAGCATCAATCCGTCGTACCTGCATATCGGCTCTACACTTGGCGCTCTGTTCATGGCGCTGATGGTGATCTTCATCCGATTAAAAGCAAGCGACCGCCCCGTTACTATCCGAAAAATCATTATCCCCCCTCTGGGCATGTCAACCGGGTTCATGATGTTTATCGTTCCCGAGGTCCGCGTCCCCCTTTGGTGGGCATTGATTGCTTTTGTGGCAGGCTGGTTTATCTTCGCATACCCCCTGATCCGGACGACAAGCTTTCATCAGAAAGAGGGGCTCATCTACGCCAAGCGCTCCAAGAGCTTCGCGCTGGTGCTGCTCGGTCTGCTGCTGGTCCGCACCCTATTGCATGAATTTATCGACCGGTATATCTCGATTCCGCAATCGGGCGGCCTGTTCTTTATTCTGGCATTCGGGATGATCGTGCATTGGCGGGTATTCATGTACAGAGCCTACCGCACAATGATCCCGGCAGACACGGCTCTTCCCCGGCAGACTCCATAATCGCCGGGCCGGAAGGCCTCTCCATACAGGCTGCCTTCCTTTATACAGGCTATCTCTCTCAAGGACGGCGGTTCCTCACCTTCACGGTTAGGAATCGCCGTCTTTTTTATACTGTCGGCCGCTCCTGCCCCGTACTATCGGTTGTTCCTTCCCATCCATTCGTTAAGGTGTCCGCTTCAACGCTATGAACTGCATAGGCTAACATGTCTAATTTCATAGGGATAATTGTCAAATTAGGATAGGATTTTTCCTTATTGCTTCTGTAATGAGTCAAAATTGTATAGGTTTTTTAGCGTGATTTACCGGGTATTGGCAGACATCTGATTGCCATATAATTTGAACTACGTCAACGGAAACCGCTTACATAAAAGGCGGATGCGCCTGCCTGAGCTAGCGCCGAAGCCGGAAGACTGTTTGTTCTAAGGTCATGCCTGTCTGCAACTGTAAGCGGATTCCGTGACCGGTGGGAATCATCATCCAAGTCAAGGAGGTATAGAATGTTCAAAAAAATGCTAAATGTGTGCCTGGCTGCGACGCTTGCTCTTCCTATTGTTGGAAGCGGTTACGCAGCTGCGGACACAACCGCTCCCGCTTCGCCTTATTCGGATGCGGTCAAGACCCAGCCCTACAGCTGGGGAAGAGCGGCCATCGTGGGCGGCGGTTATGTGCCCGGAGTGATCTTCAATCAGACGGAACCGGGGCTAGTGTACGCCCGCACCGACATGGGCGGCGCCTATCGCTGGGACGAGTCCACGTCATCCTGGAAGCAGCTGCTTGACTGGGTCGGATTCGACAACTGGAATATGGCCGGAGTGGAGAGTCTGGCCACCGACCCGGTTGATCCGAACCGCGTATATATCGCGGCCGGAACGTACTCCAATTATTTTACGGATCAAACCGGCGTCATACTCCGCTCAACCGACAAAGGCGAAACGTGGGAGGGTACCCGGCTGCCGATCAAGTTCGGCGGCAATATGCCCGGACGCAATATGGGCGAGCGCCTGGTGATCGACCCTAACGATAACCGGGTCATTTATTTCGGCGCCCGCAACGGCGAAGGTCTGTGGCGAAGCACGGATTACGGCGTGACCTGGAATAAGGTGGAGTCCTTCAATGTTCCGCAGGACGCCAAGGATTACTACGGCGGAGAGTTTGGGGCGGTGTGGGTAACGTTCGACCCTTCGACCGGCAAACGGGCCAACTCTTCGACAGGGGAAGCGGCCTCCGTGACACAGTCCGTCTATGTAGGCGTGGCCGACACGGACACCAGCCTCTATCAGACGCTGGACGGCGGAGCAACTTGGGAGCCGATTCCGGGCCAGCCGAAGCAGGGCTTTCTGCCGATGCACGGCGAGCTTTCTTCCGACGGCATGCTGTACGTGACGTATAACAAAGGCAGCGGCCCATATGACGGCATTCCGTGGGATGGCACCTCTGTAGGAGCCGTCTGGAAGTACAATACCAAAACCGGAGAATGGACCGATATTACGCCTCCTGTGCTCGCTCCGACCGCAGGCTCAAGCGTTCCATCGTATCCGTTCGGCGGGCTGGCGGTAGATCCTTCCAACCCGAATACGATCATGGTCGCTACGATGAATGTATGGTGGCCCGACGAGCAGATCTTCCGCAGCACCGACGGCGGCGCAACCTGGCAGTCTTTCTGGCGTATGGGAGAAGGCTACTCCCGGGTCAATCAATACACGATTGACTATTCGCTCTCCCCTTGGCTGGATTGGGGAAAAGCGTCGGGTCCGACCGATGTCGAGCAGAATCCGAAGCTCGGCTGGATGATCGGCGATCTCGACATCGACCCGTTCAATCCGGATCACTTCTTCTATGGAACCGGCGCGACGCTGTTTGGCTCGAACGATCTGACCAACCTGGACAAGAATGAGACGGTAAGTATTTCCGTCTATGCCCAGGGCATTGAGGAGACGGCGGTCAACGGCCTGATCGTTCCTCCTTCCGGCGACGCCAAGCTGATCAGTGCGCTCAGCGACATCGGCGGCTTCCGTCATACGGATCTGACCAAGGCGCCGGAGATGATCACCAACCCGACCATCGGTTCCAGTACGGATCTCGACTTCGCCCAGGACGATTCCAATCTCATCGTTCGGGTCGGCAACGGGGATGGAACGGCAGCCCGAATGGGCGTGTCGACCGACAACGGCGCCACCTGGACGCCGGCGGCCAATGCCTGGACCTCGGATTCCAGCGACAATACGGGCGGCGGACATGTCGCGGTATCCGCCGACGGCGATTCCATTGTCTGGTCGCCTTCCGCTGACGCGAGTCTCGACCGTCCGGTCAGCTATTCGAGAGACAACGGTCAGACCTGGACCGCTTCCGCCGGCATTCCGCAGGGAGCCTTCGTCTACTCGGACCGTGTGAACACGCATAAGTTCTACGGCTTCTCGGAAGGCAAATTCTATGTCAGCACCGATGGCGGCGCGACCTTCAGCGAGACAGGCGCAACCGGCCTGCCGAACAGCCTCACCAGCAAATTCAAAGCGGTATCGAACCGTGAGGGCGATATTTGGCTCGTGGCGACGAAGAATAACGAGCATCCTGAATACGGTTACGGAGTGTTCCACTCCACCGATTCCGGCGAGAGCTTCACGAAGCTGGACAGCGTGGAGGAAGCTGTCATGATCGGCTTCGGCAAGGCTGCCGAAGGATCGGATTACGATGCGATTTATATCAACGGCCGCGTCAACGGCATCTTCGGCTTCTACCGGTCTGACGATGGCGGTGCAAGCTGGATTCGCATCAATGACGACCAGCATCAATATGCCAACGCTACCCAGGCGATTACCGGAGACCCCAACGTCTTCGGCCGGGTGTACATCGGAGCGAACGGTTTCGGCATCATTATGGGCGATACTGCAGGCAGCATTGTCGAACCGGAAGCCGGCGGTCTGACCGTGACCTCCGCCGACCCGGAAGGCGCAGCGAATGACGGCAAGACGCGCATTACCGTAACGCCGGATGTTTATGACGGATACCAACTGGTCTATCATAATTTCGGCAGCAGCACCGTCACAGTTCCTCGTGTGAACGATACGCTTAGCGGCTATGCCGATCTTCCGGAGGATGGCCTGATTCCGGCAGCTAACGGCGATCATATCGGCGTAGCGGAGATTAACGCCAGCGGCGGAGTCCAATATTTCGGCCAGACCCTGGCCGTCGTCAGCAATGAGCCTGCCGTTCAGCCATCGGACGCACCATCAGCAACACCAACCCCGTCAGCCACGGCGACCCCTTCGGCTGATGGAAGCGGTACAGGAACTGCGGCGACACCAACTCCTGCAGCTTCTCCGGCTCCTTCCGCACAGGTGGCGGGCGGCAAGGTAACGATTACCGCGCCGGTCGGCACGGACGGCAAAGCTCTTGCAGCCCTGTCTGAAGATCTGTTGAACCAGGCGGCCGCAGGCAGCAGCGACAAGGCGATCACCGTCGACATCAAAGCCCCCGGCGCTACGGGTGGTGTAACAATTAGTCTGCCAGCCAGTCTCCTTGGCAGTCTGCAGGCGAAGTCCATCTCTACCGTTCATTTCAATCTGAACGGCGTAACCTTTACGCTTGACACCGGCCTTCTGAAAGGCTCCACGCTAAGCTCCGGCAGCGTGCTACAGCTAGCCTACAGCTTGCCGGGAACTACCGGTCTGTCTCAAGCGGCCAAAGAAAGAATCGGCTCGTCCCCGGTGTATGATCTGTCGCTGACCGTAGATGGCGCACCTGTGTCCTGGCAAGGCCGCTTGGTCAGAATCAGTCTGCCCTACACCCTGAGTGCGGGAGAGAAGGCCAATCAGGTGGTCGCATACTACCTGAATGATAACGGCGGTCTTGAAGCCGTCAAGAATTCCCGGTACAACAACGGCGCCGTGACCTTTGCGCCGAAGCATTTCAGCAAATACGCAGCGGCTTCCTCCTCTGTCTCGTTCACCGATACCGGCTCATACGGCTGGGCGCAGGACTCCATTGACTTCATGGCCGCGCGCGGAATCGTATCCGGCTACGGAGACGGCAGCTTCAAGCCGAACGGAAGCGTCACAAGAGCTGAATTCCTTCAAATGCTGACCCAGGCTCTTGATCTGAATACAGCGGGCGCTGTCAGCAGCTTCACGGATGTGAAATCCGGCGCCTGGTATTATTCTTCCGTCGCATCCGCCCAGAAGCTTGGCCTTGTTCAAGGCAAGCCGGACGGAAGCTTCGGTCCCGGCGACCTGCTGTCCCGGCAGGATATGGTCGTCATGCTGAGCAAAGCCCTTCAGCTTCAAGGCGTCAGCGTTACCGGTTCTTCTGCGGTTGCTTTCTCCGACAGCGCCGACATCTCGGCCTATGCACGCGAGAGTGTGGCTAAGGCTTCTGCAGCCGGACTGATTTCCGGCCAGGGCAATAACCGCTTCGCTCCGCACAGCGGCGCAAGCCGGGCGGAGGCATCCGTCGTCATCGGAAACCTCCTTCAGTATTTGGGGATGTAATACATTGATCCGCTAATAGGAAAGACCCGGCAGGCATGAACAGCGCCTGCCGGGTCTTTTGGCGCTTACACCTGCCTTTTAACTTTCATGAAACACAGCGGTAACATGTACCTTTTTTCACCCATGTCAGGTAACTTAACCGCAAATAAGGTAAAATATAAGCACAGACCGGACTTTCGGACCTGAAGAAATGATGCATTCAAGAGAAAAGCGAGGATGGGCTTATGAAAAGCAAATCAAGAAAAGTGGCGATCGTCGGCTCCGGGATGGTCGGCTCCAGCTGCGCCTATTCCATGGTCAATCAAGCTATCTGCGACGAAATCATGATGGTCGACCGCACTTACGACCGGGCGATGGCCCAGGCGCTCGATTTGTCGCACTGCGCGGATTTTATGGGAACAAGAACCAAAGTCTACGCCGGAACCACGAGCGATTGCGGCAGTATGGATATTGTGATTTTGACGGCCGGAGCGAACCCGAAGCCGGGGCAGACCCGGCTTGATGTGCTGGATGAAGCGGCGGTCATTACCCGCGGCATTGTGGAACCGATCATGGCAAGCGGCTTCGACGGGATCTTCGTGATCGCCGCGAACCCGGTTGACATTGTAACTTATCTCGTATGGCAAATATCGGGGCTTCCCCGCCACCGGGTAATCGGAACGGGAACCTCAATCGACTCCTCACGGCTGAAGACGCTGCTCTCGGAGGTGTTCTCGATCGATCCCCGCAGCGTCAACGGTTATGCTATGGGAGAACACGGCGAATCGCAGTTTGTCGCCTGGTCGCATGTAACAATCGGCGGCAAGCCGATTCTGCATATTCTGGAGCAGCACCGTGAGCGCTTCAAGCATCTGGACTTGAACGATATCGCACGCAAGACGAAGGATGCCGGCTGGGAGATCTTCACTCGCAAGGGCTCAACCCATTTCGGAATCGGCAGCGCGCTGGCTTATATTACCCGATCCATTCTGAACGACGAGCATAAGATCATCGCGGTCTCCGCCATCCTGGACGGGGAATACGGCCAGAGCGGCATCTGCATCGGCGCGCCCGCCATCATTGCCGGCGAGGGCATTCAGGAGCTGCTTGAACTGAATCTCAATGAAGAGGAGAACGCCAAGTTCCTCTCCTCGTGCAATATTATCCGCGCCGGAATCGACAGCCTGAATCCTGCCGGAGCCTAAGCGAACGACCACCCAACGTATTCACGTTCCGGTTCCGCTGCATCTGCCGCAAGCGATAGCAATTCGCGGGCAGGCCGGCCTCCCGGCATTTACCCGGAGCATCCCGGAAGACAAACATGGGGCGATCCCGTAAGCCATATAATGGCTGGGATCGCCCCTTTGATATGCTGCCTGGATGACCGGATTTATTTGGCAAAACGCTGGATTTGACTCTCCAGCTCGCCCATCAAACCGTTCATCTGCTGGACGGAGATCGCCATCTCCGCCATCAGCGCCACCTGTTCCTGCGAGGACTGTACGACCTCCCGGGATTTCTTCGTGGACTTACTGATGGAATTGTACATCTCCGCCATCGACGCATTGATCTCTTCAGTGCCCGCCGAAATCTGCTCCGTCGTCGCCGATACATCCTGCATCTGAAGCGATACTTCCCGGATGGAGGCTCGGATATGGTCGAACGATTCTCCGGCATCCCGCATTTTGGAGATACCTGCCTCGATCTCTCCCATATTGCCCGTCATGGATGCGGCAGCCGTTGCCGTCGTCTCCTGTACCTCATGTATGAGCTCCGAAATGCTGGCAACGGATTGGCCGGTCTGCTCGGCCAGCTTCTTGACCTCCTCGGCAACAACGCCGAAGCCGCGGCCATGCTCGCCGGCCCGTGCGGCTTCAATGGATGCGTTCAGAGACAGCAGCGATGTCTGGCTGGCGATATCCGAGATCACATGGACAATTTCGCCGATCTTGGCCGAATGCTCGGTCAGACGATCGATGAGCTCGGATGTCTGACGCGCCGATGAGCCGATAGCGTCCATTTGCTTAAGAGCGGAATGAATTACGACATAGCCTTTGTCTACTTCCTCCGTCACTCCGTCGGCACCCTCGGACACTGTGGAAGAAGATTCCGCGATCCGCTGCACGCCCACTGCCATTTCCTCCGTAGCTCTGGCGGACTGCTCGACACCGACGTACTGGCTCTCCATTCCCGCCGCCGTCTCCTGAATATCCGAAGCCATCTGCCCCAGGCTGTCCGAAGAATACTGGACCGCTTCCAGCAGCGTACTGGATGAGAACGAGACTTCGGAAGCCGTGTTCCTGATATTGCCCACAATTTCCGAGAGCGACTGCGCCATGTCGTTGATGCCGGCGCTCAGAAGCCCGATTTCATCCTGGGAGGTCACCTCCACCCGTTCATTCAGATGACCGTCTGCCAGCCGGGTAACCGAATTCGCGACAGCCGCGATCGGCTTCGTTACACGCCGGGTAAGGAAGAGGGCAACCGCTCCAATGATAATAACCGCGAGCAGCACGATCAGCCACGTAAGGATCTGTGCCCGGTTCACGCTGCTGTAAATTTCAGCCTCCGGGACAGTAATAAGAAGTCTCCAGTCGGTACCCGGGATTTTCTCAAAGTATGTAATAACCGTCTTGCCGTTCTCCCGGTAAGTTTCGGAGCCGTTCTGTTTACCCAGGATATTCTTAACAGCCTTTTTGCTGTCCGACGATGTGGCGAAATCCGCTATCTTCTTGCCGATCCGCTTCTCATCGGGATAAGCGTAATACTGCCCTGCTCCCGACACAACGGAAGCATAGCCGGTCTTCTTCAACTGAATGCTCTTGCTCATCTCGGTCAGCACTTCCGGAGTCACCGAAAAAGCGATGCCGCCCGCGAACTGATTGCCAGAGTCCGTGAGCGGCACGATGACCGGTATAATATATTTCTTCAACGCGTCCAGATAGGACATTTCGTTGACCGCCGGTATCTTCTGCTCTTTCGCCTGGATGAAATATGCCGATTTGCTCATATCCGAAGTCATCCCGAGGGCATTGAGCAGCTGTCCGCTGCTGCTGATCACACTGTAGCCCTCCGTCTGCTTGTCGCTGTCTTCCAGCGTCTGGAGAACCGGGAACACCGTATCAGGCTTGCTCAAGTCCATCTCCTTATGCTTCGCAGCCAATTCCTGAACGGCAGAAGTCTTGGCATCCAGCCATTCCTTGATTCTCATGCTGTTGGACTGTAGAATCTGCCTCGCCTGTTCCTGGCTCTCCTCCCGCGTGACTCCTCCGAAATAACTGATGAGAAAGATGGTTACCCCCAGCAACGGCACAATGGCTACCGCAAGCTGGGCCAGGGACCATTTCGCGCGAATCGACAGCGGTCGGCCCCTGAATGAGATTGATTTCATAGCTTTCCCTCCGAATATAAATATTTCCAAACACTTATATCGGAAAGATTCGACAATATTATTAGAAACAAGGAAATAATTTCAGGACTTCAAGGACTTTTGAATCATTTTTCGACATGCCGAAGGGCCCTCATGCTGTTAAGAACGGCGAGTACGGTAACGCCCACATCCGAGAAGACCGCCTCCCACATTGTGGCGATGCCGAACGCTCCGAGCAGCAGAAATGCTCCCTTGACCCCAAGCGCCAGCGCGATATTCTGCCAGACAATGGCTCTGGTCCGCCGCGCGATTCCAATGGCTGTTCCGATCTTGGAGGGCTCGTCGGTCATAATCACAATGTCTGCCGCTTCGATAGCCGCATCCGAGCCGAGACCGCCCATCGCAATCCCCACATCCGCCCGGGCCAGCACCGGCGTGTCGTTGATGCCGTCGCCGACAAAGGCGATTTTGCCCGTTCCACGCTTCTCCGCCTCCAGGCGTTCGATTCGCTCCACCTTGTGCTGCGGCAGAAGCTCCGCATGAATCTCGTCGACGCCAAGGCGCTTGCCGACTTCCTCCGCGACGGCTGCCGCGTCACCGGTCAGCATGACCGTCTTCGTTATGCCGGCTCCGCGGAGAGCGGCAATGGCGCGGGCTGCGTCGTCCTTCACCTCGTCGGCGATCACGATGCTTCCGGCATACCGGCCGTCTTCGGCCAGATGTACGACGGTTCCGGCTCCCTCCGGCTCGCTGAAGGCAACTCCCTCGCTCTTCATAAGCCGCGCGTTCCCCGCCAGCACCGTTCGTCCTTCGATAACAGCCCGGATGCCGTGACCCGAAATCTCCTCGTAATCCGTCACGGCGCCTCCCGGGATTTCACGGCCGTAAGCCGCCAGAATCGACTCGGCGATCGGATGGCCGGAATGGCTCTCGGCATAAGCGGCGAGCCGCAGAAGTTCTTCCTTCTTCATTCCTTCCGCCGGATAGATTTCCGTTACCTTGAACTGCCCTTTGGTCAGCGTTCCCGTCTTGTCGAACACGACGGTCTTCACGTCGTTTAGCGCCTCCAGGTAATTGCTTCCCTTGATCAGAATGCCGCTGCGGGAAGCCGCGCCGATACCGCCGAAGAAGCCGAGCGGGATGGAGACGACAAGCGCGCAAGGACAAGAGATGACAAGGAAGACCAGCGCCCGGTAAATCCAGTCGGAGAAGGTCGCTCCGCTGATGACGAGCGGCGGCACCACGGCCAGCAGCGCAGCCGCAATGACCACGAATGGTGTATAAGCACGGGCGAAACGGGTGATGAAGTTCTCCGTCTTGGCTTTGTTGTTCGAGGCATTCTCGACAAGCTCGAGAATTTTGGAGACAGCCGACTGCTCGAATATTTGGGTAACCTCAATGACGACTACGCCGTTCTTGTTGATAAATCCGCTGAGCACGGCAGATCCCTTCTCTGCCGAGCGCGGAACCGACTCCCCTGTCAGCGCCGAGGTATCCATCATGGCGCTGCCTTCAATTACCGTGCCGTCCAGCGGAACCTTCTCACCGGGCTGCACCACGATAACGTCCCCGATCTCCACCTGTTCGGGAGATATGATCCGGGTTTCTCCGCTGGCGAAACGCACTCTGGCCGTCTCCGGCCGGATGTCCATCAGCGCCGTGATGGAGCGCCGGGAACGGTTCACGGCAAGGTCCTGGAACAGCTCGCCAACCTGGTAGAACAGCATGACGGCGACGCCTTCCGGGTATTGACCGATCGCGAAGGCCCCCACAGTCGCCAGAGCCATCAGGAAGTTCTCGTCGAACACCTCACCGCGGAACAAATTCCGTACGGCCTGCCAGACTACGCCGCCTCCGGCCGCGAGGTAGGCCAGAATGAACAGCCCCAGCTCCAGGTAGCCGCCGGAAGGCATCAGATAACCGGCTGCAGCAAGCAGAGCGCCGGCTGCAATTCGCAGCACCGTCTTCCGCGTGCTGCCTTCTCCATGGCTGTGGGCATGTCCCTCTCCCGATGCCTTGCGGGCTTCATGCCCGTGAGCATGGGCGTCCCCGTGTTCATGCGAATGCGAGTGTCCATGCTCATGAGCATGACCGTGGGCGGAAGCTTCCGCTGACGCCGCCTGCGCCTGAACCGGAGGCAGAGAATGCAGCTCCCCTCCATCCGTCCGGACTTTTACATTCCGGGGATTCCGTACTGCTCCGGACGGTCTTTTCTCCAGCACCTTCACATGCGGCTCCAGGGAAACCACCGTCTTCCGCACCTGCTCCTCTCCCGGAAAGCGGCTGTCCGCCTCCACAGTCAGCGTCTTCGTAGCGAAATTGACGGAGCAGGAGGCAACGCCCTCCATCTTTTTCACCCGGTTCTCAATTTTCATCGCGCAGTTCGCGCAGTCCAGGCCTTCGAGTATCCACTGCCGTTTCTCTGTCGGCTCCACCGTGCTCAAAGTCTCCAGCCCCTTTCGTAAAGCTTACGATTAACATATGAGCAACTGTTCATATGTTCTTACCGACATTATATGCCTCCTCCTTTCAAAGTGTCAATCCTCACCAAAAAAAGAGTTGACGGAATCTGGAAAGCGGATATAATAAACATATCAAATAGATATATCTAAACGATATGTTGAGGTGTTGAAATTGCTTGAATTTGTACTGCTCGGCATGCTGATGGAAGGCGAAATGAGCGGCTATGACCTGAAAAAGACGATCGACAGCACTGTGGGACACTTTTACAACGCAAGCTATGGCAGTCTGTACCCCGCACTGAAGCGGCTGACGGACAAGGGGCATGTGTCAATGAGGGAAACCTCCGACAGCAAGAACCGCAAGCTGTATGCGCTGCTGCCGGAAGGCAGAAAGGCTTTTATGCAATGGCTCGCGGAGCCACAGAGCTCCCGGCGGGAGCTGCTGATCCGGGTATTCTTTTTCGATTATCTGGAGGATGAGGTTCGGATGGAGCATTTGCAGGGTTACCGCCATACCGCCGAACGCGAGGTCCGGGAACTGGAAGCGGTCCGTTCCATCGTGGAGGGCGAGCTGGCCGGGATCGAACATCCCGAGGATTATTATTACCGCGTGTCGGTGCTGGAATACGGTCTGATGCACGCGAAGATGCAGAGACAATGGATTCAAGATATTATGGAGAGGAAGAGTCTAAACCATGTCAATTCCGGCAAATAAAAAATCGTTCACTAAATCGTTCACTGAGAGGCGCCCCGTGCTGGCCGTCGTTCTGATCGAAGTGCTGCTGTTCATCGCCGTCTTCATGGCGGGAGCCTACGCGACAATTAAGGAGCTGAGCTTCTCCGCTCCCATCCTGATCTCCTACATCCCGATTACGGCCGTTCTGGTCCTCTACTTCACCCTGAAGCGCAAATGGGGGTTCTACGGCTTCCGCTCCTTGTCGTCGATTCCAAAAGGAGACTGGCGCTACTACCTCCCGCTGCTTGTGTTGCTTGCCATCATCGCCCTGAAGGGCTTCCGCCAGATTGAGGCTTCCGAAGTACTGTTCTACCTGGGCTTCACGCTGCTGGTAGGCTTTGTGGAAGAGAGCATCTACCGCGGCCTCATCGTGAACATTCTCCGCCCCAAGAGCGTCCGGACGGCTGTCATCACCTCCTCCGTGCTCTTCGGCGTCACCCATGTGCTGAGCGTCCTTTCCGGACAGGATGCCTTCCAGACTGTTCTTCAAATCGTCTATGCCCTGCTTCTCGGAGGCGCGCTGGCGCTGCTCATGATCCGGAACCGCAATATTCTCCCGCTCATTCTCTTTCACTTTCTTCATAACTTCATTCAGTTCGTCGGCAACGACAACAGCGACGCCTATCTGGGCATTGACCTGGCGATTCTCGTTCTGCTCGCGGCTTACTGCTTCTGGCTGGCGCTCAGCCTGAGAAAATCTCCGCTGCCCCGTGCCGCTGGTCAAGGAATCAACAGCGCCCAATAAAACTCATCTGTAGCTTCAGCTCGTACATAAAAAAGCTCACTAAAAAAGGCGGGGACCCTCAGGGTCTTCCGCCTTTGACGTATTCGTTATGGATTTCGGGGGTACCTCCGCTATTTATGCCTATTCATGCCGGATATGCTCATGCGTCTGCAGCATGATCTGCTCGACATGCGCGTCGTTAAGCGAATAAAATACCGTCTTGCCTTCCTTGCGGCGCTTCACGATCCGCAAATTCCGCAGATAGCGAAGCTGGTGGGACACCGCCGACTGGCCCATATCCAGGATGGCCGACAGATCGTGCACGCACAGCTCCTGGCGGGACAGGGCGTAAATCATCCGAACCCGGGTCGGATCGCCAAGCGCCTTGAACAGCTCCGCCATCTTGTCGGTCGTCGATCTCTCCGGCATTGCCGAGCGGATATCGCCGAGTGAAATCTCCGAGCCGCTGCAGGTGTTGTCACATTCCTCAATTGCTGCCGGTTTCATCTGTTTCCCTCCTTAAGGCCTGATTTCTTCCCTGCTGATATTTCCTTCAGATTCCAATCGAAGCCATTTCGATGATGCTGCCGAATCCCTCTTTATTTAGATTGAACCGGATACTCGAAGAGAGGGGTACAGCCGCAACTACAGTGAATGTTTGGACTTTCGGCCGCTGTTGTCTCCAGATTTCTTAATTTTCAATTTTTCGGTTGAAATCCGGAGACAGCCAATGCTTACGTAGCGAGCTTTTCTGCGAAAAGCTTGTAGGCGGTCGCTTGCGCTCCTACAGTTCCAAACTTCCCCTCCGTTGCTCCTTCCCTCTCCTCTTATTTTCAGGTCAATCTATACAGCGGTTGTTTTTCTTGCAATATCAGGGAGCCGAAGCTTCGAAGTTACTCCTTCTGATATTATAAGTAAAAAACAAGGCCGCTGTCCATCGGAGTCGGAGTGTGGATCACGCCGGACTATACCGCCTTTCGCCGAAAGAGCAGCAGTCCGGCAGCCAAAAAGAGTACCAGACTGCCCGGCACGACTGCAAGCAGGCTTTGAAGCGGCAGATTGAGCGCTCCGTAAGCCGCTCCTCCATGCGGAAGCATGGCAAGGGCGGGCTGAACCCACGGATAATAGGGCGAATAGGCCGCTGAACTCACAATCAGAATGCCCGGCAGCGTCAGGCTGACATTCAAAGCTAGAGGAGCGGCGAAGCTGCTCCAGGCCTGAGAGACAGCCAGCTGCAGCGCGGCCAGCGGCAGACAGGCCAGCCAGCCGGCGGCTGCACTGCCGAGCAGAATGGACCAGGGAACGGGCGCTTCAAGCCCCATGCCTATCCCTGTCAGAGCTTCGACGGCGGCGAACAAAATCTGGGTAGCCGCTAGCAGCAGGGCGACCATCGTAAATTTGGCCAGGTACACAGAGGAACGGGACACCGGCAGGGCCAGCAGCGCCTTCCAGCCGCCGTCCGCATGCTCATGACGGCACAGCACCGCCGCGTACAGACCGGACAGCACCGGAAGGAACAGGAGCGCATGCAGCAGCGACATCGACGACAAAAGCGTGCCCCAATCGGGCTTCCCGCCCTCCGGCGTGGAAGACGTCAGGCCGATGGGCACCGCCGCAGCGGGACTCGCCGCCGCAAGCAGCCACAGCCGGGAGCCCGCCAGCTTGAGCCGCTCGGCCGACAGCATTCTCAGATAGCTCTTCGGCATGTCAGTTCACGTCCTTCCGGCCGAAATGCATGGCTCCCGGGATCAGCAAGAGCAGGCCAAACACCACGCCAGCTCCGGCGAACCCCGGTCTTCCCGGCCCGCTCCAGGCGTAATAGACCCAGTTGGTCGGCACCCATTCCGGGAGCGACGTCAGGAAAGGCGACATAATGGCCGTGATGACGCCGACCGATACGGCAAGCGACTGGTTCCGCGAGACCAGAGAGAGCCACAGCTGCAGTGCCGTGAAAGGCAGGGCGGCCGCGAAGGAAGGAAATCCGGTCCGCAGCAGATCGATAACCGGAAGCTCTACAGCCGGAAACCCGAGAAGAAGTCCGAGCACCGCCAGAAAGACGGGAAGCAGCAGACAGGATACCGACAGCAGCATCAGAGCCAGCAGCAGCTTGGAGACGAATACCGAGATGCGGGATACCGGCAGCGCGAGCAGCTGCTTCCAGGCGCTGGTCTGATGCTCAATTCCCGCGATCAGCGAGCAGATCAGCGTGCTTCCTAACAGCAGCGTCATCGGCACGAACTGCATGGTCTGTTCCAGCAGCCCTTCCCACATGTGTCCGGCATAAATGGACTTCATATAATCAAGCCGGAGGCCAAAGTTCAGCGCCTGGATGCCCATAACCCCCAATGGACCGATCAGCGCAAGGAGCCAGATGCCCCTTCCCCTGATCTTCAGCCAGTCGGAGGCGATCACCCGCATCATGGCGTTTCCCTCCCTTCGGTAATCTGAAGGAAGAAGTCTTCCAATGACCGGCGCCGCTCCTCCACCCTGTACACGGCATGTCCCCGCTCCACCAGCGCCTTGACCAACAGCGCCACCTTCGCGTCGTCCAGTTCCGCGAGACGCAGCTCGCTGTCGCTGCGCGTGCCGGTCCAGCCGCGGCGCAGCGCTTCCTCCAATGCCTCCTCCGGCTCCGATACGCGCAGCCGGATTTCACCGGCGGAGCGCTTGCGAAGCCCCTCGATCGTGTCCTGGCAAATCATTCTGCCCTGGCGGATAATTCCGACCGTTCCGGCCATCTGTTCGATTTCGCTCAGCAGATGGCTGGACACCAGCACGGTCATGCCGTACTGCCGGGGCAGCGACTGGATCAGGCTGCGTATCTCCTGAATGCCGGACGGATCAAGCCCGTTAGTCGGCTCGTCCAGAATGAGCAGCTCGGGCTCGTTCAGCAGCGCCGCAGCGATCCCGAGCCGCTGCTTCATGCCAAGCGAGAAGCCTTTGACCGGCCGGTTCTCCTCGCCCTTCAGGGAGACGATATCCAGCACCTCCGCGATTCGCCGCTTCGGCGTCCCGAGAATGCGGCGGATCGCCTCCAGATTTTGCACCGCCGTCAAATGGCCGTAGTAGGAAGGCGACTCGACCAGCGAGCCTACCTTGCGCAGAATGTCCAGCCGCTCTCTCCGCAAATCCCGGCCGAAGATCTCGATATGCCCCTCCGTCGGCGCAATCAGCCCGAGCAGCATCCGAATCGTCGTCGTCTTCCCGGCGCCGTTCGGGCCGAGAAATCCATAGATTTCTCCCTTTCCGATGCTCAAATTCAAATGGTCGACGGCGAGTCTGCCGCGGTATGCCTTCACCAGCTCAGTCGTTTGTATAATGATATCCATTGCTCTTTCACCTCGGATCAAGCGTACCTCTCCGAGGTTAAATGAGCGGTGTTCGAAGTTTAAATTTCGTTTAAAGCCCCGGCCGGGGAATACAGCTTCGGAAAAATATAAACGGCCGTCCCCCCGGAGCCGGTCTCCGTCTCCCGGACAAGCCCCATTCCGGACAGAAGCATATCGACGATAGCCAGGCCTAGACCGGCCCCGCCGGCTGGCGAATGCTCTCCGAGACCGGGGCCCCGGTCTCGGATCACAATAGCCCGAACACCGCCGCGCTCTTCCTCGAAGAGTCCGACATAGCTCCCTGTTCCGGCATGCCGCATAATGTTCTGATAGAGATTATCCAGCACCCGCCGGAACCAGGATTCGTCAATCCTCCAGATTAGAGGTCCTCCTTCAAGCCGTATATCTGCCTCCATTCCTTCACGGGTCCAAACCGGATACCAGGATGCCGCGCTTTCGCGCAGCAGACGCAGCACATCCCTGTCCGAGAGCGCCAGCTTGACCCGGCCGCTCGCGAGCAGGTTGTATTCAAGCAGATTATCGATGAGTCCGCTTAAGTCGGCAATCCGGCGATCCATCAAATCGATGGATTGTCTGCCCTCCGAAGTCAGCGTCTCCTTGCCTACCTCGAACAGATGGCTTCGAATGACGGTAAGCGGCGTCCGCAGATCATGGGACAACCCGGCGATCAGCCGCTTGCGAAGCTCCTCTTCTTCCTTTTCCCGGGCCCGGCTGACCTGCAGTTCCTTCACCATGGCATTAAAAGCATCCTCCAGCAGCCCGATTTCATCCGGCTTGTCTACAGGGACAACAGCCGGCAATCCGCCGCCTTCCACGGTCATGGCCGTTTGCAGCCGGAGCAGACGCCTGCGGATGCGGGCAAAGAACAGCCAGGAGACTACGGCGAAGACTATGAACAGCAGCGCCAGCACTATAATATACCGGAGGTTGGAGGGAGGAGCCGTTTTTTTCCTGAGAACCTCTATAGGCACGGCCATGGTCATAAAGCCTTCGCCCCGGGCTTCATCATCTCCGATAAAAGCGACGATCGTCAGCGGATCGCGGCTTACGCTCCGTTTCATGAAGGAAATGGCCGAGGCCGCATCCCAGGAAGCGGGAACACGGTAAGCTGCACTATCGCCGTCCCCGCTCCCGGCAAGCCGCTTCTCCGGCTGAAGCGAGAGCCGGGTAACTCCAGCTCCGTCTACCCAGAACAGAAAGGCATACGGATACAGCCCGCCGAGCTGCCTCAGACGGGCGGAGATCAGATCCGGAGTCTTGCCGGCAAGCTCCCGGGCCTCGGCATGCCACTGCTTCTCCAGCTTCGCCGTCCCGGCGTATACCTCGAGCTCCCCGGAGGTCTCGGCGTCCAGACGCCTTTCCGCCAGACGGTCGGACAGAGAAGAGGAAGCTACGACAAGCCCGAACACGACAGGCAGGAACAGAACGGCGGCCGCTACGATCAGCATATACCTCGACAGCAGCGAACGTCGGAAGGCCGGCAGCCCTCTGCCGTTCCGGACCCTCCTCATGGCTTGATCCTGTATCCGATGCCGCGGATCGTCTCGATAATCTCCGGCGCTGCCGGGTCGCGCTCCAGTTTCTCGCGCAAATAACGTATATGGACCATCAGCGTCTTGTCGCCTTCCAGATAAGGCTCATTCCATACCGCTTCATAGATCTGTTCCTTGGTCAGAATCTGGCCCAAATGCCGAAGCAAATAAAAAAAGATGTGAAACTGCTTGCCGGTAAGCGGAATCTCCTCTCCGCTATCCGTATGTACAACCCGGTTCTCATCCTCATAAACGGTTAGATACTTCAACACCAGAGGAGCTGAAGCCGTCTGTCCCGACCTTCTCAGCAGCACCCCGATCCGGGCCGCCAATTCATCTGGATGGAAGGGCTTGGTCAAATAGTCGTCCGCAAACTCCAGACCCTGAAGCTTGTCATCGATCGAGGTCCGCGCCGACAGCATCAGGACCGGCATGCCGGGATATGCCTTCTTCAGGCGCTGCCCGACCGTAAATCCGTCCAGCCCCGGAAGCATGACGTCCAGTACGGCCAATTGGCAGCCTTCCGCTTCCGAAGCGGCATTCTCGCCGCTTCTCAGCCAGCGGACCGTATATCCGCGTTCCTCCAAATCGCGGCAGACAGGACCGGCGATCTGCCGATCATCCTCCACGTACAGCAATGTAGCCATGATATACCTCCCTTAACCCACCAGACTAGATCGCCGAAAAACGCGGCGGAGGCTCCGGCATCGGACGGCCGAAGAAATAGCCCTGCGCCAGCTCGATGCCAAGGCCCAGGCAGAATTCGAATTCTTCCCGCCGCTCGATTCCTTCCGCCAGCACCCGGCCCCCGAAGCGGCCCGATTTCTCCACGATTTCACGGATTGTCTCCTGCTTGCGGAGGTCCGTGTCGCACAGGCTGACGAAGTCCCGGTCAATCTTGACGTAATCCGGGCGCAGCTGCTCCATCACCTCCAGGGTGGCGAAGCCGGAACCGACGTCATCAAGCGCCACATGAACACCATGGTGTCGATACTCCGAGAAGATCGCGGCCAGATGCCCGATGTTGCGGATCATCTCCGTCTCGACGACTTCAAATACGAAATCCTCCGGCCGCAGGCCTCCCGCGCTGATCGCCTCAAACGCATGGGCGAGACAGTATTTGGGATTCGAAATGGATGAAGGCAGAAAATTGATGAATCTCTTCATTCCGTCCGGAAGTATCCGGCTGGATTCAATGGCGGACGCAAGCGCAGCCCGGTCCAGAAATGAATGATAGCCGCTCTCTCTCGCCACTTCAAACAGCGTGTAGGGTCGGAAGCAGTGACCGCCCGGAATGGGACGAAGCAAAAACTCGAATCCGATGATATGCTCGGCCGAATTCACGATCGGCTGCATGTAGCTGCAGAACTCCTTGTTGATGATCACATCGATCAGTCCGTGGTTGACGATGCGGACCCGCAGCTGGGAAAGCGATACCCAGCGCTCAATCAGCTCATGCTGATGCCTCCCTTTCAGACATACCGCTATAGACCCCGCTTCATCCCTTTCTTCCAACAGTTTGATGATGGACAGAATTTCATCGCGGGACCGGTACGGGATTACATACTCACTGCCGTTAATGACGTCACAATGAAATCCGGCACCCTGCACGGCGTTCTCAAGACAGGGGATAGCCGACCTGACTTTCATCAATCCCTCCTCCTCCATAGGGGCGATGGGATAGCAATCGCTGCAATGCATGGGTGTCCTCCTTGGGAGCTAAATAATACCGATAATGCCGTTATTATACCAGCTTTTCCCCCGGTAATCAGGAAACGTATGGAAAAACATCCATGCAATGCGGGACTTAAGCCGCTGCCTGTCGCAGCCTTTCGCGGCCTTTTGTCGAAAGACCCCGGAGAGCGAAAAAACACCCGCATAAATAGGCCAACCAGAAGTCTCCGGCTGACCCGATATACAAAGCGCCCCTTGTCGGTCGCTCCTCCTGTTTATGCTCCGGTTTATTTGCCCGCCGAAGCCGTCTCCTTCTCCCATACCTCGTGCTGAGCGTTCTTGCCGGTATACTCGATCCGTGTCGGAGCAAGCTCCAGGATTACATAATCGGGATCAGCCGGTCCGTTAAACCAGCGCTCCAGATCCTTGCTCCACACCTTGCCGCGAAGCGATTCGTCTTTGGTGACGGAAGCCCGGGCCTCTATCCCGACAATATCCTTCGTACCGCCGGCTTCAAAGCCGAGCAGCAGGAAGACATTCGGATTATGCTGAAGCTCTTCCACCTTATGCGTCTTGCGGTCAGTCGCCAGCATAATTTTCAAACCGTCATGAAAAATAGCCATATAACGCACTTTTGGCTTGCTGCCAGCTTCAATTGTGGCAAAGGAACCAAATTTATTGTCATCCAGTGCCTGCATAATACGCTGCTCCAGTTCTTTCTTATCCATCCTGTGTCCTGTCTCCTTTCTGTGCCAATCCCTTCTGCTTCACACCAGGACTGCCGATACGTTAATGTACCCCCACAGGAAAGAATGAATCCGGAGAGAGAGCATGTTACGTTTTTTTGCAGCCCCCCACAGGGTAAGTTACACTTAGAAGATTAGAGAAGCGATTGACGTTGTAGCCGGGAGGAATGTTATGAACCAGCAGAGTGACGAACCCATCTTGCATACTGCGCTTTTGCAGTTTATTTTCCCTTTCTCGATCACTGAGGGGCAGGGGCCAAGGCTTGCGGAAAGCTTGGATCGGGAAGGCTTCGCCCCTTTTTTCCTGGACCGCAAAGAACTGCAGCATGAATACTACGGGGAGGGCTATTGCGTATCGCATGAGCACATGGAGCGCTCCTACATGCCGTTCGCCGCACATGTGCTGTTTCCGAGAAAAGGGCATGACCGCGACACCTTCCGCCGCTATTCGCGGGTGAACGGACTGGAATGCGTGATGGAGCTGGCCCAGTGCCGTATTCCCTTTCGGGTGCTGTCGACCGATGTGTTCATCTGCCCGTTTCAGCTTGGATTTGTCACGGTGCGAACCCGCATTGAGGGGGATCGGATTCCTCTTAAGCATGTGCTTGAATTCGCCGACCGTTTCCGTTCACTGGAAAATGTGACAGAGGCGGATGCTTCCTGTCGCATTATCTGCGAAGACAAGTCGTTCGAACAGATGGAGGATTTCGTGTTCCGGAATTTGGTGAGCGGGCTTGAGGATTTTCTTGACCAGTCCGATCTGAACGGCGCTTACTTTGAGACGCTTCCATTCTTCGTGGATGAGCGGATGATGGTGCAGGCTTTCTATGGACTGGAGGATGGCGCGGAGATTGACCCGCAGACCTGCTACCGGGCTTCGCAGCTGGACGGCATGACGCAGGACGGCAGCCCGTATACAAGCGCAAGCAGCGCAGAATACATCGAGGATTACTGCCGGGACCATCGCTACAGCCGCTGGGGGCCGGACACCTATTATATGACCAACGAACAAACCTTCTGCTGTCTCAGCAGGTCTGGTCCCGAAATCTCGGTCAGGCTGGCGAACCAGATGTACGGCGAATATTATTACGGTCTGCTGCTCAGCCTTTTTCACAAAATCGTTCTGCTCAAGCTGGCCAATGTCCATTCGAGGCTGCGCATCGAGCGCGACAATGAAGAAATTCAGGATCTCATCTATTACATTAACAAGTTCTCGGCCAAGTTCTATTTCGTAGAGCTTATTTCACAGACGCAGGGACGCGAAATCTTCTACCAGCTTCGAAAAGTATACGGCAACGATGAGCTATTCGAGGAAGTGAAGCAGACGCTGGCGGACCTGTTTCAGTATCAGGAGAAGTTTCAGGCCAAGCGCCGGGACAATCTTCTGATGATTCTGACCGTCTTCACGGTCGTCAGCGGTATATACGGCATGAACCAGGTCATCGACGACCTGAAGGGCAGCATTGACTGGAGCAAAATGAGCAGCTACTCTCCCTTCGAGTATCTGGCGCTGTTCCTGACCTTCAGCGGCATCACGGTCAGCGCCATCCTGACGATCCGCGAGCTCTGGGGCAGCATCAGGTCCCGTCTGCGCCGCAGAAGGTTCGAGTAGCAGGCTAGAACAGGGAGATCGGGGTTCCGCCAGCTGTTCAAGAACCGCCGCAGAACTCATTCCGGACCGAAGGCGGAGCGGGCGAAGGCACTGCTGGATGTCGTCCGGCCCGCCGTCTTTTCTGGCCGGCGCCGCGGTTGGACCGCCCAACTCCAGTGCCGGGCAGCAAGCGCGGGCAGCAGGCGGGAGGCCGCCGGGACATGCAGAACAACAGCCTGTTTCCGGCAAATTCCGCCCGTCATAAAACCTTGACTGCGTCCACACCCACTGGACAATTCCCGATTCCTGCGTCTATAATACCCGTAAGCAGCAGAAGAAATGCCCGGAACTTCATATGAACCAGGGGTGCTGGAATAACGGCCGGCTGAGAGTGTATCCCGCAAAGATACTGACCCTTATACCTGATCTGGATAATGCCAGCGTAGGAATGACATCGCCGTGCAGCAAGCCTTTGTTAAGGCAGCCGCATCTCATGCGCTCAGCCGCGTCCCGCCATATCCAGGGACGCTTTTTTGTCGTTTCGGGGGGAGAACCGTCTGCTTGAAGGCTTTCGGGACCGCTATTAACGGTCTCAGGACAGATATAAAGGAGAGAAGCACTGTGATGGGGATCAACAAATGGTTAAGACCGGCTCTGGCCGGCCTGCTCGTGCTGGCCGTATCGGGCTGCGGAGCGGGAAATAACGCGGGAGGCACCGACAAGGCCGGAGAGGGACAGACCTCGCCGTCTGCCGGCTCGGCAGCATCGGCGGCCGCTTCGCCAGCCGTAAGCGCCAAGGTGAAGGTCGCGCTCGACTGGACGCCGAATACGAATCATACCGGACTATACGTGGCCAAGGAGCTCGGCTATTATCAGGAGGAAGGCCTGGATGTTGAGATCGTGCAGCCGGGCGAGGCCGGTTCGGACACGATGGTCGCGTCCGGAGAAGCCGCCTTCGGCATCGGCGCCCAGGACAGCCTGACGCTGGCCCGCATTCAAGGCGTGCCGCTCGTCTCCATCGCCGCCATCATCCAGCATAATACCTCCGGCTTCGCGGCTCCCAAGGACCGGAACATCAAGTCGCCCAAGGACTTCGAGGGCAAAACCTACGGCGGCTGGGGCTCGCCGGTAGAAGAAGCCGCGATGAAGGCCATCATGGACCCCGAGGGCGGAGACGTAAAGAAGGTCAAGCAGGTTACAATCGGGGAAGCCGATTATTTCACGGCCGTCAAACGCGACATTGACTTCGCCTGGATCTTCTACGGATGGACAGGCATTCAGGCCGAGCTCCGGAACGAACCGCTGGACATGCTGTACCTGAAGGATTATGCACCGCAGCTTGATTATTATACACCGGTGCTGACGACCAGCGAGAAGGAAATCGCCGATCATCCCGATGTGGTAAAGGCCTTCCTGAAGGCGACGTCGAAGGGCTATCAGTACGCGATCGACCATCCGGAGGATGCGGCGAACATCCTGATCAAGGCAGTGCCGGATCTGGACGCCGATCTCGTGAAGGCAAGCCAGAAATGGCTCAGTCCGAAATACAAGGACGACGCTTCCCGCTGGGGCGAGCAGAAGACCGAAGTATGGAAGAATTACGCGGACTGGATGTACGGGCTGAAGCTGCTCGATCAGCCGTTGGACGCTTCCAAGGCGTTCACGAACGATTTTTTGCCGGACGGACAGTAAAAGCGCACCTTACTTAGACTTCATACAACCGAAAGGATGAGATAACCATGGCAAGCACACTGCTGAGCATTCAGGTCATTCCGAAGACGCCGGGAGGCGAAGATTCGATCCCCTATGTGGACACAGCGATTGAGGTCATTCAGCGCTCTGGCGTGAAGCATCAGGTGAACGCGCTGGAGACAACGATGGAAGGCGAGCTGCCGGAACTGCTGGAGATCGTGAAGGAGATGCAGGAGGCGCTGATTGAGGCGGGCTGCCCGAGCGTCATCTCCCAAATCAAAATCGCCCATTATCCGAACGGAATCAGCATGGACGGGCTGACGGAGAAATATCGTCCGTGAATTCCTTGTGGAATAAAGTCTGGCCGCCGCTGCTGACGGTCATTCTGTTCCTCGCACTGTGGCAGCTGTCGGTCTCCTGGTTTCATATTGAAAAATGGATCCTGCCCGCCCCCTCCGATCTCTGGAAAGAGGCGTCGGCAGGCTCCGCTTCGCTCAGGGGGCATATGCTGGCGACGCTGCGGCTGACCTTGATCGGATTTCCAATCGGTGTGCTGACCGGCTTCCTTGCGGCCATGGTACTCTATCTGCTGCCCGGTCTGTCGCGGGCGTTCTACCCGCTGCTCATTCTGAGCCAGAACGTGCCCATCGTCGCGCTCGGTCCGCTGCTCGTCATCTGGTTCGGCTTCGGCCTGCTGCCGAAGGTGATTCTCATCACGCTGGTTTGCTTCTTTCCCGTCGCCGTTGCCGGTCTTGGCGGACTGGCCCAGACCGACCGGGTCATGCTGAACTACATGAAGATGGCCGGCGCGTCGCGGTGGCAAATATTTGCCAAGCTTGAGCTGCCGCATTCGCTGCCCTCGCTCTTCTCGGGCATCAAAATTTCCGCGGCCTATGCCGTGACTGGCGCGGTGGTCGCCGAGCTGGTTGGCTCCGGGGAAGGGCTTGGCTATTACATGCAGCTGCAAAAGGCGGCCTACCGCACGGACCGCATGTTTCTCGCCGTTATTCTGGTCGTTCTGCTCAGTCTTCTGCTGTTCGCCGCCGTTGCCTTGCTGGAGAAATGGCTGATCCGCTGGAAGCCCCGCAAGCATGAATAGACGTCCGTTCGATCCAGTCATGAAAGGAGCGGCTTTATGCTATGAAATCCATGAATACATCCGGCTCCGGCGTCCCTGAGCAGCCGGCCACTCAATCGCCCGCTCTGGACGTATCCGGCGTCTCCAAATCGTTCCGCCAGAAAGGACAGAGCCTGAAGGTCCTGGACAACGTCTCCCTGACGGTCGGACGCCAGGAGTTCGTGTCGATCGTCGGGCCTTCCGGCTGCGGCAAAAGCACGCTGCTCCAGATCATCGGCGGATTGATCCGGCCGGATTCCGGCTCGATCTCGATGAACGGCGCAGCCGTCACCGGCGAGAAAGGCGGCGTCAGCTATATGCCGCAGCAGCCGGCGCTGCTGCCGTGGCGCAGCGTCGAGGACAACGTCATTCTCGCCCGCGAGCTGAAAGGCGCGGCGAGAAGCGAAGCCCGCGAGGAAGCGCGGCGCTGGCTCGCGAAGGCGGGTCTTGGCGGATTCGAAACCGCGTATCCGCACATGCTGTCGGGCGGCATGCAGCAGCGCGCCGCCTTTCTCCGCGCGCTGCTGGCGCCCCAGGAGCTTATGCTCCTGGATGAGCCGTTCAGCGCGCTCGACGCCCTGACTCGCAGCGACATGCAGAGGTGGCTGCTGGAGCTGTGGGAGGAGAACCGCCGCTCCGTGCTGTTCATCACGCACAGCATCGAAGAGGCGCTGCTGCTCTCCAGCCGGATCTATGTCTTCTCCGGCAGGCCGGGCACGATCCTGCATACGGTCGAGGTGCCCTTCCCCCGGCCGCGCCGCGACGAGATTACGGAGCATCCCGAATTCCTGCGGCTGAAGCGCCAGATGTCGGAATGGATGCGTGAGGAGCAGGCGAAGTCAGCGGCGGCAGCTCGGCGGTGAGCCGGAGAGGCCGATCTACACCGGCACGGCATAGCCAGGGGTGGCGGCTGAACCCGGACGACCACGGCGAGAGCGGGAAGGCCGGAACGGACCGGCCGAAGCTGGACAGCCGTTGGCAAGGACAATCCCGCATTAGCAGCGCAAGCAAAGAGGCCGGACATCATGGCGATGTCCGGCCTCTTTAACATTGGCGCGTATGCGTATGCGTATATGTAGCATGGGCGCGTATGGCATGCAGGCGAGTGCATGCGAGCGTGTTTGCATGTAGGCGTAGGCGTGTATGGCTGCGGAGCGAATAGCGCGCATTGGGCCCGTTACCGGCAGGCCGGACAATGTTCGGCACATCCGGCGTCAACCGCTGGCCGGTGCGCCGGCGCCCTCTCCACCGGAAGGCCCGTTTAGCGGTGGAGGAAGCCTTTGCTTCGCAGGAAATCGCCCAGATCCAGCCGGCTAGGCTCAGCGATCCACTTGGCCATGATGGCCGACCATGGCATATCATTGCTTCCTCCGGTCCGCTTGCTCAAATAATCCGACATAGTCCGGTCGTATTCGCCGACCTGGCGGACCGTCTCTTCCGCGTCATACCGGTTGCGGTGCAGCACGGCCTGCTGCGGCAGGCGCGGACGGATGCCCGGCGACTGGTCGGGATAGCCGAGGCACATGCCGAACAGCGGATAGACCAGCTCCGGCAGGCCAAGCCGCTCGGCGACAGCGGCGATCTTGTTGCGGAGGCCGCCGATATAGACGACACCAAGCCCCAGCGATTCGGCAGCCACGGCAGCGTTCTGGGCGGCAAGCGTCGCATCGATGGTGCCTATGATGAAATTCTCCGTTGAGCCCTCATACGTCTCCGCACTGTTCAGGTGCGGGCGCGTCACCTCACGCAGCCGGTACAGATCGGCGCACCAGACCAAGAAGACGGGGCATTCAGCCACATACGCCTGATTGCCCGCCAGAGCGGCAAGCTCGGACTTCAGCGCCGAGTCGGTGACCGCGATCACGCTGTATGCCTGCACATTGTGGGAGGACGAAGCCGCCTGCGCCGCACCGATAATGGCGGCAAGCTGCTCTTCGCTGACCGGGTCCTCGCGGAACTTGCGGATGGAACGGTGATTTCGCATCAGCTCAAGCGTTTCATTGGATATACTCATCGTCTTCTTCATCTCCTATTCGTCTTCGCCCCCGAATTCGGGAGGCCCTGTCTTTCTGGTACCTGTCTTTCTAGTACCTGTGTTTCTAGTATAAGTATTAACACCATTTCATCCCTTTTGCCAACTTGGGCCGTTGAGGGGCCGGACAATGAAGGATGAGCGCCAGCCAGCGGCCTGGCATAAGACAGCTATCGTCTTCCCTCCCGGGTTCCATCCATGATAAAAAACGGCAAATCGCCCGCCTCCATCTCTAATGGAAGCGGGCGGTTTGTCCATGTTACAGCTTGACCCGCTGCAGCCGCAGCGCGTTCAGCACAACCGAAACCGAGCTGAAGGCCATCGCCGCTCCGGCCAGCCAGGGCGCCAGAAAGCCGAGGGCAGCCACCGGAATGCCGATCGTATTATAACCCAGCGCCCAGAACAGATTCTGCTTGATGTTGCCCATGGTGCGCCGGCTCATCTCGATGGCGTCCGCGATCGCCTTCAGGTCGCCGCGCATCAGGGTAATGTCCGCGGCCTCCATCGCCACGTCCGTTCCCGTGCCGACCGCCATCCCGATATCGGCGGTAGCCAGCGCCGGGGCATCATTGATGCCGTCGCCAACCATCGCGACCTTGCGGCCTCCCTCTTGCAGCTTGCGGACCGCCTCTGCCTTGCCTTCAGGCAGCACTTCGGCCATGACCCGGTCGATGCCAGCTTCCGACGCTATCGCCCGGGCCGTACGCTCGTTGTCGCCGGTGATCATGACAACATCGATGTTCATCCGCTGTAGCGCAGCAACCGCCTCCCGCGAGGTCGGCTTGATCGTGTCGGCGACGGCCACGATGCCTTGAATCTTGCCATCCACCGCTACCAGCATGGCGGTCTTGCCCTCCTGCTCCAGACGCTGCATCTCGCCCTGCCATTCAGCAGTCTCCGCGCCGCTCTCTTCCATCAGCCGGCGCGTGCCGACAGAGACGGCTCTGCCCTGCACGGCGGCCTTGATTCCGCGGCCCGGAATATTGACGAAGTCCGCTGCTTCGTCCAGGATCAACCCCTTCTCCGCCGCACCCGCGGCCACCGCTTCGGCCAGCGGATGCTCCGACAGCTTCTCGGCGGAGGCCGCCAGCGACAGCAGCCCATCCTCCGCAGACAGGGCTTCCGGACCCTTGAAGTCCGGAGACACGAGCACATCCGTCAGCACCGGCTTGCCTGCGGTCACGGTGCCCGTCTTGTCCAGAACGACGAGCTCGATGCCCTGGGCGGCTTCAAGATGCTCGCCTCCCTTGAACAGAATGCCCAGCTCGGCGGCGCGGCCGGAGCCGGCCATAATTGAGGTCGGCGTAGCGAGTCCCAGCGCGCAAGGGCAGGCGATAACAAGCACGGCGATCGCCTTCTCCAGAGCCTCCGCGAACTGCCCGGGCGCTCCCCAGAGATACCAGACGATAAAGGTCAGCGCCGCGATTGCGACGACAACCGGTACGAAGATGCCCGAAATGACGTCCGCCACCCGCTGGATCGGCGCCTTGGAGCCCTGGGCTTCCTCGACCACACGGATAATCTGGGCAAGGGCGGTGTCTCTGCCCACCTTGCGGGCTTCGATCTTCAGTGCGCCGTTCTTGTTGACGGTTGCTCCGATTACGGTGTCTCCCGGCGCCTTGTCCACCGGAATGCTCTCGCCAGTAAGCATCGACTCGTCGACAGAGGATATCCCTTCCACGACCTGTCCGTCCACCGGAATCTTCGTGCCGGGCTTGACGAGCACGATGTCTCCGATGACGACATTCTCGACCGGAATGCTGATTTCCGCACCATCCCGGATGACGACCGCGCTCTTGGCCTGAAGTCCCATCAGGCTGCGGATTGCGTCGGAGGAGCGGCCCTTCGCCAGAGCCTCGAACCATTTGCCGACCAGAATGAGCGTAATGAGGATCGCTCCCGTCTCATAATACATCTCCACCGCATGACTCATTCCCGGCATTTCCGGCATGTTTAAGGAGTCCAGCGTCAGATACAGGCTGTAGAAATAGGCGGCCGATGTTCCAAGCGCCACCAGCACATCCATGTTCGCGCTGCCGTTGCGAAGCGCTTTATAGGCTCCCACGTAGAACTGCCAGCCGATGATGAACTGTACCGGCGTCGCCAGCACCAGCTGGAACCACGGATTCATGAACAGCTCCGGTACGGGAATCCAGGAGGTGAAGGAGAAATGGCCGACCATCGCCCACAGCAGCGGCAGCGACAGCACCGCAGACACGATCCACTTATTCCGTTTGCGCCGGATTTCCTCGCCCTTGCGGTCAGATGCCTCCTCGCTGTCTTTCTTAAGCGAGGCTTTGTAGCCGATGGAGTCCACCTTGGTTATGATATCCTGGGGCGTGACCATCCCCGGGGTATATTCCACATGCGCCGTCTCCAGCGCAAGGTTCACATTCACTTCGGCAATCCCGGGCATACGGCCGAGCACCTTCTCGATCCGGGCCGAACAGGCGGCACAGGTCATGCCGGAAATATCGAAATCGGCTGTCTCCTTGACCGTATCGTAGCCGAGAGAGCGGATCTTCTCCTCAAGCTTCGGCACACTGACAACGCCGGGATCAAAGCCGACCGCCGCCTGCTCCAACGCGAGGTTCACATTGGCGCGCGATACCCCTTCCATTCGGGATAGCCCCTTCTCGATTCGCGCCGCGCATGCGGAACAGGTCATGCCGGTAATCTGCAAGGTAGCCTGCTCTTCGGGCGCCGCCGCTGCTTTTTCCATGTGAATCACTCTCTTTCATGTACCCCCTAGGGGTATGCTGTGTTCAAAAAGAGAAGGCCCGCAGCGTCACTTGCTTCCCGCTCCATGGCCCCTCAGGCGATAGTTCCAATATTACTGCACAACGTCATAGCCCTGGTCTTCGATTGCATCCTTGATCGCCGATACGCTGAGCTTGGATTCATCAAACTCCACAGCCACCGTCTTGGCCGCCAGATCAACCTTGGCCGAAGCGCCCAGATTTCCAACCGCCTTCTCCACTGCGCTTACACAATGTCCGCAGGACATTCCTTCCACATTCAATACGACATTCGTCATGTTAATCCTCTCCTTTATGATTTCATTAATCTGCCGACTGTAATCAGCAGTTCATCAATAACCTCATGTTCTCCGGCTTCGATTCGTTCCACGATGCAGCTCTTCATATGCCCTTCAAGCAGCAGCTTGCCGACGCTTCCGAGCGCGGACTGCACCGCCGCAAGCTGGGTAAGCACATCGTCGCAGTACGTATCGCGTTCGATCATGCCTTTGATGCCGCGGATCTGGCCTTCGATGCGATTGAGCCGGGCGGTAAGCCCGCTCTTGAATTCCGGCGTATGATGGCTCTTGCGTTCGCCGGAAGGATGGCAGTCGCCAGCACAGACTGACGGTTCCTGGCCGTCTTCGCTCTTATGATGTGTCGCCATGATTCAGCCTCCTCAAACCCAATATAGCATACCCCCACGGGGTATGTAAACAGAGAATGGCAAAATACAAAATAAAAGTTCAGCAAAAGAGTCTTTGGGCTCTCGTCTGTGCGGTTGACTCTATGAAAATACTCCCAAATCCCTTAAAATAAATGAACACTTAGTACGAGTCCGCCGGGAGGAGCAGCGTTCATGGATAAAGGACAGGCACCTGTTTCCAAATTGAATTTGAGCGGTTTGTACAGGCTGCTGCTGTGCATAATGGGCGTGTCCCTGTTCGCCGTGTACAATCAGGGCGTGTTTGTGGCCTACAGCTTACCGGCCTGGATATGGGCGCTTGCCCTGTCCGGCGCGGCTGTATCCCTGATCGTGTTCACCTTCCAGCTTCCCCCGCAGGGCAACGGCTTATCCCTGGATTCCTCGGTGTATCTCGCCTGTCTTTTCGTATTCGGAGCCTCCTTCAGTCTCACCGTTCTGCTGATTTCCACAATCGCCATCTGGTTGATCGAACGGGAACTGGCATGGTGGAGGCATGTGAACAACTTCGCAGTCTACTCAGTCATGATCGCCTCCGCCGCCTATACGTATCATGCGCTTGGCGGTGAGCGGGGACCGCTATCCGAGAGCCATCTGCCCGCCTACGCCGCAGCCATGGCGATGTATTTTGCGCTGAATACCCTGCTGATCGCTTTCTATTATTATTTGACCTTTAACGAGAATCTTTATGACACGCTGAAGGGCATGCTGAAGGATACCGTTCTCGCCTATCTCTGTACGCTGGTGCTGGCGCTGGTGCTGACCGTCCTGCTGTATAACAATCAGTTGCTAGGCCTGGGCCTGTTCCTCTGCATCAGCATTATGATGTCCTATTCGTTCAAGCGGATGTTCGCGATGTACCGGGACATCGAAGAGCGGGCGAACCGCGATCCGCGGACCGGACTGTTCAATCACAGCTACTTCGAGCTGGCGCTTGAAGAGGAAATCCGCACAGCCTGCAATACCGGCGCCTCCCTCTCGCTTGCCATGATCGATATCGACGATTTCAAGAAATACAACGATCATTTCGGCCATTTAAAAGGCGACGGCCTGATCGTGTTCCTGGCCGATCTCCTGACCCGGGAATGCGACGGCGAGGATATACTCGTCTCCCGGTACGGCGGGGAGGAATTCACGCTGCTGATGCCCGGTCTCGATACGGCGGAGGCCTACAGCTTCCTCGAACGTCTGCGCAGGACGCTTAACAATTCTCCCTTTGAAGGAACTGAAATTTTTCCGCAGGGCTGCCTCTCCTTCTCCGCAGGAATCGCGTGCTTCCGCCTTGACATTCACGACAAGTCGCAGCTGGTGGATGAGGCTGACCAAGCCCTCTACTACGCCAAGAAGCAAGGTAAGAATATGGTCCATATTTATGGCCACCAGTCAACGCTTGAGCGGGAAATCGACTTCAGCCAGGACGTCCGGGACATTGAGCAGCAGCTGCGCCTGTTTATGTACAAGGATCTGGAGACATTCAAGCATTCCAAAAGGGTATTCCGCTACGCAATGGACATGAGCGAGCTGCTGGAGCTGGACAATCTTACGAAGCGCCAATTCACGCTCGGTGCGCTGATCCATGATATCGGCAAGCTGGAAATCCCGTGGGGCATTCTGAACAAGAAGGAGAAGCTGTCCGCCGAGGAATGGGAGATGGTCAAGTGGCATGTCACCTGGGGCAAGGAAATGGCCTCGACCAACGTCAAGTACAAAGAGCTGGCGCCCTACATCGAGCTTCATCACGAAAGATATGACGGCAAGGGCTATCCGCACGGCTTCAAGGGCGAGCAGATTCCAAGACTGTGCCGGATGCTGACGGTCATCGATTCCTTTGACGCCATGACGACCGAGCGTCCCTACCAGCCGACCAAGTCTGTGGAGGAAGCGATTGTGGAGCTGCGGGCCTGCGCGGGAACGCAGTTCGATCCGGAGCTTACCGAGCTCTTTATCCGTTATATCGAGAGTCGGCAGCTCCGTCTTGCGGAGGCCGCCATATAGCAAGGTCAGCTGTACACACCGCATTCTATTTGCAGTACACCCCTCTACTATCCGCGGCAGACTATCTGCGGCAACTATAGGCCTCGCCGGCTTCGGCGGGGCTTTTGTCGTGTGTGTCATATGCTCTCGCTATGAAAATTTTTATGAAAAACAGGTTGCTTCCCTATTCAAATTTGAATATAATTAGGTTCACCAATTCACCAGAAAAAGGAGTTTACCAAACATGCATTCGAAAGAAAGCAACATGAAGCTTGTCGTTGTCGGGCTGCTTCTCGGGATTCTGATGTCCGCGATGGACAACACAATCGTCGCAGCCGCAATGGGCACGATTGTCGCCGACCTCGGGGGTCTGGACAAAATCGTCTGGGTCACCTCCGCCTATATGGTTATGGTCATGGCTGGCACGCCGATATTCGGCAAGCTTTCGGATATGTACGGCCGCAAGCGTTTCTTCATGCTGGGACTGGTGCTGTTCCTGATCGGCTCGGCGCTCTGCGGAACCGCAGGCAGCATTACACAGCTCAGCATTTACCGTGCCATTCAGGGGGTCGGCGGCGGCGCGCTGATGCCGATCTCGTTCACCATTATCTTTGACATCTTCCCGCCGGAGAAAAGAGGCAAGATGACCGGCCTGTTCGGCGCGGTCTTCGGGATTTCGAGCGTGCTCGGTCCGCTGCTCGGCGCCTATATCACCGACTATATCGGCTGGCAGTGGGTGTTCTACATCAATTTGCCGCTTGGCGTCATCTCCTTCATCCTGATCGCCTCCGCCTACAAAGAGTCGGTCATTCACTCCAAGCAGCGCATTGACTGGGGCGGCGCCTTCACGCTGGTCGGCTCAATCATCTGCCTGATGTTCGCCCTGGAGCTTGGCGGCCAGACGATCGGCGGCAAGCTGTATGCCTGGAATTCGGCTGAAATTCTCGGCCTGTTCGCAGGCTTCGCCGTCCTGCTGATCGCCTTCCTGCTGATCGAGCGCCGCGTTGCGGAGCCGGTCATCACCTTCTCCATGTTCGGAAACCGGCTGTTCGCAACAAGCGCTCTAGCCGCCTTCTTCTACGGCTCGGCCTTTATCGTGGCGACCGTCTATCTGCCGATCTTCGTGCAGGGCGTGTTCGGCGGTTCCGCCACGAACTCGGGTCTTATCCTGATGCCGATGATGATCGGCTCGGTGGTGGGCGCCCAACTCGGCGGCCAGCTTACGTCGCGAACGAGCTTCCGCAACATCATGCTCCTGTCGGCTGTCTTCTTCGTGGCTGGCGTCGCCATGCTCACGACGCTCACGCCGGATACCGCGCGGCTGCTGGTCAACATCTTCATGGCTGTCACCGGATTTGGCGTAGGCTTCTCGTTCTCGGTGCTGAATATGTCCTCCGTGCATCATTTCGACATGCGCCAGCGCGGCTCGGCGACCTCGACAAGCACCTTCCTGCGGTCGCTCGGGATGACGCTCGGCATTACCATCTTCGGCATCATCCAGCGTAATTTATTCACAAACTCGCTGTCCGATGCGTTCGGAGGAAGCGCTCAGGCAGCCTCCTTCGGCGACTCGCGCTCTGCGCTGACACCGGAAGCCCGGGCGAAGATTCCAGCTCCGATATTGGAGAAAATATCGGCCGCTCTCTCGACTTCCATCGCCCATACCTTTATGTGGGCGCTGCTCCCGGCGGTGCTGGCGCTGGTGACGGTACTCCTGATGCCTAAGGACCGTCTTCTCGCCCACCGCGGAGCAGCACAGCCGGCGCCTGGCCGAGAGTAACCCGCCATGTCCATCAAGCTGGCGATTCTCGGTCTGCTGCTGGAGCGGAATATGCATCCGTACGAGATGATGGTGGTCCTGAAGGACCGGTCCATCAACAAGATTGCAAAGCTGCAAATGGGCTCCCTCTACTACGCCGTCGACCAGTTGTCAAAGAACGGGCAGATCGAGCAGGTAGAGGTTATCCAAAGCCGCGACCGGCCCGAGAAGACGATTTACCGGATTACCGAATCCGGGCAGGCCATGTTCGAGCAGCTGCTGCTTCAGCAGTTCCGCAAGAACGACGCGGTCTACCACCCGATGTATATTGCGCTGGCCTTCTCCAGACATGCCGATCCGGACAAAATCGCGAAGCTGCTGGAAGAACGAATCCGGGAGGCCGAGCATGAAGTCAACCTCGCCTATCAAGTCTATGAAGAGCATATCGGGATCGTCTCCCGGGCTGTTCTGCACTTGATGTACGGCCGTTATGAGCACAGCCTGACGGAGCTGAAATGGCTCCAACGGCTCTATGCCGACGCGCTGGACCACAAGCTCCGCGTTCAGGACGGTCCGCTTGATACGGAAGAGGAATGAAGCGCTGAACAAATGCTGATAAACCAGCACGTCCTGTGTAACCCCAGGCCGAATCCAGATTATCTGCAAGCCGAATGTGCGTTTATTAAGGAACGAATCCCTTGATCATGCGCATTCGGCTTTTTTCATCGCTATAGAACATCCGGAAAGTGTTGAAGGAAGGCGCTCGCCACATTTCATCTGACGACTGGAAATATCACATCGGCATCTGATGCGGTACAATAGCTATGAGAAGAATTCAATGAAGGAGGGAATAAATTGAAACCGTTGCCACTAAGTACCCGCGGCATTCCCGCAGGGCGCATCGTTCAGGGCTGCATGGGACTCGGCGGAGACTGGGACCGGGAGCCGATCACGGCCGATCAAATCCGGGAAGGGCATATGGCCGTCGAAGCCGCGCTCTCCATCGGCATCAACATGTTTGACCTGGCGGACATATACACACGGGGAAAGGCCGAGCTTGTCTTCGGAACCGTGCTCAAGGAGCGCCCTGAGCTGCGCGAGAAGCTGATCATTCAGTCCAAATGCGGCATTAAGCTGCAAGAGCCGGGAGACAGTTCCAACACGTTCGATCTTTCCCGCGAGCATATCCTGGGCAGCGTCGACGGCATTCTGTCCCGGCTGGGCACTCCGTATCTTGATATTCTGCTGCTGCACCGGCCCGATCCGTTTATGGACCCCGAAGAGGTCGGAGAAGCGCTGCGGCTGCTCAAGGAGTCCGGCAAGGTCCGGCATTTCGGGGTATCCAATATGAGCGGTTCGCAGATCCGGCTGCTTCAGGCCTATTCCGATGAGCCCCTGATTGTCAATCAGCTCGAAATGAATCTGGAGAAGACATTCTGGCTTGATTCCGTGGTCAGCGTGAACCGTCCGGCCTGGAGAGAGCATGGAATGCCGGAAGGAACGATTGAGCACTGCCGTCTGGAGAAAATCCAGCTTCAGGCCTGGGGGCCGCTCGCCCAGGGCAAGTACACCGGCCGTCCGCTTGACGGACAACCCGAGCATGTGATCCGCACCGCCGCAATGGTCCACTCGCTGGCGGAAGAGAAAGGAACGACGCCCGAAGCGGTCGTGCTCGCCTGGCTGATGTCGCATCCGGCCGCGATCCAGCCGGTAATCGGCACGGTGAACCCGCGGCGAATTGAAGCCTGTGCGGGAGCGGACAAGCTGGAGCTGACGCGCAAGGAATGGTACGACCTGTATATCAGCGCAAGAGGCACTCGCCTGCCTTGACAATACAGGCTCCTGACCGGGATGCCACTACGACGCACGCTGTAGCGGCATCCCGGGGGTTATGAATTTTCCGGATCGGCAACCCAGTTGCCGCCGGGAATCTTCCTGTTTAGCTCATAAATGGTAAAAGCTAGTTTTCCTTTTGAGCGGACCTTTGCTATACTAATACCAAAAAACAAGGAGGGAGCATTATTTACCGTGCCGGACAATATTGGACAGCACATTCAACAGCTTCGCCAGGAGAAGGGATTATCTTTATCCGAGCTTGCCGGCAGGGCGGATGTGGCTAAATCATACTTAAGTAATGTCGAACGCAATATTCAATCCAACCCCTCCATCCAGTTCATCGAGAAAATAGCTGAGGCTCTGGATGTCTCCGTCCACATTCTTCTGTACGGAGAACTCGCCGAGGAAGAGCCGATCGATTCCGACTGGTTCAAGCTGGTTCAGGAAGCCATGGCTTCAGGGGTCAGCAAGAGGGAGTTCAAGGAATTTCTGGAGTACCAGAAATGGCGGCTTGAACAGAAGAACCAGTAGCCGGATTCGAACTATTGCGTATTTACATAGAGAGGACATGACGCCGCGCCGTCATGTCCTCTTTCGTTGTCCCTTCAGGAACACTCATTCATATTTGGTTCAGATGGCTTTGAGTGTCTTGTCGCCCAAGAATCGCCGGATCTCGTCCGCGTGAATCCCCTGCTTCTTGGCGGCCAGCATCAGCTGCACCCATTCCATATCCAAAGCGACCGTCTGCAGTTCTCCGTTATTTCCCTGGTTGGACTTGTTCAAAAAATCTCCTCCTAAGATTTTGTCCCCAGGCAGTCCAGCCATCATAGCTACACGGATAAACCGCACGGCAGGCTTCTTCCTCCCGTCTGATTTCCCTCGCATAACCTTAGATCCGAGACTTTGTGCCCCTGCTTTTCAGCAGGTTTACCTTTTGCTGGATCCTTGCATTCAAGGATCTTATGATGTGTGCCAAGCGATATGCTTGCAAAGATATTATACAAGATGTTTGCCTAAAAGTGTGTCAAAAAAATGACAATACATTCAATGCGCGGCTGAAGCGTAAAATTGGGTGCCTGTGACGCGGTTGGCGGCGAGCTAATTCCAATATTTATGTAATCATCATCTAGTCGTTAGGAACTATAAACTTCTAATACCCACATCTTCGCCCTATTAATCAAATTCTAGTGGATTGCTGGAAGGATTTATATAGGTTTATGGTCCCGGCCCGATGTTTCGCGTCTCTTCCGATTCTCCGGGCCGCCGGAGTAACACCTGCGCAATCATGCCTTTTTTCGAACGGATTGGACGAAAGGTTGAATTGATTACCCCTATCCAAAGTTGCAAAATAGAATGTGGCAGTACGTTTAAAATCGTGTAACTATACTATAGAATGTAAACGTAATCATTGCAGCTCCGGTTACGCCCCTGAAGGCGCTGCCTGGAGTTTATCGTTAGGAGGATGTTCCATGTCAGCCAAAGAGTCCTACAATGAATCTGTTTGGAGCAAGTATTACGGCCCCAACCTAGGCTACATCCAGGAAAAATACGAACAGTTCAGCGATGACCCTTCCTCCGTGGAGGCCCGCTACCGGGAGCTCTTTACCATATACGGCCCCCCTCCGCTAACAACCGAGGTGACCGCCGCCCCCGGCCCCGCCCTTACCGGCGACGCCGACTGGCTCCGCAAAGCGGTCCGCGCATCCAAGCTGATCGCCAATATCCGCATCTTCGGTCATTTGGCTGCCGATATCGATCCGCTGGAGAAGAGCGGGGATTCCATGGCGAAATGGCTCGATCCCGCGACATACGGGCTGACGCAAGGCGATCTGCTCGCTCTGCCGGCCTCCCTGATCTGGGAGAACGCGCCGACCGGGGTACAGACCGGCTGGGACGCCTATCACCGGATGCGCCAGGCTTATACGAGAACGATCGCCTACGAATTCGGACATGTCCACGACGAGCAGGAGCTACTCTGGCTGAACAGCCAGGCTGAGTCCTCCAGTTCGCCGGCTCCGCTGACCGATCCGGAACGGAAAGCTCTGCTGAACCGTCTGATCGAAGTGGAGCATTTCGAAACCTTCCTTCATAAAACTTTTGTCGGGCAAAAACGCTTCAGCCTGGAAGGCAATGATATCCTGGTTCCGATGCTGGATGAAATCGTCCGCGCGGCCGCGCATGACGGCGCGGAGAACATTGTGATGGGCATGGCCCACCGGGGACGCCTCAATGTGCTTGCCCATATTTTGGGCAAACCTTACGATATTATTTTCTCGGAGTTCCACCATTCTCCGAACAAGGAGCTCTTCCCTTCCGAAGGCTCTATGGGCATCAATTACGGCTGGACCGGCGATGTGAAGTATCACCTCGGAGCTGACCGCGCCTTCCATGAGGGCGAGACCGTCCGCACCCGCTTGACGCTGGCCAACAATCCGAGCCATCTGGAATTCGTCAATCCGGTCGTGGAAGGCTTCGCCCGGGCCGCGCAGGAAGACCGCAGCGGCACAGGACTGCCGGTTCTGAATACGAACCGCGCGCTGGCCGTGCTCATGCACGGCGATGCTGCATTCCCCGGCGAAGGAATCGTCGCCGAGACGCTGAACATCAGCAAGCTGAACGGCTATCTGAACGGGGGCACGATCCATATTATCGTGAACAACCGCATCGGGTTCACCACAGAGAGCGAAGACTCTCGTTCCACCCGTTATGCCAGCGACCTGGCCAAAGGCTACGAAATTCCGGTCGTTCACGTCAACGCCGATGATTCGGAGGCCTGCATCGCCGCTGTCCGGCTGGCCAGCGCTTACCGTAGCCTCTTCAAGAAGGATTTCCTGATTGATCTTGTCGGCTACCGCAGACACGGACATAATGAAATGGATGACCCGGAGATGACTCAGCCGCTGAAATACGCCAAGGTCAAGAACCACAAGACCGTCTCCCGGATTTACGCCGAACGGCTTGAAGAGCAGAAGCTTGTGACGCGCGAACAAGTGGAAGCCATGACGGCCGAAGTGGAGAAGGTGCTTCAGCAAGCCTACGAGAAGATGAAGGCGAACAAGGAGAGCGGCGAGGTCAAGAATGCCGTGGCCGTGTCGGCGGACAGCCGTCCTGCCGTTACCGCCGTTCCGCTGGAACGCCTGCAATCCATCAACCGCAAGCTGCTGGAAGTTCCTGCGGGCTTCCGGGTGTATCCGAAGCTGCAGCGCATTCTGCAGCGGCGCAGCTCCCTCTTGAATGACGGCGAGAAGGTGGACTGGGCGCTGGCCGAGACACTCGCCTTCGCGACCATCCTTCAGGACGGAACGCCAATCCGGCTCAGCGGACAGGACGCCCAGCGCGGCACGTTCTCCCAGCGCCATCTGGTGCTGCATGACAGCGAGACGGGCAAGCTCTTCGCGCCTCTTAACCAGCTGGAGGACGCCAAGGCTACCTTCGGCGTCTACAACAGCCCGCTGTCGGAAGCCTCGGTGCTGGGCTACGAATACGGGTATAACGTATTCGCCCCCGAGACATTCGTCATCTGGGAAGCGCAGTACGGCGACTTTGCAAATGCGGCGCAGGTTATCTTCGACCAGTTCATTGCGGCGGGCCGGGCCAAATGGACCCAGCGCAGCAGTCTGACGATTCTGCTGCCCCACGGCTATGAAGGCCAGGGACCGGAGCATTCCAGCGGACGGCTGGAGCGCTATTTGCAGCTGTCGGCTGAAGAGAACTGGACTGTCGCGAATCTTAGCAGCGCCGCGCAGTATTTCCACCTGCTCCGCCGTCAGGCCGCGCTGTGCGGCCAGCCGGACGCAAGACCGCTAGTCGTCATGACGCCGAAGAGCCTGATCCGCAACGCGCGCAGCGCTTCGCCCGGCGCAGAGCTTGCCTCCGGCCGCTTCGAAGCGGTCCTGCCGGAACCGCTTCTTGGACAGAAGCCGGGCGGAATCAAGCGGCTCCTTGTCTGCACCGGCAAGGTCGCCATCGATCTGCAGACCGAGCTTGAAGCCGGCTCGGACAAAGACTGGTCGTGGCTGCATATTCTGCGGCTGGAGCAGCTCTACCCGTTCCCGGAACGGGAGCTTGCCGCCCATCTGAACACCTTCGGCTCTCTGGAAGACATCGTCTGGGTGCAGGAAGAGCCGAAGAACATGGGTGCCTGGTGCTACGTCGAGCCCCGGCTGCGGGCTATCGCGCCGTCGGGGGTGCCGGTCCGGTACGCCGGCCGGCCGGAGCGCTCCAGCCCTGCCAGCGGATACGCCGACGTTCACAGCTTCGAGCAGCGGAGAATTATCATCGAAGCCCTGACCTGGAACCGGAAGAATGAAGAGCCGGTCCGCGTCTTTAACACCTCGGCCCGTTCCTGAGCAGCGGCCGTGGGCAGGCGGGCTGAGGCCCTGGTCTTTAAGCCCGGACGGTCCGCCTGCCGCCAAGAAGATATCACTTCTGGAATAGCGTCCAGCTTGAACCTTTCTTCCATGTCAAGCCTAAGCGGTTGTGCCGTCCCGTGAAGGGGCGGTGTCCTAGCAGCGCAAAATATTTTGGGGAGGTAGCGGCCTGTGTCTGAAATCAAGGTGCCCGATCTGGGCGAATCGATTACCGAAGGTACGATCTATAAATGGCTGGTCAAGGAAGGGGATTCCGTCGGCCAGGGAGATGTTCTGGCCGAGCTGGAGACGGATAAGGTCAATCTGGAGATCAGCGCCGAAGAGAGCGGCGTGATCGCCCAAATTCTACGCCAGGCGGGCGAGAACGTCGCCGTCGGCGAGGCCATCGGCGTCATCGGCGAGGCCGGAGCCGCCGCACCGCAGGCGGCTGGCGGCCAGAGCGCCGATGCGCCGAAGCAGCCGGAGCCGGCGAAGGCCGCTCCGGCCCCCGAAGCTCCGCCGGCACAGCCGGGCGGAGCGACAGCCCCGGCGGCGGCCCAGGAAGCCCCGGCCCCCGGCGGCCCCGCGTACCTGGCTACGCCCGGTGCGCGCAAGCTCGCGCGCGAGCGCGGCATCGACCTCGCCGAGGTCGGCGCGCGCGATCCCATCGGCCGGATCGGCCGGGCCGATGTGGACACCCACGGCGCGGCCCCGGCCGCCGCGCCGGCTGCACCGGCGGCTTCGCAGAGCGCGCCGGCCGTGACGCCCCCGCCCTCCGCGCCGAAGGCGGAGGGCGGCAAGGACGTCGAGCGCAAGCGCATGTCGCGCAGACGGCTGACAATCGCCAGCCGCCTGGTCGAAGCGCAGCACACGGCGGCGATGCTGACCACCTTCAACGAGGTGGACATGACAGCCATTCTCGACATCCGCAAGCGCCGGAAGGATGCCTTCAAGGAGAAGCATGACATCGGCCTCGGCTTCATGTCCTTCTTCACCAAGGCGGTCGTGGGCGCGCTCAAGGCCTTCCCGCTGCTGAACGCCGAGATTGACGGCGAGGATCTGCTCATCAAGAAGTTCTACGACATCGGCATCGCCGTATCGGCCAAGGAAGGGCTCGTCGTTCCGGTTGTGCGGGACGCCGACCGGCTGAGCTTTCCGGAGATCGAACGCCAAATCGCCGATCTGGCGTCGAAGGCCCGCGCCAACACGCTCGCGCTGTCCGATCTCCAGGGAGGCACGTTCACCATTACCAACGGCGGCGTATTCGGCTCCCTGATGTCGACGCCGATTCTGAACGCGCCGCAGGTCGGCATACTCGGCATGCACAAGATTCAGCTTCGTCCGATCGCACTCGATGAAGAGACGACGGTCAACCGTCCGATGATGTATATCGCCCTCTCCTACGATCACCGAATCGTGGACGGCTCGGAAGCGGTAAGCTTCCTCGTCAAGGTCAAGGAGCTGCTGGAAGACCCGGAAGCGCTGCTGCTGGAAGGCTAAGACGACGGCGGGACAGGAACTCCTTCATAAGGAACAAGCGGAACCCCGCTGGCTTGCCGCCGGCGGGGTTCCGCTTGTCTGCGTTTGGTTGCGGTTAGATTCGAGAACTATGCAAATAGGAACAACCCCATTGCCTACTGTCCAGCCTCTTCTTCCACCCGATCCAGCCATTCCATAATCAAATTCTCGAACAGCCGGGGCTGCTCGATCTGCAGATTATGTCCGGCACGGTCCAGGACGGCAAAGGTCGTCCGGGGGTACATCTTCAGGATGCTGAAGGCATCCTCATAGCCGGTACTGGAATCCTGTCTGCCTGCCAGGAGAACTCCCGGCTTGCGGAACTCCTCCCGATCAACCGGAAAGGAAAAGCCGTAACGGGCTTTAATCTTGGCCAGAAATAGCTCGTCGGCCAACAGACAGCCCGGTACAATTTCCTCCTTATACCGGCTCCAGGTATAAGGATTGAGCACGACGCCTATCGAAGCGAAGTCCGCGAGCTCTTCCGGCGTCAGTCTCTCGGCAAGACTGGCATCCTGCCGGATGATGGTGTGCGGAGGAAGTGTTCGGTCCTGCTTCTCCGGTATGATCATCGGGCAGATAAGGGCTGCCCCGTTCACCCGTTCCGGCATCTTCGCGATGATGCCTCTTGCGATATAGCCGCCGTAGGATTCGCCCGCCAGCGCGAAGCTCTCTCCGGGAAGCATACTGTCGATCAGGGCGAGCACAGCCTCCAGCATCTCATCGGAATTTTCGATCTCCGAATATCCGCGCGTCTTCCCCATTCCTGGAAGATCCAGATACACTCTTCTCCAGCCTGCTCTCTCCCGGAATACAGGCTCCATGCATCCGCTCATCAGCCTGTGATCGATAGTATAACCGTGAATCAGAACGATCGGTTTACCCTCGCCTTTCTCCTCATAATACAGCTCGGCCTTGCCTGTCTGGCAGTGTGGCATCTCTATCTCCTCCTCGGCACTGAATCCCGCTGCCCTTCCCGCATCGGCGCTGCGGTTAGTCCATCCCGATGGCAGCGGAGGACACTCTCCTTATCTTAGCAGAAAGCCTCTCTACCGTGCAGGCTCGTTCTTGTAAGGCGAAGATTTCAATGGCCGGTCGAGCCGGATCAAAAGGGCTAATGGACCCGGACATACCGGAGCGTGACCGCCGTACCTTCTCCGGGCGAGCTTGCGACTTCAATCGAACCTTTGTACCGCTTCATCAGAGCCGCCGTAATGGCAAGTCCCAGACCGGACCCTCCCCGGTTCCGGTTTCTGGAGCCTTCCGCGCGGTAGAACCGTTCAAAGATATGCGGCAGCTGCTCCTCGGATATGCCAATTCCGTTATCGGCGACAACCAGCACGGTGTAATTATCCTCCTGCCGAATCGTGATGCCCACCTCGCCCCCCGGAGGCGTATATTTGAATGCGTTCTCTATAATGTTTCGCACCGTCTGATAACAGGCTCCGGCGGGCATACGTACGGAAAGCGCCTCTCCAGCCGCTTCCTCCGAACCGTTAAGCGTAACACCGGGATTCACATGCAGCATCTGCGGAAGCATCTCGCCCAGAACATGCCGTAAATTGCAGGCCGTCTCCTCACCCTCCATCAGCGGTTCTTCCGCTTCGGCGAGAAGCAAGAGCTGGGCAACCAGTTGTTTCATCCGCTCGGTCTCGTCCACCATATAGGTTAGCGATTCTTCTACCACATCCTGCGATTGACTCCCCCAGCGTTGAATCATACGGGTATGTCCTTCGATAATCGCTATCGGCGTCTTCAGTTCATGCGACGCATCGGCGACAAATCGCCGCTGCTGTTCGAACGACAGATTCAGACGATGCAGCAGACTGTTGAAGGCCTCTCCCAACTGGTACAATTCATCCCGGGAAGCGGGCAGCGGAAGCCGCCGCGACAAATTGTCCGCGCCGATTTCTTTGATCTCCAGCACCATGCCCCGAATCGGTCTAACTGCGGAATGCGCCGCTATTCTCCCGATAACAAGCGCCAGGCCTGCCGCCAGACCCAGGCCGACCAGCAGCAGCCTGCCGATCTCCCGTTCTGCGACCGCGCTCCGGGAGCTCTCCAGGTCCGCAAGCCTCAGGGTGACGGCACCATATACGGGAATATGCAGGCTTCGTTCCGCCTCATACCTTACCCGTTCATCCGGATGCGCTCCCATTTCGACCAATACATGTCCGTCCGAATCGAGCAGTTGAAGCCGCTGTCCTTCATGAAGATCTTCGGCAAAAGCCGCCAGATCCGGCTTAAAAACGGCCGACACGCCTGTCCCCTCTCCCTTGCCGGGCTGCAGCAGAGAAGGAAGAAAGCTGACCTCTCCCAGCTGCTGCGCGAACTGCTTCAATTGGGTCTCCAGCAGTTCGGCCTCCTGCTGGGCATTCCAATGTCTGAACGTGAAGTAGACGAATCCGCTGACGAATATCGCAACAACGAGTGAAGCCGCCGCAATCGAAACGCCAACTCTGCGCGAGAATGTCCATGTCTTCATAGTCCCACCTCAGTCCCGCAGAATGTAGCCGCCGCCCCGCACCGTATGAATCAATTTGTCTCCGAATCCCTCGTCCACCTTCATGCGGACATAGCGGATATAGACGTCCACCACATTGGTCTCCCCCTGATAGGAGTAGCCCCAGACCAGATTCAGCAGAGCCTCCCGGTTCATCAGCCGGTTCTTGTTCGACAGCAGACAGCGGAGCAACTCGAACTCCCGGGAAGACAAGTCGATAGGCTGCCCGTTCCGGCTAACCGAATGTGAGGTGACATTCAGCATCAGGTCTTTCGCCTGCAGCACCTCGGACTCTTCGCCGGGTAACAGTCTGCGCTTAAGTGCACGCATCCGCGCCAGAAGCTCTTCGATCGCGAACGGCTTCGGCAAATAATCGTCAGCCCCGGTGTCCAGCCCCTTGACCCGGTCCCTGACCGTATCCCTGGCCGTCAGCATAATTATCGGAGTCTTCTTCACCTCCCGGACCCTCCGGCATATTTCCATGCCGCTAATACCCGGCAGATTCAAATCAAGCAGAATCAGATCAAAGCTTGCGCCAAGCGCTTTCTCAACGCCAATCCACCCATCCTCCGCCACTGTGACTTCGTAGCCTTCATAAGTCAGTTCCAATTCCAGCAGCCGAATCATGGCTGTCTCATCTTCGATTATCAGAACGCGTTCTTTCAACCTTCCAATCCCCTTTGTGCATCATTGTCTCTTCATCAGCGACAGATTGGACAGCACCTCGGCCTGTATATGATAAGTTCCCTTGCCTATCGTTCCGGAGACACTCCCGTTCTTGACGTTCAGCGTATAATCCGTCTGAATTCCGCCGAGTGCAGATTTTCCTTCCACTATCACGTCCGCCCTCTTGGGCCAGGACAGCGACGCGCCCCCCACCTTGGAAGATATCTCCCAATTGCCGCCGACCTTGAAGCTTTCAATTTGAATATGGCCTGCGGACACAGCCGCCTTGATCGATGATGCGGCATCCTTAACCAGCAAATTGCCGTTTGTCGTCTCCAAATCGAGAGGCCCTGAAATGCCGCTCGCTTGTATGTTTCCGTTGGTTACTACGGCCTGTACGCTCCTGCCGGCTTTATCCACCGAAATATTGCCATTGACCGAGTAAAGAGACAGATTACGGGCGATGTCCTTCGCTGAGATATTGCCGTTTGTGGCCGTCAATTCGATTGTACCTGCGCTCTCAATATTTGACAAAGAAAGATTGCCGTTTGTAACTTCAGCCTTTACACCGCTTGTTGAACCGGCAGGCAAATTGACCGACAAATGAACGCTGACAGAGTAGGATTGCGGTTTGTTCTTCGATTTCTCATCGACTTTCACCCGCAGCACATCTCCCTTGGATATAGACAGCTGAACGGAGTCAGCGATGGCCTGGGCTTCTTGCTTGGACGCATCCTCCACTGTGACCGACGTAAGAACTTCCAGCTTTGCCGTACTACCCTGCTTGATGTCGATTGTCCCATTTGTATTGGTTATGTCAATGCTCTTGGTCCGGACCGGCAGTTCAATCGACGTCTTCCCTTTGTCAAAATCATATCCCGAAGCTGTAACAACCATCTGTGAGCCTGAAGGCGTAGGCGTCATCGAATCTGTCATCCCGGACTCGAAATCCGCTTCGGACAACGGACGAGCAGCTGCCGTCCCTGCACTCCAGGCTCCTCCTGCAACCAGAGCAACCAGCAGCACGTATACCCTGAACCTTTTGGCCAAATCCTGTGAATTCATATCTTTTCCTCCCCGTTTCATTGTGTCCGCCTCTATCCTATATCCTGAAGCATGAGAACGGCTTTACAGCTTCATTAGAGTTTGATGAGAGTTCCCGCTCGTACGAATGTCCGGAGCCATTCTGCCCCAAGCGGTCTCTTCCACGCAAAAAAACTGCTCCCGTCCCCCGTGGGTCCGCTGAGCAGCCTTTTTGTTTAGCCGACATATTTGTCTTTATCTATTTGGTTTCATCTATGAAGTCAGCTTGCCAGTGCCGAAGCCTTTTAAGCTGATGCTTCCATGTATGGGAATGTGCGAACAGCCTGGAAGCTGTTATGCGCGGCGCGGACGGAGCGCCTGCTTGCCTGCTTCGGGCTCCCGGCGGGATGCCGTCGGCGATTTCAGGCTCAGGGCGATCAGACTGGAGAGCAGGCACAGCGCCCCGATGGTGACAAAGGTCGGCTGGAAGCCTCCGAGAAAGGCGGCGATGAACGAGCCGGACAGTGCACCGAAGCCGAAGCCCTGATAAATGATGCCGTAGTTCTTGTTATGGTTCTTCAGCCCGAAGAAGTCACTGACGATCGCCGGGAAGACAGTGATGTTACCGCCGAAGCAGAAGGCGATGGCAGCCACACAGGCGAAGAAGAGGCCGAAGTTCAGTTCCGCGTAGCTGAGGGTCAGTGCTGCGGCTGCCGTTACGGCGAGCGTGCAGCCGACCAGCTTCAAGCGGCTCATCTTGTCGGACAGCGCGCCCAGGACCAGGCGTCCGGCTGTATTGAAGATGGCGATCATCGCCACGGCGTTCGCGGCGGTCTGCACGTCAAGTCCAGCCAGCTTCACGCCGATATCCTTCACGATGCCAATCAGGTACAACCCGCTCATGCAGGCGGTGAAGAAGATAACGAACAGCAGATATGCCTGCTTCGTGCGCAGCATTTCACGGACGGTGTAATCTCTGATCTCCGCCTGTCCCTGGACGGCGGCGGCATTGTGTGCGCTTCCGCTCTCGGCCGGAGACACCGCAGCTTCCCGGATCAGCAGCGAGCCGACCACAACCATAGCCATCACGATCAGTCCCCAGTAGAGGAAGGCGGCCGATACGCCCACCGAGCTGATCAGACTGCCGTTCACATATTTGAAGATCAGGCTGCCCGTTCCGTAAGCGCCGACCGAAACACCGGAGATGAGGCCCTTGCGGCGCGGGAACCATTTGATCAGGTTAGACAAAGAAGTAATATAGGCGGTTCCGTCGGCATAGCCGACAACAATGCCTGCAAGCAGGTAGAACATTGGAAGCGAGTTTGCCCGTGAACTCAGCATCAGCCCGAGTCCGAGCACGATGCCCGCTGCCGCAGTAAGCTTGCGGATGCCGATGCGATCCTGCAGCCGGCCGGCGAACAGCGTCGCGAAGGCCAGCGCGAAGCTGGTGATGGAGAAGGTAATTGCGACGGAGCTCAGCTCCCATCCGAATTTCGTAACAAGAGGCTGGTTGAACAGGCTCCAGGTATAAATCGTGCCAAGACCCATCTGCGTCAGTATGGTTCCGAGTACAATAAGAAAGCGATTGCTTTTTTGATCTGCCGACATGGCCGGTCCCTTCTTTCGCTATCATTTCATATCGCGAGCGCTCTATTGCTTCTTTATTGTAGACCAGGAGCGGAATGAACGGCTCAAATGCGGAATGAAATGACAAAAAGACGGAATGAAGTGCCTCTACAGCCTCATGAGCTGCCTGAATTCCTTCACCTTGCTGCGGCTTACCGGCACTTCAAAGTCCAGATCGCGCAGCCGGAGCAGGTACGTATTGTTGAACCACGGTATAATCTCCTTGATCTTCGAGAGGTTCACGATGAAGGAGCGGTGGCAGCGAAAGAAGCGGTCCTGCGGCAGCCTGCCGTGAAATTCGCTGATGCTGACACCCATCGAATATTCGTGGCTGCGCGTGAATACGCTGGTCGTCTTCTCCTGCGCCGAAGCGTAATAGATGTCGTCGGCGTCGACGACGATGATCTTCTCATTTTCCCACAGATTGACCTTGTTGCTGACCGGACTGCGCTCTTCCTTCACACCCGCATGCCGGGCCGAGGCCGCCGTCTCCAGCTTCGCCAGCATCCCTTTGATCCGCGTCTCATTGTACGGCTTCAGAATGTAATCAAACGCCTCGATTTCGAACGCTTCAACGGCATGCTCCTTGTACGCGGTGATGAACACGATATAGGGTTTCACCGAGAACTTGCTAATATTCTGGGCCAGCAGCACGCCGTCCACAGACGGGATATTAATATCGAGAAACAGCACATCTACCTCGTTGGCCTGTACATATTTCAGCGCGTCCAGCCCATCCTCGAACTCGGCAACGATCTCGATCCCGCTGTGTGCCCGGATCAGATAGGCCAGCTCCTGTCTCGCCAGTTCTTCGTCTTCGACAATGATGGCTCTCATGTCATCGATGCTCCTTTTTCACCGTAAAGGTAATGATGGTGCCCTTGTCCGCTCTCGTGATGCGCAGTCCCTCGCCGTAAATCAGCTTCACCCGCTGATGCACATTGAACAGCCCGATCTTGTTCTCCGGCATATCGCCGGCATATACCTTCTGGATGGTCTCTTCGCTGATGCCAACGCCGGTGTCGGCAATGCCGATCTCCACGCTCTCCCCCCGGTCCTTGACGGAAATTGTGACCGTACCCGCTCCCCGGTCTTTGAGAATCCCGTGCACAATGGCGTTCTCGACCAGCGGCTGGATGATCAGGCTTGGAATCCGCACCTCCGCCTCATCATCAATGTCGTATAGAACGTTCAGGCGCTTGCCGAAGCGGGCTTTTTCAATCTCGACATAATAGCGGACCTGCTGAAGCTCCTTGCGGATATCAATAAAGTCATCTGTCAGCTCCAGATTGTAGCGCATATAGCCCGACAAATTCACGATCAGCTCCCTCGCCTTGTCCGGGTCGATCCGGATCGAGGAGGCGATTGCATTCAGGGCATTGAACAGAAAATGCGGATTGATCCGCGTCTGCAGCGCCTTCAGCTCCGCCTTGTTCGCCATCTCCTTGATATCCTCAACCCGCGAGACCTCCATCAGCGTGGAAATAATCTGCGAGAGGCCGATGGCCATCGCCTGCAGGGAATAGGTGATTTTGTGGGCCTTGGTGTAATAAATTTTGAGCGCCCCCGTAACCTCGCCCTTCTCCTTCAGCGGAATAATAATGAGGGACCGGATATGCTGATGATTGTAGTCCGTGTCATTGTTGCGGATCGTGATCTCCCCGCTCGACAGCGTCTGTTTCGTCTCGTCGCTAATAATTTCGTTCTTCTCCGCATAATATTCCTCCCCGACGCCGACATAGGCGCGAATCCATCTCGTGTCGGTGATCGCAACCGCATCGGCTCCGATATCCTCCTTAATGATTGTGCAGATCCGGCGCAGGGACTCGGGATTGATGCTGCGAAAATAGGGAAGGGTCTTGTTGGCGATATCCAGCGCAAGCTTGGACTGCCGGGCGGCGATCCGTTCCTTCTCGCCCTCAACGCTCTGCACGAGCATGACGATCAGCCCGACGCTGACCTGGCTAACGATCATCGGGAAAGCGATCTTGGAGACGATCTCGATGCCCAGCGACATCGGATGCGCCATTGCGATAATCAGCAGCATCGTGAGCGCCTCACAGCTCATCCCGGCCAGAATCCCCACCTTCCAGCGGTGCCCGGCCGGAACGCGGCGGTGAATGATCCCGGAGACAATCCCCGCGGTAACGCTCGTAATGAGACAGGGAACCGAGGTTACGCCGCCAATGTCGATCAGGAACCGGTGAACGCCGGAGATCAGTCCGGTGATCATGCCCACCCATGGACCGAACAGGATGCCCCCCGCCATGATCGCCACAATCCGGACATTCACCAGCGAGCCCTCCACCTTGATCCCGCTGTACGTGCTGAAGATCGCGAACAGGCTGAAGATGACAGTACCGATGAACAGCTCGGGCGGCGCGTAGGCCCCCTTCTGAAAAATCTCCTTGAACCGCGGAATCCGGGTCAGCACGAACAGGGTCATCAGGAGCAGCGCCGCCCGTTCGAGCAGCTGCAGCAGGATCGTAATTGCGTAAGACATCGTTACAAGCCCCCATATCCATAGATACCGGTCATTATAGGCTTAGGACCCCAGTTTGTCCAACTATCATCCGCCGCCGTCTCCATGAAAAAACGCCCCGGCCGGTTAGGGCCAGGGCGTCTGACTACAGATGCAGATTAAAGGTGCGATTCGAGATCGATGCCTTGTAGAAGTAAGCCCGTGGCCGGGTGCCGGTATATCTCACACCGCAAGATCGACGCCGACAACCCCGACCTTGTTCCCGCTCTCGTCGGTAATCGACCGCGAGAGTGTAATGCAGGGGCGCTTTGTAATGGCCGAGATATAAGGCTCGGATACATAATTCCCCTCATTCATCGCCCCGATCCACCAATCCCGCTGCTTCGCGTTAAGCAGACCGGCCTCCGGCTGGGAGAAGATGAACGTGCCGTCCGTCCGGTTGGACCAGATCGCCTGAACGCCGTCCGAATCCGTCAGGAAGCCTGACAGCACCTTCTTGTGCGTGCCCGTATCGGGAATGCGAAGCTCCTCTCTGGCGACCAGACGCAGCAGCAGCTTCTTCGCATCCTCCAGCTTCTCCGCGTAATGGCTGTCCTGAATCTTGTGGCTGCCGGCGATCTCCGCGACGGACTCGCGCAGCGCCTGGGACTCGGCCAGCATCTGGGCGCTGACGCCGTTCAGCTCGCCAATCTGGCTCCGCTGCCGGTCCACCTGCTCCAGCGTAACGTCGACGCTGGCAATCGTCTCGTTGAGCAGGCCGACCGCCCCGGTCAGCTCGTCCAGCGCCCCGGCGATGAGCTCGCTCTGGCGAACGGTCGCCTTCACGGTCTCCTCCACCGCATCATCCACGATTCGGACCGTTCCCGACATCCCGGCGAGACGCATTTTAACGGAGCCGACTTCGCTCACTCCGCGATCGACGGAGGTGCGTTCTCTGTCTACCGACTCCAGCACCTGCCGCACGCCATGATTGATATCGACCAGCAGCGCGGAAGAACGGTCCACCGACGAGCGGCTTTGATCCGCCAGCTTGCGGATACGGCCGGCGACGACCGCGAACCCTCTTCCCTGCTCACCCGCGCGCGCCGCTTCAATGGACGCGTTGAGCGCGAGCAGCGACGTCTCTTCCACGACGCCGACGATGACTTCATTAATGCTCTCGACAGTCGCGATATGCTTGCTGAGCGCGGTGAACTTCTCGAACATATCGCTGCTCTGCTCTTCAAGCTCTTTCATGACCTCATCCGTATTCTTCAAAGAGTCGACCATTTCGGCGACCTCCCGGCTGGCTGCCTGCATGCTCCGCCCGAGCTTGTCGGTAAGCTGCTGAATGCTCTCAGCGGCTCCGGCGACTCCGTTCATCGTGGAGGCTGCTCCCTCCATGTTAGCTTTGGCTTCATAGCTCCGGCTCTTCAAGGCCATTTCCAGTTCATGCGAGATATCCGCGGTCCGCTGGAGTTCACCGCTATGCCGGCTGATCTCCGCCAGCGCGCCATGCATCCGGTCGGAGGTCACCAGCATTTCGCTGCCGAGTGTCCGCACCTGATCCTCTGCCTGGACCAGAACCGAATCCAGCCGCCCGCGGGACCGGTACACGGCATATGAGAGAAACAGCGAAGACATAAAGACCAGCACCAGCACCAGCTTATGTACCCAGAACATCTCGATAAACAATAGTACGTACAGTACGGCAAGCAGTAAAAAGACGGCATTCCAGGCGAAAACGAGACGCTTATGTTGCAAGAGCATTCCGACCCACTTCCTTCATGTTATGTATCATGACATTATAGCAGGTAAAATTCGCCATGGATATGCATTCCTCAGCAATATTCCGCTTTTTTCGCCCGAATTCCGCACTTTTTTCGAAGAGTTAACAAACAAAAGTCTTTACAAATCATCGCGATTTACAAGTCCAGCTGGACCCAACCTGTTTGTTCATTAGGCAGTTGAATCTCCACCCATCCCTGCCACTGCCGAACAGCAGTGACATCTTGCGGCACTTCGCTGATTTCCAGGATCACCTTGCCGCCCGGTTCATCGTACAGCGCCACAGGCTCCGACAAGGTCAGGTTCTGATTCACGGGTATCAGCTCTCTAACCGATTGATTCGTCAAATTGATCCATTTGGTCTCCTTCTGCACTTCGACCAGATACCAGGATTTCCAGCGCTTAATCGCATGCGTCTCCTGCGGCGGAAGCAGCGCTTCGGCAGTTTGATCGAGCGGCGAGGCGTAGAGCGGAACTTTGTCTTTCAAATCCAAATACACATCAACCGTCTCCGCCGGGCCGATCTGAGGATGCGCTTCATAAATCCACTTCGGTCCCGCATACGTTTGGATCAGGAACCAGTTCCCCGATCGGCGTATGGACTGCAGCGTCTGCGGCGAGATCTGGATGGATGCCGGGGACAGGAAGTTGCTTTGATTATAAGCCTTCTTGGTTTCCGTCGTGATGAAAGAGGCCGCGTAGTCCTGGACCACCCGTTTACTTTGATTTTTCTGATACCACAGCTTATATCCTTCATCCGCGAGCCAAAGGCCAATCGTCTTGTTCTTCTTCCATTCGGAAGAGAAAGCGGAGATCGGCAGATTGGTTTCTCCCGTTTTCGTTCCAAGCTCCGGCGTGAAGGCCGGCCGGCCGTACGTTAGAATGAACCAATCCGTATATCCACCACCCGATGGATTGGTCGAAGGGGCCACAAGGGAATATCCTGTTACGGATGAAAAAGTGCGTGCCAGACGTTGATCGCGTGACAGATTGGCTTTCTGGGTATGAAAATTCCAATATAAAATGCTGCCTGCGGTATGATAGGAAACCGCGATTTCAGGATCGATCCGTTTCGTAAAAGCAACCAGAGCCACCGTTTCTTCGGCCTGTTCGGGAGCGGTCCCTTTGTAATTCATAAAGTTCGGATATGAAACCGCATTTTTAATATGCGCCCAATCCGCATCATATTGGCGATTCAGATCGACACCTTTTGCATTCGCCTTCCAGCGATCGAAGTTGGCGCTGCCGCCGTTCATCTGGATGAGCCTTGTCCGCACCGATTGCGGGAAAGCGGAAGCCCCGAACTGCTGCAGGGTCACTCCATCAGGATTAACCATGGGAACAAACCAAATGGTCGTTTCATTCAGGCTTTGCCTGGCCGAATAATTACCGATTTGTCCGTCGCGGACATAAGCCTGGGCATACTGCTCCAGCATGTACAGATTCAGCGTTGTCGTCAGCCATTCCCTGGCATGATGGGAGCCGTTGATAAAAATCGCCGCCTCGCCATTCCCCAGCGCAACCGCCCAGATGTCGCGGCCATAGGCGGTCTTGCCAATGCTCTCATAGCGGATCAGATCGGGATAAGCGGCGGCCAGGGCCTGAATATCTTTCGTCATTTGGGCGTACGTATAGACTTGTTTGGGATTAACGATCGGGGTTGAATCGGCATAAACCATAGATGGCATTAAGGAAACAAACCCTAAAAGAAAAGAAAGCAGAAACATAGGAATGCGCAGTCGTTGGGAAAACAAAAACCAATCACCTCATCATTGCATTTTTTCTTACTTCGATTAAAAAAGCTGGGCGACGCGGCCCCGTGTATGTATTAATGACCTCAAGCGGCGCACATAGCGGACTACCCTCCCTTTGATAATTTTCCGGTTAGCTATTTGAACAGTTCTACAGGCAGGACTAAAGTCCCTTCTTGAGGGCGCGAAAATTGTTGAAATTTACGAACCTGACACGCTTGCGAGGACTCAGTTGAGAAAAAAAGCCGACAGTTCATCCTGGATGATGAACTGTCGGCACATATACTGAATTCTTGACACCAAGAGAAGGAGCTTCTGTGTCGGTTTCGGGATCGGACCGCTCTTACGCGCGGTCCAGCATGCCCCGCGCAATCCATACGCCGGCCGCGCCCGCCTGGGCGAGTCCCCGCGTTATTCCCGCGCCGTCTCCGCCGCAGAAGAGCCCGGCAATCTCCGTCTCGAAGGTCTCCTTCAGCTTCGGACGAGCGGAATAGAACTTCGCTTCCACGCCGTAGAACAGCGTATGCTCCGAGGCGATACCGGGAGTGACCTTCTCCAGCGCCTCAACCATTTCGATCAGGCTCTTCATGGTGGTATACGGCAGAACCAGGCCGAGATCGCCGGGAACCGCCTCTTTCAGCGTCGGCTCGACGAAGCCCTCCGCAATTCTGGTGGCAGTCGAGCGCCGGCCCCGCAGAATATCGCCGTATTTCTGCACAATGACCCCGCCGTTTGAAAGATCATTCGCCCGTTTGCAGATTTCGCGCGCGTATTCATTGGGCTTGTCGAACGGCTCGGTGAATTTGTGGGAGACGAGCAGCGCAAAGTTGGTATTCACGGAGCCGAGCGCCGGATCATTGTAAGAGTGTCCGTTCGCCGCCATAACGCCGCTGTGATTCTCGACCACTACATGGCCCGAGGGGTTGCTGCAGAAGGTGCGGACCCGGGTTCCCACCGACGTATTGAAGATAAACTTGCCTTCATACAAATGCTCGTTGATCTCCTGCATGACAACGTCCGAAGTCTCGACCCGGACGCCGACATCCACCTGGTTGTTGTACATCTTCAGGCGGCGGCTCTTGAAGACCTCGGTCAGCCAGGCCGAGCCGTCCCTTCCCGGAGCGACCATCACCAGTCCGGCCTCGCAGGTCTCGCCATTCTTCAGCGCGACGCCGGTAACGCGGTGTTCCCCATCCTCTTTGACCGTGACGATGTCCTGAACCTCGGTCCGGAACAGCATGTCGATTCTCGTCTTCAGATGTTCGTAGATGGATTTCAGAATCTCGAGATTCTGCTCCGTCCCCAAGTGGCGGACCTGGGCACGCAGCAGCTTCAGCCCCGCTGCATAGCCACGCTGCTCGATGCGCCGGATCGGCTCGGTCGTCGGGTCGGTGATTACTTCAGTCGCCCCGTGCTCCAGATTGATGTCGTCGACGTAGCGGATCAGCTCCGTCACCTTCGACGGCGACAAATAATCCGTCATCCAGCCGCCGAACTCGGTCGTGATATTGAACTTGCCGTCGCTGTATGCGCCGGCTCCTCCAAAGCCGGCGGTAATGGAGCAAGCCGGGAGGCAGCCCGCGAACTCCTTGCGTCCGGATGCCGGAGGGCAGAATTGAATCTTCTCCTCCAGAATCGGACATCTGCGTTTATATATGTCATGTCCTTTGTCGATCAACAGCACTTTCCAATGAGGGGCCTTCCGCGTCAGCTCATAACAGGCAAATATCCCGGCAGGACCGGCACCCACAACAATCACATCATATTTACTCATCTGTTCCTCCAGCAATCAATGGATTTGGGAAGCAAGGCAAGCAAAAATCCCGGCCAGGACCCGGGCACGCTAAGAAGGCGCCCATCCGTAGCCGGGAATTTACGGTTCCCTGTAGAGACCCTCAAACCGTATTTCTGAGGATATACGAACAGCAAGATTTTTTGAGCCATTAGCAGTTTACCCGAACTCGGACGAATATGTCAATGAAAAAACTCGTTATTATACGTATTTTAATGAATTAGTTGATTTTTTCTCGTCATAATTCAAGAAAATTTGATCAAAATCCGAACATTCTGAACTTCCCTCGACATGGAAGGAAAAATAGAGATTCCTGTCGAATATATTCGGGTATTGCCACTGGAAATGAGGAAACTTCGATGCCCAACCCTTTGCAACCTCCTCGCCAATTCAATTGGAACCGTGTGCTGCTGAATGCCTTCTGGATTGTGCTGCTTATTCATACATCAAGTCAACTGTTAAACAGCCGCCTCATTCTGCCTGATTTGATTATTGTGGGTATCATTGTTCTGCTTGAAAGCATCTGCAAATGGAAGCCTGAAGCAAGCGAAGTTTCCATCACGGTTGGAAGCTATATCATATCCGTTCTGATTGTCGCGTTTCTGGCCCCGGATGTTCGTGTATGGCCGCTGATTCTGGCCCTCCCGCTGCTGGTCTCCATGATCTACATGAGAACCTCCTACCTGTTCGCTTCTACCGCGGGAGCTCTCCTGTTTCTGGCGATACTCGGGGGAGTCCAAGGCCTGAACGCCTCCCAGCTGCCGGACAGCCTGCTGATCGGCCTGATGTTCGCCGCTCTTGCCCTGACCGGGCTTGGCGTAATCCGGCGCGGCAACGACCTGATCCGTTCCCTTGCGAATTCCGAGAAGACTGAGCAGGATCTGCGGATTCAGAACATCATTATGGACCGCCTGTCCAAAATCGACCCGCTGACCGATTTGTACAATCATAAGACTTTCCATGAGTACTTGGGCTGGTTGATCGATCACCAGCAATCCAATCCTTTTCCCATGCAGCTGGCGATTCTCGATATCGATAATTTCAAGAAAGTGAACGACACCTATGGTCACTGGGTCGGCGACATCGCGCTGAAGCAGGTTGCATCCGAGGTGCTCTTCCACATTGGAACCGATGATTTTGCCGCCCGCTACGGCGGAGAGGAGTTCGCTGTCATTCTGACCGCCAAGACGCTGGAGGAAGCGCGGGACATTATGGACCGGATAAGGACCGGCATCGCCGGCCATTTTCTTTCCGAGATGGAAGGAAAGTCAGTGACGGTGAGCATCGGCATGCATGACTTTCAAGGCGCGGATTCCAAGAGCTATGTCTTCCAAAAGGCCGACGATGCCCTGTATGAAGCGAAGAAGACGGGGAAGAATCGGATTATCGTGCTTTAAACACCAACAAGGGATGCCTCTTCCGGCTTACGGCCGGTCGGGCATCCCTTGTTGGCCTGAGACTGACAGACGGATGGTTTACATCCAGCCGCCGCCATGCTGCCGGATGAACGCCTCCGTATGCTGCCGCGACATCGGGCGGCTGATCAGATAGCCCTGCACCTTATCGCATCCCGAGTCCTTCAGGAAGGCAAGCTGGGCTTTATCCTCCACGCCTTCCGCAACGACCTCAAGTCCGATTTCATGGCCCAGCGACACCATCGTCCGGATGAACGACTGGCTGAAGGGATCGCCCGGAAGCGGGTCGATGAAGGTCTTGTCCATTTTGAGTGTGGAGATTGGAAGCTGCTGCAGATAGCTCAGCGAGGAATAGCCTGTGCCGAAATCGTCCAGCGCAATACGGATGCCCCGCGAGCGCAGTTCGTTCAGCCTGCTGATCGTCCGCTCATAGGATTCGATGAAGACCGACTCCGTGATCTCAAGCTCCAGACATTCAGGCGACATGCCGCTTTCGTCAAGGATTTCGGTTAACATATCGATAAAATTGTCCTGAAGCAGCTGGATCACCGATATATTGACCGAAATCTTATAAGAATGCTGCCCGCCCCGGCACACGGATTTCAAGAAGAAGCAAGCCTCCCGCAGCACCCATCGTCCAATCGGAATAATGAGCCGCGAATCCTCGGCGATTTGAATAAACGTCAGAGGAGACACGAAGCCAAGCTCGGGACTGTTCCAGCGGATCAGCGCTTCGAAGCCGGTAATGGAGCCTGTACCGATCTCCACCTGGGGCTGATAGTACAGCTCAAACTCCGCATTATCGAGCGCGCCGCGCAGATACTTCTCGATCATCATCCGTTCGCTGAATTCGGTATGCATCGACTTGTCGTATACGGCATAAACGCCTTTGCCCGCCTCTTTGGCCCGGTACATGGCAATATCGGCGTTCTTGAGAATCTCTTCCGTGGAGCTGCCGTCTTCCGGATAGAAGGAAATGCCGACGCTCACCGAGACATAGATGCTGCTCTCGCCGATCGAGAACGGCTTCTTGAACTCGCAGATAACCTTCTCTGCCGTTTCCATCACATCATTCCGGCTTGCGATATCCTTGACGAAGATCACGAATTCGTCGCCCCCGAGACGGGAGAGCATACTTCCTTCCCCGGCAAACGTCTCCTGCAGCCTCTCGCTCATCTGCCGGATCAGAATATCGCCGAACTTATGGCCCATCGTGTCATTGATATATTTGAAATTGTCGGTATCCACGAACAGAAGCGCGGCTTTCCCCCCGAGAAACTGGAAATATCTCTCCATCGCATCCAGCAAATACGGACGGTTCGGCAGATGGCTCAGGGGATCGAAATAAGCGAGATGATGCATTTCCTTCTGATTCTCAAGCAAAATGTCGTAATGCTCCATGAGCTCGTGCTGAGTGGCCGTTAGCTGCTCATAAGTCGCCTCAAGCTCCTGGTAGCTGTTGCTCAGCTTGAGTTCAATCTGCTTCCGGTGGGTAATGTCGATCAGCGAGCCGATAAACAGCGGGCGGCCCCCGCCAATATCTCCAATGGACTTGCCTCTGACCTCAAACCAGAGATATCTTCCGTCTTGGGTCCGCATCCGGTACTCTGTCTCATAGACTGATGTGCGGCCTGCAAGATGATCGTTAAGCTCGCGATCCGATTGCTCCCTGTCGTCCGGATGAACGAGCATCAGGAGTGAATCAACCGAGCAGTCAATGTCCTCCTCCGAATACCCCATCGTCTCATACCATCGCTCGGAGACCCAGTACTTCCAGGCGCCAATGTCCACCTCCCAGATAAAAGCCCCCGAAGCCTCAACCGCCAGACGGAACCGCCGTTCGCTGAATCCCAGCTTCTCGTTATGCTTCTGAAGCTCCTTCTGGGCATGGGCCAGCTCCCGATTCGCCGACTCCAGCCTGCAGTAGCTGGAATGCAGCTTCAGCTCATTACGCTTCTGTTCATCGATATCAATGCCGATCAGCACAAAAGTATCCGAGTCGCGGCCGCCAAGCTCCTTGATCAGCGTCGTCCGGCATAGATAGAATTTGCCGTCCGGACTGTTCTCCGGAATTTGCAGCTCCTTGCGATCGACAAAATGATAGGCGACCGCGTGATGCAGCAGCTCCTTGATCTGGCTCGCGCCCGGAATTTCAATTTCCGCCTCGTCCAGCTTTCTCCCCATCAGCTCCGCTTCGCTGACACCGAAAATCTGTTCGCCCAGCTTGTTAAGCCGCAGGACCGTCCGATCCTCCCGGATCGCCAGCACGAACACGCCTGTATGCTCGATAATGCTCTCCGTGAAGCGCTGTTCGGCGCGAAGCCCTCTGCGCAGGCGACCGATGTACATGCGAAGAAGGAGAATGCCTGCGACCATCAGCAGGACGGCGGCGACAAGCCCCAGGATGGCCTGAGAGCGCCTCTGAACCATATACTCCTTGGAATGGCTGAAGAAATACTGCTGGTACAGCTGCTCGAAGGTTCCATCCCGCTGAAGGAGTTGCAGACGCTTATTGATGTAGGGAACCAGCTCCGCCGATTCCTTGCTCACGCCATAGGCCACATCGGCCGGATACAGATTCCTTAGCTTATGTATGATTTTTCCCGATAACCCCTCTTCGACAATAAGGTAGTCGACAACCGATTGATTCTCGAAGAGCAGATCGATATGGCCTTTCGTCAGTGCATCCAGAGCTTCGGCAACCGTCGGATACGATATGTAGCTGCGGATTCCCGCCTTCCTCAAAAGCACGCTTTCCGTGTACTGCCCCTTGCCCACACCAATCTTGTAGCTCCCCATATTCTTAAGCGTGACCTGATCCGTAAATCCCGGTCTGGCATACACGGAAATGAAGGTTTGCATCACCGGCTTGGAATAGATTATATCCCGCTCCCGATCGGCGTTAACCGCCATCAGGCCGCCTGTATCGATTTCCCCGTTCGCCAGTTGATGGTACACGCTCTCCCAGGGCTCGCTGCTGTAATCCACGCGGTACATCTGTTTCTCAAAGATCCGGTTCGTCAGATCGATATCAAACCCGGTCAAGTAATTGTTCTGCACATATTTATAAGGGGGATAGTCCAGCTCCGCCCTGTAAGCCACTTCCTTCTTGGCGGCATAAGCGGCCTCGGGCAGTATGGCAAGCAGCAATACAAGAAACGGCAGGATGAACGCATGACGCTTCATCGCTATTTCTCCTTAGATTTATTTGTCGGTTACCAACAGAAATAGGAAAGTATATGAGTTGGTTCGACAAATATTGGGAGAATTCCTGCTTCTTAAGGAGGAAAATGTAATTTTTTATGAGTCAAACGCCCTACCTTGATTTATCACTAAAATTGTAACAATTTAAAGTGAGAATATTCACTTTTCATATTGCATTTTACTCATAAAATGTGGATAATAACATTATTGATTTACATGATAACGATTCTCATTATCGATTAATTAATTCAAGTTTGAAGGAGACTGAATGCCCATGAACGCTACCGCCCGGACGTCGCTGCAAGTTGATGATTATCTGGATCTGCTGAATCTGGCCGTCAAAGTCGGAGATGTGAAATGGCAGCAGCAGATCAAGTCCCGCCTGCAGTTTTTGCTCTGCACCGACAACTCCAGAAAATAAACATAGACATCCTGCTCTAAAGTCTTGAACAGCCGCTCTCCGGTCAGCCGGAGGGCGGCCTTTTGCATTTTCGGGAACCATGCAGGCAAGTGGCTTTATATGGTTGATTTGAAATCACCCTATGGATTGATGCAGAATGCTCATATAGTATATTTATTAGAGGTAATATAGGCTATACAGTCCCAGCGATTGGAGCGTGTCCTATTGAAGAAATATGTGTTGTTACTGTTGATCGGCCTGTTATGGCTGCCCGGCCTGTGCTCCGCAGCGGCGATTCCGGAGCGCACAGGCATTGTAACCGACCGGGCGGGAATGCTGACCTCCGGCGAAGCAAGCGAGCTCTCCCGGGAAGCGGAGAGCGGAAATTACCATCTGTACGTGCTGACGATCGATTCCTTGAACGGCGAATCCTCTTCCGCATATGCGGCAGATGTCTACGACACTTGGCGCCTGTCGGGCCGTGACATCCTGCTGCTTCTCTCTTCCGGTGACCAGCAGGCGGAGCTCAGCTTCATCAATCCGCAGCTCCAGGACGCCCTGAATTCCTGGTCCTCCCGCAGCGGAGCCGGAACCGGAACGGCGGCGGTCAAGCATGTGATCGATGCCTACTTCATCCCCCAAGCTCAGAGCGGAGATTTCGCGGGCGGCATCCGGTCGCTTGCTGGCGCCCTCAATGACATCGGCGCCGGTAAAGGGGGCGCAGCAACATCCTCCAAAGGAGGCGCCTTCCCGCTGGGAACGATTGCCGCCCTCTTGGTCGGCGTGCTGATACTCGGTGCGGTTGCCTATGTGGCGATCTCCGGCTCCCGGCTGCGCAAGCGGCTGGCGGAGCGGCGCGAGCAGATCGGCGACCTGCTCGTGCGGGCCAACCGGGCGCTGGATTCTCTGAAGCCGTTCCAAGGCATTGTGCAGGGCAAGACTGGCGAAATGGCGGAGGGAATCTCCTCGCGTCTCTCGAACGCGCTTATCGAGCTCTCCACCTTAAATTCGGAGAATCAGGGAGCCCTCCCTGCACTCTGGAAGCTGGGAGCCCTGCGGACGGCAATCGGCGGCCTCCAGGAGAAAGAAGGCTCCTACCGGAGCTTGCTGGAGGGAGAGGAGAAGCAGATCGCGATCATCAGCGAGGCGGACCGCGGCGTCAAAGTGAAGATCAACGAGCTGAAGCAGGATATGCCCGAGCTGAACGAGGACCTTCAGGAGACGCTGAAGGAGACGGGATTCGGGCTTCAGGAGATCGCGGAAGACCTGAAGGAGCTGTCCGAGGATACGGACAAGGCGGACCAGCTGGAGCTGTTCGATCCGGTAGCGGCCCAGGAGCTTGCCGGTGAGGCGCAGGCGAAGCAAGAGCAGATCGAACGGGATATTCAGGACGTTGAGATCTACCGTAACAAGCTGCGCGAATTTCCGGAACGCCTGGCGGCTGCCCGGGCCAGGATTGCGGAAGTAATCCAGGCGAACTCGCTTCAGAACATGAAGGTGAAGCCTTACGACAATCTGGAGACGGCTTCCGCCCGGATGGGGACTCTGGAAGCACCGCTGAGCAGCGGCCGGATGGACGAGGTGCGGAGCATTTCCGGAGCGGTCGATGTGCTGGTCGAGGATGCTGTCGCTATGACTGAGCGGCAGGCACGGCTGCGGGAGAGCAACCGCAGCGATCTTGGCACGGCCCGCAGCGGCTTCGGCGCTCTCCGCCAGCGCCAGAGCGAGCTGGAGAGCCGGATTTCGGAAGCCGGTCGCCGCTTCGACTCGCGGCATATCGCCTCGCCGCAGGCGGCGCTGGACGAATGGAGCCGCCGCATAGCGGAAGCGGAGGGCGAGCTGCCCCGGATCGAAGCGCTGACGAGCGATGAGCGCGGGGAATTCGAGCAGGCCCGCACCGCACTGGACCGCCTGCTGGCGCTCCAGGAGGAAAGCGGCCGCGCGCTCTCCGGCGCGTCCGATGCCGTCGCCGGGCTTGGCGACCGGCTGAACCGCGTAAGCGCGGCGCTCCAGGAAGGCGAGAGCCGGCTGGAGGCGGCCCGGATGCAGCTGCGCAGCAAGGGCCTGTCTCTGGGGGGCGGACTCTCGCTCTCGTCCGTCCCGGGATACCGGGAGCTGCAGAGCGGCCTGGCCGCCGGACCCTACAACCTCGACGAGCTGGAGGCAGCGGCCCGGAGCTATGCCGCTCAGGTCGCCCAGATCGCGGATGAGGCGGCCCGCCTGATCCGCCAGCGCGAAGAAGAGGAGCGCCGGGCCCAGATGGCGATGCTTGAGGAGCAGGCGCGCAGACAGCAGCGTCCGCCGGGAACGCCTCCCTTCGGAGGCGGAGGTTTTGGCGGCGGCGGTGGTTTCGGCGGCGGCGGTGGCCGCAGCGGGGGCGGCAACAGCGGCGGGGGCGGGGGCGGCCGCTCCTCCGGCGGCTCCTCCTGGGGAGGCGGCGGCAAGTCGGGCGGCGGCTCCAAGTGGTAGGAGCGCCGGGCCCACAGGCGGAGACTGTTTCCGGCTCGTGCCAATCCGCCGGCGCCGGGCCATGAAAGTCAAGCCTTCCCGGCAAAGGCAGCGGCCTGACTGGAATTTGTCTCGGCTTGAACGTGTTCGGCATGAACGTTTCCGACTTGAACGTGTCCGACTTGAACGTAACAAGCGCCGCTGGTCTTGAACGACCGGCGGCGCTTGTTGTTGTGCACACTCCGGATGGCTGGGAACCCGCTGGATGCCGCCATGATGCCTATTCCATCGGCAGACCCTGCATCGTCTCGATGAACCGCCGCTGTGAAGGCGACAGCCAGCGGTCCTTGCGGTAAACCAGCTGAATCTGAAAGCCCAGGCCGCCGCCATCAGCAACCGGAACTGCCTTCAGTTCACCCTTTTCCACCTCATCCTTAATCGTATAACCCGGCAGATAAGCAATTCCCCATTCATGCCTGACCGCCTGCTTGATTCCCTCCAGATTCCCAAGCTCCAGCTCGATCCGGGGCGAAATCCCCCGCTCCTTCAGCTCATGCAGCAGATGGTTCCGGTACGTGCAGCTCTCCTCGGTGAGCACCAGCTTCTCCCCGGCCAGCATGGCAAAATCCGCCGATTCCCGCCCCGCGAGATGATGCCCTGGAGGGACGACGACGAAGAACTCCTCCTGGCTCAGAGTCAGCGTGGTCAGGTCATCCAGCATACAGGGCTTGTCGAAGATCAGCCCGAAATCCGCTGTCTTATTCCGGACCGAAGCGATAATGTCCGGCTCGGAGCCGGGGACCACGCGCAGCCGGATACCGGGATAGGCGCTGCGGTAGCGGTGCAGCCGGTGAGGCAGGAAATAGGCGGCCAGCGTCTCGATCGAGCCTACGGTCAGCTCGCCGGAATGCCCTTCCGAGACGGCTTCCTTGGCTTCCTCCGCCAGCGCGAGAATATGGCGGGCATACCCGAGAAGCGTCCGCCCGGCGAAGGTCGGCGCCATCCCCCGGCCGGAGCGCTCCAGCAGCTTCGCGCCGTACAGCTCCTCCAGCTTGGCGATCTGGGCGGTAATGCTGGACTGGGCATAGCCGAGGTTCTCCGCGGCCCGTGTGTAGCTGCCGCTTTCCGCTACCTCGCAGAACGTGCGCAAATACGTAAGTTCCATACCGTTACCCTCTCTATTATCAATTATTTCGATAATTGCTATCTATAACTATAGATAACGGCAATATCTCTTTCAAGCTACAATAACGAAGAGGACAGACGCTCCGTCAAAAAGATGAATCATGAGGAGGCATCATCATGAACGCACGACCCAAAAGCCAGGTATTGGCCGTTCCAGCCGCCGGCCCCGTAGAAGCAGCGGCCCACTTCGCCGCCAAGGAGGCCTTCGAGACCGATGTCGCCGATGTCGCGTATGATCTCCGCGAAGGCATCGCGGGCTTCATTCTGGTCGATGTTCGCGATGCCCGCTCCTTCGGGGAGGCGCATCTGCCCGGCGCGGTATCCATTCCTTCCGGCCGGCTGCGCCCCGGCGATGAAGAATCGCTGCCACGCGGCCAGACGCTGGTGCTGTACTGCTGGGGCCCCGCCTGCAACGGGGCAAGCAAAGCGGCGGCAAGACTTGCCCGCCAGGGATACGCCGTCAAGGAGATGCTTGGCGGCATCGAGTATTGGCGTAAGGAGGGCGGGCCAGTAGAGGGCACGCTCCGCGAAGAAGCGCCCCTCTGCTACCGGATGCCGGCCTGGCCGGAACGTTAACCGGTAACCGGCAGCCGATTTCGATCAAACGGCCCCCTCCCCTTCGTCCCTGCACAGCCGCAACAATGCAAAAGACCCTCGCCTGCCGCTTCTCAAAGCGGCGAGCAAGGGTCTTTTTCACAAGAAATCCAATCATTAAATCGCTTGTCCCAGGGGGCTGAATGGTCCGCCGCTTAGGCATGATCCTCCGTATCCAGGAACGGCTTGTTCACATAATAATACATGACGCCCATCAGCACGCCGCCGCCGATGAGGTTGCCGAAGGTAACCGGTATCAGATTATGAAACACGCCTCCCCAGGAGATCGTGCCCGGATGATTCAGCACAAGCGCGATGGCGAAGGTACACATGTTGGCGATGCTGTGCTCGTAGCCGGAAATGAAGAAGCAGAAGACGAACAGCACCATGGCGAACATTTTAGCCCCATCGGTCTTCATGGACATGGGGACGAAGAAGGCCAGACAGACGAGCCAGTTACAAAGGATAGCCCGCCAGAAGAGCTCAAAAGCGGGGGCTTCCATTTTATGTTCCACAACGCTCAGCAGGAAGCCGTTCACATTCGAAGCATCGAACAAGCCTGTCAGATAAATGAGCAGTGCGAAGGCCCCCGCACCAAGAATATTGCCGACATAGCTCAGCACCCACATTCGCCCGACATCGGTCCACCGCATTTTTCGGCGCAGGGCCGTATAGGTGTAGTAGAACGTGTCGCCGGTGAATAAATCCCCTCCCCCGTAGGAGATCAGGATGATGGCGGCGCCGAAGGTAACGGCGGCCATTGGATAAGTGAGCGGAGACTGCTCCATGAAGAAGAAGTTGCCCGTCTTGAACGCGACGATAACGCCGAATCCGATAAACATACTGGCCAGCATGGCGCGGGCGATATAGCGAAAAATACTGTTTCGGTAGATCTTTTGCTTCTTTAGAGCAAGTTGCTCGACTTTAAGCAGCGCTTCTTGTTCCATAGTTCCTCCGAAGGATGGGATTTTTAACTTATTATTCCCAATAACCCGTAAGAAATCGCTTGAATCATCATCCTACGGAGGTTCGTTACCCGGCCGGTTCGCTCACTCTTCGTCGTTCAGTGAAGCAATCCCGTCCGCCTTCTCGCTGCTGGCCACCACAATCAGCACCAGGATCAGACCGCCCAGGATCATAATGCAAAATCCTCCTCCCCGCATCGCCGCGCGCCTTGTCGCAGTGTATGAACGGGAGAGGAGGATTATGATGGGTGCCCAATTTAGACGCAGAAGTTAGAGCCGGTCAGTTCAAAAAGCTGCCGAGCCCGTTGTCCGCTTCCTGGTTCAGCGCCTGGGGGCGGTTCTGCTCGCCCTGTCCGAGACGGTTGCCGAGCTGTGTATTGATCGCGGTCATTTTAGTCGTGTAATCCTGACAGCTCTCGATAATGCGGCGGTTGGACTGCTCAGACGTATCGAGGGCGGACATCAGATCGCCGATCGCCTGATTGACGGCTTCCATGGACATGGAAGGCTTGGCCAGAAGCTCAGTCGTCTTCTCGGTTGTCGTGCGCAGCAGCCGCGCGTTCTCCTTGAACTGGTCCTCGATCGTCTTGTTGGTCGCCTCGACGGCGGAGATGACATTCTCCTGGTCTGCCAGCGACATGGCAATCATGGCCGAGACGGTAATGAGATTCGAAGTCTTGTCGATCGCATTGTTCACGGAGTCGATCAGCTTGTCGTTGTTGTCGTTGATGATGTCCGTGGCGGCGATCGCCTGATTGTACAGCATGATCATTTCGGTCATCGACTGGATGCGCGTTACGACCTTGCGCAGGCCTCTCTCCAGATAGGTCTTGCGGTACTCGTTCTCCGGCTTGGCGATTTCGGCATCGAACAGATCCTTCAGCCGGTTGCCGAACGCGATTTTGGTCTGGAGATTATAGATCTCATCCATGGAGGTGCGCTTGAGCTGGCGCATGTTGACAATGCTCTCCTCCAGCGTGTCCCTGCCATCCCGGAGGCCGGTGATGATGGCATCGATATTCGTACGGACGGACTGATACTTGTAGACGTAATTCTTGAGCGGGCTTTTGCGGAGCATTTTGCCGAAGAAGCTCACATTCTTGCTCTGCTGCAGATCCTCGCACTCGTTCCGCAGCTTCAAGATCATGTTCGACACTTCAGTCCGCTTCCCGCTCATCAGCTCGTTAACCGGACGGTCCAGCAGCTTCAGCGTCTGTCCCGCCTTCTCCTGCGTCTTGACGCCCAGCTTGCCGATATCGTCCATCAGCGTGTCCAACTGGACGGTGTCGGTCTTCGCGACCCTCTCAATCAACTGCGAGGCTTCCTGAACTACCTTGTCCTCGTCTTCCTTCTTCAGTGGAATCAGCGGTGTGGACATGCTCTTCCCTCCTATAATTCGGCGCTGTTGTAGCGCTGGTGAATCAGCTCCGCTTTGTTCTGCAGCTCCATCAGATCCTTGTGCTCGATTGATGAAGCAATCTCGGTGATTTTGGAATCAATGTCCCGAAGACCATTCAGCAGCGTCCGGCGGTTCCGGGTCTTGGCTTCGCCGCCGAGTCTAAGGAACGGGTTAATCACGCCATTCAGGTCCTTCAGCACGAGGCGGCGGATCGTGTGGTTGATCTCGCCGCTGTTCAGCTCCTGAAGCTGCGGAATGACGCGCTGCAGGCGGGCGAACAGGGCAAGCGACTTCTCGACGATTTCATTGTCGAGCGTGTCCTTTTGGCCCTCGGAGATGATCATATCCTCCAGAATGCCGAGGTACTCGACCACGGGAAGGAATTCGGTGCTGATTCCTCCGCCGCCGCGGCCCGCTGCTCCGCTTCCGGGCTCCCCTGCGGGATGCGCCGCATGGGAGCCGGAGGCGCTCGCCTGGGATGCGTCCGCCTGCCCGCGGGGGCCTGCTGCGCCTGCGCCATCCGGGGCACCGGGACGCCCGCCGGCGCCCGGAAGGCCGCCTCTGCCCCCGGCGCCGCCGGCTCCTGGCCGGGACGGCAGCGAGGCAGTCTCCTGGCCGGCCGGCAGCACTTCTTCCGGCAGATTGCTCTGCCGGCGTCCGCCGCCCATCAGCCCGAACGCCGCCCCGCCAATGGGAAGCAGCAGGGACAGCATTTCCGGCAGAATGGAGCTCGTCAGCACGGCCGCGGCGTAGCCAACGCCTGCATATACCAATACTTTTGCTTGAGATTTCATCGTAGTCACCTCTTAGGCCATCTTTCCCCGGGGATCTATAGCCTGTCTTCTTTGGAAGAAAAGTAACATTTTCCGCGCGCTCCTGTCAATTGAATCGCTCCGGCAGCCGGTGCTCCTGCCGCTGGACAATCACCGGCTGCTCGATATGGGTCGCCAGGATATCGGCTTTCAGCTCCATCGCCGGGACTTCGCCGCCGAGCGCGCTTTTTACCGCCAAATAGGGGAAATTGATGCCGGACAGACAGGAAAGATGCAGCCCGCCTGACATTCTGGGATTGATCTCCAGCAGTTTCGCCGTCTCTTGGTTATACTTCATTTGGATATTAAAGTTGTAGGGAAAGCGGAAGGTTTCCGCCACCCGGGCCGCCAGCTCCAGAAAGCCGGTATGCCGTTCCAGCAGACGCAGGCGTCCGCCCGCCTTCCGGCGCGGAACCGCTGCAAGCAGACGCCCCTCTCCGTCAGACAGGCAGTCAATGCTGTATTCGTCCCCTTCCAGAAGCTCCATCACCATCAGATCGGGGAAGGAGGGCGCCTTCGCCAGAATCGTCTGCACCTCCTCCATGGAGATGCAGGGCTTCACGTAGCCAAACAGCTCCGACAGGTGATCCCGCTGGTTGTCGATGATCCGAAACCCGAGGCCGCCCTCGGAATCATTGGGCTTGAAGCAGACGCGATAGCCCATGTCCCCGAGCTCCCGGCAGGCTTCGCCGAATGCTTCCGCGCTGCGGACAATCCGGTACTCGGGAACCGGCATAATGCCGGTCGCCCGCACGCGCTCGTAGAAGCTGGCCTTGAGCATGACACTCTCCAGCAGCTCCGCATCCCGGCAGACCAGCACCTTGGTTCCGATCTCATCAAACCGCGCGATATGCCGCGAAATCTCAAGCATGTGCAGCCGGGGGATGAACACGTCAATGGCGTGCCTGCGGCAGAATTCCAGGCAGAATTCCATGTAGGCCAGTCCCGTAAGTTCAGGCTCCGTCTCGGCAACATCGGCCCCCTGAAGCGACATATGATTAATATCGGGATGGGTTGCATAAATCGTGAACGGCACGCCGTCCGGATTCTCGCGAATCAGATTCATATAGTGATAGGCGACCGAGAACCAGCGGTTAAAATAGACGCGGACGGGCTTCATGAAGCATCCGCTCCCCTCTCGGCGGCCGGCTGGCGTTCATGGAACTCCCGGACCAGCGACAGAATTTCATCGGCGGCGAACACGCCGGACCGGCTTGTAAACCGGTAGCCGCCGGGGTGGGCACCGCCTGTGCCCCCAGCGCCCGGGGTGCTGACAGCGTCTTTTGCGCTGCCTGTACCTCTTGCGCTACCTATGCCTCTTGCGCTGTCTATGCCTTTTGCGCTGTCTGCGTCTCTTGTGCTGCCCGCGTCTACCGTCCCTCCTGCGCCACTCGCGCCGTCCGCATTAGCCAACTGCGCGGCTTGGGCGTAGATTTCGCCATGCGGCGGCACAATGGCGCAGTCGGCGATGTCGAGCAGACTCCGGTCCAGCAGCGAATCGCCGGAGGCCGCCATCACGCGCCTGCCCAGCCGGCGGCTGATATGCAGCACCGCCTCGCTCTTGCTGACGGCGGCCGGAACGGCATACAGCTTGCGGCCCTGCAGCGACACCCGCCAGCCGAGGCCCCGCAGCCTGTCCGACAGCGTCAGCGCCGTCTCCGCCGGAATGAGGTCGCGGTGCACTACAAAAGTGAAGAAGAATTCGTCGCACCAGCGCTCGCTGGCGATCCATTCCTGCCGCAGCGCTTCCAGGACGATCGTTCTGGCCTCCGCTGCAGAGGCGGACCCGGCCTGCACCTTCGCCTCCATGCCGACCCGCCATTCCTCGTCGACGGCGCCGTTCACCAGGATGGTGCCGCCGTTGCTCGTCACGGCGTATTCCGGGACTACAAGATCCCGGAACAGTTCGATGCGCCGGTACTGGGCCACGGTGCGCGTCGTCACCGGGACGAAGACCACCTCCGGCGGCAGACCGGCCAGCGCCTCCAGCGCGGCTGCGGATATATAGGACAAGATCCGTCCGCCGTCCGATTCCGCCGGGAGAAGTCCCGGCGTGTTCTCCGGCACGCCAAGCGCCGCCGGGGAGTAGATCAGCGTGCGGTCAAGATCGCTGGCATAGATCATGGCGCATCTCCTTTCAGCGGCTTGATCAGGCCGCAGCAGGAATAGGTCAGTCCCGGGAAGACTTCGATCGGGACGCCCCGGTCCTCCGCCAGCAGCCTGATATGGCGGAGATGCGGATTATCCGGCCGGTCGACGAGGATCTTCCAGGGCACGCGGCGCAGCAGCACGCGCGTCGTCTCGCCCACACCGGGCTTGACGAGGTTGATGTCGGCGATGCCGTACCGTTCCCGGATGGCCTCGATATCCGCCAGCCCCTGCCAGGTCACCTCCGGCGGCGATGCCAATATAGCGGCGGCCTTGTTTCGCCCTGCCTCGGCGACGGAGTCGAAATAGGAGGCTACCTTATCGACGAACAGATTCGACACATCCTCCTCCAACCACTCCGCGTAGAATTTGGCTCCATGGAACTCTCCGGGTCCGATCAGATCATCCCGCAGCACGGTCCGGCTCATCAGGCCCGAGACGGTCGAATTCAGACAGGCGCTCGGAATCAGATAATCCTCGCGCGTTCCGAACGTAGCCGAGCAATGCCCGGGATCGGCCAGAACCGCGAGATCGTCATCCAGCGAGATGCCATACCGGGCCTCAAAGCTCCGGCAAGCTTCAATCAGCACTTGCCGGATCGCCCCTTTGCCGGTCCAGCCGTCTATGAATTGAAGCCGGGATTCTAATCCGTGCCGCTGCAGCATATAGAGCAGCGCGTTCTCGTCGATTCCCTTGCCCCGGATAATCGAAATGCTGTAATGGGGCAGATCGGCCCCATAGGCCTGAAGGAGATAACGCTTGATCAGCACGCCGATCGGCGTGCCGGCTCTCGCCAGCGATACCAGGACCGTCTCCGGGCCCTTTCGCGCCCAGATCAGCTCGGCAACAGCAGCGGCAGCTTCCGCTACACGAGCCGCCGATTCATCCAGCGTCGCATGAAACAGGCGGATGTACGGCTCTGTCGGCCGGTATTCCACCGGCAGCATTTCCGAGTAATGCACGCCTGATTGGATGGCGCTCTCACGCTCCGACGTGCCGCGCTCCAAATCGGCTCCGCTGAGATCCTTCAGCAGAAAGGTAACATCCCCCGGGCGATAGCTTCCCAGCGGGACCGGCGGTGCGATGGTTCTCTCCATCCATTCCAGTCTCTCCGTTCCCTTCATCACACATCCTCCTTCCCCGGGCCGCCGTCCAGCATAATGACATGAACCCTGCGCCCGGCCAGCTTGTCCAGCACATCCAGCATGGGCTGGATGCGGGGGAGCGGCACCTCCCGTTCCAGCAGCACGAAGATATCATCGTACTGATCCGGCGCGATGTTGTACAAATAATTGGCGATCCCGGGATCGCCCGCCGATGGATACGCCGCCGCGCTGGCTACCCCGTACCCGGGCTTGTCCACCGGATAAATCGGGCTTCGCGTCGTCGACTGGTACGACACCCCTTCGCCCATGGCGGCCGCGATCCGCATCGGCAAATACATGAATTCCCCCGTGCCCAGAACCAGGGCGCGGGCTCCTTCCCTTAGCGCCTGAAGCCGACTGGCGACGGCGACGGCCGCCAGGTCCAGCTCCTCATTGTCGCTGGACCGGATGCCGAACCGCCCCGAGCCGCGGATATAGGGCGCGGCATTGACCTCGCCGAGTGAATCACGCGAAGAGACGGGAAGTCGGTCCATACCGTCCTGCAGCACGGACAGGTTAACCGGAGCCGGCACTCTATCAGTACTTTCGCCCGCTGCGGCGGGTGCTGCGGATGATGTGGCGGACGGTGCTACCGACGCCTCCAGCAGAGGCGCTCCGCTCACTTCGATGCTTCCCTCCAGCAGGCACAGGGAAGTTATGCGAATTCCCAGCTCCTGCTCAAGGGCAGCGTAAGCTTCCCGGTTCGCCCCGGTGCGCCAGTCCAAAATCGAAGCCACCACATAGTCGCTTCTTGGAAATTTGGACTGCATGTCCCGGATCGTATTGACGACCGTGTTGCCGGTCGTGATTTCGTCGTCGACCAGAACTACCGGCTCGCCGCCGGACAATAGCTCCGGGTCCAGAGCGTAGCACAGATGGTCGACCGCGTGGGAATGCTCTTCCTCGAAGGAGATGGCCGAGACGAGCTCCGGAATATCCTCGCGCGTCGTGTGTATGTAGGACGCGCCGTCATGGAACAGTCGGAACATGCTGTGACCAAGCGCAGTCGCGGTCTCCGCGTAGCCGATGAACAGCACGGGCTCCGGCAGAACGAGCTTCGCGCCGGCCAGCTCAGTGTAAGCCTCCCGCGCGAGCTGCGGCTGCGACAACCCCCGGACCGCCGTCTCCAGCAGCCGGTCCGCTTCCGCCAGCCGCTCCTGCGCCTCGCCAAGTGTGGCGCCGGGGCGGCTGTGGCCGGCTGCCGCTCCCGGTAGTCCGGCAACTGTATCCCCGGTATACCCGGCATCTCCGGCTCCCCCGCCCGCTTGCTCTTGCCCGCAAGCCGAGGCAGCGGCAGCCTCCGCCGCATACAGGCTTCCCTGCATGCGGGCCTCTTCAAGCTCCTTCAAGCGGTCCCACTGCCGGCGGTACAGCAGCAGTCCGAGCGCGGCTCCCGTCAGCAGCGGTGTATAAGGGTCAACGGGAATATGCTTGCCAAGCACCTTGCTGACGAACAGAAAGCTGCGTTTTTTGTTGATACGGGCAGCCATGGAGAAGAGAGCGGATACAGGAAGCGAGAAAGGATTGGCGGTTTCGGTGACCTGCACCGACAGATGATCGACAATCTTAAACGTGTGCATAGGCGTATTCGGGCAGTAATCCGGAAAAATGCTGTTCTTCATGCAACACCCCGTAGATTTGAGATCGTATTAAAATGCGTTTGGCCCAGTTCAGATGCGGCTTGATTTCATTCATTTTATTGAGATACGTGCTCTTGAACACGCCGAGCGATCCGTCCGTGCTCTCCATAATTCCCTGCGCGTCGATGTATTCTTCATGTGTGACCGCATACAGCGCTTGCACCGGCTTCAGATGGGAGGGATGGATGACCGTCTTGCCGACGATCCCGTTCTCCTTGTCGAGCAGTGTCTCCCGGATCAGCCCGTTCAGCGTATTCAGGCGGTTCGGCCGAAGCGCTCCCGCCAGCCCTTGAGGCGGCAGTCCTCCAAGAGGTTGTTCATCCGGCCGAAATCGGAGGCCAGGGCCTCCTCTGGAAGCGAAATACTCCCAGACAGGTCCGGAAATGACATAGCCGTCCTCCGCCCGTCCGAACAGATTGATGATATCGGAGATGCAGTCCCGGATCGGCGCCAGCTCGTAGATGCTGATCCCGGCGCTGCGTCTGAGGCCAAAGGCCCCGGAGAAATCGGTTGCGCCGATTCGCACGTTCAGCACCTGCTCCCGGTAAGCCGACAGCAGCTCCCGGACCGACAGCAGACTGTCCAGCCGGCTCTCCCGGTACAGAATCGCCCTGCTCTCGAGAATCGGCATGCCGTACAGCGGAAGAGTTCCCGTCACGCGGGAACGGTTATATTCAGCGATGGCTTCCAGGTATTCGCCGCCATCCTCGGCCGTGAATTTCGGGAAGACGAAGCCGGTCAGCAGCAGAATCAGCGAATCCAGCCGCTGAATCAGCCTGCGAAGCTGCCGGGGATTGCGCACCCGAATGAACAGCAGCGGGAGATCGGCCGCGGGGTCTTCCTCCCTCTCGACAAGCTCGGCTAGACGAGTCAGATGAAGAATAGCCTGCTCTTCCGCCTCCTCCGCTTCAAGGTCGCCGACCGCGTCCTCCAGATCAAGAATGGCAGTGATCAGGCCTTCGTTCTTCTTCAATTCCCAGATATCCTCGGCGGCCTGGGGCCGGGTAGCGGGCATATAGAGGGCGGCGCCGACAGCATGTGCCAGCAGATCCTTACCGGTGCTGCGATTGAAATGCATAGGCCGGGAATAGAACAGTGAATCCTCCAAATCCGGCGTCAAGTAATCAAAATACCTCATCTCACAGCCCTCCCGGTTTGGAAAATTGCCTTAAAACCGGCTTCGCCGTCCTTACGGGGACGGCTGCCGTTGTACATACATAATTGAGTGCATATTTCGGAATCTGGCGGCAGGAACCACTGCTTGTGCCGTTTAGCGGTGAACTTCTTTCTTCTCTTCTCTTTTGCGGCGGCCCACGCTGTACAAGATGGTGCCGACAAATACCGAGATGATGATGGCGAAGAAGATGACATGCGACATTTCGTAGCCGAAGGCGCCGGCCAGCATTTTGCCTGCGATAATGGCGATCAGCAGGAAGGCTGTCTGCTCCAGCTCGGGGAATTTCTCGATCAGCTTCAGGAAGACCTGAGCGACGCCCCGCATCATGAGTACGCCCAGTATGCCGCCCATGAACAGCACCCAGACCTCGCTGCTCACGCCGAAGGCTGCGATTACACTGTCGATACTGAAGGCGATGTCCATCAGCTCGACGAGCAGGACCGTTTTCCAGAAGGAAGACCCTTTGTTCTCTACCGCTTCGTCACCGCCGCCCTTGAAGATCCCCTTATAAGCGATGTAAAAGAGGTACAGTGCGCCGAGCACTTTGACCAAGGTGAAATTAATAAGATACGTACCGAGTCCGATTGCCAAAAACCGGAACAGATAGGCGCCCAAAATGCCGTAGAACAGCGCTTTACGCTGCTGCTCCTTGGGCAGATGCTTAACCATAACGGCCAGCACCAGCGCGTTGTCCGCCGACAGCAGACCTTCGAGCAGGACCAGGCTGGCGATGATGCCCCAGCTTACCGGGTCCGAAAGCGTTGCGACCACATCATGCCAGGAGAAGAAATGGCCGTAATTCTCGCTTATGCTCCTAAAAAAATCAGAAAACCAATCCATGTTAGCCTGCCTCCGGTTTCTTTATCTTTATTTTTTGCCTGAGACCCAACGCATCCCCCAGCGGTGCGCTTCGTCCATTTCACGGTGTCCGCGGTAATACTGCACAAGCCTTTCAATGCTGAACGTCTCATTGTTGACATTGGAAATGAGCGCGATGGCGCACATTCCCTTGCGATTGTCATGCTCGTCCAGACTGACCACGATGTCCGGGCCGCCGTTCTGACGAAGGGTGACAACCCCGTCCGCTTCCGACCAATTGGTCGCGCCCTCGTAAATGAAGGCGAACACCAATATCCGCCTGATTTCGGCAATTCTCGCGCCGTTGATGCGCAGATTCTCGCCTCCCGCAACCGCCCCGGTCCGGTCATCGCCGTCAAGCGCCACATAGGGCGCCCCCTGCAGGGAACCGAAGGAGCGGCCGAGCGCCTGAACGACGCCCTTGCGTCCGTCGCTCAGCTCATACAGACAGGCCAGATCGAGGTCCACGCCCTTCGACCGGCCCAACAAGCCGCCGCTTCGGCGCATATTCCAGTTCAAGTTTACCAGAATCTCTCCCAGTCCGGCAGACTTGTTCAGGTTAATCCGATCGCCCTTCTTCTTGAGCTCGATCTTTTGCAGATTGAGGCCTGATGTGGGCGGGCCTCCGGCTGCGCCATCAGGGCGCTCCTGCTGCCGGGGACTCTCCGCCGCCGGCCGCAATGCTTCCTCTCCTGCGGGCTCTCCGGGAGATCGCCGTGCTCCTGGAGGAGGCGGGAACTTCATCGGTTCCCGCCGCTCTGCCTGCCCGGCTGGAGGCGCAGGACGCGGCTCTGCAACCGGCGGTGCGGGCCGTAAATCCCGAGCCGGTGGCGCAGACCGCATTTCCGGGATCGGTGGCGCAGACCGTACGTCCGAAGCCGGCGGCGCCGGGCTATCTTCGGCGTTGACGCCGAAATGACGGCACAGCTCCTTCAGCCCGCCGTTGAAGCCTGAAGCGATGGCGCCGAACTTCCATTCCTCGCCCAATCTATATAACTCTCCCGCCACTATGGCCGTTTCCGAGGAGAAGGTATGTTCAAGATCACAGCGGACCGCCTCGGCGCCTGTCCCAAGTTCCAGAATGCGGAGATAAATGCCCCGCACCTCTCCGAACTGCGGCCGCCGGCCATCTCTGTCATACAGGGTAAGCGTGAACGCGATCCTGGACACTTCGCCGGGGACCCGGTCCAGCTTCACCTCAAAGGTACGAACCGAGCCCGCCTCATCGGCATACCGGATAAAGGGCGTAGTTCGGTTGTTATAGAAGATCAGGTCTTCATCGCTCGACACCTTTCCACTGCTTCCCAGCAGGAAGGCGGAGGCGTCAATTTCCTGCCCTGCGGCATGCTGCCAACCGAGCTCCACACGCAGATTCCGGAGTGCCGGATTTCCCTTTGTGACATCGACTTTCTGTCCTTTCACCACTTGAATGCCCATGGAATAAACCCCACCTTTGCACAGCCCGCAATCCATCAGGAAATGCCGGGCCTGGTTAAAACCTACAGCAATATCCGTTTGAAAAGGGCGGGATCGCTTCCGATCCCGCCCGGCCGCTTAGTTTGCGTCCAGCCCGTAGTTTTTGCACAGCGCGGCAAGTCCGCCGCTGAACCCGCTTCCGATAGCCTGGAACTTCCAATCCGCGCCATTACGGTAAAACTCGCAGAATACAACTGCCGTCTCCGTGGAGAAGTCCTCGCCCAGATCGTACCGGAGAATCTCCCGGCTTGTCACGGCGTCGACGACGCGAACGAAGGCGTTGGAGACCTGTCCGAAATTTTGCACCCGGGACTCGTAATCGTAGATCGTGACCGTAATGCCGATACGGTGGATATGGGCCGGTACCTTGCTGAAATCGACAACGATCTGCTCGTCGTCCCCGTCGCCTTCGCCTGTACGGTTGTCGCCCGTATGCACTACGGAGCCTCCTCCGCCGGTCTGGTTGTTGTAGAAGACGAAATCATCCGCGCTCTTGGCCTTGCCGTCTTCGTAGAGCAGGAAGGCGGAAGCATCGAGGTCAAAATCATGCCCGCCGCTGTATTTGTTCGTATCCCAGCCGAGACCGACCACAACCTGGGTTAGACCGGGGTTGGTCTTCGTCAAGTCGATTCGCTGTCCCTTGGAGAGACTGATCGTCATAACTAACACCCTTTCAATGAGTTTTATATCAGCTGAAACTCAGCTTCTACCGTTCGCGGTTCGCACCCGGCAATGCCTGATGTCGCTATTGTCAAGGCAACCCGCATCTCAACAATCCGGCTGACCGTTTACTGCAGACCGTAATCCCGGGTCAGTCCGGCAAGTCCGTCCTTATAGCCGCTGCCGATGGCGCTGAACTTCCACTCACCGGCATTCCGGTACAGCTCGCCCACCACAACGCCCGTTTCGATGGAGAAATCCTCGCCCAGATCGAAGCGGATCAACTCTTCGTTGTTAACATCGTTTACAATCCGCACATAAGAGCGGGAGACCTGTCCGAAGTTCTGGTTGCGGTGCTCCGCTTCATAGATGGTGATGGTAAAAGCAATCTTCTCGACATCGGCAGGCACGCTGGCCAGATCGATCTGAATCTGCTCATCGTCGCCTTCGCCTTCGCCGGTGCGGTTGTCGCCTGTATGCACCACAGAGCCGTTCTCATTCTGCTTGTTGTTGAAGAAAATAAAGTTGCTTTCTTTGTTCACTTTGCCATTGGCATCGGCCAGAAATACGGATACATCAAGGTCGAAGTCCTTGCCTCCATCGTACTTGTTCGTGTCCCAGCCGAGGCCAACCGTAATTTTGGAAAGACCCGGATTCGTTTTGGTTAAATCGATCTTCTGTCCTTTGGATAAGTTGATTGCCATTTGTACATACCTCTCTTCTCTGGAAATATGGGATTGGACTTACACGTATCGCTCGGCCAGCTGATTGATATGGGCCGCATGGCTTCCTTCGCCGATGGCGGCGAATTTCCACTCCGACCCGTTGCGGTACAATTCCCCGCAGATCAGGGCCGTGAAGCCTGAATAGTTGTCCGTCAGATTGTATTTGACCAGCTCCGCACCGCCTGAAGCGTTCGCTACCCGGATATAGGCTGACCGGACCATGCCGAAATCCTGCTTGCGGTTGACCGCATCATAAATATTCACAACAACCAGAATGCTGCTGACATCCGCCGGAACCGCGCTGAGGTTAACCCGGATTTGCTCGTCATCCCCGTCCCCTTCGCCCGTCAGGTTGTCGCCTGAATGAACAACGGAATTGCAGGCGCTCTGCTTGTTATGGAAGCAGACCAGGTTGGATTTCTTGGTTAACTTCCCGTCTGCACTCAGCAGCAGGGCCGAAGCGTCGCAGTCGATGTTCGCCTGCTTCTTGAAACCGAACAGCCCCTTGGTTTCGGCAGGGTCCCACCCTAATCCTACAACAACATTCGACAGACCGGCATTGCCCTTGGTCAGATCGATTTTTTGACCTTTTACAAGATTGATTCCCGCCAAGCGTTAGCCCTCCATTCAAAGCATCTTTGGGTATCGCCGGATAGCCGGCGTGAAAAACGTATACAAGGTCATACGCGGACAACCCGCATATGTTTCAATTTCTGACAGAAAAAGATATAGCCCGCCGCTGTGACGCCGAAAGGCGGCGGTTCCCCGGCCCGCCGCCTTCCACCTGCATATCTGGGATTCGCTCCTGTTTTACAGCACCTTTGACAAGAATTCCTGCGTCCGCATATGCTGCGGATTGCCGAACAGCTCCGCAGGCGTTCCCTGCTCGACGACTACGCCCTGCTCCATGAACAGAACGCGGTCGCCGACCTCCCGTGCGAAGCCCATTTCATGGGTGACGACCACCATCGTCATTCCTTCGCCTGCCAGGTCCTTCATGACCGCAAGCACCTCGCCGACCATTTCAGGATCGAGCGCAGAGGTCGGTTCGTCAAAGAGCATGATCTTCGGCTCCATCGCCAGCGCCCGGGCGATCGCCACCCGTTGGGACTGCCCGCCGGAGAGCGAAGATGGATAAGCTTCCGCCTTGTCGGCAAGACCTACCTTGTGCAGCAGCTCCATAGCCTTTTGCCGGGCGCGTTCCTCAGTCCATTTCCGCACCTGAACGGGAGCCATCATAATATTCTCGATGACCTTCTTGTGCGGGAACAGGTTGAACTGCTGAAAAACCATCCCCACCTCGGTCCGGACCTCGTTGATTTTGGTCTTCTTGTCCATCAGATTGATGCCTTCAATGAGGATATCGCCTCCCTGCGGCTGCTCCAGCAGATTCAGACAGCGCAGGAAGGTGGATTTGCCCGAGCCCGAAGGCCCGATCACGACAACAACCTCGCTCGTCTTGATATCGACGCTGATATCGCTCAGCACCACATGGCTTCCGTACGCCTTATGAAGATTTTTGACGGAAATAATCGGTTCCATAACTTTCTACATCCTCCGTTCGATATAAGCCAGCAGCTTGTTAAGCAGATAAGTCAGCACGAAGTAAAAGACCGCCGCTGTCAGATACGGCTCCCAGATCCGCATATACTGGCCCTTCATCGTGTTGCCCCAGTACATAATCTCCGGCGCCGCGATCAGCGCGAGCAGAGAGGAATCCTTGACCAGGACGATGAATTCGTTGCCAAAAGCCGGAACCATCCGTTTGATAGCCTGAGGCAAAATGACGAACCGCATCGTCTGCCGCCCCGTCATCCCCAGTGACAGTGCGGCCTCGCGCTGGCCGGGATCGATCGACTGAATGCCCGCGCGGAAGATCTCCGCCGAGTAGGCGGCCGAGTTCAGGGATAGTGCGACGACGCCCGAGATCAAGGCATTGGTGCTGCCGTAGAAGAACGGAACGACGCCGAAATGCACCATCAGAATCTGCACATACAGCGGTGTGCCGCGCAGGAAGTTGATGTAGGCGATAAAAGGCCACCGGGCTACCGGATTCTTCAGCATCCGACCAAAGCCGATCCCGAGGCCCAGAATGGAGCCGATGATGATGGACGCGATCGAGAAGCCAATCGTATACAGAGTGCCTCGCAAAAATAAGGGCAGGTAGTCGCCGATGATGCTAAATCTGAAATCCATCTTGTTCTTCCCCTTCTCTTGTATCTCTTCATCTAATAATCTCGTACTCTATAAATCTTCTCTTCTAAAAAAACAAGCACGCGCAATAGTATTCATTACGCATGCTTGTCATTGCTCCTGATTACTCTGCGTTCTTCAGGTTGGTCAGATCCGGAGCTTCGCCGAACCATTTCTTGTAGATTTCCTCGTACTTGCCGTTCTCGATGATCTTCTTGATCGCCGGGTCCAGCTTCGCCTTCAGGTCGCTGCCCTTCGGGTACAGGATGCCATAATACTCGGAGCCGAAGTTCTCCTTGTCCAGGATGCCCACCAGCTTCATCTTTGGATTGTTCTTGATATATTCCCGCACAATCGCGATGTCGGCTACTACCGCATCGGCTCCGCCATTATCCAGCTCCATCATGGCTACCGCGTTACTGTCGAATCGCTTCAGTTTCGTATTACCAACGCCCATAATGCCGCTCATGAGATCGTCAGCGGTGGTAGCTGTCTGCACAGCGACCTTCTTATCCTTCAGGTCCAGCGCACTCTTGATGTCGCTGCCTTCCTTCACCATAATCATGTTCGTTGATTCAAAATAGGGAACCGAGAAATCGTAGGTCTGCTTGCGTTCGTCGGTAATCGATACGGAGGACAGGCCGGCTTTGTATTCCGTACCCTGCTTCACGCTCTCCAGCATCGTGTCCCAGCCCGTGTTGGTGACTTCATATTTAATACCGGCCTCTTCCGCAACCGCGGCAATAAAGTCGATGTCAAAGCCCTTAATCGTATCCTTGTCCATATACTCCATCGGTGCGTACGTAGCGTCGCTCGCGAATTTAATCACTTCACCGTCCCCGCCGGAGCCTGAACTCGAGTTATCCGATCCGCAGCCTGCCAATGCCAGCACCAAAATTGCGATCAAAGCTGACATGATCCATTTATTCGTACCCTTCATCTCTCAATCCCCCCAATAGTTTATCTATTAACATACAGAGATTTTAACAGAATAAAGCATAGATGACAATTATCATTTCTCCATTATGTCATGTTACATAACATATTATCGGAAGTTTGTAACATTCTGATCCGGGCCTCCGCCACTGGGAAATTGCTGACAACGTCCTTTGGCCGCCCTACCTTTTACCAGGAAATCGAGGCGCATGCAAAAAAGGCACTCACGGGCAAATGACCCGAAAGTGCCTTTGAATTTATCTTAAAGTATGCGCTAATCAGAAGGTGAGGTCACCGTCATAAGAGGCGATCAGCCGGTACAGCTCCGGCCGCCGGTCGCGGAAAATGCCCCATTCGATCCGGCCGGTCTCCAGCGCATCCAGATCGAAGTCGGCCACGAGCACGGCTTCCTCTTCACGTCCGGCTTCAGCCACCTTGTTGCCTTGCGGTCCGGCAATGAACGAGGAGCCATAGAAGCTGATGCTCGAATCCTCATCCTCTTCGCGGCCGATCCGGTTGGACGCCACGACGGGAATCAGGTTGGACGCGGCATGGCCGAGCATGCACATCTGCCAATGGTCCTTGGAATCAATGCCGCTGTCCTGCGGCTCCGAGCCGATGGCCGTCGGGTAGAACAACAGCTCCGCGCCCATCAGCGCCATGACGCGCGCCGCTTCGGGATACCACTGATCCCAGCAGACGCCGACGCCGATCTTGGCGTAGCGCGTGTTCCATACCTTGAACCCGGTATCGCCGGGGTTGAAGTAGAATTTCTCCTCATAGCCCGGGCCGTCCGGGATATGGCTCTTGCGGTACTTGCCCAGCACGGTTCCGTCCGCGTCGATGACGGCGAGGGAGTTGTAGCGGGCATAGTTCTTCTTCTCGTAGAAGCTGATCGGCAGAACCACCTTCAGCTCTTTCGCCACTTCCTTGAAGTGGTTCACAGCCTTGTTCTGCTCCAGCTCCGTCGCATATACATAGTAATCCGACTTCTCCTTCTGGCAGAAGTACGGGGTCTCGAACAGCTCCTGCAGCAGGATGATCTGGGCACCCTGCGCGGCCGCTTCCCGGACGAGCCGGTCAGCCTTCGCGATGTTCTCTTCTATATTGCTGGAGCAGCTCATTTGCGTCGCCGCTACGGTTACTTTTCTCAAGTGGTCAGCCTCCTTGCTGTCTGAATCGGGTACATATGATCATTCGGCCGTCTTCCGGCCGTCGTTACACCCTATTGCCGCTTGATGTCGGCATTTGCTGGGTGAGGCAGTGCACATTGCCGCCCTCGCGGATAACCGCGAGTCCGTTCACCGTCTTGATCTTGCGATCCGGGAACAAGCGCGTAAGCGTCTGCTCCGCCGCCGCGTCGGTCTCCGGTGCGCCGAAGACCGGCAGGATGATGCCGCCGTTGACGAAATAGAAATTGAGATAGCTCAGCGTCAGGCGGCTGTCTTCATAATCAGCGCGCGGCGGCTGCTGGATGGTGACGACCTCCAGCTTCCGTCCCTGCGCATCTGTCGCTTCCTCCAGAATCCGCAGATTCTCCTGCGTGATGGCATAGTTCTCATCCTGCGGGTCGTCCGATACTTGCAGGATGACCTTGCCGGGAGCCGCGAAGCAGGCGATATTGTCGACATGCCCGTCCGTCTCGTCGCCGCTCAGGCCCTGCTTCAGCCAGATGATCTTCTCCACGCCGGTGTACTGGCGCAAATACTCTTCGATATCGCCGCGTCCGAGTCCCGGATTGCGATTCGGATTCAGCAGGCATTCCTCGGTCGTAATCAGCGTGCCTTCGCCGTCCGTATGGAACGAGCCGCCTTCCATGACCAGCGGCGCATCGAAGCGCGTGGCCTTGACCGAGTCCAGGATCTGAGGTGCAACCTTATCGTCCAGATCCCACGGCGAATACTTCCCGCCCCAGGCGTTGAACTTCCAGTTCACGCCGGCCAGCTGGCCGTCCGGGTTAAGCAGGAAGGTCGGCCCGTTGTCGCGAATCCAGGCATCACTGTGACTGATCGGCTCATAGGCAACTCCCGGTCGGCCCACAACGCGCATCACTTGATCCTGCTCCCCCGGATTCACAATGACAGTCACCGGCTCGAACTCGACGATCGCCCGGATGATTTCGGCATAGCCCTGGCATACGGATTCATGCTGCTCCGGATAGCACATGGAATCTTGTACCGGCCACGAAATGAAGGTGCGCTCATGCGGCGCCCATTCGGGCGGCATTTTATAGTAGAAATCGTTAGGATTCATGTAGTTAGCCCGCCTTGCAATTAGGATAGGAAACGCGCTCACCTGCGCATTCCTCACCCATCATACAATAATATCAATCCGCACTCAAACTCAATTCCGGGGCAATATCACACGGACTTAGGGCCGGGTCAGCTCCCGGTTCAGCTCCGGCTCAACTCCGGTTCAGATGTGGCTCAGGCCCGGCTTAGCTCCGGCACGGGCCGGCCGGGTAAGCTCAAGGCCCAAGGAACAGCACCGAAACCAGGGATAACCGGCCTGATGGCCTCCCATGCCGCGCCATGCGGTTACCGGGAAATTGAAACGCATGAACAAGCGGGCAGCTTGCACTTGCGAACAACTCAAAAACGGGCGACCCGCCGAAAGCCGTCTGCCGGCTCTTTCTGCGTATCACCCGTCTGGCTGCCTGACTTCCTAACACCGCCTTGCATGCTAGCCGAGCATCAGACGATCTCGATTTCCTTGATCGTGTCGCCCGAGAAGCTCTTAACGGTATATTTTCCGCCCTCCAGCACCGCATAGGAATTCGGATAATTCTCCTTCGGCAGGGAGATCGAGCCCGGATTCAGCACATAGATGCCATCCTTCTTGTCCGCCACCGGCACATGGGTATGGCCCTGGATAAAGATATCCCCCGGCTGCAGCTCCGGCAGGTTCTCCATGCTGAACCCGTGTCCGTGGGTGGCGTAAATGCGTCTTCCATCTGCCCACAGCTGCGCGTAGTCACCCATCATCGGGAACGCCAGCAGCATCTGGTCCACCTCGGCGTCGCAGTTGCCCCGGACAGCCGCTGTAATCCGTCCTTTGATGGCATTCAGCTCCTTCGCGACACCCTGAGGGTCATACCCTTCAGGAAGCGGATTGCGGGGGCCATGATACATGAAATCACCGAGGAATACGAGCCCGTCCGGTGCTTCCTCATTAACCTTCTCCAGCGCAAGCTTCAGCCAGTGGAGCGATCCGTGAATGTCGGAGATGAACATCAGTTTCATCGAAATCATTCCTTTCGTCAAAAATAAACGTCTGGCGGCATCCTGTAGATGCCCCATATAAATATCCGTATACCATCATACACCAATCCACCGGACGAAGGGGACGTGCCCCGGCAGCGGCGTTTCCCGGCCTTATTCCTGGCCTCCGGCTGGACCGGGCGGGCAGTTCCATCAAGGGCGTCCGGCAGCGGCGGAGAGTTCCATCGAAGGCGCGGCCGGAGGCTCTGCGGGGAGCCTGTCGTCTCCACGCTCTCCGCCAAAGACAGCGAACGGTAAAGAGCTGGCCTGCTGGGTTGACGGCTGCCGGGCAGATTTTCCGGCAAAAAGGCGCCCGCTTGGGGCGCCTCATGTTCGGGCTCTATGATAGGGATTTACGGCAGATTAGACGAGCCCATCAAGTAACGGTCAACTTCGCGGGCGGCCTGACGGCCTTCGCCGATTGCCCATACTACAAGGCTCTGACCACGGCGCATATCGCCGGCGGCGAAGACGCCCTCGACATTGGTCGTATGCACGCCGTATTCGGCCTTGACGTTCGTGCGCTCATCGCGTTCTACGCCGAACTGTGCCGCTGCCGTATCTTCCGGGCCGGTGAAGCCCAGCGCCAACAGCACGAGCTGCGCCGGAATCACTTCTTCGCTGCCCGGCACCTCTCTCGGGATCATGCGGCCATCCTCATTGCGGGCCCACTCGATCTGGACCGTGCGCAGCTCCTTCACATGGCCGTTCCCGTCGCCGACGAAGCCCTTCGTCGATACGAGATACCGGCGCGGGTCCTCATGGTACACGGCCTTCGCCTCGACCTGGCCGTAGTCAACCTTCAGCACCTTCGGGAATTCCGGCCACGGGTTGCTCGGCTGGCGGTTAAGCGGAGCCTGAGGCATGATTTCCAGCTGGATCACGCTCTTGCAGCCGTGGCGCAGCGAAGTGGCCACACAGTCAGTGCCAGTGTCGCCGCCGCCGATTACGACGACATCCTTCCCGGCGGCGGACAGATACTCGCCGTCCTTCAGACCGGAGTCAAGCAAGCTCTTCGTGTTCAGCGTCAGGAACTCCATCGCCTGATAGACGCCGGACAGCTCGCGGCCTTCAATCTGCAGATCGCGTCCCTTGGTCGATCCGCCGCAGAGAACGACTGCGTCATAGCCGGCTTTCAGCTCATCTGCCGAAATGTCTCTGCCAACTTCGGTTCCGGTAATGAACTCAACGCCTTCTGCCGCAAGCAGATCGACGCGCCGCTGTACTTTCTTCTTGTCCAGCTTCATGTTCGGGATGCCGTATGTCAGCAGCCCGCCGATCCGGTCGGCCCGCTCATACACGGTCACGAAATGCCCCGCTTTGTTGAGCTGCGCTGCGCAGGCCATACCTGCCGGACCGGAGCCGACCACAGCTACCTTCTTGCCGGTACGGGCAAGCGGCGGCTCGGGCTTGATCCAGCCCATCTCAAAGCCCTTGTCAACAATCGCCTTCTCAATCGAGCGAATGGCAACCGGCTGACCGTTCATGCCCACGGTGCAGGAGCCTTCGCAAGGCGCAGGGCAGACTCGGCTGGTGAATTCAGGAAAGTTGTTCGTCTTGTGCAGCCGTTTCAGGGCCACTTCCCAGTTGCCCTTGTAAACCATATCATTCCATTCCGGAATCAAATTATGAATCGGACAGCCCGCAGCCATACCGGACAGCATACGCCCTACATGGCAGAACGGCGTTCCGCAGTCCATACAGCGCGCGCTCTGCTCGCGCAGCTTCTCTTCGCTCAGCGGCACCGAAAATTCATCCCAATTCTTGATACGCTCAAGCGCGTCGCATTCGCCGGGGGCTACCCGCGCATATTCCAGAAATCCCGTAGCTTTACCCATCCCTGTCATCCTCCGTGTTAGGTAGATTGGCCGCCATCGTCGGCCGCGATTCCTTCTAGATGCCGCTTACACCAAGGACTTCAGTCCCTCCGGGCGTCTGTTGTATGACGCAGTAAAGCAGCGAAGCGGCAGGCTGCAGCCGGTCTACTGCCCCGGCTCATGGTTGTCCGCCACATTTAAAATTAGAAGTAAGTAAGAAGTGAATCCATATTAACATCCGCTTTCACGTTCCGAACGTGAGCAATGTCACCTTTTCCCCAAACTGAGAACATCATTTTAGCATTCTCACACAAATTTCAAATTTGAATCTTTAAAAACATGTCCATTAGGGCGGTTGCGGCCGGATAACAGGGTCTTGTCAGGCTGGACAACGTTTAAGCTTGCCGACGCCGAAGGGCTAATTGCCTGTGCTCTCATACCGCTTCAGTCCGGTCCTCAGCAGAAGCAGCGCCACGGAGACAACATAGACCGCCACAAGTGGACTCAGCCAGCCGTAGCCGACCCACTCTTCCTTCCCGAACAGAACGGCGGCAGGGAAGAAGCTGACGAAGGCGAATGGAACCGCCAGTGAAATGAACAGCTGCAGCCCGAGGGAGAAGATCGTAATCGGATATTTGGCGAATTCGCCCATGTTATGCACCATAATCGGAAAAGCATTGCCGCTCGCCTTGATCCAGAACGCGGAGCAATTGGCCGCCAGGTTGATGCCGACACGGATTGTCATCGCTGGCACAAGCATCACCAGTGCGGTTAGAACCGTTCCGATGCTCCAGTCAATCCCAACATGCGCAAGCGAGATGGCGATGATCGAACCGCCGATCAGGATGTTTCCGATCCCGTTCATTCCGATGCCCGTGCAGAAGATTTGAAGCACCACCGGCATGGGCCGGACGAGATAGCGGTCCAGCTCTCCCATGTTCACCAGCCGCAGCATGCGCCAGGTCCCCTCGAAGAACAGCGATCCGACGCCTTCGGAGACATAAATCGCGGCGTACATGAACGCCACTTCCCACATCGTCCAGCCCTGAATGACGGGAATCCGGGAGAACACCACCCACAGGAACAGGAAGCCGACGATCTGGGTCAGGGCTGCCGAGAATATCATGACGTAGAAGTCGGAGGAATACTCCAGAATCGCCTTCAATTGCTGCACGAACAGCCGCCGATACAGAAACAGCACACGCCTTGGAGACATTCGTACGGGCACTGTCTTGTTCATCCTTGTATCACCTCCTTGCAATATGTCTCAGATGCCATCAATCCCGCACTCTCCAAGCAACGAATCTCAGGCGTCAACTGTACGCCCTTGCAATTTGTCGCAGCCTTCGCGGATACGGTCCATCCGGTTGCTTGCCGCGCCATCTCTATCCCCCGCATCTGCCATCTATCCTTCATATCTGCCATTTATCCTCCATGTCTAGCTTTTATCCTCCATGTATGGTGATTTGCCGAACCGCCCAGCCCCACATCCATTTGCCGAGCAGCCAAAGCGCCACGATCCAGAACCACTGCAGCGCGATCAGACCCAGAGCCTCGCTTGCAGTATGCATGCCGAGAAAAATCGTCGACGGCGTGTTGACGATGCCCTGAAAGGGCAGCACCATAGCGACGGACCGGAGCCAGCCCGGAAAAAAGGCGAGCGGCACCAGCGCCCCCGACAGCAGGTTCGTCACGGCCATCCGGGCCCAGATGACGCCGATCCCGCTGGTCGTATAGAAGCAGACAAGGGCGGCGCAGTAGACGATACCGAATTTGACGAGAATGGAAGAGAGCAGACTCACCGTGAACAGCAGAGCAGTCACTCCGCCTTGCGGAAGTGGGACGCCGAGCGCAGTGACCGCCAGAATGCCAGTCAGCACAGCACTGAGCAGCCCTTCCAGCACACAGGAGCCCAGCGACTCCGCCAGGCGGGCTTTTTGAAAGTCGAGCGGCTTCAGGAGATCCATGGCGACCGTCCCATCGATAACCTTGCCGGTAATGCCCGATTCCGAGTAGTACGACAGCATGGAGTTGACGAAAAAGGTGACCAGCAGGTAAGCCTTCATCTGGTTCCACTGAAACCCGGCAATTTCTGTCTGCCCGGCATAGATCGACTGCCACAAATAGTACATCGCAACCAGCGTCACGAAGTTTCCAAGGAAGCTGAGGACAAACGCCAGCCTGTAGGACAACGTATTCTGCATGGAGCAGACGGCGAGCGACCAATACTTTTTCAGCGCCATGTCAGAGCTATGCCTCCCTTGCCGCGGCCACCGGCGTATGCGCTTTCAAATCCAGGCTGCCCTCATACACCCTGCGGATAATCTGCTCGATGCCTGGTTCGTCGATATGAAAATCAATTACTTCCCCCTCGCCGATAATCCGCTTCACAATCTCGCTTGCCGTGATCCGGAACCGGTCGAAGGTGATTGCGAGGTTCAAGTCGCCGGTCTGCTGTATGCCGATCTCCGGCAAGTCCGTGAATAGCCTGTCCGGTTCCGCAATTGGCGCTCCCATCTCCAGATGGATCGTCCGTTCTCGTGCAAAAGCGTCCTTGACCGCAGCCAGTCTCCCGTCAAAAATAATCCGTCCGTGATCTATAATCACGAGCCGTTCACACAGATCCTCGATATCGCCGAGATCATGAGTCGTCAGCAGCATCGTCGTGCCCTTCTCCCGGTTCATTTGCTTGATGAAGGCCCGGATGCGCATTTTGACCGATACGTCCAATCCAATCGTCGGTTCGTCCAGATAGACGATCTTGGGATCATGCAGCAGGGCGGCTGCGAGATCTGCGCGCATGCGCTGGCCAAGGGACAGCTTGCGTGCCGACAAATGCAGAAACTCATCCATTCCGAGCAGTTCAGAGAACGCTTCCAAATTTCGTTTGAAGATGCCAGAGGGCACCTGGTAGATGTCTTTTAGCAGATTCAGAGATTCCCGGACCGGAATATCCCACCACAGCTGCGTGCGCTGGCCGAATACTGCTCCAATACGCTGTGCGTTCGCCATCCGCTGCTTATACGGATTTAATCCGTCCACCCTGATCTCGCCAGAGGTCGGAACAAGCACGCCGCACATCATCTTGATTGTCGTTGACTTGCCCGCCCCGTTGGGGCCGACATAAGCTACGGTTTCTCCCTCCCAGATCGTCAGATCGATTCCCTGCACCGCATGTTTGTCAACGTATCGCTGTGTGAACAGATGCTTCACCGCGCCGGCCAGTCCCGGCTCTTTAACCGCCTGCCTGAACACCTTGTTCAGACCGCTTACTTCAATCAAGCTCATGCACGGCAACAACCTTTCTTATGTAATTAGGTAAAGATGCCTTAAATGAATATCTAAACTATTATATTTTATTGCTTCATGTCTGCATACTGTACCTTTTAGTGGAAAAACCCGGACTTTTTTAAGCGTACCCGAATAAAGTTCCGAACGCGCCGCCATCCATTTTCATGTCAAAAAAGCACTCCCGCCTGCGGCGGAAGTGCTTGCTTATGGTCTAGCAGCGGGAATAGTCCGGCTGCCGGACAGGCCGCCTCTCTATGTCCACGAAGCTGGAACGCAGCTGCCAATCCGGAATCAGAGAACGGCCAGCACCGTCATTCCGATGCCGCTGACGGTTATCTTGCCGTCTTCCAGCGCGGAAATGGACTCCGCGCCAAGCAGCGGCTGCCACGAGCCGAGCTTCGGAATCGGAAGCGCCACTTCGCCCGGCACAGCGCTGTAGATGACCAGCAAATGCTCTGCCTGGTCGCCTCCGGCATGACCACGAAGCGTGTACGCGATGACGTCTGCTGGCGATGCCTCGAAGACCAGCTTCGCGCGGATCTCTTCCGCGCTCCGCATGCGGAACGCCGGATGAGCTTTGCGCAGCCCGATCAGCTTCTTGACATAGGCGACCTCATCCTGAAGCGCGGCACAGCGCTCCCAGTCGATCCGGTTGATCTCGACAGGACTCTTATAGCTGTTCTCCACGCCGTTCTTCGTCCGCATAAATTCCTGGCCGGCATGCAGGAACGGAATGCCCTGGCTCATCAGGATCATTGCCGTCGCAAGCCGGTGCATGGCGCGAAGCTCTGCCTCCTCAACTTCCCCCGCCGACAGCACCAGCTTATCCCAGAGGGTATGATTGTCGTGGCATTCCACGTAATTGACGCTCTGCTGCGGCTCCTGCACGAACTGATGGATGCCCGGCGCATAGGGAATCCCCCCGGCGATGCCCGCCATCACCTCTTGCTTGGGCACGGGTCCACCGCTGACAAACCCTTTGACGTCATGCAGGAAGATGTCGCCCTTCACCACATCGCGGAATCTGTCGTTAAACTGGCCGATGAGCGGAATCGCTTCGCTGTTATGCTGGCTCGCCTGGCGCTCCGGCGCAAGCTCCGTGTCTAGGTCCCAGCCTTCGCCGATCATCAGGATGGACGGATCGATCTCCGCCGAGAGCCGCCGCCGGATTTCATTGATCGTATCCACGTCCATGAGCCCCATCAGGTCGAACCGGAACCCGTCGAACTTGTACTCCTTCGCCCAGTACAGAACGGAGTCCGCAATGAAGCGGGACATCATCTTCCGCTCGGTGGCGCAGTCATTGCCGCAGCCCGAGCCGTTGGCGAGGCTGCCATCCGGCTTATACCGCAAATAGTAGCCGGGTACAAGCTTCGTGAAATTGACGCGGTAGCCGTCGTAGACATGATTGTAAACGACATCCATAATAACGCGCACTCCACGGTCATGAAGACTTTGGATCAGCTCCTTGAGCTCCCGGATTCGGGACGCCGGTTCATAAGGATCGGTGGCATAGGAGCCCTCCGGAGCGTTATAGTTCTTCGGGTCATATCCCCAATTGAAGTGGGGGAGGTCGAGCTTCGTCTCATCCACACTTTCCGTGGCGTAATCATACACCGGCAGCAGCTGCACATGAGTAACGCCCAGGTCCGCGATATGATCGAGTCCGGTCAGAATCCCTCCCGGGCCCCGCGTCCCGTTCTCCGCAAGTCCGGCGAACAGACCTTTGTGCCGGATGCCGCTTTCAGGATGAATCGAATAATCCATCACATGCAGCTCGTAAATGACGGCATCAACCGGGTCCCCAAAGGCCGGCATCCTGGCAGACCATCCCTCCGGGTCCGTCTTCCGCAGATCCAGAATGGCGCCGCGGTCGCCGTTGACGCCGACAGCTCTGGCATAAGGGTCCGCCGCTTCATTCCACTGGCCTTCAATCATCACACGGTAAGTATAGTACTTGCCTTCCAGGTCACCCGTTACGCTTGCGGTCCACGTACCGCCGGTCCCCCGGTCCATGGAGATCACCCTTTCGGGTTCTCCCTGCCAGGATGCATACAGAACAAGCTCAGCCTGCTCCGAGGTCGGGGCCCACAATCGAAAAGACGATTGCTCCGGGGCATAGCTCAGCCCCAAATCCTCTCCGTCATAACCGAACAGCTCATCAAAACGTTCATCGAAGACCGAAACTCCGCCGGTTACCGCAGAATCGCCGTAGCGAATCGGTTCATCCATCTCTCTTTGTACCGACAATCCAGACACCTCTCCTTTATCCCATAGCACTTCAGGAGGCACACCTTCCCCAGTGCAAACGTTTCTACAACTTTCAACCGGGATTATACAATGGGGGAAGTTGGCTGTCAAACCAACTTCCCCCTACGTTTTCTGCAAAAAGTGTCATTCTATTTTCAAACCATCATCTATCGGCTCTTATTCGATCCGAAGAGCTACCATGGACAGCACGTCCGCGTTCCGCGTATAGCTGATCCTCCGCTCCCGGCTCGGGTCAAAGACGCCGTCCCCGCACCTTAGGCCGTTATCCTGAACAAGCAGCATCGGCCCCTGTTCCGTCAGCTCGTACCCGATCCCGACTGTCCAGTGATAGTCGAAGTCATAATTCCCCCTCCAGCGGAAGGACAACCATTTATCGAACTTGACGGCAACCGGCCGGTCCGCGTCAATCTCGGCTTTATACTGCTCGAAATCGCTCAAACGCCTGATCTCAATAGCCCGGGATTGCCCGAGCGAACTTCGAAGAAACGCCTTCATTCCCCTGGCAAGAGCAGTCGCGCTCATTCCCCAGGGTCGGCCTCCATATTTTCGGTATAAATGGTTCATTTGATTCACTTTCGAACCGAAATGTTCCAGCCCGATCCTTCCGGACACCCCAAGGCGGCGGCCCCAGTACTCCGCGATTGCAGCCATCGTCGCCGGACCGCAGGCCGAGGAAGCGGATTGAACACCGGGAGCCCACTGGGTATAAGGTTCTACCGCAAGTCTGCGGCTATGGAAGGCGGTCATCTCGTCATCGCTTCCATTCGGGCGCGAAGCACCCTTTCAATCTCGGAGGAAAGAAAGGGCTTGCTGATGAAATCCCGCATGCCAACAGCTATGCAACGCTCCCGGTCCTCCTTGCCGGCATAGGCCGTGACGGCCACAATGTAGGGCAGCCGGTCCGCGGGCAGCATGTCCCGAAGGCGGGCAGCCGCCGTAAGTCCGCTCATGACCGGCATCTGGACATCCATGAAGATCACGTCATAGTGATCTTCCATGGCGGCACGAATGGTCTCCTCACCGTTCTCCGCGAGATCGGCCTCGTACCCTCTTTTCTGCAACATGGTACTTAGCAGCTTCTGGTTGACGGGCTGATCCTCCGCAATCAGGATACGGAGCGGCCCGAACTTCGGCCTGCCGGGCAATTGTCCAACGGACTCTTCCCGGTCTGCGGAAGCGTCGTCATACTCATTCTCCGCATGATCTCCATTTTCTTCCCACTCCGGGGTATCGACCGGCAAGGTGAAGTAGAAATCAGAGCCCTGTTCCGGGACGCTCTCCACACCGATCATGCCGCCCATAAGTTCGACGAGCTTCCTGCATATGGCAAGCCCGAGGCCCGTTCCGCCGTACTTGCGGTTGATGGACGGATGCAGCTGGGAGAACGACTGGAACAGGAGCGGCGCCTTCTCCGGCGCGATCCCGATTCCAGTATCCCGGACATGCACCGTCAGCGCATATTGGCCTGGCGAGCCTCCGTACTCCGCACCGATATCGATCAGGATCGACCCGATTTCCGTGAACTTCACCGCGTTGCTGATCAGGTTCACCAGAATCTGCCGCAGCCGGGCGGCATCCCCTACGATCACCTCAGGAACCCCCGGCCCCATGCTTCCGGAGAAGTCGAGATTCTTCTCCTTGGCTTTGGCCCGGAAGAGCTCGATCACGCTCTCCAGCACCTCTCCCGGAGCGAAAGGCTCCCGGGCGATAGCCATCTTGCCGGCTTCGATCTTGCTGAAATCCAGCACTTCATTCAGGATATTCAGCAGCGAGTCGCTGCTGTCTCCGATAATATCCACATAAGCGCGCTGCTCCTCGTTCAGTCCCGTCTGCGACAGCAGCTCGGTCATGCCCATGATGCCGTTCATCGGCGTGCGCAGCTCATGGCTCATGATCGCCAGGAACTCCGACTTGGCCTGGTCCGCCTTCTCCGCCGATTCCTTCGCCTGGAGAATTTCCCGCTCGTCCGTAATGTCGCGGAAGACAATGACTGCGCCCACATACTCGCCCTTGTCAAACAGCGGCGTCAGCTGGTAAGAGGCCAGAAAGCTCGTGCCGTCTCTTCGCCACAGCACAGCTTCCTTCCCCTGATGGGAGACGCCTCTTCCGATCGCCTTTAATAGCGGAGCCTCCTCAGGCAAATACGAGGTGCCGTCCAGCGCGGTCTGGTGGATGATATCCCGGTAGGAGAGCCCGAGAATATCGTCGTACTCAAAATCAAGCATATACGCCCCGGCCGGGTTAATGAACGTCACCTTGCCTTCGCGGTCAAGGCCGAAAATGCCTTCGGAGACCGCATTCAGAATTAGCGTGTATTCGTTGCCAAGCTTCTCGATCTGCTCCACATAGCGGGTGCGTTCCGTGATGTCCCGTGAAATGCCGTAGACGCCTACGACCCGGCCGCCCACGATCATCGGGATATTCGTGGTATTGATTTCAATCTCGCGGCCGTCTTTATGAATGATGGTCAGGTCGTAGTTTTGAGGATAGCCCTGTGCCGCAAGATTGAAGTGATAGAGCGTCTTATTGATGTCTTTTTCCGCAATAATGGGGCCGAAATACATGCCGATCAACTCACCCTGCGCATAACCGGTCAGAGCCTCCAGATTGGCATTGGCCGTTAAATAATCGCCCTCCAGATTCATCGAGTACACGGCGGAAGGGTTATATTCGAACAAGGACTTGTAGCGCTGCTCGCTCTCCTGAATCATCGATTCGAAATGCTTTCGCTCGGTAATGTCCCGGGAGACGGCGAGAATCTCCACAGAGCCGTCCTCTCCTGTGATATAGCGGCTGTTCGTCTCAAACCAGACATACCCTCCGTCCTTGCATCGGTTCCGGTAGGTGATGGGAGGATTGACACCGGAATGCGGAGTATTCTCCTCAGCCTGCTTCACCCTCAGCAGATCGTCGGGATGAAGATAGGCATAGGCGTTCATCCCCACCATTTCCTCAGGCTCGTAGCCAAGCAGCGTCCGGCTGGCCGGCGAACAGTACAGAATGGTGTTTCCCGACGGGTCTGTACGGACAATCAAATCCAGGGAGTTCTCCAGAGTCAACCGATTGTTCCGCTCGCTCTGCCTAAGCTGGCGCTCGATCTCCATCCGCTCGGAAATATCCTGCATCATGCCTACCAGCCGGCCGGGCTGCCCGCCGGGGCCGGGAATGGGTTCCCACTGCAGGTGCACGTAGATCATACGGCCGGCCGATAGCAGCAGGCGGAAGGAGACCTCCCCTGCAATACCCTGACTAAACGCTTCGCCGGCTCTTCGATCCAGCTCGGGAAGATCCTCCGGATCGACATACTGCCTGAATTCACCATAGGTCATGTCGCCCCCGGGCAGGGAGTAGCCGTACAGACGGCGAGCCGCCTCTGAGAACTGCAGCTTCTGCTTGTTCATATCCCACATCCAGGAACCGACCTTGGCCACCTTCTGCGCGACCGCAAGCGCGAACTCGCTCTCCATGCGTTCATTCACGCTGCTCGCAATGCTCAGTACCCGGGACAGCCTGCCATCCGGTCCGGCGATGTTCTGAAAGGAAATCTCAAACCAGACAAAATGGCCGTTCTTATGGCGCACCCGCCTGATGCGCGTGCTTCGGCCCATCTCTTCCCGGGACAGTGCATTCATCTCTTCAATATCTTCGGGAAAATAATAGCTGAGCCGGCTCGTGCCGACCAACTCTTCCGGCTCAAAGCCCATCAGCGGCTTGCATGAGGGCGACACGAAGGTAAGGGTGCCATCGGGCGTGCTGATAGAGACAATGTTCTTCGGACTCTTGGTAATAAGCTGGTACAGGTCCCGGCTGTCGACCGCCGCCTGCTCATCTGCCAGCCAGCCGCTGATATCCTGGGCATACAGCAGGATACCGGCTCCGGGATTGCCCGGTTCGGCCCACATGTATCGGAGAGACAGCACACGGCTGCGCTCCTTGCCGCAGAGCAGCGGAAGATTCCTTTCGTATACGCTGTCCGGAGAAGGGAGATACGCCCGGATTTCCGCATACCGGGGAAGCTCGGCGAAGCGGCTCTCCCCCGGAACCTCCGGGCATTCCAGAAGACGGCGGAACGCTTCGTTCGCTTTCAGCCGCTCTCCCTCTTCGATGAAGAGCGCCATCCCGATCGGAGCTTTCATCAAAGCGCGTTCATATATCGAATCTTTATCCGCCAAGTGGTCCATTTATCAGGACTCCTTTCTCTTGCAACCCGTGATTCGGTCATTTATCCAGAGCAAGACTATGCAGGTTGAAGCAGATCAGGACATGATTCAGTCGTATACAGGCGCAAAGGAAAGGAGCGGAGATCCCGGCGGCTGTTGACAGCGGAAGCACCCGGATTCGTGGCTGCCGCCAGGACTCCGGGTGCTTAACGATCTTCGGTATGATGATTTTATGATCAGACGCCAAGAGAGCCTCTCCGACCCTGAACGCCCTTAAGATCCCGTATGCCTCTCCGATAGCCGCTGCTTGCTTCTTTCCGACGCTGCAGAACAGTCTCCATATAGAGGAATCCGATCGTCCACAGCAGCATGGCGTAGCGGAAGGGCGTGATGCGGGTGCGGAGCCTCAGCAGCTCATAATGATTGATGACTTTGGTATAGGCTACGATCTCTTCCTTGTCCCGGGAAGCCGGCGAGCCATGATGCAGCAGCTTCAGATCCGGGTTCACAATCATCGGACCATGAAGACCGGCCAGATACGACAGATACAAATCCTCGCCCAGGCTGTAACCGTTCAGCCAATCCACCAGCTGCACGTCGCGAAGCGAAGCCTTCTTAAAGCACATATTGCAGCCGTGAAGGAATTCCGTCCGGAACACCTTCTTCTGACGGTTCCACAGATTCATCGCAGAGGCAAATCCGCTGTACGACAGCTTGCCGGGCGCCAGACGGCTACGGCCGCTGGCCAGCATCAACAGTCTTCCTTTCCGGGAACAAGAGAACTTCTGGTCGACTCCGCCAATAGCGACGACGTCCGGATACTGCTTAAAGGTCCTCAGAAGACCGGACAGGTAACCTTCATCCAGCTCCACATCGTCATCCAGGAACAGGAGTGTTTCATAACGGGCATTCTCCACTGCAAAAATCCGGGATCTTAACAGCCCCGCCTCTTCCCGTTTCTTCCGGTAGTAGACCAGCTCCATGCCGGAGGGAAGTTCCCGCCTGATCTCGTCCAGCCAAGACTCTTCCGTATCGCCGTCGTCGACAATCATAATTTCAACCGGCGAACCTTCCATATCCCGCTGTCTAAAAATTGAACTCAGGCATATGCGCAGGTCCTCATGCCGGTTTCGGGTACAAATAGCTACCGACAGCGTCATAGAATCGCTCAAACTCCCCACCCTTTCTTAAGGAAATCAACTGCAGAGGCAATCTGCGCACCGGCATCGGCCCTGGATGAATACTGCGGATGACACAGCTCCATGAATCACAAGCCAAACGGCGTATGGATTTCGCACAGCAAAATCCTCCGCCGTTATATTTCCGGTTTACGCGCAATTTTTTTGTATTTACCCTTTATTGTGCAGGTCTAAACATAAAAATCAAGTTATTAATGATTTTTATCACTTTCTGCGTTTCGTGCCAAGCTTGCGGGAACCAGCCGACTTTCCTTGCTGCGCCCGCCGGTAAGCCATCACTTTCCGGTACATCGATTTGTCGGAGAGCTGGTTAAAGATATACGGGTCGGGATTGGTGTTGACCTCAATGATCCAGGGTGTCAGTGTATGATCCAGCCCGATATCGACACCAATCTGCTTGAAGCCCGGATACTGCCGATGAAGATTGCGACCGATGTCCTCTCCCAGCCGCCGCAACCGCTTCAGCACCGTCGCCTGCTGGGCGGCGCTCATATGCGGGGAGAGAAGCTTCCCGACCGCTGTCGGCTTGCCTCCGGCATGATAGTTGGTCACGATCTTCCCTTTGGCCGCGACCCTGCCGATAAGCCCCGTCGTCTCCCATTTGCCCTTGGGGCTGAACTGTACCATAACGCGGATGTCGAAACGGCGGCCGTCCGCCTTCAGCAGATTGATTCCTTTCTGAATCAAATAACGCCGGCCCCGGGTCGCCGCCTTGAGCGACCGGTAAAAAGCTTCATAGGTGCTGAAGGTCCGGGCCTTTGTTCCTTGCTGATACTGGTACGTGACTCCCCAGGATTCGACCCGCCGCTCCACCCGCATAACTCCGCTGCCGTAAGTTCCGACTTCAGGCTTCACATAAACCATGCCGTATTTGTCCAGCATCCGCTTGGCGCTGTCCCGGGTAAGCTTGACCGTCTCCGGAATCACCGCCGCGATCTCCGGGCTTCGCAGCAGAACCTTCGTCTTGATCCATTTGCTCGTTAACGTGGATTTCGCTTTCATTCCCCTCTGCCACACTCCTTGTGCTCCTGCCAAAATTTTTCCCCAAGGTAAGCTATGCGTTAGCACCGGCTTTGGCATTGGTTATACGCCTCTGGCGCCCTAAAGTTGGGTATCCTTTGCGGGACCGGCGGCATATCATGCAGAAGAATTGGCATCCGAAGCGGAATGGAGGGATAGCTGTGAAGATTTGCATGATCGCGCCGGCCAGATTTCCGCTTCCGGGCAGCGGGTCCGTGGAAATTTGCATATGGGAGACGGCCAGGCGGCTTGCGGCCCGCCATGACGTCACCGTCATCAGCCGCCGCTGCCCGGGGCTCTCCCACCAGGAGAAGCGGGAGGGCGTAAGGCTGCTCCGCCTGCCCGCCGATATGCCCGGCCTCTATCTCGCCGAGACGCTGAACATCCTTCGGAGCGGGAACTTCGGGCTTGTCCAGGTCGACAACCGGCCGCATGTCGCGGCCACCGTCAAACAAGCCCTGCCCCGCACACCGGTCGTCCTGTTCCTGCACTCGCTGACGTTCGTTCCGCAGGAAGCGAAGGTGCGAAGAAGCCTTGGCTTCGCCGATCTGATCGCCGTCAACAGCCGGTCCCTGGCAGACCGCCTGCTGCGCCGCTTCCCCAGTCTGCTCCCGCCGCTTCGGGTCGTGCCGCTGGGGGCCGACCTCGCCCGCTTCGCGCCGCTCTCCCCGCAGCAGCGCCAGCAGATGCGCCGGGAAATGCGGCTGCCCCGCCGCTTCACGATTCTCTTCACGGGCAGGCTGATTCCCCGCAAGGGGGCGGCCGTCCTGATCCGGGCGGCGGCGCTCCTGAACAGACGCCGGTCTGTCCAGCTGCTCATTGCCGGATCGGGAGACCCATCCTATGAGCGCAAGCTGAGAAGGCTGGCGAAGCGGCTGCGCCTGCCCGTGACTTTTGCCGGCGGCATTCCCCACAGCGATATTCACCAGCTCTATCAGGCCGCCGACTGCTTCGTCTGCCCCTCGCAGCGGCATGAGTCGTTCGGCCTCGTCAATGTAGAGGCTATGGCAGCTGGCCTTCCGGTCGTCGCTTCCCGGATTGGAGGCATCGGGGAAGTCATCGAGCACGGCCGGACCGGCCTTCTCGTGGACCGCTTCCGGGAAGCCTCCGCCTTCGCCCGGGCGATCGAGAGTCTTGCGCGCACTCCGAAGACCGCCGCCGCCATGGGGCTTGAAGGTCGGCGTACCGCCCTTCAGACGTTCGACTGGGAGCGCACGGCGTCCAGGCTGGAGATGCTCTATGCCGGGCTCTGCCGCGCCCGGGAGCATTCCCCTGCGCGCAAGGAGAACGACGCCTCATCCGGAAGCCGGGACAGCCTGCCATACCGGTCTCATCAGATCAGCCATACGCTTTCAGAAATGCTGTGACTTTATTCGCTTATATCTAGTCTAATACGATGTATAATCGATTTGTAAGCGTTGCCATTACGAACAACCATACAGCGCCTGAGTCGGCAACACCCTGCATATTCTTCATGTCCAGAAAGGGTGGATTGTTATGTTAATGCTCGAAATCGTTGTAAGACCGGAGAAAGCGGATGAAGTGATGGAGGAACTGCTGCTCGCAGGCTTCCCATCCATCAGTAAAATGGATATATTGGGGCGCGGCAAGCAGAAAGGCATCCAGGTGGGCACGAACCATTACAATCAGATCTCCAAGAAGATGCTGATGATGGTCATTCATGAGGACGACAAGGAAGAGGTTGTCGATATCGTGAAGCGGACCGCCAGAACAGGCGATAACGGCTCCTTCGGCGATGGAAAGATCTTTGTCCTCCCGGTTCTGGAAGCGTATACAATAAGCACAGGCAAAAAAGAACTGTAATCATCAGGTGGCGGAGTGCCTGGCGGAACCCTGACGGACCCCAATTCCGCATGGGCGTTGGCGATGTCGGCAGCAGGGCAAACGCCGTTTCTCTCCCAAGGATGAATATCCTGCCGGATCTCCGTGGGACAACGGATGTTTGCCGATAAATATAAATATAAAAAGAGGGCGGCTCCCCGAAAGCTACTGAAAGCTTCGGAGGAGCCGCCCTTTTCTATGCCGTCTTCGCCTGATTCATGCGGCGATTAGAACAGCAGCCCGATGACGGTGAGCACCAGTCCCACGATAAAGCCGCACACAGCGCCGTTGACGCGAATCCACTGCAGGTCCTTTCCGACCTTCTCCTCCAGCATGGCGACGAGACTCGCATCGTCCATCTTGTCGAGATTCTCCTTCACCAGCACGCCGAGGCGGTAATGGTTCGCGCCCACAAAGCCAATCAGCGAAGAGCGGATTCTTCCTTCGTATTCGTCTATCCACTCCCGCTCGCCGGCTACCCGCCGGAGCAGCATGGCATAGGCGGCGAACAGCTTCCGCCCGCCAGCCGCCCGATCTTCCTCCAGCAGCCGGATGCCCATGGCGCGGATTTCCTCCATCCGGGCAAGCAGAAACGCGCCTGTCTCCTCTGCCTGAAGAGCGCGGACAGCCCAATCGCCCAGCGATTTCATCTTCTCCTCATCGTTCACAAGCTGGAACAGCGCTACCCGGATCTCGCGGACAATCCCTTCCCGGTAGGCGCTGTCCTCGGCCTGCACGTCGCGGATGGCGGATCGCAGCATGTTCTGCAGCAGATCGCCGAGCATGTCCTCGTCGACGAAGCCGACGAAAGCCTGGAAGGCCATGCCCTTCAGCCCGCCGAGCTTCACCTCGGACAGCTTGGAGGCTGCGAGGCGGCCCAGCATTGTCTGCGTCTCAGGCCGCGCGATCCACGCATCAGCCTGCGTGAGCCCGTAATCCAGCGCCTCTATGTCCTTGCCGTCCTGCAGCAGCCGCATCACGGCCTTGTCGGCGATGTCCTTGAGATCGGCTCTGCCCACATAGTCGGCCAGCGCCGACTGAAGGTACGGCAGCGCCTTCTCCACGGGAATCCGGCCGGCCAGCTCAGCCGCCCGCTCCAGAATTTCCATTCTCGCCTTCTTCCGGCCGAGAAACCGTGTCAGCATCGCGGAGGCCAGCGACAGGAACCGGATGCTGCGCAGCTTATTCTCAATGCTCTCTTTATTCAGCAGCTCGTTCTCCATGGCCGAGATCAGCGACTGGATGATTTTGTCCCGGTTCTTCAGCAGCAGAGATGTATGCGGAATCTTCAGTCCGAGCGGATGGCGGAACAGCGCCGTCACTGCGAACCAGTCGGCGATGCCGCCGACGAGCCCTGCCTCGAAGCCGCCGCGCAGCAGCTCCACCGCCGTATTGTCGGGGAGGAACAGCGTGATCAGGAACCCGATCGCCATGACCGCCAGCGATATCGTAGCCAAATTTCTGGATTTCATTGATTGCCCCCTGCCTTCAGTACCTTTTCCGAATGATAATGCCGGACATAAGACCGAAATCGGCCGGGATAATAGCCCGGCGGTCTTACGTAACACACATTGTACCACGAACCCTACCTGTTTTCGAAACAGACCTGAGACGGGGATTATGAATGCAGGAGGCGGGCGGCGGAAATGCAGGAGGTGGGCAGCAAGCTTGTAAAAAGGGGGAAAGCAGCATACCCGGATGGCGGAAGCTGCGCTCGCAGAAAGCATGAGTCTGCTTAACCCGAAATAGGCCAACCAGAAATTAGAAGTTTCTGGTTGGCCTGACAGTACGAAAAGCCCCCCTGCGCAGGGGGGCTCAGGTTCTACCCGTTCGGCGTTCGGGACGAAGCCGAACACACAACAAGCCGCCCAGGCTGTCTCGGGCCGGGGCAACTTGACTCTGGAGCGGCGGCGGAAGTACGGGCCGCCGCTATTCTACGTTGCTGTGCACATCCCCGATTGTCGCTTTCCCCATGGTTCTCTACTCCTCTGTCCGATTGTATCCTTACTATAAAAGCGCATCGCGGCGCTTTGTCTAATCGGCAGGAGCTGTCCAGTCGTAGGTGATCCGCACAATATCCTCTGCGGGGGCGCCGGCCTCCCGGATCTCCGTGACAATGAGCTCCAGAGCCTCCGCTCCCGCCTTCAACGCATGTCCGGCTCCCGGAGGCACAGCAATCACGTCGCCCGCACGCATGGGACGGGGCCCGCTCTCCAGCCGGTATTCCCCCGAGCCGGACAGCACCGTCCACATCTCCCGGGTATGCCGGTGAAGATGATAACTCGAATGCCCTCCCGGCAGCAGGGTGACCTTGGAGACAATTGTCTCCCCCTGCTCCCCGATCCGGCTCCAATCAAGCACCCGCGAAATGCCCCATCGCCGCTCCTCGACCATCGGCTTCTTCGGCTCGCCTGTCAGGGCATTCTTGATCTCTTTGGCCCGGTCTTTGCCCGCAACGAGAATGCCGTCCGGTCCGGCCGCCACGACGGTATCCTTAACGCCTATCACATGAATCGGGCAGGACAGCTCATTGATCAGGAATGAGCCTTCCGAATCAGGAGAGAGCGTGCCTGCTCCCGTTACCTGCTTCCCCAGATGGGGAGTCAGCGCATCCCAGCTTCCGATATCCTCCCAGAGCCCTTCGTACGGAATGACTACGGCCCGCTGCGACCGTTCGATCACCTCGACATCAAAGCTCCGCTCGGACAGTTGTCCGTAGCAGTCCAGCAGCTCCCGGTAGTCCGTGTGCAGTCCCCCAGCCTGCGCCTGCGACAGCAAATAACCGAGCTTGCAGGAGAACACACCGCAATTCCACAGCGCGCCTTCGCCGATGAACGTCTTTGCCCCAGCCTCATCAGGCTTCTCCGCAAACCGGGCCACCTCGAAATATTTCTCCGTCTCCCCTGCTTCCGGCTCAGGAACGCCCTCCGGCCGCGGACGGGGCACAATATAGCCGAACTGTGTGGACGGAGACCTCGGCGCCGCACCGATCAGCGCGACATCCGCCCCGGACTCGGCCAACACCTGCGGGAAGCGCGCGATCAGGCTGAAAAAAGCCGGTTCCACATAGGAATCGACCGGAAGGATCGTCACGACTTCCTCCGGGTCGATGCCGCGCGTCTCCCGCAGGTAGGCGGCGGCCAGTGAAATGGCCGTGAACGTCCCTCTTTTATGCGGCTCTGCCAGCACGGGGATGCTCTCTCCGATAGACCTGCGCGTAATCTCCACTTGAGTACGATGGGTCACAACACAGCAGGAGCTGAGCAGACCGGCCGCCGCCAGCCCGCTGCAGACCCGCTCGATCATGGATTCCAGACCGCCCGATGCCGCCGGAAGCAGGCGCAGGAACGCCTTGGACCGGACTTCATTCGACAGCGGCCACAGCCTTTTGCCCGATCCCCCGGACAGAAGCACCACCTGCATAATCATCCACTCCTTCCTTCCGTATGACGGGGACCGGCCCCGGGTAGCGGGCTTTCAAGTCCCTTGCTGCCGGTTCCGGCATCCGCCTCACTTCGCTCCCGTCTTCCGGCTGTAAGCCTTGCGCTGGTGAAAGGAAAGCGACCGATGCGATCGGGCATATCTGGCAACTGCCGGGCCTGCAAGCTTCGAGAAGGGAGTGTGCAGGCTTCGGTTGCGTGCTTTTTTCAGCTGCATTCCACCGGGATCGGTCGTGTATAAATAATTGGCATATGTTTCGTATTCGGAAAAAGCGAACGGCTTCGAGCGGTTCATACTGCGGATGATAGCGGTGTACCAGGGAACGCCGTGGATGGCCTCGATTTCCCGCTTCATGCGGGCCAGACGCCGGCATTCAAACAGCATATAGTGAGTGACGAAAGAGGAAGGGGACGGTGCCTTTCGGCCCATCAGCTTGCGGTAGGTTCTGAAGTATTCAGGCTGGCTCCAATTCCGGCAGTAAAAAACAGTCCGATCCCCATGGCGGAACCGGTGGGGTGCGATCAGCACCGTATCCGCGTCGATCACGAGAAAATAATCGCTTGAACACAGCTTGTCGCCGCCCAGCTTAAGCAGCTGCTGGAACAGCCAGCCGGAGCGCTCGAACGTTCGGGAGCGGTAATGAATATCCTTTTTGGTAATAGGCAGCACCGTATTCTCATCAACGAAGGCGCAGCCTTTTTTTCGGCAAAATTCAAGAATCCGGGGCTTGCGGGGAGCTACGATCAGGATGCGGCGGATGGGATGCCGGACATGGGTACGAACCGCATCCACCACATGCGGCAGAGTCGCCAGATCCTTCTCGATCGCCGGAATCAGCACATCAATGGCGGGTCCTTTCAGGGCAGGGGACATGACTTCATCTCCACTTTTCAATTTATGTTAGCGTATGAAGATTCCCCTGAAAAAGCTTGGGCCTCCCCTGCCCTGAAGTACAAACCGGACCCGGATACTTCTACCAGAGGAGCAGTCCCAGGGCCAGCGTCAAGAGACCGACCGCTGCGACGAAGAGGCTGACCACCGGAACGGAGGAGGTCCTCGATAACCGGACGGCGCCAAGATTCAGCGCGCTGTGCAGCGGCATCATCAGCAGCGCGACTGGCGGGGTATGGGCGATGATCAGCGCCGCGCCGATGTGGAAGGCGGAAGCCCAGATCCGCTCCAGAATGCCCCACATCGGGCTGGTCTGCAGGTTGCCCTGCGCCTTCAAAATCTCCTTCGCCTGCATCGCCTTCTCATCCGTACGCTTCACCAGCGAGAGGATCAGGCTGGTGTTGACGATGACGAACACCACCTCAACCGCGGCCCAGCCCTGGCCGAGCGACAGCGCCTCCGGAAAGGAGGCTGCCAGGAAGGCGAGCAGCGCGAACCGGACGCCTTCCTCCAGCAGACCGGAGCTGCTGACGACGATCAGCTTCGCCTGCTTCTCCGGCCGCGAGCGCACAAGCGCTGCAATCGGCCCGCGCAGGAAGAGCGCGACGGCCCAGCCCAGCGCGCCAAGACCGAAGGCGCTCCAGTTCATTGGATAGCCCGCGAGATCGAAAGCCAGGCCGAACAGGATCGGCACCAGCAGGTAGACCGGAAGGAATTTCACGGTCCGGCCGGTTAAGCCCTCGAACGGATCATTGCCTCCGGGCACGGTGATTTCGGTGGTGATCTCAGTGGTGATTTCCGGCATGTTGCCGTTCCATACCTGCTCTTTATTCTCCATGATTCTCATCCTCTCCAGGGCCGAGTCTTTGGCCCAGTATCGGTCTCGGAATAACGACTGTCGAAATGACTCGCTGTCTACGGCCGCCATCTCCCTCGTTCCCGGCGTATTTCTGCATGGCTCCCCTGATTTCCGACAGCAGCTGCGCGTATTCTTCATCCGTTAGATATAGCTGGGCCTGACGCATGGATACGCCGTCCCGGGCCAGGTCGTATTGTTCCTGCTTCAGGTAGGCGCTAAAGTCGCCGACAAGAGAGGATATGAATTTCTGGAACAAGGCCATATGCTCGCCTGCAGCCCGCTCCGTCGTATCCGAAGGGGTGGCATCCTCGGCTCCCGCAGCCAGATAGTACACTTTCTCCACCGCGCCTCTGACTTTGATCTCCTCCGCCACCTGCAGCATACCGGCCTTCAACAGCTTGTTCAGCTGCCGGTACATCGTCGCCTGGGGAATGTCCTCCAGTTCCGCGACGAGCTGGCGTGTCGTGCGTCTTCTTCCGTTCAGCAGCGCCTGGACGATCCGCATGCGTACGGGATGAAGCAGCAGATCGGCTCTGGATTCGCTCATGGTTATCACCTCAACTTGAACTTAAACTATTATCATTATCAATAATGATAATAGTTGTAGTGAAAAAAGGCAACCTCTGTTTGAGCTAACAAACGGGCTGCCAAGGGGGCACCCCAACACGAACGGTTAAAAGATACCATTTGTGCGAACGGCAAACAAAATACACATCTGTGCGAACAGCTACAGGCATTGCCTTAAGACATGCACCGCTACCGCTCGGGGTCCAACTGGCGTTGCCGGGAAAGATCAGAGCCTCGTCAAGCTCTCCGCTTAACCAGGTTTGGATGTTGTAATGAACCGGAGAAGCCTGCGGCTTATTGAACCTTGCTCTGCCCGCCGATTTCTCCGCCGCCGGTCCGCACCATAAGGATACGGTTCAGCCGCTCCGAGAACAGAAGCATCGCTGTGGCCATCAATCCCAGATACACCGGGAACACACCGAGCGACGAGAAGGAAGCCAGGAAGCCGAGCAGAGGCGGCAGCAGGGTGCTTCCTACATACGCCACAGCCATCTGGTAGCCCATAATGGTCTGCGAGTTCTCCCTTCCGAAACGTACCGGCGTCTCGTGCAGCATGCAGGGATATATCGGCGCAAGCCCCAGGCCCACGATCATGAAGCCCGCGACCGCCCAGCCGCCGGGCAGAGGCAGACATAGCAGAACGGCGCCGGTGAGCGCGGTAATCTGTCCCGTGCGGATGAGCTTCCGGTTGCTCACCCGGAAGGTAATGAAGCCGGAGATGAACCGGCCGACCGTAATGCCTGCATAGTAGAGCGACACGCCCTGCGCCGCGAATGCGGCCGATACTTCTTTGACATGCACCAGATAGCTGCTTCCCCACAGTCCCAGCGTTGCCTCCACGCCGCAGTACAGCAGAAAGGACAGCAGGCCCTGCTTCACGCCCCGGATGCGCAGCGGCTTGGCGGAAGCGGAAGCGCCAGCCGCATTCTCCACCGGCCCATTGGACGCCCCTTCTTCCGCCATACCGTTCTCGGCCGTTCGAATTCCCGCAACCTTGTTCCAAAGAGGCAACGAGAAGAACAGAATCAGCACCAGCCCGAACTGGATGGCGGAAATCGTCAGATAGCCGTTTCTCCAGGAACCGCTCCCGTCAATGAAGCGGGCCATAATAATGGGGCCAAGGGTTGCTCCGACACCCCAGAAGCAGTGCAGCCAGCTCATATGATGGGCCTTGTAATGGGCAGCTACATAATTATTGAGGCCCGCATCTACAGAGCCTGCTCCAAGACCGAGCGGTATGGCGAACAGCACCATCCAGATAACCGATGCCGATTCCGCGTAGCCCAACAGGGCGACGGCGGTCATGAGGCAGCTTACAAGCGTCACCTTGCCCGTTCCGAACCGGGAGATGACGCGCCCGCTTGCGAGGCTGGAGACAATCGTGCCCGACGCTATGAGCATGAACAGCCAGCCGGCCATATCGAGCGGCGCTCCCAGATCCTTTTGCATAACCGGCCAGGATGCACCCAACAGGGAATCCGGCAGCCCCAGACTGATAAAAGCCAGATAAATAATAATTAAAAAGAAAGTAGCCATATGTCGTTCTCCTATTCCCTAATTTCCAAGTACGGCGCAGTCTCACTGATCAGCAGATCAAGCCCGAGACGCTGCAGCCCATAGAGATAATCCTGGCGCCAATCGCTCGCCTTAAGCTCTGGCAGATGCTCCGCCGGAATGTAGGCCGCGCTTGCCGAAGCAATCGCCTTCAGCATGTCGCCGCTCACCTCTTCCCGGTTGAAGATGACCCCGTCCGGATTGAGGATAGCGGCCAGCGAGGCGACAAGACGGGCCGCCGGATCAACCGCCGCGCTGACGCCGTTATTGGCTTCCTCTCCTCGGCCGAGTGCCTGCCCAAAGTTACGGTTGTCATACTGCGGGACGAAAGACACCTCGCCGGAGAAGCAGCTTTTACCCCGGACGATTTCGCCGTTAACGAGGATGCCTGCGCCAGGCCCGTTCTGGCCGAAATAGAGATAGACCAGCGAAGACCTGTCCCTAGCGGTCATCCGGTCGTAGTAACCGAGCACAGCCGCATTCATATCGTTCTCCACTACGGCCGGGATGGAGTAACGCGATTCACAGTATTGTTTGAGGTCAAAGTAGTGGAATTGTGGATAATCGGGGATATGGATGATTTTGCCGGTGCCATCGACCGCTCCGGGAATGCCGATGGAGATCACCCCAATCCGGGGGTACCGGTCCAGAAAGCTTTGAATGTGCAGGTCAAGGCTCTCTATCCCGGCATTCAGGACACCTGGAGTGTTCCCCCGCTCTTTCACTTCGCCCAAGCTGTTAACAACCGTGTATCCCGTTTCCTTTCTTTCCAGAAACAGGGCCAATCCCAGCATATGCTCCGGATTGTAGGCATACCTTAACGCCCTGCGGCCTCCGCTGGATTCATCCAGACCGGCCTGAAAGATCTCTCCTTCTTTTTCCATGAGGGACAGAAACTTTCCGACCGTCGGGAAGCTGATCCCTAACTGCCGACTTAATTCCGCTTTGGTCGAACTGCCAGCTTTCAGCAGAGCTGTTCGGATCTTTCGCAAAATCATCGTTTGTACGGCTTTGGGTCTATTCGTTCCTTCGTGCATGGATTCACCTCTCATCCCTACTTATTAAACTAATTTAATAAGTAGGGATGAGTGTATCACACTATGGATATCTTTATCAATAAGGCAATGACAAAAAATATGTCGTTTTGCAGGCGGTGGATGCTTTTCCATGAATTGCACCACCACCCGCGATCTCGGAGCTAAGACGATTGAAGCGTCTCCAGAAAATACTGGGTTACCAATGTCTCTTTATGATATATTTCATTC
>NZ_JAHCMB010000226.1 GCF_019904155.1 Paenibacillus sinensis
ATCAGCGGTATGCTAGAATATTGTCGTAACTTACAGGAAAAGGAGATTACAAAGTGTCGAATCCAGTATACGGTAAAAAGGCGGCTCAGTCGAGAAATGCCGAAAAGATACCTGACTCGCTATGGGTGTTGGTTATTGGTTTTATTCTATTTTTGATATGGGCTCCATTTCAAGTGGGATTATTTAACGGTCAGCAGGTCGATTTCGAGAAACCTCTCTATATATCGGCCATTATTGGCAGTCTCATGGTCATTGTGTGGGCCGCTATCTACTACAAAAGATTCAAGTTGGAGGATCAGCGGGACCTTCTCGCGCTTGCTGTGCTTCTGCTTCCGCTGACGTACTTCCTGTCGCTCTTTGTTGCCGCTTCTCACTATATGGCGGTCAATATGCTCCTAATCCAGTGTATGTACGCTGCACTATTTATTGTAAGCCTCTACCTCCTTCGACAAAAACAAGTTAATGGTATCATACAAACCGCCATATTGACAGTGGCTTACCTGATAGTCTGGTTTGGTCTGTTAAACTGGCTGGGTGCCTGGAACGTGGCCGGCGGAGTGGTTGGCTGGTTCTCCAACACGGTCAAAGCAGGCAAATATCTGGACGCGGTGATGACGGACTCGAACGGTCTGCGCCTGACTTCAATATTTCAATATGCTAATACATACGCCGCATTCCTGATGGCTTTCCTGTTCGTGGCCGTATTCGCCTTAATCCGGGCAAAAAAATGGTACGGTACTGTGACTCACGGCTTTATGCTTGTTCCGATTATTGTATCACTGCTCCTGACGCTATCCCGGGGCGGTCTGGTTATGCTGCCGGTGGTATTCGTTCTGCTGCTGCTCTTCCAAAAGCCGTCTCGGCAAATTCTATGGATTATTCATCTTATTGTAGCTGCTGCCGCGTCGCTGGCTGTTATAAACAAAGTTACCTCTACAGGCGAGCGCCTCGCGGCAGTTCCCGATGCATCTGCGGCGGTTGAGGGTTGGGCTTGGCTGCTAGTTGCCTCTGCTATAACAGCGGGTATATGCTGGGCTGTGCAGCGCTTCGCCGCTCCTTGGCTAGAGAAACGACTCGAAGGCTGGGGGACACGCAAGCTCTCCAATCTGTGGCTGCCGATCGGGGCAACCGTGCTGGTGGTAGTTGCCGCGTTCCTGCTGATCGGCACCAGCGTTCGCAGCATTTTGCCTGCCAATATCGAGACTCGTCTCGAAAATATCAACTTCCAACAGCATAGCGTACTGGAACGCTTCACCTTCTATAAGGATGCGGTTAAGGTAGCAAAAGATTACCCAATACTGGGTGCAGGCGGCGGCGGCTGGGCTGCCCTGTATGAGAAGTACCAGAACAACCCTTATACCAGCCGTCAGGCGCATAACTTTTTCCTTCAATATTTGATTGAAGTTGGAATTTTAGGCTTCATCGTATTTATGGGATTCATATTGTTCGTATTCTACAAATACATCAAGGGATACATTCGGAATAAGGATCGGGATGATTTCAACAATGGATTCTTCTATCTGATTATTGCGCTGTCCATTCTGCTGCATAGTGTACTGGACTTCAATATGAGCTACGCATTCATGGGATTGCTTGTGTTTATCGGACTTGCGGGAATGGCTGAAGCGATGGACCGTAAGCCTCTCTCTAATAAATGGACCGCAAGCGGATTACGGTTTGGATACTTAACCGTAGTATGTGTCGCAGCGATTGCTGTGTTCTTTGTGTCGATTCGCAACATCAGCTCTGCTAACTCAGCTTCTGAGGCCAAGGCTGTTGCACAGATCAGCACATCCTATGAAGAGATTAAGACTCCTCTGGCAAATGCTCTGAAGAATCGGCCGGGGCATCCCGAATCGGTTATTTTGCTGGCTTCCCTGGATAACCAGGTGTACAAGCAGACGAAGAATGAGCAATTTGCTGCGGAATCCCTCTCTGTGTTGCAGCGCGGCTTGAAGGACGAACCTAACAATAAGCAAATGCTGCAGCAGCTAATCGCACTGTATGATCTTCAGGGTAAAAGTGAAGACTCCTACGCTGTATACCGGGATAATGCGGACAAATACATCTGGGATATCGAGTGGTATGAGCCGCTGATTACCCGTTCCTTTGATTTGGGCAACGCAGCCTATCAGCAAAAGGATACGGCCAAGGAGCAGCAGTATTTCCAGACCGGGCTTGCCGCCTATGAGCATGTCGTGGATGGAGTTGCATTTTTGAAGACTCTGCCTCCCGGTCAGCTCCAGGGCAGACCATTCTCGGTAACGCCGCTGATCGCGTTGAACGCTGGAAAAATGCAGCTCATGACAGGCAAGACAGCGGAAGCAGCTGCCACTTTCAAGCAAGGACTTACAGAAGACTTCTCGGATGCGACCAATAAGGAAGTCGCTCGGAATTATCTTGCCGCCATGCAAAAACAAGGACAGCAGGATCAGGCTGTGTACGATAAGCTGATTCAAGCTGATGCCTCGGAAAAAGCAAAAATTGACGAGATTGCGGCGACGCAATACTAAGTTAATGTAACTTGAATAAAATTAAGTCATAGAAAAGAGCGCCTGCGAAAAATGCGGCGCTCTTTCTGTGCTGTTTATAGTAAATCGAATCAATCTGTAATCACCGTTCCCAAACGGTCGGCTTCCAGCAGCGCCTCCAGAACATCCTCCGGTTTCACTTGAAAGGGCATGTTATGCATAGGCTCAGTTTCAGCGCAGCTTCCTTCAGCCACAAGACGCAAACGGCTCAAATCGGCTCTATCCAAGTGCAGCTGCTTCAGAGTCGTCGGAAGTCCAATGCTCTGACAGAAGGCAATCGTTTCCTGAATTTCAGCGGTGTCCGCCTTCTCAAGCACAAGCTGGGCCAGTGTTCCGAAGGCAACCTTCTCGCCATGCAGGATCGGACGCGTCTCTTCCAAACCTGTCATTGCGTTATGAATCGCATGCGCGGCAGCCAATCCCCCGCTTTCGAAGCCGATGCCGCTGAGATAGATATTTGCCTCAATGATATTCTCCACGGCTTCGGACAGAACGCCGTTCTCGGAATCCAGCTTGGCCTGCAGGCCATAGGAGAGCAACGTATCACGGCAGGCCTGTGCCAAAGCGTAAGCCGCAATTGCGCTTGTGTCCCTCTTCTGAGCCTCGGCTGCTCTCCGGCAGGCTCTTGCTTCATAGAAGGTCGATAACGCGTCGCCCATACCGGCAACAAGCAGGCGTACCGGCGCTTTGGCCACCAACTCGGTATCAACGACGACGAGGTTTGGATTGGTCCGCAGCTCCAGATAGCGGTCCATCCGCCCGTCATCCGTGTACAGGACGGAAATCGCACTGCAAGGAGCATCCGTTGAAGCGACGGTTGGCACAACGATGAGCGGAAGCCCGGCATAATAACCAACAGCTTTGGCGACATCCAGTGTTTTGCCACCGCCGATACCGACGATTATATCCGATCCAATCCCCCGCACCGTTTCTGCTATTGCTTGAACTTCGCGCTGACTACACTCGCCGGTAAACGGATGCAGCCGGTAAGGAAAATCATTTTCCAGGAAACCCGAAATGATGTTCTTCTCGTAATTCGATACAACAAAGGCATCGGCGATAACGTAAGCTTTAGTGCCCCCCGCCTCGCCGCAATAACGGTAAAGATGGTGGAATTCGCCTTTCCCCTGTATGTATTTCGCTGGCGACATGATGCTTCTACTCATCAGTATTCACTCCTTACAGAATCGTATGATCATATGTATGGATTGTCCAATCAAAAAGGCAGTCCGGGACACTTCCCAGGCTGCCTTCTCATGGTGGTAAGCTAAAAAATTAAGGGGTCTTGTCTGACTTCTTCCGCTCTTCCTGTTCAATAACGTCTTTAAGATAAACCAGAAGATCCTCTTTCAACTCTTCATACTGAAGCGCATAATGGATCGTGGTTTGAATGAAGCCCAGTTTCTCTCCAACATCATGACGGTCGCCTTCAAAGTGATAGGCCAAAATCCGTTCCGCCTCGCTCAGCTTGGAGATGGCGTCCGTGAGCTGAATCTCTCCTCCGACACCAGCCTGCTGCTCACCCAACAGGTCGAAAATCCGCGGCGTCAAAATATACCGGCCGAGAATCGCGAGATTGGATGGAGCTTCTTCCCGCTTGGGCTTCTCCACAAGCCGGTTGGCACGATATACCCGTTCGGCAAGCTGTGTACCGTCAACAACGCCGTAGCGGTATACCTCTTCCCAAGGCACCGGCTGTACGCCGACGATCGAGGATTTATACTCATCAAAGACCTCCATCATTTGCTTGAGACAAGGCTTATCCGATTCGACGATATCGTCGCCGAGAAGGACAGCGAACGGCTCATCGCCGATGAATTTGCGCGCACACCAGATCGCGTGTCCGAGGCCTTTGGGCTCTTTTTGCCGGATATAGTGAATGTCTGCCATCTCTGACGACTTGCGGACCGAATTTAAGAGCTCCCATTTCTGCTTCTCCGCCAGATTGAACTCCAGTTCAAACGAGTTGTCGAAGTGGTCCTCAATCGCCCGCTTCCCTTTACCGGTTACGATAATGATATCCTCGATACCGGAAGCAACTGCTTCCTCCACGATGTACTGAATAGTTGGTTTATCCACGATGGGAAGCATTTCCTTCGGCATTGCTTTGGTAGCCGGCAGAAAGCGGGTACCTAGACCCGCAGCCGGTATAATCGCTTTGCGAATTTTGGCCATGATCGAACTCCTTTAGCTGAACAATAATATGTATCTGCACTGGACTAAAATTCTCTCGCTTGGCAATCTTAGACCTATTATATCAGCTTACACAGTGGATTGTCAGATTGTAGTGGTCCGAGTCTTAATGGAGCCTAGCAGCGATGCCAGAAGCTTAAGTGCCGAACCAAGGCCCCCCAAAACTTCTGAAAGCACAGCAGCAATGACCAGCAGGAAGAAGCTAACTCCCTATCCGGTCACGATGCTCTACTCGCCCCCCCTCAACACAGATTATGCCTTCCCCCCTGATCCGATACAGTCTTCATTCATTTTAATGAAAAAAAGCCGTTCCAAGCAGCAAGACCACTGCCTCTGAAACGGCTTCTAACGGTTTCTTTAGTTTCCTATTTCACCAACTGCCCCCGGGTAACTCCGAGCTGGTTCGTCGCTTTCAGCGTCTTCCAGACCTTCGTGCCGGAGATTTCACCGCGCAGCGCCCGGCTGTACAAGTCGATAACCTCTTCTACCTGTTCAGGACTTTCTTCCAGGAACTCTACCCGGAAGGTGGATACGCCAAGCTCGCGGAAGTTGCTCAAATATTCGGCGCCGGACTGTTCAATGGCATTGTAGACGGTGTTCCGGCACCCCTCGTCAACGCGTACAGGGTGGGACATGCCGATCCGGTCCTGCAGGGAAGCCCGATGGCTCTCGCACGGACGGCCGCAGTTCGTAAAGTCCGTGCCTTCGCTCATGAAGGTGCAGTACACGCAGTGCTCCGTATGGAACATCGGGAGATGCTGGTGGATCACCACCTCCACCTTCGATGTACGGCTGCGCTCCAGCATGTCGACCATCTGCTGGATGTTAAGGTCATAGGATGGCGTAACGAGATCACAGCCCGCTTCCAGGAACAAATCCACGGCCTTATGATTTGCAATATTCAGCGAGAAGTCGCCGATCAGCTGCGGATGCACGGCGTCCGGCTCTTCCCGGCGGCGGCGCAGATAATAATACAGCGCGCCAGTGTTGCGGACCAGCACCGCATCGGGCTGAAGCCGCAAAATGTTGGCATGATAGCCGTTCTCGCCGGGCATATGGATGCGCGGGGTAGCCAGCGCGATCTTCGCGCCCGCCGCCCGAACGGCCTGCACCGCTGCCGGGAACTGCTTGATGAATTCGAAGTCGGCGTAGATGAAGCCTACGCCGGCCTTCAGCGCAGCCTCCACCTGCGGGAGGCTGCGGCACAGCGCGGTGAGCTGCGCTCCACCGCGCAGGCCCGTGCCGCCCGCGCCAAGCGGTGCGGCTGAACTGGCGCCGCGCTCAGCCGCGTCGCCGTACACCTCTGCCGCCCGTTTCACGTAGACGGGCGGCTTCGGGCGCTCGCCCGCAAGCAGCTCCACCGCACGGCGGCGGATGCCGTTCAGCTCGCGCATCGGCACAATGACTCCGCCTTCCAGCTCGGCGTCCAGTGCCTCCAGCTGGAAGAGCGTCCCGCCCAGTCGGCCGAACTGCTCTTCCAGCAGCGCGGCGTCCATCGGGCGCTTGTTCGCCGTCTCCAGCAGCAGCTCGGAATCGACGCGGACCGTGACGCCCTTCTGGACGTCGGTCCACCAGGTCGCGAGCGGCTCGCCGGCCCGGCCCGATGCCTTCACCTGGACCGGGAATACCCGGTAGGGCTTCTCGGTCTCAAAGGTTTGGCGCAGACTCTTGTCCAGTGCCGGGTCATTCGTCTTCCAAACCCGGTCGCCGACATGGAGGCGATTCAGGGCGACATCACTGCGTCCCGGAATGATATCGACGATCCAGCCTTCCTCCGCTTCCCCTTCCAGCTTGACGCCTTTGCGGCGAAGGTCGTAGATGCGACCGCCTTCCTCTTTCTTGGTGGGATCGCCCGCATCGAAGACGATGCCATCGCCGCGTTTGATCGGCGCCTCGATCTTGCAGACCACGCCATCGCGCAGAATCTGCTCTACCGTACCTACATACACGCCACGGCTCTTGGGGAAAGTCCCGTCAATAAGTTTCTTGTTGTTCGTCCCTTCCAGGAATCCATGCGTCAATCCACGCGAGAAGCTCTGCTGCAGCTCCCGCATTTCTTCAGCCGAAGGAGCGGACCATACGCCGTCAAAATGCCGGTCAATCGCCTTGCGATATTTGCCCACCACATTGGCTACATACTCCGGACTCTTCAGTCTTCCTTCTATCTTGAAGGAAGTGACGCCCGCTTCGATCAATTCCGGAATCAGGTCGATGGCCGCCAGGTCTTTCGGCGACAGCAGATAGGCGACGTCACCCATCGGCTTCACCTCACCGTCAACTACCAGATCATATGGCAGCCGGCAGGCCTGAGCACATTCGCCGCGGTTAGCGGAACGTCCGCCCCACATTTCCGAAGTCAGACACTGACCCGAATAAGAGACGCACAGCGCACCGTGCACGAACACCTCCATCGGTAGTCGGGCCTGATCGCCGATCGCCCGGATTTGCTTCAAATTGTTCTCACGGCCCAGGACGACCCGCTCCATATCAAAGGGCTTCGTAAACTCGACTGCTTCCGGCGAGGTAATTGTCATCTGAGTTGATCCGTGAATCGGAAAATCCGGCGATATTTCGCGGATCAGCTTCACTAGCCCGAGATCCTGCACAATAACCGCGTCCACACCGGCGTCAATGCAAGCGTCGATAAGCTCCTTGGCATCCTGAAGCTCATTTTCAAATACCAGAATATTAAAGGTCAGAAATCCTTTGACTCCGTAACTATGCAAAAATCCCATAATCTCCGGCAGCTCGTCCATCCGGAAATTATTCGCTCTCGCCCGGGCGTTGAACTTCTCCACCCCAAAGTACACGGCATCAGCTCCGTTCGCCACGGCGGCGCGCATACAGTCCCAGTCGCCCGCGGGAGCGAGCAGCTCGACGTCTTCTCTGCGGATTTCCCGCTCTTGCTCTATCATTTATATCCTCCCAAACCGCCCTGCAAGCGGATCTTCAATATCAAGCTCTGTCCAATCCAAATCCGTCTAAAAACTAAAGGAAACAACGACTTCTATAACTTATCTATTATAGCAAATATCACACTCGCTTGCTATATAAGCCACTTGGGCATCCCAAGTAAACTTTACTTTTTTTGGGTCTTACTCGAAACCGATACAAAAAGGAGAAAACTTGGTTGGACAGCCAGCCGATCTTTTGCGTAAAATGGAACTATCTGAATTCATTTATATATCCTAGCAGGGAGAGCTGACTTTAAAATGAAAGGTATTATTCTTGCAGGCGGAAGCGGCACCCGTCTTTATCCTTTGACGATGGTCACAAGCAAACAACTGCTGCCGATTTACGACAAGCCGATGATTTACTATCCCTTATCCACCCTTATGCTGGCGGGAATTCGGGAAATCCTGATTATCTCCACTCCGGAAGATACACCAAGATTTGAGAGTCTGCTTGGAGACGGTTCTCAGTTCGGCGTCACTTTTCAGTACAAGGTGCAGCCGAGTCCGGACGGCCTTGCTCAGGCTTTTATTCTGGGTGAGGAATTCATCGGGAACGACTCAGTCGCCATGGTGCTGGGAGACAATATTTACTACGGCGCCGGTATGCGCCAAATTTTGAAGAAATCTTCCGAGAAACCGAACGGCGCCACCATCTTCGGCTATCATGTTCAGGACCCTGAACGGTTTGGTGTCGTGGAGTTCGCCGAGGACGGCAAAGTCCTCAGCATCGAGGAGAAGCCGGCTCACCCGAAATCGAACTACGCGGTTACGGGGCTGTATTTTTATGATAACCGGGTCATCTCTATCGCGAAGAACGTGCGACCATCGGCTCGTGGAGAGCTTGAAATTACGTCTATCAATGAGGAATATCTGCGCATGGGCGAGCTTGATGTGGAACTGTTGGGTCGCGGCTACACCTGGCTCGATACCGGAACGCATCAAAGTCTCGTGGACGCCACGAATTTTGTACGGACGATCGAGGATCACCAGGGCATCAAAATCGCAGCTCCCGAGGAGATTGCATATATTAACGGATGGATCACGGAGACGCAGCTCCTGAGCTGCGGGGAGAAGCTGGGCAAGACCGGATACGGCCAGTACTTGATCAAGGTAGCCAAAGGGAAGATCATCTATTAATTGCGAAAAGAGTGAACCAAGATGAAAGTGACGAAAACTAATCTCGAGGGCGTTCTGATCGTCGAACCCGCCGTATTTGGCGACCATCGCGGATGGTTTATGGAGACGTACACCAAATCCAAATTTCTCGAGCATGGCATTGACCAGGATTTTGTGCAGGATAATCAGTCTTATTCGGCGGTAAAAGGCACGCTTCGCGGCCTGCATTTCCAACTGAACCCTAAAGCACAGAGCAAACTGGTACGGTGTACGCGCGGCAGCATTTTTGATGTGGCCGTGGATATCCGTCAGGGCAGCCCTAGTTACGGTAAATGGTTCGGTCTGGAACTCTCCGCTGAGAACAAGAAACAGCTGCTCATTCCTAAAGGCTTCGCCCATGGATTTATGACGCTGACGGAGGATGTGGAGGTTCAGTACAAATGCGACGAGCTGTACGCGCCCGATTGCGACGGCGGCATTCTGTGGAATGATCCCGACATCGGTATTGAGTGGCCGATCGATGTAGTCCCTGTGCTGTCCGCGAAGGACGAGAAGGCTCCACTGCTGAAGGATGCCAAGCTTAACTTTGTATATAACGGCTAGTTGTTTTTTTGAAAAATAGCACAGCCAAGAAGCCAGAAGACCTTCGTTCCGCTCGATGCGGCCCGGAGGTCTTTATTCTTTTTATGGCGATCTATTAGCAGAGGTTTTACAACCTATCAGCAACCCTTATAGCAAATATACCTTACCTCACATACGCATACGGTTCCGTCTGGTACGATCAACAATAACACAGCAGAGCCGTCGGATTTGACCGAGAAAAAGGAGAGTTTGCTATGGCATATGAAGCATTTTGGAAAGAAGACAGCGACAAGCTGTCGGCATTTGAGAAGGTCAAGCTGCAAAAGGACGGTCTGGACATGATCCGCGCCATTATTGAACGCTACGCGCATCAGGGTTTTGACTCGATTCCGGCGGATGACCTGGACCTGTTCAAATGGGCTGGCGTGTATCAGCAGAAGCCGAAGACCGGCCATTTCATGATGCGGGTCCGCATCAATACCGGTATCATGACCTCCGATCAGGCCCGGACCCTGGCGGAGATTTCGCGACTGTACGGCAGGGGGCTGGCCGATATTACGACGCGGCAGGCTGTCCAGTTCCACTGGCTGACGGTCGAGAATTTCCCTGATATTTTCAAACGGCTGGAAGCGGTCGGATTATATTCTTTTGAAGCTTGCGGTGATTGCCCGCGCACCATTGTCGGCAACCCGCTGGCCGGAATCGATAAAGACGAGCTGCTGGACACCAAAGCGCTGGTTGACGAAGTGAACAGCTTCTTCGTGCTGAACCGCGATTTCTCGAATCTTCCGCGCAAGCTGAAAATGTCCATCTCCGCCAATCCATACAACAACGCCCATGCGGAGATTAATGATTTGGCCTTCACTCCGGCGGTCAAGGTGATTGATGGTCAGGAAGTCGTCGGCTTCCACGTCATGGTGGGCGGCGGGCTGTCGGCAAAACCCCATTTGGCGCAGAAGCTTGATATTTTTGTCGCGCCGGACAAGGTTCTGCGGGTAGCTGAAGGCGTCGCCACGATCTTCCGCGATTTCGGCTACCGCGAGAAGCGGAATCATGCCCGGCTGAAATTTCTCATCGCCGATTGGGGAGCCGAGAAATTCAAGGATAAGCTGATCGAGCTGATCGGAGAGCTGCCTTCCCGCGGCGAGGATAAGACTGCCGGCTGGCAGGCTGCTTTTTTCGATGGCGTGCACCCACAGCCGCAGCCCGGCCTGAACTATGTCGGCTTGAATGTGCCGGTCGGACGCCTCAGCGCGGATGAGCTGACCGGGCTTGCGGAGCTTGCCGATGCTTTTGGCGATGGCACGGTCCGTACCACCATGTCTCAGAACGCGATTTTGAGCGGTGTACCGGACGATAAGGTGGAAGAACTGCTGACAGCTCCGCTGCTTCAACGCCTGTCCCCTTCTGCGAAGCCGTTCATCAGCCGGACCGTCGCCTGCACCGGCAATGAATTTTGCAATCTGGCCCTGGTTGAAACGAAGCAGCAGGCCGTCTCCATCGCTGAGTACCTGGATGAACACCTCGAACTCGGCGAGAAAGTCCGGCTGCACGTGATCGGCTGCCCCAATGCCTGCGGTCAGAAGCAGATTGCGGATATCGGTCTGCAGGGCGCGCTGGTCAAGACGCCAGAGGGTATGGCGGAGGCGTTTGACCTTGCCATTGGAGGAACGCTGGGTGGCGGAGATGCCGGACCGGCGGCCAAATTCGCGCTGCCGCTAAAAGGCCGAGTACCGGCCGCTGAGATAGCAGGTGTGCTGGAACAGCTGCTGCTGTTCTACAAGACTGAGCGGCAGGCAGACGAAGGCTTCCATGGCTTTACCGAGCGGGTTGGCGTTCCGGTATTCCAGGAGAAGCTGAACGAGATTCTTGCCGTTCGGGCATAAAGAGCAAAAATTACTGCAAAAATAGCTTCAATCCCGAGAGCATAATCCGGGATTGAAGCTATTCGTATTGCTAGGTCAGCCAGAAACTTCTGGCTGACCTATTTGGGTTTGGAGTGACTGAGCTGGATGGGTTTATCCACCCGGCACTTCAAGGCTATGGCACCCTGGTGACTCGGTTAGCGGTAGCCCGGCTACTAAGAGGAGGCTCTTGGCGACCCGGTTAGCCAGTAACCCAAACGTTTAGCAAGGACACGCCCTGGCGACTAGGCTAGCGATTGCCCGAGTGCTAGGCGAATATTCCTTGGCGACCCGGTTGACCGGCCGCTTACTTCGCCTCGGCTGTCTGAAGATCCAGGGCTTCCGTCCGATCCGTATCCCGAAGCAGCACCGGCTTCAGATATTTACCGGTATATGATTCCGGAACCTCGATAATCTGCTCCGGTGTACCGGTCGCGATCACCGTTCCTCCGCCGCTGCCGCCTTCCGGGCCCATATCAATCAGGTAATCCGCTGTCTTGATCACATCGAGATTATGCTCGATGACCAGAACGGATTCACCGGATTCCACCAGCCGGTGCAGCACTTCAAGCAGGCGGCCGATGTCATCTACATGCAGACCGGTTGTCGGCTCGTCCAGAATGTACAGCGTCTTGCCCGTGCTTCTGCGGTACAGCTCCGAAGCGAGCTTGACGCGCTGCGCCTCGCCGCCGGAAAGCGTCGTTCCCGGTTGGCCAAGCTTGATATACCCCAGACCCACATCCAGCAAGGTTTGAAGCTTGCGGTGAATCTTCGGAATGTTCTGGAAGAACTCCGTCCCGTCCTCCACTGTCATTTCCAGCACATCGGCAATGCTCTTGCCTTTATATTTCACTTCCAACGTCTCCCGGTTGTAGCGTTTGCCTTTGCACACCTCGCATGGTACGTAGACATCGGGCAGGAAGTGCATCTCGATCTTGATAATACCGTCGCCCCGGCACGCTTCGCAGCGCCCGCCCTTGACGTTGAAGCTGAAACGGCCTTTCTGGAAGCCCCGGATCTTCGCTTCATTCGTCTTGGCGAACAGGTCACGGATATCGTCGAATACGCCGGTATAGGTAGCCGGGTTGGAGCGCGGAGTCCGGCCGATCGGAGACTGGTCGATATCGATGACTTTGTCCAGGTGATCCAGACCGCGGATTTCCTTGTGGAGTCCGGGACGCACCTTAACCGCTCTGTTCAGTTCTCTCGCCAGGCTCTTGTATAGAATCTCGTTGACGAGCGACGATTTGCCGGAGCCTGAAACACCGGTTACCGCCGTGAAGACACCAAGCGGAATTTTGACATTGACGTTCTTCAGGTTGTTCTCCCTGGCTCCACGGATCTCCAGCCAGCGTCCGTCCGTAACGCGCCGTTTAAGGGGAACCGGGATAAACTTGCGCCCGCTAAGATATTCGCCGGTCAGCGAGTTCGGATCGTTCATAATCTCCTGCGGTGTCCCTTGAGCGATCACCTGGCCGCCGTGAATACCCGCTCCCGGGCCGATATCGATGATATAATCGCAGGCCAGCATTGTATCCTCGTCATGCTCGACGACAATCAGAGTGTTGCCGAGATCCCGCATATGGGCCAGCGTTGAAATCAGCCGGTCGTTATCGCGCTGATGCAGACCGATGCTCGGCTCGTCCAAAATATAGAGAACGCCCATCAGACTCGAGCCGATCTGCGTAGCAAGCCGGATGCGCTGCGCCTCACCGCCCGACAGAGACCCGGCCGAACGGCTAAGGGTCAAGTAATTGAGACCGACATTGACCAGGAAGCCGAGACGACTGCTGATTTCTTTGAGAATCAGATTGGCGATTGCCGCTTCCTTCTCACTCAGGCTTAGCTCGCCAAAGAACTTCTGACCGTCGCCGATCGACAGGTCCGTTACATCGGCAATATTCTTGTCTCCGACTGTCACCGCCAGAATTTCCCGCTTCAGGCGCTTGCCTTTGCAAGTCGGGCAGGGCTTGGCGCTCATAAAGCCTTCGATAAATTCCCGAATGCCCTCCGATGCCGTTTCGCGGTATCGCCGTTCCAGATTGGGGATGATCCCCTCAAAAGGAACCATGGCTTCCTTGCTCTGGCCGAAGTCGTTCTCATACTTGAAACGAATGCGTTCACTGCCGGTTCCGTGGAGCAGCTTGTCCATTTGTTCAGCGGTCAACTCGCCTACCGCTACATCCTGCGGAATATGAAAATGCTGGCACACCGATTTCAGGAACTGAGGATAATAGTTGGAGGTGCTTCCGGTCCAGGCCAGGAAAGCCCCGTCTTCGATCGACTTACCCATATCCGGTATCAACAGATCCGGATCGACGATCATCTGGGCACCGAGTCCGTCGCATTCCGGGCAGGCGCCGAATGGGCTGTTGAACGAGAACATTCGGGGTGCCAGCTCTTCCATGCTGAAGCCGCAGATCGGGCAGGCGAAATTGGAGCTGAACAGCAGCTCTTCCTGTCCGATAATATCGACCAGTATTTTGCCGCCGGACAGCTTCAGTGCCGTCTCGATGGAGTCTGTTAAGCGGGACTCGATATCCTCTTTAATGACGATCCGGTCGACCACGACTTCAATCGTGTGCTTCTTGTTCTTCTCCAGCTCAATCTCTTCGGACAAGTCGCGCAGTTCGCCGTCCACACGGACGCGGACAAAGCCCTGCTTCGAGATATCGGTGAAAAGACCCTTGTGCTCACCCTTGCGTCCGGATATAACCGGCGCCAGGATCTGCAGCCGCGTCTTCTCGGGATACTGCATGATCCGGTCCACCATTTGCTCTACAGTCTGTGACGTGATCTCAATGCCGTGGTCCGGGCAGTGCGGATGGCCGATCCGGGCGAACAGCAGCCGCAGATAGTCATAAATCTCCGTTACCGTACCGACGGTAGACCGGGGATTGCGGCTCGTCGTCTTCTGGTCGATAGAAATGGCCGGAGACAGACCATCGATCGAATCAACATCAGGCTTCTCCATCTGGCCCAGGAACTGCCGGGCATAAGCCGACAGCGACTCCACGTACCGGCGTTGGCCTTCCGCGTAAATCGTGTCAAACGCCAGCGACGATTTGCCGGAACCGCTCAGCCCGGTCAGCACGACAAAGCGGTCGCGGGGTATCGTAACGTCGATGTTCTTGAGATTATGGGCTCTCGCGCCCTTGATTACAATATTCTCGTTCGCCAACGGTACATCTCTCCTCTGTATTTGTGGCTCACCCTCCCAAACCCTCCCGGCGGGAGGGCCCCAAGGGCTCCGCCCTCTGGACACCCGCAAATTTTATGGCGGGGTGCGAAAGGGTGGCGCTGTTTAGTTGCGTGTATGAATAAGCCGCTTATCCCTGCGGGACCGCTCGAACGCCGGCGCTCGCGAGATCGACGCGTTAGAGCTGCTTCCTGCTGTGACCCGCTGTCCCTTCGGGATGCGCTGGACGTCTCACTGGTGGCGCGCTTTCTGCCACTCTCTGCTGTGACCCGCTGTCCCTCCCGGGATGCGCTGGACGTCTCACTGGTGGCGCGCTTTCTGCCACTCCCTGCTCTGACCCGCTGTCCCTTCGGGATGCGCTGGACGTCTCACTGGTGGCGCGTTTTCTGGCACTTCCTGCTGTGACCCGCTGTCCCTTCGGGATGCGCTGGACGTCTCACTAGCGGCGCGTTTTCTGCTACTTCCTGGTGTGACCCGCTTTCCCTTCGGGATGCGCTGGACGTCTCACTGGCGGCGCGTTTTCTGTCACTCTCTGCTCTGCCCGCTGTCCCTCCCGGGATGCGCTGGACGTCTCACTGGCGGCGCGCTTTCTGCCACTCTCTGCTCTGACCCGCTGTCCCTTCGGGATGCGCTCTACGTCGGGACAAAAGCACGAAGAACGGCCTGATAACAGCGCCGTTCATACCTTGCAGGGAATCTATCGTGATGTCGTCAGCGTTATTATTCGGCGCGCAGCTCCAGCAGCGCGTCGCGAAGCTCGGCAGCGCGTTCGAACTGGAGGTTCTTGGCGGCGTCCTTCATTTCAGCCTCCAGGCGCTGCATCAGGGTCTGGCGCTCCTTCTTGTTCATCTTGCCGGAAGCGCCAGTCAGATAGTCGGCCTTGGACTCGGCTACCTTCGTTGCCTCAATGACGTCGCGCACCTTCTTGTGGATCGTCTGCGGCGTGATGCCATGCTCTTCATTGTAAGCGGTCTGGATGGAGCGGCGGCGCTGGGTTTCGGTGATCGCCTTATCCATCGATTCGGTAATGTTGTCGCCGTACATGATGACCTTGCCTTCGGAGTTCCGCGCCGCCCGGCCGATCGTCTGGATCAGCGAGCGTTCGGAACGAAGGAAACCCTCCTTGTCGGCATCCAGAATCGTAACGAGCGACACCTCCGGCAGGTCAAGACCCTCTCTCAGCAAGTTAATACCGACGAGGACATGGAACGTACCGAGGCGCAGATCGCGTAGTATTGCAATCCGCTCCAGCGTCTTGATGTCAGAGTGAAGATAACGGACCTTGATGCCGATATCTTTAAGGTAATCGGTAAGATCCTCCGCCATCTTCTTCGTAAGCGTCGTAACCAGAACGCGTTCGTCACGGTCGATGCGCTCGCGGATTTCGCCGATGAGATCGTCGATCTGTCCCTCTGTGGGACGAACCTCGATAATCGGGTCCAATAGACCCGTCGGCCGGATAATCTGCTGGACCATCGTATTGCAATGCTCCAGTTCGTACGGTCCCGGTGTCGCGGATACATAGACGATCTGCTTCACCTTGTCCTCGAACTCCTCAAACCTTAGCGGGCGGTTATCAAGCGCCGACGGCAGGCGGAAGCCATGCTCGACCAGCACGGTCTTCCGCGCCTGGTCACCGTTGTACATCGCCCGGATCTGCGGCAGCGTGACATGCGACTCGTCGATAACGATCAGCATATCATCCGGGAAATAATCCATCAGCGTGTATGGCGTCGCGCCGCGTTCGCGAAAGGTCAGCGGTCCGGAATAGTTCTCGATGCCGGAGCAGAAGCCGACCTCATTCATCATCTCGATGTCATACCGGGTCCGCTGCTCCAGCCGCTGGGCTTCCAGCAGCTTCCCTGCCCCACGCAGCGCCTCCAGCCGCTCCTCCAGCTCGCGCTCGATATGCTTAAGCGCCACGCGCATCGTCTCTTCCTGCGTAACGAAGTGGGACGCCGGGAAGATGGCGACATGCTCGCGTTCGCCGATCAGTTCGCCGGTCAGCACGTCGATCTCGGTGATCCGCTCGATCTCGTCGCCGAACAGCTCCACGCGGATCGCGTGCTCGCCCTGGGAAGCGGGGAAAATCTCGATAACATCGCCGCGCACCCGGAAGGTGCCGCGGACAAAATTGAGATCATTCCGCTGGTACTGGATATCGACCAGCCGGCTCAGAATCTGGTTCCGCGGCTTCTCCATGCCGACCCGGAGAGAGAGCAACAGGCTGCCGTATTCCTGCGGCGATCCGAGGCCGTAAATGCAGGAAACGCTCGCTACAATGATGACGTCCCTCCGCTCGAACAGCGAGCTTGTCGCAGAGTGGCGCAGCTTGTCGATCTCTTCATTGATGCTGGAATCCTTCTCTATATAAGTATCCGAAGAAGGGATGTAAGCCTCCGGCTGATAGTAATCATAGTAGCTGACGAAATAATCGACCGAGTTCTGCGGAAAAAACTCCTTGAACTCGCTCGCCAGCTGCGCGGCCAGCGTCTTGTTGTGCGCGATGACCAGCGTCGGTCTGTTCACTTTGGCGATCATCTGCGCAATGGTGAACGTCTTGCCTGTCCCCGTGGCGCCCAACAGCGTCTGATGCTTCTTGCCCTGCTTCAGCCCTTCCACCAGCTCGGCAATGGCGCGGGGCTGGTCGCCCTGGGGTGAGTACTCGGACTCCAGATTGAAGGTCTTTGTACTGACGACAATATCATTCATTTGCCCGTCTCCCCCTAATCGTCTAAAATATATGAAAGCGTCAAATGCTGGATCATATCAGCAATATAAGAATGTTTGTTCCCGTCAATTATACATGGCTTCCGTATATCATGCAAACCTAATTATAAAGGAGAAACTTTCATGGATCTCACCTCTATCATCGGCATTCTGGCCGGAATCGCCGCACTGGTCGGCGGCTTTTTTTGGGAAGGCGGAAGGATTACCGGCCTTCTGCAATGGAACGCCGCTCTGATCGTCATCGGAGGAACCGTCGCGGCCGTTATGATCAGCTTTCCCGCCCGGACACTTCGCGGCATCCCGGCGGCGCTTGGTATGGCTTTCAGACGCAGCCCGGACCGCCTCGAGGAGCTGGTAGAGGAAATGGTCGAAATGGCGACCCTTTCCCGCCGTAACGGTATGCTGGCTCTGGAGCCACGGGCGGACAGCCACCCCGACCCTTTTACCAGTGAAGGGCTGCGGCTAATCGTCGACGGCACCGATCCCGAACAGGTCCGGCAGATCCTGGAGTTCGAGATGGACTCGGAGGAGCATAAGTATGAGAACCATGCCAAGCTGTTCGAAGCCGCGGGCGGCTATGCGCCGACCATGGGAATCATCGGCACCGTCATGGGGCTTATACGTGTGCTAGGGAACCTGACTGATCCTTCGCACCTCGGCCCCTCGATCGCCGTGGCCTTCACAGCCACCTTGTACGGGGTCGCCAGCGCCAATCTCCTGTTCCTTCCCATTGCCTCCAAGATTAGAGCGCGCGGGCAGCTGCGGCTGCAAGAGATGGAAATGCTGCTCGTCGGCATCCTGTCGGTGCAGAACGGCGATCACCCCAATCTCGTCCGCAAGAAGCTCTCTACCTTCCTGAATCGCGAAACTCCAGACCGGACGCCTGCGGAGGCGCGGCTATGAGACAGCGAAGAGGCGGCTCCCGGGAACGGGAGGGACGGGATGGCCAGAACCGCTGGATGATTACATACGCTGATTTGATCACGCTTCTGCTGATTTTCTTCGTGATTCTCTTTGCGATGAGCAGCCTTGATCAGGAAAAATACGGGAACGTCATTTCCTCGCTCCAGCGCTCATTCCAGACCGGGAGCGGACTGCTGAACGGTGGTAACGGACTGCTTGATGGCCAAAAGGGAACAGACAACGGACAAGGCTCCAAAGCCCTGTCATCATCCCATCCTTCCGCTACCCCGGAAGGAAGCAAGAATGGGTCATCACCATCCGCCGCGCCGGAAGCTACGGCTTCCCCCTCGCAGCGCGAGCTGGCCTTCCGCCAGCAGGAGGCCAAGCTGGCCCAGTTGATGAACGTCATTACCCAATATGTAGCGGACAATAACCTCGGCGATCAGATCTTCGTAGCGGACAAGCCTCAGGGCATCACCATCACGCTCAGCGACCGCTTTCTGTTCGATGTAGGCAGAGCCGATCTGAAGCCTGACTCGCTGCCCGCGCTGCACCAGCTGTCCGGGCTGTTCCGGAACATCTCGGCGGTGATCAGCATTGAGGGCCACACCGACAATACGCCGGTGCTGTCCTCCTCGCCATACCGGGACAACTGGCAGCTGTCAGGGGAACGCGCCCAGTCTGTGCTCCGCTTTTTCCTTGAAAAAGAAGGCCTCAGCGCCAGCCGGTTCCAGTATGCGGGCTATGCCGATACGCGGCCGGCGGCCGACAACAGCACCGCCAGTGGCCGCCAGAAGAACCGGCGCGTAGAGATCATTGTGCTGCGCCAGCTGCAGGGTGAATAGACAGGTACATACATACTGATAGTATCGGCCGGATTCTGCCAAAGTAGACCTCCGACGAACCGAAATACCCGCAAAAAATGAAAGACGGATTCCAGGTAGTACCAAATTGGACTACGCTTTGAAATCCGTCTTTTTCTCATGGCTCACAATGCATGATAGCAGGAAAACTTGCAGAATACGGAAATTGAAAAGGAAAGGAGCTGATAAAAAACCATGTCTTCCCCATTCCGCCCGCTATCCAGCTCCAAGCTGTGGAACTTTCTTCTGAATATCGCCATTCTGCCCTGGATCGCTCTCATCTTCCAGGTCGTCTTCGTATTGTTCCTGTTGACCTTCGGATCGTTCCTGCTGTGGAGTTCGCCCCGTTTGTTCTGGGAACTGCCGCCAGGCCTGCCGACTGGAAGCGTCATAACGGAAATGCGGATGTGGCTGCTGGCCTTCGGCTTCGTATATGCGCTGGTCTGGTGCGGTTATTGGCGGCTTGCAGCGGCGCTGAACAGCGGCGATCGTATCCCGGCCTTTACCGTTCATGTGCTGGCAGCCTGGCTGCCGCTGCTCGTTATCATATACTGGGCCAATCCCGTCAATAACCCGGATGCCATGATTCCCATCTCACAGGGCGAGATCACGTTCAAGCTGGCTCTCGCCATGATTACAGCCGCGCTCTTCCCTTTCTACTCCGCCGCCGTCTACATCCTTCTCGTCATTCGCCCGGGCAGCAGAATCTGCAAAGGCATGAAACTGCTGGGCATCTGGGCTCTTTTCGCGACTGCCTCTCTTTGGCTGTTCCCGGTCTTCTGGCGGCTGGCCCCCGAGATCTACCCCGGAATCGCCGGATTTCCCGTCCAATAGCCGACTTGGGAGCAGCTGATTAGGCTGACATCGTGGATTTCAACCGATCCCGCAAATTCCGGCAGCATCATGAATCTCCACAGACCCTTCGCATCTCGGCAGACATCACGAATCTCCACAGACCTTTCGTATCTCAGCTGACATCACGAATCTCCACAGACCTTTCGCATCTCAGCTGACATCACGAATCTCCGCGACCTTTCACATCTCAGCTGACATCACGAAGATGACCCCTTGTCCATCCGCATGCGATCCATGCGAAGAGGCAATTACCCGAAGGAGCCTGCCATTTTTATCAAAAATATACTCCGGCCGTTTACTTAGTCCCCGACCAATTCGCGGTATGCCGCCGCAGCCAGGAGTCCTGCGGTTGCCTCGGCATAGTCCCCGTCCACTTCCACTTCGTAAATCCAGCCGTCCCCGTAAGGCTGCTCGTTCAGCAGCTCCGGGCTGTCCTCCAGCGCTTCATTGACCCGCGTAACCGTTCCCGACACCGGCGAATATAATTCGGATACCGTCTTGACCGATTCGATGCTGCCTACGCTTTCGCCCGCCGTAACCGCCGTTCCGATCTCCGGAAATTCGATAAATACGATATCTCCCAGCAGATGCTGGGCATGGTCGGTAATGCCGATGCGCACGATGCGCCCTTCCCCCTGCTGCGCCCATTCATGCTCTTCACTGTACCGGAGGTTGTCCAGAATTTCACTCATTTTCGGTTGCCGCCTCTTTTCGTTTTTTGTGGGAATTGGAAGTTTGGAGATGATACGCGAATGCCATTTTCAAGGGCACCGTCCGAGCATGAAAATGGCATTTGGCGAACATCGCCTGAATAATTCATTTTGGGAATGACTCGATAAGCGATAATGAATTTTGGATAGCTATAGACTAAGTTATGCCCGTATCCAGTGTCAATATATCTAACAGCAAATAAATTTCGTTCGGCGTTTCTGGCCATTTCCTGTTGACACCGTTCCCCGTTTCAAGTATTAATGGAGTGAGAAGAATCACATACGTAATAGCGGATGATGGTGTAGGGAGAGACCGTTCCGGATGGAATGGCGCCGAAGGAGTAAGCCCCGGGGAGGCCCCGGCGGTGAATCTCTCAGGCAAAAGGACCTTTGCCGGACGCATCTCTGGAGAGCACCGGACGCTTACGGCGGACGGTCACCAACGGGGAAACCCGCTTTTGACACAGAATTGCGGGGTAACTCTCAGGTACAAGGGACAGAGCGAAGACGAAGAACAGCACTGCGGCTGTATGCATTCGTCTTTGATCTGTCTTTTTTGCGCTTCAAAAGGGGATTACGGCATCGCGAGCCCTTCATTTTGGAATGATAAGACAAGCAAAAATTCGATAGGAGGCACGGCCTTTGGAGACTTTGAAAAGAACGCCTTTTTACGACCTGTACGCGGCCTTCCCGGATTCCAGAAGCATTGATTTCGGCGGCTGGGAGCTGCCGGTGCAATTCACGGGCATCCAGAAGGAGCATGAGGCGGTACGCACCCGCGCCGGTCTGTTCGACGTTTCGCATATGGGCGAATTTATGGTCACCGGAAACGGGGCCGAGGATTTCCTGCAGCTTATGACTACCAACGATGTCCGCAAGCTGAGCGACGGTCAGGCCCAATATTCCCTGCTCTGCTATCCGAACGGCGGAACGGTGGACGATCTGCTCGTCTATCGGCTCGGAGAGGGACGCTACATGCTGGTTGTCAACGCTTCGAATATCGGCAAGGACTACCAGTGGCTGGAGGATCACCTGCCGGCGAGCGGTGTGGAGCTGAAGGATGTCTCCGAGGAGACGCTGCTTCTGGCGGTACAGGGACCGCATGCCCAGCAGATTTTGAGCGAGGTGACAAACCTCCCGCTGGCTGAGCTGAAGCCGTTTCATTTTGTGGAAAAAGCGTCCGTCTGCGGCACTGAGGTGCTGCTGTCGCGCACCGGCTACACCGGCGAGGACGGCTTCGAAATCTATGCGCCGACATGGGCGGCCGTGCAGCTCTGGAACCGGCTGCTGGAAGCCGGCAGCGCGCACGGTCTCACCCCGGCGGGACTGGGGGCGCGGGATACGCTTCGCTTCGAGGCGAAGCTGCCGCTGTACGGGCAGGAGCTGTCGCAGGACATTTCGCCTCTGGAGGCGGGTATCGGCTTCTTCGTGAAGCTGGATAAAGGCGATTTCATCGGCCGTGACGCGCTGAAGGCCCAGAAGGACCAAGGCGTTCCGCGCCGGCTGGTCGGCATCGAAATGATCGACCGCGGCATTCCGCGCACACACTATCCCGTCTATGCGGACGGTCGCCAAATCGGCGAGATCACGACTGGCACACAGTCCCCGACGCTGAAGCGGAACCTGGGACTTGCGCTGGTCGAAGCGAAGTATAGCGAAATCGGCGCGGAGCTGGAAGTCGAAATTCGCGGCAAGCGGCTGAAGGCCATTGTCGTGAAGGCTCCTTTTTACAAACGGGAGCACTAAGGAAATTCACCTGTAGAATCAACACGCCGAAAGTCAGCAGCCGTGCCTAACCCCCGGAATACGCCGGACACGGGACACGGAGACGCGCCGCCCGCGCAAGTCCGGTCACGATAAGCCTGACCACATGATAAGCCTAACCATGCGTCAACCATCTCATTTAGCCAAGGAGTGAATCCGAAACATGAAGCATCGTTATCTGCCGATGACCGAGCAGGACCGCAGCGAAATGCTGGCGGAGATCGGGATTCAGTCCGTTGAAGAGCTGTTCGCCGATATTCCCGAAGCGGTGCGCTACAAGGGCCGCCTGCCAATGTCGGAGGCGCTGGACGAATACACCCTGCTGCGGCATATGAAACGGCTGGCGGACAAGAACGCCGATTTTGACAGCCACACGAGCTTTCTGGGAGCCGGCCTCTATGACCATCATGTTCCCGTTGTCATCAACCATGTCATTTCCCGTTCGGAATTTTATACGGCTTACACGCCGTATCAGCCCGAAATCAGCCAGGGCGAGCTTCAGGCCATCTTTGAATTTCAGTCCTACATCTGCGAGCTGACCGGCATGAAGGTCGCCAACGCCAGCATGTACGACGGCGCGACGGCTCTAGCCGAAGCGGCGGTGCTGGCTTCCGCGCATACGAAGCGGAAGAAGATCGTGGTCTCCCGCGCGGTTCATCCCGAAGCGCGGCAGGTGCTGGCGACCTCCGCGGCCGGACTCGGCCTTGAGGTCGTGCTGGTCGGCTGCGAGGACGGCGTAACCGACCTCGCCCTGCTGGCGCAGGCGGTTGACGGCGACACAGCCGCCGTTCTTGCCCAGTATCCGAATTTCTTCGGATGCATCGAGGATCTTGGCGCGATGGCGAAGCTCGCGCATGACGCCAAGGCGCTGCTCGTCGTCAGCGCCAATCCGCTCGCCCTCGGCGTGCTGGAGACGCCGGGCAAGCTGGGCGCCGACATTGTCGTCGGCGACGCGCAGCCGCTCGGCATCAACGCCTCGCTGGGCGGGCCGACCTGCGGCTACTTCGCGGTCGCCGAGCCGCTGATGCGCCGCATCCCTGGCCGGATCGTCGGCCAGACGGTCGACCGCAGCGGCAAGCGCGGATTCGTGCTGACGCTGCAAGCCCGCGAGCAGCATATCCGCCGCGAGAAGGCGACGTCGAACATTTGCTCCAACCAGGCGCTGCTCGCGCTGTGCGCTTCCGTGTATTTGTCCGTTATGGGCAAAGAGGGCATGAAGGATGTCGGCGGACTGAACATCCGCAAGAGCCATTATGCCGCCGCGAGACTGGGCGCCATTGCCGGCGCATCGCTGGCCTTCGCTTCACCTTACTTCAATGAGTTCGTGCTGAAGCTGCCGGAAGGAACCGATGTGCAGGAAGTCAACCGGAAGCTGCTCTCAGAGGGCTTCCTTGGCGGGTATGATCTGGGCCTGGAATATCCCGAGCTGTCCGGCTGCATGCTGGTCGCCGTAACCGAGAAACGAAGCAAGAGCGAGATCGACGAATTCGCAAGCGTATTGGAGGGCTGCTTATGAAACCGGAACAGAGCCTGATCTTTGAACTGAGCCGCCCTGGCCGTTCGGCCTATTCTCTGCCGGAATGCGATGTGCCGGAAGAGAAGCTGGAGGACCTGCTTCCAGCCGGTCTGCTGCGGGAAGAGCCTGCGGCCCTGCCGGAGGTGTCCGAGGTGGATGTCATCCGTCATTACACCGCCCTCTCCCGCCGCAACTTCGGCGTGGATAACGGCTTCTACCCGCTCGGCTCCTGCACGATGAAATACAATCCGAAGATCAATGAGGATGTCGCCCGCTTCTCCGGCTTCGCCAAGATTCATCCGTACCAGCCGGAAGAGAGCATTCAGGGCGCTCTGGAGCTGCTGCATACGCTGCAAAGCGACCTCGCCGCCCTGACCGGCATGGACGCCGTGTCGCTTCAGCCGGCGGCTGGCGCCCACGGCGAGTGGACCGGCCTGATGATGATCAAGGCCTACCACGAAGCCCGCGGCGAGGAACGGACGAAGGTCATCGTCCCGGACTCCTCCCACGGCACGAATCCGGCGAGCGCATCGGCCGCCGGTCTCACCACGGTTACGATTCCTTCGACGCCGCAGGGCATGGTCGATCTGGACGCCTTAAAAGCGGCGGTCGGTTCAGACACCGCAGCGCTCATGCTGACGAACCCGAGCACGCTCGGCCTGTTCGAGACCCAGATCGTGGAGATCGCCGAGATCGTTCATGAAGCCGGCGGCCTGCTCTACTACGACGGAGCCAATTCGAACGCCATCATGGGCATTACGCGCCCCGGCGACATGGGCTTCGACGTCGTGCATTTGAATCTTCACAAGACGATGAGCACGCCGCACGGCGGCGGCGGTCCCGGAGCGGGTCCGGTCGGCGTGAAGGCGAAGCTGATTCCGTTCCTCCCCTCGCCGACGGTGGCGAAGAACAAGGACGGCAGCTTCTCATTGAAGGACAGCGGTCCGCAATCGATCGGACGGGTGAAGGCGTATTACGGCAACTTCGGCATCCTGGTCCGCGCGTACACCTACATCCGGACCTACGGGCCGGACGGTCTGCGCGAGGTGTCGGAGAATGCCGTGCTGAACGCCAATTACATGCTGAGCCGGCTAGCAACTTATTTCGAGGTTCCTTATCCGGGCATCTGCAAGCATGAATTCGTTCTGTCCGGCAAAAATCTGAAGCAGTACGGCGTCCGCACCTTAGATGTCGCCAAACGCCTGCTCGATTTCGGCTACCATCCGCCGACCGTCTACTTCCCGCTTACGGTTGAGGAATGTCTCATGATCGAGCCGACCGAGACGGAGAGCAAGGAGACGCTAGACGGCTTCATCGATACGATGATCCAGATCGTCCGCGAAGCCGAGGAGACGCCGGAAATCGTGGTGAACGCGCCGCATACAACGGAAATCAGCCGGCTGGATGAAACGCAGGCTGCCCGTAAGCCGGTGCTGAACTGCGCCTGCAGCTAATGGAGCCGTATAGCTGCTATTAGAGCATGCAGTGTAGAACTATGCAGCGGAAGAATGAGCGGTCAATAGGCTCTACAACCATACATTTGCCATCAACATGGAACGATTTCTTAACCAATCAAGCGTCTGACATCGAATGATGCAAATGCGGGTCCATATCTCACACATCCAGAACCAAATATCGGCGGCCGCCAAGGACATGAATGACATCATGGCGGCCGCCTATTTTTTTGAATACATAAGCTAATTTTAGCCCGCCCTCTTCGTACCCTCGATACTGCTACATGCGACGAGATGCTCACATGGCCGAATACTTCTCCAGCAGCTCCTGCAGCTTCTTCTTCATCAGCTCGATCATCTCAGGCGGTTCCAGCACCTCGGCATCGTTCCCGAGCCCGATGAACAGAGTGGCGAAATACGGAAGCTCGCTTACCGGAATGGTGCCGTCGATGACTCCCGATCCGTCTTCCCTAATCTGGATCAGCGTCCGCCGTCCCAGCTCCGCCTGGCATACCCGGACGCCCTCCTCAGTCAGCGTCACACGACAGGGGATATATTCCTCCGTTTCCGGAAAAGCAGCCTCCCAGTTGCCCAGATGAACCTGGCTTAAATCCAGGGCCTGCCGGTTCGGCGCTTCATCGCTTACGCTGGCGATCCGGTCGCACCGGAACAGCCGGACACCGCCCCGAAGGAAACAGTAGGCCGGGCAGTACCACAGTCCGCTGCTGGCATAAATGCCGATCGGCTGGATGTCACGCTCTGACACGCCGCCCGCCGTCCGGTAACCAACGCGGATAACCCGCTGGAGAACTGAAGCATCCAGCAGCGCCTGCAGATGAGGCGCCCCTACCGTTCGCTCCGGGATGACAAAGTCGACCCGGTTCTTCATCTCGTCGATCCGGTCGCGCACTTCCCCCGACATATAATGATAGAATTTCTCCAGTGCGGTTTGAGCTTCCCCCTCGAAGGGGAGATTGGAATAATGCCGCAGGGCGTGGCTGGCGAAGAACAGCGCGACCGCCTCCTCCTCCCGGAATGCGATCGGCGGAAGTATCCGCTCGTTCAGCACCTGGTATCCTCCATGGGGTCCGACCTCCGAATACAGGGGAACGCCAAGCTCGCCAAGCTCCTGAAGATCCCGCAAAATGGTCCGATGTGAAACCCCGAATTCCCATGCCAGCTCCCTGACGGTGAACTTCTTCTTCCGGTTGACGGTCAGCATAAGCTCGAGCAGGCGTTTGGATTTGGATATACGGTCTTCTCCGGCTGGATTCGGCAAATCGGAATGTGCTCCTTTCATTGTGGACGATATCTTTTTAACCATGACAGTTATTGTCACTATTATACGCTACAATGGGAATCAGGAAGAACAATAAACTAGGAAGGTGTGAGCAAACATGCAGGATTCGCAAGCCGTCACGGAAATGAAGAAGCTGCTGTTCGAAGAACTGGAACTGATCGCAAGAACCACCGGAGCCTTGCTCCATCTCGTTAAGCCGGAAGACTGGGAATACCGCCCCCGGGACAATATGCGGACGCTGCTGGAGCTGGCGCAGCATCTGGTCGCCATTCCTGATGTCGATCTGCTGATTCTTCAGGAGCACCCTCATGAGGATATCCAAAAGGTCGAAGCGGAGATCGATCGGGAGCGCACTGCCGAGCCTCTCTCCGCATGGATGAGCAAGGGTCTGGCTGACCTGAAGGCGTACATGGAAAGCTTGAGCGACGAGGATTTTCTGTACAAGACGACGAAACCCTTCTATCTGGAGCATGGCACGGCGCAGGCCAAATGGCTCATTGAGATTGTCACCCATGCCCAGCACCACCGGGCCCAGCTGTTTAATTATATGAAGGAACTGGGCTATGAGGTGAACATGTCCCATCTGTATTGAACCGAAGGAGGTTTCCACATGAATGAGCATCAGGCGGCGGCTCCCGGAATGGTGTATACCCGAAAATACCTGAAGCGTCCGGACACCGTGCTGTCCTACCTCGATTTCGGCGGAAGCGGCGAGCCGCTGGTCGCGCTGCATGGCCATATGAATGAGGGCCTGTTCGCCCGGGGGCTCGCTTCTTCGCTCGCGGGACAGTATCGTGTCATCGCCCTCGACCAGCGCGGCCACGGCGAATCGGAGCAGCCGGCCAGCTACGAGAATGACCGGTATGTTGACGATCTTCTGGCACTGCTGAAGCATCTGAGACTTGATCGGGCCACCCTGCTCGGCCACTCGCTCGGCGGCGTCGTCGCCTACCGGATGGCCGCCCGCCGCCCCGAGTTAGTGAAGGCGCTGATCGTTGAAGATATCGGCGCATCGGTGAATGACGATTTAAGCTTTGTGTTGAGCTGGCCGCAGCGGATGCCGACCCGGGCGGCGCTGGTGGAGGCGCTGGGCCGGCTCGGACCGGCATTTGCCTACTCCATGAGAGAGTATGAAGACGGCTGGGGATTGCCGTTTATCCCGGAAGACATGGTGAAGTCCCAGAGTCATCTGAACGGCGATCACTGGAAGGACTGGCTGGCGACGGACTGCCCCGCCCTGCTGCTCCACGGAACAGCCAGTCCCTGCCTAAGCTCCGAAATGGCGGAGGAAATGGCCGCGAGAAGACCGAACACGAAGCTGGTCCATATCGAGGCCGGCCATTCCATCCATTTCGATAATCCGGCCCGATATATCGAGGAAATAACCCGCTTCCTGCAATCGCTCGGAACGACGGACTAAATGTTAAAGCCCGGCCCCTTGAAGGGACCGGGCTTTAACATTGTGCCGGTTCTAGTTGCATCGGTTCAGGTTGTACCGGTTCTGGTTACGCCGGTTCTGACTGCACCGGATTCTATTATGCCGCCTGTTTCAACGCCTGTTTGCGCTGGCGGGCCGAGCTGCGGAAGTAGAACAGCTCGTAGATCGCCGGAACGACGATCAGCGTCAGCACGGTGGCGGCGGTTAGACCGCCGACCACGACGATCGCGAGGCTCTGGGAGACGATGCTGCCCTGCTCGGAATGGCCGAACAAGAGCGGCAGCATGGCGCAGATCGTGGCGATGGCCGTCATCAGAATCGGCCGCATCCGCGTTCCGGCTGCTTCCAGCAGCGCTTCCCGGATCGTCATATGCGCCTCGTTATGCTTGACGCGGTCGATCAGCACGATCGCATTCGTGACCACGATGCCGATCAGCATCAACGCGCCGAACAGAGCGGTGAAGTCCGGCGTAACGCCCGAGATCAGCAGGCCGACCACGGCGCCGATAGCTGCGAGCGGCAGCGAGAACATAATGGCAAGCGGAGCACGCAGCGTCTTGAAGGTAAGCACCATGATCAGATAGACGAGGCCAATGGAGATCAGGGCGGTCATGCCGATATCCTTGAAGTCGCCCGACTGGTCGGTGGAGGCGCCGCCCGCATAGAGGTTCACGCCGGTAGGCAGCGTGATGGCGTCCGTCTCCTTCTTGATAGAAGCGCCGATCTCGGATACCTTCTTCGGATCGACATCAGCCGTAATCCGCACATAAGGTTTGCCTTCCTTGTGGTACAACATGGCCGGCTCATCCTTGACTTCCAGCTTCGCCAGGGAAGACAGAGCCTTCGGCCCTTCCGAAGTCATGATGGTCAGCTTCTCCAGATCCTGCTGTGAGGCAGGCTGTGCAATCGGCGCCATGACGACCGATGTTGGAGATCCGTTCAGCTCCATCTGGCCGAGCGGAACGGGATTCAGCACGGCGGACAGCTGCATGGCAATTTCTTGCGCGTTGGCCTGGGCCGGATCGACGCGGAAGGAGAAGACCGGCTTCGTATCCTCCATATTGCTGGATATTTTGCGGACGCCGTCGATGGTTTTGACCTTGGTCATGACCTGATCCGCCACCGCTGTGATCTTGGACAGATCATCGCCGGTGATATCAATATATTCGTTCGTCGAGCTTGAACCAATCAGGCTCTGCGCGTTGGCGGCAAGCGTAGCCCCGGGATAGGAGCTTTGAAGTCCCCGAACCGTGTTGACGAAGGCTTCGGAGTCCGCATTCTTCTTCATCGCCACTGTGAAATTAACCACCGTCACCGAGCTGACATTGCCCCATTTGGCGGCGTCGGAGCTGTTCCCCGACTGCATCAGCACGGTCTCGGCCTGAGACTGCTTAATCAGTACCTGCTCCAGCTTCTTGCCCTGCGCAACCACCTCGGAGACCGGGGTGTCGTTCGGATATTTCAATTCAACCGAAATGAGGCTGGCGTCGGACGCGTCCAGCGCGCCTTTCGGCATGTTCACATAGGCGGCGATCGAGCCGATCAGCACGATAAGTCCGATGGACAGCGACACCCACTTGCGGTTCAGGTTCCATTCCAGGAATCGGCTGAACCATCTTGAAGGCTCATGCTCCTTCATGGACGTATTTCGCAGCAGCCGGGAGCTGAGCAGTGGAACAACGGTCAAGGCCACGACCAGCGAGGTCAGCAGCGAATAGGTAACCGTCAGGGCGAAGGGCAGCAGGAACGCCTGCAGACTACCCCGAAGCAGACCCATCGGCAGGAACACCGCCACCGTTGCGATGGTGGAAGCCGTAATCGCGCCTGCCACTTCCTTCGTTGCGGAGATCATCATCTCGATGGAGAACGGCTCTTTTTGTAGTCTTCGGTAGATGTTCTCGATAACCACGATGCTGTCGTCCACGAGACGTCCGACCGCCACGGCCACACCGCCAAGCGTGATGATGTTCAGCGTAATGCCGGAAATATCAAGAAGATACAGCGTAACGGCCAGCGACAACGGAATGGAAATGATCGTAACCAGCGTCGCGCGGAAGTTGCGCAGGAAGATCAGGATGACAATTGTGGCGAACAGCGCTCCGAGCAGCACCTCGCGCATCATGCTGTTGACGGAATCGACGACCATGCCCGCCGTGCTGAATACCACTTCCGCCGTCGCGCCTTCCACATCTTTGTTGATCTTGTCGACGGTATCCTCAACCTTATTCCCGACATCGACCGCGTTGGCGTTCGCTTCCTTCATGACGATCGCGAACAGCACATCCTTGCCGTTCGAGCGGCTGACGCTCTCCTGATCGGCACTTACCTGCACCGATGCGATATCGGCAAGCTTCACTCCTGCCGCGACAGGCAGAGCCTTCAGCGTATCGACGCTGTTAATTTGGGAGACGACGCCCACGTTTCCTGTCTGTCCGCCGATCGTCTGTTCCCCGATGGTAGCCGAGACGCTGCGGCCCTGCAGAAGGCCCGTTACCTGGGCAATGCTGATTCCCTTGGCCGCCATGCGTGCCGGATCAATCTTCACCGACACCTGCGGCGAGGTTTTGCCGTACAACGAGACGTTGGAGACTCCCTCGATCTTCTGAAGCTCGGGGATAATGACCGTCTCCGCCTTCTTCAGCGTATCCTCGTTGATTCCGTCCTTAAAGGACAGCGTGATTTCGGATACCGGAATCATGGAGGTGTTCAACTGCAGCACGAAGGGCCGCATCACACCCTGCGGGAACTGCAGGGCATCTATCGCCTTCTGCACCTCCTGCGTAGCATCCTTCATATTTGTCTTGGAATCAAAGTTAATATTAACCTGCTGAAAGCCGTCTCCGGATGAAGACGTCATTTCCGTTTTGCCTTTTACCGAATTGACAGCGGCCTCGATGGGCTTCGTTACATTCTCCTCCATAGACTGGGCGTTCTGCCCCGGTGCAAGCGTCGTAATCGTCACCTGCGGATTATCCGCCTCCGGCATAAATTCCATTGGCAGTGAAGTGTAACTCATCACTCCCACGACGAGCGCCATGACGATCAGCAGCCCTGCGGCCGCCTTATTGCCAAAAGCCCATTTAGTTAACCTTTCCATGTACTGATTGCTCCTTCCACTCCCCGGTATTTTGCGAAGCTGATCTGTCTGAATATCTTGTGTACGATTCGCTTCTTTACGGATTCAGTTTAGTGTCTTTTGCTGACTGGAAAAACGGCCCTGCGCATGGTTTGGCACTCAGCCTCCAGACGGAGCTTTCCCCCTGCCTAAGACCAGCCCCAGGATAATCGACTGCAAAAACGAGCAAAAAGCAAGGCCAGCCGGAACCTGCCGACTGACCTCATTGTGCAAAAACCGCCCTTCCGGCGGTTCAATTGCGGTTATCTGTATGCGCTTGTCTGCGGCGCCAGCTTGCTCATGAACTGCCCACGGTCGCCTACATTCATTTTCGTGTAAATGCTGCGGACCATATTTAGGACAGTCTCTTCGGCGATCCCAAGTTCACCAGCGATATACATTGCGCTTTTGCGGGCCATCCAGGCTTGGGCGATTTCCCTCTCCCCGGGAGACAGCCGGAACGCCTCAAACAGCGGCTCCAAATCCTCCTTACGGCGTTCGTGCAAAATACGTTCCTCTTGCATAAGGCGGGAGGCCGCATTCAGCGACAGCAGCTTGACGAAAGGAATGGCGAATTCGACACGGCAATTGCTCTCAAATGACAGATCGATGTACCCGCGGGTGTCCCCGTTCCATTCCAGCGGAGCGCTCACACAGTTCCAGGTCCGGAAGATCGGCAGCGTATGTTCATCACCCCGGACGACTCCGATCCCGTTCTTCTCCATGGAGAGAGATACGGCATTTAGCCCGCAGCTGCCTTTGGCCAGGTTGCTTCCAACCTCTAGACCCGAGCTCCGAAACGGCAGGGAATGCGAAATCACATCCAGAATGAACCCGTGCTCATCCGTCAAAAAAGCGGCAAAAGGAATCGGGATAAACGAAGCGATTCTGCCGATTTCATCCCGCAGCGTTTCGATTATCCTGTCAGGAGGCAGCTTGAACGGGCTGCACAGCGCATCCGCAAGCCGGTGCAGACTGCCAGGAGGCGGCTCTCCCGTCTCCGTATGCCCGAACGAGCATCTCTCCTCTTCCGTCATTGCTTCTACCGTGTACCAGTACTCCTGCTTGCTGCTCCAGGTCCCAGCGCTCATCTATGTATCCCTCATCTATTCTCCGGAATAACTGTATCCCCTGAATCGGACAAAGTTATGGCAGCCGTGAATTTGGCGAAGCCAAATCCCGAGCCTTCCTGACATTTTTCATCTAAATAATGCCGCAAAAAAAACGACATAGAAGTCAAATTTCAACATTTCCTAATCGAAAATATAACATCCCCCTTTTTACTTTTCAATGATGTTTCAACCGTCCGCCAAAATCATTAAATACTCCGCGGGCTGAGCCGTCGTGTATGCCGCCTAGGGCGACAAAGGAGGTGGAGGGGCTGTCCTGGAAAGACAGCCCCTCCACCTCCGTTACCGCACTGCATAAGCTGCAGAACAGCTGAAAGATTAAAGCTACGCATCTGCTCACGACCGGGAACCTGTAACCGCCTAGGTCTCCTGCGCCGTCAAATCGCCGCCTCGCTGGGCCGCAGGATGGCCGAGCCGATGGCCAGCAGAATGGCAGCCATCAGACCGAGCACGGCGAAGGGCAGCCACAACTCGCTCCAGCCGCTGCCCGTCGCGGCCAGCTCGGCAGCTTCAATCGCCCATTTCTGGGGAACGAAATTCGCGGCTTTCTGCATGTAATCGGGCATGATCGAGATCGGCCAGAAGCAGCCGCCCAGCATGCAGGTCGGCGTCAGAATCAGCGCGTTGAGCATGCCCGTGTTGTTCGGGTTGCGGATCAGTCCGGCCGCTGTGCTGGCGAGTCCCATGGACACCAGCATGAATCCGGCAAGGGCCAGGAAATAGATCGGCATCGGCACGCCGAAATTGTACCCCAGTCCGAAGCGGGCAACTGCAAGCACCGCTGCGACCTGGATGATACCGACCGCGAGGCTGCCCAGGAAATTGCCGATCGCAATTTCATAGGAGCGGACCGGAGCGCTGTACATGCGCATCATGGTCCGTTGCTTGCGGTCATCCATGATGAAGGACACGGAGCTGGTAACCATCGCCATGAGAAACATCAGCATAAACCCGGTCACCGTATCCATTCCGGTGCGCGGATACAGATTGTAGTCAGTACGGACGCTGCCAACCTGATGCTTGCCGGCCTGCTCAAGCACCGACGCCAGGCGGGCTTCCGCCGTGCCGCCCGAAGCCTGGCTTGCGGCGGAGGCGAGTCCGCGGAGGCGGTCCCCCAGCTCCGAGGCTTTCATTTTCAGCGTAACGGAGGTTTCGGATGCCTTGAGCTCATAAATCTGAATCTGGGACTGCCCGCCGGCAAGCAGCTTCGCCGTATAATCAGCCGGAATGATGAGGCCCGCCTGCCCCTTTTCGTCGATAACCCCTTGCTTGACCTCCTGCCCGTCGTTCTGCTTCACGAAGTTATAATCCCCGGTCTTCTCCAGCTCCGCAATGACATGAGCGCCCGCAGGTCCGGTGTCGAGATTGCTGTACAGCACCGCATCCTTGTTGAAGCCGTCATTGCCGGTCAGGGAGATAATTACGGAAATAATAATGCATGGAATAATCAGATATGTCATCAGACCTCTGCGCTGGCCGACCATCCGTCTCACCAGATTTGCAGCTATCGTCCAAATGTTACGCATGATAACCCACCTTTCGATAAGAGATGAAAGCAATGCACAGAAGCCCACCACTTATAGCCGCCAGCATGCCGATGCTGCCCGATATTTGCGTCCAGGGAGACTCCAGCATCATTCTCAGAATTCCCTTCATGCCCCAATGATTGACGGAAAAAGCGCCGCCCGTATTCAACCAGGAATCCGGAAGCTGGGTCATGCCGCCGCTGATGAATGTCATCAGCACCGTCAGGATCATGGAGATGTTCCGGGCCGTCGCCGCATTGGAAGCCGTCATCGCAATAACCACCGACAGCATTAGAGAAATCAAGATGACGAGCAGGCAGACCAGCGCCAGCGCGAGCGGACGGTTGCCCCAATAGACGCCGAACAAATAATGGGTCGCGATAATGATCACCGCGCTCTGCACCACCGAGATAAGACCCATGCCCAGCATTTTGCCCATGAACAGTTCGCCGCCCTTCAACGGCATGGAATTCAGTCTGAACAGCGTATGGTTGTCCTTCTCGCTATATAAGCTGCTGATCAGTGTCTGTCCGCAGGTCAGCAGGAACATGATCAGCATTGAGGCTGCGTAATATTGCGAGGCGGTATATGACTGCCCCTTATCATTCAATTTTCCGACGACCGCGGACTCCGCTCCGCCGTCTGCCGCCGCAGCCGTAACGGCTGTCGGCCCTAATGTAAGGGTCGCCGCCTGTGAGTAATTGATAGCGCCCAGAAAGTTGTCGAACACGGTACCCGCTACCATGTTGTCGGTCGGGTCTTTACCAAGGATGTACTCGAGCTTGGCACTCTTCCCGTTCTTCACCAACTGATCGAATCCGGCCGGCACCACAACGGCGTATCCGTATTTGCCCGCACGCACCGCCTCTTCCGCCTCCGAACGGGTCTTCACAGTCTCGGGAATAATCACCTTCGCCGCTTCCGGCGCTTTCAGCAGTTCAGATACAAGCTGTGACTGCGCGGCCTGGGACCCGGCGGCGTCGACAATGGCGACATGCACCGGATCAATCGTGATGTCCTTCCCCTGTCCGACCACGCCCGACAGCGCCGTTCCGAGCAGGAAGATCAAGACGATCGGCAGCAGAAACTGATTGATAACCATCCCCCGGTAGCGGAACTGCCGCTGAAGCTCGAACTTGGCAATCGTCCATATATTTGACATTCTTCTTCTCCTCCTAATCCCGCAGCGTCCGGCCCGTCAGGCTGAGGAACAGCGTCTCAAGGTCAGGTTCTTCGATCTGCAGCGATTGAATCACGCCCTCGTGCTTGGCGAAAATATACAGAATATCCTGCAGCTCGCTTTGCGAGGAGGGCAGGAACAGGCTGACCTTATCGTCCTCCCTCTCCACCCGGGTGATACGGGGATGCCGCCCAAGCTCACCGAGCAGTTCGGGTGTGATATTGCCGGCCCTGATGACGATTTTCTCCTCATGGGATACCCGTTCTCTAAGCTCCCCCTCCGTTCCGCAGGCGATAATATGGCCTTTATCCATAATCGCCACCCGATCGCAGATCGCCTCGACTTCTTCCATGTAATGGCTTGTGTAGATGACGGTCGATCCCATCTTGTTCAACGTCTTGACCGATTCCAGAATATGATTCCGCGACTGGGGATCAATTCCGACGGTCGGCTCATCCATGATGATCAGCTTGGGATGGTGCATGATGGCGCAGGCGATGTTCAGGCGCCGCTTCATCCCTCCGGAGAAAGTGGACGGTTTCTCCTTCGCCCGGTCCGACAGACCGGTGAAGGCCAGCGCCTCGTAGACACGCTCTTTCAGCAGTCTGCCGCGAAGGCCATACAGCTTGCCGAAGAACATGGCGTTCTCCTCCGCCGTCATATTCTCATACAGAGCCAAGTCCTGCGGGACCAGCCCGATTCTCTTCTTCACCTCAAGCGGCTGTTTATTCACCGAAACTCCATCGACGGAAATGCTGCCTCCATCCAGCTTCAGCAGGCCGCAGAGCATGCTGATCGTGGTGCTCTTGCCCGCACCATTCGGTCCGAGAAGCCCGAATATTTCTCCTTCCTGAATGCTCAGGTTCACATGATCTACCGTCAGCTTGCTGTCATATCGTTTCACCACATCGGTCAATTCTGCAAGTGCCATTGTTCAACTCTCCCATCTCATATACTTCATGTCTGTATTGTACGACGCCGCGTTCTGCCGCGAAGGTACGGAAGGTCATGAAGGGGAGGTGACTTAAGTCATCTCTTCGCAAAAGGCCGGGTCATGGTATGCTATAAAGAGCAGCAAGCCATGGCTCACTAGCCTGCTCGTTCGGTAAACGCTGTGCGTTTGAAGGAGAAGACTTGATGAAGCGGGCGGCTTATTCATTCTTGTCGTTCAAAAAGGGTGGGAGATTTGAACAAACCTCTTAGCTTTCTCCGGTACGGCCTGATCGCCGTGCCCGCTTTTCTCTTCATGTATATCGGTGACTACACCGACTACGGGCTATTCACGCTGCATTTGCTGATCCTTCTGCTTATCGCAACAATGGGGAGCAAGCTGCCGGAACGCTTCGTCCCGGCAGCAGCCGCAGCGGAAATGCTGTATTCCGTCTGGCTGTGCAGCCGCTACGGCAGCCTGATGGTGTTCCCTTCCCTGTCCTCGCTGCTCGTATACTCCCGCATGCGCTTCCGGCCGCTGTATCTGCTGCTTGGCGCCGCTCATCTGGCCGCCTTAAACGCAGTATTCCTGCATGCCGATCCGCTGGAACGCGCCTGGATCAACCTGGGCTTCCTGACTTCTGCGCTGCTGTGCCTGCAGCTCGCTGCCGCCAGCCGGGGGCAGGAGGAGATGATGATGCTCTACGACGAGCTGCGCAGGAAGCATTTCGAGCTGGATGAAGCGCGCAGCCGGCTGCTCCAGTTCACTGCCCAGGTCGAAACCGCCGCCCAGTCCGAAGAGCGGGTGCGCATCGGCCGGCAAATTCACGACGATATCGGACACCGGCTGATCCGGGTCAAAATGATGATGGAAGCCGCGCTGCATACCTTTCCGTCCGCCCCGGAGGCAGGCCTGTCGATGATGTACCAGGTGCGCGACCAGCTGGCGGAGGCCATGGACGAACTGCGGAACGCAGTAAGGCGCATCGGCCGGGAGCCCCGCCTTGAAGGCGCATATGCCCTGGACCTCCTGCTCGAAGTAACGGGACGAGACACCGGCATCCGCACCTCTTACGATGTGGAGGGTACGCCGTATCCGCTCTATCCGAGCCAGCAGGTCGTCCTGTACAAAAATGCAAAGGAAGCCATAACGAACGGTCTGCGGCACGGACATGCAACCGAGGTCGGCATCCGGCTTTTTTACCGGGAGAATGAAGTCGTCCTGGAAGCGTGGAATAACGGCAGCGTACCGGAGAACGAAGCCCCCTTCGATTCCCGGCCAAACGGCGGAATGGGACTCCAGGGCATGGACGAGCGTACCCGCCTTATCGGCGGCAGTCTCGAAATCGTGGCGGCCTATCCGTTCACCGTCATCACGCGGATTCCGGTCTATAAGCAGAATGAAGTGATGTAATGCTATAGGAGTTCTACATAAAGGAGTGTGGCTTGCTTGATTAAAGTCATGATTGTGGATGACGATTCGTTCATCCGGGAGAGCCTGAAGGTGCTGCTGGGCCTTGACGGGGAGCTGGAGGTCACCGGAACAGCCGGCGACGGAGGCGAAGCGCTGAAGCTGCTTGGCAGCGGAACGGAAGCGGATGTAGTGCTGATGGACATTCGGATGCCCGGCGTGGACGGCGTAGAGGGAACCCGGCAGATCCGCGCGCAATTCCCCCAGACCTCGGTGCTGATGCTGACCACCTTCGACGATGACGAATATATCATCGAAGCGCTGAGAGGCGGAGCCAGCGGCTATCTGCTCAAGAATATTCCCCCGGACCGGATCATCCAAGGAATCAAGACGGTACATGCCGGCAGCATGCTGATCCATCCCGACATCGCGCGCAAGCTGACCGGCCTGCTGCAGCCGCCGGCGCCCCCCGCGCCTGCCGCCCGCCCGCTGGAATCCTACGGCTTGACGCAGATGGAGCAGTCTGTCGTGTCGCTGATCGCGGAAGGGCACACCAACAAAGAAATTGCCGCCTCCCTGTTTCTGAGCGAAGGAACGGTCAAGAACTACATAACCGAAATCTTGAGCAAGCTGGGGCTGCGGGACCGGACGCAGATTGCTATTTTTTATTTGAAGAACGGGCGTTGAGGCGGGTTATCGGATTAGGAACATACGGAAGAGGCGGCCTCGTGAGAGACCGCCTCTTCGTATACTCAGGATAACTAAAGATGATTGCTGTTGCCATACGGCTCTGTTACAGTCCGTGTTCTATGACGCCGAAACCGTGCCAGCAGGGGTAATGGTTACCGTTGAGGTAGCCTTATCCCATGCCACACTCATATTCAGAATCTCTGCAACAAACCGGACAGGGACCATGGTCCGGTTTGAAATAAGCTGGACAGGTACGTCCAGAGTATAAGCAGTACCGTTTACATAGGCTTTATTGCTGCCAATTGTCAAGGTAATTGTCGTGCTGCCTTGATTTACTGTAACTTGCTTGCTGGATGAATTCCAGGAAACGCTGGCCCCCATCGCCGTTAATACTGCATTTACCGGCACGAGCACACGTCCATTCTTCATGACAGGCAGCTGATCCTTGAACGACACTTCCGTTCCGTTGATGAGGACAGTGATTTCACCCGCCTTTTTGGCAGCGGTAGTAGAAGAACTGACAGTGCCAGGCTTTGTTGCAGCAGAATTGTTAGTTTGGCCTGATGTTGAATCGGTTGAGGTGCTGCTCGATGTACTTGTCCCGGATGAACTGGTCGATGAACCATCAGAAGCGGATGATGAATCAGTTGACGTATCCGATGATGAATCGGTTGATCCGTTTGAGCCGTCCGAAACCGAGCTGGAGTTGTCATCCGGGTCAGTTGAAGAAGAATCTTCCGGAGTCGGGTTGGTAGGTTCCGTCGTATTGCCCGGTTCTGTTACATTGCCTGGATCTGTCGTATCGGCAGGGTTTTCTGGCAAAGCAGTCAGGGGAAGACCCAGCTGGCCTTGCAGATTAACCAACCGGTTCAGCGCAAAAGTCATCATAGACCCGGCGGCCATTGTTCCCATGCCTTGTCCATTGTCGGCTCCGCCTTCTTGACCGGGTATACCACCGCTAGGCGGTTCAGGAGGTGTAGTCGTGCCGTCGCCGGGAGCGGTTCCGTCCGGAGGTGCAGTGCCGCCTCCAGGAGCAGTGCCATCGGGTGGTGTTGTACCCGGGGCGCCTCCGCCCGTCGTTCCGCCTGTGCCGGATTCTGTTGCCGAATAAGTAATATTGCTCTCGAACTGCTCCATCGTATAGAACTTGGTAGGATCGGCCTCTACATAGGGTCTGATTAAAGTGGACAGTGTACTGACCCGATCCTGAATACCTTCCAGATAATGAACCAATTGAGTTACATATTCTACGTATTTTGCTTTGTACTCGGGGACTTTTAATAAATTGTTGATTAACGGAAGTTTTTCAATACTCATACCCAATGTCGGATTATCAACAGAAGCAGTAACAGCGTCGGTGTTATCAGCTATCGTACTGCCTGTTTCCCCTTCGTTATAGACGGCATCGGTCACCGTGCTTCCGCCCCCGGTACTGTAACCGTTAAAGGACATATTCATATCCCAAGGAATCACCGTATATTTGCCGGCTGTATTCCCGTAGAGCAAATAGTTATGGCCTTTATCTCCGTTATAACTGTCGTAGTTTCCCAATACGGCGTTGGCGGCAATATATTTTAATGCGGAATCCACATCGAGCACGGATTCGATATCGCCTTTTTGGCCAGCAGGCATTTCGTTCAATACTTTAATAAAATTTTTGAGGGAAGCTTTGTTGTCCGACTTGCCCGTTTCCTTGGTGATTGTATCATAATCGCTATTCTCGTCATATTGCAGATAACTGCCCTCGTCAGTGTCGTACAATACGCCCTTTGTCGCATTTTCACCGAAGTTGCGTTCCAGATAACTGTCATCTACGGACTCAACGCCGATATAGAATCCATATAACTCCCCGTTAATATACAGATTGGTGAATACCGTTTCAGGCACATCGGCTCCGATCGCGCGCAGGGCTTCATAATGTAAATATTCGCGCAGGAACGAAGGGTCCGAATAACTGTTGTTCAGCACCATTTTGTCCAGCCCCAGCAGCGTTTGGGATTTATCATATTTATTAAACTTGAGGCGGAAGCTGTACCGGTCGGAGTCGGTCATACTAGCCACAGCTTTAAGTGTCAAATTCCCTTTGGTTGAGAACCCGACATTTGTCAACACATGACCGTCAACATCAACTGTAACACTCTTATACTCTTTTTCCAGCGGATTTGCGAGAATACTCTGCCAGTCATCATCACTAATAGTCACTTTAACATCAATGATCTTGTCTTTGGTGAACAGGGTTTCATATTCCTTGGCAACACCTTGCTCAGCAGCATAAGCGGTGGAAGGGGCAGCGCCGGCATACCCTATGACTCCTGCAATCAGCGTCAACGAACAGGATAGGGCCAGCACTTTTTTGAGTAGACCTGCGTACTTCAAAATGACAACTCCTTCTGAAATGAATTGAGTTGCTGATGTAAAATTTCACATCGAACTCCTCGCTGGAATTGTAAACTCCCAAACTGAAGATAGCCTGAGCATATGCTGATAGAGTATTTATTCATCTGAAAAAAGCCTTCGTATTATCGGATAAATCGCAGCAATGATATGAATTCATGCTTCACCGCAGGGCATTCCGAACACCGGTGAGGCGCCCTTTTTTCGCAACAAACAATGGACATCAGGCATGACTGATTAACGCAACCTCACGCTTGAGGACTGGCTATTCGCTCCGCAGCTTCCAGGCAGGCCGAAACAGCAAGAGTAGAGTTACAAGCAGCGTCGATGTCAAAAAGACTGCCGAACCGGTTACAGCAACCGAAGCGGCATGGGCGAATTGCTCTGCAGAGGGTGATGAGGATCGGTAAACAGATTCAAAAACCGTGCTCAGAACAGCCAATCCCATGGAAGCCCCGATTTGATGCGCGACATTGATTAAACCGGAAGCCGCACCAGAGTCGCCCGGATCTACGTCTGTTAAGCCAATGACGGTAAGCGGCTGAAATACCATTCCCGCACCGATGCCCATCAGGATTAACGGAAGGAACATATTCGGGAAGAATGAAGTTCCGGTTGAAAGTTGGCTGCACCATATTGTACCGAGAATGGCGATGACCAGCCCGGTCATGAGTACTTTTACACTTCCGAATCTGGACACCAGCCATGGCATCACATACATCATCCCGAACTGCACACCCGTGAAAGGTACAAAGGCAAGGCCGGATTCAAAGGAGCTGAAACCCAGAACGTTCTGCAGGAATTGCGGGATAAAGAAGAACAACGAGAAGTTGCCGCATATGAACAAAAATCTTCCCAGATAAGCCCCGGACCGCTCACGGCTGCTAAATAGACGAAGCGGTATGATCGGCTCTTTCGCCCGGGCTTCCACCGCAACGAACCCTGCCATCAAGACGATGCCTGCTGCCAAAGGCGCCAAAGTGACCGTATGATGCCATCCGACGGCGGCGGCCTGAACAAATCCAAACACCAAAGATGTCATGCCGACAACGGACATTACCGCCCCGAGCAAATCGAAGTGCCCCGTTCTCTTCTGTGTCTCCTGCAAATATTTCGGGATGATGATTAAAAGGGCAATCCCTATGGGAACGTTAATGAACATTCCAACCCGCCAGGAAATCCACTCGGTCAGCATTCCGCCCAGAATCAGGCCGACGCTGCCGCCTCCCCCGGATACCGCGCTGTATATGGCGATGGCTCGTGACCGTTCTTTCGTCTCTACGAAGCTCACAGACAGCAGGGCCAGGGTGGACGGTGTCGCCATCGCTGCCGCCAGTCCTTGCAGAGCTCTTGCTCCCAGAAGAAATCCGGCGGATTGCGCCATTCCCGCGAGCAGAGAAGCAAACGTAAATAACGCAATTCCTGCACGGAATATCCTTCTTCTGCCCAAGATATCCCCCGCCCGGGCACCCAGCAGCATAAAGCCTCCATAGGCTAAAATATAGGCGTTCTGCACCCAGGTCAGGTTGGCGGTCGTCAAATGAAGGGTCCGGCCGATTTCAGGCAGCGCGGTAACCATAACGGACGAATCCAGCACAACCATAAGCTGACAAGCGACAATGATGGTTAACATGATCGATTTGGAGGACTGCATCTTCATCTTCCTTTCTGATATGACTCAAAGACTCAAGTCCTATTATCTCTGCCATACCCTGTGCGAAGTAGGCCATTTCTGCCGGATTATTGCCTGAAGCTGCAAAATAGGTTTATCAGCAATCATTGCGCATGTTATGATCCGGATATAAAGCCTGGAGGCTAATGAGAGCGGGTGGAAGCATTGCTGGAGAACAGAGGGAGACCCGCCGGAAGCGAAGATGCCGGGACGGATCTGGCGGATCAGGAGAAGCTGGGTGATTTGCTCAACATGGTAATAAAAAAGGAAATTAGAGAAGGCCATAATTCGACGATACTGCCTTTTCTTTCGATTATTAAGCGCAGCAGTCCGACCATGCTGAGACATGGCGTATTAACCCCTTCTTTTTGCCTCATTCTGCAAGGAAGCAAGAAGCTCTATCTGGGCCAGGATATTATCAATTATCACGCGGGGGATTATGTGACCTCGTTGATCGATATGCCCGCATCCGGGCAGACCGTTAACGCCACAGCAGATTCCCCTTACATCGGTCTTCGCATTGACCTGTCCATGCAGGAGATCGCCTCGGTAATCATGGAGGCCGGAATCGATGACAAGCCCAGGCAAACCCAGGCGCATAAAGCGGCATTTGTCGGCAAGAGCGACTCTCCTCTGCTCGACTCATTCATCCGTTTGATGAAGCTGCTCGACCAGCGGCAGGGCGCTGCGTTCCTGGGAAATCTGATTAAACGTGAAATGATTTATCATCTTCTGACAGGAGGCAGCGGTCATCTTTTTCAACAGCAGATCTTCTTTAACCAGCAGGCAGAAGGGATCGGGAAAGCAATCGCGTGGATCAGGGACAATTACGCCAGCCCGTTCACAGTTGCCGAATTGGCTAAGATGAGCAATATGAGCATCTCGGGACTTCACCACAAATTCAAGGAGATCACGACACTGGGACCGCTCCAATACCAGAAGAGCATTCGCCTGCAAGAGGCCCGGCGCTTGATGCTGAGCGAATCGATGGATGCCACGGGCGCGGCACGGGAGGTCGGCTATGAAAGCCCGACTCAGTTTAACCGTGAATACCGGCGGATGTTCGGCCTGCCTCCCCTCAGAGATGTTCGGGAGATCAGGCAAAGGCAGTATCCTGTAACAAACCTGATGGATTCTTAAGCGGGGAAACGCACATGTTACTCCTCACTGCTTCCACACTGGCATTCCCTGCTGCATCCATGCAATCCATGCATCCGTGCTACGGGAGACCGGTGCAATTCACGGGGCTGCTTGAGACGTTTATGTTGAGGCACGGCCCTGTCTGCGCGGCAAAAAGCCCTGATTTCCGTAAGTTGATACGGAAATCAGGGCTTGCTTGTGATCGTATCGGAGCTAGTATCGGAGCCAGTACGTTGGCCAATTTAATCTGAGGATTGGTTCTGAGAATGAAGCCGCTGCTTGCGGCTAAGGATGAGCCTGAGGCGGCACGGATAGCGACTCCGGGCGGCTAGTGACTCAGCTAGTGACTGGCCAATGGCTCCGGCCTGCCGCTCTTGCCGCTTGGCAGCCCTTAGCCTTCAGCCCTTCGCGACTCATGGCTCCCCGTTCCGGGTGCCGGGCCTTGGCGGTCGCCCGCAGCAAGCCGCTCTGCCTCGAGCCCCAGTCCTGGCTCGGCCGAAGGAGCCTGCACGGGCTCCAGCGTCCGTGCCGCCGAGTGTATCCGGGGCGGAAGCTCTTCCGCCCCCTGCCGCTTCCGGCGCGCGCCTGTCTTCAGGCCCGCGATGCCGATGAGCCCTGCCGGCTTCTCCGGCACGGTCGTGTCCTCATCCGGCTGGGGAGCCAGAATGACGCCCAGCAGATGATGCTCGCCATCATAAATGGCGCGCTGCAAATATTTGCTCTCGCCCGCCGCGTTCTGCACCTCCAGCTTGCAGAACGCGGGACTCCGGCGCAGCGCCTCATGCAGCTGCTGCGCCTCTCCGGTCAACGCCTGGCCGTTGACCTTGAGCAGCACCTCGCCGGGCAGGATGCCCAGCTCATGCGCGGGACTGCCCGGCAGCACGGCCATCACCATGAGGCCGGCATCCGGGTGCACGAAGAAGGGACTGCCCCGGCGCTCCTCCAGAGCGCCGTACCAGACCAGCCCTTCGTGCAATAGCAGAGCGGCGAGCGCCGCCGGGAGCGTGAGCGGGCTCCACCAGTCCGCGAGCAGCGCGAGACCGGTCAGGACGGCGGCATACAGCAGCAGCCGTCCCGAGACGCGGGCGCTCTTGCGGCCCGGCAGCATGCTCGTGGTCCACTCGCTGAACCCGATGACCACGGGCAGCGATATGACGCCGAGGCCGCCGCCCAGCAGGCTGTGCCAAGGCAGCGCAGCGGCATCGCCTCCGGCCGGAATCAGCAGGAACAGCGGAAGCGGCCAGAACGCTTCCAGGCGGTAGCCGCCCACAACCCGGCCGCGCTTGCCGTCCAGAAAGAGCGGCGTCGCCAGCCTCTGGCCCTGCCATCTGGCCAGAAGCGCTTCCGCCAGATGCAGGATGCCTGCCAGCACGAGCAGGGCGGGAATATCCAGCTCTCTGACCGCCATGATGGTCTCGCCCCAAAATCCGGCAGGACGGAAATCCGGCAGCCAGGAAAGTATGTATTGAAGGACCCCGAGAAGTCCGATCGTATATACGAAGCAGAAATACCGCACCCGAATCAGGAGCAGCAGCAGGCTTACCACCCAAATGCAGAGAACTCCCGGAAAGGATACCGAGACCCCGAGTGCAATAGCAGCGGCCGACACAACAAGGCCCAGAACGAGGCCGCTCCATAGCGCGCGCCATACCTCCCTGCCCGTCGCATGCAGCTTCACATGAATGAGGCTGCGCTCCTGCAGCGTCTGTCTGCGGTAGTACAGAAACATAAATAACACGGCGATATAATAAAAGGGCTGCGTCAGCAGATGCAACGCGGCATTTCCCAAGCTTGCCAGCAGATCCAGCAGATCATTCAAACCGATCGTCACGCTCCTTTGGGCTGCCGCACCTTGAAGTGCGGGTTCTTCATCTATTCTAAAGGAATCCGGAGAACAAAGACAGGCCTCCCGGTCAGAAAAAAATAGGCGCTTTCTTCCACTCTCTCCCCTCTAGCAATTCACCGGGCGAACTGCTATGTCCTTCCTCCCGCGTAAAAAAGACGGCCGCCCTTCTGCCTGTAGAAGGGTGGCCGTCTTATAAGCCGCAGGCTTGCTGCGGCCTGAACGTTATTTCGCTGATATCTCCTTGCGGATCTCTTCAATGCCCCGGTTCCGCTGATTGTCATTGACCGGGTTCTGAATCGCCTTGATCAGAGCGGTCTCCAGCGCTTCCGCCGTCTTGGCGTCAATGGAGCCGGTAACCGTCAGCTTCGACGCGCTCTGGAATTTCTTGACCGCTTCCTTGGTCGCGGCGTCGAAATATCCGTCCTTGCGGCCCGGCTTGTAGCCGAGTCCCGACAGCATGACCTGCGCGCTCTTCACATCGGAGCTGTTGTTGTTGTATTGCAGCGTCACGCTCTTGTTAATCGGCGACACCGAGAAATAATCCGACTGCGCCACGGCGATATCCGGTTTGATGCCTTTGCCGTGAATCCAGCTGCCGTTCGGCGTCAGCCACTTGGCGATTGTGATCTTCAGCAGGCTGCCGTCGCCGAGCTGCTTCTCGAAGCTCGTCTGCACCGTACCCTTGCCGAAGGAGTTCTCGCCGATCAGCTTCGCTCCCGCCGACTGCTGGAGGGCGCCCGCGAGAATCTCCGAAGCGCTGGCACTGCCCTTGTTCATGAGCACAACGACCGGATAATCCTTGCCGCTGCCCTTGGAGTCCGTCAGGTCGCGCGCTCCCGCCTTGTTCTCCACCTGAACGATCGTCTTGCCCTTCGGCACGAACTGCTCGGCGATTTCAATCACGACCGGCAGCACGCCGCCGGGATCGTTGCGGACGTCGATCACGAGTCCCTTCATGCCCTGCTTCTCCAGCTTGGACAGCTCTTCCTTGAAGCGGTCCGCCGTGTTCATCGAGAACTGCGTAATCTCGATAACGCCGACGCCTCCGCTCTCCAGCTTGGAGTACACCGTCTCCAGCTTGACGTCGTCCCGCTTGATATTGAAGGTCATCGGCTGCGACGAGCCGGACCGCTGAATAACGAGCGTTGCCGTGCTGCCCTTCGGCCCGCGGATCTTGGCGACCGCGTCGTTCAGGTCCAGTCCCTGAAGGGTTTCCCCGTTCACCGAGACGATAATGTCCTTCGCCTGAATGCCGGCCTTCTCCGCAGGCGAGCCCTTAATCGGCGACACAACGACTACCTTGCCGTTATCCGAGGCGACCTCGGCGCCGATGCCGCTGAAGGAGCCTTCAATGCTCTCTTCAAACTGCTGGGCCGTCTCCTTGGCCATATAGTTGGAATACGGATCGCCAAGCGCCTCCATCATGCCGTTCACGGCTCCGTCGATCAGCTTGCTGCGGTCCACATCCTTGTAATAATTGCCTTCGATCAGGGTGAGTGCTGTGCCCAGCTTGTTCGCTTCGCTCTGCTTCAGCCCGTCGGCCGCCGCTGCCGGCGCCGCGCTTTCTCCGATGGCTTGTCCCGTAAAGATCGTGCCGGTCGCCGCAAGCGTCAGCAGGCTGCCGCACAGGAGGGCGGCAACAATCATAATAGCCGCCGTACTCTTCTTTAACATGAAGCCTTCACCGTCCCTTCTTGTCCATCCCGCCGGTCTGTAGGTAAATCCCGCAGAGATCGGTATGACTTCCAGTATATGCCGCACGGCCCCATAATATTTATGGGGCCGTCAAATTACAGATAGTCCATCGGGTCGACCGGTGTTCCGTCGATCCGCACCTCAAAGTGCAGATGCGGACCCGTCACCCGTCCGGTCGCGCCTGATTCCGCAATGGTCTGGCCGCGTTCCACGCGGTCGCCCACGCTGACCTTGATGCCGCCTTCGCGGATATGTCCGTACAACGTCCACATGCCGCCGCCATGATCGATTACCACTGTGTAGCCATAGCCGCTCCACCATTCGGCCACGATAACCGTACCGGCTTCCGCCGCGTGGATATTCGTGCCCTGCGGCACGGCGAAGTCGACGCCGGTATGCAGCTTGCGCTCGCCCGTCACCGGATGAATCCGGTAGCCGTAAGGCGACGAAATCCGCGCCTGGCCGACGGGCAGCAGCAGCGGGCCGCTGCCGCTCGCGTAAGTGCTGCTGTTGTCGTCTCCGCCATGCTCCGCTTCATCATCGGAGGAACTGGCCACCGTCTGCGCTTCCGCCGACTTAGCGGCAGCTGCCTTGGCTGCGGCCTCCTTGGCCGCGGCTTCCTTACGGGCGGCCTCTTCCGCCGCGCGTTTGGCTGCGGCCGCTTTGGCTGCTGCCGCTCTGCGGGCCGCCTCCTCTGCCTTGATCTTGTCCTTCTGCTCTTCAAGCGCCGCACGCTGGCTTGCGAGCTGGACGAGCTTGGCGTTCTGCTCCTGAGAGATATCCTCGGCATCGTCGATCGCCTTATCGTAATAAGCGATCAGCTCCTGCTTCTCGGCTTCCTTGTCCTTCAGGACGCTGCGCTGGGATTCCAGGTCGGTATACAGCTGCTTGGCCAGCGCATACTGCCCTTCCAGCTCTTTCTTCTTGGCCGTCACAGTCGCTTCGTCCCGCTTATGCTGCTCCAGCAGATCCTGGTCCTGATCCACGATCGTCTTCAGCGAGTCGGCGCGGGTCAGAAAGTCGGAGAAGCTTGTCGAAGAGAGCAGTACATCCAGATAGGACACCGAACCGTCCGTATACATAAGACGCACCCGGGACTCGATCAGCTTCTGGCGGGATTCGACCCGTTCCTGAGCAGCGTCCAGCTCGGCCGCTGTCGTCTTCAGCGATTTCTCGGTATTGTCGATCTTGGTGGAGATCTGGGTCATTTCACCCTTCACCAGCTCGATCTGGCCGAGCACAACCTGCAGATTCTGTGTGGTCTTGTTCTTGTAGTGCTGGGCCTCCTGGCCCTGGGCAGCCGCTTTTTCCTGCTGGGCTTTGGCGTCTTTGGCACTCTGCTGCAGCGCCTTCAGCTGCTTGTCGATTTCGGTGACGCTTGTTTTGCTGGCATAACCTTCAGAGGGCTGGAACATAACAGCGGACAACAGCAGTACGGCTAATCCGGCGGCTATTTTTTTCAACTCGCGTTCCCCGTCCTTTTATTCAAAAATATCATTTCAAATGATTCCTAAACCTTCAGCGACTTGCGGATGGATACGACGCTTCCCCAAATACCGATCAGCACGCCGAGACCGACAATCAGTCCGCTCAGCAGCACCCAGATATTCTGGAAAGGAATAAGGCTCCCGCCCATCAGCGGGTCGCCCACAATCGATGAGCTTAAGCCAGAGTATCCGGCATAGAGAATGCCTACGGTAATTACTGAACCAATAAGTCCGATCAGCGCGCCTTCCACGAAGAACGGCCACCTGATAAAAGCATTGGTAGCCCCGACGAGCTTCATAATGCCGATTTCCTTGCGGCGGGCCAGAATAGTGACCCGAATCGTATTGGAAATAAGGAACATGGACATGATGGCCAGTCCCGCCACGAACACGAATCCGATGTTGCGGATGGTTTTCGTAACTTTGAACAGGGTCTCGATGGCGCCTTGTCCGTACTTCACTTTATAGATCGGCTTCTCGGGGTGGGTGTCGTTGAGCGCCTCGATCTTCTTCGCCACAAAAGGCACGGTCGTCGGCTCCACAACCTCCACCTGGAAAGCATCGTTCAGCGGGTTGTTATCTTTGTCGAAGCCCTCCAGAATGCTGTCGGCATCAGGCCCCAAATCCTTGCGCAGATTCTCCAGCCCCTGCTCCTTGGAGATGAACTCGATCTTGCTGACCTCGGGCATGCTGCCGATTTCGTTCTGCAGTGTGTCGCGGAGCGCCTGATTCGTCTCCAGCGTCAGGTGTACGGTGATCTGGACCTGGCTGTCCGCCTTGTCCGCGAGTGAATTGACATTAAGCACAAGAAGGATGAAGACACCCAGCACAAGCAGCGAAACCACAATGGAGGTGATGGATGCCACCGACATCCACCCGTTGCGGAATACGTTCCTGAAGCCTTCCCGCACATGACGCAAGAAGGTTTTAAAACTCATACCCGTATTCCCCTCTCAGCTGGTCTCTGACAATCTGCCCGTGCTCGATGGCCAGCACCCGCTTGCGCATCTTGTTGACAATATCGCGGTTATGGGTCGCCATCACGATCGTCGTGCCGCGAAAATTGATTTCGTCCAGCAGCTGCATGATCCCCCAGGACGTCTCGGGGTCCAGGTTGCCCGTAGGCTCGTCCGCCACGATAACCGACGGATTATTCACTATTGCCCGGGCGATGGCGATGCGCTGCTGCTCCCCGCCTGAGAGCTGGGAAGGCTCACGATTTGCTTTGCTGCGCAGTCCCACGAGGTCGAGCACCTCATTGACCCGCTTCTTGATCTGCTTCTTCGGCGCTTCGATAACCTCCATCGCGAAGGCGACGTTCTCGAAGGCCGTCAGCTTCGGCAGCAGCCGGAAATCCTGAAACACGACGCCGATGTTGCGGCGGACATAAGGGATTTTGCGCGGCTTCAGCTTGCCGATATTGAATCCGCCCACGGAGATTTGCCCCTTGGTCGGCGTTTCCTCTCTATAGATCAATTTCATGAACGTCGATTTGCCCGCTCCGGACGGACCGACGATATATACGAACTCGTTGCGGTCGATTTTGACCGATACTCCTTGAAGGGCGTGAGTCCCGTTAGGGTACGTCTTCCATATATCCTGCATTTCGATCATCTGATCACTTCCCGGTTCTGACATTATCCGCCGCGACCTGCGACAATATTTCCAGCGGATTTCCATAAACAGCAATAATTCCGCAACGTATCTATTGTAACAAATCCGTAACTGCTTGAGTACCCGAAAGTTTTATGAAGGAGTTTATGGAGGGGCGCATATGCTTGTAGAGGGTTGATCCGCCTTTCACTACCCTTTATCGGCAGAACGGAACAAATGTGTAACCCTTATGGAGAGCTTGCCGCGGCGGAGTGCGGATTGGATCATCCTTTTTTTGTACAGAGGCAAGGGGGATGTCGATGAGAAAAGTGCATGCCGTTCTTATAATTGCGGGCGGTCTTCTTCTAGCGGTTGCGCTGGCCTACGGAGGAGTGGCGCTGTATGCGGGGCAGTCGACCGTCCCTAAAGGGACCCTGCTCGCCGGGTGGGACATCGGGGGAAAGAACATCGCGGCTGCGTGGACGGAGCTTGACCAAAAGCTCGCCGGGCTGGGGGCGATTCCGCTCACTCTGCGGGTCGGCGATACGAAGGGATTGAAGCTCACGTTGAAAGAGGCAGGAGTCACGTATCAGGCGAAGTCGTTTCTGAATGAATTGGACCGGTTGTCGGAAGGCGGGATATGGGAGCGCGCCAAAGCCCGTTATTCGTTTGAAAAAAACTGGGCGCTGACGGCCGCATGGACGGACACGGCGCTGAGGAGCAGGCTGAATGCGGACTGGGAGAGCTCAACGTTCGGTGACCCGGTTGACGCCACCCGCCGGATTACGGAGTATGACCAGATTGTATATACACCGGGCCGGACTTCGCTCCGGATCGATTGGACCCATGCCGGGCTTACACTCCGGGCCGTCATTCCAAAGGATTTCACTCAGCTGGATGCGCTGAAAACTACCGGACTAACCGCAGAGCTGCCGCTGCGCACGGTACAGCCGGACGTGACGCTGCAGTCGCTGAAGGAACAGGGAGTCGCGCGAAAAATTATGGAGTTCAGCACTTCGCTCGGTGCAAGCGGACCGGGACGAAGCTACAACGTGGAATCGGCCGCCAAGGCGGTGAACGATACGCTTCTTCCGCCCGGCGCCGTCTTTGACTATGACAAGGCGATCGAGAAGGCGGAGAACGAGTACGGCTTCCGGGAAGCGCCCGTGATCGTGAACGGCACGCTCCAGCCGGGCGTCGGGGGTGGCATCTGCCAGGTGTCCAGCACGCTGTACAATGCGGCGCTGCGCACGGGCATGGAAATTGTGGAGCGCCGCAACCATTCCCTCCCGGTCAACTATTTGCCCAAGGGCCAGGACGCCACGTTCTCGCGCGGGTCCATTAACTTCCGGTTCCGCAACACAACCGGACATTATCTGCTCATCAGGGCCGCCGTCAGCGGGCGCTCGCTTACCGTCAAGCTGTTCGGGACCTTTCCATCCAATGTGTCGTATTCGGTGGAATCGCGAACCGTGGAGATTCTGGCTCCGGGCCGCCGGACGGTGACCGACTCTTCTCTCCCTCCCGGTGCGTCGCGGACGCTGCGGAAGGGCCGGGCCGGCTATATCGTTGAGACCTACCAGACCAAATTCGTAGGAGGCGAAGCGGTGGAGCGCATCCGGGTGTCCCGGGATACCTATCAACCGAAGCAGGCCCTCGTCGCCGTAGGTCCGGGAGGAGCTGACTCTTCCGGTGCGCAGAACAGCGAGCGTCCGCTGGTGGAGGACGGTATCCGGAGCAGCGAATGAGGGGCGGATGCCGTTTCTGGAAGGAATGCCTGCCTCCTGCCGGCGTTCCTGGGTTTCGGAAGATTTAAAGCGGCGTTTACGGACGGGGCGGGCGGATTTTACAATGAGAGGCTATACTTGTTGGGTGATCCAGGCATTTCAATTCACTATTTAATGAAAGGATGAACCAGCATGACAATCGCCCAAGCCGTCTCCCTCCCACGCGGAGTTACAACCCTGCTCAGACCGGCACCTGTGCTTCGGGAGCAGCAGACATGCCGCGAGGCCATCCGTTTGATGTTCGAGCATCCCCGGTCCAAATGCCTTGTCATTTGCGACGAGAGCGACCGCCCTGTCGGCCTCTTGATGAGCGAGCCGTTCTTTCTGCGGGCAACCGGCCGGAGCGGAGCCGATTCGTTCTACCGCGAATCCGCACTTGAACAAGCGCAGACTCATCTGCTTACGGCAGACATCGAGTCCGATCCGTCCGAGATTCTGGCCCGGCTGCTGGAGCGCCATCCCGCGCAGCAGAATGACTCCATCATCATCACCCGAAACGGCAAGCTGGCCGGCACCGTCAACCCCGCCGATCTGAGAGCCCTTCTGGGCTAATTCCCGCTTTCTCCCCCCTTTCTTAGAACAAGGTATCCGGGGACATATCGATTCTCCAATACCCGTTTACCTTCTTCAGCTTAACGGTGACCTTCTCCGCATCCTGCACATTATCGGGATACGGCACCGTCAACTCAAAAACCGCAGTCAAGGCATCCTTCGATACCATTCGGGCTTTGGCGTCCTCGAACAGCAGCAGATTGCCGAGATCGCCGTTGACCTGCGACATCCTTCCGTTCTTCTCGTAAAATTGCGTCTGGGCGTAGTACGCGGCAGCATTGTGCGTATACGCCTGTTTTACGTAATGCATCAGCTTCTGCTTCGTTCCAATGTCCGCGGAGATATAACGGTATTCCATTTCTTTATAATTAAAAGTCTCCAGCCTGGCCAGCGAGCCGCCCCGGCTGGTATAGAAATAAATTTCCCGCGCTTTGACGATAAGCGGAATGATTGTGGCCGGCGTCAGATTGTTGATCATTGACGGATTGATCGCCGCACCCGTCGCAGTCGCGGCCGCGGTCGCATTGGCGGATATTGTGCCTGTCGCTCCCGTAGTCGCCGATGCCGCAAATGCGCCTCCCGCCGCCGGCGTTAATCCAAGGGTGAGGGCCAGCAATCCCGGCAGCCATTTGGTGTTGTTCATTAGTACGTTCCTCCTCGCAGTATGAGTGATGTAACAAGCCTTTCGATAAAACAGCCCACAAACTATCAATACCCGCCGGATGCCCGGGTGAAAACGCTTCTATCTTCTGTATAGAACCCAACTAAGAAACAGTCAATGTCATTACAATCGCCAAATCGGGTAAAGAATAGTAGAAACGCGAACACAAAGGCATCTTTCATGCTGGTGAAAAACAATTTTGCAGCGTTTGTGATTGCGTACAATAATCTATTATTCTGGAGGATTAAACAACCGGCCGTCATGGACCCGAAGATCAGGTCCATGACGGCCGATTCATTTGTAATCATCTATGATGACAGCTGGCTTCAATGCCAGCGGATGCGCCGCGAGTCAACTGAATATGAGGCTGTCACAAGAGGCTGTCACAAAGTCTGGCTGCTTCGAACCTGGAATTGCGGCAAGAAGCCGGCGTTCTGCTCCAGAAGATCATTCAACAGCGCCTTGGCTGTCTGTTCATCGCCCACCAAGGGATGAATGGTCAGCGCCTGCAAAGCGGCGGCATAATCCCCGTGGACAGCCGCCTCTACGGTAAGCTCTTCGTAGGCCTTCACCACTTGCAGCAATCCTCTAATCTGCGGAGGCAGCGGATGGCTGAGCGACAAGGCATGCGGACCGTCGGACTTGATGACACAGTTAACCTCAATAGCCACATCGTCGGGAAGACAAGGGATAATGCCCTGGTTGCGCACGTTGACAGTCTGAATATCGCCGGTATCGTTATAGATGGATTTCATCAATTGCACAGCCGCTTCGGAATAATAGGCCCCTCCGCGTTTCTCCAATTGAGGCGGCTTCGAAGTCAGCGCCGGCTGCTTGTATAGTTCGAATAGCTCTGCCTCCACTTCCTTCACTTCATCCGCCCGGGTCTTGCCTGTAGCTTCATAATGCTCCGTGATTTCGCGCAGCATCTCTTCCTTCATATAATAATAACGATGGTAGGCGCAGGGCAATGCGCCCAGCGATTGAATAAATTCCGCATCCCATTCCAAATCGGGGATGTTAGCCATGGATATTCCTTTGGCGCCGGATAGCTTGTCGAGAAAATCGCCGGTCATTTCCTTTCCGTCGATCATAACCCGGGTGGTCCAGTGCAAATGATTGATTCCAACGATCTCAATGTACATTTCCGTCTGCGGCACACCGTAGAGTTCAGCAATTTGCATCTTGGTGCTGATGGGCAGATTGCAGAGCCCGACGGATTTCACGCGAGAGTACTTGGAGACGGCCTCGGTAACCAGTCCGGCCGGATTGGTAAAATTAATCATGAACGCATCCGGAGCCAGTTCCTCGATATCCTTGCAAATGTCCAGAATGACGGGGATCGTGCGCAGCGCTTTGGCGAAGCCGCCGGCTCCGGTCGTTTCCTGGCCAATCAAATGATGGGCGAGCGGAATCTTCTCGTCTCTTGAGCGCGCATCCAGCATTCCGACACGAATCTGGGTCGTTACAAAATCAGCGCCGCGGATCGCCTCCCGGCGGTCCAGCGTCAAATGCAGCTTGATCGGCTTGCCGCTTGCATCGATCATCCGCTGGGCAAGATCGCCCACAACCTTCAGTTTCTCAGCCCCTGCTTCAATGTCCACCAGATACAGGTCGGCGACCGGAAACACATCATGATAACGTATCAAACCGTCGATAAGCTCCGGCGTATAGGAAGACCCTCCTCCGATTACGGCTATTTTCAATTGTCTCTTCTTCATTTGCGATCTCCTCCGTATCTCTCGAAATTCCGGATCATTTGCTCCGTTACCGGGATATCAACATGGTCCATTGCCAGCATTACCGCCCCGAATACGGGAGCCATTTCAGGAATAACAAGCGTACTAGTCGGGGCCTCCGCCTTTACTTCCTTGCTTAATGCCTCCAGCAGCAGTGAATTTCTGCCCGACTGGAGAATGCTGCCCGTTAAGACTATCGGCACTACTTCGCCCTTGAATCCGCCAAGTTTACGGATAACGGTCGCCGCCGACAGCCCAAGCTCTCTTCCCATCTCCACGAGAAGCTCGCGGGATAGCCAGTCGCCGGACTCGGACGCCTCATGAACAATCAGCGACAGCTCAAGCGGCGCTGTCTGCCTGTCTTCGTCGAGAAACTGGTTGAACATAGCTTCGAAGCTCCCAAAACCGAGCGCCAGGGGGATTCGTTCCACCAGGATGCTATAAGGCTCTCTTCCCTCCCAGGAGCGAACCGCTCTGCCCAATGCCTGTGCGGCCAAATAATAACCGCCCGCCCGGTCGCCGAACAGAAGATCGAACCCTCCGACCTGGATAACGGTTCCTTGCCGGTTGCGGCCTGCCGCGTTGGTACTGCTTCCGCACACCAGCACAACACCGACATTATCCGGGCTTCCGATACGCAATCCCTCCATCGTATCGCAGACCACATTCCATTTGCGCAAAGACAACTGCCGGTCAATTTCCGGAGAGAGCTTCTCCAGATCAACAGGACGGTCCGCGCCCGCAAGGCCGAATTGCACAACATCCAAATCATCCTCGGCAATGCCGGCTTGCACAAGGGCGTCCATCAGCGCACTTCTAATATTGGCCACCGCGGCGGCGGCTCCAATCATTTGATGATTGCCGCAGCCCGACCGGCCGGACCCCAGAACGGTTCCTTGCTCATCGGCAACGATGACGAGCGTCTTGCTCCCTCCGCCGTCCACACCTGCAATATACATGGTTTCAACTCCTGTTAACAAAGCTCCCTATCGTTTCTTCCTGACTCATCCATTGTCACGGATACCATAAACTTTGTCGCAATAAACTCCCAAATCCGGTCGACCTTGCTGAAAGGGCCATATTACCCATAAAATATAACAGTAAACCAACTATTTAGGATAGTATATAGGCTTTCCTCAAGTTATAGTTGTATTTTTTGGAAATACAAACCGTAATTTTTTTGTTTACTCCTCTGTCAAACCCGGTTTATCCGGTTCTTTTTCCATGATATAATATAACAAATTCGGTAACGGAGGAACTTTGTAATGACAAAAAGAACAACTAATTCCCTATATTTTAATATTAAAGAACAATTGCTAAAACAGATTCAATCCGGCGTTTACGCAGTCGGTGAGAAGCTTCCGACCGAAGCCGATCTCTGCAAAATTTTCTCCGCCAGCCGCACAACGATCCGCCTCGCGCTCAGCGAGCTTGAGGTTCAAGATATTCTGGAGCGACATCAAGGAAAGGGCACGTTCGTTAAACGCAAGGAGCTTCACCTGGTGCAGACACGAAGCTTTGCGGAGGACGTGCTGATGAGCGGCAAAGAACCCACTGGCAAAGTGATTGAATCCAAAGTAATCCCTGCCGAAATACCGTTGAACGAATTTTTGCAGGTCCCGCTAAAGGCTCCAATTAATGAGCTGCTGCGGGTGCGATACGCCGACAACGAGCCGCTTCTCTATGAGACCACCTATATCCCGTGGAATCTCGCTCCCGGTCTGGCCAGCGAATATACCGACGGCTCTTTGTTCGCCTTTCTGGAGACCCGGTACAATTTGAAAGCCCATCGGTCCGTGGAGCAGTTGAAGCCGGTTCTTGCGGACAAGACGGCGAGTAAGCTGCTCGGCGTCAAGGAGGGCTCTCCTTGCCTTCAGGTCAAGACCTTCACTTATTTGACGGACAACACCCCGCTTGAATACAGCTTCGGCGTATTCCGCGGAGATTTTCCAAGTTATACGATTGAACGGCATTTCTAAAAAGGGACGATAGTCGAGGCGTAGTTTCGCCGATCAACTTCGGAGCTTAAAAAAGAGGGGGCGTGCCGAATGCATGCCCCCGGCTCATGATAGCGGAGAGGAGGATGAATATCCTCCTCTCTTCGCTTATTCTTTGATAATCTCGAAATACCGGCCCATCCAATATGGCAGTGTGAAGACCGAGCCGGCTTCTATGTTGCCCGACTTGTAATTATAGCTTGGGTTCGCGCCTGTGGTCTGATTGTCGCTCTCGAACGGATTTGAGTTATTTTTAATAATGCGTCTCTCATCAGGGGCAAGAGCGTAATTGGTCTGCTTGTAATCATCACGGTCGCCAGGCTCGATATAGAATACGTCCTGCCGATTCCACTGAACCGGGAACTGGATCTGATATTCGGGGAACCGGTACAGGAACCGGACCGCCGACTCCAAATCGACATCCGTCTTGTCCGGATGCGCCAGTTGATACAGGAAGGTGTAGAACGGATTCTCTTCCCTGACTTCGTTGGAATACCATTGATCGTAAGCTTCGACAATCTGGGCGTGCTTGCTCTCGTCCTCTTCCAGTGTAATCAGCACAAACACCGGGAACCAGCCTAACTCTTCATCCGAGTAATTAATATATTGGGTCCAGTCATTATGCAGCGTCGCATTGGTATTGGTGCTGTCGCCCACATTGGCTTCCGTTACCACTTGATTATCGTTGTCGTCATAAGCATTGGTCGCCTGACGTACCAGCCTCCGCTCAATATATTCCTTGGCCATATCCATATAACCTTTTCCGTTCACGTAAGGCTCGTCCTTGCTATAGCTTCCATTGTAAGCTTGTTCATACGCCAAATCGTATTTTACCGAATCGGCCGGATAGCTCTTGGCGGTAATATAGCTGGCGACCTTGAGCGCGGACATCACTTCCAGCGCATTAAGCGGACCGTCTTCATAGCCGTAGGACAGGGCATCGTCGCCGTTCTCATCTACGCCGACATTGGACTGCCATGAAACCTGCTGCTCCATCGTGCCCAAGCTGTCATTGAAATATTTGGAGAACCATCTGGACCACTGCGTCGATTTGCCTGTGGCATCTTCGATGTAGTAGTGGTCATCTTTGAGTATCAGCTCCGTCATACGGTGAGTCGTCTCTTCGATCAGAGACTTCAGCTCCAGCAGCTCGGGATCTGTGCTGTCGCCTATCAAATACTTGTAAGCCGTATAGAACATGGCGTAATGGCCGTCTACTTCATCCGACGAGGTATCTGCCTTGTACACAATCTGATTCATGTCGATGTGGCCGTTCACAATTGCGCTGGCCGGGAACAAATCGTTAAAGAATTCCGGTATCTGCTCATACACAGGAGCTGTCAGCTGGAACAAAGGCTTATTGCTTTCCCCTGTCGTCTTGTCTTCCTTCGCATCTTTGTTGTTCGTAGCCGCCGTGATAACGGGCAGCACCTGATATACCGCACCGGTTACCGATGTCGCCACTTTGGTCTTGATGTCCGTTCCCAGCTTTTGTCCTTCAGGCCGTGTCTTGTTAAGCTCATCGATCGCTTCTTGGCTGAGTCCAAGCCCGTTGTAGTTCATTACATCCGTTCCGCCGCTCGGGAACAGTGTGGAACCCTTCTTGCTCTCCGCATCCTTGGTCACCCGGACCATTGAATAACCGATCGGCTCTACGCCGTCATCACGCTGCATACTCGGAATAATGCCATTGGGATTGACCATGCCCGGTCCAACGAAATTTTGGAACCAAAAGCCGTTCTGTGACTGGTAGCCGTACACCGAGTTGCCCACGGTGGCCGCCCCGGCTTCGCTGGTCAGCATATAAGAACGGGCCGGAAAGCCATTGCCGCGGCCGGACACATAGTCAAGCAGCAGGACGGCCTTGGTTGCTCTGAGCGCCGCCGCTTTCGCTTCGGCGATTTCTGCCACCTGATCCGCTGCCGGGCTTGCGCCGTATTCTTCCTGCAAGGCTTTGTACCGGAACACTTCACCCATGGCATACATCGTTGTCCACAGGCCGTCGTTATCGCTCGTTGAAGGGGTCGAAGTGAACTTCCCCGTCGGAGAATTGTAGTTCACCGCATCAAACGAGCTATCCGTTTCGGTAAAGGTGAAGTTGGTGTCGTGGACCATGCCGCGCCGGTCAAGAATCGACTGTACCAAATCCTCATAGACAAACGATTTCTCATGCAGCGTTTTTTCCGGCATGGCAATATGGGTCACACCGCTTGCCGTGCGCGCCCAGATGCCTCCCTCGCCATCGCTGGCAAGAGCAGTCACGTTGTCATCTCCACCATAGAGATACCTTGGACCCGCCATATACTGCACAATATCCTTGGTGTCCTCCGCACTGAAATCGACCCGTTGCAGCCCGTTCTCTGTCCCAATCCAATAGACTCCGTCTTCGTCCAGAACCACGCTTGTAACATCACCGAGCACCGAGAGCGGCAGAAATTTCAAGACGCTGGTATCCGTAGTCCACTCGATGCTGCTCGGGATGGAGGCGGACCCTGTCTTGTAATACGTCACTTCCTTGGTCTGTACGGCCTTGAGTTGAACAGCAGAGTATTGGGCGCCAGGCAGCTTAGCCGCCCAGGCAGGTGCTGTCGGCAGTACGAACAGCATAGCGGCCATCATAGCGCCTGTTATCAGCTTGCCGTGTTTCTTCATCATATATATCCCCTTTCCTGATTCGGACTTCTTGCGCAATCCTTACTGATAAATATGGGATACACCGGTTGCCGTAATGGCAAATACGCCCGTGCCTCCGTCCGAAATGAGCAGCAGCACCTTGTCATCCGTCAATTGCCGGTCTGCGGTCGTGTACGACTTCATTTCATTTGTCGAAAGCTGAATACGGGTTACGCCATTATTCGTCCCGATCCACAAATACGTGCGGGCGTCATTGAGGACGGAGGTATTGACTCCACGCAAGGAGGCGAACAGGGATGGCTTGACCGTAAACTGATAGTTAACCAAGGTGATGGCGTTCACCAGATCAGGCATATCAACATCCGAATTGGCGATTGAAGGGTTGTAAGAAGGGTCCTGCAGGAAGGTGAGATACTGCTTAACGGTGCCTTCCGCTCCCGTGGATGCGAAGGAGCCAAGCGCGCCCGCATAGCTGTAAAGCTCGGTAGCTTTATCCTTGACGGGTTCCTCTGTTACAGGCTTTTCGGGCTCAGGCTCTTCAGTTACCGGATTTTGAGGTTCAGGTTCTTCGGTCACCGGATTTTCAGTTACCGGTTCTCCGGTGGAAGGGTCCGTTACGGCTGTTCCTCCCGTACCCGTTGACGATGATGTCACCACGTTGCCGAGGCGGTCTATCGTTTGTCCATTGATGATTACGGTATCGACGTTCATAATCAGCTTGTCCGGCATGGAAGGGAGGGAGACACCCGGTGAGTTGATGATCGCCGTTTGGATTTTGCCTGTTCCCGTTACCGTTGTGGCGGCATCGAAAATGATCGACCCCACGGTCGTATCCTTGGCCAACTGGATTTTCGATCCCCCGGCCTCCTTGGACACGTTAAGCCCATCGACTCGGCCGCTCTCAAGCGTGAAGCTGGATTTGCCGTTCATATTCAGTTGCTTCACATTCCCGTACAGCGAAACAGCTTTTCCGCCATTCGTCAATAAACGAAGACTGCCGATGGCATTCCCCGACTCATTGACAATCACGCTCTCGGATGAAACATCTATGGCATTCGCAGACGCAGATCCTTTAAACACAACCCTTACGGGAGCCTTCGGTTTATTGATCTGCATGTGATTAACGGCGCTGTCGGTCAGTGTAATGCTGTGTGTGCCGCCGCCGTTGACGTATACGACGCCGCCGATCCGGGCATTGACGAGATTGAGATCCCCTTCTCCTACCCCCGGTGTAATGTACAAACTGCCGGTGAGATTCAAATTCGACAACGTGGCGCCCGCCGTGTTGACAATCAAGTTGCCTCCAGCCATATTGGCGTGATTGGCGCCGTCGGATACGAGTGCGCCCATGGCGTTATTGATCATTTTTACCGCTTCGGCACGAGTGAGAGATTTCTGCGGCAGAAAAGCACCCGAAGGCGTTCCGGCGACATAACCCGCTTCCTTCATAGCGTATATGGCCTCTTTAGCCCAAACGGAAATGGAAGAGTCGTCGGAGAACGAAGCGCTGACCGGTTCAGTTGCCGTTACCTGAAACACTCGGCTGAGAATGAGCGCGGCTTGTTCCCGGGTTAAAGTTTCGAGCGGGTTAATCTTGCCGTCGCCACTGCCGATAATAGCGCCCGCCGCCACGGCCTTACCGATTTCAGGGGCATACCAAGCCGCAGACGGCACATCATCGAAGGTCTGCCCGCTTATCTCGTTGAAGTTAAAAATACGATTGATCAATGCGACAAACTCCGTTTTCTTGATCCCGTCATTCGGTAGAATCCGGCCTACCTGATCCCCCTTCAGCAGTCCAAGGTTTTTCCAGGATTCAATCTCCTCCGAAGCCCAGGCGGGAATCGTTTCTGTTGTCTCTGCGGATACATCGGCAGCGTAAGCAAATGCCATCGTTGACGTTAAGGCAATCGCGGCAAATGCCTGTTTCCATTTGAAACTCATATGCGCTCCTCCTTATCATTCCGGTCTTTTTTCTCAAGCAATACAGCCTTACCTGCTCTTCCATTCCGATAATTCAACCTTGTTGTGTATTAAGCTTGTACGACTTCTTGTCACCCCCATGTAATGTTTTCGATGTTATTGTAGTAACATTTACACACATTCTATTTTTAATCATAATAAGTTGTCAATAGCTATATTCCAGAACCAACGAGTGATTCTTTATAGAAGATTACATTTGAAAAATATCCCAAATCCTTTGCCTTCCTTCGATTTTTACCGCTATTTATAGGATAATTGGATTGGATTCAAACGAATTTCCTTAGCTGAAAATCTACGATCAACTTGAAAAATGTCACGAAAAATAGATTGACATACGGGGTGCTATCATCAATAATACAAATTATATTGTTACTACAAATCACAAGCAGTCTGATTGAAAAACCGCAGATACCCTCCTTTCGTGTTAGCTATATTTACATCGTCAAAGAGGGAACAACGCCAGGGTTGGGATTTCAGCGGCTCGTAATCGAGAAGAAGTTATCGAAACTCCATGTATTAGCGGTATGTGATTTTCACCCTATAAACCGATTTGATCCAAAGGAGTGGTTATTGAATGAAGAAGTGGATGAGTGGACTGATTGCCGTTGCCTTGACTGCGGCCATAGCGGGATGTTCCGGCTCCGCCGCCAAAGATGACAGCGCGGGCAACAGCAGCGGCGACAGCAAGAAAACGCAAACCCTTCGTATTGCAATGGGGTCTCCTGGCGAGGCGTTGATTAAAGTTTGGGAAGAGATCGGCAAGGAATTCGAGAGCCAACATGAGGGCATCAAAGTGGAATTCAATTATCAGGATGACGACACTTATCAAACGATCGGCCTTCCCAATCTGCTAAGCGGCAAAAATGCTCCCGATTTGTACTTCGAATGGGCCGGACAGCGGCTGCAAACGCGGGTGAACGATGGCTACGCCGCAGATATTACCGAACAGCTTCAAAGCTCCGGACTGAAGGACATGTTCGCGGATGGCAGCTTCAACGGAATGATCTTCGACGGCAAGACCTATATGATTCCGACGGCGGGCGATGTAACCAACGTGATTTTTTATAATAAGAAAATCTTCAGTGATCTTGGCCTTGAACCGCCGACAACCTGGGATCAGTTCCTTGAGGTGTGCGAGAAAATCAAACAGGCCGGCATTACACCGATCATGATTGGCAACTCGGATTTATGGACAGCCGGCAACTGGGTTGGGCATATTCTCTCACGGGTCGTTGGCGAGGACGCTTACAGCGAGGCATTGCAGTTGAAGCAGCCGTTCAATTCACCTGATTTCGTCAAAGCATACGGCTATGTTCAAGAGCTGTGGAATAAAGGATACATCAACGACAATGTCAACGCCTTGGGAGACAGCGAAGCGGATATGTTATTCCTGAATGGCAAAAGCGCCATGCACCCCATCGGAAGCTGGATTGTCCCAACCGCAATCGATGAAGCGCCTGACCTGGAGCTTGGCTATTTCAATACTCCATCCTTCACAGATGGCAAAGGCAACCAAAACAGCATCATCGGCGTGCTTAACGGGATGGTCGTCAACAAAAATTCCAAACTTATCAACGAAGCTATCGAGTTCATGAAGCTCTACAGTTCCGCCGAATCATCCAAGAAACTTTCCGCCGCCGGCGCCGTTCCGATCACCAAAGACGGCATCGACAGAGACTCAACTCCCGAGCTTTCGCTCAGCCTGAACGATTTGATGGAGAATGCGCCTGTACTTGTGTCGCCGCCCGACACCGGATACTCCATCGAGGTGGCAAATGCGCTGAATACGGCTACCTCCGAGGTTATCGGGGGAGCAAAATCGCCTGAAGATGCGCTGGCCGAACTGGAAACCACCATTGCTCCGCTCAAAAATAATTGAAGCCAACCATTGCTGTATAAAAGATTAGGGCCGCCAAGTCCACCCTGGCGCGGCGGCTCCTTCATTCATTCCCTGGAGGTGGACCGATGTCCGGCCATAGCAATAAGCTCTCCCCCTACCTGTTCGTCTCTCCGGCCATCCTGTTGTTCGCGTTTACTGTGCTTGTACCCATCATCATGACCTTCGCCTTCAGCTTCTTTGATTGGAACGGCATCGGCGCCATGCATTTCATCGGCCTCGACAACTATGCCCGGGCATTTCAGGACCGGATTTACCTCCGCTCTTACGGACATACCCTTATTTATATCGCCGCTACTGTATTTGTTGAAGTGCTGGTCGGACTCGGCCTTGCCGGATTGATTACGATGGGACGCAAGGGCAGCGGTTTTTTCCGGCTTGCCATCTTCACACCTATGATGCTGCCAATGATTGTCGTGTCTTATTTATGGAAATTCGTGTACAACTCCGACTTCGGATTGATTAACTCTTTTCTGGCGAAGATTGGTCTGGAAAGCTGGACCCGCGTCTGGCTGGGAAATCCCGATACGGCGCTTTATGCCATCTGCATCGTCTCCGGTTGGGTGTATGCGGGTTTTTATATGACTATTTTTTATTCAGGCATTCAGCGGATTTCCAAAGAGATTTATGAATCGGCCTATCTCGACGGGGCAACCGAATGGAAAATTTTCTTCAAAATCAAAGTGCCGATGATCCGCAATCTGGTGGAGACCGGCATCATGCTGTGTGTGCTTACCGGATTTCAATCCTTCGATTTGTTCTACGTTATGACGAATGGCGGGCCCTATAATTCAACGGAAATTGTCACGACCTATCTCGTCAAAGTCGTCTTCACCCATATGAGCATCGGCTATGGCTCCGCGCTGGCCGTCATCATGACGCTTGTCATCGCCATTATCGGCCTCGTTGCCGGCAAGCTGACCAAGAAGGACTCCGATGTGCTGGAATATTAAGATAAACGTCTGGCGGTATCCGCATCCAATAGCCCCATGACAGGCGCACAGCTTTTAACTCTTTTATCTTAGAAAGTGAGGTGCTGTTGCATGACGACAACTGCGCTGAATGTCAATAAAACCGTCCATAGCGGTGAAAAAGCGGCCCGCCGCAGGAAGCTATCCGGCATTTTGTATTACCTGCTCATGATCGCGATATCATGTATTTATTTCTATCCGATTATCTGGCTCGTTCTCTCCTCCTTCCGGGAAAATCGGGATATCTTCTCGTCCCCCTTCGGCCTGCCGGAGCAAATCCGGTTCAGCAATTGGTCGGAGGCATGGAATATCGGCAATATGAGCACCTATGCCAAGAACAGTGTGATTGTCACTTCGGCTACAGTTGTCTGCATCCTGCTGTTCGCCAGCCTGGCGGCATTCGCCTTCAGCAAGCTGCGCTTTCGGGGAAGCGGCCTTCTGATGACGCTGTTTCTCCTTGGGTTGTTTATGCCGCTCCAGTCCTTTTTTATTGCGCAGAGCTATATTTTCGAGCGGCTGAGTCTAAAGGATACGTATCTGGGACTGATCGTGCCGTATATTGGAACCGGTCTTCCACTCGCCGTGTTCCTGCTGAAAGCTTATCTGGATTCGGTGCCAAGGGAATTGATGGAGGCCGCCCGGATGGACGGCTGCGGCGACTTCCTGATGTACCGGAAGATCATCGTTCCGCTGCTGATTCCGAGCATGGCCACGGTGGGTATTTTTTCGGCGCTGAATGCCTGGAACGAGCTGCTGCTGGCGATGCTCTACATCCAACAGGACGCGCTGAAGACGATCCCGGTCGGTCTGCTGGCTTTTTCCAGCCGCTACATGACTGATTACAAGCTGTTGTTCTCGGCGCTGGCGCTGATTACCCTCCCGATGATTGTGGTCTACATCTTCTTTCATCGTTTCATCGTCGCGGGTCTGACCGAGGGCGCATTGAAATAGCGGACTGCCGCCCTATTCACCAAGTGGAACGTAACTGTTTCATAAAAAAAGGATGCAGCCAATAGCCCGCCAGCTTCAATAAGTCTCCCCTGTTTGGCATAATGCCGAACACTGATCAATGCCCTCCGGATGCCCAGGCGATAACGCTTCTCTCCGAGGAAGGACAAAAAAATCCCGGTCCACGGGGACCGGAATTCAAGTGCCGCCAAGGGGCGGCGAGGGTTATTGACCTGCAAAAGCTGTCTGTCCGGAATCCTGCCCCGCTAACGATTTGGAGCTGTCCGCCGAATTATCAGCCTCTTCGAAATAGGCTGTGAATGAGATGTTGGCCGTGATAACGCCCGGGAGCTTCTGGGCGCCGCCGCTGTCTGCCGGCCGCTGAAAGGAGAAGGAGTCGACGTTGACAATCCGGGGCAGACTTTGGAGCGCCTGCATCCAGTTGTATATGCCGGTATAGTCGCCTTCCACCACGGCTGTCATATTGAGCTGTTTGACTGTCGGGAAAGCGGCAGTGCTGGAAGCCGTCATCTCCTGAATCGGATTTTTGTCGCCAACCGTGAAGCTGACATCCTTGAGCTGAGTGCCGGTGAGGGTCCCGATCGCCCGCAGATCCAGAATCAGCTGCTCGCTGTTATCGCCTCGGGGAAGCTGCGCGAGAAGCTCCGCCTGCTCCGCATCCCTGGAAGCATCGCTCTTGCGTTCATCGATCTTCCTCTCCAGAAGCGCGTTCTGGTCGTTCAGTTGACTAAGCTCCGTCTCCTGGTCGTCAATCTTCCGGTTGGCGGGCTGTATGCCGAGCATGTAGAAGGCCAACAGCAGCAAAAAAAGAATCAGCATTCCCAGAATAATCGGCGACCGGTATTTATTGATCTGTTCCACTGCCATTCCCCTTTCCGCTCTCTGCGCTGCTGCCCGAATCCGCTCCCGTATTGCCTGCGGCGGGCGCCTTCGCCATGTTCACCCGGTACACCGCAGTATAGACCCCGGCGGATGACGAAGCGGTCCCGGAAGTCCCGGCTGCCGTATCGCCTTCCGTCAGCTTCTGGATGGCAGCGTCCACTGTAAAGGACATGCTCCGCAATTTCGCCAGATACACAGAGGCTTCCTCCATGCTCGAAACCCTGACGCTTACATCGATGGATGTCCGGTACGTATAGTTGACGGTGCGCAGCGCGCTTCCCGCCGGCAGTCCGTCGGCCAGTTCCTTCAGTACGGACACAATGTTCATCTTGTACTTCAGAATTTCCTTGATCGCCGCTTCCCGGTTCAGCGGTCCGGAGGTCCCGTTCAGCTTCGACAGCTCGGACTGGAGCATGATCGAGCGGTCCTGTGCGCCCTGTATCTGCTGCGCATTGTCCGATATGCTCCCCTTGTCCATCGCATAAAAAGTGCCGGTCAAGATCGCCCCCACCAGCCATAGCCCGGCCAGAGCCGTGGCTAAATAGGGGAACAGAGCCGCTTCCCGGTCCTCCCGGGGGAGCAGATTAATATTCAAGGGCCCGCTGCCCCGCAGCGCTGCGCCCGCAGCCACCCGGTAATCGTTAAGCTCCGGATCGGTCACAGCGCCGTCGGACAGATGGTCAAGACCAATCATTGAAATCTCCAGCTCGGTCAGCGACTGTTTCAGTTCCTCATAGAGCTGGCGGCGGATGTTCCGGGAGCCCGCAATCAGCACATTCCTGATCCGGGTGCTTCCGTCATGCAGGCTGTATTGATAGAAGTTCAGCATGCGCGAGATTTCTGCGGTAATCTCCACCATCTGCCCGGGAGACAGCGCATCCCCGGAAACTTCGGACGCCGCTGCGGCCTCTTCAGCAAATGCCGGATCGATTTCAGGTTCGGATTCAGACGCTTCAGACGTTTCAGACGTGTAGCCGCCATTCAGATCAACCTGATTAATCGTCCGGATGAACACCGGATTGCCGCTGCGGAACATATAGACATCCAGCACCGCATGCTCCATATTGATCAGCATAGTCTCCTCGAACACCACCTGCTGCCCAAGCGTCAGGCTTCGGGCAAGTGCCGTTGCCGCAATTTCCACACTGCTGATCCGCAGTCCTGCGCCTTCCAACACATCGATATAATCCTGGATCGGCTTACGGGGCGCCGCGAACACCAGAAGATGGCTGTTCTCTTCATCCACATCGGTCGTGACATAATCATACACAGGGTTCTCAAAAGGCAAATGAAGTCCTGTCTCGACCTCCAGCTTCACCAGCTGCTCGACCTGCTTGGGGTTGGCGCTCGGAATGCTCATTTTCCGGATAATGATCTGTGAAGGCGGGATCGACAGGGCAACCCTGCTGCCCCGAAGTCCCTCCGATTTCACCCACTGCCTGACCCGTTCCAGCAGCGCGGCGCTATCCGCCACCTGGTTCTCCACGATCAAGCCCGGTGGTAATGGGAGATACCGCTTCTTGCGGACTTCCCATGTCTTTCTGTTCTTTAAGCTGATGAAGCGGATTCCCGTCTGCTCAATCGCAAGACCGGCCGCAGGGTACATAAATCCCAGCATATGCGCCATAATCCTCCTAACGGATTAGCGAGAGATACCCGCCGATAATCTGTGAGCCGTAACCGAACGCGATCAGCGCACCGGCTGCCAGCCATGGACCGAACGGAACCGGCTGTCCGCGCTTCACGATTCCGAGCAGTTGAAGCGATCCGCCTGCCAGCGTACCGAGCAGACAGGCGGCGAAGAAAGCAAGCAGCACGCCCGGAACTCCGGTCACCAGCCCCAGCAGCGCGAACAGCTTGAAATCACCCATGCCCATTCCGCCGAACCAGGCGAAGGGGAGAATCAGCGCCGCTCCGACAACCGCGCCCAGCAGATGAAGCCAGACCGGCCCTTCCGAGTGCAGCAGCGTAAGCACAGCCAGCACCGGCAGAAAAAAGAGCAGCACCTTATCCGGGATCAGCATATATTTCAGATCCGCCACCGTTACGATGACGGCCAGACTGGACAGCACGAGCGCCGTTATACCCTGAACGGTCAGGCCGAATTCCAGATAGGACCATAAGAACAGCAGTCCGGTCGCCAGCTCGCCCAGCGGATACAGCGGGGATACCTTCGCGCCGCAGTGACGGCACTTGCCTCCGCTGACCAGCCAACTGAACACCGGAATCAGGTCCCTCGCCTTCAGGCGCGTCCCGCAGCCGGTGCAGTGCGACGGCGGATGGAGCAGCGATTCCCCGGCCGGCACGCGCAGCGCGACGACATTATAGAAGGAGCCCAGAATCAGTCCGAGCAGCGTCATGTAAACGGCAAATATAGTAGTCATGGCTTGTTTGTTTCCTGTTCCTGAGGGAGTAGGCCAGGATGGGAGAGCAACTTCGGAACTTTGGACTTCCGGCCGCTGTTGTTCGCGGATTTCTTATCTTAGTAGAGTTCAAGGTTGAAATCCGCTCACAAAGGCGGTCGCTGTCGCTCCTCCAGTTCCAAATTTCCTGCGTTGCTTCTCATCCTGTAGATGGGTGTTGTTTAAAAAAGGAATCGGAATGGTCCGATTCCTAGAAGCCAAAGATGTATATTACTTAGTACTTGCAGGTTTGGCAGCTATTACTTCAGCTGGATCAAATTCTTTGGCCGAATCCATGCCAGTGACCGTTAATGAAAGGCCACTCAATTGTCCACTTGGATTAAAAGTAACAGTCCCACCAGTAATTGCTCCTTTTGTACTTGGTAAAACAAGATTTGAGTCCAAATATCCTGCATGCACTAAATCATTAGAATTATTAGCATCAGCATCATTAACCGTAATCGTCCGATCAGTAAAGTCTCCATCAGTGCTAGTAATATAGAGACGCGCTGCATCATAAATCTGTCGAGCAGTAGCTACATCAGAGTCGGATTTTGTATTGGAGATTACATTACCAATCAACGGAATTGCAATAACCGCAATAATACCAATAATCACAATAACCGCCAACAACTCAATCAGCGTAAACCCCTTCTGATTCTCTTCCTTGCTCAATCTCTTTTTAATTGCATTCGCCAGCATTTGTTTTCCTCCTAAAATGTTTTTGATGAGCAGATAACGTCCGGGAACAAGAATTGCTAATTTTCTCTCTATCGTCAGCACGAAAGACAGCTTCTTCCGCCCGGCGTCACCCCTCTCAAAATCTCTCATCTACCCCATATTGCTGTACAAGCTGAACATCGGCAGCATAATGGCCGCCACAATAACACCCACAATACCTGCCAGGAAAGCAATTAATAATGGCTCCAGGAGCGCCTTCAGCCGGTCAACGGTGTTCTCGACGTCCATCTCGTAGAAATCCGCTACCTTCGACAGCATCTGGTCGAGGGAGCCGGTCTCCTCGCCGATAGCGATCATCTGCGTGACGAGCGGCGGGAAGACCCACGCCTTCTTCAGCGGCTCGGACAGCGGCTTGCCCTGTCTGAGTGAATCGCCTGCGCTGCGGATGTATTTGCCGATAACCTTGTTGCCCGCGATTTCCTCGACGATAACCAGCGACTGCAAAATCGGAACCGAGCTGGCATACAGCGAGGAGAATGTGCGCGTGAACTGTGCGATCGAGCCCTTCTGATTCAGTTTGCCGAACACGGGAATTTTCAGTTTGGCGTAATCGAGGGCATAGGACCCTTTCTCCGTGCGTTTGGCAATCATAAAGGCCGCCACAATGAGAATGATCCCGAGAAACCAGAAGTACCACTGCCCCTGTATACTCTTGCTGAGCGCCAGCACCACCTTCGTAATAGCCGGAAGCTCGGCGTTCATGGATTCGAACATCGTGACGAACTGCGGCACAATCGCCCACAGGAGATAGATGACAGAAGCCACGGCCATGACGGCTACGGTAATGGGATAGGTCAGCGCCGACTTGATCTTCTCGGTCGTCGTATGCTGCTTCTCGAAATACATCGCGAGCCGCTCCAGCGTCCCCTCCAGATCGCCGGATTCCTCGCCCGCTCGAATCATGCTGACAAAGAGCGGAGGGAATATTTTCTTGTGATCCTGCACCGCCTGGGAGAACGCGATCCCGCGCAGCAGGCTGGCATTGACGTCCTGCAGCGCTTTGGCCAGCGGCTTGCTGTCCGTCTGCTCCGCCAGAATGCGGGTCGCGTCGACAATGGAGACCCCCGCCCGGATCAGAGTCGCGAACTGCCGGCAGTAAATGATGAAATGAATCGTCTTGACGGGATTGCCGATATAGATCTCCATCGACAGAACGGAACTCTTCTGCTCATTCAGCGAGAAGACGGTAAGTCCGCGCTTGCGAAGCTCCTCCATCGCGGATGGCTTGTCCTGCGCGGTCAGCTTGCCCTTCAGCTGCCTCCCGCCGGATGTCCGGACCAGGTACTCAAATTGCGGCATCGGCTCTCACCTCCGCCAAATAAGCCTTGGCCGCCGCCGGCTGAATTAGTCCCTGAGCCAAATATTCGCGAATGCTCATATCCAGCGTGTGCATGCCGAGCGACCGGCTGGTCTGCATAACATTCTTGATCTGATGCGTCTTCTCGCTCCGGATCAGGTTGCCGACCGCAGGCGAGTTCACCAGAATCTCCGTCGCGCACAGCCGCCCCTTGCCTTCAGCCCGGGGGAACAGCCGCTGGGATACGACCGCCAGCAGCACCGAAGCCAGCTGTAGCCGGATCTGATTCTGCTGATGGCCCGGAAAAGCATCGATAATCCGGTCGATCGTCTGCGGCGCATCGGAGGTATGCAGCGTCGCCATGACCAGATGGCCCGTCTCCGCAGCCGTAACCGCGGCCGAGATCGTCTCCAGATCGCGCATTTCGCCAACGAGGATGACATCCGGGTCCTGGCGAAGCGCCGCCCGAAGCCCGCTTGCGAAGCTTGTGGTGTCGCTGCCGACCTCGCGCTGGTCAACAATGCAGGTTCCATGGCTGTGCAGGAACTCAATCGGGTCCTCCAGCGTGACGATATGCTTCCGCTCGCTGCGGTTGATATGGTTCAACATCGCCGCGAGCGTCGAGGATTTGCCGCTGCCCGTCGGTCCCGTCACGAGGATCAGTCCCTGTGGTTTAAGCGCGAGCGAAGAGAGAACCGGCGGCAGCGCCAGCCTCTCCAGCGTCGGAATTTCTGCCGGGATGCTGCGGGCCGCTATGCTGACGCCTCCCCGCTGGCGGTATACATTGACGCGGAATCGCACACCGCCCTCCAGCGGATAAGAGAAGTCGAGCTCGCCCGCTGCGCGGAATTCCTGCTCCCGTTCCGGTCCAAGCAGGTCCAGCGCCATCTGCTCCGCTTCGGCCGGCCCTACGATTCCGCCTTCCGTGTTATGAAGCGCCCCGTCAATTCGCAGCACAGGCGGAGAACCTGTGGAAATATGCAGGTCCGACGCTCTGGAGGAGTAGGCCATATGCAGCAGCTGCACAATGGAACTTGTCGGTATCGGCACTTTCTCTCCCCCTTCCTTAATGAGCGACCGTCTCCCGGAGCACTTCCTGGAGTGTAGTCAATCCTTGCGAAACCTTAAGCAGCCCGTCTTCCATCAATTGAACAAGTCCGCGCTCTCTGGCGGCAGTTCGCAGCTCCTCGACGGAAGCGGAGTCCGCAACCATCTGGCGAAGCCGGTCATCGATCTTGAGTACTTCGTGGATAGCGAACCGGCCCCGGTAGCCCGTCGAGTTGCAGCTGCCGCAGCCCCGGCCCCGGTGCAGCACTTCCGTCCGCAGTCCGTACCGCTCCAGCATAATGCTCTCCTGCGTGGAAGGGGTGTAGGTCTCCCGGCAGTCGGTGCAGATTTTGCGCACCAGCCGCTGGGCGACAACGCCGATCAGCGACGAGGCGATCAGGTAAGGCTCGACTCCCATGTCGCGGAGACGGGTAATGCTGCTCACAGCATCGTTCGTATGCAGCGTGGACAGGACAAGATGTCCGGTCAGCGAAGCTCTTACCGCGATTTCCGCCGTCTCTGTGTCGCGGATTTCCCCGACCATGACGATGTTGGGGTCCTGCCGAAGTATGGAGCGCAGCCCGGCCGCGAAGGTCAGCCCGATCGCCGGATTCACATGCACCTGATTGATGCCCTCCAGCTGATACTCCACCGGGTCCTCAACGGTGATGATATTGACGCTCTCCTCGTTCAGATGGTTCAGCGCGGAGTACAGCGTCGTCGTCTTTCCGCTACCTGTCGGCCCCGTGATCAGCAGAATGCCGTAAGGCCTGCCGATCATCTCCTTGAAGGCGGCGGCGTTGTTCTCGCTGAATCCGAGCGTATCGACGGACTTGACCCCCGTGCTGAGGTCCAGCAGCCGCAGTACGATTTTCTCCCCATGCATCGTCGGCAGGGAGGACACGCGAATATCAACCATTCTATAGTCAAACTGCATCTTGATCCGCCCGTCCTGCGGCAGACGGCGTTCCGCGATGTTGAGGCGGGCCATAATCTTCAGTCTTGCTGTAATGAAGCCCTGCATCTGCTTCGGAATGAGCCGCTCGGTGCGGAGCGTTCCGTCGATGCGGTACCTTATGGCAAGATTGTTCTCGCCGGGGTCTACATGAATATCCGATGCCCGAAGCTGTACGGCCTGCTGAATCATCTGGTTGACCAGCCGGACGATTGGCGAATCTTCGTCGGTAATTTCCGTCTCTTCAATCTCTTCCTGCGTAGGCAGCTCGACCAGCATCTGGTTCATCGAATCGCGCATGCCGTAATGCCGCGCAATGGCGCGCTGCAGCTCATCTCTCGTGGAGATGGCCGGCTCGATCCGGAAGCCCGTGCTCATCCGCAAATCCTCGATCGCGAAATAATCCAGCGGGTCCGCCATAGCCACCATCAGCTTCCCGCCCTCTTTCAAAAAGGGCAGCACCTGATAACGCTTCGCCAGGCTTTCGGGAATGATCTGTGTAATGGCCGGGTCGATCTGATATTTGAACAGGCTGACATGCGGAATGCCCAGCTGGAATTCCAGCACCTCGATCAGCTGCTGCTCGGTAATATAGCCTTGCGAAATGAGCAGGTCGCCCAACTTCCGCTTGGTTTTTCGCTGCTCGACCAGCGCTTCCTGAAGCTGCTCCTGCGAGATAATCCCGTTCTCTACCAGCAAGTCTCCAAGTCTCTTCTTCACGATCGCCAACCCCAAATCATCTCCATGCCATGTGGTATAAATGGTTTATCGGACATAAATATCTCAAAATGTAGCAACTTTATTACGAACGTAATGCTACAATTTCAAGGCGGAAATACCGATGAAAGCCTATGTATGCGCAAATCTCTGATTCCTTACTATAAAACATAACAGATTCGGGACTATAGTTCCATAGTCTTGTTTTTAAGGGACATTTTACTTATGAAATCATTGCCTGGCAGTGAAATTTATCCTAGAATGATATAGAGCATAGAATAGATTCTGTTGCAAATGGATGTTCTTTATAATGATCGGAATGACTCTTTAATCTTTAAATAAGTCTATTGTCATATTTATCTGAATGTCGGGGAGAGATGGGGATGAGAAATCTCAAATCTAAAGGAATCGTTACGGGCTCGGTCCTAATTGTGCTGCTCCTGGTTATCCTCTCATATAAAAATTGGCTTCCTTCCGTCGTTGCGGACAACTACGTGTATCAAATCCGCATTCTCGAGATCACAGACAGCGGTGCAAGCGAACTGTCCTCCCTCACTTCCGGAATGACCAATGTGAAGCTGAATACGATGAGCATGAAGCGCTTCGCCGCGCTTCGCGATGAACTGGACGGCAAGTACGACGCGATCTACATCGGGCAGGGCGCATACAGCACGAGCGGGGTCGCCAGCAAGCCGACCGACAGCACAAGCGTACGGGCCGCAGCCCATTCCACCTCGGGTGTAATGAATGATATTACGGCCTTGAAGGCGCAGGAAATCGTCGACGATTATATCGACAAGGGACTCTGCGTCATTTTGAACAAGCAGCCATTCGATACGCAGACAGCTGCCCAGCGGGGCATTTTATACAACATGTTCAATAAGTACCGCAGCTCATCATCCAAGTCGAATGTGCTCTTCGTGGACAATGCGGAGCTCGCCAATCTCGTCAAAGGTTTGAAGGATGGAAGCTCGCCCTATCTCTCCATGCTGCAGCAGCGCCCCCGTCTGACTGTAACGAACAGAAGCGGCATTGTCGATTACAGCACCAATCAAACCCATATTTACCAGCCTGGAGATACGCTTGATTTCAAGTTCACGGTATCCAATGTAGAGGATCTCGGCGCCCATCCGATCCTTGCCAAGCTGTATGTCAGCACCGACAAAGCCGTTGAGATGACGGAATCGCAGGTGGTGGAGATCAAGGCTTTAAGCGACGGACCGAACGGAGAAATCACCTATACGCTGCCGGGCACGCTGTCCGGTCTCCTCTACTGGAAGCTTGAAATCACAGACCATCTGAATCCGTCCAAGCTCAAGGATTATGACAGCGGCACGATCCGTTTTCGCGGCAAAAAAACCGTCGTCAACATTCTCCAGATTCTGCCCACCACCGGCAGCGGGGAGCGGTCAAGCAGTCTGCTCGATTCGAACAACATGAACCAGAGCTACCTGAGTACGGACGATTATCAGCTGAACATCAGCGTCAAGACGATCACCGAATTCAACAATTACGTGGCCGCCCAATATAATGCTGACAAAACCTACGGACTGAACGGTGTGTACGACATGCTGATCTTCGGGTTCCGGGATGTCTATAACGAGAAAGCAGCGATAAGCGATCTTGCGGCCCAGGCGGTTGCGCATTTCACCCAGGTTACGAAACAGAGCGTGATGTTCACGCATGATACGGTATACCGGTCAGACAGCTCCTGGGTCAGCTATTTCAAGGATATTACGGGTCAGATCGAGCCGTTAACCAATCTGGGTCTCAATGCGCCCAACACTTCCAAGACGGTAACGCCCGTCAATGACGGTCTGCTCACCCAGTTCCCTTTCTATCTCAGCACGCTGGACACGGGCAATACGCCAACCAATATCATCACGCCGGCTGTAGCGACCACGCACAACCAGTACTACACGCTTAACCTGGAAGATCCGACGATCATTCCCTGGTATAACATCACAGGCGGCGGCAGAGACGTGAATGACAGCTGGAATCATTACTACACTTATTCCAAAGGCAATGTGACTTACTCCGGGACGGGGCATATTTTCGGAACCTCCAGCACGGAGAAGTTCCCGGTGTGGGAGCAGAAGCTGTTCGTCAATACGATGTACCGGGCTTATATCGGCTCCAATCACAAGCCTGAGATCACCGTTAACGCGCCGAAGGAGAACGATACGATCCCGACCTATGAGAATGAAATTACGGTTGATTACCGGGTGGAAGACCCCGACCTGTACGATCGGGACCTATATACGACAATCCGCTTTCAATCAGGCGGCAAATATTTAACGAACACGGGAATGCCCGAGACAGCGGTTCTATCGGGACATACCGTCCATCAGACCTTCAGTAATCCGCTGCCGGAAGGCGGAGACCTGACGATCGAGATTTCGGCCAGAGACAAGCAGGGAGCGCTTGCCGACACCAAGCTGATTCCCATCCGGATATTAAAAGCAAATGCCAATCTGGATCTGTCCCGTACACTGTCTTCCAATGTGAATGCGAACGGCGAAATTCCGAAGGATCAGGCCTTTACCATCACTTACCTGGTCAAACCGAAGGCGGTGCCGCTTGATCAGGTGGGAACAGCCGATCAGAATGCCGCCACTCTGCTCATCTCCGATATCGTCTTCCAGGAGACGCTGCCTCCGAATCTTCAACCGGTATCGGGCTGGCCGGACGGCATGACTTCATCGGGGAATACAGGCGCCGGATATACGCTGAACAAACCGCTCGGCAACGTGACCTATAGCTTGAAATCAGTGGACGGGGTCCAAACCTATGTTCCGGATTCGGCAGAGCCTATTACATTCAGTATTCAGGTCAAAGCGACGGCGGCAGGGGTGTACAATCTGGATAATGGACAGGTCAGCTTTGTTGAACTTCATTCGCCTTTCGACCCGGGCGCTTCATCCTCAGGTTCTGCACTGGGGTTCGCGGGAGATTACAATGCTCTTGTATTCGGGACAGCTAATGTAACTGCCTCGCTTAAAGGCAATCTGGCAGCGGAAGGGAATACGACTACTAGCGGGGTGGATGTGAACCAATCCTTGGGCAGCAGCGTCCCTTATGCCATCGTTACCGGCGGGGACCTGGATTTCCATAACGGAACCGTATATGGCAACATTCTTCACCAGGGAAGCTACACGAAGGTTGACAGCGGCAATATCGTGGGCGGCACCTACGCCAAAGGATCGCTCATCGACTTCGAACAGGCCCGGTCCTACTATCAAAATCTTTCGGATCAGCTTGCGGGCGCGGCGCCGAATGGTACACAGAAATTGATGTACGGCGGTATTTATTTATACGGGACCGGAACAGGCGCCAATTCACTTGTAAATTTTAAAATGACCTCCGGCTTCTTTGACCAGACCGGCTGGGCGAATGTCGATAATCTGTCGGGTCAAAATATGGTCTATACCATCACCGGCTCTACCGTAACGGTCAACAAAGTATTCGCTCTTCCCAATGGGGTAACCGACGGCAGCCATGTCATTTATAACTTCCCGGATGCCACGGCAGTCAATATTTCCGGCGTTGACTTGAGAGGCTCGGTGCTGGCGCCAAGAGCAACGGTGCATTTCACCAATGGACAGATTCACGGGAACGTCATTGCGGCTTCGCTCCAGGCATCATCGCTAATCGACGTTCTACCCTACAAGGGACCACTGCCGGTTACACCGCCCGCGTCAAACAGCCACTCGCGGAATTTCATCAAATTCCCGAGACTGACCATTACGGCGATCGATCCAATCACAAGCCTTAGCGTGGAAGACGCAACCTTGCTGATCGGTGACCGACAAAAGCTGTCGTGGAGCATTGAGCCAGTCAGCCAAGCGCAGCAGCCACTTAACTGGAGTTCAAGCGACACCGACACCGTTACGGTAAGCTCTGACGGCATCGTATACGGCAAGAAGGCGGGAACCGCCGTCATTACGGCATCCGCCACGGATGGAAGCGGGAAGTCAGATACAGCGACGGTTACCGTCCGGAGCCCGAATTTGACCATTACAGGGAAAGATTCGGCCAAGGTCAACGAGACGCTGACTCTGACGGCGGAGTACACGGATACCCGCGAGACCGGTGTCCAATACATCTGGTCGGCCGTGAATAACGCAACCGGGCAGGCTGTCACAATCACCGCATCGCAGGCCAACCCAGCCGTCGCTAATTTTACCGCAGCACAGTCCGGCAGCTATACGATTACCGTGGTCGTCAAGACCGACCAGAACCCGGATGGCGTGACGGCAACCAAGACGGTCACCATCGGACTTAACGGCTTGACCATATCCGGCGAGCCGAATGTATATGTCGGCACCAGCGCCACTTTGACCGCAGTGCCCGATCCGATTACAGCTGCCCTAGAGCAGTACGAATGGAGCCTTGTGGACAGCGGCGACCTTCAATACGGCGGGTTCGTGGACCAGCAGGGCCAAATCGTCGCCTCGCTGACGACGACGGGCACGACCGTACAGTTCAAGGGAGCCGGTGTGAAGGACGCCATCGGCATTGTGGTGAAGGCCGCCGGCACTACAAGCAGCGTCTTTACCATGAAAGTATTGCAGGAGCCCAACCTTCAGTTCTATCCAACCTCCGGCGTCATCGCCATTGGAGAGAAGCTTGAATTGCTGCCGCTGCTGCATACCGATCCTTACGGCCCGGTACCGGACAGCATCCTGCCCAGACTGCAGTGGAGCATTGTAGACGGTGGAAGCTCCCCGGCGGTGTCTCTGACGCAGACCGGCACGCTTACGGGACTTCATAAAGGATCGGAGCAGATTCGGGTATCCTACCAGACCGCCAGCGGCAACACGGTGACCGCCACCTACACGATTAAGGTAACGGAGCCTGACGATACTGGAGAGAACCGCTACTAAATCAGAATGCTCGCACAAGGCAAACGGCCCGCGCTACTTCAACGAGTAGCGCGGGCCGTTTTGTATAGTAAAGCAGTTTGCATTTTTCCATGGAGGGATTAAGGCTTGAGTTCAACCGGTCCGGCGTGGATGCTGATCATCTTCACTCGGGGCAGGCCCACCTTCTGGTCCTCGAAGACCTGCTCGTTGTAACGGACCTGGAACCGGGACGCGGCAGGGGCGGTTTGATCCTGATTCTCGAAGCTGAAGGCATATTGGCCGGGTACGGCCGATACTTTGCCCACGACCGCATTGATCGTAAGATCGCCTTTGGCGAAGAAGCCGCCGTCAATCGAGAAGACGGAACCGACGCCGTACAGCTCGGCGGTACTGTCGGTGTAGAAGAACGCCCGCAGCTCGGTAACTTTATCCTGATCCTTGAATTCATCCACCCGGTTCACCAGCACGGCCCCCTTGGAAATCACAACAAGCTCCTTGTTGTCCTTCCCGGTGATGCTGGCGTTCACAATATTTGTGCTTCCGAGCGTGTAGAGGGTGGAGTCGAACCGGACATCTCCTTTAATATTCAGGTTGCCTACCACCAGCAGATTCGCCTGCACCGTAATCGGCGCTGCCGAGCTATAGTTATCGATGTTCAGATTGCCGTTGACGATCAGCCAATGCGAGGTTGCTTCCGTCTGGCTGCCGCCGGCCTTGGCGGTGTCGGTGATCTCATTCAAGGTTACGCCGTCAAGGTTCAGATCGCCGTTATAGATCGCGCTGCTGTTCAAATGAGCCAGCTGGGATTTGAAGGCCTGCACAGCTTCATTGTACAGCTGCTCTCTTTTCACGGCCAATTCATCCTCAGTCAAGCTGTCATCCGCATATCCGTTAAAATCCGATCTCTCCGGCATCCTTAAGACAGGAACCGGCTGCGAACCGATTGCCCCCGAGCCGTCCGGCCGAATAAACGATTGGGCCAGCCGGCTGCCCCGGCTGAGTGCGCTCTCCCCGCTTTCAGGGCCTTCGGCTCCGTAATACGTACTCGCCAAAGCCGCTTTGTTGCCGGATGAACCGGATGCCTCGGCCACCTTGTCCAGGAACGAATCCTCGACATCGATCTGCACGAAGGTGTTCTTTTTCTTAACAAGCGAGTTTTCGTAGGTCTTCTTCACCCGCTCGTCCACCCGGTTATACTGGTCTTCATCATTGATCGGCACCGTGCTGTAATCCGCTCCATTCCAGTACCGCACCGAATCGAGCGATTGCACATGCGCTTCACCGTCAATCAAGGGGTAGAGCGAGTTCTCGGCCAGATCGGCGCCGGCATGCTTGTATTGAGCGATGGGACTGAGCTTAAGCTGATTTCCGGCATATACGTTGCCCTGGGTGTACGGAGCCCCGTTCAGAATCACATTTCCTTCCGATCCGAGCGAATAATTGAGGAAGTCAGGGAAGGTCGTAATTTCCACCCGCTGCTCCAGGGTACGCGAGACACCGTTCACGTTCGCATTGGCCCGGATCACGACGACATACTGGCTGCCGGAGGATGCGGAATCGTCCAGCGTAATGCCAGTGATCTCGTTGGCGCCGCCCTGAAGGCTCGTATTGGATGCAAAATCGGCCGTTTTACTCTGAAGCCCTGCCAGAAACGTGTGAATCTGCCCGTCCAGCTCTTCTTGCGGAATTTCGGAGCCGCTCTCCAGTCGGCGGTTCAAATCAGCGGTAATATAGGCGATCACTTCGTCAATCTTCTTCTGCGCGAGATGCAGGCTCTGCACATCATTCTCCCGCGTCTCGGTCCGCTGCGCCCCGCTTAAGGTTGCGCTTAGCACGCCTACCCCCAGAATCGTAAGCAGCAGGACAATGAACATGACGAGCACGAGCGCCGAGCCTCGCTGCGAGGCGAAGCGTTCCCTCTGTTCCCACAGCCTCAGCACCCTTGCAACCCGGCCGCCGCTGCCGGCTCTTCTGCGACTCGACATGTGCCGCTCCCCCTAAAATCCAAATTGGCTCTCCAGCTCCAGCCTGTTCTCTTCGCTTCCCTCATACTTCAGCACCAGCTTGATCTGAATGGTTCCCGATTCGCACAGCGCCCCGACCGTACAGGATCGCCCGTCCGCCGTGGAGGCGGTGATCACGGAATCCCCAAGCTCGGAATTTACGGCTATCGGCGAGGCTGAACCCGAACCGGTGCCGCTGCCCGATATGACGATCTCGGTGCCGCTGACGACAATCGTCTCCGGCGGGGCGTCGCTTCTCTGAAGCTCAATGCCACCGGCGGTATTTTGAACCCGTTCGGGTCCGTACGTATACAGCTTCGTAATAATTGAGGACATGATCAGATCGGCTTCGTCCCGCAGCTCATTTTGAACCGTAATCTTGTGATAGCTGCGGAAGCCGAACATGGTCACGCCGGAGATCAGACCCGCAATCATGGCAAAAATCGTGAGCGAAGCGATCAGCTCGATCAGGGTGAAGCCCTCTTGACGGGAGGAGAGGCGCTTAACGAATTCTTTCATCCGTGATATATCCCTCCACCTCAACGTTATAGTCAGGCTGACCGCCCGCGTCCTCGCGCCGCACCTGCACCTTGACCGGAAGCAGATAGGCCCGGGATGAGGTCTGGTCGATGTCCGCTGTCCAGCCCGGAGACGACGGCTGCGACTGTTCATCCCAAATCTCCGGCTGGTACACGACCCTGATCTGATAGGCGATGCCGTTCACCGTAGGATACAGCACACTCGCCAGAGAACCTGTAAAGCCCGAAGACGGCGTATCTGCCGTTATGGCATTGGCCCCTGACGCTGTTCCGTTCGCGGCTTGATCCAAGTAAATCTTTTTCACACCGTCAAAGTCCTGCTTCTGCATATAAAAAAGCGCGTTCCGCGCCAGATTGACCATAATCGTCTTGTTCTGGTTCGATTTCGAATAGGACATGGCGTTGATAAAATATGAGGTCAGCACAAGAGACACGATCGCCAAAATGACAATCGCCGCCAGCACTTCTATCAGCGTGAAGCCCTTCTCCTCTTTTAGGCCAAACCGCATCCCTCTCTGCCTCCCGAAAGCATGTCCATATTCACAATTGTATGTCTTTTGGACTATTTCTTCTATTATAAATCCCAGATATGGAAGTCTACAATCTCTAATTCTACTTATTTATCGGCAAAAGTTTGTGGTATGATTTGCACTGAAGGGAGGATTTTGATTATGGCTCTAATCGAATGCCGCTTTTATTCGGACACGCTGGGATTGAGCACATCCATGACCGTGATTTTGCCCCAGCAGACCACGACTCAAATCGGAATGAGCAACACTGTACGTGAAAGCGTTCTCCACCCAACGCTGTATCTTCTGCACGGATTGTCTGATGACGATTCCATCTGGCTTCGCCGCACCTCCATCGAACGTTACGTCGCCGATATAGGGCTGGCGGTAGTTATGCCGAACGTGCACCGCAGCTTCTATACGGATATGGCCCAGGGCGGCCGCTACTGGAGCTTCATCAGCGAGGAGCTGCCAGCGTTAGCCCGTTCCTTCTTCCCGCTGTCGCCTAAGCGCGAGGATAATTTCGTGGCGGGACTGTCCATGGGCGGATATGGCGCCATGAAGCTGGGGCTGCGGAGACCGGACGCTTATGCCGCCGCAGCCAGTCTATCTGGAGCGCTCGATATGGCGCACAACTATATAAACGAGGAAGACCCAAGCGTCAAGACGAAGGAGTATGAAATGATTTTCGGAACCGAAGATATTGCGGGGACCGACGAGGATCTGCTCTCGCTGTTGACCAAAGTCGATGCCGCAGGCGGACCGAAGCCGCTGCTGTACCAGTGCTGCGGCACGGAGGATTTCCTGTACGCGGACAATCAGCGGTTTCGCGAAGCCTGCAAGGCGACATCTCTCTCGCTTACATACGAGGAAGGGCCGGGAAGCCATGAATGGGGCTACTGGGACGCCAAAATTCAGGATGTGCTGAAGTGGCTGCCGCTGAAATAAATCAGGCATATGGCTGGCTGAATACGGCAATGGGTAGAACGCGGCAAAAGCTGGATACGGCATTAGGCAGAATACGACGGTAGGCCAAAAACAGCAAAGCTGAAAACACAAAAACAGCTGTTCCGCAAAGGGAGCAGCTGTTCTTTTTATACTCATGATCCGGGTTCACTGATGTTCGGGGTCCGGACTTATGTGATTGGCTTACGTGATTGGCTTATGCTACTTGGCTTCCGCCGCGCGCGCCTCCACCCACAGCTTCGCTTCCTTCAGGCTTTCTTCTGCCCGTGTAATCGCAGCCTGCACCTGTACGGCCGCCGTACCGCCGTATACGTTGCGGGCGTTCACCACCGCCTCCGGCTGAAGCACGGCATAGATCTGCTCGTCGAAGAGCGGCGAGAACTGCTTGAATTCATCCAGCGTCAGATCCAGCAGGAATTTGCCTTCGTTGATGCAGTAGAGCACCGTTTTGCCGATGACTTCATGCGCCTGACGGAACGGCAACCCCTTGCCGACCAGGAAATCCGCAATATCCGTGGCGTTGGAGAAGTCGGTGTTCACCGCTTCCCGCATCCGCCCCTTGTTCACCTTCATCGTGGCGATCATCGGAGCGAACAGCTGAAGCGCGCCGGTCAGCGTCGCCACGGTGTCGAACATGCCTTCCTTGTCTTCCTGCATATCTTTGTTGTAGGCAAGCGGAAGGGATTTCAGCACGGTCAGCAGGCCCATGAGGTTGCCGTAGACGCGGCCCGTCTTGCCGCGCACAAGCTCCGGCACATCGGGATTCTTCTTCTGCGGCATAATGCTGCTGCCGGTGCAGAATGCGTCGTCCAGCTCTACGAAGCTGAATTCCGTGCTGCTCCACAGCACCAGCTCCTCGCTCAGGCGCGACAGATGCGTCATGATCAGCGAGGCGCTCGCCAGGAACTCCACGATAAAATCGCGGTCGCTGACAGCATCCAGGCTGTTCTCGTACACGCTGTCGAAGCCTAGCTGCTCCGCCACAAAATGCCGGTCGATCGGGAACGTCGTTCCCGCCAGCGCCCCGGCGCCCAGCGGCAGCACATTGATGCGCTTGTAGCTGTCGGTCAGCCGCTCCGCGTCCCGGCGGAACATCGATACATAAGCCAGCAGATGATGCGCGAACAGAATCGGCTGCGCCCGTTGCAGATGCGTATAGCCCGGCACGATCGTCTCCACATTATCCTTCGCCTGCCCGATCAGCGCCTCTTGAAGATTATGCAGCAGATCAACCAGTTCCACGACCCGGTTCCGCAAATACAGATGCATATCCGTCGCCACCTGGTCGTTGCGGCTGCGGCCCGTATGCAGCTTGCCACCAACCGGCCCGATCTCCTGGATCAGATGCTTCTCGATGTTCATATGGATGTCTTCATCCGAAACGGAGAACTCCACTTCTCCGGCGCGCACCTTCTCCAGCACCTTCTGAAGCCCCTGCTTGATCGTCTCCACGTCTTCCTGCGGCAGAATCCCGCATTTGCCCAGCATCGTCACATGGGCCAGACTGCCCTGCACGTCTTCTTCCGCCAGCGCCTTGTCAAACCCGATGGAAGCCGTGTATTCCTCCACCAGCTTGTTCGTCCCTTTGGTAAAACGTCCGCCCCAAAGCTTGCTCACCGCTGTCTTCCTCCTTGTAAAAAAAATACTTGTCCATTCCATCCCTGTATTTCATGGAAAAACCCGGGCTCGTGAGGCGTGAAAGCCGTCCCCGGTCCCGGGTGTGTTTCATTTCCTTGTGCCGCCATCATATCGTCGCCATGTCGCCATTATAGCGCCATCGCGCCGCCGAGGTGAATGAACCCGCGTGCTCTCCGGTCCCGGCCGCCGATGCTTCCCTCATCGGAAGACCCGGACCACGAAGCCGCCGCAAGCCACTACCGCGTGCTTACTTCGCCGATTCGGCCACTCCGGCCGATACCTTCAGGCGCAGCGCGTTGAGACGGATGAATCCGGTCGCATCGCCCTGATCGTAAGCCTGCGTCGGGTCGGCTTCCATCGTCGCGATGTTCGGGTTGTACAGGCTGACCGGGCTCTTGACGCCCGCAGCGATAATGTTGCCTTTGTACAGCTTCAGACGAACCGTTCCGGTTACGTTCTGCTGGCTCTCGGTAACGAGCGCCTGGATCGCTGTGCGTTCCGGCGCGAACCAGAAGCCATTGTAGACCAGCGTGCTGTAACGCGTAATCAGGCTGTCGCGCACGTTCATGACTTCGCGGTCCATCGTGATGGATTCCATTTTGCGGTGAGCGGTGAACAGGATCGTGCCGCCCGGCGTCTCGTATACGCCGCGGCTCTTCATGCCGACGAAGCGGTTCTCCACCATGTCGACCCGGCCGATACCATGCTTGCCGCCCAGCTCGTTCAGCTTCTCCATCACCTGAAGCGGATTCAACGTCTCGCCGTTCAGCGCTACGCAGTCACCTTTCAGAAATTCAAGTTCCAGATACTCCGCTTCGTCCGGCGCGTCTTCCGGCGCGTTCGTCAGCAGGAACATTTCCTTGTTCTCCGGAGCGCTGGCGTCGAACCACGGGTCCTCCAGCACGCCGCTCTCATAGCTGATATGCAGCAGATTGCGGTCCATGGAATACGGCTTCGCCGCCGAAGCCTGTACCGGAATGCCGTTCGCTTCGGCATAAGCGATCATTTCCGCGCGTCCAGGGAACTGGTTGCGGAATTCTTCCAGACGCCAAGGCGCGATAACCTTGATGTTCGGAGCCAGCCCGGCCGCGCCGAGCTCGAAGCGCACCTGGTCGTTGCCCTTGCCGGTCGCGCCGTGCGCGATGGCGGTTGCGCCTTCGGCGATGGCGATATCGACCATCCGCTTCGCGATCAGCGGGCGGGCGATACTCGTGCCGAGCAGGTACTGGCCTTCATACAAGGCGCCGGCCTGGAACATCGGGTAGATGAAGTCCTTGGCGAACTCGTCGCGCAGGTCGTCGATGTAAACTTTCGACGCGCCTGTGGCGAGCGCTTTTTCCTCCAGACCGTCAAGCTCTTCCTTCTGGCCGATATCGGCTGTAAAAGCGATAATCTCCGCGTCATACGTTTCTTTCAGCCATTTCAGAATGACCGAGGTATCCAGGCCGCCAGAATAGGCGAGCACGATTTTTTCTTTTGCCATGGGATAGCTAACTTCCTTTCCGATATAGAGGGTTGATCATGCGAAAAGGATGAAGGCCTGATGGCCTGTCATCCCGAAGCAGCGAAGCGAGCACCAACGAGCGCCGTCTTAAACCTTTAGCCCATCAGGGCGGCCATCAGCGCTTTCTGCGCATGCAGCCGGTTCTCCGCCTCGTCAAAAATAAAGGAATTCGGTCCGTCGATCACGTCTTCCGTCACTTCTTCACCGCGATGAGCCGGAAGGCAGTGCAGGAAGATGAAGTCGCTCTTCGCAAGCGCGACCAGTTCGCCGTTCACCTGATAGTCCTTGAACGCCGCTTCGCGCGCCTTCTGCTCTTCCTCAAAGCCCATGCTCGCCCATACATCCGTGTAGATGACATCGGCATCCTTGACCGCTTCCTCCGGACTGCGGGTAATGACGATTTCGGAACCCGTCTCCTGCGCGATTTCCCGCGCCTTGGCGACAACAGCGGCGTCCGGCTCATAGCCTTCCGGTCCTGCGATGGAGACATGCATGCCCACCTTCGCTCCGCCGATCAGCAGGGAATGCGCCATATTGTTGCCGTCGCCGACAAAGGCCATTTTCAGCCCTTTCAGCTTGCCCTTATGCTCATATACTGTCTGGAGATCTGCCAGCACCTGGCATGGATGCGCCAGATCGCTCAGTCCATTGATGACCGGAACCGAAGCGTAGCGCGCCAGATCCTCGACCTTGTCATGGCCGAAGGTGCGGATCATGATGCCGTCGAGATACCGCGACATAACCTGCGCCGTATCGGCAACCGTCTCGCCGCGTCCCAGCTGAATGTCGTTCCGGCTGAGGAACAGGGCGTGTCCGCCCAGTTGGTACATCCCAACCTCGAAGGATACCCGGGTACGGGTTGAGGATTTCTCAAAAATAAGTCCGATCGTCTTGCCTTTCAGCGGCTGATAGACCTCACCGCTCTTCTGCTTGCGCTTGAGCTCGATCGCCAGATCGATCAGATACTGGATTTCTTCCGTAGTGTAGTCGTCCAGCTCCAGAAGGTCCCGCCCTTTGAGCGAAATCTGAACCATGAATCTGTTCCTCCTTGTCGCGTTAGCAGACTTCCCGGCGAGCCGGGAAGCCCATGGTCACCCTTAGTCTGTGAATTGCGGGGTGCCGTTATGTTATGTCCGTCAATGCAGACGTCTTTAAGCCTGAAGCTCCTTGGCATAAGTATGAATGAGATCGGACAGGATGTCCACAGCCTGGTCGATTTCCTCCCGGCTTACATACAGGTTCGGAAGCAGGCGGATTACATGCGTTCCCGCCGTCACGAACAGCAGGCCGCGCTTCTGTCCAGCCAGCACAATGTCGCCGACAGCTTCTTTGCATTCGATGCCGATCAGCAGCCCCTTGCCGCGGATGTCGAGGACGAACGGGCAATCCGCCAGCTTCTCTTTCAGCTGCGCCGTCAGGTACTCGCCGGATTCCGCCGCGCGCTGCGGCAGGTTATCCTCCAGCATCGTCTCGATGGTGGCGCTCATCGCCGCCGTCGCAAGCGGCGTGCCGCCGAACGTCGAAGCATGGCTTCCAGGCGGGAACGCTTCGCGCAGATAGCCCTTGGCCAGCATGAGGCCGGCCGGGAAGCCGCTGGCGATGCCTTTGGCAACGGTGAAGATGTCCGGCTCGATACCGTAGTGCTGATGCGCGAACAGCTTGCCGGTGCGGCCCATGCCGGTCTGCACCTCATCGACGATGAGCAGCAGGCCGTGACGTTTGCACAACTCGACAACGCTGTTCAGGAAATCCGGCTGCACTTCTAGGATGCCGCCTTCGGCCAGCACCATTTCCAGCATGATGGCGGCTGTATGCTCGCCGATGGCCGCTTCAAGGGCCGGAAGATCATGCAGCGGAACCGTCACGAAGCCTTCCGGCAGCGGCAGGAAGCCGTCCTTGACCTTCTGCTGTCCCGTAGCCGTCAGCGTAGCCAGCGTGCGTCCGTGGAAGGACTGCTGGAACGTAATGACTTCATAGCGTCCTGTTCCCTTGACCTTCTGATGATAGCGGCGGGCCAGCTTGATCGCGGCCTCGTTCGATTCCGCACCACTGTTGCAGAAGAATACCTGGTCGGCGCAAGTATTGGCCGTCAAGAGCTCCGCAACGCGGTCCTGGCCCGGAATGTGGAACAGATTGGATACATGCCACAGCGTATCGATCTGCTGCTTCAGCTTCTCGCCGACCTTCTCCGGCGCATGCCCGAGGCTCGTTACCGCGAGGCCGCAGGTGAAATCGAGATATTTATTGCCTTTGTCATCCCACACCCAGCTGCCTTTGCCTTTGACCAGACTGATGTCGTATCTGCCGTACGATGGAAACACATGCTCCAGCTTCCCGGAGCCCGCAGTCTTAGCACCTTCCTCCGTCTTACTGGCAGCGCCTGCCTGTGTTCCGGTGTCTGCAATGTGCTTCTGCACGAAATCAGGCTGATCCATATGCGTAAGCTTGCTCATGATCCTTCACTCTCCCCCGCACGCCGCCCCTTAAGCGGCCGCCGAATTTTTTGACGATACTCACTCTAGCATTCCAAAGATCTGCCCGAAAAACCCAATGCTCTTTAAAGAGTCGCAGCCCTTGTACAGCTTTACGCCCTTGAGGAAAAAGACTGCATAGATGCCGCCGGGACTCCTGAAACTTTATCCCGAAACTTTATTAGTAATGAAATACTGGCATCATCCGCCCCAGTCTCCCATTCTTGCCCTCAGGCTTCCCAATCCTGCCTTCGAGCCTTGCTCCCAAATAATTTCTTTGCTTCCGACTATATCCTTACTTCCGGATAATCGCTTTGCTTCCGGCTACTCCTCACTTCCGGACAATTCGTGTGCCAATTGTCTCACCGGCCAACACCCGGCCGAGCACACCCGGTTCCTTGCCGTCCACAATGACCACCTCGGAGACGCTGCCCTGAATGCAGTCAATGGCCGCCCTCACCTTGGGGATCATGCCTCCGTAGATTTCGCCCGTCTCGATCATCCGCCCGATTTCCTCGACCGTCACGGAAGGCAGCACCTGCTTGCTTCCATCCTCCAGCGTGGTCAGAATGCCGGGGACGTCGGTCACCACAATCATCTGCGGCGACTGCATGAAGGAAGCGACCGCCCCCGCCGCCGTATCGGCGTTAATGTTATATCGCTGTCCGTTGCCGTTGATTCCGAGCGGCGCGATAACGGGGATATAGCCGAGCGACTGAATGCCGGCAATGATCTCGGCCTTGACGCCGGTCACATTGCCGACTAGTCCCACCTCATCGCTGTTCGAGACCGGGACCGCTTCGATCAGATTGCCGTCCACGCCGGACAGGCCGATTGCCTTGCCGCCGCTGCTCTGAATTCGCCGGACAATCGCCTTGTTGATGCTGCCCGACAGCGTCATCTCCACAACGTCGAGCACCTCTTCGGTTGTGACCCGCAGGCCGTTAACGAAGCTGCTCTCAATTCCGAGCTTCTTCAGATTCTCCGATATCGCCGGACCCCCGCCGTGGACGATCACCGGCCTCACGCCGTCCTCCTGAAGCTGCCTGAGATCATCAAAGAACGAATCGGGCAGTGCGGTCAGCGTGCTGCCACCGCACTTCATCACGAACATATTGCCATTGTCCGCGCCACTTGTATCAAAAGTCTCGTTCTGCGTCATGAGTGTCATTATCCTTCCTTACTTACTGTATAGGTATAAGGTGTGCAGCCGCCCATCCCGCCACTAACACGAGGGCAGCCGTTGATTTGACATCCATCAGGTTCGGTAAGCCGCATTGATCCGCACATAATCGTACGTCAGATCGCAGCCCCAAGCTGTAGCCGAGCCGTCACCGTCTCCCAGGTTCACCGTAATCAGAACGGTGTCGCCCTGCAGGTAAGCAAGAGCCTTCTCCTCGTCAAAAGCCACCGGTCTCGACTGGGACAACACCTCAATCTCGCCCAGCGAGATGTCAACCCGGTCCACCGACACCGGAACTCCCGCACGGCCGACGGCGGCGATTATCCGCCCCCAGTTCGCATCTGCGCCGAAGACGGCGGATTTGACCAGACTGGAGCCGACGACCGTCTTGGCAATCGCACGGGCCGCCGCTACGTCTTCCGCCCCGTTCACCACGACCTCAATCAGATGGTTCGCACCTTCTCCGTCGCGGGCGATCGCCTGCGCCAGATGGCGGCACACATGCGTGAAAGCCGCTGCGAAGGCTTCCCAGTCCGGATGCTGCCGGTCCAGCGCTTCATTGCCAGCCAGGCCGCTCGCCATTGCCACCAGCATATCATTCGTGCTCGTGTCGCCGTCCACGGTAATCATGTTGAACGTCGTGTCTGTCGCCTGGCGAAGCAGCGTCAGCAGTTCTTCCTGGCCGACGGCGGCGTCCGTCGTCATGAAGCCGAGCATGGTCGCCATGTTCGGGTGGATCATGCCGGAGCCTTTGGCCGCGCCGGCGATCAGAACCTCTTTGCCGCCGACATTAACCTTGACGCAGCACTCTTTCTTCACGAGGTCAGTCGTCAGAATCGCCTGGCAGAACTCCTCGGCTCCGGGTGCTCCGCCGTCCAGCTTCTCCGGAAGGGAGGCCAGACCGCTGCGCACGCAGTCCATCTTCAGCAGCTCGCCGATGACTCCGGTCGAAGCGACCGCCACATCATCCTCGCTTACGCCCAGATGCTTGGCAGCTGCGGCCCGCATCTCATAAGCATCGGCTTCGCCCTGTGCGCCTGTGCAGGCGTTGGCGTTGCCGCTGTTCACGACTACGGCACGCAGGACACCGTTGCCAAGGCTTTCCCGCGTCACTTTAAGCGGCGCCGCCTGGAACAGGTTCGTCGTATAGACCGCCGCGGCAGTGGCCGGAACCTCGCATAGAATGGCCGCAAGATCGTTGCGGTCGGTCTTTTTCAAGCCGCAGTGCAGACCTCCGGATACGAATCCGGCCGGTGTCGTAATGCTTCCGCCTTCGACGACGGTGTACAGCTTCTCGCTCATGTCTGATTTACCTTTAGCGTTACGGATACACTGGCGTGTAGCCGAGCCCAAGGGTTTCCTCCCATCCCATCATAAGATTTAGATTTTGAATCGCCTGCCCCGCCGCACCCTTTACCAGATTGTCGATTACCGAGAAAATGGTAACCCGTCCGGTGCGGGGATCAACCGCAAAGCCGATATCGCAGTAGTTGGAGCCGCTGACCTCTTTGGTTGCCGGCAGAATACCGGCGCTGCGCACACGCACAAAAGATCTACCCTTATAATAATTGCGGTATAACTCGATGAAATCCTGTTCGCTGTACGTATCGTTCAAGCTTGCATAACTAGTGGCCATAATGCCCCGCGTCATCGGAACCAGATGCGTAGTGAAGGTGACGATTACCGGCTCTCCGGCAATCTCCGTCAGCGTCTGCTCGATTTCCGGGATATGCTGATGTTTGTTAACCTTATAAGCTTTAAAATTCTCATTAATTTCCGCGTAATGCACACCGAGATTGACTCCGCGTCCTGCTCCCGATACACCGGATTTGGCATCGACAATGATGCTCTCCGGCTTGATCCATCCTGCTTGAAGCGCCGGGATCAGACCAAGCAGCGTCGCCGTCGGGTAGCACCCCGGGTTCGAGATAAAGTCAACGCCGGCCACGCGGTCGCCGAATACCTCGCACAGTCCGTAGACGGCCTGCTGCAGCACTTCATCCTGCGGAGCCGGATGTTTGTACCAGCGTTCGTATTCCGCGCCGTCCTTCAGCCGGAAATCCCCCGACAAATCCACCACTTTTAGCCCCGCCTCCAGCAGCTCCGGAACGAGCTTGGCGCTGACGCCCGATGGAGTTGCCGTGAATACGACGTCGGCCCTTTCCTTCATTTCCCTGGCGTCTACACCGTCCAGATTTTGCGTGAACACGCCAGTCAAATGCGGGAAGCCTTCTTCAATCGGCGCCCCTGCCGATGATGAGGAAATCACCGATGTAATCTCCACCTTCGGATGCCCCTGAAGCAGCCTGATCAGCTCTACTCCCCCGTAGCCAGTCGATCCCACGATCGCTGCTCTCACCTTGCCTTCCACCGTCATCTCCGGTTCCTCCCTGCCGTTTTTCTCTTCCCTATTATATCGGATAATGTTCCCTATCCGCCGATGGCTTTTGCATGCCGTCCATTGAAATATGTATTATTATACGTCCTCATTAATATAAATACAACAGGTTATGTAACATTATCCCTCAGCCGTTTTCCGGCCCCAGTTTGCTCGCCGAGCCAGGCTCTGCCTTTGAAGCATAATCAGTTCATGCACGGATATTCCGCACCCTATGCTATTCTGCTCCATAAGGTTCTGATGCCTGACGACGTTGTTTATAGGCCCGCGCGGCAGCTTATTCCTTCTCCTTTTTCACGAAAAAAGAAGCACAGCTTCTCCTCTACGGATCAGCTACGCTTCTCGTTTAAATCCTTCGCCCAGCACTTCATGGGCGTCACTGATAATAACAAAGGCGCCCGGGTCCACCGACCGGACAATGGCCTTCAGCCGGGTCGTTTCATTCTGGCCGACGGCTACCATCAGCACGGTCCGGCTGTCTCCCGTATAACCGCCCTTGGCATCCAGCTTCGTCAGCCCCCGGTCCAGATCATGCAGAATCGCTTCCGTGATCGCTTCTGTATGATCGGAAATGATATAGGCAACCTTCGTATAGCTGAAGCCGACCTCAAGCGCATCGATGACCTTCCCTGTGACAAACAGTCCGATCAGCGCGTACAGCGCCTGCTCCATGCCCAGTACGAAGGCCGCCAATGTGATGACCGTTCCGTCCAGCAGCACCACGGACAGCGAGAAGCTGAAGCCCGTCAGCTTCTGAATCACCTGTGCCAGAATGGACAGCCCCCCGGTCGAGCCCCGGCCCCGAAAAACCAGGCCCAAACCCAGGCCCACTCCGATGCCGCCGTAGATGGATGCCAGCAGCGGGTTGTGCGTCGGCACAGGACCGTCCTTGGTCAGGTAAATGAACAGCGGCAGCACAAAGCTGCCCAGCAGCGACCGCAGTCCGTACTGGCGGCCCAGCATGAACACGCCTAGGAAAAACAGCGGAATGTTCAAAGCCCACTGGGTAAAAGCAGGCTCGGCCCCGAACCAGGCCTGCGCCAGTACGGACAACCCCGATACGCCGCCAGAGGCGATCCGGTTGGGCAGCATGAACAGATTAAAGGCGAGGGCTGTAATCAGCGAACCGACAACAATCAGGACCGTATCCACCAGATGGCGGACCGGTCCGTTCAGCGGAATAAGCGGCGGCTTATTTCGTGCGTTGATTGATGACATCCCTTATTCAGCCTCAGTTTTGATCTGGCCGCGCAGATAGCCGTCGATAAAAGCATCCAGATCGCCGTCCATAACCGCCCCGACGTTACCGGTCTCCACGGAAGTCCGGTGATCCTTAACCATGCTGTACGGATGGAAGACATACGAGCGAATCTGACTGCCCCAGGCGATATCGGACTGCTCGCCGCGGATTTCATCCAGTTCGCGCTGCTGCTCTTCGAGCTTGCGCTCATAGAGCTTGGAGCGGAGCATCGTCATCGCGCGTTCGCGGTTCTTGATCTGCGAGCGTTCGTTCTGGCAAGTCACGACGACGCCGGTTGGAATGTGAGTAATCCGGACCGCCGAGTCCGTGGTGTTGATATGCTGACCGCCGGCGCCCGTCGCGCGGTAGGTGTCCACCTTCAGATCCTCGGTACGGATCTCGATATCGATATCTTCATTAATTTCCGGCACGACATCACAGGAGACAAAGGACGTATGGCGTCTTCCCGAAGCGTCAAACGGGGAAATACGGACCAGACGGTGCACGCCTTTCTCCGCCTTCAGGTAGCCGTAGGCATTGAAGCCCTTGATCAGCAGCGTCACGCTCTTGATCCCCGCTTCGTCTCCAGGGAGATAATCCAGCACCTCAACCTTGAAGCCGCGCTTCTCCGCCCAGCGGGTGTACATACGGAGCAGCATTTGGCCCCAGTCCTGGGACTCGGTCCCGCCGGCACCGGGATGCAGCTCCAGAATGGCATTCAGCTTGTCGTACGGCTGATTCAGCAGCAGCTGCAGCTCGAACTCCTCCAGCTTGTCCACTAGAGCGCGGACACTGCCGCCTACCTCGGCAGCGAGTTCATCGTCGCCTTCCTCGTCAGCCAGCTCGGCCATCAGCACGGCATCATCGTATTCCTGCTGCAGCTTCTGATATTCATCCACGCCGGATTTCACAGCGTTCATCTCGGCAATGACACTCTGGGCCTTCTCGTTATCATCCCAGAAATCGGGAGCCGCCATTTTCTCCTCAAAGTTCGCGATCATTTCCTGCTTGAGGTCTAAGTCAAAGAGACCCCCTAAGGTTGGTTAATTTCTTGCCGATCTCGCGCAGATCCTGCTTCACACTTGGATCAATCATTGATCACTGCACCCTTTCTTTAACTATAATCATTAGAAAACGGCTGAGCCGCTAACGGGAATCTCCCCGGCCCAGCCGTTCTTGTCAATCCGGTCACTAAAGACTTAAGCGTTCTGTCCGTGGCAGTTCTTGAATTTCTTGCCGCTGCCGCAAGGACAAGGATCATTCCGGCCGACCGTGGCGCCCACGGCTACGGGACGCTTCTCGGCAGGTTCGCCGTTCGTGGAGATTTTATTCTCTTCCACAACCGACTGGCGCTGCTGATTGGTCTCGATATGAGCCTTCATAATATATGTGGCCACTTCTTCCTGGATGCTTGCCGTCATGGCATTGAACATCTCGAAGCCTTCGAACTGATATTCGCGGAGCGGGTCCGTTCCGCCATAAGCACGAAGATGGATACCCTGGCGAAGCTGATCCATGGCGTCGATATGGTCCATCCACTTGCTGTCAACGGCGCGCAGTACGATAACCTTCTCGAATTCGCGGACAAGCTCCGAACCGAGATGCTCTTCGCGGGCAGAGTATTTCTCCAGCACCTTCTCGAAGATAAATTCCACAATCTCTTCCGTTTCCTTGCCCCACATATCGTCACGGGTCAGTACGCCTTCGTCAAGCAGCTTGCTGTTGACATAATCGGCCACTTCCTGAAGCTCCCAGTTCTCGGGAATGTCGTCGCTGCAATGAGCCAGTACGACGCGCTCGATTACCGGCTTGATCATTTCCAGGACGATGTCCTTGATGTTCTCGGACTCCAGAATTTCGCGGCGCTGCTTGTAGATAATTTCGCGCTGCTGGTTCATGACGTCGTCATACTGCAGGACGACTTTACGGATGTCGAAGTTATTGCCTTCGACCCGCTTCTGCGCCGATTCTACAGCGCGGGTAATCATACGGCTCTCGATCGGCTGATCTTCTTCAAAGCCAAGACGTTCCATCATGTTCAGCACATTGTCGGCGCCAAAGCGCTTCATCAGCTCGTCGCCCAGCGACAGATAGAACTGTGTGGAACCCGGGTCGCCTTGACGTCCCGCGCGTCCGCGCAGCTGGTTATCGATCCGGCGCGATTCATGGCGCTCCGTACCGATAATATGCAGGCCGCCAACCTCGGCCACGCCTTCACCGAGGATGATGTCGGTACCGCGTCCCGCCATGTTGGTCGCAATGGTCACTGTTCCCGGCTGACCGGCGTGAGAAATGATTTCGGCTTCCGCTGCGTGATGCTTCGCGTTCAGCACCTGGTGCTTCACGCCTTTGCGCTTCAGCATTTCCGATACCAGCTCGGAATTCTCGATGGAGACCGTACCGACCAGCACCGGCTGGTTCTTCTTGTGGCGCTCCACGATCTCTTCAACCACGGCAGTGAACTTGCCTTTCTCGCTCTTATAGACGATGTCAGGCATGTCCGCCCGGCAGTTCGGTTTATTCGTCGGGACCTGGAGAACTTCCAGACCGTAGATCTTCTTGAACTCCTCTTCCTCCGTCTTCGCCGTACCGGTCATGCCGGCCAGCTTGCGGTACATGCGGAAGTAGTTCTGGAACGTGATGGTGGCGAGTGTCATGCTCTCATTCTGAACCTGAATTTCTTCCTTAGCTTCAATCGCCTGATGCAGACCGTCACTGTATCGGCGGCCGGCCATGAGTCGGCCCGTGAACTCGTCGACGATAACAACTTCTTCATCCGTAACGACGTAATCGACGTCGCGGCGCATAATGACGTTCGCCTTCAGGGCTTGTACGATATGATGGTTCAGTGTGACATGGCTGTGGTCATACAGATTCTCGATGCCGAAGGCTTTCTCGGCAAGCGCAACACCTTTTTCCGTAAGGGCAACCGACTTCACCTTAATATCCACCGTATAGTGCTCTTCCGGCTGGAGCTTCTTCACGAAGCGATCGGCAGCGTAATAGAGCTCCGTCGACTTCTCGGCTTGTCCGGAAATAATAAGCGGTGTCCGGGCTTCGTCGATCAGAATGGAGTCGACTTCGTCAATAATGCAGAAATAGAGCGGACGCTGTACCATCTGCTCTTTATACAGCACCATGTTATCGCGCAGGTAGTCGAAGCCGAATTCATTGTTAGTGCCGTACGTGATGTCGCAGGCATAAGCTGACTGTTTATCCGCATGGTCCATGCCGTTCAGGTTAACTCCAACCGTCATGCCCAGGAAATTATAGATTTGTCCCATTTGCGCGCTGTCGCGCTGGGCCAGATAATCATTAACTGTAACGACGTGAACGCCTTTGCCAAGCAGAGCGTTCAGGTATACCGGAAGCGTTCCGACCAGCGTCTTACCTTCACCAGTCTTCATCTCCGCGATCTTGCCTTCATGCAGCGCCATACCGCCAATCAGCTGCACATCAAAGTGCCGCATTCCAAGCGTACGTTTGGATGCTTCACGCACCGTTGCGAAGGCTTCGGGAAGAACCTCTTCCAGCGTCTCGCCTTTCTCAATACGGGCCCGGAACTCTTCGGTCTTGGCCTGCAGCGCCTCGTCGGAGAGCGCCTCGATTTCCGGCTCCAATCCATTAATAATTTCGACCGTCTTCATTAGACGTTTGACATCGCGTTCATTCATGTCGCCGAATATTTTTTTAACAAGTCCTAGCATGGTTAACCCCTTTCATGCAACACAGATGGTGGAATCTAAAGCGTATCCTCCCAACGTTGAAAGGGCCGCAAAACACCGTCGATTCCGCTGCTTCATAAATTGTAACAGTTTGTAAGGGATGCCGCAATATAAGCGGAAATCCCCATAACTATATATACGCACAAGAGCCCTATTCGCTTCATGCGAATAAGGGCTCGGGATCATTTTTTTCATTTTAGAAGCTTACGTACTCCATTTAACCCTGTTCGATCAGTCCGTATTTGCCGTCATTCCGTTTATACACGACGCTGACTTCGGAGGTGTCGATATTGGAAAACACAAAGAAATTATGTCCCACCATATTCATCTGAAGAATGGCTTCTTCCACATCCATCGGCTTCAGAGTGAACCGCTTGTTGCGCACGACTTCCAATTCATCATCCTGTTCCTCGACGGCCACATTGCTGCTCGAACCACCTTCCACAAAGAGCGTCTTCAGACTGCCTTCCTGGCGGAATTTGCGGTTGAGTTTGGTTTTGTGCTTACGGATTTGTCGCTCCAGCTTGTCCACTACACCATCAATGGAGGCATACATATCATCGCTGCGGACCTCCGCGCGAAGCGTGACACCGGCCAGCGGGATCGTGACTTCCACCGTGTGAAGACCTCGTATTACGCTAAGTGTTACGAAACCTTCCTGGGTAGGGGGCGCATCGAAATACTTCTCAAGTCTGCTGAGCTTCTTATCAACATACTCTCTCAAAGCGTCGGTCACTTCAATTTGTTGACCTCGAATGCTGAATTGCATGGGCACTCCTCCTTTGCACCTTCATTTTACCATAACGTAAGCGCCGTGTAAAAAGTTTAAAATTGTGTAAATCCGCTTTCAAGTGCAAATTGATCCAGCTTGTGAACATAAGAAGAACTCCAATCGAAATCCTACTGAAAATGTTGCCGAATCCCTCTTTAGCGGTTGTTTTTCTTCACCTTCAGGATGCCCAATCTTGGACGAACACTTCCTGATCACATCAAAAAAAGATCCCGGAAATTCCAGGATCTTTATTGCTAGCGTCGTCTCAATTTGCTAACCATCTACCGTATATGTAGGTCGGCTAAGCCGGATGATTATAATTTGATTACGTTAGCTGCTTGTGGTCCGCGTGCGCCTTCCACGATGTCAAACTCAACGGATTGTCCTTCTTCCAGCGTTTTGAAGCCTTCGGATTGGATCGCGGAGAAGTGAACGAATACGTCGCCGCCTTCTGCAGTTTCGATGAACCCGTAGCCTTTTTCTGCGTTAAACCATTTAACTTTACCTTCCATTGCTTGAACATTCCCTTCATTATCAAATGAACGTGAGTCTGGCTCACAAGTCTGACTATACCACCGTAACTTCTCCATTGTCAATTGGAATAGAAAATGTTTACCTTCAAAAAAATGGAATTCACCAATTCATTTGTCAGCCACAATTTCATGCCCCCCGATAAGTGAAGGTATCAGTGTTAGCGCAGTTACTTACGATTACCCGCGATGGAAGGGGGTGAAACACAGTGCCTGTCAGGCGCCAAAGATTTTTTCTAAAGGGCCTAGAAGAACGAATCGAACAAGTTAAACGATGGCGACTTCCCTGGTAAAGTACACGAGCAAATTGGATCCGTCCCTTAAGGGATCGAAATCAAGCGGACGCGAGTTCGGTCAACGAACCAAAATTACTTAAGCTGTTGAAGTCGCATTTTAGATGGTTCATATCCCAAAACGGCAGCTTCCTGATAACAATGCTTCGCCTTGTCCGACTTCCCCGTAACCTCGTAAAAGCTGCCTAGATTATGCAACGCAGTAAAGCTCCCCGTTCCAATAACGTTATCGTAGCGGTCAGTCTCCCCAATTTGCAGACATTTTAGATAAGACTCTTCAATTAAAGGGAACAAATTTATATACTTTGCCGTATTGCTCAAAATCAGTTTCATATAAAAAATACCGCAGACAAATTGAAAATCGGCAAAATCATGCAAAAAGCTCTGTTCCTTTTGAATAATGGGCAAGCCTTCCTCTAATTGTTCAATGGCAATGATCTCGTATAACAAATTCACAATAATATTGGGTGCATAGCTCTCACGTTTAGTCAATAGCATATAAGCCTTTTTTAAATGCTGATAGGCCTTAAGGTGATTATCTATCCCCCGATACTCCTTAGCAATCTGGTAATGATAATAGGAATCTTCCGGATACCTTTCGATTTCCAACTGTAGAATGGGTATATTGCGATCCGACTTAGGCTTCATATAACCATCATGTTGAACCTCAATCGGCACTATGACTCTGGGCAGATCCGAGATGACTTGTTCATGGATGCTTCCTTCATACCGCAGCCCGGATGGAAACAGTCTCGATATAAAACATTGGGAGAAGGATACTGTGTTACTATCACCATCAAGAAACTGATTCACTTGTTTGATTCTTCCGATGCGATCTCCCTGATTAATAAACTGACGAAGGGCATCTCCGCAATCATTACGGAAAAATTCATCTGCATCAAGAACTAGATTCCAGTCGCATGATGAATGCTCAAGTGCGGCATTTCTTGCGTCTGCAAAGTTTTGGTTCCACGTCCAATCATAGACCTTCGCTCCAAAAGAGCGGGCAATTTGCTTAGTATTGTCTGTTGAGCCGGTATCAACAAGTATGATCTCATCCACCAATTTTCGTGCACTCTCGAGACAACGGCCCAATACAGCCTCTTCATTCCGGGCAATCATAGTCAATGCGAGTGTTTTCATAATTTCCTCTCAATAATTCGACATAGCTTTGATATTCGAACCAATGGTATCAGAAACAAAGGATGTAGTCGAAACCGAGAACAAGGTCCTCTACCTCTATATCACGATCTTGTCTACATTGGTCCCAGGAGGAATTATTCAGAAATAGAAGTCCCCTTGAATACAATGTTTTAGTTCTTAATAATTTCTTTTCGAATTAAGATGTCACAGATTTCACGAACACAGCCGTGACCACCTTTTTTTGTACAAATATAATTAACTTTAGCTAATACTTCTGGCACTGCATCGGATGGGGTTGAAGAAAATGCCACTGCTTCTAAACATTGCAAGTCATTAACATCATCTCCGATATACGCAGTGGTTGGATAATTAAACTTCTTATTGTTCTGAAAAAAAGCATCTAAAAATACCTTCTTATCTTTTATCCCCATATATAAATAATCTACTTTAAGCTTCTCGGCTCTTCTTTGAACTAATGTTCGATCTTCTGATGTGAGTATCATAACTTCAACGCCTGAGGCTTTGAGCAATTCGATTCCTTTGCCATCCTTAGTATTAAACTTCTTCAGCTCATCGCCATTTTCTGAATAATACATGCCGGCATCTGTCAAAACACCGTCAACATCGCAGATTAATAGATTTATGTTCGATAATATGTCATTATTGATTATTTGTTGTTTCTTGAAAATGGATTCCATTATTATCCAATCAGAAGGCTCATCAATTTCAAAATAACTATCCTCATCCATTATGTAGGCGGAAATGTTTCCCGACACTCTACATTTGCTTTCAATTAACTTAGAACGTTCTGTCAAATAAAACGAACCATTTTCCACCAAGTAGCCATCCCATTCTTGTCTTCGGGGTCTTTCTTGGGGATTATAATTAACCGGAACAAAACTCCCCCCCTCTTCTTTCCATTGAAAGCGTTTCTGGACAACCACAGACAGAAGGCTATCCGCTTTTTGTTTCTTATATTGCTCAAATGCCTCTGTTAAATTATGAGCTTTTAGTAATGGGGAGGTAGCCTGGATTAAGAAAATCTCTTTAAAAATAACTTGCTCGGCAAATTCTAACATTACCATCTCTGTGGATGCTTCATCTGTAGCACTTTCGGCACTTCTGTAAAATATTTCCACTTTTTCAAATTGGAATGAATCTACAACCCTCATAATTTCTTCACTTTCAGTTGCTACATACACCTTATCGATAGTATTACTTTCAACTGCAGCCTTTATAGTCCAGTAAACGAGAGGCATTCCACAAAATAACTTGATATTTTTTAGTGGAATGCCCTTACTTCCTCCTCTGACTGGAATAAAAGCTACTACATCCTCACTAGTTGCGTTTGAGCTTTTTCCGCTGTACTTTTTCAATGTCCAATATATCCTCTCTTTTATATGTCAATGCCTTTTGAACATTTTTTACATCTCGAACCAGCTTTCTCATTCCTTCAGGCTCCAAGCTTGCAGCATGGTCTGTGCCTTTCCAAGTTCGATCCAGCGTAAAATGTCTTTCTATATACTGAGCACCTAAAGTAAGCGCAGCCACATCAGCAGCAATTCCAAGATGATGCCCTGAGAAACCAATACCTTTTACCCGATCCTCATATTTCTCTCTCAGAGAGGTTATATCTAGCAATGAAAGATCTTCGAATGGAACTGGATAACCTGAAACGCAAGAGTAAATAATTAAGTTATCGCTNTTTGTAATTATCAATCAAATATTGCAGGATCTCAAATTGAAGATTACTAGCCGAGGGGATTTTAATGAATTTTGGGTTTAATGCTGCAATTTCTTTTGTTGATGTAAGATCCCATACAGATGTACTGTAATCAACTCCAAGTTTGTTGCATTCAAACATCAGTTCTTCGTGTTGAGCTGCAGTGAATTCCAAA
>NZ_JAHCMB010000219.1:0-548 GCF_019904155.1 Paenibacillus sinensis
ATTTTCCGTACACCACAATCTTTAATTGAAGCAAATCGATGTTTCGGCACGTTTGCATTTGAATAAAGATACATACAGTTACCTTATGTAGTGTAGCTTACTTAAGTACATGAAAGGGGGAAGCTCTGCTCTCTTAGGAGGCAGGCTTTTTTGTTATGTATATGTATGTGATGGACAATGATCTCTATTCTTCAGATCGATTAGGAGGTAAATAAGAAAATGGTTACTTTTATTTTCCCCGGTCAAGGCTCACAAAGAAAAGGAATGGGCGAAACACTATTTGATGAATTTAAGGAATTGACATCACAAGCGGATCAAATTTTAGGCTTTTCTANTTAGGAGAGTATAATGCCTTATTTGCAGCAGGGGCCTTTAATTTTGAAACAGGCTTGAAATTGGTGAAAAAAAGAGGCGAGCTAATGAGTCATGCCATCGGTGGTGGTATGGCGGCGGTGATTGGGTTGAGTGAAGATCAGGTAGAAGATGTTATAAAGAGGAATAATTTAAAAAGTATTGGTATTGCAAATTTGAATTCACCATTTCAAGTT
>NZ_JAHCMB010000219.1:568-18058 GCF_019904155.1 Paenibacillus sinensis
CAAGAACTGATATTGATTATTCAAAACAAATATTTGAAGCAATACCTGAAGTCATAATGTTTACTCCACTAAAAACGAGCGGCGCCTTTCATTCCCGATATATGGAAGAGGCAAAGAATGAGTTTGAAGCATTTTTGGATTCGTTTACATTTGCCAGCTTACAGATACCGGTAATTTCCAATGTTCATGCCAGACCATATAAGCAATCTGAGATTAAACAGAATTTGGTCAACCAGATTACCCACACTGTCAAATGGACAGAGAGTATCCGATACTTAATGGGCTTGGACGAGCTGGATTTTGAGGAAATTGGAGAAGGTAATATTCTAACCGGATTAATACAACGAATCAGAAGAGAAGCCGAGCCATTAAAAGTGAATAGTCTTGAAAACGAAGATTCCCTAAATAAAGCTGAAGATGAAACCCCAACAGCTGAATTAATACAAGCTCCCAAAGAAGCTCCCAAAGCAGATCCCAAAGCAGATCCAAAAGAAGAACTGGATATTTCACCGTTATCTCTAGGGAGTATCGAGTTTAAAAAAGATTATGACTTGAGATACGCATATCTAACCGGAGGAATGTATCGGGGGATTGCCTCAAAAGAAATGGTAGTAAAAGTAGGGAAAGCCGGAATGCTGGGCTTTTTTGGGAGTGGCGGCTTGGAGCTGCCTCAAATTGAAGAGACCATTCAATATATCCAGAAGGAGCTTTCTCAAGGGCAGGCTTATGGGATGAATTTAATCACGAATTTGAACGCTCCCGAATTTGAAGAAAAAACAGTCGATATCTATTTGAAATATAACATCAAACATATTGAAGCCTCTGCCTTTATTAATATAACTCCAGCTTTAGTGAAGTATCATGCAAAAGGCTTAACACGGGATAAATCGGGAAATGTAATGTCACTCAATAAAATTATCGCCAAAGTATCTCGTCCCGAAGTGGCGGAGTTGTTCCTTAGTCCGGCTCCGGAGAGAATTGTTAATAAACTGCTGGTTGAAAAAAAGATAACGTCGGAAGAAGCTGAATTATCTAAGGAAATTCCTGTTGCTGATGATATCTGCGTTGAAGCAGACTCCGGCGGACATACGGATGGCGGGGTTGCCTATGCTATGATACCCGCGATGATGAGAATTCGAGATGAAATGATGGAGAAATATAAATATCATAGAAAAATCAATGTTGGAGCAGCTGGAGGTATTGGAACTCCCGATGCTGCCGCTGCCGCTTTTATTTTAGGGGCTGATTTCATTATGACCGGCTCCATTAATCAATGTACTGTGGAAGCCAGTACGAGTAATGTAGTAAAGGATTTGCTGCAGCAAATCAATATTCAAGATACTGAATATGCTCCGGCTGGAGATATGTTTGAGTTAGGCTCCAAAATACAAGTCTTAAAAAAGGGTGTGTTTTTTCCGGCCAGGGCTAATAAATTATATGATTTATATTTTCATTATAATTCCATCGATGAAATTGATCCGAAGACGAAAGAACATATTCAGGAGAAGTACTTTAAACGAAGTTTTGATAAGGTGTATGAGGAATGCAAATCCTTTCATCCTCCCCTGGTGATTGAGAAGGCAGATCGCAATCCCAAATACAAAATGGCTTTGATTTTTAGATGGTATTTCGGTCAGAGTACTCTGTGGGCACTTAGCGGCGATGAGGAGCATAAAGTTGACTTTCAAATACAATGCGGACCGGCTCTTGGGGCGTTTAACCAATGGGTTAAAGGAACGAAACTGGAGAATTGGAGAAACCGGCATGTTGATGAAATCGGTGAGAAGCTGATGACGGAAGCGGCCGGATTACTTAACAACAGAATTACTAGAATTAAATCCGGCAAGCAATAAATGTTGAAAATATATAATACGAGGGATAAAAGATGAAACTGGAAATATTAGAGTATTTGCCCGAGTTAAGTTCAAGTCAATCCTCTCTCCTTTTCATCCATGGCGGAAGTCATGGCGCATGGTGCTGGAAAGAAAACTTTCTTCCCTATTTTTCTTCAAAGGGGTTCCCATCCTATGCGTTAAGTCTTCGAGGACATGGGGAGAGCGAAGGGAATGAGAGCATTCATTTTTTTTCATTGAACGATTATATGAATGATGTACTTGAAGTTATATCCCAGTTAAGCGAGAAGCCGGTTTTAATCGGACATTCATTGGGGGGAGCGCTGGTTCAAAAGATATTGTGCTTGTATCCTGAAAAGATTCAGGCGGCAGTTCTAATGTCTACTACACCGCCGGATGGCATGTTTAGAGATTTTCGACGCTTACTTATATCCCGTTATAAAGATATCTATCAAATCCGGTTATTTGATAAGGGAAAAAGCCGCCATATGCCGCCCCAAGTTTTCTTTTCTCCAGACTTGCCGGCTGAAAAAAGGGATGAATATTTAGGATTATTACAACCGGAATCAACAAAAGCTCAGCGTGAATTAATGAGGCGGATCGTTCCTAGATCGGTTTCGGTAAAGGTTCCGCTATTAATTTTAGGATCAACGCAGGATTGGTTTTTTCCGGGAAAGACTGTTGCAACTATTGGGGAGAAATATAAAACCGAACCGGTTATCTTCAATAATATTTGCCATGATATGATGCTAGATCCAAATTGGCGCACAGTTGCCGATCAGATTCTTCCTTTTCTACAGAAGTTGGCGCCTTAAATCAAGGAGGAAAAGTCAATGAATCAACAGGGTTCTTATCAAATCAGTACCATTGCCAGCAATATTGAAAAAGAACTTGAACGATTAAGGGCACAGGTTGATTTATTTTGGGATAAGGAGCTAAAGCACTATAAAGAGTATGGGTTGAAGGATGGAATGTCGGTGGTAGAAATCGGTTCGGGCCCCGGATTTCTAACCGAGAAAATTTTAGAAAATTTTAGCAGCATACAGATCACTTCGGTAGAGATTGATCCATTATTAGTAGATTACGCCAAGAGTTATTTGACACAGAAAAACCATACACGTTTTGAAATAACTCAAGGGTCGATTATGGAGACTGGTTTACCTGAGAATTCTTTCGATTTTGCATTAGTCAGGTTATTGCTGGAACACTTAACGGACCCGATCGATGCGGTTCGTGAAGTTCTTCGGATTTTGAAGCCAGGTGGCAAGGCTGTATTCGTTGATAATGATTTTGAAATGCATATCATAACATATCCCCAGATTTTACAATTAAGGGAACTTTATGATGCTTATTGTAAGGCACGATATGCTGAGGGAGGGAATCCGCGAATTGGCCGGGAATTACCGATGCTATTAAAAAAGGGAGGGTTTTCAAAGATCGATTTGGAAATTATATGTGCTCATAGCGAGATTTTGGGGGAAGGGATTTTCTTTAAATCAGAAGGGATTGGCATTCCTACGAAATTAGTTCAANCAACTGTATATGGCTGTTGGGGAAAAACCATTATAGAGAGGAGCGGTAGTGTATGGCATTGGATTCTCAGGAAGATATCGAACTTTCTTTGAAAACAATAATAACCGATTTATTTATGGTTTCAAGGGATTCCTTGGATTTTGAGAGAAGCTTTCTAGAGCTGGGTCTGAATTCGGTGTTATCGGTAGAGTTCATAGAGGCGGTTAACAAAAAGTTTGGAATTGATTTAGGAGTTGAGGTTGTTTTTGATTACCGCGGGGTCAAGGAATTAACCGAATATATGATCGATAAGTACGGAAAAATAGGTGGACAGGATGTTCCATCGGGAAAAAAAGCAGAAGAAGCAACAAAGGCAGAAAGTGAGGTTCGCTTTTCTAGTGAGAAAAAGCGGGATTCAGATATAGCCATAATCGGTATTTCGGGTAGATTTGCCGGCTCTGAAACGGTTGAAGCTTTTTGGAAGCACTTGCAGAATGGAGATTGCTGCGTAACGGAGATTGACCGTAATGATTGGGATGAAGCCAGCTATTATGATCGTAATGCCACCCGGAAGAATAAATCGATTAGCAAATGGGGGGGATTACTTGATAATATCGATAAATTTGACACCGAATTTTTTAATATTACGCCCCGTGAAGCAGAGCGCATGGACCCTCAACAACGGTTATTCATGGAAGAGTCATTTAAGGCTATCGAAGATAGCGGTTATTCAATCGAACAGATGGCCGGAAAGAAGGCCGGAGTCTTTGTAGGAGGGCGGAGTTCGGATTATAAAGACAAAACGTTATTAGAAAACGATATTAATGCACTTACATTTTTGGGGACTGATATGTCCATTTTAGCCTCCAGAATTTCTTACTTTTTGGATCTTAAGGGACCCAGTTTAGCGATTGATACTGCTTGTTCATCTTCCCTGGTTGCAATCCATTATGCATGTGATAGTATTCGCAGAGGCGAGTCTGAAATGGCTTTAGCTGGTGGGGTCTTCATCATTAACTCACCGGAATTTTTGATTATGGCCTCCAAAACGGAGATGTTATCCCCTGACGGCAAGTGTAAAACCTTTGATAATGAAGCGAATGGTATTGTCGTTGGCGAAGGGGTCGGGGTTCTAATATTAAAACAATTAGATGCCGCGCTTGAAGATGGAGATCATATTTATGGAATAATTAAGGGCTCGGCTATTAATCAGGATGGCAGAACTCAAAGCATTACTGCTCCCAGTTCACTTTCCCAGAAAGCCTTAATTGTTGAGGCCTATAAAAAATCCAGGATTAATCCTGAAACCATTAGTTATATTGAAGCCCACGGTACTGGAACAAAATTAGGTGATCCAATTGAAATGAGAGCATTAACCGAAGCCTTTCAGTCGTTTACGGATAAAACTCAATTTTGTGCAATTGGATCCCATAAACCTAATTTCGGACATTCCATTATGGCAGCCGGCATTGCCGGTGTTTTTAAAATCTTAATGGCGATGAAATACCGGAAAATCCCTCCAACCATTCATTTTACCAAGGTTAATGAACATGTCGATTTTGAAAGCAGCCCTTTCTTTCTAAACACCGAATTACTGGAATGGAAACAAACTGAGGGTGTTCCTTTAAGAGCGGGAGTCAGCTCATTTGGGTTTAGCGGAACCAATTGCCACCTTATTATTGAGGAGCCGCCAGTTCAAGAGAAGATGGACAATAGTAACAAGAAGCCATATTATCCCTTCACCTTTTCTGCAAAGACCAAATCTGCCCTGCGGCAAAAGCTGCTGGATATCAGCAAATGGTTGGAGACAGGAGCCGAACACTATTTATTTGAAGACATTGCCTATACATTGCTTGTTGGACGTAGCAACTTTCCTTTCCGCTGCGCTTTTATTGCCAAAGATGTTGGGGAATTAAAACAAAAGGTTTTGGAAATTATCGAAAATGGTACAACAGCAGATTACTTTAGCAACGATACAAATAGTTCTCTCAAACGGGAGCCTGTATTAAAAGAACTTAACGAATATTGTGAACGCTTGTCAGGGGAGCTGGGGTTATTTAGCAATATAACCTCTGAAGCTTACAAAGAAAAATTATCGGCATTGTTATATCTTTTTACTCAGGGCTATTGCCCGAATTGGATTGATTTATTTGTTAATAACACAAACAACAAGGTCCCTTTACCGACATATCCGTTTAACGGAAATAGCTTTTGGATACCCAAACAGAAGGACTCCCAAATTTCGTCCGAGATGAACAGCGGAATTTCTTTGCCATCAGCGACGGATCGGATTTTATCGTTACCGGGAAGCCAGGTGGAATTACAGCCCGTTTCGTATCAATCCAAATCTGTTCAGGAAGTGTCTGGGCCGCAAAAACCTGAATTACCACAAGCTCCAGAGGACAAAGACATACATATCGAAAAGCCCAAAGGAATTGCTTTGAAGACGATGGGTGATGGATTGATTCCGTCTTCTGAAGCATCAGAGCAACGCTGCCAGGAACCCGTCTCAGTGAAATTAATAGAGGAAACGTTAATCAGTAGCCTAGCGAATATGTTAGGCATTAAATCGAATACTTTTGATATAGATACAAAGTTTGTGGATATGGGGTTGGATTCGATTATCGGTGTTGAATGGATTCAGGAGCTCAACAATCAGTTCGAACTTTCCATCAGAACTACGAAAATCTATGATTACCCCACAATTCGGGAATTTACGGGTTTCCTGGACAAAGAATTGAAGGAACAAAATCGGGAGCTGTTGTCTTTACAGCTGCTGATACAACAAGTCCATCAGGGGAAATTAGGTGCTGAACAAGCCAATCAGATTTTTAATTATGCTGAGAAAAGATAGCTGAAGGACTGGCCTGATCAATTACTCCAATACAAAACATAGAATGATATTTCTGGTTTAAGTATGTAAAAGATGAGGTGGTAACGATGAATCCAGAAGAGATTTTCAAAGCATTGCAAATAGGGGCGATGACTCCTGAAGACGCTGAGAAGGAACTATTAAAAAAACTGCCCACATTACCCGCTCAAGATTCCTTAAATGAGATGAACGCCCAAAAGGGCGTTTTTTTTGATGAATTTCAATCCGTTAACTTAAAACCGGAGCTTTTGGGTAATCCAGTCTTTCAGCAACGATATTGTTGTAGATTGAATTATTATGCCGGATCGATGGGACGGGGAATCGCTTCGGAAGAATTAGTCACTGCAATGGGCAATTCGAGCCTATTAAGTTTTTTCGGGAGCGCCGGGCTTGGCGTAAGGGAAATAGAGGCGCATATTAGAAGTCTGAAAAGCGAGCTTGGACAGGACAAGCCTTATGGTATGTGTTTGATATCCAACCTGGATAATATCGAGGAGGAACGAGAACGAGTTGAATTATTTCTAAAGTATCAAGTTCCGGTTGTCGAGGCATCGGCTTATGCTCAATTATCCTGGCCACTAGTTTATTATCGTATCAAAGGGCTCGTTCAACATGGGAATAACATTGTGATACCTCGACGAATTATTGGAAAATGTTCTCGATTAGAAGTAGCCCGATTATTCTTATCACCACCTCCGGTCAATATGATTCACCACTTATTAGCCTTAGGCTTGATTAACGAGGAAGAGGCCAGACTGTCCCAATACATCCCTATGGCAGATGATCTTGCTGTAGAAGCGGACTCTGGAGGACATACGGACCAAGGGGTTTCGTTCTCATTAATCCCCTCCATTATTTCCGCAAAGGAAGACTTGCAACGCCAATATCAATACCAGGAAGAAATTTTGATTGGATGTGGCGGCGGCATCGGAACGCCCGAGGCAGTTGCTGCAGCATTTGCATTAGGCGCTGATTTCATTTTTACCGGTTCAATCAATCAATGTACGGTAGAAAGCGGCGCTCATCCTGTTGTGAAAGATTTATTGAATACCGTCTCGATCCATGATACGGCTATTACGATTGCAGGGGATATGTTTGAGGTTGGCGCAAAAGCTCAAGTGGTCAAGAAAAACACCCAGGTTCATGCACGCGCAAATCATTTATACAAACTATACTTGAATTATCACTCTCTTGATGAGATTCCGCCGGAAATCAAGAAACAGCTTGAAAACCTTTATTTTAAGAAGACTCTCTCAGAAGTATGGGCTGAGGTTTATGAATATAAAAACGGAAAAAACCCCGAACAAATCAAGGAAGCCGAAGAAAATCCGAGATATAAAATGGCTTTGATCTTTAAATGGTATTTTGCTCATTGCAATCAGGTTACCCGGAATGGCGATGAGTCTGAGCAAGATAATTTTCTGATCCCTTGCGGTCCGGCGATGGGAGCGTTTAACCAGTGGGTTAAAGGAACACGGCATGAACATTGGCAAAACCGTCATGTTGATGAAATTGCCGAATTATTAATGATGAAGGCTTGTGACTATATACGTACCAAACAATTCTTCGGAGACATGTCAGATGATTCGACGAAGACAGTTCCGGTATCCGAAGAGAAGAACCTTGCATCGGATTATGATCAATCTGCGATAGCCATTATCGGTATGTCGGGGCAATTTCCCAAGGCAAATACGCTAACTAAATTCTGGGATAATTTGAGTGTGGGTATGGATTGTATTTCGGAAATTCCTTCAACTCGCTGGGCGATCGATGATTATTATGATCCTGATCTGACAACACCCGCAAAGACCAATTGCAAATGGCTAGGCGTATTAGAGGACGTTGATTTATTTGATCCTCTTTTTTTTAAGACCTCGCCAACTGAAGCAGAGCTGATGGACCCTCAACAACGCTTGTTTTTAGAGAATAGTTGGCATTGTATTGAAGATGCAGGTTTGAATCCTACCCGTTTATCTGAGAGCCGCTGCGGTGTTTTTGTAGGCTGCGGCCCCGGTGACTACAGACAGCATACTCCCGAAGACGAATTAACGGCTCAAGGTTATATGGGAAGCTCCATGGCGATTCTATCGGCTCGGATTGCGTATTTCCTCAATTTGAAAGGCCCTAATTTAGCGATCGATACCGCTTGTTCCTCCTCATTAGTGGCTATTGCGGAAGCTTGTAATAACTTGGTCTTGCGAACCTGCGACCTTGCCCTGGCGGGCGGAGTTAATTTGTTTTTAAGTCCGGCAGGCTTTATCACCAACACTAAATCGGGAATGCTGTCCAAAGATGGTCGTTGTTTTTCCTTCGATACACGCGCAAACGGTTATGTTCCAGGTGAAGGTGTCGGAGTTATTCTGTTAAAACGGCTGGAGGATGCTGTTCGCGATGGTGATCCGATTCATGGAGTGATTCGGGGATGGGGCGTTAATCAAGATGGAAAAACGAATGGCATTACCGCGCCCAGCGTGAATTCACAGATTCGATTGGAAAAAGAGGTTTATCAGCGTTTTGGCATCAATCCGGAAAGTATTTCAATGGTAGAAGCGCACGGAACGGGGACAAAGCTGGGAGATCCCATTGAAGTAGAGGCGCTGACTGAATCGTTCAGGTCATTTACCGATAAGAATAATTATTGTGCTTTGGGTTCCGTTAAAAGTAATATCGGGCATCTGATTAAAGCGGCTGGTATTGCTGGTGTGATTAAGGTCCTATTGGCCATGCGACACCGTAAGCTGCCGCCAACCATCCATTTTAACGCCTTAAATGAACATATAACTCTCGATAACAGCCCCTTTTATATCAATACTGAATTAAAGCCCTGGGAAGTTCCGGAGGGAATGCCCCGGCGCGCTAGTGTAAGTTCCTTTGGGTTCAGCGGAACCAATGCCCATATCGTTATTGAAGAATATCGTAAGGAGAAGGAATCTTCTGTTACAGTTCCGGACAACGAAACACCGGATCAACCCTTCCTATTCGTATTATCTGCTGCAAGCAAAGAGCAATTAAAAACCTACGCCCGATTAATGAACGAATTTATTGAATCGAATGAAACATTGAACTTAGCCGATTTGGCTTATACCTTACAGGTTGGGCGGTCGGCTATGGATTTTCGCCTTGTGGTCTTAGCGAATTCGAAGGGCGATTTGCTTAAGGCATTCGATGATTTTATTGAAGACCAAGCATCAGGAAATGTACGATTCAACCAGGTGAAGAAGAAAAAAGATGTAACAACAATTCTGCAACATGATATTGAAAAACGGGATTACAGGAAAATATCGGAACTTTGGGTAGAAGGTTTGGATATCGACTGGAATCAACTGTATCGTATCCACGACAGACCCAGTCGTATTAGCATCCCTACTTATCCATTCGCCAGAGAACGTTATTGGCTGCCGGAAAATATCATGCGAACGGACCATACAGCAACCTTATCCGCTACTTCGATCATTCATCCGTTACTACACCAAAATACTTCCAGCTTATTCGAGCAGAGATTTACATCGACATTTACCGGCAGGGAGTTTTTTTTGAATGATCATGTAGTAAAAGGACGCTGCGTTTTGCCGGGAGTGGCTTATCTCGAGATGGCCAGAGCCGCGATCGAACAGGCGATGGAAGAATCCAAACAAACTACCCTATGCCTTAAAAATATCATTTGGGCCCGTCCCGTCATTGTAGATAATGAACGATTTCCGCTGCATATCGGACTATCTCCTAATGATAACGGAGAGATTGCCTATGAAATCTATAGTGAATCCAATGGGGAAAATAACGAACCGATCATCCATAACCAGGGTGTTGCGGTATGGAATCGTGGAGTGGAAGGTTTAACCTTAAATCTTAAGGAATTGCAATCCGAATGCAGCCAACATATTCTTACGCAAGATCAATGCTATGATGCTTATAAAAGAATGGGAATTGAGTATGGGATCGGACATAAAGGAATCGAGAAGGTATATGTCGGAACCGAACAAGTATTGGCCAAGCTCTCGCTTCCGACGTCCTTATCTAAAACTGAAGAACAATATGTGCTGCATCCCAGCATAATGGATTCAGCCTTACAAGCATCTATAGGGTTAACTCTGAATAAAGAGGATCTGGATAAAAATAATTCCTTGAAGCTGGCTCTCCCGTTTGCGTTGCAAGAAATCGAGATTTTCGATAAATGTACCTCTAATATGTGGGCCTTCATTCGGCGGAGTAAAGGTCGTTCCTCAGTGGATAAGCTTGAGAAGCTTGATGTTGATCTGTGTGATGATACAGGGAGAGTTAATGTACGGATAAAGGCGCTAACAAGCCGCTTTGTAGAGGGGGAGTTGGGAGCGACAGGCTCCATGGATTCTAATGGAACTTTATTGCTCCACCCAACTTGGAAAGAGCAAATAATCCCTTCCTCCGCTGAAAAATCGAAGATCGGTGACTATACCCATCATCTCGTCATACTGTGCGAGTTAAGTAAACAGTACCAAGAAAGTATCGAAACGCAAATGCGGAGAGTTATGCCCGGAATTCGCTGCCTGATTATGCAGTCCTCATACCAAGAGCTGGATAAGAGATTTATTGTGTATGCCATCCAATTATTTGAGGAGATCTATCATCTCTTCAAGGAAAAGCCAAAAGGCAAAATGTTAATCCAGATTGTAGCCTCCAATCGCAAAGAACAACAAGTCTTTTCCGGACTTGCTGGACTTATACGAACCGCTCATCTGGAGAATCCGAATTTAACAGGGCAAGTAATTGAGGTGGCATCCGAGGAAGACGCCGAGGGACTTGTTGAGAAATTGCTGGAGAACAGCCGAACTCCTTCTGATCTACGGATTCGATATCAAGATGGTAGACGTTTGGTTCAAGGCTGGAATGAATGTGAAACGAGACAGGAAGAAGATCATATTCCATGGAAAAATGGCGGCATCTATCTGATCACCGGGGGAACAGGTGGGTTAGGACTTATTTTTGCCAAAGAGATTGCGAAGCGAGTCAAGAGTGCGACTTTGATATTAACGGGCAGATCTCCACTCAGCGATATTAAACAAGCTAAATTAAAGGAAATAAGCGGTTTAGATATTAGAATTGAATACAGACAGGTCGATGTGGCCGACCACAAGGCGGTAACCGAATTAATCGAGAACATCCGGGAATGCTTCGGGGGTCTTGATGGCATCATCCATAGTGCCGGCGTAATCAAGGACAATTTCATCATAAAAAAGACAAAAGACGAATTCATGGAAGTGTTGGCGCCCAAGGTAACAGGACTGGTGAACCTGGACCAAGCCAGTAAAGATCTGCATCTGGACTTTTTTATTCTCTTCTCAGCAATCGCTGGAACGATTGGTAATGTCGGACAGGCCGATTACGCAACCGCCAATGCCTTTATGGATGGTTATGCCCATTACCGTAACGAATTGGTTCAATTGAAACAGCGACGGGGGAAAACGCTATCGGTCAACTGGCCGCTATGGCAAGACGGTGGAATGAGTGTTGACCAAGAACGCGAAGAACTGATGGTTCAGAATACCGGAATGATGGCTATGCGCACCAAGACCGGCATCCAGGCTCTATATCAGAGTATGGCATCCGGGAAGGGCCAGATCATGGTAATGGAAGGCCATGTTGCTAAAATGAGGCAAATATTGTTGGAAATCAAACCTGCTTCCGTACAATCGATCAGCGGTTTAGCAGAACAGCAGCAGTCGGAAAAGGCCCCTAACAACTTACAAAATCAGGTGAAAACCGATCTAATCCGAATGGCGGCCGAATTACTTCAGGTCAATCCGGCGAATATCGATGCCAGCGTAGCGCTGACCGAATATGGATTTGATCCGATCACCGTGGCTGAATTTTCCAATAGGCTCAATGATGAATACTCATTTGACGTTGCCCCAACCTTATTCTTTGACTACTCAACGCTTCATCTCATGACGGATTATTTGATAGAAAAATACGGCGATATCCTCATAAAGAGATATCGAATTGAGAATGCGAGCATGGCTTCTTCCACAGAGGATAGCCCAAGAGCAGTAACGGCCGGGGAAGAGTTCCTTCATGAAAAAACCGTGAATTATTTAAAGAAAATACTGTCCTCGGTCATCAAGCTGCCCGTGAATCGAATTGAAGCGGATGCCGAGCTGGAGAAATACGGAATCGATTCGATCATGGTTATGCAATTAACGAATCAATTGGAAAAAGTGTTCGGTTCCTTGTCGAAAACCTTGTTTTTTGAATACCAGAACATTCAGGAGCTAGCCGGATATTTTCTTGAGATGCACCGGGAGCAGTTGCAGAACCTCTTGGGGATTGAAGAAAAAGTCACCACAACGATGGTTCCGAATGAAGACAGTGGGATGAACAGTGTGAGAGTTGCGCCTAAGAACCACAGACGCAATCGGTTTGCTTCATTTACTGAATCTCCTGCTGGATCTCCCGCCGAGAAAGGGAATGAGGCAAGCGACATTGCCATCATTGGGGTTTCGGGGAGGTATCCCGGAGCGAGAAATCTGCAGGAATTCTGGAGCAATTTGCGGGAGGGACGGGATAGCATTATTGAAATCCCCAAAGAGCGATGGGACTCCGCCCTGTACTTTGACGAAGATAAAACCAAATTCGGCAAGGCGTATTCCAAGTGGGGCGGATTCCTGGAGGGGGTCGATCAATTCGATCCGCTATTCTTCAATATCTCCCCCCGCGAAGCGGAACGAATGGACCCCCAGGAACGATTGTTTCTGGAGTGCGCGTATGCAGCCATGGAGGATGCGGGCTATACTCGTGAAACCCTGGGTTCGTACCGCGGGCTTGGTCTGGAAGGAAACGTCGGAGTATATGTAGGGGTGATGTATGAAGAGTATCAACTGTACGGAGCCCAGGAACAGCAGCGGGGAAGACCGGTAACGTCGGGAGGAAGCTTGGCCTCAATCGCCAACCGGGTATCCTATTTCTTCAATTTCCATGGCCCCAGTATGGCTGTGGAAACGATGTGCTCTTCTTCGTTAACGGCAATTCATCTGGCTTGTCAAAGCCTCCAGCGGGACGGATGTGAGCTGGCGATTGCCGGAGGAGTGAATGTCTCCATTCATCCGAATAAATATTTGAAGCTCAGCCAGGGAAAGTTCATTTCCAGCAAAGGAAGATGTGAAAGCTTCGGGGAAGGCGGCGACGGATATGTACCCGGCGAGGGAGTCGGGGCCGTATTGCTGAAGCCGCTGTCGAAGGCGATCGAAGATGGCGACCAGATCTATGGGGTTATCAAAGGCACAGCCATCAATCATGGAGGAAAGACCAATGGCTATACGGTTCCCAGCCCCAATGCGCAAGGAAGTTTAATCGGCCAGGCCTTGAAGGAAGCCGGAGTGAATCCGCGGACCATCAGTTACCTGGAAGCTCATGGGACCGGAACAGTGTTGGGAGACCCGATCGAAATTACCGGATTGACCCGGGCTTTTGGGAAGGATACGGCGGACAGACAGTTTTGCGCAATCGGGTCGGTGAAGTCCAACATCGGGCATTGTGAAGGCGCAGCCGGAATAGCGGGATTAACCAAAGTACTACTGCAATTCAAGAACGGCCAAATTGCGCCGTCGCTCCATTCGAAGATGCTGAATCCGAATATAGATTTTAAGGAAACGCCCTTTGTGGTGCAGCAGGAACTGACGGAATGGAAACGGCCGCGGATCGAAACCAATGGGGAGGTTAAAGAATACCCGAGACGGGCAGGGGTATCCTCCTTTGGAGCCGGCGGAGCCAATGCCCATGTGATCATCGAAGAGTATATTTCCGATGAACGGGAAAGTTCCGAATATGCGGTTAGTCCCGATCATCCGGCCATGATCGTATTGTCGGCGAAGAGTGAGGAACGCCTGGAGGCACAAGTGCGGCAATTGCTGGGCGCCATTCAAGAGCAAGCCTTCACCGAAAAGGAGGTCATCGATATCGCCTATACACTCCAGGTGGGGCGGGAAGCGATGGAAGAGCGTCTGGCTGTCATTGTAAGTTCCTTGAAAGAACTTCAAGACAAGCTGACCGGCTTCCTGGAAGGGAAAGACGATATCGAAGACTTGTACCGGGGACAGGTCAAACGTAATAAGGAGACAATGGCCGTCCTCACTGCAGATGAAGACATGATCCATACAATAGATGCCTGGATAAGTAAGAGGAAATATGGAAAGCTGCTGGATGTCTGGGTGAAAGGATTGAACGTGGACTGGAACCGGCTGTATCCCGGTGTCAAGCCGCATCGAATCAGCCTGCCGACATATCCGTTTGCCAGAGAGAGGTACTGGGTTCCGGACAGCGAGACTGGAATCGCTAGTTTGACGGCAGCCATAGCCGGAACCGTGATCCATCCGTTAGTGCAGCAAAATACGTCCGACCTGACCGAGCAGCGATTTAGCACGACCTTAACAGGACAGGAGTTTTTCTTAACCGATCATGTGGTGAACGGACAACGGGTTCTGCCGGGGGTTGCCTATCTGGAGATGGCGCGTGCGGCGGTGGCGGAGGCAACAAGAGAAAAAGACGGGGCCGTCATCAGGTTGAAAAACGTGGTATGGTCACAGCCGATCGTGGTGGGGGAACAGCCGCTTCGGGTGCATATCGGGCTGTATCCGGAAGATGACGGGGAGATTGCCTACGAAATATACCGTGAGGATGAAGCGGACCCTGGCGAATCGGTTGTATACAGCCAGGGCAGAGCCACCCTCAGTCCGGCGACAGGAAAACCGGCGCTAAATCTGAAGGCCCTTCAGGAGGAATGCCATCAAGGACGTCTCACATCCGAAGTGGTGTATGAGGCATTTCGGGCGATGGGAATCGAGTATGGACCGGGGCATCAAGGGATTGAACAGGTGTATCGGGGAGAAGAGCAAGTATTGGCAGAGTTGTCATTGCCGATGTCGGTCCGGGATACCGAGGAGCAATATGTTCTCCATCCCGGTATCATGGATGCGGCGCTCCAGGCATCGCTCGGGCTGCGGATGGGCAGCGAAGATCGGAGGGCGGCATTGCCTTTTGCCTTGCGGGAGATCGAAATAATCAGCCCATGCACGCCGAAGATGTGGGCTTGGATTCGGAATAGCTCGAATAGTCAAGCTGGGGACCAAGTCCGGAAATTAGATCTTGATCTATGCGATGAGCAGGGCAATGTCTGTATTCGGATGAAGGAGCTCTCATCCCGGGTACTGGGGGGAGAGGTAAGTTCGCTCGAAACCCAGGCAGCTCCAGGGCTATTGATGCTGGAACCAATCTGGGAAGAACAAGAGATTACCCGCCAAAGTCCGGGTATCGCCGCTTATGCTCAACATCTGATTATTCTGTGTGAACTGAGTAATGTTGCCTCCGAGGTTCTGGAAGAACGGATGAAAGGAGTGCGCTGTGTCAGCTTGCAATCCCCGCAGTCCGGTATTGCGGAACGCTTCCAGAGCTATGCGGCCCGGGTCTTTGAAGAAATTCAGAGCCTTCTCAAGGAGAAGCCGAAGCAAGAGGTTTGGATTCAAATTGCGGTCCCGAATGAAGGAGAACAGGAGCTGTTCACCGGTTTGCTCGGGCTTTTGAAAACCGCACAGATTGAGAATCCCAAATTGCATGGCCAATTGATTGAAGTGGAAGCGGACGAAGAGGCGGACAGGCTGCAAGAGATCCTGGAAACCGGCAGCGGCAGCAGCGAGCGTCATATTCGCTACCAGGCGGGCAAGCATCTGGTTGCCAGGTGGAAGGAAATAGAGGTGCAGCCGGAGGCCATTGACCTCCCATGGAAAGACCAGGGGGTTTATTTAATTACCGGGGGACTGGGCGGTTTGGGATTGTTAATGGCCGAAGAGATTGCCCATCGGGTCCAGGGAGCGGTGCTGGTGTTAACCGGCCGATCTGCGCTAAATGAGGCGAGACAAGCCCAATTGAAGGAGCTTGAACAGCTGGGTGCACATATCGAGTACCGGCAGGTCGATGTAACAGATAAGCAAGCAGTAACCGCCTTCATACGAAGCTTACAGGAGGAATTCGGCAGGATTCATGGCATTATTCATAGCGCCGGAGTGATTAAGGATAATTTCATCATTAAAAAGACAAAAGAAGAATTCGTGGAAGTATTGGCTCCCAAGGTCGCCGGATTAGAGAACCTGGACCAGGCGAGTCAGGATGTGGGCTTGGACTTCTTCATTCTCTTTTCTTCGTTGACAGGAAGATTGGGGAACATAGGGCAGGCCGACTATGCAACCGCCAATGCCTTTATGGATGCTTACGCCCATTACCGCAATCTGTTGGTAGCCGGAGGGCAGCGCCAGGGACGGACGATATCCATCAATTGGCCGTTGTGGCAAGCGGGCGGAATGAGTGTTGACCAAGAACGAGAACAGTTGATGAGGCAGAACACAGGGATGATCCCGATGCAGACTGAAACAGGAATCCGCGCATTGTATCAAAGCCTGGCATCGAGAAGAGAACAGGTTATGGTGATGGAAGGAAACCTCCAACAGTTCCGGGTCAATCTGTTGAAGCCATTTAATAGTAAAGAAGAAATTAATAACAATAAGACGGTTGCCAAAAGCATAGCTATTGGGGAAGCTATCGGAGAAGAGTTCCTTCATGAAAAAACCGTGAATTATTTAAAGAAAATACTGTCCTCGGTCATCAAGCTGCCCGTGAATCGAATTGAAGCGGATGCCGAGCTGGAGAAATACGGAATCGATTCGATCATGGTTATGCAATTAACGAATCAATTGGAAAAAGTGTTCGGTTCCTTGTCGAAAACCTTATTTTTTGAATACCAGAACATTCAGGAATTAGCCGGATATTTTCTTGAGATGCACCGGGAGCAGTTGCAGAACCTCTTGGGGATTGAAGAAAAAGTACCAACAACGATGATCCCGGATGAAGACAGTGGGATGAACAGTGTGAGAGTTGCGCCTAAGAACCACAGACGCAATCGGTTTGCTTCATTTACAGGGTCTCCTGCTGGATCTCCCGCCGAGAAAGGGAATGAGGCAAGCGACATTGCCATCATTGGGGTTTCGGGGAGGTATCCCGGAGCGAGAAATCTGCAGGAATTCTGGAGCAATTTGCGGGAGGGGCAGGATAGCATCATTGAAATCCCCAAAGAGCGATGGGACTCCGCCCTGTACTTTGACGAAGATAAAACCAAATTCGGCAAGGCGTATTCCAAGTGGGGCGGATTCCTGGAGGGGGTCGATCAATTCGATCCGCTATTCTTCAATATTTCCCCCCGCGAAGCGGAACGAATGGACCCCCAGGAACGATTGT
>NZ_JAHCMB010000121.1 GCF_019904155.1 Paenibacillus sinensis
GCTAAAAAGGCCATTAATATTGATGGAAAAAATAATGATGATGAAATGGAAGAGCGGCTAACCAAAATAGAGAATTTGATAAACAATAATGCTACAAGTGAGTCAGAAGCTGATAAAAGTATATCTGCCTAAAAATCTTTTATATTGTTCATATCAATAAAAGGGTCTCCCCTCGAGGGAGACCCTTTTATCTTTACCACAATACCCTATATAGGAGCTTGTCCTCCGGCCATTCGAATAGCGCCCGCGACATGCTCAGCCGGCTGGAGACGATGGTGCTGAGCGGCGCGGAGCTTCCGGTTCAGGTCGTCAGGCAGCAGATCGGGTCGGCGATTGACATCATCATTCACTTGGCCCGCTTTCGGGACCGGACGAGAAGAGTTGTGGAGATTTGCGAGGTCACCGGAATGTCAGAGGGTGAAGTGCAGTTGAATCCCCTGTTCGAGTTCCGTGAACTCGGGGAGTACAAAGGCCGGATCAAAGGCACGCTCGCCCCCTGCGGAAATCCCTTGAAGAACACCGCGAAGCTTGAGATGGCGGGAGTCCGGGATAACCCGCTGAATCGTTTCAAAGCAACAGGGGTGAGAATCGGATGAGCGGATTGTTGAAGAACAGAGCCTCTGCAAGAGGTGTGCCATCTTCGTCCCGGTTAAGGGAAGGCGCTGCTGGCAGCATGTCGTCTACCCAAGCCCAAGGGCTGACAGACTATACCGTATACGTTTCCAGCCGGAGAGAGCAAGGGCTCGCGGTTCTCACAGGCAGTCTGCTCCTGTTCGGCGTCGGTTATTTGTTCTATCACCACTTGGCTCTTGCGCTGCTGGTTTCGGCCGGGGGGCTGCGGGCTCCGCGGATCTGGCGGGATTACCGGCTCAAGCGGAGGCGTTCCGCGCTGAATCTCCAGTTCAAGCAGACGCTGTTCTCGCTTTCGTCCTCGCTGTCGGCGGGGAGATCGGTAGAGAATGCTTTCCGGGAGGCCATACAGGACTTGCGCATGCTTGACCCGGAAGGGGGAAGCGACATGATTGCCGAGCTGGAGATCATTTGCGCAAGGCTTGAATACGGACAGCCCATCGAAGAGGCGCTTCATGACTTCAGCCGCAGGGCGGACATGGAGGATATAAGGCGTTTCGCCGACGTCTTCTCCGTGTCCAAGCGGACGGGCGGGGATCTGGTGGAGATTGTACGGCGCACCTCGGGCATTATCGGTGAGAAGCTGGATATCCAGCAGGAGATCGCCGTCAGCATATCCCAGAAACGGTTTGAAGCCAAAGCGCTGCTGGCGTCTCCGCTCATTATGCTGCTCTTCATGAACATGAGCGCTGCGGATTATTTGCAGCCGATGTACACCGGCGCAGGCATGATCATCTCGACAATTGCGCTGGCCGGACTCGGTCTGTGCTTTCTCTGGATCGGCAAGATCATGAATATTCCGCTGTAAAGGAGTGATCATTCTGAGATGGACCTGCGGAGTTGCGGCGGTCTTATGGCTAGCGGCCTGGCTGATGCTCCGATTGGCAAGCGGCAGCCGCTATGCGGCGCTTCGAAGGCTGCCGGCCGAAGGCATGAAGCTGCAGCAGGTTTCGGAGCCGTTCCTCTTGCTTCTGGAACGGCTGAACGTCGCCGCGAGGTTTCCGGCTTTTGTCTTTCGGCTCCAGCGTTCGATTCAGCGCCTGTACGGACAGCGGCACAGCCCGGAGCTAACGCTTCTGTTCATGGCCGAAATGCTGGCCTATGCATGGCTCCTCTCGCTTGGCGGCTGCGCTTTGGCGGCACTCAGTGGGGAAACGGGACTTCTTGTGCTTGGGTTGACGCTTGCGGCTGGGCTGCCTGCTGCTCTTGCGGCTGATCTTCACAAGAAGGTCAAAGTGCGCGAGCAGCTCATGATGATGGAGCTTCCGGAGCTGCTGAACGGTATTGTGCTGCTGGTTGGTGCGGGCGAGACGGTGCAGCGGGCCATTCTTCGCTGCCTGGACACCCGGAGTAATGATGCGAATCCGCTGTATCGGGAGCTTGCGGTGATGACGGCGGAATGGAACGGAGGCTACTCGTTCCAGCAGGCGTTCGAGAATTTCAGCAAGCGCTGCGCGGTGCCGGAGGTCTCGCTCTTCGCGACGACTGTGCTGCTGAATATGCGCAGGGGTGGAGGTGAATTCGCACTGGCGCTGAGGGATCTGTCCCGGCTGCTGTGGGAGAAGCGCAAGGCGGTCAGCCGGACGAGAGGCGAGCAGGCGTCCTCGAAGCTTGTGTTTCCGATGGTTGTAATTTTTCTGATTGTTATTGTTCTGGTGGGAACGCCGGCTTTTATGATGATGAATATGTAGGAGGATGAATCTATGCAGACGTTTGTGGAGAAGGGCAAGAGCTTCTGGCGGGATGAAGAAGGTCTGGGAACGCTTGAAATGATTATGATCATCGCCGTGCTGATTGCCGTCGTGCTGCTGTTCAAAGATAAAATCCAGGAAGTTGTGGAGAACTTGATCGAGATCGCCGGCGAGAAGAGCCGGAAGGTCTTCGATTAATCGCCGCTATGCGGTGCAGACTGCGAAGCGACGAGGGAAGCTTCACGCTCGAGGCGTCCATGGTGCTGCCGATTATTCTGTGCATCACGATGCTGCTGCTGTTCTTTTGCCTGTATGCCTATCAGAAATCTATGCTTCTGCAGGTAGCGGCCAATGCTTCGGAGCAGGCGGCTTTTAATTGGGATAACAGCCACAAGGCCCGGGATGGAGCTGCTCCCGCCGGAGAATTTGATTCACTCTATTGGCGGATTGGGGATGACCGTCTGCTGAGCAGCCTGTTCGGACTCGGATCGAGCGAGAATGCGGCTGGGATTACCCTCCCCCCGGCAGCAGGAGACGGCAGTCTTCCCGAAGTCAAGCTGGGAAATGCCACTGCCCGGATTCCCGGTGAAATGACCGGCGAGATGAACTACAGCTACAGCATTTCCGGTAGAGCGGTAAGCACCCGGCTGTCGAAAATGCTGCGGCTTCCCGTGATCGACGGGGTGCTATCCGACGGAGCGCAGCCGGAAGCTGATTCCAGATCGCTTATAGTTGAGCCTGTCGAGTTTATCCGTACCGTGGACTTGATGCGTTACTATGACGCCAAGTTTCGCGGAGCCTCCGGCGAGAGCGGCATGAAGCGGGACGACGCATCGGAGATGGTGAAGAAGCTGGGCAAGAAGTAGGGCCGACATTCGGGTAAATAGTCCAGAGCCGGATAAGAAATGAAGACCGACAAAGGCTTGGGATCAGGCTGAAGGGCCAAGATGCAGATTGAGGCAGGGAGTCCGGTCAGGAAAGGAATTGTAACGATGAGAAGAACAGCTTGCCGCTTACGCCGTCTTTTCAAGAGAGGCATTCCTCCGGGACGCGGAAGCGAAGGCTCGGTTTCGGTATTTTTAATCATGGTATTGGCTTTTGTATTTCTGTTCTCCGCCGTGCTGATCGATTATTCACGGATGACGGCTGCCAGTGTTCAAAGCGAGCGGCTGGTCAGGGCAGGGGTCCGATCCTTGATGTCGGCATACGATACGGAGCTGCGCAGCCGATACGGACTGTTCGCCTTTGGATCAAGCAATGGAGATGAACTGTTCTCCCGGACCCTTGCCGGTTCGGTTCAGAAGAGCGGCCGCAGCGACGGCTTCAACCTTGTGGCTTTGGGCTATGATTCTTCGGAGCTGGAATGGGGGAGCACACTGGGAAGTTACGAGGTATTCCGTCATCAGATCAACGAAGAGATGAAGTTTAAAGCGCCTGTCGATTTTGCGCTGGAGCTTGCCGGAAAATTCAAGGGCTTGTCGGGGGCTATGAATGAAGCTTCAAAGACCATGGACCTGTATGCTGGGCTTGAGCCTTTGTATGACCGGCGTGAGGCCGCGCTCGACAAGATGCTGGATCTACGGCGCCAAGCTGCCGAGAGCGCCAGGTCTGCGCTTGAGCTTACAATGTCTCCGGTTTCGGGAGCCATTACCGATGAATCGATCGGACATATCTCCAGCGCGGGTGACATCGTCGCCCAATACGGCGACTACGTCCGAAAGAGCCGGGAGGACAGAGACCGGGAACCGGGTGAATTGCCCAGTCACACCGATGAGATAGCCTCTTATCTTGCTCAGTCCGCCAATATGCTGTCCCGACTGGACTCTGCGCTGGCGGCATGGCGGACCAATCAGGATGAACTCGCCCGGCAGGCGGAGGATGCCTTGAAAGAAGCAGAATCCCTTAATGAAGAGATGCGGGAGAAGATCCGGAAGTCCGTAGAATCTCCAGGCTCAAGCGGCTATTCCTCCGCTGATTCCTGGGATATTCCGGATACGGGGAACGAAGCTGCCACTCCCCGTATCCGGGAGCAAGCAGAGCAGCTGCTGATGGATCAGATCGAATTTGGCGACTTGGAGAGCCGGATACAGGAACAGCAGCAGAGAGCCCATGAAGCTTATTCGCAGGCATCGGGTCTTTCGGGTGGCATCAATCCCGCGCAGATGGGGTTGTCGGACAGCTCCGGAGCCCAAAAAGCCATGGTAACCGGGGCAGCCGGAACCCTGAGTCAATATGTCAGGGATTACGGAAGCGGCGGAACCGTTATTGAAGGGGAGAGAGCGCAAGTCGAGAGACATCGGGGCTCTGATGGAGAGCGAAAAGCCGCAGAGAGGGAAGCGCAGGGCAAGCTCGCAGATGTCAGGGGGATTATCCAGAGTCTCCGTTCGTTGAACTCCGCAGCGGGGGAGGTATCCGAACAGTTTGGTGAACTGAACCGGTATTACGAGGAGAGCCTGGCTTATAATCAGACACTGGATCAAAATACGTCAGGCCGGGATCAGGAAGATGAACCGTTTCAGGAAGGAGCGGCGGCGATGGGTATGATGGATCATCTGTTTGAATCGCTAGGCGATGTCCTTCTTGCTTCAAGGGATAGACTGTTTCAAACGGAGTATGCGGCTCAGTGCTTTCCCGCGTTCGATATCTCGCAGTTAAAAGGTTTGACCTCAGGGTCCGCAGATGAAATCGGACAAAGGGTAGTGGAACAACTGGGTCCGCACAATCAGGAACTTGAGTACATTTTGTACGGCCTGGATAAGCCGGGGCTGAATGTCGCGGCTGCATACAGCGAAATTTTCACGGTGCGATTGGCGGTGCGGACCATGGAGGGATTCGTAGAGAAAGCGGGTCTCGGTAATCCGCTGCTCGTTGTCGCTGCCGCCCTGCTGTATGGCTTGACAGAGGCCATTAAGGACATGGCGCTGCTGTGCACCAATGGGGAAGCACCGTTATCGGCCTACATACAGGCTAATCTGACCTATTGCGATTACTTAAGGCTGTTCATGGTACTGCATGGATCAGGAGACGCCGAGCTGTCCCGTATGCTGGCGCTGATCCGGCTGAATACCGGGATCAATCCCGCCGAGAGAAGCACTGCGGTATCGGCGGAGGTTCGACTGGGCATGCGTCTCTGGTTTCTTCCCGGCATTATGGAGCTGTTGTCTTACTCGGGTGCGGTTCCCGGAGAAATGGAAGACAGATTGTACTATAAAACCGTGAAAGCTCAATTTGCTTACTGACAGGAGGGGGGGAGTCGGTGACTGACAGATGCGAGGGAAGAGGCCTGAAGGAAAATGAAGGAAGCATGGTTGTCGAGGCGGCCATGGTCATGCCTTTTTTTCTCCTGTTTGTACTATTCCTGATCTTTATTGTGCAGATGACGCTGTTCTCTACCGCCCTTCAGGGGACGGTATCCGACACGGTAAAGGAGGTGGCCTCGCATATGTATCCCGCCGCTCTCGCGGTTCAGCATCTGGAGGAATCAAGCGATTCGGGCGCTGCCTCAGGGTCTGGGAACGCCGAATCTGGAGCTGGCAATTCCGCTGGCGCCGCGAGTTCCGGCGAATCCTCCTCGAAGGGTTGGACCATTCCGAGAATTTCGGTGGGAGAATGGGCAGACCGGTACGCCTCGGAGCTGCCCTCCCCGCTGGGCGAGTGGGTGAGGTCGGCGGCAAACAGTGGTGAAGGTCCGCTGCAGGAGCTCCAGGCGGAGGCGTCCGAAGCTGTGCTGGACTCGGCTATCAAGCCGCTGCTGAAGCCGTACCTGTCCTCCGGAATACTGGATTATGACCGGATTCATGTGTCCAATGTAACGATTCCCAAGCTTGACGGGAAGTCGGAGCCATACTTCGGGATAGAGGTCAGCTATGAGCTGCCGATGAAGGTTCCTTTTATCGGGCGCAGCATCGTGCTTGAAGCTTCGGCTGTGGAAAGGGCTTGGATCGGGGAGACAGAAGGCGGCGGAGAAGGCTCAGAGGGTGAAGGGGAAGAGGCCGGCAGCATTTCCATTCTGGAGAAGCCGAACCCCGCGATTCCCTGGCATAAAGGGATGATCCGCATCCAGGTCAAACCGAATGAATCGGTCAATTTGACGATCTATTATCAGAGCGGCAGAAGCACCGCGAAATTCCTGGGCTGGAAGCAGGCTGATGCCGATGGTTATATTACCTGGGAATGGACGGTCGGAGGACGGACGACGCCGGGTTCAACGCCAACCTTTGTCGTTGAAACGGAAGATGGGCGAAGAGCGGAGGGACAATTCTATGTTGCGGCTAACAACTGAAAAACAGCAAAAGAAAGGAGCGGGAAATGGACGATTGGGCTTTTTGGGGCTGTCTGCCCTTTTTGGTGGCGGCTTTCCTGACCGATGTGCTGACCATGAAAATACCAAACTGGATTTCGGGATCTGCCGTGCTCGCCGGTTTCGTGATCCAGGGAGCGGGCGGCGGCTGGAAGGGGGTGATGTTCTCGGCTGTCGGTACAGCGGTAGGCTTTCTGCCACTGCTGCTGATGCATATGGCCGGAGCTGTCGGAGCCGGCGATGTCAAGCTGTTTGCGGGAATCGGAGCGTGGACCGGCGCGGCGTTTACCGTCCAGGTGATCCTCTTCTCTCTCTTGTTCGCGGCGGTGATCGGCTGGTTCCTTGTACTGAAAAGGCGGGAGAGCTTCCAAAGGTTGCGCGGAATATGGCGTCTGCTGCAAGGGTTCCTTTACGTGCCAAGGTGGATGAGCCTGAAGGTCATGGACAGTGATCCGCTTCGCTTTCCTTTTATGCTGGCCGTCATCCCTGCGTCCGTCGCCGTGTTCCTGACCTACTGACCGGAACAATGAGCCGATAATGGAAAGGAGGAGAGCGATCTTGTTTGGATTAACCCGGGATTTCACCCGGCATGAAGGTACGAGAATGGTGCTGGGAGTTCAGGAAGAGATTCCGGCATCCCGCATTCTTCCGGTCCCGAGCCGGATGCTCACAACGCTTGATATTTCTCATCATCTGCGTCTCTTTATCAAAGAGATCGACATGTATGTAACGCTGGAATATCATGTCTCCGGAAAAAAACTGCTGTCGCATCTTCTGAAGGGAACGAGGCTGACGCTGTGCGGGCTATATGGACTACTGCTCCAGATCATGCAGGGAGTCGAAGAGGGACGTCTGCACATGCTGTCACCGGAACGTTATGCACTGCATGAGGATTATATTTTTGTAGAAGGGTCGCTGCCGAGAGGGAAGGTGTTCCTGACCTATGTTCCTCTTCAGATGGAGGAGCCGGGCCGTTCTTTAGGGGATAGCCTTAAGGGGCTAGTTCTTGTGTTGATGCCCCATATCACCGAGCTCAGCGGCGACGGTCTGCAGCGGCTTCTTCATTACTGCGGAGAGGAAGATTTCTCGGTAAACGGCTGTAAGGAGCTGTTGTCCGCATTGTTCATGGAGAGTGAAGAGAAAGGTAAGGGCGGCCAGCATGCGGACTATGCTTCTGCTCTCCAGCTGAAAGCGGAGGGGGCGTCGGTTGAACGTCTCTTTCGGGAGCAAGAACCCGTGAACAGAGTCCGCCTCTCCTCCCGTGATCAAGCTGATGCACAAGGCGCGCCCGAGGCAGCCGTGGCGAACAAGCCGGCTTCAGGCCGAAGCTTGCCTCCGGTGGAGGAATGGCTCAAATCCTGGGGACCTGTAGGGACAGTCGGTAAGGCTGGACGCAATGTGAACGAGGCGACAGAGGAGACGAAAGAAGAGGCGGATGAAGAGAAGGCGGTTGGCGATGCCAATAAAGAGTCTCCGGTGAGAACCTATGTAATGCTGGGAAGCGTTCTGCTGGACGCTCTGCTGTGGAAGTTTCTATACCTTGACCAACCCAGAGGATCGGGGCTGCTGGTCTGCGGTGCCGTGAGCATTCTGCTGATTGCAGTCTGCGGATTAACCTGGCTCGGAAAATGGGCAGCAGTTTGGCCCGGAAGCAAGACACGAACCCGGGGTCACTCGGAAGTGGAAGATGAAGCTGAGGGTTTGCCCGGTTCGCGGGATAGTACAAAAGTGTCCTATTTCGAAAGCATTGGTTTCGGAAACTTCTCCAGCGGCAGAGGACAGTCTCTGCCACAGCCGCAGCCACGGCCGGTTGCAATGAAGGATTCCTTGCGGGTTGAGCGGATGTGGGAGGGCGCCCCTCTTGCGGAAGCAGCGGCCAAGCCGCATTATGGCGAATCGGGTCCAGCCACCATGCTCTTGGCTCAGGATAAGGATGAGGCCAAGCAGAGAGGACAGCCCAAGGCGATGCAGCCTTATCTTGAACGGAGAGAGGAAGGAGGCGAGCGCAGCGAGAAGATCGAGCTGAACCGTACAAGCTTTATCATCGGGCGCTCTCAGGAGGTTGCCCAGTATGTGGAGCTGTCGGAAGGAGCCTCCAGAGTCCATGCCGAGGTGTTTCGCAGCGGAGGAGGCTATGTGCTGAAGGATCTGGACTCACGCAACGGCACCCGGTTTCGGGGAGAGGCGATGGTTCCCTATAAGGAATATCCCTTAGCCGACGGTGATACGTTCACTATTATTAATGGAAGCTATACTTTCAGACAGCATTAGACTGCAAGTCAGAGTTGCGAGTCAGTCCTTTAACTGCTTCAGGGCGCGGTGAAGCTCGGGGAAACCGAAGACAAAGCCGTGCTCCAGCAGTTTGGCGGGAAGCGCGCGCTGCCCGAGCAGCAGGATTTCCGAGAGCTCGCCAAGCGCTGCCTTAAGCGCCCAAGAGGGCAGAGGGAACCAGTGAGGTCGACGGTATACGGAGCCGATTGCAGCACCGAACTGATCGTTCGTTACCGGCTGCGGAGCTACAGCGTTGACCGGGCCTGCCAGTTCCGGGGCAGCAGCGCAGAAGTCGATCAGGGCTACCATATCGGAGAGATGAATCCAGGACATCCACTGCCGTCCGCTGCCAATTCGGCCTCCGAAGCCGAGCGTGTAGGGGAGCTTCATTCTGGGGAATGCTCCGCCTTTGCTGCCTAGCACCAATCCGGTCCGAAGCTTGACGAGCCGAATATCGGGGTAAGCGCGATCCGCGGCTTCCTCCCAGGCTTGTACGACACTGGAAGGGAAATCCATGACGCGCGGAGGCGAGGACTCATCGAAGGTATCTGTCAGTGAAGTGCCGTAGATCGCGACCGCAGAAGCTTGAATGACGGCTTTAGGTTTGACGTTCAGTCGGCCGATCAGCTGCGAGGCGGCGGCTACCGTCTCGATTCTGGAGTTCAGAATCCGTTCTTTGCCGCTTCTGCTCCAGCGCTGGCTGAGCGATGCTCCGGCGAGATTGACCAGTACAGCGGAGCCCTCTGCAGTTCCTGGATCTGCATGAAGTTCCTCCCAGGTACGGTACTGAAGCCGGGAGTGAGACATAGCATCGGCAGGAACCCGGCGGCCGACAATGATTACTTCATGTCCGGCCTGCAGCCAATAAGCGGTCAGTGCGGTGCCGATAAAGCCGGTTCCGCCGCATATAATTGCCTTCATTGCTTCGAGCCTCCTTGCCTGTGTATGGGATAACCCGCTTAATAAAGTATAGCGTATCACTCTGCGGTTTGCGAAGATACGGACCGTTCTGCAGCATTGCCTGGATTTATTGTCCCAATCACGATAAAATAAAGCATAATTTCGAAGAAGCGAGGGAAAACAGGCATGCTAAAAATCGGTTCCCATGTGTCTTGTGCAGACAAAGGGCTGCTCACTGCCGCCAATGAAGCCAATGAATACGGATCGAGCTCCTTCATGATATATACCGGCGCTCCGCAAAATACGCGCCGCAAGCCGATCGAAGAACTCTACATCGAGGAAGGCCATGCAGTGATGAGGGAGAACGGTGTGGAAGAGATCGTTGTCCATGCTCCCTACATTATTAACCTGGCTTCCTATAAGAATCATACGTACCAGCTTGCCGTTGATTTTCTCCAGCAGGAGATTCACCGGACGCATGCTCTCGGCGTCAAGCATATTGTGCTTCATCCAGGCGCATATACCGACAAGGACCCGGAATACGGGATTCAGCGGATCGCCGACGGTCTGAATGAGGTGCTGGACGGTACACATGAGACCGAGGTGCATATCGCGCTTGAAACGATGGCCGGCAAGGGTACGGAGATGGGGCGCAGCTTTGAAGAGATTGCGGCGATTATGGACAAGGTCACGCATAACGAGCGTCTCTCCATCTGCCTTGATACCTGCCACATCCATGATGCAGGCTATGATATCGTGAACGATCTGGACGGTGTGCTGGAGCAGTTCGATCAGATCGTCGGACTTAAGCGGATCGGCGTCGTGCATATCAATGACAGCAAGAATCCGCGCGGCAGCCACAAAGACCGCCATACCCCGATTGGTTCGGGGTGGATCGGATTCGATACCATCAACCGCGTGGTGCATCACGAAAGATTGGCGGGCCTTCCCTTCATTCTGGAGACACCGTGGATCGGCAAAGACGCCAAGACTCAGCGGCCGATGTACGAAGCTGAAATCGCGCTGCTGAGAGGCAATGTGCAGGAGCGCTTCGGCAGCGAGTTTTTGAACCAGGTCGAAGAGCTGCATGCGTTTTTTGCCAAGCAGGACGTGGATTCCCGCTCGTTTGTGCTGAATGTCTGGGAACTGCTCAAGAGCGATGCCAAGGCCCGCAAGGCGGACCCGCGGGAACCGCTTGAACGCTTGTATGATCAAATAATGGGGGCGGGATTGTTCTCAGGCTTAAGCGAGGAAGCAGTGAACCAGCGGCTGATCGCCTGGCTTGCGGGCAAGCAGGTGCTGGTAGGCGCCTAAACATAAGACCGGACAGACGACGAGAGGAAGGAACGAAATTCATGGAATTGCATGTCAAAAGAGAACAATCTGCTTCGGGGGAGCTGCATCCCAGTCGTGCGCGGATGCTGATCTCCTGTCCGGACGGACCAGGGATCGTTGCGGCGGTATCGCGTTTTCTGCATGAGCATGGAGCGAACATCGTGCAGTCAGACCAGTATACAATGGACCCATCCGGCGGAATGTTCTTTATGCGAATCGAATTTGATCTGCCCGAGCTGGAGTCCCGGATGGAGGCCCTTAAAGCGGAGTTCGGCGAAATTGCGGAGAGCTTCGAAATGGACTGGCAGGTATTTCATGTAAGCCACAAGAAAAGACTGGCGATCTTCGTATCCAAAGAGGATCATTGCCTTGTGGAACTGCTCTGGCAGTGGCAGGCGGGCGATCTGGACGCCGACATTGCGCTTGTGGTAAGCAATCACCCCGATATGCGGGAGTATGTCGAGTCGTTCGGTATTCCTTATCATCATATCCCCGTTACGGTGGATACGAAGGCGGAAGCGGAGCGCCGGCAGCTTGAGGTCGTTGGCGATGATATCGACGTCATCATTCTGGCCCGGTATATGCAGATTATTTCACCGTCGTTCATTACACATTACCGGAACCGGATCATCAACATCCACCATTCCTTCCTCCCGGCTTTTATTGGCGGCAATCCGTATGCGCAGGCGTACAAGCGCGGTGTTAAAATCATCGGCGCGACGGCCCACTATGTAACGGAAGAGCTGGACGGCGGACCGATCATTGAGCAGGACGTGCAGCGGGTCAGCCATCGGCATGATGTCAGCGAGCTGAAGCGGATCGGGCGGACCATTGAACGCGTCGTGCTGGCGCGCGCAGTGAAATGGCATATCGAGGACCGAATCCTCGTCCATGAGAACAAGACGGTTGTCTTTAACTGACATTTTCATATCGGCTTTTCGGTAAAAAAGCATTTTACCCACACTTTGGCGCTCTATGCCAAAGTGTGTTTTTGTATGTCCATCAGACAGGAATTTAAAGGAGGCGAACTGCTTGTCGGCCCCGCGCAGTCATTTGATAAAGCGAAATTATGTATTGGCTTCACTTATTCTGGTCATCGGATTCGGGGGATTGCTGGGCTATGATCTCTATTTCAAGCCCTATATTCTGTCGGAATCAGTAGTTAAGGTCAGGGTGAACGGAGGAGGTGTGCTTCCCAAAAATCACGAGCTTACACCCGCCGAACTCTATCTCGATTCGGTTCAGACGAAGGATGTTCCCGCAGGAGCTGTAACCAGCCTTAAACAGGTGGAACGGAAAATAACCAACGTCAGCCTGACGGACGGAAGCATTTTGACGGGAGAACTGGTCGATTTAAGCGATTTGGAGCCGCGAAGCGATGAGGGCATTTTCCCGGTTCCGAAGGATGTGATCTACGCTGTCAATGGTTCCTTGCGGAGCCGGGACAAGGTGGATATATATGTCGTTCAGGGGAGCGACAACCGGAGGGACAACCAGCTTCTCCACACTGGAGCCCAGGAGAACTCTGAAGCGGCGTTGCCGCCCGGGGAAGCGGTGCTGACCGGGATTACCGTCAATTATGTCCGGACGGAGGACAACAACGATGTCCGCGACACCGAGCAGGGCAATGACAACAACCGGGTGACCTCAACCGGCAAGGTGGCGGCTCCCGAGCTCAAGCTGAAGAAGAGCGAAGGCGAAATGCTGAAGGGATACCTGGAGCGCGGCTTCAAGCTCTGGATTGTTCGGGTGGAATAGAAAGGACTGGAGGTGCTATAGACGATGAAAATATTCAGTGTAGGATTGGACCAGCTTACCGTGAACGAAATCCGCCAATCGGGCTACCAGGTGGTCATGCAGAATGTTTTTCCCGATTCGGCTCAAGGCGCAGACAATATGCTGATCATAACAAACAGCGAGGTGGGGGGACTGCAACTGCGGGAGTTTCGGGGCCAGTATCCCGGGTGGACGATTCTGTACGTCTATACCGAGCGGGGAGCCCGAGGTGCGAGAAGCGTGCACATGACCTGTCAGGAACTCGGTATTCATTTCCTTCCTCCCCGTTCGAACGGCTCGGCCGTTGTTGAGAAAATCCGACTCGTTCTGATGGAGGATCAGGATGACCGGAGCAATGTGATTGCCGTGCTCGGTTCCGGTCCGGGCGTCGGCTGTACCAGTGTGGCGGGGATGCTGGCAGGCCGAATGGCTGCGGCGGGCCGGCGGGTTCTGCTGCTGGGCATGAATGTCTATGATCCAGGTTATGACAGAAAACCGGCTATCAGCCTGGATCGTATCCGTTCCAAGCTGAGCGGCAGCCGGCTGAGTGCTGAGGATTTCGGACAGTGGATTGTTCAGGATGGCTATACGTATTTGCCGGGCAACTGCGATTACCTGGGCGCTCAGGATTACCGGGAGAGTGAGATGGAGTATCTTCTGGCCCGCGCATCGGAGCATGCCGACATTGTCATCGCGGACTTGGGGGCGATTCCGGAGAGCGCCGCCTGGTACACCGGGATGCGCAAGTCGGCGCTGCATCTTCTCGTCGCTCATCCCCGACATGAATCCCGGGTGGAGGCATTGCTTGAGCTGGCGGGACATATGGACCTTGAGCCGGAAGACTTCAAATTTGTGGTGAACCGCTCCGGCCAAGGTGAAGCTGTTTCTCCCAAGAGTTTGGCGCTCCGGTTCGGAGCCGAGCTGCTCCTGGAGCTCCCGCAATACGCTCAGGTATCTTCCGGCCGGCTACCCCTTGGCAAAAAAGAGCTTGCCCAAGCCGATGAGAAGGTCCGGGTCATGCTGTCTTCCTTCGGCTTTGCTCCCGAGGTGCGAAAGAAAGGGATTTATCGATGACTCTGCACGAAGCGAATCCATCCCTTTGCAGCACTCAAAGAGATGATGAATGTAGAGAGGCTGTCTTTTCCCTGAAGATGAGCATTCTTCGGAGCAGAAAGCCCGGCAAGGAGGACTTCCCCTCGTTTCTTAACCGGATGAAGCAGGAGATGAACGCGGGCCTGGAACGCGAGGATGAGGCTTATTTTGAGCTTAATGCCAAGGCGCTGACCGGCGATCCGCAAGCAGTCGGCTTTTTCATGAACGAGATTGAGAAGTATCTGCGCACCCATCCCTTCACCGGCAGTGTGCCGGAAGCCTATGATACCGCCGCCGAAGCGCTGTTTCATGAATGGAAAGGCTTTGGCCCGGCCTACCGGTGGTTTACGGACAGGGCTTACAGCGAGTCGACGGGACTGCAGATTATAGGCCGGCAGATTTTTTACAACGTGAAGGGTAAATTCGTGCCGTATCCTTATGAGATGCCATCGCTCGATCGGGTGGAGCAGCTGAAGCGTTCACTTTTGAAGAGCGATCCGAACAAGAAGCTGAATAAGGACAACCCTTCCGTTGAATTAAAAATGGATGATCCGCTCTGGCCCGGCCGCTTCATTCGTCTGGCTATCTGGGTGGCGCCGCGGGTGTGGGAGGGCTTCACCACCATCTCCGTCCGCCGTCAGGTTGTGGAATACCTGAACCTGGACGATCAGGCGGGAACGGGTTGCATTCCGTCCGAAGCTGTACCTATGATTCGTTCGCTGGCGATGACGTTCCGAAATACCATTATCGCCGGCTCGGTCGGCTCCGGCAAAACCACCTTCGCCAACACGCTTGTCGGCGAGCAGCTGCTTGGCTCAGATTCCTGCATGGGTGTAGTGATGATCGAGAAGCACCCGGAATCGACGCTGCCTCACCAGATCAAGGGGCATCGGATAATTCCAATCCAGGCCGCCAATGAGGAATTGATGGAGGTCGGCATCGAATCGCTCCGCCATGACCCTAATCTGCTGTACATGACCGAAATGCGGTTCAACGAATGGGAGTTTTATCTGTGGAGCGGGGAGAAGGGGTATGACGGCATCACCGGCACATTCCACACTGTCGATTCGGAGGACATTCCTTATCAAGGTGCTTTTGCCGTATCCACCCGGATTGGCGGCAGTCTGAAGGGACATCTGGTGTCCGCGCTGAAAGCCTGCGAGCTTGTGTTTATTTTGGAGAGTGTGGGAGAGGGGAGGAAGCGGCTGTCCCGTATTTCCGAGGTCTTTTTCGATGAATCACATAATTCGGTATTTGCGAATGATTTGATGCGGTGGAGCGGTGAAGCCGGGGGATGGACCTATAACGCTGAACTTACCGAAGGACTTGTGGCCAAAATGCGGCGAAAAAATCCGGATGCGGAGGCCGTGCTGCGGAACGAGCTGCGGAAGCTGGCAGCAGGAATGCCGATGAGCAGCCCGATCCGGGAAAGCCTGAAATCGAAAATCGTGCTGAACGAGTAGGAGGAACGGAAATGGAAGGACTAATGGGCCTCTTGCGGTTCGCACTGCATCTTCTGGCAGCTCTTGGGATTTGGATGCTGGTGAGGCAGCTTGCCGGACAGGGAATCCGGGAGGCAGTGAACAGCTTCCACTATCGGCTGAGTCTCAAAAAATCCGCTTCGCGTAATCGTTATGGACGAAACGGAAGGCAATGGCGGCTTCCTTTTTACAATCATCTGGATCGTCTTCTCTACATGGCGAAGCGGAATTATGAACCGGGAACCGCGGTATACGGATTTCTTATTCAATCTGCAGTGTTGACGTTAGCTGTCTTTATATGTGGCTCTCTTACTTTTCATGAGCTGCCGGGCCATTTTGTTTTTCATAACCCTTTTATGGAAGGCATGACCTTTGATGAGAACGGGCCGGAGGGGGAGTGGTGGAAGATGCCTCTTTTTTTTGCTGCTTTGGCCGGATCGGTGCCTTATCTGCGTCTACGGTATGTCTCTGCCCACAACAAGGTAAGTGGAAGCTATCATTTGCTGGATGTCGTTAAAATCGCCGCCAAATACACGCATCTGCCGGTCGACGCGCTTCTGAGCAATACCGCCGACGCCCTGGAGATCGACAATGTGCTGGCATCGCCGCTGAGAGTGCTTTCCTCCGCTTTTGCGGGCTACAGTACGGAGATGGAGCTGCTGGATGAAACCCGGCGATTCTCGGCGGCGATCGGAACGACGTTTGCCGTTGAGTTCGTATCGGATCTGCTCTATTCGGAGAAAGAAGGAGGCTTCTATCTGAAAAATTCGCTGTTGACGCTGACCCGCTCCATGGAACGGCAGCGCGAGGCCATTTTGGCCGTAAAGGCGAACAGCCGGGATGCCATCAGCCTTGGGCTTTATGGAAATCTGATTGTTCTGTTTTTCTCGCTGGGAACCTTTATTTATATGCTGAAGCCTGCGGTGTACTTTCACCTTCAGTTTGAGACGAAGCCGGGGCTGACTTTTATGATGGTGATTCTGGCGGGGCTGTTCCTTTCGTTCGTGATTGGCAGCGCGTTGTCCAGACCGAAGCTTGATTATCATTGAGGATGGGATGAGGGGATAGCAGATGGACCGATTTTTTATGCTTGCGGCCGTAATCGGCATAATTTATTTGGCGGTTCTGATCTTCGTGAGCTCGACGGAGCAGCAGGAACGGTACATGCTCCGCCTTCGTCACAGATGGGAGGGGCTTGGAGAACGTTTGAATCAGGGGAAGCTGGCTCAGCTGCTCTATGACAGCGGCTTGATGATTTCTGCAAGAAAAGTAACGCTGCTTCGCTATTCGGCGGCGCTTCTGTATGTGCTCGCGCAAACGCTAGGGAGCTATATCCGGGGTGTTCCTTTTAGTTGGTGGGATTTACTGATTGGCGTACTGATTCTTATCCTGACCAGCCCTGCCCGGTTTTTGCCGTTAGGCTGGGTGCTCGCATGGCTCCATCAGCGTTCCGTTATCCGGAAAGACGGCGAACTGATCTCCTTCCTGCGGCTTTATGAGAATAACCGGCTGCGCAAGAGAGGGTACTCGCAGTTCGGGATATTTTGCGCGGAGGCTGCCGGCCACTTCGTTCACATCCGCCATGATCTGTACGAATTATCCGAGCGAGCGGTGGACGAAGGGCCGGAACGGGCGATTGAATGGTTCTGCAAAAGGTTTCCGGAAGGGCATCCGTTTATCGGGGATATCCGCTCGATTCTGCTGGCGACGGAAGGGATGGATGACGATCTGGAGGCGGCGTCTTATTTGAAGGAACAGGGAAACATTATCGCCCAGATTTCCAGCGACCAATACCTTCGGAAGTGGTCCATCATTGGTGATGTTGCTACCGTTATTAACGTGATCCCGTCGATTGCCACCTTTTTGATGATCGTCACGCTGGCCATGCAGTACATCATGCTCATAAAGGGGAATTTCAATGAAGTTCGCCTGTTTCAATGAAATGCAATTTTGTCATATTCAATCAGGCTTTAAAAAAATAAAATGAAAAGGGAGTTTTTAACAATGAAAAAAGATGCTATTTCTGCCGGTTTGTTTATTGCCATCGGATTTCTGTGTGTCGCCATCGTTATCGCCGTGCTGATTCCACTTGTACGGGACGTCATCGACGACGCGGACGACAACCGTCCCGCCGTGCCAGCCGCCAGTCTGTACATGCCAATTCCTCATACAGATATACTGTCGAACCCGGTCACAACGGGGGAGGCGTAAGCGCCATGAAGAATGATTCGATTTCCGTCGCCATGTTTCTTGCTATCGGTTTTGTGATTGCCGGCATTTTCATTTCCTTTGCCACAGGCATGATCGGGAGCGGTCAGGATGATGTTATCGCCCATACGAAGCAGGTTGAGAGCTATTGATTAGCTGCAAACGGGCCGGGAGACGAGAGAGTTTTCTGCTAACAGAGGGAAAGGGGTAGAATCTGCAGGCGATGAAGGACACGGTTCTGCGGGCATTATTCATGTGGCTGGTGCTGTTTATTGTGCTGCAGCCGATGATGACGTATATCGACTATTTGCTGGATCTTCAGATTAAGGCCAATACTTCGTACCTTGCGCAGAAAGCCGCAACTGAAGGAATGATAACCGCGAGCATGCGAAGCGAAGTGATGAATAACCTTAAGGCTTTGGGCTTCACGGAATCGTCGATCGGGATTTCAAGCAGTACGGAAGCGGTCCAGGACCGAAGCTCCAGACTTGACGTTTATATTAGAGCGCCGCGGATTTCCTTGTTTCCTTACAATTTTTCCGGAAATGCGCAATCGTCCTATTACTATGGGCACAGCTCGATTATGAGCGAGTATCTGGATTAAGGGGAGCCCTATGGACTATATAATCAAGCTGGCGTTTGTGCTGCTGATCTTTATGTATAGCTGGTTTTTTCAGGTACAAAATCAGGAGTGGGACATTGACCGGGAGCTGCTCAAAAGCGCCAACAACATGGCGGTCCATGATGCCGCGCAGCAGTTGGATGAGGCCGCATTGGCTGATGGACGGCTCGTGATCGATCTGCACGAAGCGGAAGCTTCGTTCAGGGAGGCGCTTAAGGCGAATTTGGGGCTGGATGACAGTCTCACTCCCCTTGCGGGCAGCCGGTTAAGTTCCAAAGTGGAGATTGTGGATTTCGAGGTGATTGATGATGCCTCCGGCAGATCGTTCCCGTTTTTGTACGAAGACAGCCGCTTTGGGATCACGAAGTATCTCCAGGGACCGTCGGTGATTGCCGTAATTAAAACCAGGCACCCCGTGCTGCTCGCCCGCGCCAAGCTTCAGGATGATATCCAGGTACCGGCGGTTCAGGAGTACAAGCCTGATAAATGAAGAATCACAGGGTTCATTCTAATTATGAAAGGCAGCGGCGGCGAAGCAACTATCGCTCTTGGTATGAACACCTCAAGCCGCCCGCCTGCGCTTTCAGTGCATCGGCAAGCATCCCCGCATAGAAAGACTGCGGGAGTTTTGCCGATACATATGCGCAAATGTACATAAATCATATTAAGGGAGAGGTTGAATATGAAAAAAATGATGTTAAAAGCAAGCGTGGCGTTTCTGCTGCTCACACAGGTAGTGGCGGGGGGAATTCCGGCAGTGGCCGCAGAGCGGCCTGCTTCTAAGGTTGCTGCGGCAGCAACAGCGGCGCCGGTGATGACGGATAATTTGGCGAAGTATGGGTTGAAGAAAAATGTGAGCTTTCCGGTTACTGTTGCGGCGGGCGGGCTAAGCTACACGCTTCACAAGATCATGATCTACGATATTGATTCTGCCGAAGCCAAGGCGATCCGAAACAAGTATGGATACTCCAAGAACAGCGATTACTTCCGGAATCCGAAATACTTTGTCTGGACGAAGATTACGATTGCGAATAACAGCAAGAAGGTTGTACAGCAAAATGCAAACGATGTGTCCAGTAAATGGTTTCTAAACGTGAGAGACTCCGGCGCTCTTGGCCTAGCAATGCCCTTTTTTCTGGCAGACAAAAAAAATAATACTTCTGCCCTGTGGGATTTCAAATTAAATCCAGGAGAAAAGTTATCGACTTATCAAGGATTTGTTTATGAAGGTAAGTTCAATTACCTGGCTATCCGGATATTTTTTAATGGAGCTTTTTCAGAAAAGTTCATTGTAGATCGGCCAAAAGAAGGAACCGCTAGATGAAAAAGAGATTCTTGATAGTATTCCTTTGCTTGCTCTGCATCGTGCCGAACTTCTCCAGTTCGGCATATGCAGCAGACACTCTCTCAAAGTCAGTTTCCTTACCAAATCAACAATTGACTGGATCGGCTAACGCTCAGAAGACATTTTTATTAGACTTGCCTTCGGGAGTGAGCGCTGCTTCAGTAAAAAGTGGAACTTTAAAATATAACGGCTCTAATTCGATTGTAGGTCTGAGTTTAGAAAATGGAAAAATTAAGCTCACGCTGAGAGGAAATGAGCAAATTAAAACTATTCAAAATGTTGAAGGTTATCGTGGTTCATATGGAGTTGATTATGAGACGAATCCTGGTAATTCTATATGGCGATACTCAGATGGTGTTCGCTGGCAGATCAACAAATTCAATATTGACAGAAACACTAATGACTACACAATTATTAGAGGATCAGGGGCATCATTACCGTATGATTTGCACCAGACACCAGGGGTAGTAACTCGTTCAGATGTTTCAATGGACTATATTAAATGGTACAACGGATGTGCATATGAGGTCATAGACAATACTAACATTATCCAAAGCACGATCCGGATAAACAACTTTTATCCTCCATCAGATGCAACCGTAAATGTGAGAAATAGTCAATTTATTATTTCGTACACAGCTCCAGGTAGTCATATGTATCGTTCTGAAGCTGTTCCTGAATCCGTAGCTGTAGGGCCGTGGGTTGTAGGAAGAAGGTATATTCTTCCCTTCACCTACCACTACTACGCCGACGCCAAAGTAACTACCTACAATTACAGCGGTAATGTCAGCTTCGATACTGCCCTTCCGGACGATGTGACCTTGGTCGGTACGGTTTCTGTGCTTAAACCCAATCCCAACCCGGCGAAGTTCGAGAACTCGAATGTACCGGTTCAATTATCCCTTCGGGGTGAGCTTATGCAGTATACAAATTCTTCTAACATCGAGGAATGGGTGTTTTATGCGAAGGAGCATGGCAAAGATAGCAGTCTTCAGATTCAAAAAGATTATTCAAAAACATTGAACAGCAGTAAGACCTTTAGCTTCAGTATTCCGGCTACTGATGTCACAACAGACCCTTATCATCGCCTATATGATTTGACAGTGGTTGTCCGTTTCAGCAGGGCAGTCATTACCAAGTCCGGCAGCGTCTCTTCTTTGGAGCAAAAGCTTTCAGCAACGGTGGAGTTGTACAAGGATCATTCTACTGTTACGTTTCCACCTCCGACTACTGATACGCCATCTACGCCTACAGGAAGACCCCCGGTTGCCAGGCTCATTGTTCCTCCAGTCGTGAAAGCCGGGGAGGAGTGGACCGCAAGCGGTGGAGCTTCTTACGATCCGGATGGCACGATTATAACCTACTTATTCGACGCCCCTGGGGCTAATCCGGCGGGCACGTCTGACCCAACCAAATCTATGACGAAATACTGGTATCTTTCAAGCAAGCTCGGTGATCAAACGGTAGGGCTGACGGTTGTAGATAATGACTTTATGACTGCGCAAGATGGGGGATTTGTAAAAGTTATTGAGCCGCTTCCGGAAGCAGCGCTAGAGGTCAGGGGAACCAAAAAACAAAATCGTAAGGTCACGCTGGCCAATACGAGCACAAGTCCGACTCATTACCCTCTGGATGGTTCAAAGACCCGGATCACCATTTCGGCCGTCTCCGGAGGAACAAATGCAGATATCAAGTATTCCGGAGCCTTGATTGGGGTTGGATTGAAGGATGTGCTTTTCAAGAAGCCAGGCATTTATAAAGCGACGATTTATGTAGAGAATGTCCTGGGATACAGCGACACCAATGAAGTCACCTTTGAGATTGTTCCTGACGAAGCACCCACAGTTTATTTTTTCATGCCAAGCACGGTTTATCGTGATCCGGCAGACGGGAATAAAGCCAAAATTGCTTTGGACGATATGTCGTTCTCTCCCGACAATGATTTCATCGATCAGCGGCTTTGGGAATACCGGTATGACTCCGATAATGACGGCAGCTTTGAGGATGAATCCTGGGTGAGCTTCAGCAATGAGAACGCCGATCGGTTGGATTTGACGGTAAATGAAATCGGCCGATATGAGATCCGGCATACCGTCTATGAAAAATTCGGGCAGCCAACCATAGATGATTTTATTACATCGGCAGATCGAAGGTTTACTGATTCATCGAGTATGTCAGCTAATGAGAGAATTGTAACGGTAAAAAACCGGGCGCCTGAAGGCGACTGGGCTTGGTAGAGAAAGGACGGGTAAGATGAAAGCTTCGATAACTATAAAAAGAACGATATCCGCCTTACTTGTGCTGATTTTGCTGTCTGTGAGTTTTCCTGCGTTTTTTACGAACGATCATACAGCTGAAGCTCTAAATACAGACATCGTGAATTATGCGGATGTTCATATTCCAGCCTGGACGGATTCAAAGCATATTCTGACTTTTTATGTAGCGGGTGATATGTCGGTCGATATTCCGGAAACGGTCATAACCAACATCCAGTACAATAAAATCACGAAGAATATTACGTATAAGGTACAGCCGACCCGTTATCATGTCGTTAAGCATACCAACGCTAATGTCAGTGAATCGTACCATACCATTTTGCCGGGACTTTATGTCTTTTCGCAAATGTCGATTCAAGATGATGCACCTAATCAGTACGGTCTGGTAGACTGGGACCAAACAAGGTGGACTTATCAGCGTCTGGTTAATGATGTGGTAAGCGGAACGGCCTGGAGGAGTTACAGTGTTGATTCATTCGTAGACGTCAGCAACAGCGATGGAGCAGTTTCTGAGAATCAGGCTTATGATAATTACGATAAGGCATACAAAGATGCAATGGAGTTTTGGGGTCCCTCCTACGTTCCTTCCCCTATGCCTAATCCACCTACCAAAATGAGGTGGAGAACTTCAATTACAGATACTTATGATGATAATCTAAATACAGCGCAAAATTTCACAGTGTCGCGTGATTTCACCATTGATTTAGTTGTGAACAGCGCTCCGACCCTCTCGATCAGCACTCCAAGCGATCAAATGTTGTTGAATGATCCAGGTATGAACAGCTTGAACATCGAGGGCGTAGTCCAGGACCCGGATAACAATGACTTAACGGTGACAGCTGAAATTCCGAATGTCTGGTATAAGAGCATCAAGGTGCCGCAAGCAGGGGGAACCAAGCCATTCTCGATACCCTTGGATATCATTCAGGACTCTATTCCTCCTGGTGATTATACCGTTTGGGTTAAGGCAGTAGATCCGAGCAACGCCGCGGCTTCCGCTTCTGTCACCGTCAAGGTCAGGCAAAGGCTCAAGCGGAATATCTTTGTCTTAGTTGATTCTCCTATCCAGAATGCGACGACTTACACAGATACGGAGGGGGATATCAAGTACGCGGAGCGTTACCGCTATGACCATGATGCTGCCTTTTTTGACAGCGGTGAGGGTCTAATTTCAGGTTCCGGATTGTGGCGTACTACTCCGTACACATCTTTCCCGCTTCCAGGTTTATATATCGCGACCTATCAGCCGCGGGACACGCCGAAAAGCGATGATCGATTCGACGAATTCCGGATGTGGTCTCGGGATAATTTGACCCAGATGCGATTTCAGGTCCATCGGAAGCCTATCGCTCTTTTCTCAGCTAAACAAGTGAACGGAACTCTGCAGGTGGCGGACAGCTCTTATGATCTGGACCATACGTCAAGAGCGGATAAAGGACTGATCGATTGGCAGTGGCAATATAAGAAGGGCGAAGACGAGCTCTGGACAGAGGGACTTCCCAGTGGAACGCTGTCTACTACAGATTTATACACCATCCGGCTTCGGGTCCGGGATATAGATGGAGACAACAACCTTGGCGTGTGGAGCGATTGGTGTGTGCGAACGGTGGGAGCGTCAGCGGGTAATTTGGCTCCGGTAGCCATGTTTACCGTTAATCCAAACCCGGTTTCTTACCGTAAAGCTACGGTGACTACGGACAAATCATTCGATCCTGACAACGATCCGCTTGATATCTATCAGTGGACGGTTTCCAAAGAAGGCGGACCGCAAGTATGGAGTTACAGTGGAGGCCCGGCTGTTCCTCCGAATATAGCCGCCTATGGCATAGGCAACTTCCAGGTTTCTCTTCAGGTCCGTGACAACCGGGGATTATGGTCCTTGCCCTATAGCCAGACTGTTACCGTTATGAATCATCCTCCGAATCCGGCTTTTAACATGCCAGGCGAAGTATACCGGGATACTGTAATTGCCTTTGAGAATAATACACCTGATCCGGATGAGGACGGAGATTCATTGACCTATGCTTGGAATACGCGTGTTGATAATAGCGGTTATTATTATGCAGGAAACAGCCGCAATCCTACCATAAGCGTTCAGAATATGATCAATTGGTATAGTCTTGACCCGAAAAAAACCATCTCTGACGGATGGGAAGTACGTCTGACAGCGTCTGACGGTCAATTAAGTGGGAACGCTACAAAAACCTTTGAGGTAAAGAACCATAAGCCAACAGCAGCAATTGTAGGATCGGACACAGCTACCCAATATAACACCTATACTTATGCATCAAACGATCAGGATGAAGACATCGCTGACCAGCCCATCTTGAAATACTACTGGCGGATAACAGACACGGATGGGCAGATTTCCATGAAAAATTCGCCGAATGTCAGTCTGACCTATGATCAACCCGGCGTCTATACACTCGAACATTGGGCTGTAGACCAGATTGGAGACAAGTCGAATATTGCTTCGCTGAAAGTAACGGTAGCCGAGAATCAGCCTCCAGCCATGACGCTGACCTCGCCGGCTGGCCTCCGATCCAATCCAACGATCACTGATGCGGAGAAGGAAGGGGACCCATTGATCAAATGGAATTACTCCGATCCGGACGGAGATCCGCAGGAGAAATACCGGCTGGAGTTCTACACCAAGGACAGCCTCTTAGCTAAAACGATTGAGAACGATGACAGCACCGGATCTATCCGGCAGTACCAGATGCCCAATCAATCCCTGGAACGGTTCCTGTTCTATTCTGTGGTCGGCAGGGCGTATTCCAAGAACAATTGGTCCGAAATCTCCAACGAGAAAGCGTTCATTATCGACAACCCGCCCGTTCCAGGGTTCACCCTGATCACTGATACAGGGAAGGACGCTACGAAGGTTCCCATTTACCGGACGGATGTTCTGCAGATTGAGAGCACGGCGTATGACGATGATGAAGCTAAGGGCGACACGCTGTCGTATCAATATTTTTTGAAAAAGAGCGGCAGTTCCGAGGGGCTTGTAAGTGCAGCCGCCGACTTCAGCAAGCAGTTCACGAGCAACGGCACCTTCACGTACCGCCAGGTGGTGACGGATTCTCTGGGCCTGTTTCGTGAGATTACTCATGCTTTGACCGTGGTGAACCGACTGCCGGCAGTTAACTTGACCTTCCCGACAAGCGATACCGTGTCCAAGCCGACCATCTCCAGTACGCTGACTCCGATCATCAAATGGAGCTATTCCGATCCGGACGGGGATGAGCAGCAGCGTTTCCAGGTTAAAATTTACGATGCTGTATCGAGTGCATTACTGGTGGACTCGGGGGAACAAATCTCTACAGCTACTCAATGGAAGGTTCCGGCTGGCGCGCTGGAGGAGAATCGGAAGTACGCAGTCGAGGTCACGGTTCACGATGGACTGGAAAGCGAGGGCTTCGGCAGCGCCACTTCACCGCGCAAATATATGCTGGTTAATCTACTGAGCGTAAAAGGCGGGGTTAAGCATACATCGGATTGGAATATAAACCGGCAGAATAATAATCTGAAACAGACCGGCAATCCGGAAATCCCGCGGCCTTACACTGTTTTTTGGGCGGGAGAGAAGTTTGTACTGGTGGCGGATGCGACCGGACTTCCGGATACCATTGAGGTTACTATACCCGGCGGTTTGACAACGCAGCTCTCACCGGTCGATGAAGATAAGAAGCTATGGAATGGTTCACTGTACGATGAATCGTTCCAGTATCTCCCGGATGGCCCCATCACATTTACCTTTACTGCTACAAATGAATATCAGACGAAGACGGATAAGGTAACGGTCAATATTTTGGGGAATTGGGATGATTATTATAGAAGTCACCGGATAAAGTAAGTAAAATATGGACTGCTTCTTATTTAAAAAATAATGAGGCCGTCCTTTCCTTTCAAAGAGTATGCAAGGACCGGACCTATGCCGCGCTTGATTCTGTAAGGGGTTCAGTCTTGTGCAGATGCTCGTTTTTTCTGACTGAAAAAATTGTATAATCCGCCCGTCAAACTGGCGAAACTTGAATGGTTGGACCATAGGTTCGCAAAAACAATGGTAATGCTTCCACATTAGTGATACAATAATAGTCAAAATGACATTCTTGAGTTCCAGAGGAGGATTAATTGAATGACTGAACAACAGGCAAAAGAGCAAGCGATCCAGAAAGACGAGAACTCCACGATCGACAATCTGTCGATTACGACGATCCGTACGCTTGCTATCGATGCAATCGAGAAAGCCAAGTCCGGCCATCCGGGTATGCCAATGGGCTCCGCGCCGATGGGCTATCAGCTTTTTGCGAAGACGATGACCCATAATCCGGACCATCCGACCTGGGTGAACCGCGACCGGTTCGTTCTGTCGGCCGGACACGGCTCTATGCTGCTGTACAGCCTGCTGCATCTCAGCGGATATGATCTTCCGATGGAAGAATTGAAGCAGTTCCGCCAATGGGGAAGCTTGACTCCGGGTCACCCCGAGTTCGGCCACACCGCAGGCGTTGACGCTACCACCGGACCGCTTGGCCAGGGCATTGCCATGGCAGTCGGCATGGCGATCGCGGAAGCGCAGCTTGGCGCTACGTACAATAAAGATCAATATAATGTGATCGATCACTATACTTACGCAATCTGCGGCGACGGCGACCTGATGGAGGGTATTTCCTCCGAAGCTGCATCTTTGGCGGGTCACCTGAAGCTTGGCAAATTGGTTGTGCTGTACGATTCGAACGACATCTCCCTCGACGGCAAGCTGAACCTGGCATTCTCCGAGAATGTGGCTCAGCGCTTTGAAGCCTATGGCTGGCAAGTGCTGCGAGTGGAAGACGGCAATGATCTGCCGGCGATCAGCAAGGCCATCGCTGAAGGCCAGGCTGTTACGGACAAGCCGACCCTGATCGAAGTGAAGACGATTATCGGCTACGGTAGCCCGAACAAGCAGGGTAAGGGCGGCCACGGCGGTACTCACGGTTCCCCGCTCGGCGCCGAAGAAGCGAAGCTGACCAAGGAATTCTACAAATGGGTATACGAAGAAGACTTCTATGTTCCGGATGAAGTGCGCGCCCATTTTGCCGAAGTGAAGGAAAAAGGCATCGCCGCTAATAAAGCCTGGGATGAGAAATTCGCGGCTTACAAGCAGGCTTATCCGGAGCTTGCAGCCCAGTTCGAAACTGTGCAGAACGGTGATCTGAAAGAAGGATGGGACGCCAAGCTTCCGTTCTTTACAGCAGAAGACAAGGCCGTGTCCACCCGTGTGGCTTCCGGCAACGCGCTGAACGGCCTGACCGAAGGCGTTCCGCAGCTGTTCGGCGGCTCCGCCGACCTGGAGAGCTCCACGATGACGCATCTGAACGGATTGACTTCGTTCACGCCGGAATCATACGACGGCCGCAATATTTACTTCGGCGTGCGTGAATTCGGCATGGCAGCTGCCATGAACGGCATCGCGCTGCATTCCGGCCTGAAGGTGTTCGGCGGCACGTTCTTCGTCTTCACGGATTACCTGCGTCCGGCTGTTCGTCTGGCCGCGATCATGAAGCTGCCGGTTACGTATGTGCTTACGCATGACAGCATCGCCGTCGGCGAAGACGGTCCTACGCATGAACCGATCGAACAGCTGGCTTCCCTGCGCATTATTCCGGGTCTTACGGTCATCCGTCCGGCTGACGCCAACGAGACCTCCGCTGCATGGGCTTATGCCATGGAGAACAAGTCGAACCCGGTAGCTCTGGTGCTTACCCGCCAGAACCTGCCGATCCTCCCAGGAACGGTGGAAGGCGTTCGCGAGAACATCAAGCGCGGTGGATATGTCGTATCCGAAGCCAAGGGCAAGCCGCAGGCTCAGCTGATTGCAACCGGCTCCGAGGTTCAACTGGCTGTGAAAGCCCAAGCCGCACTGGCCGAGCAAGGCATCGACGTTCGCGTCATCAGCCTGCCGAGCTGGGATCTGTTCGAGAAGCAGGATAAGGCATACCGCGATTCCGTCATTCTGCCGGATGTCAAAGCCCGCCTTGCGATCGAAATGGCGCAGACCTTTGGCTGGGAGCGTTATACCGGCGATCAAGGCGACATTCTCGGCATCACGACTTTTGGCGCTTCGGCTCCTGGGGACACAGTAATCAAGGAATACGGCTTCACCGTAGAAAATGTTGTTTCCCGCGTGAAAGCTTTGCTGTAATATAGTAAAGATCACATCAGCGAAGCCAAGGGGGACAAGAGAAGCATGAGTCAGTTCAACAACGCAACCGTTCAGAAGCAAGCCAATATTTATTACGATGGAAAAGTAACCAGCCGTGCGGTGACTTTGGAGGATGGCCTCAAAGTTACACTCGGCATCATGCTTCCGGGCGTATATGAGTTCGGTACCGAAGGACCGGAGACGATGGAGATTCTGTCCGGCAAGCTGAAGGTGCTGCTGCCCGGCGCAGACAGCTGGCTGGATATCGACGGAACGGAGACTTTCCATGTTCCCGGCAATTCCAAGTTCTCGCTTGAGATCTTCACGGTAACTGACTACTGCTGCTCCTATCCGAAGAACCTGTAAAATCAGACAAGCCTGAATCGCACTACCGATTGCAGCAATAGTGTCCAACAGCCTGAATGAGGCGGACGCTCTTGCTGCATTTTTTACCTTCTATACTATGGAAAAGGAACCGGTGTTTCGCGGAGAAATTGGGGCAATATAAACCCGGGGCACGTTTTGAAGAGAGACATTGGATGGTAGCAGAGAGGCGATGCTGAGATAAAAAAACTGCCGGCTAGCGGTATTCATTCCGCGTCCGGCAGTTCCAGGTAATATGGCGAGAGGGGCTGGGGCCAGCGACATCCACGGCAACCGTCTGGGCTTCCGTCTGGTCCACCGACCGGTTCGTGGGCTGACTCGCGGTATGGTTCGCCCGCTCGGGTCCGCGGTCCGAGTCGCGCGCTGACTCGCGTACCATTCGCAATCCGGTCCGCACCCTGTCCACAGTCCGATTCGCGGGCTGAACCGCATACGGTTCGTCGTCCCGCCCTTCTCACGTTTCACGGCTGACCTGTGTTACTCGCCGATCTTACGGCCGATCCAAGCCTCGTAGGTCTTGACCACGGCGGACAGGTCTTCGTCACCGCTGCCGCTGTTGTAGCCGGCCTGGAACAGGCTCTTGACGAGCTCAAGAGCGGGAGTCGGCACGCCGTTCGCTCCGCCAAGCTGGGAGGCGAGCTTGAGATCCTTCAGCATAAGTCCAAGGGCGAACTGGTTGCTGAAGTCGCCGTCGATGATTTTGCGGCCTTTGAGTTCGACCTGCTTGCTTCCCGCAGAACCGTTCTGGATCAGCTCCAGGAACTTGTCCGCCGGCACGCCGGATTTCACGGCGATGGAGAAGCCTTCGGCCAGCGCGATGTTGTGAATGCCAACCATCGCATTATGCGCCAGCTTCGCCGCCGCGCCGCTTCCGTTCTCGCCCATATGCAGCAGCAGCCGTCCCATGGCGTCGAATACGTCGCGGTTCGCTTCAATAATATCGGCGCTGCCGCCTACCATGAAGACGAGCGTCCCGTCGACGGCGCCGGGCTTGCTGCCGGTAACCGGCGCATCGAGGAAATGCCCGCCCTTGGCGCTGACGGCGGCGGCGACTTCCTTGACAAGTCCGGGAGAGATGGTGCTGGAATCGATGATCACCGTTCCGGGCCGGAGCGTGTCGACCAGTCCGTCCGTTCCGTAGAATACCTCGCGGATGGAATCATCGTTGCTCACCATCGTAATAACAACATCCTTGCCTTCCGCCGCTTCACTTGGAGTGGAGGCAGAGGCTGCGCCTTCGGCGACCAGCGGCTCACATTTGGATGCCGTGCGGTTGTACACCGTTACCTGAAATCCCGCCCGCAGCAGGTTGGAGGCCATAGGCGCCCCCATCGTTCCGAGTCCGATAAAAGCGATTTGTTTCATGAAGTTTCACACCTTTGCTAATTTTTAACAACCGGGTAGGGCAGGTAACGAGTCGGTGGAAGAGTATCCGGGACGAACAATCGCGTTCTCTACAGAAAACAGCCGTATTTCCCGGATTTCCAGCCTATTCCTCTCTAGTTTAGCATGGCAAGGGAGGACGTTCCAGCGCTGCGGGGTCCGGAATTGCTGGAAGGAATCCTTCCATGCGGGCTGTTGTCTGGTCCAAATTGATACTCTGTCCTGTGCCCAAGTACCTTGCCAGCCCCGTGAAATTAAAGTATCCTATTATCAAGTTGTTACATTCGTGTCAAATCGAAAGAGAACCAGGAGGGTAACCTAACCGATGTCCAAGAAGATTAGCTTCGACTACAGCAATGCGCTGACTTTCGTTAACCAGCACGAGATTGATTATTTTGCAGCACCGATCAAGTTGGCTCATGAGCAGTTACATAGCAAGACGGGAACAGGCTCCGATTACACCGGATGGATCGATCTTCCCCAGACGTATGACAAAGAAGAATTCGCCCGCATCCAGGCGGCCGCCAAGAAGATTCAAGGCGATTCCGACGTGCTGATCGTTATCGGCATCGGCGGCTCTTATCTGGGAGCCCGCGCAGCGATCGAATCACTGACTCATTCCTTCTACAATAACCTGGATAAATCCAAGCGCAAGACCCCGGAAATCTACTTCGCAGGCAACAACATCAGCTCGACGTACGTGACTCACCTTCTCCAGCTGATCGAAGGCAAGGATTTCTCCGTTAACGTTATTTCGAAGTCCGGTACCACAACCGAGCCGGCGATCGCCTTCCGTATCTTCCGCGCAGCGCTTGAGAAGAAATATGGCAAGGAAGAAGCGCGTAAACGCATTTATGCAACTACCGATAAGGCAAGAGGCGCACTCAAGACGCTTGCCACTGAAGAAGGCTATGAAACATTCGTCATTCCGGACGATGTAGGCGGACGTTATTCCGTACTGACAGCCGTGGGACTTCTGCCGATCGCCGCAGCGGGCATCAGCATCGAAGAAATTATGGCAGGAGCCGCAGCCGCAGCCGACGAGTTCAACAATCCGGACGTGGCGACGAACCTGAGCTATCAATACGCAGCTGTTCGCAACGCTTTGTACCGCAAAGGCAAGACCACTGAAATTCTCGTCAACTACGAACCATCCCTGCACTATGTATCGGAGTGGTGGAAACAGCTGTTCGGTGAGAGCGAAGGCAAGGACTTCAAGGGCATCTATCCTTCCTCCGTCGATTTCTCGACCGATCTGCACTCCATGGGCCAATTTATCCAGGAAGGCAACCGCAATATTTTTGAGACGGTTATCCAGGTGGATCAGGTCAGAGAGCATATCACCATCGAGAGCGATCCGGATGATCTGGACGGACTGAACTTCCTGGCGGGCCAGACGGTTGATTTCGTCAACAAGAAGGCATTCCAGGGCACGCTGCTGGCCCACACGGACGGACAGGTTCCGAACCTCGTGGTTACCATTCCGGACCAGACGCCGTACAGCTTCGGATACCTCGTATACTTCTTTGAAAAAGCCTGCGGTATCAGCGGATACCTGCTTGGCGTCAACCCGTTCGACCAGCCGGGCGTAGAAGCATACAAGAAGAACATGTTCGCACTGCTCGGCAAACCGGGCTACGAGAAGGAGAAAGCCGAGCTGGAAGCCAGACTTTCCGAGTAGTATTGCCGTTTCACACGAACATCAACTGAACCAAAGGCGCAATTCACTGGAGAGCAGTCCATAGGGTATCCATTACCAGGGCTGCTCTTCCCATATCATGAAATCATCAACGCATACAAGGAATGAATGAAGGATGCTGGAAGAATACCGGACGGTACGGACCTCGGGATCAAAGGAAGTCGTCATCCGCAAATCGCGTTTTATCGGACACGTCATGCCGGTCGAGAGCGAAGAAGAAGCGGTTATGTTTATCGAAGACATCAAGAAGAAGCATTGGAACGCCACGCATAACTGCTCGGCCTATATGATCGGCGAACGTGACGAGATTCAGAAGCAGTCGGACGACGGCGAGCCGAGCGGAACGGCAGGGAAGCCGATTCTGGAGGTCATCCGGAACCAGGGCGTGAAGAATGTGGCGATCGTTGTGACACGCTACTTCGGAGGCATTATGCTGGGAGCGGGCGGGCTGATCCGGGCTTATACGGACAGAGCCGTGCTTGCGCTGGAGGCCGGAGAGGTTATCACCCGGGTGTTGCGCCGCGAGGTGTTTGTGGAAATCGAGTATACCTGGCTGGGCAAGGTCGAGAACGAGCTGCGCAGCCGCGGATATATAACGGGAGATACGGAATTTACCGACAAGGTGAAACTGTTATGCCTCCCCAAAAATGCAGAGGCGGATGCTTTTATGGCATGGATGACGGATTTGACACAGGGACAGGCAATGGTCACGGAAGGCAGGCGGATTTATTTTAGCGAAGGAGATTAAATAATATGGCTAGAAGAGCAGTGGAGCAGGAGTTGTCGAGAGAACGCATTTTGGAGGCGGCAAGGCACCTATTCATTACCAAGGGATATCGGGCCATCTCCATGCGCAGTATAGGTCAGCATTTGGGATACAGCCACGGATCACTCTATTATCATTTCAAGGAAAAAGCGGAGCTGTTCTATGCGATTGTCGTAGAGGACTTCAATCATATTGCTGCGCTGCTGGGCGATGCGATGAACAGAGCGCCTGAACCGGGTGTTAGCAAGGTGGAGCAGCTGCTTCTGGAGTTTATCCAGTTCGGCATCGATCATCCGTACCAGTATGAAATCATGTTCATGATCCGTGATGAAGAGCTATTGGCTTATTGTCGAGCGGAACAAGGGAAGTGTTTTGACTTGTTCTCCAGCATGGTGCGTCGGCATCTGAAGGAAGAAGGCTATGTGCCGGAAGACTGGCAGAGCGTGCCTTTGACCTTGTACCTATCCGCGCATGGATTCATCTCCTACTACATCCAGGATAAAATCAATTTCGAAGATGTGAAGACGGAAGCCGTGTCCCATGTGAAGGTGCTGTGCCGGAATTTGTAATTCGCTATGCTTTTGTGCTTTAGGGCTGTGAATTGGTAATTAGGCAGTTCTTTCATCCTTAAAAGCGCGAAAGTCGGATTAGAGCTTCGGACGATCATGACCTAGAGACAGCGGGCGCCTTTCCCTGCCGGGAAGGGCGCTCTTTCGCTTGACCGCTCTTCAACCTTCCATAATCTTCACCATAAACTGGCGCCGTCTCGGGCCGTCGAACTCGCAGAAGTAGATGCCCTGCCAGCGTCCCAGCAGCAGCTCTCCTTCATGTATGATGAGATGCTGCGAAGGGCCAGCCATAATCGACTTGAGATGCGAGGCCGTATTGCCTTCCGCATGCCGGTACTTGGGATGCTCCCAAGGAAACACCTCGTCCAGCAGCATCAGACAATCATGTTTGACGTCAGGGTCGGCATTCTCATTGATGGCGATTCCGGCAGTCGTGTGGGGACAGTAGACTAGCGCTAACCCTTCGCGGACCCCGCTTTTTCTAACATAAGACATAACTTCTCTCGTAATATCCCGCAGCTCATCCCGTTTGCTCGTTGAGATTTCGAAGGTTTGCAGCATAGGAGGGCGCCCCTTTCATAATTGGGTTTTGATCAGTTCCAAATTTATTTTAACGCAAAAAGAATTGAAAGTAATTGACGGTAGCAAGAGTAGGGTGGTAAAGTATAAATTAATTATTAAACCCAGTATGTTAATAGGAATTATATATTGACGTTTTGCTTTTTTATATGCCGACCCGTCAACCGGAGGTAGGAGGAACTTTGCCCGTGAATTCGCTGCTAAGACACAAAGGATGGACCTGGGGATTCAGATCAACCATCCTGCTCTATTTCGTCGTATTGATCGTGCTGCCGATACTTGGCGTCTATTACAACTCGTTCTCACTGGGCTTCGCCAATTTTATGGAGAGCATCTCCGATCCGATCGCCTGGAAATCGGTGATTCTGACGCTGCTGCTCGCGCTTGCGGCCACCGTTATTAACATCGCGCTCGGCACGATGATCGCCTGGGTGCTGGTGCGCTATAAATTTCCGGGGAGATCGCTGCTGAACAGCCTGGTCGATCTGCCGTTCGCTCTGCCGACAGCAGTAGGCGGCTTGATGATCCTGCTCCTGCTCGGACCTGGGAGCCTGATCGGCGGCATCGCCGATAAGCTGGGTTTTGAAATCGTCTTTCACCGGCCGGCGATCGTCATTGCCATGGTGTTCGTTACTTTCCCGTTCGTCATTCGCGCGGTGCAGCCATTGCTGGAGGAGCTTGATCCCTCGGAGGAAGAAGCAGCTTACACGATGGGCGCTTCGGGAAGCCGGGTGTTCCGGCAAGTTATCCTTCCATCCATGCTGCCCGGTATGGTCGGGGGCGGGATGCTGGCGTTCTCCAGAGCATTGGCCGAATTCGGAGCCGTCGTTCTGGTGGCGGGCAATATTCCGGGGCGTACACTCGTATCGTCCGTGTTCATTTACGGCGAGGTGGAGAGCGACAATCCTACCGGCGCCGCGGCCGTATCCGTCATTCTGCTGACCTTGTCCTTCCTGATCCTGTGGCTGATCAATGTGGTACAGATGAGGGGGAGACGGGCATGAGAAGATTATGGATCGGACTTACGTATGTGGTGTTCTTTCTTCTAATTGCGGCTCCATTGGGTAAAATGATCTCGAACGCCTTCAGCGGCGGCCTGTCCGGCTTTCGGGATGCGTTGACGAGGCCGGAAGCGCTGCACGCGCTGCTCATGACCGCGCTCGTTGTAATCGCCGTAACCGTGCTGAATACGCTGTTCGGCGTCATGACGGCGCTGTATCTGGTCCGGGCCAATTGGCTTGGACCCCGGCTGAAGAGCCTGCTCAACAGTGTGGTGGACCTGCCGTATGCGGTATCTCCCGTTATCGGCGGTCTGATGATCGTGCTGCTGCTGGGGCCGGACAGCGCGCTTGGCGTTCTTTTTGAGAAAATCGGCTTCCAAATCGTCTATGCCTTTCCCGGCATGGTGATCGCCACGCTGTTCGTCACATTCCCGCTGATGGTCAGGGAGGTCATGCCGGTCCTCCAGGAAATTGGCGGACAGCAGGAGGAAGCAGCCTCTACACTGGGCGCTTACGGCTGGACGACCTTCTGGAAGGTCACCTGGCCTTCGATCCAGTGGGCGGTATTCTACGGTGTCATCTTGACAGTGGCCCGCTCGCTCGGGGAATTCGGCGCCGTGCTGGTCGTGTCGGGCAGCATCATGAACAAGACCCAGACAGCGACGACGCTGGTCTATCAGGATGTGGAGAATTTCAATGTAACGGCGGCGGGCGGCGTCGCGCTGATATTAGCCGCTTTTTCGGTAGGACTCCTGCTGCTCATGGAATGGAGCAAGAAAAGAAAGGAAGTGCATTGACATGCATGTGGAAGTACGCGGTCTGAACAAGCATTTTGGAGATTTTCATGCGGTGAAGGATGTCAGCTTCGAAATTACAAAAGGACATTTGATTGGCCTGCTCGGCCCGAGCGGCGGCGGCAAAACGTCCATTCTCCGGATGCTGGCGGGACTTGAGTCGCCTGATTCCGGCGAGATCGTCTTCCACGGACAAGTCGTAAATAATCTTCCGCCGCAGGAGCGCGGGATCGGCTTTGTGTTCCAGAACTATGCGCTGTTCAAGCATATGACGGTATACGATAACATCGCTTTCGGACTTAAGGTGAAAAAAGCGAACAAGGGCGTTATCCGCGACCGGGTCATGGAGCTGGTCGAGCTGACCGGTCTCAAAGGCTTTGAGAAGCGGTATCCGCAGCAGCTGTCCGGCGGGCAGCGCCAGCGGGTGGCGTTCGCCCGGGCGCTCGCGCCGGAGCCTCAGCTGCTCCTGCTCGATGAACCGTTCGCCGCGATCGACGCGAAGATTCGCCAGGAGCTTCGTTCCTGGCTGCGGGAGCTGATCGAGCGTGTCGGGATCACCTCTATTTTTGTAACACATGACCAGGATGAGGCCATTGAGGTGGCGGACGAGATTATGATCATTAACCAGGGCCGTCTGGAGCAGAAGGGCACGCCTTGGGACATTTATAAGGAACCGAAGACAACGTTCGTGGCAACCTTTATCGGGGAATCGACGCTGATTGAGAATGCCGCCGAGCTGAAGGGCTTCAAGCAGGCGGAGGGCGGACAGCCGAACAAAGCCTTGATCCGTCCCGAGTATATCGAGATCGGACAGCTTCATGAGTTCAAAGTGGCTTCCGCTACGGAAAAAGGGATCGTCAAGCATCTGCAGTTCCGGGGTAGCGAATGGCTTGTCGAGGTGGAAGTGAACGGCCACAAGCTGGTGACCTACCGGTCGCTTGAGAAGGAGACGCTGGAAGTGGGCCAGGAAATCGCCGTGCTCGTGCACCGCGCTTACCTGTTCAATGACGAGCGCAGCTGGATTCAGGAGAACAGCCTGAAGACCGACCCGATGCCGGTCTACATTTAATACAGGAAGCTGGACACTGCGCATTTATTAAGGAATGGGGCTAGGAAATGAAGCTTAGGAGTAGGAGCAGACAACTGCACGCCTGGCTTGCCGTCCTGCTGCTGGCGCTGACGCTCTCCGGATGCGGGGGCGGCAATGATGCGGCGGCGGATACGGCACCAAAAAGCGATGTGACCCTGGTCATCGGCGCTTATAGCGTAGCGAAGGATGCGATGGCGGATATTCTGCCGCTGTTCGCGGAGAAATGGAAAGCGGAAACCGGACAGTCGATTTCATTCCAGCAATCGTATGAGGCCTCCGGAACGCAGGCACGGGCGATTGTCGGCGGGTTCGAAGCGGATGTAACGCTGCTTGCCATGGAAGGCGATGTCGACAAGCTCGTCAAGGCGGGGCTGGTCAAGGACAATTGGAAGGATCGCGGCGCGGATGGCATGGTGACGCGATCAATCGTTGTGCTCGGTACCCGTGCGGGAAATCCGAAAGGGATCAAGGGTTTTACCGACTTGGCGAAGCCGGGAATCAAGGTGCTGTACCCTAATCCGAAGACCTCCGGAGGCGCGCAGTGGGATATCAATGCCATCTACGGCGCCGGTTTGAAACAGTCCGAGGAGAAGGAAGGGGCTAAAGACCCTGCGGCGGCCAAAGCGTTCCTGGCGAGCGTTCATGCCAATATAGAGTCGCTCGACAAGAGCGGACGCGCCTCTATGGCAGCTTTTGAATACGGCGTGGGCGACGTTATCGTCACTTACGAGAATGAGCTGCTGGCGCGGATCGCCCAAGGCGTGAAGTACGATGTCGTCATTCCAAAGAATACCATTCTGATCGAGAACCCGGCGGCTGTCGTAGACAAGTATGTCGACAAGCATGGAACGCGGGCCGCTGCCGAGGCGTTCGTCAATTTCCTGATGACGCCGGAGGCGCAGGAGGTATTCGCCAAGCACGGCTTCCGTCCTGTGGACCAGAATGTATATAAGGAAAATGAAAGCCGCTTCCCGGTTCCGGAAGGATTATTCGATATTAACTATCTGGGCGGCTGGAACGAGGTAAGAAGTACCCTCTACTCGAAAAAGGGAGTCTGGTATCAGGTGCTTGCGGGTATATAAGCGCGGCGCCGGACGTGGGCTCGGGTTTCGCGCTGGTCCCGACTTCCGTCTTTCGAGCAACTCATCCGAATTAAGAGCAGGCCGTCTTCGGAAGAAGGCGGCCTTTTTGCATTGCCTGTTTTTACATTCGAAATTTCACAATCAAAATCGGCATTAGGGTGATAGCGCTTCCCTGTTCTATAATAGGGGACGAGTGTTCTAAGGCGATTAGAGAGAAACGACAGTACGGCATATAGAAGGGAGAGAACGTTATGGATACATTGGTGTTTTTGGGTACGGGCGACGCGATGGGCACGCCCAGAGTGTACTGCGGGTGTGAGGTGTGCGAGGAAGCGAGAGCGGGCGGGATCAACGCGCGGCTGCGCTCCTCCGTCATGATCGAAGGGAAGGACGATTTCCTGGTGATCGACTGCGGACCGGACTGGCGGCGGCAGATGGAGGCTCTGGGCATTCGCTTGATGCGCAGGCTGCTGATTACCCACGGCCACTTTGACCATATCGGCGGGCTGCCGGAATGGGCCGATGCCTGCCGGTGGACCGGAATCAAAGGCGAGCTGTACACGCCCGCCGAGGTTATTCCGGTCATACTGCGGCAGTATCCGTGGCTCGGCAACCAGCTTGACATCATCCCCATGGACGGCGGTATAACACTGGACGGCTGGCAAATCTCCTCCTGGCGCGTCAACCATGGCAAGAACGGCTACTCCTATGCGTTCCGGCTGGAGAAGGAGGACTATGCCTGGGTGTATTGCCCGGACTCGATCTCTCTTGGAGAAGAAGAAACCCGGCTCATGCGGGATGCGGATCTGTTGGTGCTGGGCACGAGCTTCTATCATGAGGAAGCCGAGCTGTCGACCCGTTCCGTCTACGATATGACCGAGGCTGCAGAGCTTCTGCAGGACATCAAGCCGGGCCGGACGTACTACACGCATATGTCGCATGACGTCGATCTGCGGAAGGCCTATGTGCTGCCTGAGCGGGTGGAGCTTGCACGGACAGGACTGAGAGTAAAGCTGGGCCGCTGATACTTACAGCCAGCGGGTGCAATAGCCGAGGCGATCTGGCCCGCAGCCACGTTAAGCGCTGGCATATACCGGCATATGACTGCCCAAGCGGAATCCAGCTTCCATCCCGTGGCGAGAATGCTAGCCGATTGGATGAAAGCGAATCATGCAGTTGAATAGCGGAATAGCTGAATAACTGAATAGCCGAGTCCAGCGCTCAATACAATCTGCCGGTGCGGAATCATCCAGCTGAAGCCTTTAATTCGGCTGGCTTAAATCGCGCTTACTCGTTGCCAACGGGCCGTGCTGAACCGGCGCCCAGGCATGCGGCCGCATGTCGGCCGATGGCCGCGATGGCTTCTCTGGCTTCCGGGATCAGGTAAGCGAACAGATGAAAGACGCTCCACATCGGCTCATACACCTCCAGCTGGACCTTCACGCCGGCTGCCTCCGCTTTGGCGGCGAGCCGGAGCGCGTCGTCCAGCAGCACTTCCTGGCCGCCGGCCTGGATCAGCAGGGGAGGCAGGCCGGCGAGGTCCATCCGCAGCGGCGAGAGGATGGCCGGGATCTCTCCATGCAAGTCCTGCAGGTAATCCAGCAGGATACGCTTGCTGGTCTCCAGGCTGCCTGTCGGGTCGCATTCGCGGCGGGTAACGAAGGACCCGCCGTCCAGATAGACCAGATCCGCATGCGGCGAGACCAGAAAGGCTCCGGCCGGCATGTCCTTGCCGGCATCCCGGAGGGCAAGCAGCGTCATCAGGACCAGGCTTGCCCCCACAGAATCGCCGCCGAGCACGATGTCGCCCGGCGAATACCCGGACCCGAGCAGCCAGCGGTAGGCGGCCAGGGCATCGTCATTGGCCGCCGGGTAAGGATGCTCGGGGGCGAGCCGGTATTCCGGGACGAGCACCCGGACTCCGGCAGCTTCCGCGAGGCGGCCCGCCAGCTCGCGGTAGAAGGCGCAGCTTCCCGCCGTGAAGCCTCCGCCGTGCAGGTACAGCACGGCTTTGCCGGCCAGGGCGGGATCAGGCTCGCCGCAGCTTACCCATTCGCCGCGCATGTGCAAGATGACGGCCTCCTGGAATTGAAGGCCGGGCAGCGGGGGGCGCCGGTCGGCTTCACGGTCCAGCGCCTCACGGACCTGGATATGGTCATGGCCTGCCAACCGGGTGTTTTGTCTTAAGGCTTCTTTAATCGCTTCAAGCATTTGGGGATCAGTAGTTTCCATTTGAAGATTCCTCCTTGACCTGGGATGGCTTCATTCTAAAGCCTGTAGCAAGAAACAAGGTCAAGCGGAATATCTCTACGGAATACCTGAGTATTCTACATACGAAGAATGGATTTGACCGTCTGGATGTCCGGATGGATCTGCTCTGCGGTAAGAAGCTGTTTAAGCCCGGCCAAATTTTGGCGGGTCTGCTCCTTAAGTTCGATCTCGCGGAGCAGCGCTTCCATTTTCCTGTCGATCAGCGCCGTGAAGTCTTCAAGACGGATTCCCTGGTCCTGCGATTTGCCGAGCGCCTTGCGGATTTCCTTGATCGTGAAGCCGCACTGCTTGGCGTTGCCGATGAACGCAAGCCGGATCAGCACATCCTCGGTGTACAGCCGATAGCCGGTGGCGGTGCGCCCTGGAGGCGGAATCAACCCCTGCTGCTCATAGTAGCGCAGCGTCTCGGCATGCAGCCCGCTTCGTTTGGCAAGCTCCCCTCGCGTATAGGTCGTCATATATCAGTATCACCCCCGTCCTCATTACTCTAACTCAAGTATAGGCCAAGGCTCAATGCCGATAAATCCCAAAAGATGGAGAGGATTGCCGATGAACGGAAATCATCGCCTTAACCCGATTTTACTGTCTTTTCCCGAGAGCTTCGAGACGGAGCGGCTTGTCATCCGCGCTCCGCGCTGGGGCGATGGCGGCGCCATCAATGAAGCGATCCTGGAAAGCCAGGAGGAGTTGCGGCCCTGGCTGCCTTTTGCCCGGAAGGCGCCGACTCTGGATGAATCCGAGGTATTTACCCGTCAGTCCCGGCTGCATTTTCTCGACCGGACCGAGCTGCATATGCGCATTTATCACAAGGAAACGGGACAATTCATCGGCTGCAGCGGCCTGCACCGGATTGACTGGGATATCCGCAGCTTCGAGATCGGCTATTGGATCAGGACATCTTGCGCGGGACAAGGCTATGTAACGGAGGCCGTGAACGGAATTTCGGATTTTGCCATAACGGAGCTTGAGGCGAACCGGATTGAAATCCGCTGCAGCGACCGGAATGCAAGAAGCGCGGCCGTCGCCGAGCGGGCGGGTTTCAAGCTGGAGGCGGTGCTGCGGAATAGCCGGAGGGGAGAGAGCGGGGAGCTGGAGGGCACCCGGATTTATGCGAAGGTCAGAGGCTCCGAGTTTTAACGGAGGCGGCTTTGATTGGCGATAGAAGAATGAAGCGGGATGAAGATGAAAGAAGCAAGATGAGCAGGATGAAGCGCCTGCTGGCAACCGCCTTGCGGGACATTTCCCCCGGAAATATATTAAACGCAAATAAGCGGGTGTGCGCGCAAGGCGCATTCCCGCTTTTTTATACTAGTGCATCGTCATGCCGCCAGTAACATTGATCGCCTGTCCCGTCATGTAGGAGGCCAGCGGGCTGGCCAGAAACAGCACGACGCGGGCGACGTCCTCCGGCTGGGCTGTCCGGCCAAGCGGAACCTGCGAGCAGTCCTCGGCCAGTATGTCTTCGGGCGTCATACCCCGAAGCTGCGCGCCATCCACGCGCTCTCGCCGCTTCATATCCGTCTCCACAATGCCCGGGCAGACCGCGTTGACCAGAATCTGTTCCTTCGCCAGCTCCAATGCCATGACCTTGGTGAAACCCAGAACGGCATGCTTGGAAGCCACATATCCTCCCATGCAGCGGTAACCGTTCTTGCCGGCCTGGGAGGAGATATTGATGATTCTGCCCCCGGTTCCCTGCCGCAGCATTTGCGCGGCTCCCGCCTGAGACACCAGATAGGTGCCCTTGGCGTTGACATCCATCATCCGGTCCCAGTCGGCCTCTTTAATATGTACCGCGTAATCCATGGCGGAGATTCCGGTGTTGTTCACAACATAGTCGATTTGGCCAAAGGTCTCTACGGCAAAAGAAATCAAGCGCACCGCGTCATTCGCCTTGGATACATCGCAGCTGATGGCGGCAAGACGGTCGCCTAGCCGGGCCTCTCCGGCTTGCGCGATATCTCCGATGACGACATTGGCTCCGGCTTCGAGGAACAGATCCGCGACGCCCTTGCCGATTCCGGATAATCCGCCGGTTACAACCAGCGTTTTGCCGGTCAGATCGATAGTCAGCATACCGTTCCCGCGCTCCTTTTATTTTCGGACAAAGGGATCGTCGCTAATGCCGGACTCAAGGACAAGCTTCGCGTATTCTTTGGCTCCGAATAGGGAGTGGTCCTTGTAATTTCCGCATTCCAGCGGGCTTACCGCCGGCACAGTCTCCGTTTCGAGCACTTTGTGGAGCACTTTCGTCAGCGCCGCGGCGACATCTGATGGAGAATGCTCGTCCCAGATGATCAGGTAGAAGCCGGTGCGGCAGCCCATCGGAGAAATATCGATAATACCCGGAAGCTCGTCGCGCAAATAGGTAGCGAGAAGATGCTCAAGCGTATGGAGGGCTGCTGTCGGCACCGCGTCGGCATTGGGCTGCAGCAGTCGCAGATCGTATTTTTGTACAATGCCGCCTTTGCCGTTCCGTTCGGTTCCGGCAATTCTGACATAAGGAGCGATAACTTTGGTATGGTCCAACTGAAAGCTTTCAACTTGTGCCATGTGTTTCATCCTTTCAAGACATGATGGTTTTATTCAAAGTATCACACTCGGATTTTCTTGTAAACACAAAATTCATATATTACCGATAAGATAAATAAAAATTAGTTAACATGCTTATTGACAGGTATTAATAGGCGTAATATGATATAAACCAATTAATTCCGACAAAAATAATAGGTTAAGGGGAGATTAGAGATGAAGAGAAGAAACAAATTGCTGTGGACGCCGCTGCTGCTGGCTGCTATGACCGCCGTTGTGGTGCTGTCCGGCTGCGGTTCCAATTCCGACGCGGGTTCCTCGAATTCCGCAGACGGGAAACAAGAGACCAAAACACTGAGGATCAGCTTCAACCCGGGACCTTACAGCGATCAGTTCAAAAAGGGCGTTGCTCCTTATTTGGAGAAGAAAGGCTATGAAATTACATATAAAGAGTTCACCGATGGTATCCAGCCGAATGTGGCTGTAGCGAACGGAGAGATTGACGCCAATGTCTTTCAGCACACGCTCTATCTGGAATCGATCAACAAGCGGGAAAAAATCGATTTGGTAGGGGTGGTACAGGTTCCGACTCCTCCAATGGGCCTGTATTCCAAGAAGCACCAGAGTCTGGACGAAATCCCGGACGGCGCGCAGGTCAATCTCCCCAACGAGCCGGTCAATATGCTCCGGGCGCTGACGATTCTGAAAGAGGTTGGCTGGATCACGCTGAAGGATAATATTGATCCGCTGCAAACTTCCATTAACGATGTCACTTCCAACCCGCACAACATCAAATTTGTGCCGACGGAGCCGGCGCAGGGGCCGCAGGCGCTTCAGGACGTCGACTATGCCGCCATCCAGGGGAATTTCGCCATCGCGAACAACATCAAGCTCACTACGGCGCTTAAGCTTGAGAATATGACCGATCCGTTCACGAATATCGTGGCAGTCGACAGCAAGAACAAAGACAAGCAGTTTGTAAAGGATATCATCGACGGCTATCATTCCCAGGAGTTCAAGGATTACATCAAAACGAATCCCGAATACGAGGGCTATCATCTGCCGGCTTATTTCAACGAATAGGAAGAGTAGCCAGCGGATCAATATTGAGGTGGAGGCGCGTTTGTAATGGCGAATTTTCAACCTTCCGCCGTCATTGGACGGCTGCCGGAGCATTATTTCCGGGCTCTTAAGGAAAAAGTTGCGGATTACCGGACCAGGGGAATCGACGTCATTGATTTATCAACCGGCAATCCCGACGGACCGACTCCGGAAGCGATCGTCCGCAGCCTGAAGGATGCGGCCGACAAGCCGGAGAATCACGGCTATCCCCCCTTTTACGGCAAGCCGGATACGCTTCGCGCTGTCGCCGAGTTCTATTACCGGGAATACGGTGTGGAGCTGGACCCGGACAAGGAGATCGCGGTCTTTCACGGGTCCAGCACCGGAATTATGGGGATTGCGCACACTCTCCTGGGTCAAGGCGATGTTCTGCTGACAGCCAATCCGGCGTACCCGCCATATTATGCGGCGGCGGCAATGACCGGGGCTGAGGTGCATGCGGTTCCGGTTGAAGAGCGCAGCGGCTTCCTCCCGGATTACCGGGAGGTGTCCCCTGACATTCTGAGACGGGTCCGGCTGCTGCTGTTAAATTATCCGAACAATCCCACCGGAGCGGTGGCAACGCGGGAATTCTTCGAGCAAAATCTTGAGCTGGCTGCCGAATATCATTTTCCCGTTGTGAATGACTTCGCATACGGCTCGCTCGGGTTTGACGGACATAAACCAATCAGTCTGCTGCAGATTCCGGGAGCGAAGGAATACGGTGTGGAAATCTATACGCTCTCCAAAACCTACAATATGGCGGGGTGGCGCTTCGGCTTCGCGGTCGGAAACGCTTCGGTGATCAGTGCGCTCAGACTGTATCATACCCATGCGTACAGCACGGTCTTCGGCGCGGTGCAGGACGCTGCCGCCTCGGCGCTGCTTGGACCGCAGGATCAGGTGCGGGAGCTTACGGCCAAGTACGAACGGAGGAGGGATGTGCTCGTCTCCGGACTGCGGGACATCGGCTGGGAAGTTGCGGCTCCCAAGGGCACCTTCTTTGCCTGGCTGAAGCTGCCGGAAGGACGCCGTTCCCGGGAATTCGCCGACTGGCTGCTGGAGGAAGCCCATGTAGCGGTCGCTCCGGGAGAGGGATTCGGTACGCTGGGTGACGCTTATGTACGGGTTGGACTTGTAAGCGAAGAGGATCGGATCGCTGAAGCGGTTCGACGGATTGGCCGGACGGGGATTTTTGGCGATACTGCTATCGCGCTGAATGAAGGGGGGCTTCGGGGATGATCGAGCTGCAGGATATACACAAGACGTTCACCCGCAAGGGCCGGACGATCCAGGCGCTGAAAGGAGTATCTCTAAAGGTCGAGAAAGGCGATATTTTCGGCGTCATCGGATACAGCGGAGCCGGTAAAAGCACCCTGCTCCGGATGGTGAATTATTTGGAGCGTCCAACCAAAGGTCGCGTGCTTGTTGGAGGGCAGGCGCTGGATCAGCTCTCGCCGGCCCAGCTTCGCGCAGAGAAGAAGAAGATCGGCATGATCTTTCAGCATTTTAATCTGCTGGAGTCCAAGACCGTGTACGACAATATCGCAATCCCGCTTGTGCTTCTGAAACGGAACAAGCATGAGATCCGCGAGCGTGTGAACGAGCTGCTCTCCTTCATCGGACTGGCCGATAAAGCGAACAGCTATCCGAAAGAGCTGTCGGGCGGACAGAAGCAGCGGGTAGGCATCGCCCGGGCGCTGGCCAGCAACCCTTCGATTCTGCTATGCGATGAGGCCACTTCGGCGCTGGACCCGCAGACGACGCGTTCGATTCTTGAATTGCTCCAAAAAATCAATGAAGCGTACTCGATCACCATTCTGATCATTACGCATGAAATGGGTGTCATTCAGCAAATTTGCAACAAGGTTGCCGTGATGGAGCAGGGGGAGATCATCGAGCAGGGTGAGGTGCTTGAGGTGTTCGGAAATCCCGGCCATCCTACAACGCAGAACTTCGTACGGACGGTTATTCAGACCTCCATACCGGACAGTGTACTGCGGACGCTGGAGCCAGGAGGGGGCGGAGGAAGGCTGTTCAAGCTGAAATTCGTTGGCGGCAACGCCTCGGAACCGATTGTGGACAGCCTGGTTCGCACATACGGCGTCGGCATCAACATTTTGTTCGCGAACATGAATGAGATTCAGAATACGACGCTGGGAACGATGATCCTGAAGGTGACAGGCGGACAGCGTGAGATAGCCGAAGCCTTGGAATTTCTGAAGGCCCGGGGAGTGGAGGTCCGGGAGCTGCATGACGGCACGAACACTCGGGAAGCCGGTCGGGAGAGCGAAGCCGTGGGCCTGACCGGAGAATCGGCAGAATTGGTGAAGGACAGAGACGGGCTGCATGCCGCAAGCCTTGATCGAACCGCCGGTATTCATGAAGAATCCGGCTTGAAAGAGCATGAAGGCGAGGGGCTGAATGCTCGCGACCGCGTTATCAAGAAGTCTGCAGGCAGCGGTCAGGCGGCTCCGAAGGATGCCGCAGATGACGAATCCGCCGACCATACTGCCGCTAAGGAGGTATCGATTCTATGAACACGATTATTACAGCGGATCAGCTGTTTCAGGCGCTGCGCGAGACGGTGGTCATGGTAGGGGTCTCATTATTCTTCGGCGCGCTGCTCGGCATCCCGATCGGCATCCTGCTGGTGCTAACCCGTCCAGGCGGGATCAAGCAGAACCGGTTCGTCTACTCGATTCTCAATCCGCTGATTAACGTCGTCCGGTCTCTACCTTTTATCATTTTGCTCGTCGCCATTATCCCGTTCACCCGTATGTTGGTCCATACATCAATTGGAACCAGCGCCGCCATCGTACCTTTGGTCGTGTATGTGGCGCCTTATATCGGCCGGCTTGTCGAGAACTCCCTGCTGGAGGTCAGCCCTGGCATTATGGAGGCGGCGGAGGCGATGGGGGCGACGACGTTTCAGGTCATCCGGCATTTTCTGCTGCCCGAAGCGTTCGGTTCCCTGATTCTGACGATGACTACCGCTACGATCGGCCTGATCGGCGCGACGGCGATGGCGGGAACGGTCGGAGGCGGCGGAATCGGGGATCTTGCCATTTCCTACGGCTACCAACGGTTTGACACCTTTGTTATTTTGGTTACGGTCGCCATACTGATTCTATTTGTTCAAGGAATTCAGTCGGCGGGGAATCTTCTGTCCCGCAAAGCGCGCCGGGAATAGCGGGTAAGGCAGGGCGAGCAGTGCAGAGAGAGTGATGCAGAGAGAGTAGTGCAGATAGAGTAGGGCAGAGAGCAGTGCAGATCGGCAAGATATAGGTAGGGTGGCGGGCCCGTGCCATAGCTCAAGGATTTGGATTGGAAAAGGAGGCAAAAGCGTTGGAACCTAAAGTGATTGTTCGTGCGGCTCCGCAGGAGTTTGTGTGCGGACAGGGAGTCTGGGGGGATTTGCAGGATCATTTGGAGCGCCGGGGCATCGACTCTGCGCTCGTCGTGCATGGCGGGCGCTCTTGGGAGGCGGCCGCTCCTTATTTTCCGGCTGTTAACTCCGCACGGCTTGAGTATTATCGGTACGGCGGTGAATGCACCTACTCCGAACGGGATGCCATTGCTTCGAAGGTGACGGAGCTTGGACTCCAGGCCCTTATCGCCGTGGGCGGAGGCAAAGTTAGCGATTCGGCCAAAGCGACCGCCGCGCTGCTGCGCATACCCGTTATTATTTTGCCGACACTGGCAGCGACCTGCTCGCCCTGGTCCTCATTAAGCGTCATGTATGACGCTTCGGGTACAGCAGTGGGATACGATGTGTATCCGAACAGCAATGCGCTCGTGCTGGTGGAGCCGCTTGTTCTCCTGGAATCGCCGAAGGAGCTACTGGCAGCCGGAATCGGCGATACACTGGCCAAATGGTATGAAGCCGATGCGATTATCGCCCATCTGCCGAGCGTCACCGAAGAAATCGCCATCGCTCATTATGCCGCGCGCAGATGCCGCGACAATCTGCTTGCGTTCGCTGCGGAGGCCCTGGCTGCGCAGGAAGCCGGAACGCTGAATGAGGCGTTTGTCCGGGTTGTGGAGACCATCTTCCTCACCGCCGGACTGGTGGGCGGATTCGGAGAAGAATACGGCCGCACCGCAGCGGCCCATTCCATTCACGACGGCCTGACCGTTCTGCCGCAGACGCATGATCTGCTGCACGGCAGCAAGGTGGCTTACGGCGTGGTGCTGCAATTGCTTCTGGAAGGCAAGCGGGACGAAATTGCTTCGCTGCTGCCCTTCTATGCTGAGGTAGGCTTGCCTGCTTCGCTGGAAGATATGGGACTTGGCGGGCTTAGCAGGGCCGAACAGTTGGCTGTGGGAGTCCGTGCCACCGAGCCTGGCGCATCCATCCACCGGATGCCGGGACATTTCGACGCGGAGCTGGTGGCGGATGCGATGGAGGAGCTTGAGGCTGTGGTGGCTGATCTGCGGGCCAAAGCCGGTGCCGGTAGTCAGCCTGGACAGCCTGGACCCATCCGGAACTCTGTACCGGAGCAGAAGCAGGCAAGCGCGGGGAGCCGTTAATTCCAAAGTGAGCCAAGGAAATAAGGGAATAAGGACATAAAAATGCAATCCATTTTGCTGCGCCCGGATGATCCGGCCGCCGGTGCCTACGGACCGTAAAAGGCCGGTCAGCAAGCATCGAAGAAGGAGAGAACGATGGGAATCGCGATTATCGGAGCGATGGAAGAAGAGATTGCGTGGCTGCGCAGCCGGATAGAGGTAACGAGCTTGACTGAAGCTGCCGGTGGAACATTTTACAGCGGAACGCTTGCAGGCCGGGAGGTTGTGCTGCTCCGAAGCGGAGTCGGCAAAGTCAACGCGGCGCTGACCGCCGCGCTGCTGATCGAGCGCTGGCAGCCCGAGCTGATTGTGAATATCGGCTCGGCAGGAGGCATCGGAGACGGCCTTCGGATCGGCGACGTTGTAGTGGGTACGGAACACGCATACAGTGACGTGGATGCGACGGCGTTCTCCCGTTACGAATACGGGCAGGTGCCGCGTATGCCTGCGCGATACAAGGCGTCTGAACAGCTTGTGGCGGCGGCTCTGCGGCTGGCGGCTGCTCAGCCGGATCTAAGGGTTGTGTCCGGTCTCATCACAACCGCCGATTCCTTTATCGGAAACCGGGATGCCGCCGACCTCATACGAACCCGGTTTCCGGAGTCGCTGGTCACGGATATGGAAAGCGCGGCGATCGCCCAAGCTGCCTATTGGTTCCGGCTTCCTTTTCTCGCGGTTCGGTCGGTATCGGATATCGCAGGCGGCGGAGCCGGAGAGCTGTTCGAGGGCAATCTGGAGCTGGCAGCGCTGAATTCGGCCAGGTTCGCGCTGGAACTAATAAGCGGGGGCTTGCCGGATGTCGGCGTAGATGCTGATGCCGGTGTACCGCTTGAAGACGACAAGCGGGTGTCCGGCGAGGTCACGAGCTGAAGAACCGAGGCCCGGCTTCAAGTCGGGAGGAGTATGGCCAGTGAAAGCAAAACACGAAGGAGCGCGGAAATCGCTTATTGCGGTTCCGCGCTCCTTCGTGTTTGACCGGACTATAGGCTGGATCAGCTAGTCTGCAAAATAAATTTATCGATAACCTGCTTGACGCCGTCTTCGTTGTTGCTGGCCGTCACGTAGTTCGCAATTTCTTTCAACGCCGGAATAGCGTTCGCCATGGCTACGCCGAGGCCGGCCGTTTCAAGCATTTCATGGTCGTTCCAGGAGTCGCCGACGGCGATCGTCTGAGACAGGTCGCATTTAAAATAATCGGCCAGGAACTCCAGCGCCAGCCCTTTTGTTCCTTCCTTATGCATGATTTCGAGAAAATGCGGCTTCGATTTCGTAATATGGACCGCTTCGCCCAGCAGCTCGTGAAGCTTGGGCGCAAGCTCATCCAGGAAATCGGGATCATCGATAATGAGCAGCTTGGGCGTCTGGTAATCCAGCAGCTTTTTCCAATCGGGCTCGATATAGTATTGAGTCTTGTTCAGGGCTGCATAATCGATAAGCTTCTGGTTCTCCTCGCGGGAATAGAGCTTGTCGTCGATGTAGGTCTGCAGGTGAAGGTTATGCTCAATGCAGTATTCAAACAGCTTGCGGACGGCATCCTGCGGCACATAGCGCTCGTACAGTACCTTTTCGTCCAGCAGATTTTTGACCAGCGCACCTTGATACGTGATGATCGGCACGTTGAGTCCGGTTTGGCGGGCGATCGCCTGGGCGGAAGCGTAGGCGCGTCCTGTAGCGAGCGTCACGACAACACCGGCGGTTACAGCGGCTTCCAGCGCCTTCTGGGTGGCGGGGGTTACTTCCTTGTCGTCATTGATCAGTGTATCGTCGATATCGATGGCAATCAGTTTATACATTCGGTTCTCTCCTTCTCGTTATATCTGTCTCTGCTGCTGCCGGACCGGGAACCTGGGGCGTGAGCCGGTGTCCATAAGGGCGGACCGGGTGACGTGGCGTCGATCGAAGTCTCTCACTCTCAGCGCTGCCTGAGAGCTTGTGGCGTGAGCCGGGGGCCCTCTAGCGTGGCGTGAGCTAGGCTCCAAGGCGGCTTGAGAGCTTGTGGTGTAGCCGGGGTCTCTCAGATGGCCTGGAGGCATGGCGTGAGCCGGAGCCTCAGGGCGGAACGGCAGGCTCCGCCCCCTTCATAGCCAGCGCGTAATGCGGTCCGGCAGCCGGGGCAAGCTGACCAAATTGTATCCCAAAACCGCCACGCCGACAAGGCAGGACATGGTTCTTCCGGCTTCGCCCGGATTAAGGAAACAGGCTGAAGGAACAGGCTGGACAAATGCAGCGCGCCTTGGTATACTGCGATAGCCGTACATTTGTTCTCATATGTAAGGATTGGCCCGAAAGGAGCAGGAACAAGGCAATGATGGGCAAATCCCACCTGGTGATCAGTACCGGGCTAACCCTGTCGGCCATGCAGCTGGCTGGCCTGCACATCGGAGTACCCGCCGTCGCCGTAACGGTCTTAAGCTCCCTGCTGCCTGATATCGACGAGCCGAATTCGCTGCTCGTGCGCAAGGCGATTCCGACATTTCTGCTGCGCATCCTTCAGCTGGCGCTCATTGCGGGAGCCATCTATTGGTATATGGCCGGGATATCGCCGTATCCCTGGAATCTCGTAATGGCACTATTGGTCGCCAGCGTCGCGTTCCTGCCGGGACGCAGACTGCGCCAGCTGGTCATGCTGCTGCTCGCCGTAACGCTCATCGCGTATGGAAATGCGCTTGATCCCTGGAACGCGATTGCCGGCTGCATTCTGGTCATCGCCGCAGTCGTTCCCCATCGGGGACTGACCCATACGCTGTACGGGCTCGCCGGCTGGACGGCGCTGCTGTATTTTGCGGGACGGATGATCGGGGGCGGAGATAATCTGTGGGTCGCCGGAGGTCTGTCATACGGTCTGCATCTGCTGGCCGATTCGCTGACCCAGCGGGGCATTACGCCGCTCCCGCCGCTGGAATGGAAGCTCCGGCTCAAGCTGATGAGCACCGGAACGAAGAAGGGCGGAGCGCTGGAGGCAATCTTTGTCACGCTGACGCTGGCAGCGGTCACTTATACGTTTGTGCTGACCCGGTAGACCGGATGCACAACCCGCAGGACAATCGAATAGTCATTCAGGCGCGAAGCATCCGGGCGATATTCCATTCCCGGATGCTTCGTTTTCTATAGCGGCGGCGATAGACGGAGGGGCGGCAATTACCGGCTAAATGCAGCAGAGCGTAGAACAGCAGGAGCGAAGGGGAGGAGGAAGGAAGAAGGAAGAAGGAAGAGTTGAAGAAACGGTTTCTCCGGGAGGAAGGGCTGGCGTGTTTGGTTTGGAGGCAAGAATGGTAAAATGTAAAAAGGAGGAAGTGCCTTCAGGAGGACGAGAAAAGGAGCGAAAAAGGAGAGAAAGAAACCATGCCGCAACCAATCGTTGAGACCGCATACGGCAGACTGCAGGGCATAACGTCTAATGGGGTAAGAGCCTTTAAGGGCATTCCCTACGCCAGCCCTCCTGTCGGAGATTTGAGATTCCGGGCCCCGGCGGAGCCCGAACCTTGGGAAGGGATTAGGGACGCCATGCGCTTTGGCCCCTTCTGTCCGCAGCCGGGCGGCGGAACCGGCGGAGTGTTCGGCGAAGCCGACGGCGGTGCAGGCATGTCCGAGGACTGTCTGTATTTGAATGTATGGACGCCGGAAGATGCCGGAGAAGAAGCGCTTCCCGTCATGGTCTGGATTCACGGCGGGGCCTTCGAGACCGGCTCGGGCAGCATCCCGGCCTACGACGGGACCGCGCTTGCCGCCCGGGGCCGGGTCGTGGTCGTGACCCTGAATTACCGGCTTGGCCCGCTGGGCTTCCTTCATCTGCATTCCATGCACGAAGACTTCGTGCCCAATGCGGGCCTGCTTGACCAGATGGCGGCCCTGCGCTGGGTGCAGGGCAATATCGCCGCTTTCGGAGGAGATCCCGCAAGCGTGACCATCTTCGGCGAGTCGGCCGGCAGCATGAGCATCGCGGCGCTGCTGGCGATGCCCGGCGCCACGGGCCTGTTCGCCCGGGCCATTATGGAGAGCGGCGCGTCGCAGGCGCTGAGCGCTGAGCAGGCCCGCACCGTCTGCGCCGGGCTGCTGGACGAGCTCGGCCTCCCGCCGCAAGAGGCCACACGGCTCCGGGCGATGCCCGCCGTCGAATTGATCGAGGCGGGCGAGCGCATGAAGCGGCGGATGGGTGGCATGGGCATGCCGTTCCAGCCGGTCATCGATCCGGCGACGCTGCCCGTGCCGCCGATCGAAGCGGTCCGCAGCGGCGCAGCGGCGGGAATTCCGCTGCTGATCGGCACGAACCGGGACGAGGGCGCGCTCTTCTTCCGGCCGGATTCACCGAGTGTGCCGGATGAGGTGATCGCAAGCGCCATGGAGCTGCTAAACGGCGGCCACAGCGTGAAGCCGTTCATCTCGCGCTACGCCACCGATTTCGAGGGCCGGGCGGAGCTGATGACCGACCTCTATTTCTGGCGAGGTGCGCTCGAATTCGCCATTGGCCAAAGCGGACATGCTCCGGTCTGGATGTACCGGTTCGATTGGACGCTGCCGTCCCATCCGCTGCTCCGCAAGGCGGTCCATGCCGCCGAGATTCCGTTCGTGTTCGGCACGCTGCCCTTCCTGCAGCAGGCGGGGCTTCAGATTCCGCCATCTGCGTTCACGCTGTCTAAGCAGATGCAGGAGGCATGGATCGCTTTTGCACACGGCCGACCGCCGGGCGATCCGGGGGAATGGCCGACCTACGAGAGCGGGGAGCGTGCGACGATGATTTTTGGCGACCACACTCTCATGGTCAAGGACCCTGACGCGGACAAGCGTCTTGTGCTGGGCATTTGAGCTTCAGGCGCAGCGGCGCAAACCCCAAAAAAGGAGAGGACCGGCGCAGCCGGCTCTCTCCTTTATTTTTCAACCAAGATTATGTCCCGATGATCTAACCGCCCGGAAGCGATGCTTACTCCGACTCTTCCAGAAAAATCAGGCCGATAACATCCTCCGGCTCGATGCGTCCGAAGTAATGCTTCAGATCCAGCGGAGCCAGCGCTTCCCGGACCTCTGTCTCTTCATAGCGCTTGCCGCGCAGTGCGTTCTCCACGTCAGCCACATCGCCCACGCCGAAGAAGTCTCCATAAATCTTGATATCCTCGATCCGCGCATCCTTGATGTCCATCCGGATATCGACGATGCCGCCGGGGAATTTCACCGCATGCTTGACGTTGCTCATCGGCGACTGGCCGTAATTCCAGTCCCAGTTCCGGTAGCGCTCCTCGGAGATTTGGCGGATCTTGCTCCAATCCTCGTCGGTCAGCTTGTACTGCGGAACTTCTGAAGGGTCCATGCTGAAGATGGAACGCAGCAGCCCGGCGCGGAATTCCTCGATCGTCATCTCGGTTCCAAGCAGGTCCTTGATGTTGGCGACCCGGCTGCGGACCGATTTCGTGCTCTTGGATTTGAATTTGGCCGGATTGGCCTTCAGGGAGTTATGCACCTCGTCGAGATCCGAATTGAACATCAGGGTGCCGTGGCTGAACATGCGCCCTTTGGTGGCGAACTGGGCGTTGCCGGAGATTTTCTGCTCACCGACTTGAAGATCGTTGCGTCCGCTCAGCTCTGCGTTTACCCCCATGCTTCTCAAATAATCGATGACCGGCTGGGTGAATTTCAGGAAGTTATGGAATGATTCGCCGTCGTCTTTGGTCAGGAAGCTGAAGTTGAGATTGCCGAGATCGTGATAGACCGCGCCGCCGCCGGACAGCCGCCGGACGACCTGGATATTGTGGTCTTTGACATATTCCTGGTTGATCTCTTCGATCGTATTTTGATGCTTGCCGATAATGATGGATGGACTGTTAATATAGAACAGCAGGTAGCTGTCATCCATGGGGAGATGCTTCAGTACGTATTCCTCAATCGCCAGATTGATGGAGGCGTCCGTGATCCCCGCGTTGTCGATAAAGAGCATGATTCATTCCTCCGCTTCAGCACTTTGAATACAGCTATAATTGTAAACCAAAGTCTGCTTTTTCACAAAAAAGCCACGGACAACCCATCCATACCGCAATACGCCAAAAACGGCCCTTGCGCGGTTCTTTTGCCGGGGGCGGGAATGTGACATGATAAGGAAGAAGGAGAGAGAAGGATGTTCAACGATTTCAAGCTGGCTGAGGGCCGTCCGGTCTACCTCCAGATCAAGGATTATATGAAGCGTCTGATCGTCCAGGGCGCGATCCAGGCGGATCAGCGGCTGCCCGCCACACGGGAGCTGGCATCGCTGCTCGGCGTCGGGCGGGGCACAGTCATCGCCGCTTACGCCGAGCTTGAGGCGGACGGCTTCGCCTACACCGTCCAGGGCAAAGGCAGCTTCGCCGCCCAGGTCAAGCCGCAGAGCGGGCTCGGCGGCGAGGTGCCGGATGCCGCCAGCAGGCTCGGCTGGGAGGATCGCATCAGCGGCTACGCCCTGATGGCCGAGGAGCTTGATCTGATGAAGCGCGGCATCCGCGCGTCTAAAGGCACCATTTCGTTCACGAGCATCGCGCCGGACGAGAAGCTGTTCGACCTGGACAGTGTGAAGCGCGCTTTTCTCGACCGGATGTCGATGGAAGGCCATGTGCTCCTGAATTACGGCTACGCCAAGGGCTACAAGCCCCTGATTGATTATTTGCTGGATTATATGGCCCGCAAGGGCGTGGATACGCGGAATCAGGATATGCTGATCACAAGCGGCTTCACCGAGGGCTTCGATCTCGTGCTCTCGGCCGTCAAGAAGGTGAGCGGCAGGGTGCTGTGCGAGAATCCGACCCATAACACCGCGATCAAGAACCTGAAGCTGCACGGCTTTCAGATTCGCGGCGTTCCGATGGAAGAGGACGGCCTGAATCTGGATGAGCTGAAGAAAGCGCTGGATGAGGGGGATTACGATCTGGCCTACCTCGTGCCTTCCTACCACAATCCGACCGGAACCGTCATGTCGCTCCGCAAAAGGCTGGAGTTGATGGAGCTGATGAACCGCCGGGGCATTCCCGTCATTGAGGACGGCTTCAATGAAGAGCTGCGGTACTCGGGTTCGCATGTGGCGCCGCTGGCGGCGCTTGGTTCAGCGGAGGGCGGAGTCGTCTATATCGGAAGCTTCTCGAAGGTGCTGTTTCCGGGACTGCGTGTGGGGTGGGTGCTCGGCGACCGGCGGCTGATCGGCGTACTGGAGAGCGTGAAGCGGGCCAGAAGCATTCATACCTCGACGCTGGACCAGTCGCTGCTCTATCAATATTTGCATAATGGCAATCTGGAAAAATATCTCCGCCGCGCCCGCGCCGAATACAAGCGGAAATATGAGCTGACGCTGGCGTGCTGCCGGGAGAAGGTGCCGTTCTCCTCTCTGTCGGGAGACGGAGGGCTGCATCTGTTTATGACCTTTGAGCAGGGAATGAATACGCGGGAGCTGCTGGCGGCCTGCCAGCAGCGGGGCGTGATCTTCACGCCGGGCGATTCGTTCTTCACGGACGGTGGCGGGCAGAACACGCTGCGCCTGGGCTTCTCCCGGGTAAGCGACGAGAATATCCGCCGGGGCATCTCCGTCATCGGCGAAGAGGCGAAACGGCTGCTTAAGAACCGTCAGCCCTGAATAGAGAACAATCAACGGACAATAACAACAGAGGGAAAGGATGCGGGAACCATGAAGGTTGGCGTTATTATGGGAGGAACATCGTCGGAGCGGGGAGTCTCACTGAAGACAGGAGCGGAAATGCTGAGAGGGCTGGAGCAGGCCAAGTACGAGGCGGTTCCGGTAGTCGTGGACCGGAGAGAGAATCTTGCGGATCAGGTCCGCGGCCTGGATTTCGCGCTGCTCGCGCTGCACGGCGAATTCGGCGAGGACGGAACCGTTCAGGCCGTGCTCGAGACGCTCGGCATCCCGTACAGCGGCAGCGGTGTGCTGTCCAGCGCCATCTGCATGGATAAGGATATGACGAAGCGGCTGCTCCGTTCCTCCGGCATTCCGACCGCCGACTGGCTGTGTCTGGAGAACTCCGGCGAATATAGCGCCGAGGCCGCTTCGAAGCTCGGCTTCCCGCTGATTGTCAAGCCGTCTTCCGGCGGCTCCAGCATCGGCATGTCCAAGGTGAAGGAGCTAGAAGAACTGTATCCCGCCGTCACCGAAGCGTTCCGCCAGGAGCAGCCCGTGATGCTGGAGGCGTTCGTCAAGGGCATGGAGCTGACCTGCTCCATTCTGGACGGCGAGGTTCTTCCGATCCTTCGTATTGTCCCGAACCATGCGGAGTGGTTTGACTATAACGCGAAGTACAGCGCGGGCGGAGCGCTGGAAGAGGTGGCCGATTTGCCTCCGGAGCTTGAGAGCCGGGTGAAGGAGACGGCGCTGGCCTGCTGGCGCGCCTTGAAATGCGGCGTCTACGCCAGAGTCGACGTCATTGTCTCGAACGGGGTTCCCTATGTGCTCGAGGTTAACACGCTGCCGGGCATGACCTCAGCCAGCCTGCTGCCCAAGAGCGCGAAGGCCGCCGGAATGACATTCAGCGGTCTGCTGGAGACCATCATCTCGCTCTCGCTGAAGGAAAGAGGGGTACCGCAGCATGTCAGTTGAACAGTTGCGGATCAATCCCCTCGTCCGGGAGCTGCCGCCCTCAGGCATCCGCGCGTTCTTCGACCAGGTTGCGGATCGTCCGGATGTCATTTCGCTTGGAGTCGGAGAGCCTGATTTCAAGGTTCCCGATCATGTACGCGACGCCGTCTTCGCCGCTCTGGGCCGGGGCGAAAGCGGCTATACCTCCAATCGCGGACTTCCGGAGCTGCGGCGCGAGCTGGCTGATTACCTGACCTCCGGCTTGGGACTCTCCTATAACCCGGAGGATGAAATCATTGTGACGGCGGGAAGCAGCGAGGGTCTGGATCTTGCGCTGCGAACCGTAATTACGCCGGGGGACGAAGTGATTATCCCGGCTCCGGGCTATGTGGCCTACGCGCCCATGGTATCCCTGTGCGGCGGGAAGACAGTTCCTGCTATGACGCGGGTGGAGGAAGGATTCAAGCTGACCGCGGATGCACTCCGCCGCGCTATCACGCCGCGAACCCGTGCGCTTGTCGTGAATTATCCGAACAATCCGACGGGAGCCGTCATGACGCTGGAGGACTGGCAGCCTGTTGCGGAGCTTGTGAAGGCCCATGACCTGATTCTCATTTCGGACGAAGTATACGCCGAGCTGACCTACGGAAGCCGGCATGCCAGCATCGCCGAGCTGCCGGGCATGAAAGAGCGGACGATTGTGGTCAGCGGCTTCTCCAAGGCCTTTGCCATGACCGGCTGGCGGGTAGGCTATGTCTGCTCAGGGGCAGACTTGTCGGCACCTATGCTGAGGATTCACCAGTATACGGCCATGTGCGCTCCGGCGCCGGGCCAGCTCGCCGCCCTGCATTCGCTGCGGGCTGGTCTGGGCGACAAGGACATAAGAAAAGCCGCCTTTCACAGGCGGCGGGATGAATTTATTCAGGGTTTGAACAGACTCGGACTGCCATGTCGCCTTCCGGAGGGTGCGTTCTACGCCTTCCCTTCGGTGGCCGGCACAGGACTGAACGCCGAGGTGTTCGCACAGCGGCTGCTGCGTGAAGCCGGCGTTGCAGTCGTTCCGGGAACCGCCTTCGGGCCCGGCGGCGAGGAGCATGTCCGCTGCTCCTATGCCGCTTCCTCCAGGACGCTGAGAGAAGCGCTGGAGCGGATATCCCGGTTCATGGATAATCTGTCCCGTGAACCGGTGATGGCCGGGACTACGGCGGATATCAGATCTTGAACTGGCGAACGGCTTCCTGCATCTGCAGCATCTGCTGGTACAGACGCTCGACCGTGCCGGCATTCTCTGTCATCTGTTTCCGCAGAGTCTGGTAATTGTCGGACAGATGCTCCGCACCCTCCTGCGATTTGGAGGTGATTCGGGCTGTCTCCTCCACGGAGGCGGTAACCTCTTCCGTACCGGCGGTAATTTGCTGGGTCGCAGCCGAGACGGACTGGATGCTCTGGTTGATGCTCTGAATGAGGACGGACAGATGATTGAAGGCGTTGCCCGCTTCCTCGACCCGGCCGAGACCGGATGAGACCTCGGCATTCACCGCGTTCATGCTGCTGACGGAGCGCTGCATCTCCTCGCGCAGACCGATCAGGAACTGGCCGATCTGCTCCGTCGCTTCCTTCGATTGTTCGGCGAGCTTCCGGACCTCCCCGGCCACGACCGCGAAGCCCCGTCCATGCTCGCCTGCGCGAGCCGCTTCGATGGACGCATTGAGGGACAGCATCTGGATCTGCTTCGTAATCTCCGCAATGCTCTGCACGACATCCCCGATCCGCTGCGAGCGTTCGTCCATCTGGCGAATCTGCTCCAGTGATTCCGCGGATGCACGTCCGACCTGGTGCATCTGGTCTACCGCCTGCTGGGCGGTCTGATTGCCGCTGACGGCCCGGTCCGAGGCTTCGACAATCTGTTCCGACACTTCCCCGGCCGCAGAGGCGATGTGAGTGATGCCCTGGCTGATTTCCTCCATAGCGCGCGCGTTATCCGCAGCGCTTACCGTCATCTGGCGGCTTCCCTGGCCAATTTCCTCAACGAACAGGCTGGACTGATCGGATTGCTCACGAATGCTGTCCACCCCGTCCTTCAATTCCTTGGTGCCTGCCATAACGGTGCCGGCCGTGTCCAGCACCTGGCCGATCAAGAGCTTCAGCCGCCCGGACATCATCCGGAAGCTGTCGGCCAGCCGGCCGATTTCATCCTTGCTCTGAAATGTCAGCTCCTCGGTGAAGTCTCCTTCGGCCAGCCGGTCGCTGTATGCAGCCAGCCGGGTGATCGGCTTCGTAATGCGGCGGCTCAGGAAGTACGACGCGCCCATGCCGAGAGCTACTGCCAGCAGTGTGATTCCTGCGCTGGTCCAGAAAATACTCTTCATCTTATCCTGCACAAACGTCATATCAGAGCTTACGCCGACGACGAGACTGCTGCCGGGAATGCCGACATAAGCCGTCTTGTGTACGCCGTGGCTGTCGGAGTAGATGCCGCTGAGGGTGCTTTTTCCCTTGGCCGCATCAGCCAGCTCCGGAGTAAGCTCAAGCTCTTCCTTCCGCTTAAGTTCCGAGCCGTGATCCGCGCTCAGCACGGTCGCTTTGCCGTCATTAACCTCCGCCAGAAAGATCGTCTCCACATTGTGCTGCTGCCGCTTGTCCTTGAAATAGAACGCAACGGTCGAAGACGCTTCGTCATTGCTGCGGGCCTGTTGGGCATTTGTCGAGTTCAGCGACTTGTAAATATCCTGGGAGGCCGAGGTGAGCAGCTTGTCGATTTGGGGAACGACATAGTTGTCGATGGTGTTCTTCGATATAAAGTAGAAACTGACACTTAGCAGCAGCGAAGTGAACAACAGGGCAGCGAGCAGCAACAGCATAAATTTTCGGCCAATGGTATGCATGATCCGAAACATGGCGGTTCTCTCCTTTAATATGTATAATTTCCCATATCCGCCGGCGCGTTCGGCTTAACAGCGGGACCTTGCTTCCCGGGTTAGTTCACATGGCCTAACTTACAACCTGGTACAAAGACATGGATTACGGGTACTGCCTACTATTTTATTAAATTAACCTGCGGTTGAATAGGTAGATTATGGGCGATGTCAGGTATATTTTTTCAGTAATTCACGGTTTATTACGATTTTTTTCGCAAATCTATCTTTTTTTCAGAAACTAATCATATTTCAGGGAAAATAAGTTAAAATTCATCTTAATATATAGAGTAACGTCTGGTCTCGTTAGAGAGGATATGTTAGAGTGGAACATGCAAAAATAGAAGGTAAGGGAGACAAGCATGTTTAACTTGATTTGGGGCATTTTATTCGTTCTGGTTAACTTTGCATTTTTTCTGCTCTGCTACCGGTTGTTCGGTAAAAAAGGAATGTACGCCTGGATCGGGGTAGCCACCGTAATCGCCAACATTCAAGTCGCCAAGACGATTGCGATGCCGTTCGATATCGTCATGACGCTCGGCAACACGATGTACGTGACGCTGTATATGACAAGTGATCTATTGAATGAGAAATACGGACGGGCCGAGGCGCAAAAGGCGGTCTGGTTCGGTTTCTTTACCTTGATAATGACGACGGTAATCATGCAGATGGTTCTCGTATTCAAGCCTCAGGCCGGTGATATGGCCCAATCGTCGATGGAGACCCTGTTCGGTCTGCTTCCGCGGCTTGCGCTTGGCAGCCTTAGCGCCTATTTCGTCAGCCAGCTGCTCGATGTACGGCTGTATACGTGGATACGTAAGTTCTTTGAAACGCCAAGCCAGCTATGGATCCGTTCGAACGGCAGCACCATGTTCAGCTCGTTCGTCGATACGCTGATCTTCTGCACGATCGCTTTTGCAGGACTGTACAACTGGGAAGTATGGTTTGAAATTTTGTTCACGACCTATCTGGTCAAATTTCTGCTGACGGCCGCCGGAACGCCCGTCCTCTACATCGCCCGGAGCTTCCGTTTCCCGGAGGAAGAGTCCGAGAGTGGGAACGGCCGGAACCGGGAGCGATCTCTATAGAGCCGCCGGCAGGGTGCCGGAATCGTTGTATCCATTAAGCCAAAAGAAACGGGAGGGAGCGGGATGGGGCATTCGCACCATCATGGACACGAACATGCACGCGGTCATCTGCAAGATCATTCGCAGAAGGATCATGACGATTCAACGCATGACGATCCAACGTATCACAGGCAGCCCGGTCTTGAGCATATGGATCACCATCATACGGGTCATGGTCACAGCCATCATCACGGGCCAGCCGACTATAATCGGGCATTCCTGATCGGCATCGCGCTCAACACGGTCTTCGTGCTGCTTGAGGCGGCTTACGGGATAATCGGCCATTCGCTTGCGCTGCTCGCGGACGCGGGACATAATTTGAGCGATGTGCTCGCTCTTGTCCTCGCATGGGCCGCAAGCCTGCTGGCGCGGAGAATTCCGACGGAGCGCCGCACTTACGGTTACCGCAGATTCTCGGTTCTGGCGGCGCTCCTGAACGCGCTGTTCCTGCTTGTCGCTATAGGCGTGATCGTCTGGGAAGCCGTGGGGCGCTTCCGTGATCCGGCGCCCGTAACGGGGCAGACAGTGATTTGGGTAGCCGCCGTCGGCATTGCCGTTAACGCGGCAACCGCTATTCTGTTCATGTCCGGACGCAAAGGGGATCTCAATATCCGCGGCGCCTTTCTGCATATGGCTGCGGACGCGTTTGTATCCGTAGGCGTCGTAATTGCGGGGATTCTCATTTCCTATACCGGCTGGCTGTGGATCGATCCTTTGAGCAGCCTTATCGTTGCAGTCGTCATTTTTATCGGCACATGGAGACTCCTTGTGGAGTCGGTCGATTTGGCGCTGGACACTGTTCCGGGAAGCATCGACGCCGCAGCGGTCAAGGCCTACCTGGGCTCGCTCCCCGGCGTGCTGGGGGTGCATGACCTGCATATTTGGGGAATGAGCACGACGGAAGCTGCCTTGACAGCCCACCTCGTGGTGAATGACAGAGCCGGGCAGGACGGTATGCTCCGGAAGATCGCGAAGGAGCTGCATGAACGGTTCAACATCGGGCATGCGACGATTCAGATGGAGACGGAAGCCTATATCTGCGGTCTTTCTCCCGATGACATTGTGTAATTCAATCCATGTTCATTAAAATCAATCAAACGTAAAGAAGGCATCTCCCGGGCAGGGGAGATGCCTTCTTTCGTGCCGGATAATACTGATGAACCTACCCAGATTATACTCTGATGACCTACCCGGATAATACTGATGAGCGATCCTTAATCCGGCTCTGCCGGTTCGGTTCTATCCCAGAACCGTCCAGGCTTTGGGGAAGCTCGTCAGCGTGCGGGCGCCGGTCCCGGTTACGAGGATATCGTCCTCGATCCGGACGCCTCCAAGCCCCGGAACATAGATGCCGGGCTCTACCGTAAAGACGTTGCCGGCTTCCATAATATCTTCGTTCAGCCCGTGCAGCGACGGATACTCATGCGTATCCATGCCCAGCCCGTGGCCCACGCGGTGAACGAAATATTCGCCGTAGCCGGCTTCTTCGATGACAGCCCGGGCGGCCTGATCGACCGAGCCGTAAGAGGCTCCGGCCTTGGCGGCGGCGATGCCGGCTTCGTTCGCGGCCAGCACGGTTTCATAAATGGTCTTCAGCTCGGCGCCAGGCTCTGCTCCGAACGCAAATGTCCGGGTGATGTCCGACGCATAGCTGTTCGCGAATACGCCAAGATCGAACATGACGAGATCGCCGGGTACGATCTTCCGGCTGCCGGGAACGCCGTGCGGCAGGGCGGTATTCGGGCCGGACAGCACCATGGTATCGAAGGACGGCCCCGAAGCGCCGAGCTTCTTCATCAGGTAATCCAGCTCCGCCACAAGTTCAATCTCGCTGACGCCTTCTTTCACGCGAGTTAGTCCCTGGCGAAGCACTTCTTCGACCAGCTCGGCCGCGTGGACCATCCGGTCGATCTCGGCGGGAGACTTGATCGCACGCATCCGGCGCAGGATGGGTCCAATGTCGGCAACGCTTGCTGCCGGCACTTCTTCTGCCAGCAGCTCGAAGCGCGCGAGCGACATCTGCTCCTTCTCGATGCCGAGCTTGCCGGGCTTGCCCTTAAGCTGCTGGTTCAGCAGCTTGTAGGGATTGTCGGTATCGGTGTGGGTGACGATGGTCTGAACCGACGAGGCTGCGCGCGCGGATTCGGCGTCGAGCGCCGGGACGATCAGTACCGGCTCCTCGCCCCGCTCCAGGAGAAGTCCCAGAAACCGTTCATGCGGATTGCTGGCGAATCCGGTCAGATAGTAGACATGCTTCGGATCGGTCACAAGCAGGGCGTCCATTCCCTCTGCGGCAATTTCCCGTTCCAGATGTTTCAGCAATTCACTCATTGATGTTGCTCTCCCTTCGAATTCTCGATAGCCCTGATGGCAATGAGACTATTATAGTCCATTGTGCGGAGAGACGCACGGCCGGCGAGCCGCTGTAGATGCATGAGCGACGGGAGTCGGCGGAAACGCTGACTATCTTATAAAAAAACAGCGTAAGCTTTGGCCGGTTCCTTCGGCCGCCGATTACGCTGTATTTATTCCATCTTGATCAATCGCCGTTATGGCGCCAGCTCGTCGATCAGCGGCTGGGGACTGCCCTCGTAGAGGCCGCCGTGGTAGCAGAGCACGCGGGAGACCGGCAGGCCCTTCAGCTTGCGGAGGCTGAGGAGAGCAAGCGGCATATCCGGGGTCGCCGCTTCGGCGGGGCCGACCAGCTTGCCGTCCACGACGCGCAGCTCGTCGGCCGCGAGCAGGAGCTGCTCTTTGGCCGAATACAGGCAAATATGGCCGGGAGTATGGCCCGGCGTATGAATGACCTCAAGGCCGCCGCCCCATGGAAGCTTATCTCCGTCCTCCAGAACAGTGAAGCCCCCGATGCCGGGCAGGCTCTCCAGGAAATGCAGAGCCATGTCCTTGGCCGGGCCGGGCATTGTTTCAATCCGCTCCCGCGTGAACTTGATGAACGGCAGATCGCCGGTCAGATAAGGGATATCTCCAGGGTGCGCCAGCAGTTCGAGCTCTGGAATCAGGTTCGTCAGCTCCAGCAGGTTGCCCATATGGTCGATGTCCTGGTGAGTGATGATCACCCTTTTGATGTCGGACAGCTGCAGCCCCTCTTCTTCAACTGCATCCTTCAGGGAGCCGAACTGGCCTAACATGCCAGTATCGACAAGCGTCAGCCCGTCTTCATCAGCCAGCAGCGAAGGGAAGATTCGGGTCGGCCCCATAATGGGGGACAGCATGGGAACGTTAAGCGCATAAATGGATGGGGTAAGCTTCATCCGGTTCGGGAGAATGCTCCCGATTCACTTCCTTTCAATAAAAATGTGCCGATTCCCCCATACAGTCCATTTGGTGTACGATGGGAAGAAAAGGAGGAGCGACATGCGCGAACAAATCGCTATCGTCACCGGAGCCAACGCCGGCATGGGACTTGCCACAACCGTCGAGCTGGCCCGAAGAGGAATCCGGGTCGTGATGGTCTGCCGGAACCGCCGGCGCGGTGAAGCCGCAATAGCAGAGGCTTCGCAGCGCAGCGGCAGCAACAAGCTTGAGCTTATGCTCTGCGATCTCGGCTCGCTGGCAAGCATCCGCGGTTTCGCAGCGGAATTCAAGGCGAAATATCCGGTGCTGGATATTCTGATTAACAATGCCGGCGTGGTTGCGGTCAAACGGCAGCTGACCGAAGACGGCTTCGAGCAGGACTTCGGCGTGAACCATCTGGGCCACTTTCTGCTGACCCATCTGCTGTTGGAGCCAATAAAGGCCGCAGAACAGGGAAGAATCGTCATCGTGGCATCCGGCGCGTACAAGATCGGAGCCCTCCATCTGGACGACCCGACGCTGTCCATAGGCTTTAACCCGGCCAAAGCCTATGGCCGGTCCAAACTGGCGAATATTTTGTTCGCCAGAGAGCTGGCCGAGCGGCTGAAGGGAACCCGGGTGACCGTGAACAGCCTGCATCCCGGGGCCGTTGGCACGAGCCTTGGGGTGAACCGGGACACGGGCTTCGGCAAGGGCGCCATGAAGCTGCTCTCGCATTTCTTCCTGACGCCGGAACAGGGGGCGGACACCGCCGTGTACTTGGCGACCGATCCGGAGCTTGCCGGAACGACGGGGCGGTACTTCTACCGCCGGAAGATCAAGGAGCTGACGCCAAGGGCGGAGAGCCGGGAAGAAGCCGGGCGGCTCTGGGAGTTCAGCCTCCGCGCGGTCGGGCTGGCCGAAGACTGAGCGGGTTCTTACGGCCGGCGGGAGAGCTTCCTCAACGAGTTCCGTCCAGAAGGGTTTCGTCCCGAAGGGAATCTCCGTTTCCGAATTGACTTGACCGGACATATGAATTACGTTTGAATGATCAGGATGCGGGTACATACAGCATGTACCTCCGCTAGCCCTAGAGTAACGCCGCGGCCGGACGTTTGTCAAAAAGTGGTCCGGCAGCCCGATGGAGGATGAAGACATGAATTGGCAGAACAGCAGGATCGAGGATGCCGTGCAATGCGACCTGCATGAGATCGTAGAGATTTACAACTCCACAGTAGCGGGACGGATGGTAACGGCTGATCTGGAGCCGGTCACCGTTCAGGACCGGCTGTCCTGGTTTCACGAGCACAGCAGCGGCCACCGTCCGCTGTGGGTATTGAGAGCGGACGGCGGCATCGCCGCCTGGCTGAGCTTCCAGTCGTTCTACGGCCGCCCGGCCTATAACGGCACAGCTGAACTCAGCATATATGTAAGCGAGAAATTTAGGGGAACGGGAGCCGGCAGCCTGCTGATCAAGCGGGCGATTGAGGAATGCGGCCGGCTGAAGCTTCAGAATCTGGTGGGTTTTGTATTCGGGCACAACGCGCCGAGTTTGGGGCTGCTGGAGAAGTTCGGCTTTGAGCGCTGGGGTGTGCTGCCCGAGGTGGCGGATATGGACGGGGTGCTGCGCGATCTTGTCATAGTGGGCCGGAAAGTCTGACGGAACACCCGTACTTTGACCGAGTCCAATCACAGGATGAGACTCTGCTCCTAAGCGGACTCAGATGACGCTGTCCAGATAAAATCGGTCTATTCTGGGTAAAAGTAAAAGCCCAGGCCAGGCCGATGGCAGTCCCGATCTCCGTCCTGACACCGTGAATGATGCAGCAACTTCGCCCTCATGTACCAGTGGAATGCAGGACGTGCCGGGATGCGGCTGGCATCCGGGAAACAGGCAGACAAAATAGGGAAGCGGCAAGTGCCGCTCCCCTCCCGGGTTTATGGGTAGGTGATGGATGTCCGGCCGCTTTAACCGGCCTGAACAGGAGGGCTTGGTCAGGAGCGGTCCGGCTTCTCGCGACAGACCGAATCCGCTTCGATCCAATCATGCGACCAGTGCTCCAGGTCGCGGATGACGGATTCCAGCGCCAGACCTTTATCCGTTAGCGAATACTCAATGCGCACCGGTGTTTCGGGAAATACTTTCCGGAGGACGATGCCTTCCTGCTCAAGGTCCTTCAGTCTTTCGGACAGGAGTCTTCCGCTAAGAGGCAGAGCAGCTTCAATTTCACCGAAGCGCTGCGGCCCTTGCAGAAGCTGGTAAATGATCAGGCCGGTCCATCGTTTGCCGATGATATCCATGCTTTTTTGCAGCCGGGGACACAGGGAAGTCTGCTTCATGATTCTCACCTCTTGCACACTATTATAAACGAAAAAACAAACCACTAAAACAAATTTGAAATAAAGAGAGACGGAAGGAGATATATAAGAATGGCCAAGAAGAAGAACACCCCGCCCGCTCCGCGTGCGCCGAAGGCAGACGCGCAGCCTACGCTGAAGGATCTGCTCAGCAGCGAAGTGCTGAACAAGCTGAAGGCGCAGGCTGACGAGCTGAAGCATGAGGAAGTAAGCCGCAAGGAAGCGGAGCGCAAGGCTGCCGAGGAAGTGCGGAAGGCGGAGCAGAAACGGCTGGATAATGACTTTTCCCATCTGCTGGAGAACAGCGATCCGAACTGGCGCAACTATAAATAACCTGGGTTTATGCAGATTTTGGCGATAATTCATGCAAAAAACACTCGAAAGAGTGTTTTTTTATTGTGTTTTTTGCATGAATAGGTTGACAGAGAAGTGGAATTACGATTAAATTTAAAATAATGCGAATGAAAATCATTATCAATTGGAGAGGAGAAAATGAAACTCTGGCATTTGGCCGCCCTTTTGCTGCTGTTCTCCGCCGGATCGCTGTTCATCGGGATCAAGGATATTTCGCCGCTTGATCTGTTCAGTCTGACCGACTCCCAGCGTCAAGTGCTGATGGTCAGCCGCATTCCCCGGCTCATGGCTCTCATTGTGGCGGGCATGAGCATGAGCATCGCGGGACTTATTATGCAGCAGCTGTCCCGGAACAAATTCGTCTCGCCTACGACAGCCGGTACGATGGACTCCGCCAAATTCGGCATTATGGTGGCCCTCATGTTCTTCAGCGGAGCCAGCGCGATGCAGAAGCTGCTGGTTGCGTTCGTATTCTCGCTGCTGGGAACCTTTCTGTTCATGCGGATTCTGGAGAGGATCAAGTATAAGGACAGCGTGTTCATCCCGCTCGTCGGGCTGATGTTCGGCAACATTGTAGGCTCGGTCACCACTTTCTTTGCCTACAAGAACGACCTGGTCCAGAATATTTCCTCCTGGATGATGGGCGATTTCTCGTCCGTGCTGAAAGGAAACTATGAGCTGATCTACATCAGCGTTCCGCTTCTGCTGCTGGCTTATGCATTCGCCAACCGGTTCACCGTAGCCGGGATGGGAGAGGATTTCGCGGTCAATCTCGGATTGAATTACAAAGCTGTGGTCAATATCGGGCTGGTCATCGTCGCCCTGACCTCTTCCGTGGTTCTCCTTACGGCGGGCATGATTCCGTTCCTCGGTCTTGTTGTCCCGAACATCGTATCACTGTACATAGGCGATCATCTGAAAAAAAGTCTGGCGCATACCGCACTGCTGGGAGCCGTATTCCTGCTGTTCTGCGATATTCTGGGGAGGATCGTGATCTATCCCTACGAAGTATCCATCAGCTTGACGGTAGGGGTTATCGGCAGCGGACTCTTTATCTATTTACTGCTGCGAAGCAGAAAGGGGGTGGCGGCGTGAGGCTCAAGCTTACGGCGCTGTCCGCCGCAGCCCTTGTTCTGGTGCTGATCTTCATGACCATTCACGCCGGAGGAAATTGGGATTACGTGCTGCCCAGCAGAGGGCGCAAGCTGGCGGCGATTGTTCTGACCGGCTCCGCGATTGCGCTGTCGACGGTGATCTTCCAGAGCATCACGCATAACCGGATTCTGACCCCGAGCATTCTCGGTCTGGATTCGCTGTACATGGTGATCCAGACTGCCGGCATCTATGCGCTGGGTTCCACCAACCTGACCTTTATGAACAAGAATCTGAATTTTCTGTTCACTACAGCGGCCATGATCCTGTTCTCCGGGGTGCTGTACAAGCTCATGTTCCGCAGGGAAGGCTCCAATCTGTACTTCCTGCTACTGGTCGGACTCATTATGGGCACCATGTTCCAGAGCGCCTCATCTTTTATGGAGGTTATGATTTCCCCGGATGAGTTCCTGGCCCTGCAGAGCAAGATGTTCGCCAGCTTCAACAATGTGAACGCGGAGCTGCTTGCGTTGTCGGCAGCGGCGCTATTGGTCGCCTTTCTGTTTCTTATCCGGTATCTGAAGGTTCTGGATGTGCTTTCGCTCGGAAGGGAAGAGGCCATTAATCTCGGCATTCCCTACGAAAGGACGGTTAAAGGCTTGCTGATCCTCGTATCCGTCTTCGTTTCGGTATCCACGGCGCTGGTTGGCCCCATTACTTTTCTCGGACTGCTCGTGGCGAACATCGCCTATCAGCTGATGCGGACCTACCGGCATGCCCTGCTGCTTCCTGCTGCGGTGCTGTTAAGCATTATCGCCCTTGCGGGCGGACAGCTGCTGGTGGAGCGGGTATTCGCGTTCAGCACGACGATCAGCGTCATGATCAACTTCGCGGGAGGCGTATATTTCGTCTGGCTGCTCCTAAAGGAGAATAAAGCATGGTAGTCGTAAAGGATTTATGCAAACGATATGGCGGGACTCTTGTCGTGGATCATGTGTCGCTGTCGGCAGCCAAGGGGCAAATCACCTCTTTCATCGGCCCCAACGGCGCCGGCAAAAGCACGCTGCTCTCCATGATCAGCCGGCTGACCGGGCGGGACGGCGGAGAGATATGGATCGACGGGCAGGAAATCGGCAGCTGCAAAAGCTCCGACCTGGCGCGCAAGCTGTCGGTCCTGAAGCAGTCGAACCAGATCGGCGTGCGGCTTACCGTCAGAGAGCTGGTGTCCTTTGGACGCTTCCCCTACTCGCAGGGCAGGCTGAATGCGAAGGACTGGGTCCATGTGGAGGAAGCGATATCCTATATGGAGCTTGATGACATGCAGCATAAATATCTCGACCAGCTCAGCGGAGGCCAGCGCCAGAGAGCCCATATCGCCATGGTAATGGCTCAGGACACCGACTATATCCTCCTCGACGAGCCGCTCAATAATCTGGATATGAAGCACTCGGTGCAGATTATGAAGGTGCTGCGCAGATTAGCCGACGAACGGGGCAAGACGATTATTCTCGTCATTCATGATATTAATTTTGCCTCCTGCTACTCGGATTATATTATTGCGTTCAGGAATGGCCGGGTCATCAGGCAGGGAACGCCGGAGGAAATTATCAGTACCGAGGTGCTTGGCGAGGTGTACGGCATGGACATTCCGATCGAGAATATCGGGGGAAGACGGATCGGGGTGTATTTTTAATCGGGATACTATCAAGAATTATATATCATCTATAAAGGAGAGGTTGGAAAATGAGGAAGAACAAATGGGCATTGGCAATGGTTATGGTACTTACATTGATTCTATCCGCCTGCGGAGGCAATAACGGGGCAGGCAACACTGCAAGTGAATCTTCGGGTAACAGCGGTAATTCATCGACTGGTGCAGCAGACTCGCCTCAAGCGAGCGCAGAGCCAGCTGAACTGACTTACACGCACGCGCTGGGAGAAGTTACAGTCAAGAAGAATCCGAAGAATGTGGTGGTATTCGACTTCGGCGCTCTGGATACCTTGGACAAGCTGGGTGTGGAAATCAAGGCGCTGCCTAAAGCGAACATCCCGGCCTACCTGTCCAAATACGAAGATGCCAAATACGAGAATGTCGGAAGTTTGCAGGAGCCCGATTTTGAGAAAATCAACAGCCTTTCACCGGAGCTCATCATCATCTCGGGACGGCAGCAGGAGGCATACGTCGAGCTGAGCAAGATTGCGCCGACCCTGTACGTCGCGGTTGACAATACAAAGTACATGGAGTCTTTCAAGGAGAACACGAAGAGACTCGCCGAAATCTTCGGCAAGGAGGCGGAGGCCGACAGCGAGCTGACGGCGATCGATAAATCGGTGCAGGATCTCCATGACCGTGCAGCGCAGGACGGAAAGAAAGCCCTAGTCATTCTCGCGAATGAGGGTAAAATCAGCGCCTACGGATCGGGGTCGAGATTCGGCCTGATCCATGATGTCTTCGGCTATACGCCGGCGGACTCCAACATTGAGGTTTCGACTCACGGCCAGAGCGTTAACTTCGAGTATGTGGCTGAGCGCAATCCGGATTATCTGTTTGTCGTGGACCGGGGAGCTGTCGTCAAGAGCGAGAACGGCGAATCTTCTCCGGCCAAGGAGACGGTCGAGAACGAACTGGTTCAGAATACGAATGCGTATAAGAACGGAAAGATTGTATATCTGGACCCGAATTACTGGTATTTGTCCGGCGGCGGGCTCATCTCGGTCGGCGAAATGATCAAGGAAACGCAGACCGTACTGGAATAGAGAAAGAACTGTGTTAATAGGCGAAAATGCGAACTGTCCGGTTAGTGCCGGGCAGTTTTTCTTGTTATCCGGAAGACGCAGAATCCGGGACAGCTTCGCTGCGTTTTGCTTTTTTCTTTTTTTTCTGCCAAAAATTAAAAAGTTGTTACGAAATCGGGGGTGTCGTGGGAATAATATAAACATGTCGCCATTTTAGAGGCAGCACATTTGGCAAGGAGAGTTCATCATGAACATAAGAAAAATAGGGATTATTGCAATCGCATTTACCGTGGCCGCCATCCTGACGGTTCATTACGGCTTCAAGCGGGGGGACCAATCCGTCGATTTTGTCATGGGAAGCCGGGTCATTCCGTATTCGGGACCCCATGATTACAAAGGGCACAAGCTGATGGTGCCGAAGAACGTCGCGGAACGGCTGCTTGGCGTCAAGATTGGTTGGGAACCGGCGCCGGTTCTGCCTAAAGGGGTCTACTACCGGGACAAGGTAGCTGTTCTCATGTACCATCATCTGTCTACGAAACCGATTCTACCCTCCATTCTCTCGGTTAACCGGTTCGCTGAACAAATGGAGCTGCTGAAGCAGGAAGGCTATCATGTTATTACAATGGAACAGTACCGGAAATTCATGCTGGACGGGGAGAAAGTGCCGGATAATGCCGTGCTTCTTACATTTGACGACGGCTATGAGAGCTTCTACAAGCTGGCATATCCGATTCTGAGGCAATACGGTTACACGGCTGTGAATTTTGTGATTGTCTCTGACGTCGATAATCCCGGCAAGGGAGGTCTGCCCAAGCTGACCTGGACGCAGATGCGGGAGATGAAGAAAGCGGGCATGAGCTTCTACAACCATACCTACAACCTCCACTACTATGATGTGATAGATGCCGATGGCGACAAGCGGCCGGCTCTCGCGGCACAGCTCTACATTAACGATGAGAACCGGAACGAGACGAACGAAGAGTATTACCGGAGAGTGGAAGGGGATCTTGGCAGGGCGGAGCTGAGACTGAAGCAGGAGCTTGGCAACACCGATTCGGCGCTTGCTTTTCCTTATGGCGCCAATAATGACCGGGTGCTGCAGGCGGCATCATCGGTCGGCATTCCGCTGACCTTCACGGTGAAGGAAGGACTGGCGCAGAGAGGCGATCTGAATGCGGACCGTATCAACGCCGGAAGCAATCTGCGCACCCCCTTGCAGACGATCGGCCGGATTCTCCGCTTCGTACCGAAGCACGAACTGCTGGTCAACGGGCAGGACGCGCCGAACCAGGTGGCGCCGGAATACAAGCAGGGCAATCTGCTCGTTCCGCTAGACGACATTTGCCAGTCGCTGCATATTGCGATGGACTATGACCGCTCCAGCGGGACAGTCCGGCTGACGCCGTCGCTTCAGGCAGGCGGCAGGGCGGGCAGCGCGGTGGCTGCCTCCAAAGCCGGGCATGTGTGACAGCGGTGCAGCCTCGGATGCAAGCTATATAAGGATCGCAGACACCCGTGCGGATCACAGGCATTTGTGATGGGCAGACATTTGCGGCTGCCCGCTCCCCCCGTCTCCGCCTTCTCCGGGCGCGGTGGTCTGAGGCCTTCCTGGTGGACCTGCGCCGCCATTCGTCGTACAATCAGGAAACAGCAGGAACCATTCTAAACGGGGGAGCTGACCAGAATGAAAGTAGGAGTCGTATCGGATACGCATATGACGCGGATGGCGAAGAAGCTGCCGAAGGCGCTGACGGAGGGACTGGCGGGAGTCGAGCTGATTCTGCACCTCGGCGACTGGGTCGATCTGGAGATCGTGGATGAGTTGGCCCGAATTGCCCCGGTTGAAGGGATCGCGGGGAACAACGACGGCCGTGAAATTGTGGAGCGTTTTGGAGAGCGGAAGATCCTGACGCTGGCGGGTGCCCGCATCGGAATGATCCACGGGCATGCGCCTTATTCGGGTAAAGGCACGGACGGCAATGCGCTGAAGGCATTTGCCGGCGAGGAGCTGGACTGCATTCTGTTCGGACATTCCCATCAGCCGCTGCTGCGCCGGGAGAACGGGCTGCTGCTGTTCAATCCCGGCTCGCCGACGGACAAGCGGCGGGAGAAGCTGTATTCCTTCGGTCTGATGGATATTGAAGACGGGAACATTGAGGCGCGCCATGTGTTTTACGAATCGAAGGGGTGAGAGCAATGCCTCTTCGGCTGCGGGAGCTTGAGCTCCAGGAGGGCAGAGACCTCTACGCCATGGCCCGTGAAATCGGGCCAGGCGAGAACGGCTTCGTCAATACACTGTACACCTCCGGTTACCCGAGGTTTGTGGAGCTGCTGCCGGTGCTCCGGAATTATGCCGCCGGAATCGGCCTGCCGCCGGGCCATCCGCCCCAGACGCTGTATGTGCTTTACGATGGGCAGCTTCCTGTCGGCTACGGCAAGCTCCGCCACAGGCTGACAAGCTCCCTCCGCGTGACCGGCGGACATATCGGCTACTGCATCCGGCCTTCAGAGCGAAGAAAAGGCTACGGCTCGGCGCTGCTTGCAGAGCTGCTGGAGCAGGCTGCCGCAATCGGCATCTCCCGGGCGCTCCTCACATGCAATGAGGACAACCTTGGCTCGCGGCGGGTAATCGAGAAGAACGGCGGCAGACTGGCCGAGCTGGAGAACCGGTACTGCCGCTACTGGATCGATCTGGCCGCGGCGCAGCCTTCCTCCCGGCTCGGATAAGTCCAAATGTTGTGCCGATTACTCCATGTTCGAAAGACATCCGCAAATCTAAAATGACGATAGAATGAGATTTGCGAGGGGAGCGTTATCGGCATGGGATTGTACACGGCGGTGAAGGCGGAGCTGAAGGATCTGGAATGGATCGTTCCGCTGTTCGATTCGTACCGGACTTATTACGGGAAGACGTCCGAGCCAGAGAAAGAGCGGGGATTTCTGGAGGAGCGGCTGCGCCTGAAGGAATCGGTCATCTTTCTGGCAATGCGGGAAGATGCGGAGGACAACGGAGAGAACAGACGGGAAGCAGTGGGCTTTGCGCAGCTGTATCCGTCCTTCTCTTCCCTTACGATGGAGCGGCTGTGGATCTTGAACGATCTGTTCATCATGGAGGAAGCGCGGGGAACGGGCGCAGGCACCCTGCTGCTGGAGGAAGTCCGGCGCTACGCGCTTGAAACAGGCAGCAAAGGACTGACGCTTGAGACGCACCCGGACAATATTGCCGCGCAGAGACTGTACGTGAAGAACGGTTATGTCAAAGATGACGAGTTTGACTGCTATCAGCTTTTTTTCTAAAGAGGCATTTTCAGGATAAGGATAAGGAGAATGAAAGTGGAGAGTAACGGTAAGCGTGCTGTGTTCTTTGACCTGGACGATACGCTGTACGATCATCTCGTTCCGTTCCGGGACGCGGCGAAAGAGGTGCTGAATCTGGACGGAGTAAGACCCGACATGGCGGAGCTGTTTCACCGGGTAAGGCATCACAGCGATCTGCTATGGCCGAAATATTTGAACGGGGAGCTTGGCCTTGAGGAGACAAGGGTCCGCAGGCTGGAGCTTGCGTTTGAGGAATTCGGCATCTCCCTGACCCGGGAACAGGCTAGTCGAGTGCAGGAGGCGTACATCGGACGCCAGTACAGCATCGAAATGATCGAAGGCGTACTTGCGCAGCTCACACGGTTCATTGAGCGGGGAGATGTCGTGGGCATCATCACGAACGGACCGGCAGATCACCAGATGGGTAAAATCCGCGGGCTTGGCGTGGACAAGCTTATCCCGCAAGAGCGAATCTTTATTTCCGACGCTGTCGGCATTGCGAAGCCCGATCCGGAAATCTTCGCTCATGTCAACCGGAAGACGGGAACGGCGCCGGAGAACAGCCTGTACATCGGAGATACCTGGCATAACGACGTCGTCGGCGCGCTGGATGCGGGCTGGAAGGTATGCTGGTACAATCCGCGCGGACGGGAACCGGGAACGGGGCATGTCCCGACTCATGTGTTCCGGAATTACCGGGAGTTCGCGGAGCTTTCGCTGTTCTAAAATACCAGAGCTGCAACCACCAGAGAGACCTCGCGCATGATGAAAAAAAGCGGCCCGGCATATTTGCCGGGCCGCTTAACTTTCAACAATAACGAAGGGCTTCGCCTGTCAGTTGCCGAAGCTGTACGTAGGGTCGGTCAGCACGAGCCGTTTCTTGATGCCCGGCGTCGCATAAATCTTGTTATCGTCAGTAATGAAGAACCCTTCAACCTTCTCCGGGAGAGACTCCAGGAATTTGAGTCCGTCATCCAGTCCCATCAGGAACACGCCGGTTGACAGGGCGTCCGCGTCGGTCGCGTTCGGGCTCATGATGGTCAGGCTCTTCAGGCCGTTCTGGGCCGGAAATCCGGTCCGGGGGTCAAGGATATGGTGATACCGGACGCCGTCCTGCATGAAGAAGCGCTCATATACACCGGAGGCGTCGATAACCTCGTCGCTGATCTGGATCGTGCCAAGCTGTGTGCCGCGGCTCTGGTCCGGGTCCTGCAGACCGATGTTCCACTGCGTTCCATTCGGCTTGTTGCCAAGCCCGATAATGCTGCTGCCGCCCAGATTGATCATAGCGCTGTTCAGCCCTTGCTTCTTCAGATATTCGGCGATCATGTCGGCGGCATAGCCTTTGCCGATCCCGCCGAGGTCAAGAACCATGCCTTCCTTGGCGAGCTTGACTGTCTTCGCCTGCTCGTCGATGATCACGTCCTTGTAGTTGGTCAAAGCCTTGGCCTTGTCGATCTCGGCCTGGGGCGGAACATGATCGCCGCCGTTGCCGATGTTCCACAAGTCGACCAGCGGGCCGATGGTCGGGTCGAACAGCCCGTCCATTTCCTTGGCGTATTCAACGGATTTCTTCACGGCGTCCATCGTTTCATCCGATACCTGCACGGCAGACTTGCCGGCAGCTTCGTTGATGCGGTATACTTCACCGCCTTTTCTGGTCCGGCTGAACTCCATATCCATACGTTCCAGGATAGCCTGGATATCGTCCATATTTTGCTGGGATACCTTGTCGCCGAAGATCTTGATGTTGACCACGGTATCGTAAATGTAAAACTGCTGCGAGAGCGATTTGGTCTCTCCTGTGGCCGGGGTTGTTGCCGCTGTCTTTTTGTCCTTACTGCTTACAAACAGCCATGTTCCGACGCCCGCTGCGATTACGATAACAAGCACGGCCAGGAGCAGAGCTGATTTTTTGTTCTTGAACATATCCCACCATCCATACATAAGATTCTTGATCACATCATTCTTATCATAACCCAGAGAAGGCGAAAGGGGTAATAGTTTCCTTAAAAATTTGTCTTTGAAGGGCGTTTACTATATAATTGTAAGTAATAATCACTAGGTAACCAGTAGCTTGGCTCTGAAGGAGGATAATGAGATGAAAATAGAAGTATGGTCCGATTTTGCCTGTCCATTTTGCTATATTGGCAAAAGAAAGCTGGAGCATGCGCTCAGCCAGTTCGAAGGACAAGGCAGTGTGGAAGTGGTGTACCGGAGCTTCGAGCTTGATCCGAATGCGCCTGTTAGCGAGAGCCGGGACATCCACCAGGTGCTTGCGGACAAATACGGCATGTCCTACGATCAGGCCAAGACGATGAACGCACAGCTTGCGGAGCAAGCGTCGGGCGCGGGCCTTGATTTCCAATTCGACTCGATTAAGCCCACCAATACATTTGACGCCCACCGTCTGAGCCATTTGGCGGCAGCACGCGGTCTGGCAACCCCAATGACGGAGCGGCTGCTGAAGGCTTACTTCACTGACGGTGTGAACCTGGGCGACCATGGGGTGCTGGCGTCGCTGGCCGCCGAAATTGGCCTGGAGGAAGCCGAGACAGCGTCACTGCTGGAGTCTGACGCGTACGCGGAGGACGTCCAGGCTGATATCGGCAAGGCGGCCGGGCTTGGCGTCACCGGTGTGCCCTTCTTCGTCTTCAACAATAAATATGCGATCTCCGGCGCCCAGCCCGGACCGGTATTCACCGAGGTACTGGAAACGGTGTGGTCCGAAGAGCAGAAGCAGCCGGAGCTTCGCGTCATCGGTTCGCCCCAGAACAGCGGCGACGGCTGTGCGGATGGCTCCTGCAGCGTGTAACCCGCAGAGAAGGCCTCTGCTAATGGGCGATCAAGGGTGATCAAGGGCGTGCAAGGGCCTAAAGACCTCCGCACATGCTGCAGTTCGCCCCGATGGAGCCTCATCATAAGAAGCCAAAAGCCTTCTCCCATCCGGGGAAGGCTTTTGGCTGTCCATACTTGCGGAAGAATGAGGCGGACTGCAGCGGGAGTCAGTGCAGGGAGGTAGCCAGACTCGACACGAGCGTCCGCACATCGTACTGGTAATGGTGAACCGGCGCCACCGGCTTGTTGATTCCCAGCAGCTTATAGACTGCGATTCTTGCGGCGCGCACCGAGTATTCCTCGGTGAACACAACATCCTCCGGAATTTCGCAGAATTGGCCCACCATCGCGAGATTCGTCGAGCCGTCCGGTACAACCTTAGGCCGGTCGCCCAACGCCCTTGGCATGAACTGCGAGGTGATGAAAGGCATCATGCACGGAATGCAGTTCGCAGTCGCCATGATAGCGTCGCGATGCTGCTCGAAATGCAGATGTCCGATCAGCTCGGTCATAATCTCTTCTCCGGTACACTCTGACATTTTCTTCTTCACGAAGTCGCCTTCTTTATCGACATTGAGGCCGTAGCCCCAAAATACCCGCACATGCTCCGGCTGATTGCGGAAATGAGGCTGATAGGCCAGCACGATGGACATCAGCCAGGACGAATCCTTGAACGTGACGAGAGCGCCCGTTCCCGCGCGGTTCCCCGAGAATTTCTCCATTAGGTCGAAGAAGACCGAGTCGCTGAACGTCACGGTAAATGACTCCCACTTGGAGCCGTCGATGTGGTCATCGAACGGAGAGGGATTACCCAGCGCAGGTTTCTTCGCAGCGAGGCGGTCCCACAGCTCCCATGAGCTTCCCTTGCCGTTCAGGACGGGAGGGGCAGTCATGGAGCCCAGACTGGAGCTTTCGGTCATGGAGCCGTTCGTCACGATAACGAGGTCTCTGTCCCCGACGGCAATTCTGTCCTTGACGTCTCCTTTCAGCACATGCATGCCCGTTACGGTAATGCCTTCGCCCTCCTTGAAATCAAGATCGGTCACGGTGCATTTAAGGGAGAAATCGACAGATTGCTTCTCCAGATATTTTTTAAGCGGCAAAATGACGGAGTCATATTGGTTGTAAGGCGTCCGTGTAACTCCTTCGAGGGTGTGAATTCTCGGGAATTCATGCATAAAGCGGATCATATACCGTTTCAGCTCGACCGCGCTGTGCCAAGGCTGGAAGGCGAAGGTCGTCGCCCACATGTACCAGAAATTCGTCTCGAAGAAATGGGGCGCGAACCAGTCGTTAATGCGGGCTGTGCCCATTTTGTCCTCAGGGGTCAGGATAAGCTTGCCCATGGCAAGCCGGTCGGCCATATCGAAGCCCATCGAAGATGAGTTGACGATTTCTCCAGCAGCGTTCACCAGTCTGGCTCTGGAATGCGTAGGGTTGGCGTTATCGAAGGAGGTGATCTCCTCGCGGACCGATATTTCCGGATGATTAAGCGAAGGGATGGAGCTTAGCAAATCCCACAGATTTTCGTAAGTCTCGTCGTTGAGCATCCGTCCGCCGCGAATGACATAGCCATGTTCCTCACTGCCTGCACCGTCGTTGCTTCCTCCAAGAATGTGCAGCTCTTCGATGACATGAATGCCGCTTCCCGGAAAATCGCAATCCCGAACGAGAAAAGCGGCAGCCGCAAGTGATGCGATTCCGCCGCCAACCAGATAAACCTGTCTGCCTTCATATTCCTGTCTCATAGACAATCTCCTCCACAAATAAATGTATTGGACTATCTGTCTTCGAGTCTAATGCGAAGCGTTTTCAAAAGGTATCGTCAATCCAGCCGAAATGTCCGGTTTTTAGTCATATAAGATAAACTGTCTAACTTTTCGACATAGGCTGACATTCAGAACGACGGATGCTCATACTTGCTCAGCGCTGTTAGGAACTGCCCCTCAAGCAGAATGCTCAGCCGTTCGATCATAGCCTGCGGGTTCTCCATCATGCCATCCCTCATCCATTTAATAACGAGTCCGCTAAAAGCGAGCGTATAGAAATTGGCGATAAACTGCTTGTCCTGCATGCTGACGTTCGTATTCGCGGCCAACTCGTCGATCACACCCATAATGAGTTCATTCGTCACGGCGTACAGATAGGCATCCAGGTGATTCCGGCCGAGCGATTCCAGCGTATTGCAGCAGAATGCACGGTTATTCTGAATATACTGAAAGATCCGGCAGAACCCGTCGGTCCAGGTATCATAGCTTCGGTAAGCGGAGATGCTGCCAACAGCCTCCTTCTTGTAAATCCAGCCGAGCAGCTCGAACAGATCGTGAAAATGGTAATAGAACGTTTGGCGGTTGACCCCGCAATCGTCTGTTATTTGCTTGACGGTTATTTTGCTCAGCGGGGTATGCTCCATTCTTTTCTTCAGACATTCGGCCAGCGCTTTTTTGGTCAAAAGGGAATTTGGCATATTCATCCACCTCTCTGCCCCATCATAACGCAGCGGATGCTCAATAGTGAAGAACCCACACCAAGAGAAGGAAGACTAGGCATGCACCAATTTGAATCCAGGAGAGGATGGCGGAGGCTTTGTGCTCCCGGGCCATGCCGTTAACCCTGTAGTATTCCCTGTCCACTGTGAGAAGCATCAGGGCGGAGAATGCGGATATAGCCGATGTGAAAAAAAGCATGCGAAACATGGGTAGCAGCCGTCCCTCCTGCCGGCACCGGATGCCGGCTTACGTATCTTTGAGCCCCACTCTGCGTATCGTCAGTCTGATGCGTAACTCGACACTTACAGTCGGATACAGTTCCTCCCAGTCCCATTTGCTGTGCACATTCTTCTTCCAGTAAGACTGATGATGCGCCCTTACGCATTCGCCTATGCCAAAAATATCGGACCGGTCCTGTTGGGTCTGCTCGAACAGCAGGCGCAGAATTTGTTCCGTGTCCTGCTCGAATTCCTTCTCGAGTGCATGAAGATCGGCCGATGTACTGATCGCCTTGCTTGCGTGATAGTGCTCGTCCAAATCGCCTTCCAGATCGATGTCGCAGATCACATGCGGCTTCCCGTTTCGGATCACGGTTCGTTTCCTCGAATGCCGGGAAATGGTGCGGCTCATCACATCACCGTATTTACCCGTCTTGAACAGTACGGAATATCCGCCGGGATCGATCCCCTGAAAAGCCATGTACGCGCCGATGTCGAGCGGCTGTGTCGTTCCGGCCAGTTTGCCTTTGCTGAAGTAGGCCAGTCCGTCGATGGTAATATTCTCTTTGTTGCGGATCGAGACGTATGGCAGAAACCCGTCCCGGCCCCATTTGGATTCCGCAGACCAGAAGTCTCCGATGAAATCCTGCGGAAATTTCCCGCTATCGACGGCTCTGTCCATCATCGACAAAATATACAGGGTAGGCACGCGCTGCAGAGGAGGCTGGACCTTCATGAAGTTCTCGGCTTTCTGGCCTGTAACGAGCAGCCACGTTCTGCGCCGGACTTCCGGATTGCGGCGAAGATAATCGTTAATCTCATCCAGCCCATGCCGGGCGAAATCCTCGCTGATGACTATGATCCGAAGATGGATCAGATACCGGGGCTCGGCCAGTTTTTGCTGAAGATTATTGAGGCAGTCATCCAGCGAATGGCCGTCGGCACTGACAACCCATACCGGATTCCCGCTGTCGCCGCCCCCTTCAGAGCCCGGACCGAGCGGAACTCTGCCGGGAACGGCGATCTGGGCTGTGATATGCAGCATATGCTGACCCGGCTGGTTGTCGAGATGCGTCGTCTTCAGTTCGGCTTTGGTGTTCGTGTCCTGTACCTCATCGATCGCAAGTCCAAGCACCAGAGCGCGTTCTTCGATGCTCTGCTCGTCCCAGCACCCGGTTAGCAGAAGGGAAAGAACGACAAAGAGAAACCCCGGTACGGCCAGCTTCCACATGGTCCTGCTCATTGCGGTGTTCCCCTTTTTTTGCGGACAACAGCCACAACATAAAGAACAAGAGGGTAGATCATGATGTACAGATTGGCAAGTGCGATACTGTAGGCGGCGCTGTAGGTTTCGAAGATGTTCTTGGGAACAAGGGAGAGCAGGAAGACTACCGGCAGAAGAAAGCTGCCTGCCGACCGCTGATCCCGCAGCGATAGCAGTGTCCGAAGCGAATAGACAGACAAATAGAACGTGCTGTATGCGGAGGTGAAGACGGAAAATACCCATATGATGATGAATAGGGCATCCAGCCGCTCCAGCACATTGCCGCCTATGCTGGTAGATCGGGCGGCCTCCAGCGTCGGATAGAACAGCAGCTTTGTCTCTTCGGCGCCGAACATTCCGACGACTGATGCGGCAATCAGCGCATACAGGATACCGATAGTGCCTACAGCGGCCGACATGACGCCAAGGGTACGCCGGGGACGCTTCATGAACGGGATCAGGAGAATGAAGATGAACGAGCTCTGGTACAGGCTGCTGGCAGCCACTGATCCCTTGAAGAAGCTATGGGCGTTCCCGCTTATGACCGGCAGCAGATTGAGGTGATCAATATCGCGGAGAGAGGCAAGAATGATGCCCGCTAAAGGAAGAATAATCAGCGGCAGATAGAAAAAATGAATCTGGGCGAACTTGATCACACCTCTCCGGGAAGCGAAGAGACAGAGCAGGAGCAGAATAAGAATTACGGCCTCGATAGGCGTCTTCCGGAACAGCACGATCAGTGCGACCTCACCGAACTGCCGGGCGGTCAGAGCAGTGACCACGAGAAAGAGAAGACAGACGACAGCCGTCAGCAGATCCGCCGGGACCCGGCCGATCAGCCTGCGGCTGAAGAGAAAGAGATTCTCTCTCGGAAACCGCTGGCAGAGCAGCACGGAGGGAAGCAGACCGATAAAGGCGAGAGCGGTTCCTCCTATGGCGACCAGCGGAGCACCGCTTCCCCCGGCGTTGGCCATATATCGGGGGAAGCTGAGGATGTTGACTCCGATTACCGTGCTAATGATGACGCTCGTCGCCCGGAGTGTCGTGATCTGGCGCGGGATGTGACTCATACCATTCACCTTTCTGGCTGAAGATTCGGTCCCACATCTGCTTGGTTGTGCCTTGGCGGAGCTTGGTCATGTCCGGAGGGTTCAGAAAGCTGGGGCGTTTCTTAATCCACCACAACGGCGCCCGGATAACCGTATCCTTGAAATCCCGCCATTTGCCGAAGACGAACGGTGTCATGTAGGGCACACCGAACGATTCCAGGTACAGCAGATGGTTAATAATCATAATAGTGCCGACCATTACACCGTACAGCCCGAATGTTCCGGCCAGAATGACAAGCGGGAACCTCAGCATGCGGAGCGAGATGGCCGCGTTATAGGCAGGGGTGGCGAAAGAGCCGACCGTGGTCAGTGCGACGATGACTACGGTGATGGGACTGGACAATCCGGCCGAAACGGCGGCTTGGCCAATAACCAGCACCCCGACAATGGACAGAGCTCCGCCGACCATCTGCGGCATGCGGATGGTTGCCTCCCGCAGCACCTCCATTGAAATTTCCATGATCAGCACTTCCAGAACCGCCGGGAAAGGCACGCCGGCCCTGCCTCCTGAAATGGCTACGGCGAAATTCGTGGGAATCAGCTCCGGATTGAACGAAATGACGGAGACATAAAGCGATGGGAAGAACAGGGAGAAGAACAAGGCAGCTACACGGATGAACCGGATCAGGCCTGCGATGATGAAGCGTTCCGAATAATCGTCTACCGTCTGGAAAAACTGGTTGAACAGCGCCGGGACGAGCAGGGCGAATGGAGAACCGTCCACGAGGATGGCGGCTCTTCCTTCCAGCAGAGCGGATGTTGTCTTGTCAGGACGCTCCGTATTCTGGATCTGGGGGAACGGAGACAGCGGATATTCCTCCATGAACTGTTCCAGATATCCCGATTCAATGACGCCGTCTATGTCGATGTCGGATAGCCTCTTCATCACTTCGTCGATCAAACCCGGGTTTGCAATTCCGTCCAGATAACAGAGCGCAACCCGGGAAGCCGTCCGCCGGCCGATCGGATTGATGACCGTTTTTAAATCGGCGGTCTGCAGACGTCTCCGGAGCAGCGACAGATTGGTCTCCAGGTCCTCAATGAACCCTTCCCGGGCGCCGCGGATTACCTGCTCGGTCTGCGGCTGTTCGATTCCGCGCTTCTCGATGCTCCGCAAATCGAACGCAAGTCCCTCAGCGGCTGTGTCGGCTAGCAGGACGACGCAGCCCTGGGACACAGCGGTCAGCAATTCGGGGAGACTCTTGATTGTAGAAGCCTTGGTCAGCTGGGTGACCCGGCTCCAAATCAGTTCCATCAGGTCACTTGGGCCGTCTTCGTCCTGCCCTGCAGGCCAGTTCTCGCGCATAAGCGGCTTCAACAGATGCTCCAGCAGATTGGCTTTGTCGACGATGGAGGAATAGAACGCCAGCGCCGCCTCATGCCGGCCGAAGAGCTGAAACGAACGGATGACGAAATCCCCATTGTCGCCGAGCAAGGATTGCAGCATGTCCAGATTGTCCTGGAGAACAGGGCTGATCGGTTGTGTCTCCGCGTGGCTGCCGTCCCCTTTAGGTCCGCTTAAGCCAGGGAGGCCTGCCTGGTTGCCGGACTGCTTCTTTTTATAAGCTTCGTATTGTTGTGTCCAGCTTCCCATACCTTGCCTCCTTGCAGGTCTTGTAAATTCATTGTTCGCCGCATAGGGGCACTTTATGTACGCTCCTGAAATCGATAGCCCCCGGAATCGCCCTTTTTGTCCTTATGGCGGTTGCCCCTCCGCTGCAAAGTCCGGTACACTGGAGATAGAAAGCTTGTAAGGAGTCTATGACCTATGAATACGCAGGAACTAACGATGGAACAAGCGCAGCAGGTGCTGCAGAAATATTACGGCTACCCGGATTTCCGGGAAGGCCAGAAGAAGATTGTCGCGAGTCTTCTGGAAGGGCGGGATACACTTGGCATCATGCCAACCGGCGGCGGGAAGTCGATCTGTTATCAGGTTCCGGCGATGCTGCTGCCGGGCATGACGCTCGTTGTCTCGCCGCTCATCTCCCTGATGAAGGACCAGGTCGATGCGCTCACTACGGCGGGCATTCCCGCCGCCTACATCAACAGCACGCTGAGCGGCAAGGAGGTTAATGACCGCATCCGCGCCGCCCGGCGCGGCGAGCTGAAGCTGCTCTACGTCGCCCCCGAGCGGCTGGAGCTGGACTGGTTCCGCCTGGAAATGGCGGAGCTGCCGCTTGCCTGCGTCGCGGTGGACGAGGCTCACTGCGTCTCGCAATGGGGCCACGACTTCCGCACCAGCTATCTGGCGGTGTCGCCGTTCGTAGAGGAACTGCCGAACCGGCCGATCCTCGCGGCTTTCACGGCGACCGCGACACCCGAGGTCATGGAGGACATGACCCGGCTGCTTCGGCTGCAGGACCCCGGCGTGTTCGTCACGGGACTTGGCCGGGACAATCTGGCGATGTCCGTGCTGCGCGGGGAGAGCAAGAAGGACTTTGTCCTTCAATATGCGGCGGCGCATGGTCATGAGCCGGGCATCGTGTACGCGGCTACCCGCAAAGAGGTGGACGATCTGTACCAGCGGCTTCGCAGCGCCGGCTTTGCGGCGGGCCGCTATCATGCCGGAATGAGCGACGAGGAGCGGGCGGAGAGCCAGGAGGCGTTCCTGTACGACGACATCCGCGTGATGGTCGCCACCAATGCCTTCGGCATGGGGATCGACAAATCGAATGTGCGGTTCGTCATTCACTACAACATGCCGAAGAATATGGAGGCCTACGTCCAGGAAGCGGGCCGTGCGGGCCGCGATGGTGAGCCGAGCGAATGCATTCTGCTCTTCAGCGCGCAGGACATCATGACCCAGAAATTCCTGATTGAGCAGAACCCGCAGGACTCGGAGCGGAAGGCGAATGATTACCGCAAGCTTCAGCAGATGATCGATTACTGCTACACGACCCGCTGCCTGCGCAGCGCAATGCTCGATTATTTCGGTGAAGCCCATGAAGACAAGCCCTGCGGCATTTGCAGCTCCTGTACGGATGACCGGGAGCTGATCGACATTACAGTTGATGCGCAGAAGATCTTCTCCTGCATCCACCGGATGAGAGAGCGGTTCGGCGTCGCGCTTGTCGCATCCGTATTGAAAGGATCGCGCAGCCAGAAGGTGCTGCAATACGGCTTCGATAAGCTGCCGACCCATGGCGCCATGTCCGGCCGCACGGAGAAGGAGATTACGGAAATCGTCAACGTGCTGATCTCCGAGGGCTATCTGGCCCTGTCCGAAGGCCAGTATCCGGTAGTGCGGCTGCAGCAGCCTGCCGCCGAGGTGCTGCGCGGCCAGCGCGAAGTGTTACAGCGGGCGGCCCGGGCTTCCAAGACCGGCGGCTCGTCCCGGGACCGCAGCCGCGCCCGCGACTACTCGCCGTCGGCCGTCAACGAGACGGTGTTCGAGCAGCTGCGTCTTATCCGCCGCGAGCTGGCGGGGCGGGAGCATGTGCCGTCTTACATTATTTTCAACGATGCAACGCTTCGCGAGATGAGCGTCGCCGCCCCTCAAACCGAAGAAGAAATGATGTCGGTGAAGGGTGTCGGTGAGGTTAAATACCGGAAATACGGCAAGGCGTTTCTGGAGTTTTTTCAAAGCGATTCCTATTCCAATGAAGGGTAAAGGGGTTCTGACAGCATGAAGATCGTTCTCGCCACACTGAACGCCAAGTACATCCACACCTCGCTGGCCATCCGTCTGCTTAAGGCATACAGCCGGCATGAATTCGATATCACCCTGGCGGAATACACGATCAAGGACCCGGCCTTGAATATCGTCTCCGACCTGTTCCAGAAAGCTCCGGATGTTATCGGCTTCTCCTGCTACATCTGGAATATCGAGGAGACGCTGAAGCTGGTTGGTATGCTCAAGAAAATCATGCCGGAAGTCACGATTATTCTGGGCGGACCCGAGGTCTCGTATGAGCCGCTGCACTTCATGAACCGGGAGCCGGGAATCGATTTTATTATCTGCGGCGACGGGGAAGAGACGTTCCACCACCTGCTGCAGGAGCTGCGGGATGAACGGCGTTTTCATTTTGTATTCGGAGCGGCCTATCGTAAAGGAGAGGAAGCAGTCGTCAATCCGCCGCGTCCCAAGAGCGATTTGAACACGCTGCCGAGTCCGCACCGTTTTCCCGAGGATGTTCCGGATTTAAGCAAAAGAATCGTCTATTTCGAGACCAGCCGCGGCTGCCCTTTCAATTGCCAATTCTGCTTGTCGAGCGTCGAGGTGGGCGTGCGCTATTACGATATCGAGCGGGTGAAGTCGGATATTCTGTACCTGATCTCGAACGGGGCGAGGACGATCAAGTTCCTGGACCGGACCTTCAACATCAACCGGAGCTACGCCCTGGAAATGTTCCGTTTCCTGATCGACAATCACGGCGGCTGCGTCTTCCAGTTCGAAATTACCGCAGATATCATGCGTCCCGAGGTGCTGGATTTTCTGGCGGAGAACGCGCCTCCCGGCATTTTTCGCTTCGAAATCGGCGTGCAGTCCACCAATGATGAGACGAATGAGCTTGTGAAGCGCCGCCAGAATTTTGCCAAGCTGTCCCGCACGGTCATGAAGATCAAGGAGTGCGGCAATATTGACCAGCATCTCGATCTCATCGCGGGGCTGCCCATGGAGGATTATGACACCTTCCGCAAAACGTTCAACGACGTCTTCGCCATGGAGCCGGAGGAATTGCAGCTCGGATTTCTTAAAATGCTGCGCGGCACCGGACTGCGCGCCCAGGCTGCCAAGTACGATTATGTCTATATGGAGCATGCACCTTACGAAATTTTGAGCAGCCATGTGATGCCGTTCTCGGATATTATCCGTCTGAAAAGGCTGGAGGATGTGCTGGAGAAATATTGGAACAGCCACCGGATGGACCATACCGTCAAGTATTTGCTGCGGTATGTTTTTGACTCGCCTTTTGATTTCTTCCAGGAGTTCGGCAATTACTGGGAGGAGCAGGGCTGGCAGCGGATCGGCCATCAGCTTGAGGATCTGTTCTCCCGTCTCTACGGCTTCCTGCTACAGCGGAACACGCCGGGAATGGAGATCGTTACCGGCCTCATGAAGCTGGACTATCTGCTCGGCCATAAATACAAGCCGCGCAAAATCTGGTGGGAGCCGGCCTTGGGCAAGGGCGAATGGGGCCGCTGGCTCCGCCTGATCGCCGAGCGGCCGGAGCTGCTTGGCGCGCCGCTGGCGGGCAGCGGCAAGGCGGGAACGGCCGGAGGCGCAGAAGCGGAGCCTCTGGCTGCGCACCCGGGCAGCCCTGCGGCGGGGACCTTGGCACCGGGGGCTGGAGCCAAGGCGGACCGGCAGAGCGCAGCTCCGGGAACGGCTGCACCCCGGACCGCGCTGCCGGGCGAGCGCGAGCTGCAGAAGTTCGCCGCGCTGGAGCTGCTGCCGTTCCCGCTCGCCGAGGTGCTGGCTTCCCTCGGCGGCGTTCCCGCGGCGGGCGGAGCACCCGCCGCAACCGGCCCAGCCGCTACCGGCGCGGCTGGATCTGACGGCGGCCGCGTGCAGGCTTCGGCCGCCGGGGACACGCTCCTGCTGGTGCTGTACCAGCAGGAGGAGGACGGCAGGCCGGTCGTGTACGGCCTGCCGCTGGAGTCCTTGGCCGGCGATGCCGCGGCCAAGATGGGCTTCCGCCAGGCCGAAGGCGGCGGAAGCGCTGGGGCGGAGGCCCGCGCGACGTGAGCGGGCCGGTGGTGCCGGTGGCGCTGACTCCGTACCGCGCCAAGCATCGTGAAGGTCTGCTCGCCTTCACGCTCCCGCAGGAGCAGGAGGTCTTCACCGGCATGCCGGCGGAGACGCTGGATACGGCGCTTCAAGACGATCACCGGAACCCGGTTGTGGTGATCTGCGGCGAGGCGCCGGTAGGCTTCTTCGTCCTCCACGGATGGGACGGAATCAGGGACATCTACAGCGGGAACCGCCGCGCCTTGCTGCTGCGGGCTTACCTGATTGACGAGGCCAGCCAGGGCCGGGGATACGGCAGGGCATCCATGGCGCTGCTGCCTGATTATGTGGGGCGTTATCATCCGGGCACGGAGGAGATCGTGCTGCTCGTGAACGAGCGGAACGGAAAGGCGGAGCGGCTGTATCTGGCCTCCGGCTTCCATGATACGGGCCTGCGGCGTATGGGGGCCAAAGGGATGCAGAAGCTGCTTCGTTATGATCTGCAGCCGCCGTCCGCGCGGCCCGAATCGGATCTTTGATCTCCCAACCATTCCAATCTGACCTGATCGGATCAATGGTCTTTAGTGGCCCCAATAGTCACTAATCATCCAATCTGTGCAAATCGATCGGGTCTGTGCCAATCGCTCGATCGGTCCCAAACTCCCCAATCTGCCCTGATCGTCCCCACGAGGAAATATGGAGGGAAATGCGATGCATGAAGTCAATGAAGTCCGGCATCTTGAGCGGTTAAGCGGTATATTCGAAGAGAGTTCTTTCCTAATGCCGCTGTTCCGGCATGCGGCGGACTTTAGCCCGCATCCGTATTATATCGGAGCGGGCTGTTTGATGCAGACGGTCTGGAACCGGCTCACGGGCCGGCCGCCGCTGTACGGTATTTCGGACATCGATTATGTTTATTTTGATGCTTCGGATACCGGTTATGAGGCTGAGAATGAGATGGTGAGAGCAGCGAGGTCGCATTTCGCCGGGCTATCCGTTCCGGTTGACGTTAAGAATCAGGCCCGCGTGCACCTGTGGTATCCCGAGAAATTCGGTGTCCCGCTTGCTCCTTACACCTCGCTCGAGGAAGTGGTCGCCAGTTGGCCGACGCCCGCTTCGTCGCTGGGCGCACGGCTGGAGCCGGACGGAAGCTGGAGCGTATGCGCTCCCTTCGGGCTCGCCGATCTCTTCTCGCTTACGGTCAGGCCGAACCGGAGGCTCGTGACGAGAGAGGCCTATCTCGCCAAGGCGGTGAAATGGAGCAGGCTTTGGCCGGAGCTTGTCGTTCTGCCCTGGGATGACTAGCTCGCCGCCGGACAGTGAGTCATCCCGATCCTGAGTCATCCCGGTCCTGAGTCATCCTGTCCTGAGTCATCCGGACCAGAGACATCCAGATCCTAACTCATCCGGACCCAGTGTCATACTTACCATGAGCTATCCAGATCTTGAGTTGCTCTATCCCTGGACCATCCTGCCCTGAGTCACCCTGTTCCTGAGTCACCCTGATCCGGAGTCATTCTGATCCTGAGTTATCCGGGGCCACTTCTCTAAGCTGGCCGCACGCGGGAAGCCGAAGCCATCCGGATTGCATATTCAATTATGCCTTCCGCCTTGCTTCCGGTATGAGATGTTTCATCCTAAGCGCTCCGTCCTTTCCGCGCTGCCGCCAGCAGATGCGGACTCATGCCGAGCAGATTTTCCTGTGTCTCAAGCGCGGAACCCAGCTCCAGCAGCATCTTCCGGCTGTCCGGCTCGTTCCATTTATCCTCCAGAGCCGGCACAATCCAGAGCGGCCCTTCGACCGCAAATAGCTCCGGTTCCTCAAAGCCGGCGTTCCTGATTTCTTCCCTCATCTCCTCCGGCAGATGGAAGAAAGCTCTGGCAATGAAGCCTGGGTATTCCTCTGGCCGGATATGCTGGCCCTCAGCCAGCTCGCGTCCGATCATCGAGCGGAAGGACGCTTCCTCCAGCACCTCATTTTTTTGACCGTATACGGACAGGCCCCAAAGGGTGGAACTGAATCGGGAGATCGACGCTGCCAGCAAAATTCCGCCGGGCTTCAGCAGTCTGAACGCTTCCTTCAGCGCGGCCAGGCGCTCCTCCCGGTCCGGTAAATGGTAGAGCGGTCCCATCAGCAGCACAATATCGGCGCTTTCGGAGGGACGGTTAATCGTTCGCCCGTCTGCTTGCTCGATAGAAGCCAGCCGAGGGGAGCTTTCCGTCTTCTGGAGATCCTGCGCATAAGCGACGGAAGCGGAGGAAAGGTCGAATAAATGAACTTCATGACCAAGCCCCGCCAGCCATCTTGAATACTCGCCGATTCCGCCCCCAATGTCATAGATCGTTATGGTATCCTTCGGCAAATAGCGCGAAATAATCTCCCTGCTGCGCTCCCATTCGATCACGCCAATCCCTCTGCGGAGACGCCCTACTTCAGCCCCCGCATCATAATAATCCGCAATCTGCCTCAAGTCGTTATTCTCTTTCTCCATACGATTCCTCCTTATCCAGAGCTTACCTGCAAGTCATACTACCTGCTGTGTCAGTTCTTACATTCACCAAGGCTCATCCTATTAAGATTGGTGGAAACGTGATACACTGTCTTCAACAAAAATCCGTGACCGGGCAGGCCGCCGGCCTGTCTGATGCCGGCATCGCGCAGGGAGTTGGCCGAAATGAAATGGGAAGAATTGCGAGAGCTGTATCCCAACCAATATATGTTGTTCTCCGTCCTTACCTTCCATCAGCAGGGAACCCGGAGAGTGATCGAGGAAGTCGAGCCGATTCGTCCGGTCGCGGAGCGGGATGTCTCCGCCGAATGGAGTGAGGCGGGACCAGGCAAGCTCGTCTATCATACCGCCAGCCGGGTTTGCGTGATCCGGATTCGCCGCCGGAAGGCGAAGCGGGTGAGACGCCACAAAAGCAAATAAGCCCGGGACCGCCGGCCCGGATCGCGACTCTAGCATGGAGAGGATGTGCAATCTTGAATCCGGTAACTGATTATTATGAACAATATGATGAAGACGCCCGGCTGAAACGGGATCATTCCGGTAAACTGGAGTTTTTGACGACAACGCATCTGCTGGATCGTTACCTCATCCCGGCTCACGCCTTATTGGACCTTGGCGCCGGAACGGGCGCTTATTCGTTCTATTACGCGGATAAGGGAAACGCGGTTGTCTCGACCGATTTGACGCCCCGACATGTGGAGGTCATTTCGGATCGAATCCGGTCAGGGGGCTATACGGATATGAGCGCCCGGATAGCGGATGCCCTGGATCTGTCTGATTTTGAGGATGGCAGCTTTGACGCCGTATTGTGCCTGGGCCCGCTGTATCATTTGACGGAAACTGCGCTTCAGAATCGATGCCTAAGCGAAGCCTTGCGAGTACTGAAGCCGGGAGGCATCCTGGCGGCGGCTTATGTCAATAAATTCTTCATTTTTCCCTATCTGGTCCAGAATGACCGTCGGTTTCTTAAGGAAAGCTGGATGGAGAGACTGCTGGACCAGGGAAGGATCAGCGCGGCGGATGAAGATTGCTTCTGGACGGACGCTTATTTTCATTCTCCGCAGGAGATCGAGGATTTGATGGACCGGCATGGCGTAGTCAAGCTGGAGCATGCGGGAACCGACGGAATCGGCGTTATTCTGGAGGAACGGGTGAACGGGCTGGACGAGAAGGAATTCGGTCTCTGGATGGCGTACCACCTGAGAACCTGCTCGGAGCCGTCGATTCTCGGAATCAGCAATCATGGACTCTTCATTGGCCGGAAGCCGGGAGAACAGGTTGGAAGGGCATGATTCAAAATAATCCAAACACAAAAAGACAGGCTCCATAGCGGAACCTGTCTTTACTCATTATGCGGCAGCCCGGTATTGGCGCATCGCATGCCATTTTCCGTCCTCGCCTTCGAAAACGCCATATTACAAGGCGATTCTCATTTCGCTTCAGTCCTGAACGGCTTCATCTTCATTCGGTACACGGAGCAAGCCCCGGCCCTTCGGCAGATGCCGTGCCAGCCAATCCAGCATGTCCCCGATGACCTGTGAACGGTTGACCTCGTGCAGAACCTCATGACGTCCGCCTTCGTACAGCTTCAATTCGACATCGGTGATGCCGCACTCCCGGTACAGCCCGGCGAGCCGGTGGACGCCATTTCCATTGAAGCCGACAGGGTCCTCGGTTCCGGAGAACAGGTATACAGGCTTGTCCCTGCATAATCCCTTCAGTGTGGCGGAGTCATGTATGTTCCGCAGCAGCCGGAAGAAGTCCCGGAAGAACCGGGTCGTGCAGATGGCGCCGCAGAACGGATCGGAGATGAAGCGGTCCACCTCCTCAGGATCGCTGCTGAGCCAGTCGAAGGAGGTGCGCGCCTTCGGGAGCGCCCGGTTATTGCCGCCGAACACGATCGTGTTCAGCAGGAAGCTCCGATGCAGTTCCCCGGACAGCGCAGCCTGGGCTCTGGCCAGAGATTCTCCGAATCGCAGCAGGCCGCGCGGTCCGTTGCTTCCGGTCAGCAGGAAGCCGCTGTAATACCGGCTTCCGGGGCTGCACATCACCTTCTGCGACAGAAAGGAGCCCATGCTGTGTCCGAGCAGGAACAGGGGAAGACCCGGATGGCGCTGTGTGGCGATTCCGGCAATCTGAAGCATGTTGCGGACCATCCAGTAGAACCCGTCCCGGCCCGCATCGCCGAGCATTGTGATTTCGCCGGCGGTCAGGCCATGACCACGGTGATCGCCGGCATATACGGCATATCCGGTCCTGGTAAGGCGTTCCGCTGTTTCAGCGTAGCGCGCCGCTGTCTCGCACATGCCATGCGCAATCTGAACGATTCCCCGGACAGGGGCGCCTGCATCGGGAAGCCATACATACACATGTACGGCTACGCCCACAGGGTCCGTCATGGTAAAGGGCTGCTCCCTCACGGTTCTTCCTCCTGTGCAGGCATGGGCGGCGATGCCGGCGTCCCTGCCTTGAGTATTATTTGTCCCAGTACTTGACCGAATCCAATCTCAGGATACCTCGGATTTTACCTGGTCAAGCTCCCGCCTTAAGGTTTAAGGCAGGTATGAGCGAAGCAGCGTGGCATGTCCTTCGATGGAATAGGAGCCAAGCGTTGCCGGAAGCAGGTAGCATTCGCCCGCTGCATACGGCTGGGAGCCGCCTTCCCATACGAGGTGGCCGCTGCCTTCGCAGATGACAAGCACGGTGAAGCTATCCTTGTCGGCCTCAAGCTTCCATTCGCCGTTCACGATGCCTTTTTCCACGATAAAATATGGAGAGCGGGCCAGCTCAAGCCACTGTCCAGGCACGGCGCCATCCGTCTTCATGGAAGTCGCGCCGGCACCTTCATAAGCCGTTACGTTCAGGGAGTCCTCGATGTGCAGCTCGCGAGGCTTGCCATCCAGTCCCGGACGATTATAATCATAGATCCGGTATGTAGTGTCGGAGTTCTGCTGGATTTCAGCCACGACGACGCCTGCGCACAGCGCATGGACCGTACCGGCCGGAATGTAGAAAGTGTCGCCTGCGGATACCGGAACTTCTTGCAGGAGATCCATCACAGAGCCGTCTTCCAGCGATTTAGCCAGGCTGTCGCGGTTCACGCCTTCCTTCAGGCCGTAGATAATCTTGGCATCCGGCTTCGCGTCGAGCACATACCACATTTCAGTCTTGCCCAGCTCGCCCTTCGGCAGACCTTCATAATCGTCCGTAGGGTGAACCTGGACGGACAGATTGTCGTTGCAGTCCAACAGCTTGATGAGCAGCGGGAAGCGGGCTCCGTCTTCAGAGAAGCCTTTGCTGCCGAACCATTCGCGGCCGAAGCGCTCGCGGATCTGGTCCAGTCCAAGGCCGGCCAGCTCGCCGTTGACAACGGATGATACACCATTCGGATGGTCGGCGATCATCCAGCCTTCGCCGATATGGCCCTCAGGCAGATTGAGACCGAAATTCTCCAGGGCTCTGCCGCCCCAGACCCGTTCCTTGAATTCAGGTTGAAACTTCAATGGGTAAGGTTTCGTCATGATTTCTTCTTCCTCTCCGTTTCGGATTTCAAATGTTCTTTGTATATCAAAAAGAAAGGCTCCTATCTGGTCTAGCAGCCAAGAACCTCTCTTGTTGAACGGGGAAATGTTAAGTCGTATGATGCGGAAGCTGACAGGCCGGACCGAGATGACTCACGGCACGGCGCTCAGCCCTTCTTTTTCTCCACAGCGACTACATAAGGAGCGTTGCTCCGCTGCAGCTGGCGGTACACGATAGCGCCGGCCGATCGCTGAGGCAGGGAGGAGGCCCAGTCTTGAACTGCCGCAGCCTCCAGTTCACCGCCAGGATGTCCCGGATAGAGAACAGCGGTGATGATTCCGCCCGGACGCAGCATGTCCAGCGATACCGCAAGCGCGGCCACGGAGCTGTCCGGCAGCGTAATGATGCTCTTGTCCGATCCTTCGCCCGGATAATAACCGAAATTGAACATCACGGCGTCCACGTTTCCCTCCCAGGAAGAAGGCAGAACTTCCTTCATGGCGGCGTGGCTCTCCAGCAGCAGAGTGGAGGGAGCCAGTCCGGCTCCTTCCTCCCGGGCCTGCCGCAGGCGTTCTTCGGCGCTTCGCAGCGCTTCGCTCTGAATGTCGAAGCCGTATACCTCGCCCTTCGGTCCCGCCGCTCTGGCCAGGAACAGGGTATCCGCTCCTGTTCCTACCGTGCCGTCAATGGCGCGGCCTCCTGAGCCGAGGCGTTCTTCCACCAGCTTGTGGGCAAAACTGAGCACAGAGAGAAATCCCATCAGCGCTTTCTCCAGTACTTGCCCTGCCAGGTATCCCTGCGCGCCAGTTCGTCATCGATGGCATTCAGCACTTCCCACTTCTTGAGGCTCCACATCGGGCCGATCAGCAGGTCGCGCGGCGCATCGCCTGTCAGCCGATGAACAATCATGTCCGGCGGCAGCATTTCCAGCGAATCGGCGATCAGCTTGACGTACTCGTCCTGTTCCAGGAAGCGAAGCAAGCCGGCCTCGTATTGCTTGACCATCGGCGTCTTGCGCATCAGATGAAGCAGATGGATTTTAATCCCTTGCACATCCATTTGCGAGACAGCGGATACGGTCTCAAGCATCATTTCATGGGTCTCTTGCGGGAGGCCATGAATGATATGGGTGCAGACGCGGATGCCCCGACTGCGAAGCTTGGTCACTGCCTCGCGGTAGCAGTCCGTATCATGCGCCCTATTAATAAGAACGGAAGTGGACTCATGAATGGTCTGAAGCCCCATCTCGACCCACAGATACGTTCTGCGGTTTAAATCGGCCAGATAGTCCACTACATCATCGGGCAGACAGTCGGGGCGGGTGGCAATGGACAGTCCAACGACTCCGGGCTGCTCCAGAATGACTTCGAAATATTCCCGCAGCTCCTCGACGGGAGCATACGTGTTAGTATAGGCCTGAAAGTAGCCGATATATTTAGCGTTTGGCCATTTCAGATGCTGGCGGTCGCGGACGCTGTTGAACTGGGTGACCAGATCGTCGCGGCGTCTTCCCGCAAAATCGCCCGAACCCCGCGCGCTGCAGAAGGTGCAGCCGCCCTTGGCGATCGTGCCGTCCCGGTTGGGGCAGGTGAACCCGGCGTCCAGCATGACTTTGAACACCTTTTCCCCGAACATCTCGCGCATTTCGTAGTTCCAGGTGTGAAACCGTTTATCTCCCCACAGCGGCGCGGAGGAAGGAAATTGGAGTGTAGTCATGGATGTCTCCTTTTTTTGTAAGCCAGCATTTTGCATGCTTTGAATAAACGCTTGATGTTGTTGGCTTGAAATTGTTTCATGGATTTATGCAAAATGCTCAAGCAAGTAATAAATGATCGTGTCCATTGTATCAAAAAAAACTGGCCAGCGTAACATCAAGATGCTAAGCGGTTGTCCTAAAAAATAATCGCTTCATATGAAAGGACCGAATCCGCACCGCCAAGCGGTTTTTGAACGGTTGTCCAGCTGATTTTTTTGAAAAAATAGGGCTGCAGTCCGATAGATTGCGCTTGAAATTACTTACACGACGTGTTATATTTTAATTAGAAATTGATTGATTCAAATCCCTGAAATGAACTGAATTCATAATCTCCTGTCGTCCGGTCCATACTATAACCGTGAGGTGATATTTACATGAATTCTCAAACTGTCAACCCTGTAGGCAAAGGTCCAATCGATGTTCAGCTGACTCCAGATGAAGCGCTTGCTCTTACAGGAGTGGAATTTAAAGGCAATCCAAAGATCAAGACCGAAGCCCAGCGGAAGATTCGCAACGCCTTCGAGAAGACATTTGATTTTCATAACGAAGCAAGATAGACTATAATCTGTTGAAATAGGGACCCCAATTCCAATCCAACAGAGAAGGAATTTCCGCAAGACCCCCCGGCTTCCGGGTGTGGTCTTGGGAAATTCCTTTTTTCTTTCTTTTTCCTGCAAATGCCCCGAATCCTTTGGAATGGCTCCGCGCCCCCATCATTTGTCTTTACTTTTTGGGGTAAATTAGGCACAATATTGCATGGTGTTATGATTGGATGGCCTGAAGGCGAAAGGAGTCGGCATGCGTTTACGCGGTAGAAAAGGAATCAGAGAGAATCTGGAGGAGCAGACCGATCTGGTTGTGCTTGATCCCAGATCATATAAGGGACAGTGGTCAAAGGTCTTTGGCAATGACCGCCCGATTTATGTCGAATTCGGCATGGGAAAGGGACAGTTCATCAGCAGGATGAGCCACAGATACCCGGAGGTCAACTTCATTGGAATCGACATGTATGATGAACTGATCCGGCGCGCTTCGGAGAAAGCAAGGGGCGTATGGGAGACGGAGGGAGAATCCACGCCGCCCAATTTGAAGCTGGCGCTGGCCAATATCGATTATGCGGAGGAAGTCTTCGCCCCTGGAGAGCTTGAGCGAATTTATCTGAACTTCAGCGATCCGTGGCCCAAGACGAAGCATGCGCGGCGCAGACTGACGCATCCCCGCTTCCTGGAGAAGTACCGGACGCTGCTGAACCCGCTTGGCGAGATTCACCTGAAGACGGATTCGCGCAGCCTGTTCGAGTTCTCGCTGAACTCTTTTGCCGATTTCGGGCTGCAGATGACGAATATTTCCCTGGATCTGCATACGGGCGGCATTATTAATGAAGATCATGTCATGACCGAATATGAGACGAAATTTGTCGGACAAGGTATTCAGATTAATCGCTGCGAGGCGATTGTCGGGGCCGAGGCGCTTGAACGCTATAAGTCGTCAAGACTCGACAAATACAGAATGTAAGGGAAAGCGAATACGAACACAGCGCAAGAGGGCCCCGGATGAACCGGAGGCCCTCTTGCATTGTACCCGAGATAGAATCCGGGAATGGCTTGCCGCTACTTCAGCATCTCCAGAATGCTCTGGGCGCTCTGCTGCGGATTGTATTTCGCGATGCTCGCCAGATGAGCCTTGCGCTTGGCCTGGAATCCGGGCCGGTCGCTCAGCAGCTTATCCATCCATTTGGCGACGACCTCCAGCGACAGAATTGGCTCGCCGAGCCCAAGCGCGGTGAAATACCGGCTGTTCTCTTCCTCCTGGCCGGGAAGCGGATGATAGAAGAGCATCGGAATGCCCTTGGCCAGCCCTTCGCTGCAGGTCATGCCTCCCGGCTTCGTCACCAGGAGGTCGGACACCTCCATCAGCTTGTCGACTTCCTTCGTGAAGCCGATAAGGGAGATATTCGGATGGTCAAAGCGCGGGTCTTCCCGCATCTCCTCCAGCAGATCCTCGTTGCGCCCGGTGCAAAAAATCAGCTGAATCCGGTCCCGCCAGCCCGCGATAAAATGATTCACCACCTGGTCGTTCATAATCCCCCAGCCTCCGCCCATAACGAGCACGGTTGGCATGTCCTTAAGTCCGAACCGCTGCAGAATTTCTTCGCGCCCGGGATGTTCCCAGAATGAGGGATGAACCGGGATGCCCGTCACCCTGATTTTACCAGGCGCAACCCCCTTCAGCAGAAGCTTGGTTCTTACTTCCTGGGTTGAGACCAGGTAACGGTCCACATCCCGGCTGATCCAGGTGGCATGCGCATCGTAATCGGTGATGACCGTACAGAGCGGAATAATCTTAAAGGAAGGGTCCAGCCGCTTCAGACGGGAAATCACCGCGCTCGGAATGAAATGGGTGCAGACGATGACATCCGGGCGCAGCTGCTGAATAATATTTTTCATATGGGTATAAAAAAGCCGGTGTAGGGCAAGTGTGGTAAGACGATTGAACGATTTCTGATGCTTGTATACATACCCCATCAGCTTGGGACGGGTTAACACCGTCTTGCGGTAGGCGGACAGAATCAGCGGTCCGATTCGGGGATTAAGGAAGTTGCCCGGCTCAAGAACCCGGGTCTGTATGTTCGGCGACAGCCTCCGGAGGCTGCTGGAGAGGGCGTAGGCCGCCTGGGTATGCCCTGCTCCAAAGCCCTCGGACAGCAGCAGTATTCGTTGTTTGTGCATATGTGTGATTCACCTGTTTCCCAATTGTGAGCATTGTGCATAAATCGTTGAGCCATTTCATTTTGGCAATGTTAAAGCTGTATTAAACTAACGTTATCAGGTTTTAGATCCACCATGCAACCGCTGCGGCCGCAACCGAGGTTCCGATAATCGCGCCGGCGGCAACGTCGGACGGATAATGCAGCCCGAGGTAAATCCGCGAGAAGCCTACGAGGACGGCGGCGGGCAGAAGAACGAATGCAAGGGGAGGAAATGCGGCTATATAAGGTACGGTAGCCGCAAACACCGCCGTCGTGTGCCCGGACGGAAAGGAATGGTCCTTCAGCGGATTGCGGAAGGTATTCGTGCCGGGGAGAGCGAGATAAGGCCGGATTCGCGGATACATTTTTTTGGCGACGGCGACGGGAAGATGACTGACCACAATGGCGGTCAGAGCCTGCTGGGCCGGCTGCTTGAGTGTCTCCGGAGCGATAGCCCAGACGAGAAGGCTGATGCCTAACGTGGCGGTGGCGCCGCCCAGATGAGTCAGGTAAAAGAGTAAAAAATTCAGATAGCGGTTGTGCAGACGTCCGTTAATCCATTGAAACAGGCGGCGCTCCGCTGTAAGCAGTTTTGTTATTCCAGGTCTCATATTCGGTCCCTCCGCTGTAACGGCCGCCGGACTTGCCGGCGTGATTTAGGATAACCCGCTTAAGCCTTTATAACTACTCTCATCATACTTTTTCGAATATGACGATTTCAAGAAAAAGCTCGATTTCAGGCGAAAAATGACAGTTTTGACTTGACGTGCCCAAAGCCGTACAATGATTCAAGCGGCTTCTCCACGTTTATTATGGTAGCAGAGAAAATCAAGCGGATTGTTAAATCAAATCACGCTAATTAAAATACCACTAAACGTTTAAAAACAAATTAAAACGGATAAGCGCTGACCGTATGAAGATTTCTTCGTTCGTTGTGCAAGCATGTATCAAAAGGGTCATTCATCACACTCAAGGCTCAGAGAAAAAAAGAACCTGAACCTAAAAAAGGGGGCATCACAGGAACATGACAGACGCAATTTTTGTATCGCTCCAGGCCGTCTTGGCGCTGATCGCCATCTATCAGTTCGGCTTCTCGCTGTTCGGATTGCGCAAGAAGAAGAAAAAAGAGCACTTTCCGCCGCAGAAATCCTTTGCGGTGCTGGTAGCAGCCCATAACGAAGAAGAAGTCGTCGGGGCGCTTATGGAGAATCTCAAGCAGCTTAACTACCCGAAAGAACTGTACGATGTATTCGTTATCTGCGATAACTGTACGGACAATACGGCGAAGATCGTCCGCGAGCACGGCATGAACGCCTGCGTGCGCGTTAACCCGGATCTGCGGGGCAAAGGGTATGCGATCGAATGGATGCTCAAGAACTTGTGGAGCATGCCGCGCCAGTACGACGCCGTCGTGATGTTCGACGCCGACAACCTGGCACACACGGATTTCCTGATTGAAATGAACAATGATCTCTGCTCCGGAGCCAAGGTCATCCAGGGCTACATCGATACGAAGAATCCGGAGGATTCCTGGATTACAGCCGCGTACGGCATCTCATACTGGTATATCAACCGGCTGTGGCAGCTGTCCCGCCACAATCTCGGGATGGCCAACTTCCTTGGTGGTACAGGCATGTGCTTCGAGGCGAATCTGCTGAAGGAAATGGGCTGGGGAGCGACCAGTCTGGTCGAGGATCTGGAGTTCACGATGCGGAGCGCTTCCAAGGGCGTGTATCCCAGATTTAATTACGACGCCAAGGTATTCGACGAGAAGCCGCTCACATTCAAGGCTTCTTCCAGACAGAGACTGCGGTGGATGCAAGGTCACTTCACCGTCGCACGCCGTTATTTCTTCCCGCTATTGTGGCAGAGCGTGAAAGAGCGCAGCCTCACGAAGTTTGATCTTGCGCTGTATGGCGTGAATGTATACATTGTGCTGCTGACGTTCCTGATGACTGCGGTCATGTGGATCGACAGCTCGCTGCTCGGAGGCCCGCATATCGCGAATCTGTACGGGCATCTGCCGATCTGGCTCAGCTATGCTGCCATCGGCGCGAATGTCTTCACCTTCTTCATCTCGATGCTGCTGGAGAAAGTGAAGTTCAAGAAGGTGTATCTCTACATGCTGCTGTTCCCGATCTACCTGATCTCTTGGTATCCGATTACGTTCTATGCTTTCTTCACCCAGAACAACAAGCAGTGGAGCCACACCAAGCATACGCGCGTCGTCCGGCTTGAGGAAGTGCAGAGCAAGCAGGGCTAAGACTGGCTGCCCGATCGAAGTGAGAACAATATCCGAATTAAAGATTGACAATAATCGAGTAAGAGTGTATAGTGTTCAAGTGCGCTAAACTTAGAGATTACAAGCAGAAGCACCGGCTTCTCACCTGAACGGCCTTTGGCCGGCTGGTTTTGATCTCAATGCTTTATGAATGCTGTTAATTCATGAACGTTGATCAAACGGGTTGTCGGTATTGCCGACAGCCCGTTTTTTGATGGAAGAAGCTGTTGTTAAAGAAAGAACCATTCAGATCCGGAGGTGGAGAGTTATCAGTAAGGAACATATGATCAATGATGAAATTCGGGCGAAAGAAGTCCGTTTGGTTGGTGCGGAAGGAGAACAAATCGGGATTAAACCGATCCGCGAAGCGCTGCAGATGGCTATCGATCTGAATCTGGATCTGGTCAACGTTGCACCGCAAGCGAAGCCGCCGGTATGCCGCATCATGGATTACGGCAAGTTCCGCTATGAGCAGCAGAAGAAAGAGAAGGAAGCACGCAAGAACCAGAAGATCGTGGACATCAAGGAAGTCTGGTTCCGTGCGAACATTGAGGAACATGATTATCAGACGAAGTTCCGCAATGTGATCAAATTTCTGAATGAAGGCGACAAGGTGAAATGTTCCGTCCGCTTCCGCGGACGCGAAATTACCCATGCGAATATCGGTCAAAAAATTCTGGAGCGCGTGAAGTCGGAAGTGGCCGAAATCTCCGTTGTGGAACGCCAGCCCAAGTTGGAAGGCCGCAGCATGATCATGATCCTGGCGCCGAAATCTTCTTAAAGAACCATTATTCCCGAGGAGGAAACACAATGCCTAAAATGAAAACTCACAGCAGCCTGAAAGGCCGCTTCAAGATCACTGGAACCGGTAAAGTAATGCGTTACAAAGCGTACAAGAACCACCTGCTGTCCCACAAATCCAAACGTGCGAAGCGCGTACTGGGAACCAACCCTGAAATGGCTCCCGGCGATGTAAGACGCCTGAAGCAAGGCCTGGCTAACCTGAAATAGTATTTCTTTACCGGAATAACCGTTCCCTCCTCTTGAAGGGGGAAGGTTATGAAAGCCTCGAACTTGGCGAAGCCCGGGGAGAGGACCTTCAATCGGCATATTATCATCTGATGACGCCGCGAACGGCGCATGGATGTCTACATTTATTTGGGAGGTTTATTCAAATGGCAAGAGTTAAAGGCGGCATCGTCGTACGTCGCAAACATAAAAAAGTTCTGAAACTGGCAAAGGGTTACTTCGGTTCCAAGCACCGCATTTTCAAGACTGCCAAAGAGCAGGTCAACAAATCCCTGGTTTATGCATACCGTGACCGTCGTCAGACCAAGCGCAACTTCCGCAAGCTGTGGATCGTGCGTATCAACGCTGCAGCACGCTTGAACGGACTGTCCTACAACAAGCTGGTTCATGGCCTGAAGCTGGCCGGCGTGGACATCAACCGCAAAATGCTGGCCGATCTGGCCGTTAACGACCTGAACGCATTCAACTCCCTGGCTTCCGTAGCCAAAGAGAAGATCAACGCGTAAGTCAGGACACCGACAAATGAAAAGCACCGCGCCGGGTATTCCGGAGAGCGGTGCTTTTTAATGTGAGCGAAGCAGCCTGTTAGCGGGAACCTGCAAAGCAGCTGAACCCGTTCCAAAGCAACAGCCCCACTAAGTGGGGCTGTTTTGCGACGGGAGTTCATTCCCAGTATTTGGTGGTAGTAAGCTTGGAGGCCAGGTTCTTGCTGGCTGCGCGTCTCACCTTGCGTAGATTTGCGCGTTCCTCGGCGAGATCGCTAATCAGCTTCTCTTCCTCCGTTTCCGGAATAACGGAAGGGACCGAGCTCGGAGCCCCGTCCTGGCCGATTGCCACGAAGGTAAGGAATGCGGTTGCCGCCACAGCGCGCTCTCCGGTGTATAGATTCTCGGAGATGACTTTGACGAAGACCTCAATGCTGGTTCGTCCGGTCCAGGAGACAAAGGATTCGAAGCAGAAGGAGTCGGTTGGACGGATCGGAAGAAGGAAATCGACAGAATCGGTGGAGGCGGTGACGACGTTGCAGCGGCAGTGTCGCATAGCCGAGATGGAGGCAACTTCGTCGATGTTGCTCATCAGCTTGCCGCCAAAGAGGGTTTTATGATTGTTAATGTCATTCGGGAAGACTCTTCCCGTCTTGAACACGCGTGACTCCCTGCAATATTTCGAAGCCGGGACGGCCGGCTGGGAGGATTCACTCATGATATCGGCTTCCTTTCCGTGTAATGATAAGCCTTAATAATAATAGAATTCGCCAATTCGCGCAATACTATTAATAATGTCTATGGAAGGCTGCAATTTTGCTCGACTATATTTGACATACTTTGGATGGTTATCTAACACAGCGAGTTAGAGAAAGCGATTTCTTGAGGAAAAATGCAAATTTTATTTAACCTTCGGTCATTAAGTGACTGGATTTTACCTATTCTACCCGTTATAATTTGATTCAATGGCATGTCCAAATGAGAGTATAGAAGACATCCAAAATCTAAGGGGGATCTCAATCGATGAAAAAAGTTATGAAGCTGTCTCTTGTTATGCTGCTTGCTTTCACGGTCATCCTGGCCGGCTGTGGCAAGAACAATAACAACGCGGGAAACAACGCGTCCGGAGACACCGGTACCAACACAGGCACTAACGCAGCAGCCAATACAGGAACCGGCGAAGCAACAACAGATAACTCGAACATTAAAATCGGTATGGTTACCGACGTAGGCGGAGTTAACGACAAATCGTTCAACCAATCCGCTTGGGAAGCTCTCCAGGCTCTTGAGAAAGAAAGCGGCATTAAAGCTCAATACCTGCAAAGTAAGTCCAATGCCGATTATGAACCGAACCTGAACCAGTTCGTAAAAGACGGCTATGCCCTGACTTGGGGCATCGGATTTGACCTCGGGGACGCTGTGAAGAAAGTAGCTACTGAGAACCCGGACGCCAAGCTGGCGATCATTGATAGCGTGGTTGACGCTCCTAACGTTGAGTCCGTTACCTTCTCCGAGAACGAAGGCTCGTTCCTCGTAGGCGTGGTAGCAGGTTTGACCACGAAGAGTAACAAGGTTGGCTTCATCGGCGGTATGGAAAGCCCTGTAATCAAACGTTTCGAAGCTGGCTTCAAAGCAGGCGTCGCAGCGGTTAATCCTAGTGCAAAAGTAACAGTTACCTATGCAGGTGCTTACGACAAGCCTGATACCGGTAAATCCCTTGCAGCAACGCTTTATGATGCAGGCAACGACATCATCTTCCCGGCAGCCGGCGCAACTGGCAACGGCGTATTCAACGAAGCGAAATCCCGCAACAAAGCAGGCGGTTCGAAGGTTTGGGTAATCGGCGTCGACAAAGACCAATCCCTCGAGTTCGGCGATGACGTAACGCTGACTTCCATGGTTAAGCGCGTAGACGAAGCTGTTAAGACGGTTTCCAAGCAAATCATGGACGGCACGTTCAAAGGCGGTTCGACAACCGTTCTGGGTCTGAAAGACAACGGCGTAGGTCTGCCTGATACTTCCAAAGCTAACGTAAGCGCGGATATCCTGGCTAAAGTAGACGACTACAAACAGCAAATCATCGACGGCAAGATCACGGTTCCTAGCGAATAATTCTGTTCCATCGGCAACCAAACGAATACTTCGAATATGAGGATCAAGGCCGGTTCTATAACTGGCCTTGTTCTCAGTTAAACAGCGGATACGGTACATGGGGCCCGGCTAAGATGCGGGCCCATCCGTCTGCTTACAAGCAGTAAAAAGGTAAAGGCCGGCCTTCATGAGGGAAGTGTCCAGCCGTGCCCATATGTATATTTCATTCTGTAATGAGGGTGATTCCATGAGTGCTGCGGCTCCTGTCGTAGAGTTGAAGCAAATCACAAAACGATTTCCCGGTATTGTCGCCAACGACTCCATCAGTCTCACGCTCGAAAAAGGCGAGATTCACGCTCTTCTAGGCGAGAATGGGGCGGGCAAATCCACATTGATGAACATAGTATTCGGGCTGTATCAGCCTGATGAAGGCAGTATTGAAGTTGGCGGGAAACCGGTTGTCATCGACAGCCCGAACCGGGCCATTGAGCTTGGGATCGGTATGGTGCATCAGCATTTCAAGCTGGTGGAGCCGTTCACCGTAACCGAGAACATCATCCTTGGAATGGAGCCGAAAAAAGGCCTTAAAATCGACTATAAATCCGCAGCGGATCAGGTTCGCAAGCTGTCGGAGCTGTACGGTCTTCAAGTCAATCCGCATGCCAAAATTCACGATATCTCGGTCGGTATGCAGCAGCGGGTGGAAATCATGAAGACGTTGTACCGCGGCGCGGATATCTTAATATTTGACGAACCGACCGCTGTGCTGACCCCTCAGGAGATCAATGAACTGATGGCCATCATGAAGCGTCTGGTCGCCGAAGGCAAGTCCATTATTCTGATCACCCATAAGCTGAAGGAGATCATGTCCATTTCTGACCGTGTAACGATCATCCGGCGCGGTAAAGTGATCGATACGGTCAAGACCTCGGAGACGAATCCGAACGAACTGGCCGAGAAGATGGTCGGCCGCGGCGTTTCGTTCAAGATCGACAAGGAGGAGCCGAAGATCGGCGGCACCATCCTGAAGCTGGACGGCGTGAACAGCAAGAACAAGGAAGGCATCTCTGTACTCAACAACTTGGGCTTTGAAGTCAAGGCGGGAGAGATTCTGGGCATTGCCGGAGTCGACGGTAACGGGCAGAGCGAGCTGATCCAGGCGATCACCGGTCTGCGCAAAATCGATTCGGGCTCCATTCAGGTGGAAGGCCGCGAAATCGCGAATCTGTCACCCCGCAAAATTTCGGAGATGAACGTTTCCCATATTCCGGAGGATCGGCACAAGCACGGGCTTGTACTCGACTTCTCCCTAAGCGAGAATATGGTTCTGGAAACCTATTATAAGCATCCATATAACCGTAACGGATTCATGAATTTCGATCTTATCGATAAGCATGCGGAAGAGCTGGTTCAGGCATTTGACGTGCGGACGCCGTCGATTCAGAACAAGGCGCGCTCATTGTCGGGCGGTAACCAGCAGAAAGCGATTATTGCTCGGGAAATAGACAAGAAGCCTACGCTGCTGATCGCAGCTCAGCCGACCCGCGGCCTGGACGTAGGGGCTATCGAATTTGTGCAGAAGCAGCTGGTGGCCCAACGGGATCAAGGCAAGGCCGTATTGCTCATCTCATTTGAGCTGGATGAAATCATGAATGTCTCCGACCGGATTGCCGTCATCTACGAAGGTCAGATTGTCGGTGAGGTTTATCCGAAGGATACGAATGATCAGGAGCTCGGACTCATGATGGCGGGCAGCCTGAAGCGGGGAGGTAAGACGGTTGAACAAGCTTAGAAAAATACTATCCGGCGACAGCTACATCGTGCCGCTCGTGGCGATTGTGCTCGGCTTTCTCGTCGGAGCCGTCGTCATGCTGATCGGCGGCTATGATCCGATCGCTGCATACGGAGCGCTATTCAAACGCGTATTCGGCAGCGCCTACGACTTCGGCGAAGCAATCCGCGAGATGACGCCGCTTATGCTGACAGGTCTGTCCGTGGCCTTCGCGTTCCGTTCCGGCATGTTCAACATCGGGGCGGACGGACAGGTGCTTATTGGCATGACCGTAGCTTCCGTCATCGGCATCAAGTTCGCCGGCTTGCCTTCATTCCTGCTTGTTCCGCTGGCAATCATCGGAGCAGCCCTGGGCGGCGGCCTGTGGGCCGGTATTGCGGGCTACCTGAAGGCCAAGCGGGGCATTAATGAAGTTATCACGACGATCATGCTTAACTGGATTGGACTGTATTTCGCGAACTATATCGTACGGAATTTCCTGCTGATTCCGGGACAGAACCGTTCGGAGGATATTCCGGCATCCATGTCCATGACCTTCCTGAATTCCATCTTTGATAATGCCCGTCTGCACTGGGGTACGGTCATTGCGATTCTTGCCGCAGTGTTCTTCTACGTCTACCTCTGGAAGACGAAGCAGGGTTACGAAATGCGTGCGGTTGGTCTCAACCCGCATGCGGCTGAGTATGCGGGCATGAACGTGGGCCGCAACGTCATGAAAGCCATGTTCATCGCCGGCGTGTTCGCGGGTCTTGCCGGCGCAGGCGAAGTGCTGGGCGTGTTCCATTACCAGTCCGTATTCGCGGCATCGCCAGGCTACGGCTTTGACGGCATCGCCGTTGCGCTGCTTGGTCTGACGCATCCGTTCGGGGTCATTCTGGCCGCCATTTTGTACGGTATGCTGACCTACGGATCGGCGGGCATGAGCTTTAATGCGGACGTGCCGCCGGAGCTTATCCGGATCGTGATCGGGTCCATTATTTTCTTCATTGCGGCCCAGGGTATTGTGCGCTTTGTGCTCAAGCCGTTTTATTTCAAGCGCAAGAAAGAGAAGGTGTTATAGATGGATCTGACCACGCTGGGCCAAATGCTCAATACGACGCTCGTATTCTCCACAGCGCTCATATTTGCCTCTCTGGGTGGCATCTTCTCTGAACGTTCGGGCGTAGTCAATATCGGAATTGAAGGTCTGATGACCTTTGGCGCCTTCGCAGCTGCCGTCGGCGGCTACTACGCCGAGGACGCCGGCCTTGGCGTCTGGGCTCCCTGGATCGGCGTGCTCTGCGCTATGGCCGTTGGTGTAATCGGAGCGCTGATTCATGCGGTCGCTTCGATTACCTTCAAGGCGGACCAGACGATCAGCGGTACGGTCATCAACTTCCTGGCGGCGGGCAGCACCCTGTATATGGTCAAGCTGCTGTTTGAAGGAGCAGGCGAAAGCCCGCTGATCAACGGCTTCGACAAATATGCCATTCCGGGACTGTCCAAAATTCCGGTTATCGGTCCCGGACTATTCAACAACTATCCAACGACCTATCTGGCCATCATCCTGGTAATCGTCGTTTATCTGGTGCTGTTCAAGACGCCGTTCGGTCTTCGCCTGCGGGCGGTAGGCGAGCATCCGAGCGCAGCCGATACGCTGGGCGTCAAGGTCAACCGGATGCGGTACATCGGCGTTATGCTCAGCGGTCTTCTGGCCGGCATCGGCGGTGCGACCATTACGCTTACGACGACCGGAACGTTCGCCCATAACACCATTTCAGGACAGGGCTTTATTGCGATCGCCGCGATGATCTTCGGCAAGTGGAACCCGCTTGGCGCTTTCGGTGCTGCGGTATTCTTCGGCTTCTCGCAGGCGATCCGCAATTATGTGCAGTTGTTCGGATGGTCCCAGGATATTCCCCAGGAATTCATCTACATGATTCCGTATGTTCTGACCATTATCGTTCTCGTCAGCGCAGTAGGCCGTTCCTCGGCGCCCAAGGCACTGGGCCAGCCTTACGATCCAAGCAAACGGTAACGCTGTGGTCTTCGGCGAGGAGCCGGAGATAAAGCGACGCTTCTCTGCAACCGCATGTACCGGCTCTGTTCCGGGGTATGCGGTTGTTTGTGTTTGCATAGGTACATTTGCATTTCATCATCTCGATTGGGCGGATAAACAGGCGCTCTGAAGTGGGACGGCATACACTGCTCTTGAACACAGCATAACGGCCTGTGATACAAGCGGGGTCAAGTCTTTGCGGTCAGGCAGCAGGACGAGGCTCTCCGTTGGCTTTGGCTGGAAGCATGCTGATCAAGTCAAGAGGAGGGATATTATGGCACAACGGGTGACCAAGAAGCAGGTGATGAAGCTGGTGGGCAAAAATATCATAGCGGTGAAAAAGGACGGCACCAGCGTAACCGGCAGACTGGTCCGTGTCTCCGGCAATCGTCTGATCCTTGAACCACGCAAAGGCAAAAAAGTGCAAACCAAAGCACTGATCCCGCTGGTCCTGTTCGATCTGCTTGCCATAGGAACGGCACCTTATGTTTACGGCTATCCCGGATACCCTGCCTACTCTAAGCCTTACGGTCACGGTTACGGTTACGGTCCCAATTATGGAGCGGGCTACGGTTCCGTCGGTCCTTACCCATACAGACCTTATTGACCCAAGCCTTTATTCGCAGGAAGCTTAGAAGCCCGGCGGAAAAAACCGCTTCTCCATCTCATAGCACATGCTCTGCGGAGAATAGCGCATAATGGAATATCCCAGCTTCTCGTAAAAGGAAAGGCCGGCGGTATTTCCGATATCGACGGCAACCTTGGAACGAATGCAGCCGCGTGATAGTGCAAACCGCTCTGCATGATCCATAAGCAGATTGCCCCAGCGCTTCCGCTTGGCGGGAGCGGCGACGGCCAGCATATCGATGAACAGCAGGTCCCCGTGCAGCAGGAAGTGGACAAAACCTAGCGGACTGCTGTCATAGTCGGAACTGGCCACCAGAGTGACTCCCCGCCCGAGACGGCGCGGGAGTTCTTTTTTGATCTGACTTAACTCTTTTTCGGACAAATGCGATAACGGTACAAGCTCGGTCTCAATCAGATGATGGATGGTTACATCATCCTGTTTGGGTCTGCGGTAGCGAATCACGATGCTCCCCCCTTCCACTTTGGTCATATATCATATGTCTGATAGGGGGTTCCAGGTTCCGCAGGGACTGCGACAAAATAAAGGATTGACTAACCGTGTAAGGAATCATATAATGTGTCTAAACATTTTATTGACTATAGTCAACGGCAATGAAGAGGACGAAGTTTTAAGGGCTCTTTTGACCAGAGAGCGGGTGGAACTGCTGAAACCACCGCCAAAACCCCTTATATACGAGCTCACCTCGGAGCTGTTCTCCTGAAAGGTCCGCTTGCTTCAAGGGCGGAATTATTAGGGAGAATCGTTTGGGTCCACGTTACGGATTTCGGGTTGCAGAGATCGGCTTAACGCCAACATCGATGGGTCTTTGCATACCTGCCAAGGCATTGCATCGCGAGATGCTCTGCAAAAATGGGTGGTACCACGGAAGCTCAGCCTTTCGTCCCTCACACGCTTATGCGGTTAGTGGGAGGCGAAAGGCTTTTTGTATTGTGCCGGAATGTCCTGATGAAAATGGCGATCGTCGTTTGTTATAGAAGACTGACAATTTGCAAGGAGGATGACTGAATGATGACGCAAATACCGGAAGCACGGTCGACTGAGGAACTGCGGGAGAAATGGCAAACGCCGGAAGTGATTACCGGATCGGAAATCTTGCTCCGCAGCCTGGTGCTGGAGGGTGTCGATACCGTGTTCGGATATCCGGGCGGCGCCGTTCTGTATATTTACGATGCGCTCTATGGATTTACGGATTTCAACCATGTGCTGACCCGGCATGAGCAGGGAGCGATTCATGCGGCGGACGGCTACGCCAGAGCGAGCGGCAAGGTAGGCGTCTGTATCGCCACTTCCGGTCCGGGTGCAACGAACCTGGTTACCGGCATCGCAACGGCTTATATGGACTCGGTTCCGCTGGTGGTCATTACGGGCAACGTCTTCTCCAGCCTGATCGGTACGGATGCGTTCCAGGAAGCGGATATTACCGGCATTACGATGCCGGTTACGAAGCATAGCTATCTGGTTCGCAACGTGGAGGATCTGCCGCGAATTATCCACGAAGCCTTCCACATCGCGTCCACCGGACGCAAAGGCCCGGTGCTGATCGATATTCCGAAGGATGTATCCGCCACGAAGACGCTGTTTACCCCAGCCAAGAACGTGAACCTGAGGGGCTATAACCCGCGCACGGTTCCGAACAAGCTTCAGCTTGACAAGCTGGTTCGCGCCATCTCCGGAGCGGAGCGTCCGGTCATTATCGCCGGCGGCGGCGTCATCTATTCAGGAGCGCATGAGGCCATGTATGAATTCGTGAAGCGGACTGAGATTCCGATCACGACAACCCTTCTCGGCTTAGGCGCATTCCCGAGCGGCAACGAGTTATGGATGGGCATGCCGGGCATGCACGGCACCTACACCGCGAACAACGCGATTCAGCAGTGCGATCTGCTGATCAACATCGGCGCCCGGTTCGACGACCGGGTGACGGGCAAGCTGGACGGCTTCGCTCCGCATGCCAAGATCGTCCACATCGACATCGACCCGGCCGAGATCGGCAAGAACGTGACGCCGGACATTCCGATTGTCGGCGATGTCAAGACCGTGCTTGAAATGCTGATTCCGGAAGTGGGCCGTGCTTCGAAGGCCGATGCCTGGAGAGAGCAGATCACCCAGTGGAAGCAGGAGAAGCCGCTTCGTTACAACGACACGGAAGATGTACTGAAGCCGCAATGGGTTATCGAGCTGATCAATGACACAACCAAAGGCGAAGCGATCATAACGACGGACGTCGGCCAGCATCAGATGTGGGCCGCGCAGTATTACAAGTTCAACCAGCCGCGATCCTGGATCACCTCGGGGGGACTCGGAACGATGGGTTTTGGTTTCCCGTCGGCCATCGGTGCCCATTTTGCCAAGCCGGACCGTCTGGTCATTTCGATCAACGGAGACGGCGGTATGCAGATGTGTTCCCAGGAGCTGGCGATCTGCGCCATCCACAATATTCCGATCAAAATCGTTGTAATCAATAATCAGGTGCTTGGCATGGTGCGTCAGTGGCAAAATCTTATTTACGAGAAGCGTTACAGCTACACGGATCTGGCCGGCAGCCCTAACTTTGTGAAACTCGCCGAGGCATATGGCGTTAAGGGAATCCGGGCCACCACGAAGGAAGAAGCAAGAGAGGCCTGGCAGGAAGCTATGAATACGCCGGGACCGGTGCTGGTGGAATTCCTCGTCTCGAAGGACGAGAATGTCTACCCGATGGTAACCCAAGGCTCGACCATCGATCAAATGCTGATGGGGGATGAAGAATAGTGGCAAGAAACACCATTTCCGTGCTGGTCAACGACCAGCCCGGAGTACTTCAGCGGGTGTCCGGCCTGTTCGGCCGGCGCGGATTCAATATCGAGAGCATTACGGTAGGCCAGTCCGAGGAGACGGGGCTCTCCCGGATGGTCATCGTCACACTGGGTGACGAAGAGCAGCTGGAACAGATCGAGAAGCAGCTCTACAAGCTGATCGATGTCATCAAGGTGGTGGATCTCAGTTCCAAGCCAATGGTCGCACGCGAGCTTGCGCTGATCAAGGTGAAGGCCGATCCTTCCGAACGGCCGGAAATCATGGGCGTTGTCGAGACGTTCCGCGCTTCCGTCGTCGATATCGGCAGCACCAGCCTGCTGGTGCAGGTTGTCGGGGATACGCAGAAGATCGATGCAATGATCGAGCTGCTGAAGCCTTACGGCATCCGGGAGCTGTCCCGCACCGGTGTTACGGCCATGATTCGCGGCAACGTATAAAGAACTGTATAATATAGAAGGCTTCGGGCGCGCTCCCGGAGAAAGCCTTCTGAAGCGGGATTATAATCGGAAGTCCTTTAATTTACGGCTTTAACGGATTACTGCTTTTTGGCGCTATAAGTTAAGGTATGATACAGGTATAATAATTTGACGACAGGGTTCCCGTTGAAGAGCGGGATCTTGAGGAGAAGAGATGAACAGGTTCTTCTCCTGAAGCACCCGCTCTTTATCCGGGTTCCAATTAAAAGGAGGATTTTGACAATGGCAGTAACAACGTATTACGAGCAGGATGGAGATCTTAGCGTATTAAAAGGTAAAACGATCGCGGTTATCGGTTATGGCAGCCAAGGGCATGCCCAGGCGCAGAACCTGCGCGACAGCGGGCTGCAGGTCATTATCGGGCTCCGCGAAGGCAAGTCCTTCCAGACTGCGAAGAACGACGGCTTTGAGGTGCTGCCGGTCTCCGAAGCGGTATCCCGTGCGGATGTGGTACAGATTCTGATGCCTGACGAAACGCAGGCTGCCGTATATAAGAACGAAATCGAACCGAACCTGAAGAAGGGCGCGGCTCTGATGTTCTCCCACGGCTTCAACGTTCACTTCGGCCAGATCGTGGCTCCGAAGGATTCCGACGTGCTGCTGGTTGCTCCAAAATCCCCTGGACATATGGTGCGCCGCACTTATGAAGAAGGCTTCGGCGTTCCTGGCTTGATCGCAATCGAGCAGGATGCGACTGGCAATGCCAAGGCAATTGGCCTCGCTTATGCCAAAGGCATCGGCTGTACCCGCGCCGGAGTTATCGAAACCTCCTTCCGCGAAGAGACCGAAACCGACCTGTTCGGCGAACAAGCCGTACTGTGCGGCGGCGTAACCGCCCTGATCAAAGCGGGCTTCGAGACGCTGGTTGAAGCCGGATACGCTCCGGAAATGGCTTACTTCGAGTGCCTGCATGAAATGAAGCTGATCGTCGACCTGATCTATGAAGGTGGTATGGCGAAGATGCGCGATTCCATCAGCAATACGGCTGAATACGGCGACTATGTAACCGGACCGCGCGTTGTAACCGATGAAACGAAGAAGGCGATGAAGGCTGTCCTGAGCGACATCCAGCAGGGTAAATTCGCCCGCGACTTCATCCTGGAGAACCAGTCTGGCCGTGCTTTCCTGACGGCTACCCGCCGCAACGAAGCCGCTCATCCGATCGAAGTGGTCGGCGGACAGCTTCGCGAAATGATGGCCTGGATCAAGAAATAAGCAGCGCAATATAAGCTTAACTTGAGAATTATCTTCATATAGTATCTTATTTCTATTTATAAGCAGTAAATCTTCAGGTGCGGCTCCGCGAGAATGCGGGCCGCATTTGGAGCGTTTGCACATTACGAGTACAAGGAGGTGCCCGGCATGCGGAGAATATATGTGTTCGATACCACGCTGCGTGACGGCGAACAGTCCCCCGGCGTTAACCTGAACACTCGCGAGAAGCTGGAAATCGCCTACCAGCTGGAGAAGCTGGGGATCGACCGGATGGAGGCCGGGTTTCCCGCGGCATCGCCGGGCGACTTGGCCGCGGTTGACGCGGTTGCCAGGGCGGTCAAGAATGTAACGGTTATCGGCCTTTCCAGGTCGCGGGAGAGCGATATTGATGCCGTCCGCGAAGCGCTGAAGGGCGCTCAGGACCCCTGCATCCATATCTTCCTTGCAACTTCGCCGATTCACCGCCAGCACAAGCTGCGGATGGAGAAGGCGCAGGTGCTGGAGACGGCCCAGGCTGCGATTCGTTATGCCAAGAAATACTTCTCGAAGCTGGAGTTCTCGCTGGAGGACGCCGGCCGGACCGAGCTGGATTTCATGGCCGAAGTCGTTGCGATGGCGGTGCGTGAAGGCGCGAACGTCGTTAATATCCCGGATACGGTTGGTTACCTGAACCCTTCCGAATATGGTGCGATTTTTAAATATCTGAAAGAAAATGTTCCCGATATCGACCGCGTGCAGCTCAGCGCGCACTGCCACAATGATCTGGGAATGGCGACGGCCAACACACTGGCGGCCATTCAGAACGGAGCGGATCAGATCGAGGGCACGATCAACGGGATTGGCGAACGCGCGGGCAATACCGCGATTGAGGAAATCGCCATGGCCCTTGAGACGCGGAGCGAATTTTTCGGCGCCAAGACGGGTCTTGTGCTGTCGGAAATTTCCCGCACCAGCCGCCTGGTCAGCAAGCTGACCGGCATGGTCGTGCCAGGGAACAAGGCGATCGTCGGCGCCAACGCTTTCGCACATGAGTCCGGCATTCACCAGGACGGCATGCTGAAAGAGAAGACGACGTACGAGATCATGACGCCGGAGACGATCGGGCTGAAGGAGAGCAAGCTGGTGCTCGGCAAGCACTCCGGACGCCATGCGTTCCGCGACAAGCTGAGCGATCTTGGCTATGAGCTGCTGGAAGACGAACTGAATGCGGCATTCGCCAAATTCAAGGATTTGGCCGACAAGAAGAAGGAAGTATCCGATGAGGATATTCTGGCGCTGCTGGAAGAACGGCTGGTCGACACGCCAGAGGTCTTCAGCCTGCGTACACTCTATGTCACCTACGGCAATGAGGCGACGCCTACGGCGAAGCTGGTGCTGAACGGCCCTCCGGAGGAGCCGATTGTCGTCGTGGCCGAGGGCAACGGCTCGGTAGACGCCATTTACAACGCCATCGACCAGGCGACGGGCGAGGAAGTCAAGCTGGACGACTACTCCATCAAATCCGTCAGCCAGGGCAAGGATGCCCAGGGCGAAGTGCATGTCATCCTGTCCCAGGGCATTGTAGCCGCGGCGGGCAGAGGACTCAGCACCGATATTCTGGAAGCCAGCGCCCGGGCGTACCTGGACGCGTTGAACAAGCTGATCGAGAAACGGAAGACGTATACGAAGCGCGAGAACGCTCATCTATAGCTCATAGCCTGCCTGTATTTTCGTTTTCAGGAAAGGTGTTTTTCAAGGACTGCTTCGCAAGACCGGATGAATCCGGCGGCGCGGCAGTCTTTTTTTGTCGGAGAAATAGGCCTGGCTTCCCAGTGAACGGAGGACTTGTTCAGAAATTGTTTAGATGGATGGGCTAGAGTAGACAGGAGAGAGAGGAGGGCAACATGGGTTATTCCATTCAAAAACCACCATCTAACCAACAACGGAGGTACATAAGGCCGATGCGTAAAAAGAATATTGCGAAGTTTCTGATATTTCTGCTGCTTGTCACCCAGTTGGCCTATGGATTTGGCTCGACGCCGCGTGCGGAAGCTGCGCAAATCGATCAAGATCGAAATATCATTACGAGTGTCTCCATGGCTGTCTATGACAAGAACGGAAACACAGTCACGGATGCAGTGTACGAGCAAGGTTCCAAGGTTCAATTGGACTACACCTGGGAGCTCCCTTCGACACCCAAGTATCAAAGCGGGGACACCTACACATTTAAGCTCCCCGACGCGTTCAAAATGTACAATGACGTTCAAGGACCGCTGACCTTTGAGGGGATAAGTGTCGGCACCTTTACGGCCATTGCAGCCACGCATGAAGTGGTCATGACGTTCAACGATTATATGGAAACGCATGATCCGGTTCATGGCACGCTGACCCTTAAGACGGAATTTGACAAGCAGGTTATAGTAGGCTCCTCAGAGCAGACCGTCGTATTTCCGTTCAATGGAGGGAACTGCAACGTAACGCTGTTCTTCAAGCCGGCGAACGCCTCAATCATTGAAAAATCCGGGACGCCCCGCGGATTTAACGCCAAGGCCATCGATTGGCAGGTCGACGTGAACAAGGTACTGAACAGTGTATATCAGGCACAGGTGACTGACGAAATTCCTGCCGGTCTAACGCTCACGACCCCGCTTGACGTTAAAGTCTATGAGCTGAACGTTAATCTTGACGGTACGGCCTCGCAGGGCAGCCTCGTTAACGGAAGCCTGTATACGCTGGATACAACCGGCGGAAACCTGAAGCTGAATTTTGTGAATTCTCCGATAACCAAGGCATACCGGATTCAGTATTCCACGAAAATTGATGATGTGGACGCCGCCAGCTTTACGAACAAGGCGATCATCTCGGGGACCAATCAGCCTGCAACATCGGCGACGGCGACGGCAACTGTGAACTACGGCAAGCCTCTCGCCAAGTCCGTAGATCAATACAATGCCAGCACGCAGACCATTTCCTGGTCTGTCAAATACAATTACAATGAGAGAGCTATTGACCAGAGCGTTGCTTGGATCAGCGACTACTTCGATGATGTCCACAGCCTTGTTCCCGGCACACTGACAGTCTATCCGGTCACGCTCGATTCCTCAGGTAATGAGACGAAAGGCGCTGCGCTGCCGGCTTCGGATTACTTGGTGACGCCGCAGACTGACGCAACCAAGCATCTGGAAGGGTTCAAGCTGCAGTTCAACAACAATGTCACGTCCGCGTACCGGATCGAGTATCAGACCAAATCGGATGACCGCGTCTATGATTCGGCCACGATTCATAACAGCGTGATCTCGGGAACCGTTGCCGTTCCGGCAACCGCCCAGAAGGATATATCACAGGTCGTCATCGATAAAGGTACGGGAACCGCTGATTATGTGAACAAGACGATAGGCTGGAACATCAAAATCAACGGCGACAAGTACGATATGTACAATGTCAAACTGACGGACAGCTTCCCTCAGGGCGGCCTGACGTTTATTCCTTCCACCCTGGTGATTAAGGACGAGAGCGGGACTACTGTACCTTCCACCGTGTTTAATGTGACTTACGTCACTCCGGTGACGGTGAACGAGGGCTTTACGATTGAATTCACCCAGCCGCTGCATGGGCCATATACGATCAGCTATCAGACCGAATTTAATAATGACTGGCTGACGTACGACTGGCTTGACCCTGCGAAGTCGGCGTCTTACAAGAATAACGCGCATATCGAATGGAAGGAGTCGGCGTCAGCTACCGCAGTGCTGGACAAGGACGATACGGCAACCTTCGATCCGCGCGCCGAAGTGAAGAACAACGGCTTCAAGAGCGGGTCCTATAACGCAGTTACCAAGGAAATCACCTGGACTGTAGGCCTCAATTACAATGGCAAAAGCTTGAACAACGCCATATTGACGGATACCCTCCCGGCAGCCGAAGAACAGGCGATTATTCCAGATTCGGTGAAAGTGTATCACATGGATATTGCGTCAAACGGCAACCCATCCCCGGGTGTAAGCGTCGATGAGGACGATTATACGGTGAACTATGCCAATCCGCTTCAGGTTACGTTCAAAGATCCCATTAATTCGGGATATTACGTCGTGTTCAAGACGAGCCTGACCGGAGAATTGGTGGGAGCGACCGCGAACAACTCGGCTCAATTGACCGCAGATGGCGACAATGCTTCCAAGGTTCTAACCGCATCGGTGAACATCCCGCAAGGGGGCGAGTACGTCGACAAGACGGGCGCGCAGAGCGGCGCCAAAATCAATTGGACCGTCAACATCAACCGCAACCAATCTCATGTGGAAGATGCAGTAATCAAGGACGATCCAAGTGATAATCAGCTTCTGCTGCCTGATTCCTTCCACCTCTATCCGACCAAGGTAACAACGGGCGGAACAGTGACCAAGGATACGACGAAGCCGGAGCTTGTCAAAGGCACGGATTATACGCTTGAGATTGTTACTGATGATAATACCGGCAAGCAGAGCTTTACGCTGGGCTTCACTTCGGCTATTGACAATGCGTATATTCTGGAATACCAATCGTTGATCGTAGCGAATAACGGGGATACCGTCGGGAATAAAGTATCTTTCGAAGGCAAGAACCGGGTTAGCGTTACGAAAGATACGACCAAGGAAATCATCGTAGGCGTCACCAGCGGCTCGGGTACGGGCAGCGGCGTCAGAAGTGTTCTGACTGTGAAAAAGGTGGACGAGAATGATTCGTCCAAGCTGCTTAGCGGGGCGACTTACGAGCTGTATCGCGTGTCCGGCACTGACCGGGCGCTGGCAGGTACAGCGACCACGGGAACAGATGGAACGGCACAATTCAAGAATCTGTGGGCCGGCAGCTATGTGCTGATCGAGACCCAGGCGCCGACAGGTTATGTGCTTGATAACCAGGAGTATCCTGTGACGCTCAATTCGGCGACCACCATCACGCGGACGAATAAACTGGTGCCATCGCCGTCGCCATCACCGTCACCAGTAACGCCATCAGCTGCGCCGCCGTCGCCAACACCAATACCATCGCCGACGCCAACGCCATCAGCACTGCCGCCTGTTACGGCCTCGGTCGCGCCATCCGTAGCGCCATCTGTGGCGCCATCTGTAGCGCCATCCGTAGCGCCATCTGTAGCGCCAACGGTGTCAGAAGCGCCGACGGTGTCGGAAGCTCCAACGGTGTCAGAAGCACCAGCGGTTTCGGCAGCGCCAGCATCGGAAGTGCCTTCAGCGACGCCTGAGCAGCCAACACCTGCGCCGGTAGCGGGCGGATCGGTGACACCAACGCCTTCAGCGACGCCGACAACAACTCCGTCCGCAACGCCGACGCCATCGGGCACGCCGGCCACGGCAGCTCCTTCGGCCACACCTTCGACCGCTCCGGCGGTATCGGCCACTCCGGCTGTACCGCAGCCTTCTCCATCGGCTATCCCCACACCGGATGCGCTGCAGGAGAAGACGATCCAGGATACGCCGATTGAGGGCGAGATTCCGCTGGGTGGCAATCCAAAGGTAGGCGAACAGCCCGATCACGGCAAGATTGAGCTGAGACCGGATGGCAAATGGGTCTATACACCAGATCCTGGCTACACCGGACCTGATAAATTTACCATTATTACAACAGATGAGAACGGCAATGAACAGGAGACGGAAATCGACATTCTGGTTGACGAAATACCAACCGGGGTGGTGGTGGCTTCACCTTCTCCGGAGGGAACAGGAGGCAAGAAAGGCAACTCCGGCGTTCTTCCGAAGACGGGAGAAGCCAGCCATTTCCCTCTCTATGCAGGCGGAGCCGGGCTTGTTCTGATCGGACTGATCTTGACGAGGCTGACCAGACGCAGCGGCCGTTCGGGACAATGATGAATAACACTGACTAAATAACAATAACACCCTGGCCGGGCTTCCGGTCAGGGTGTTTTGCGGCTACAGCTTTTTCAGATTATGGGCCCGCCACTGCATGTACCACATCTTGATCGCTGAGGGAACCTCGATGCCAAGCTCTTCACTCAGCAGCTTCTCCAGCGCTTGGTATTGCTCTTCCACAGCCGCATGCTCTCCCATGCTTTCATACAATTTCATCAAGCCCCAATGCCCCTGCTCGAAAAGGGGTTGAAGCTCCACTATTTTCCGGTAGACGATAATCGCTTCGAGAGCCCTTCCGCATTCCGCGTAGAACTCTGCCAATTCCGCTCCATGGTGCAGCAGGATGGTCCGCAGCCGCTGCCGTTCGCTTTCCGCCCACATATAATCATAAGCTCCGAGATAATCCCCTATGTACAGCTCGAACAGTTGCTGATGACTGCCGCAGTTGAGGGCATTGACAGGCCCCAATTGGAAGATGCCCTGCTCCCACTCCATAGCATCAATCCGGACGCCTTCGGTCATCAGCGAATACCCACCGCCATCGGCATTGACGAGCTGGAGATCGACACCAGCCTGCTTCAGGCATTGCCGGACCTGATAGATGGTCGTGTACAGATGGGCGTAAGCCTGTTTGGACTGAAAGTCCGGCCACAGCAGCTCGATTAACCGGTCCTTGCTGACGAAGCGGTTCCGGTTATGCAGCAGATAGGCGAATAATTCCTGCGCTTTTGCCGTGCGCCACTTCATCCCTTCGATCGGACGGCCTCCACGCAGAAAGCGCAGCGATTGCAGACAGCCAATCATAATGGCATTCTCCGGGCCAGACGGGGCTGGTGCGGAGCGGGATATTCGATCTTTGAGCCGCAGCAGCGTTTTATGGAACCGTTCCTGCCGGACCGGCTTCAGCACATAATCGAGCGCATTCACTTCAAAGGCCTCCAGCGCATACTTATTGTACGCGGTAACAAAGACGATTTCTGTCTGGGGACATAGCTCCAGCATCCGTACCGCCGCCTCCAGGCCGTCGATCTCGGGCATGTCGATATCCAGAAAGATTACATCGGGCTTGAGCGCCGGCAGCGCCCTGATGGCTTCCAGGGGATCGATAAATGTCCCGGCAATCTGAACATCAGGGGATTCCTTCAGCATAAGCTCCAGTTTGATCAAAGCAAGCCGCTCATCATCCACAAGCACTGCTTGAATCACATCCATTCACCTCCGGATAATATTCCATAACCTTTATATCGCCATACCTGTCCATTTTGCAAATAAGGCATCGCAAGTTTCTTGAATGATGGATCATATTCGTTAACCTGAATGGACTTTTTTCGTGTAAGATATGGGACGAAGACAATGTATTTTTTGTTGCAGGGTAAAAGCAAATCCATTCGTCAAATGATATATAGAGGGGGAGGGGAGAAAGCTGGAAGAAGCGGAATGGATATCAGCCGTGCTGAACGGCGACCGCCAAGCCTTTGCGCATTTGGTGACGCGCTATCAGGCCATGGTATACCGGGTTTGCGTCAAAATTACAGGAGAATCCGAGTCGGCCAAAGATATGGCCCAGGAAGTATTCATTAAGGCTTACAAGGCCCTTCCCTCCTTCCGGGGACAATCCTCGTTCTCTACATGGCTGTATCGGATTGCCTATCATGCCTGTCTCGATTACAAACGGTCGAATGACAGGGAATGGCGCTATCGCACTTCTGCGGATGTTACGGAGAATGATTATGTCACCTCCAGGACACCGGAGCAGGATGTGTTGCGCAAAGAGGCCTCCGAAGAACTGGGCCAAAGTGTGAACAGCCTTGCCGAACCGTACCGGTCGGTCGTGCAGCTGTACTACTTCAATCAGCAGTCCTATCAACAAATTGCGGAAGCCAGGGGCGTGTCGGTCAAAACCGTAGAATCCCAGCTGTACCGCGCCAGACAGATGATGCGAAGGAAAGGGGAGATGTGGGAATGAGATGCGAACAGATAATGGAATGGTTTCCCCGGTATTTACAAGGAAGCTTGTCTCCCCTGGAGACGCGTGAAGTTACGCGCCATCTCGGATCATGTCCCGCCTGTGCGCGGTGGCTGGAGGAAGTCCGGGAGATGGAAGCACTCTGGAAAGAGATGGAGCCGGATTTCGGCATGCACTCGGCGCAGAGTGGAGAGGTTCCTGATCTTGTCATACCGGTCATGGCCGAAATCGAGAAGTTGGAAGCAAGCCGCAGGGATGCCGGAGCGAAGCCGCAGGTGACGGGCAGACGCTTTCAGGTCAGAACCTCATGGCTGCATTATGGGCTCGCTGCCTGTCTTACCTTCGTTCTGGTTCAATTTGGCGTGTTCGAGCATTTGGGCTACGGTTTATCAGAAATGAACGGCCATATGTCAACTTCGGTTACGGAGTTCTTCGGGGCTTCAAACACGCAAGTTCATGGCAAATAACGAGTGAAAGCTCCGGCACAATAGCCGGGTGAAACCTATTCAGTGATTCGGGAGGAACTTACATGATTAAGAAGAAACGCTGGCTAACCTTTATGCTGGCTATGGCGCCCGGGGTCGGGCATCTGTACCTGGGATTCAAAAAGCAGGGCCTGCAGTTTATGATCGGCGCCTTTATCTGCATCATCTTCATACCTTCGATGCCGTCGGTCTTTCCCTTCGCCTTGGCGGCGCTGTGGTTCTACCAACTGTTCGACGCCTTGCAGAGGGCGACCTGGAACAAGATGGCCGCTGCGGAATACGACCGGATGATGTATAGCCAGGATATGTATGGCGGTGATCTGCCGTGGCCGCCCCTGTCCATGCCGCATATGCCCGATTATCCGAAGGATGACCTGGATTCGGCCTGGGTGGGAGGCGCCTGTATCCTCGCAGGTTTCCTGCTCCTGTTGATTACGGCGTTCCCCGACCTGTGGCGGCTGCTTACGGATATCAACATCGGCACGATTCTGCTGTCGCTGGGGCTGATCGCCTATGGTTATCACATGCTTAAGAAGAATAAAAGGGTATAGAAACGGGGAAACGATCGATTATGGGCAGATGGAAAATCGGAAGCTTAACGGCAGCGCTCGGCTGCGTTGCGCTTGGTGTCATATTGGTGCTGGTCCAGTTAGGCGTTCTTACCTATGAGACGCTCGGTTATTTATGGCCGGCTCTGCTCATTATGCTCGGTCTCGAAATGCTGCTCAGACTGCTTGGGCGAAGCGAGACGAAGAGCCGAACCAGCGGCTGGGCCGTGGTGCTCATTGTGATATTGGGATGCGTCAGCGCGGGACAGTCCGTTCTGGCAGGCGGAACATTTGGCTCGCTGCTGGGACGGAGCCATCTGGCAGCCATTCAGGGAGAGGTGTCGATCAAGGATACCGTCAAAAAGGTTATCATCTCCATCCCCGGCGGCAAAGTGACCGTCAACGGAACCGGAGACGGCACGCTGAAATATGAGGGTAGTCTCATGTCGCCTGGCAGCACCAAGGAGGAAAGCCAGCAGACGCTGAACAAGAACTGGCGGGCGGTGGAAGTAGGGGATACGCTGACCCTTGAGCTGGCATCCGAGAGCAATTGGCTCTCCAGCATCACGATCGGGCTGAATTTCAGTTCGCCCTATCTGAATGTAAGCCTGCCTTCGAATCTTGAAGTAACCATTCATACATCCGATGGAGCGCTGAACGTGTCCGATCTGCAGGCCGGGGTGAAGGCTGATACTTCGAACGGCAGAATCGAGATGAAGGATATTCAGGGCGGCGTGGAAGCGGGCTCCAGCAACGGCGCCATACTGCTTCAGCAGGTGGACGGAGGAGCTTCGGTGACAAGCTCGAACGGTGCGATCACGTTGGAGGATGTGGGAGGCAAGGTGCACGCGAAGAGCAGCAATGGCAAGATCGTCATCCATTCCGGGATTTCAGGAGACTGGGATTGCAAATCCAGCAACGGCGCCGTTACGGTAACGGTGCCCAAGAATTCGGACGCCCGAATTATCGCGGATACCAGCAACGGCTCTATGAAAGGCAGCGTGGACTGGCAGAAGGAAGGGGACGATCACGGAACCGCGACGATCGGCGGAGGTACGCATACCGTGAACCTCAACACGAGTAACGGCAGTGTTACAGCGGATGTGGAGGAGTAACAAGCAGACTTGACCTGAGATTCATCCTTTCGGAAAATGCGAAAATCATAAAGCCGTACCTCCGGTTGATCGCCGGATGGTACGGCTTTGCTTGTTCCGGACTTGTGAGGCCGGATTACCAGGCGTAGGCTTTCGGCGCTTCGCCGCCAGGCCCTGGGAAGATCTCGTCGAGCTTCGCCAGGACCGACTCGTCCAGCTTCACTTCAAGGCAGCGCAGGGAGCCTTCGAACTGCTCCAGTGTCCGCGGTCCGATGATCGGCGCGGTGACGGCCGGATTGGCGAGCAGCCAGGCGAGCGCCACATTGTCCTGCGGTTCCCCAAGCTCCAGACACAGCTTGGCGAACTGCTCCAACTGGTCCTTGTGCCGTTCGACGCGCTCCGCGCTGCCGCCGCTGCGGCTGCCCTCAATCTTCTTCAGCGCGTTGCGTCCCAGCAAGCCGCCATCCAGCGGACTCCACGGAATAACGCCGAGTCCCAGGCTCTGCGAGGCCGGCAGCACCTCAAGCTCGGGCAGGCGGCAGGTCAGGCTGTACTTGTGCTGCTCCGAGACAAGGCCGAGGAATCCGCGCGCCTTCGCTTCGCCCTGGGCGACCGCAATATCCCAGCCTGCGAAGTTGCTGGAGCCGACATAGCCGATTTTACCCTGGCTGACGGCCAGTTCAAAGGCGCCCCACAGTTCTTCCCAGGAGACGCTGCGGTCTACGTGATGCATTTGGTACAGCTCGATATGATCCGTCTGCAGGCGCTTGAGAGAGGCGTCCAGATGCCGGCGGATTTTGTAGGAGGAGAGACCGTGCACGTCGTTGGGCCCGTCTAGCTTGTCGCTCATAGGGCCGTATACTTTGGTGGCAAGCACGACTTTTTCCCGCCGTCCTCCGCCTTGCTGGAACCAGCGTCCGATAATGCTCTCCGTCAGGCCGGAATTGTCCCCCCAACCGTAAATATTCGCCGTGTCAAAAAAGTTGATTCCCGCATCCAGCGCGGCATCCATAATGCGGTAAGCCTCTTGTTCATCCGTCAGCGGTCCGAAATTCATTGTGCCAAGACAGATTCGGCTGACCTTCAAGCCCGACTTGCCAAGATTTCTGTACTGCACCTCGATCACTCCCCGGAATGAAGATTATTGCGGATATGGAAAACGCTTGCGTACTTATTCTAAATGAGTTCAGCAGTGAAAGCAATTTGTCCGGAGCCGGCAGTATGTAGCAGCTTCGAGGGGAGGATCAGGCAGAATGACCGCGATGAACGGAGCGGCCTGCGGGAAATACGGGGGAAGGGCTGAGAAATGAAGCGGTAAGCCCCTCCCCTTTTTTAGTTAAGGATACGAGTCAACGGTGTTTTCTTTTTTTGCTCTTCTTGATTCCGGACACATAGCACATGACATCTTTTACACTGCAAGTATAGAAGTGCTGAGGGACAGGAACGCAATAATGTTGTCTGATGACTTCAATCGGGTGAATGACCTGGACAATCTGTGGATGGAACTCTTTCTCAATTATTGTTTGCGGCGGATCGACAACGGTCTGAGTCGGACAATCAGGGCAAAATGTCATTCTTAAGCTCCTCCTTTATCGAATATAGGATAGTATACGCAGGGTGCAGAAGCCTGGACTGTTCATTTGTCTATATCGGGAGTTAGGATTTAGGCATTTTCTGAAGCATGCCGGCGGCAGGAGGAAACTCGCGTCTAGATGTACCTTTTTCCCCGGATCATGCTTATAGGCGTATCCTATTAATATGATAGATTCCATATCTTTGTCCTTTTGTACGGGGTATGTTACAACAGTATACAGAAGAACTATGTCCGCACGTCATGCGGAAACAACCTGAGGAGTGACGAAGATGAGTGAAGTGAAGAAGATCGCCGTAATCGCAGGCGACGGAATCGGTCCGGAAGTTGTGGCGGAAGCCGAGAAGGTGCTGAAAGTTACCGAGGAGGTATTCGGCTACAAATTCGAAACCGAGCATGCGCTGTTCGGCGGTATTGCAATCGATAAGAAGGGAACACCGCTGCCAGAGGATACACTCGCGATCTGTAAGAGCGCGGATGCCGTTCTGCTCGGTGCAGTAGGCGGTCCTCAATGGGACAACAATCCGAAGGAGCTGCGTCCGGAGACTGGACTTCTCGGAATCCGCAAAGCTCTCGGCCTGTTCTCGAACCTCCGTCCGGCGGTCGTGTTCGATTGCCTGAAGGAAGCCTCCACGCTGAAGCCTGAAGTGCTGGAAGGCACCGATCTGATGGTCGTGCGCGAGCTCACGGGGGGCATCTACTTCGGGGACAAGCTTCGCCGTCAGGGCAAGCAGGGCGAAGAAGCCGTAGACACCTGCGTATACAATGTGACAGAGGTAGAGCGCATTGTCCGCCAGGCCTTTGAGATCGCAGGCAAACGCCGCAAGAAGCTGGCTTCCGTAGACAAGGCGAACGTACTGGAGACTTCCCGTCTCTGGCGCGAAGTGGTCATCCGCATCGCTCCCGAATATCCGGAAGTGGAGCTGGAGCATGTGCTGGTCGACAACTGCGCCATGCAGTTGCTGCGCCGTCCGTCGAGCTTTGACGTTATCGTTACCGAGAACATGTTCGGCGACATTCTGAGCGACGAGGCAGCCATGCTGACGGGCTCCATCGGCATGCTGGCATCCGCCTCCCTCGGAGAAGGCAGCTACGGCCTCTATGAGCCGGTACACGGCTCTGCGCCTGACATTGCTGGCCAGGGATTAGCGAACCCGATCGCAACGATCCTGTCCGTAGCGCTCATGTTCCGCCTGACGTTCGGATACGACGATGCGGCCGATGCCATTGAAGCGGCTGTAGCCCAGGTTCTGGATGCCGGGCACCGTACGAGCGATATCGCCGTGGACAAGAGCAAGGCGCTCAGCACGAGCGAAATGGGCGATCTCATTGTAGCCGCTATCCGCAAATAAATTCGCCGATAATTAGCGTGGCTCAGCCCGGAACGAATTAGCGGGAATATTTGCGCGTGAAGTAACCCATAACAGGTGAAATGAAACGGTTGTCACAAAATTCTGCTTATTTATAATAATTATAAAAAAATAATGACTGTAATATTGACTTTGATTTTGTACGATGATACCATTTGGTTTGTAGCAACCGAGAGGTAAGCACATCCATAATAATCAAGGAAGACATCGACTGAATTCTGCATCCGGCAGGGTCCGGCGAACGTTTTTCTTACATAATCAAAGGAGGATTTTAGCAATGGCAGAACGTTTGGTAGGCAAACCGGCTCCAGATTTCACCATGGAGACCGCAACAGGGGACGGTAAGGAATTCGGCAAGGTCAGCTTGTCCGACTATCGCGGCAAATGGCTGGTATTCTTCTTCTATCCTCTGGATTTCACTTTCGTGTGCCCGACTGAAATCACGGCTCTGAGTGAAGCGGCCGATCAATTCACAGAGCTTGACACTGAAATTCTCGGCGTCAGCGTGGATTCGATTCACAGCCATAAAGCCTGGATCAACGCATCCAAAGAAGCCGGCGGTCTTGGCCAAATCAACTTCCCGCTCGCTTCCGATATCACGAAGAAGGTTGCAGCCGATTACGGCGTGCTGATCGAAGAAGAAGGCGTCGCTCTCCGCGGTCTCTTCATCATCGATCCGGAAGGCGAACTGAAATATCAGGTTGTTAACCATAACGACGTAGGCCGCAGCGTGGAAGAGACTCTGCGCGTGCTGCAAGCTCTGCAATCGGGCGGTCTGTGCCCGATGAACTGGAAACCTGGCGACAAGAACCTGTAATTGAAGGTTTGACCGGCCACAGTTCTTTGAGAAGGTAATGAAAGCCTCCTTCCGGATTTGCATCCGGTTAAGGAGGCTTTTTGTACCCGGACGGGTATTAATGCCTGCCGATGTTTGAAAATGGGCGAAAGGGTTAAGATAAATCTTGAATCGGCAGGGATTTCGGCTGTCTCTGTCAAATATAATAACTAAAGGCGGAAAGTGAATTATACGCCGAAGCGTCCTAAGGAGGGTGAACAATCATGAGTTTTTGTTGCGGAGCGAGTATGGTAGGTACGAAGGGAACACTGAAGCATTATCGCACCCAAGTCCATAATGTTCCCCTGCTTTATTGCCCGGTATGCCATCGGGTTGAGGTTCATTACAAGGTTGAGAACGAATATGAAATTCTGGCCGAGTATGCTCATGGAGATGGCGTAACGGATGTAGACTTTCAGGACTACGTGATGGAAGACGAAGAGTCGATCTTCGAGAATGTCGTCAATATGGAGAGCGAAGATACGTTGTCCGTGCTTCGCAGCCAGATCGATATGTCGCTTGACCTGCTGGCAGTAGCGAAACAGATCGGCGATACCAAATGGGAGAGAGAGCTGAAGAAACGGCTTGCAGTTATGAGCCAGCGGCGTCACCGTCTTCAGCAGAAAGCATAGAAGAGCATGCTCGAACTTATTTATCGGTAACGGGGCCTCGGCGGGATGCAGGGGTCTTTTTTGTTATTTGGTTGTTGATCCAGAAGTGTTTCTTGCTGTTTGTTTCGACAAAAACTGCTTTTTTCGCCTAAGTGTGCGTAACTTTAGAATCATTTTCCTTTTTTTAAGCCATTCGACAGTATATCCGGTTGCGTATATGGCTTTAATTGGATATGATTGGAATATGAATAGATGCATCCACTAACTGAATAAAAGCGTTTGCCGAAGTCATTTGCGGCTTCCTACATAGGATAAGGACCGGTTCATCAAGATTGAGGTCGTAGATTACATGTACGTTTGGTTGTCCTGCTTCGTCCATTTCAGTTGAAGGGGGAACTTCACATCGTGTTACATGAAATTCAGGAAAGCCGGCTTTTAACAGCGCGAACGTTCCAGGCCGGGCTTCTGGACCGTACATACGAGAGTGTTCTGGAGCATATTGACAGTGGCGTGATGTTGTTTGATGAGGACGGGATTCTTACTTTCGCTAACGCTCGCGCATATGGGATGCTCGAACTTCAGCACTATTCGTTGGCAGGACGTTCATTGGTTTTTTTACTGACCCATCCAGTCTTGAGCCGTCAGAAGAGAAAGCAGCTGCTCCACCTGTACCGGGAGACTGTGTACAAAGGCAGAAGCGCTCATGAATTCTCCGATGAATATGGCCGTTACTGGCAGGTAGCCGCTTTCTATGGACCGGAGATGAACGGCAGCTATTTGTTTTTTATTAAAGAGATTTCCGAATATAAGCAAATTGAGCGCACCGCCTATCAGAATGATAACCTGGCTATGCTCGGCAAATTATCCGCATCGATTGCTCATGAGATCCGTAATCCACTGACCGCGATCCGCGGATTTATTCAACTGCTGCGTCCTCACCTTCAAGGACTTGGCAAAGAAGAGTATGCCAAGATTATCCTGGCGGAAATTGATCGTGCCAATGACATCCTTCACGAATTCCTGTCATCGTCCAAGCCATCCTCACCTAAAGCTTCATTGATTACGGTTTCCGATTTGCTGAAGGAAGTGATTCTGCTTACCGAGAGCGAGGTGCTGATGAAAGGCTGCCAGATTGAATTTACGGGCACTGCCGGCGATCTGTGCCTCTACGCCGATGTGAAGCAGATCAAGCAAGTGCTTATCAACATGATCCGGAATGCGCTGGAGGCTACCACCGACCGGGTAGACGGCGTAATGGGCCGGATTGAGCTAAGCGCGGACAGAGACGGCAATGAAGTGCGGATATCCGTTGCCGATAACGGGAAGGGCATGGACACCTGCACCCTGAACCGGCTGTTCCACCAATTCTTCACGACCAAGGAGAATGGAACGGGCCTCGGGCTGTCTGTCAGCGACCGGATTATCAAGAACCATGGCGGACACATCTCCGTTACCAGCCGGCTTAACGAGGGAACATGCTTTATCGTTTCTCTCCCGCTGACAACGGGCTACAAGGCTTGATACATCCCGAAGGAATAAGAGCACATAGAAAGGCTGTGACGCCCACAGAGGGCGCACAGCCTTTTTAAAATAGAATATAAGGGATAAGAACAGCAGGTCCGGAGATCAGAGCGAGCGGTCCGTCAAGATGCGGTTGCTTACTAGGGACATACCCGTCTTGCCAGGGAGTCAAACATTACATACCGGTCTGCCCGCTGTGCTTCAGGATGCTGGAAGGCGGATTTTCCTGGGTTCCGCAGCAGGACAGCGGTGAATTCATGGAAGCTGCCGAGCAGGTTTTTCCTTTGTCGCAGCCCGCGCAGGCGCCCTTCTTGCCTTTTTGGACATGCCGGTAAATAACCCAGCCCGAATAGCCGAAGATAGCGGCAGCGATCAATATATTAACCAATACGTTCATCTTGGTTTCCTCACTTTCGCGTATAAAGACATGATGGAATCAGGCGAATCCCAGCAGACGTCCTCCCTGATAAATGACCAGGCTGACGATATAGGCCAACACGACGGCATAGCCGATGGAGAACAGGGTCCATTTCCATGAAGCTGTCTCTTTCTTGATAACACCGACCGTAGCCAGGCAGGGGGTGTACAGCAGAATGAAGACCATGAAGCTTACCGAACTTAGAGGCGTGAACATCTGGGAGATGAGCGCATTCAGACCGGCGCCTTCCTGGGTGTTGTAAATGATGCTCATCGTTGATACGACAACCTCTTTGGCCAGGAATCCGGGAACCAGCGTGGAGCCTGCCTGCCAGAATCCGAAGCCGAGCGGTTGGAGCAGAGGAGCGATCATACCGCCGAACTTGGCGAGGAAGCTGTGGTCCATATCGACGTTAACTCCGCTCGGACCGACATAGGACATGATCCAGATGATGACCGAGCCTGCCAAAATAATGGTTCCCGCTTTGCGAAGGAAGCCTTTACCCTTCTCCCAGGTGCTGCGGGACAGCGATTTAAGCTGCGGCATCCGGTAAGGCGGAAGCTCGATCACGAATATGGATGACTCGTTCTTGAACAAGTACTTGGAGAACAGCTTGCACAGCAGAAGCGCGAACACGATTCCCAATGCGTACATGGTCATGATTACCGCGGCCTGGTTGGCAGGGAAGAAGACGGCTGCGAACAGCAGATATACCGGAAGCCGTGCGGAACAAGACATAAGCGGCAGTAGAAGTGTGGTCAGCATCCGGTCTTTGGGCTGCTCAATGCTGCGTGCGGCCATGATGGCTGGCACATTGCAGCCGAAGCCGATGATGAAAGGGATAAACGCCTTGCCGTTCAGCCCCATCCGTTCCATGATACTGTCCATGACGAGACTGACACGGGCCATGTAACCGGAATCCTCGACGAAGGAAATGATTAGGAAGAGGATGAAGATTTGCGGGACAAAGACGATAACTCCGCCGACCCCGCCGATGATGCCGTCGATAATCAGGGCATGCAGGAAATCGGAGGCTCCTATAGAATCCAGAAGTGAGGTCGCTCCGCTGCTAATCGGGCCTGAAATGAGGCTGTCGAGCAGATCGGAGAGCGGCGCTCCTACCCATTCGAAGGTGGTCTTGAACAGCACGTACATAAACGCTATAAAAATAGGCAGTCCCAGATAACGGTTGGTGAGCACGGCATCCAGACGCTCAGTCAGATTATGCGGTTTGATGCCTGACGCATCCAGTGCTTCGAAGCATAAAGTCCGGATATATTCAGTGCGTATGGAGCGGATCCACTGTGGAAGGGTAAGGGCGAACTTCTTGATCTGCAGTTCGCTCTGACAAGAGCTGCGGATGGATGTCAGCTTCTGGATATCAACCTTACCGTTCAGGGTTTGCGCGATGACCGGATTCTGCTCCAGAAATTGCAGAGCGACCCAGCGGGGGTTGGGAAGGCCGGAAATTGAACTCAGTTCGCGTTCGATGGCGGATACGGCTTGTTCGACCACAGGACCGTAATCCAGCCTGAATGTAACGGGCGGGATATCGGCGGAGCTTTCAAGCATGCTGAGCACTTGAGCGCTGCCTTTCCCTGTTCTGGCAACCAGCGGCAGTACGGTGACGCCAAGCCGCCTCTGAAGGGCTTCAGGATCGACGATAATGCCTCTGGATTTGGCGACATCGACCATATTAAGACCGATTACGGTTGGCCTCCCATACTCCAGAAGCTGAACGGTCAGCATCAGATTGCGTTCAAGCTGGGACGCATCCACTATATTGACAAGTGCTTCAGGAGCTTCCTCCAGCAGATACTGGGTGGCTACCCCTTCGTCGCGGGAGAGGGGGTGAAGAGAATAAATGCCGGGCAAATCGATCAGCGTGCCTGCTCCGTTCTTCAGATCGCCGACCTTCTTCTCAACCGTGACGCCTGCCCAGTTCCCTACATATTCATAGGATGAAGTCAGTGTATTAAAAAGTGAAGTCTTACCGGTATTGGGATTTCCAAGAAGTGCGATCGAACTCATGACACATTCACCGTAATCTTGGAAGCTTCGTTTCGCCGGATGGCCAGAAGCTGGCCGTTGCATTCCAGCATGACAGGTCCGAAGAATGGGCCTTTGCCTTTGAGACAGACCTTGCAGCCTTCTGAAACGCCGAGGTCCGCCAGACGCCGCTGAAGGACAGGATTCATTCCTTCAATTCCCTGAATGGAGCCGCTCGAACCGATCTGCAGTTGCATTAATTGACAAATTGAAGCAATCATCCTTAATCCCTCCGGTGGAGACTGATAATCAATCTCATTTCGTTTTTTGTAATTTAGCACGTTTTCATTAGAATTTACAGTGATTTTCATCACACGGATTTTGACGGTCTCTTGCTATGGAAAAAGCTTCGGTTCGGCGCTGTTGGGTCTTTGGAACTTTTTCTTCCGGAAGTGGTAGTCCGCGTATCACAAGTTTGGCGAATATAGCTGTAACTTTATCATGAAGCCATACCGATATTTATTAGTAGAGATAAAAAAGAATGATCGAAAAAATACGGAAATCAGACGCGAGGGCTTATGAAAAGTGAACGAAACAAAACGGTATGGACGGTTGCCGGCGGTGCGGTGCTGTTCCTGCTTATTCTCACCCTGCATCCAGGTCTGAACCGAGCGGGCGATGTTGGGGCTATGTCCGCCCTGTATTTAATCGCCGGCTGGCTCACCAGCGCCCTTGGATTCTCCATCTTCGCGCAGGGTTGGTTGTTGTTCTCCAGCCAGTTGTCCAAAGGCAGACTGTACACATCAGCTCTGTTTCTGGGAGTCTGCGTATTTGATCTTTTACATACCTTTGGATTTGTAGGCGCGCCTTTTATAAATCATTTGATCAGCCACGACCAGTCGCTCTGGCTGCTTACGCTATCCCGGCTGTCCAGCGGCCTCGGCATTCTGCTCATCTTCGGCGGAGAAGTATCCTCGACGCTCGTCTCGGCCAAGAACAGCGTGCTTCGCAGAGCGATTCTGCTGACTGCCGCAGCACTGGCAGCGGCTTTATCGGCATTTTACTTATTCTCCGGAGCCCTGAGTTCCGAAGCCGGAGGAGAAATCCGGACGCTGTTCAATGTTGCGGCCCTGCTGCTGTATCTGCTCGCGATAGGGTTTATTGTATATCCACGAAATGTGGAGAAGTCTTCTTCGCTGCTCATCGTCATCCGTTCGCTTGTATTCCTGGCGCTCAGCCAGGCCTTCTACATCCTGGGTGAGAAGCAGGGAGCTATTGATCTCCTGCTTGGAGCCTTCTCTTGCGTCATAGCTTACTACCTGATGCTGAAAGGAGTCTACCGGCTGACGATTGAAGAGCCGTTCTTCGAGGAACGGGCGGTTAAGGAACAGATCAACCACCTCGCCTACCATGACGACCTGACAGGGCTTCCGAACAGACGTAGACTGCTTCAGCAGGTCGATGAGATGATCGCACGGTACTCGGCCTCCAGTCTGCGCGGATATTCAGCGCTTGCCGTTCTCAATATTAATCATTTTAAGAACATTAATGACTCGCTAGGCCACGTTGCCGGTGACAGTCTACTTCAGACAGTCGCCGGGTGGATCGGAGAGAAGCTCGTTCACGGAGAAGAGCTGTTCAGCATGGGAGGCGACGAGTTCGCCTTTCTAATGACGGACCGGGTTGGAGAGGAGAGCTGCTTGTTACGGTCCAGAGAGCTTCTTCAGATATTCGACAAGCCCATCGAACTGGATTCAGGCGAGTACCATATCTCTCTAAGCCTTGGGATCAGCATCTACCCCGGAGACGGCGAAACCGCCGAGCAGCTGGTGCAGAATGCCGACACCGCCGTCCACAACGCCAAGGAACAAGGAATGGACATCCGCCGGTACACGCCTTTGATGCAGATGAAGGCAAAAGAGCGGCTGAAGCTGGAGAATGACCTGCGGCGCGCGTTGGAACGGAACGAATTTTACCTCGTCTATCAGCCGCAGATTCAGCTCTCGACACAGAAGCTTGTCGGGATGGAGGCTTTGCTCCGGTGGCAGCATCCAAAGAGAGGACTTGTATCACCGGCCGAGTTCATCCCGATCGCCGAAGAAAGCGGGATGATCGTGCCGCTTGGAGAGTGGGTGCTCAAGACGGCATGCCGTCAGAACAAGATGTGGCAGGATGCCGGTTACCGTCCCATTTGCGTCTCGGTCAACCTGAGTCTGCGCCAATTTCTGCAGCCCAATCTGGCCGGAAAGATCGAGGAGTTTCTGGAGGAAATCGGACTCGATCCCCGCTTTGTGGATCTTGAAATCACCGAGAGCATGACCCTCGACAAGGAAAAAGCATTCGAGCAGCTGCAGCGGCTCAAGGACATCGGCGTGTACATCAGCATCGACGACTTCGGGACCGGGTACAGCTCGCTGCATTATTTGAAGAATATGCCGATCGACCGTTTGAAGATTGACCGCTCATTCGTATCGGAGGTTATGGAGGACAGCAACAATGCCGCCATCGTCTCCACGATCACCTCCATGGCCCATCACCTGAAGCTGAAGGTGACGGCGGAGGGTGTGGAGAACGAAGATCAGCTGCAGTTTCTTCGGCAGCAGCGCTGCCATGAGGCGCAGGGTTATTTCTTCAGCAAACCGATTGAAGCGCAGGAATTCGAGAATGCGTTTCTGCGGTCTTCGCTGTACGGCATGCCTTCCTGATTGGCCGGGCAAGGATTTGGAATTGCCATCCCGGTGCAGAAGTGTTAAAATGTTAAATGTTCAATAAATTGCGGGTGTAGTTCAATGGTAGAACTTCAGCCTTCCAAGCTGATAGCGTGGGTTCGATTCCCATCACCCGCTCCATATTTACGTCAAATCATCCCCTGAGAGACAGGGGTTTTATTTTTGTACAGCATATTTTTGTATACCCGATTATTGTATGCCTCATTTATTAAAGGGCTCCCGCTTCTTCAGCGAGAGCCCTTTTAACTTGCGTGACTGGTGACTTATAGCGATTTCAGGTACTCGACGATCGTCAGCAGGCCTTTGTCGAAGTTCTCAAGGTTGAAGTGCTCGTCGGGTGCATGCAGGTTCTCGTCGTCGAGACCGAAGCCCATCAGCACGACCGGAGCCTTCAGAATGCGGGAGAAGCTCTCCATGATCGGAATGGAACCGCCGTCCTTCGTGAACAGCGCCCGCGTTCCGTACACCTTGCCGTAGGCATCGGCGGCCAGCTGCAGGAACTGGTTAGACGGGTCGATATTGAAGGCGAAGGCCTTCTCCATCTGCCGGACATGAACCTGGGCGCCTGTCTGGATATGGGCCTTCAAATGCGCCTCGATGGCATCAAGTACGGCCTGGGGGTTCTGGTTCCCGACCAGACGGCATGTAATCTTGGCATGGGCTTCCTTCGGAATGACGGTCTTGCTGCCTTCGCCCTGGAAGCCGCCGTATACGCCGTTCAGCTCAAGGGTCGGCCGGGCGCCGACGCGTTCAACGAAGGTGTAGCCTTCCTCGCCGTAAAGGGAGCTCAGGCCAAGGCCCTCCCGGATCTTCTCTTCATCAAGCCCTTGCTTGGCGAATTCCTCGCGCATCATCGGGGACAATTCGGGAACGCCTTCGTAGAACCCTTCGACGGCGACGCGGCCTTTGTCGTCATGCAGCGAGGCCAGCAGCGAGACAAGCGCATGCAGCGCGTTGGGAACAGCTCCGCCGTAGGAACCGGAGTGGAGATCTGTAGCGGCGGTGGTCACACCAACTTCCAAAGAGCAAAGGCCCCGAAGACCGGTGCAGATTGCCGGTCTTCCGCGCTCCAGGAGCGACGTGTCCGAGACTAGCACGGCGTCAGCGGCAAGCAGATCTTTGTTGGCTTCAAGGAAGTCGGTCAGATGGACGCTGCCGATTTCTTCCTCGCCCTCGATGCACAGCTTAACATTGACCGGCAGGGTGCCTTCGGTCTTCAGAACCGCTTCCAGCGCTTTGATATGCAGGAAGACCTGGCCTTTATCGTCCGTTGCGCCGCGGGCGTACAGCTTACCGTCCCGGATGTTCGGCTCGAACGGCGGGGTGGTCCACAGATTCAGCGGGTCCACCGGCTGAACGTCATAATGTCCGTATACGAGCAGGGTTGGCTTCCCCGGGGCGTGCAGGTAGTCGGCATAGACAACGGGATGGCCTCCTGTAGGATGAATCGTAACATGCTCAAGGCCTGCCCGGTTGAGCGTATCCGAGAGCCACTTCGCCGCTGCCTGAATATCCGGCTTGTGGGCGGACAGGGCGGAGATGCTCGGGATGCGCAGCCATTCGTTCAGCTCATTCAGATGTTCTTCCCGGCGGGATTCGAAATAGGCTGTGTAAGACATAGTATGTACCTCCTGGATTTGCGGAGCCGATTAACGGCGGCTTCGTTCGGATGGCTCCCCGGGGCCGGGGAGCTCTACAGGAACATTATACCGGAGTCGGCCCGCTACAATCAAAGTCCGGCCCCTGCGGCGGTCATGCGGTTCCGAAGGAGGTTGTCCGGCCTGTCTCTCGCGTGATAGACTGGGACAAATCACTCAGCAGACATCCATGCGCCTTTACGGCGCCATACGATGTTGAAATGCCGATGAAGATCCTCAATAGAGCTTCACCCAATTCGGGGTTTTTCATAACCATGCAGGAGTGTGGACATCGTTATTTCAATACAGATATAAGATCCGCGGGATCGGGAGGAGCGAAAGCATATGGAAGCCAAATGGCTGAGCTGGGCCAAGGAGATTCAGGCAATCGCACAGACGGGACTGGAGTATGGCAAGGACGTGTATGACCTGGAGCGCTATGAGGCGCTGCGGGAGCTGAGCATCGACATTATGGAGAATTACACATTTGAGAGCAGAGAGAAGATCAAGCTTGCCTTTGCCGATGATAAAGGGTACGCCACCCCCAAGGTCGATATCCGGGGAGTTGTCTTCCAGGAAGGCAAGATTCTGATGGTCCGTGAAAAAAACGACGGCAAATGGGCGCTGCCCGGCGGCTGGGCCGATATCGGCTACTCTCCAAGCGAAATCGCATCGAAGGAAATTTGGGAGGAGTCCGGATTTGAGGCCAGGCCGGTTCGCCTGCTTGCGGTGCTGGACAAGAAATTCCATGGTCATCCGCCTGATCCGTATCATATCTACAAGCTATTTATCCTCTGTGAGATTACCGGTGGAGAGGCGGCTGGAGGAGTGGAGACAAGCGAAGTCGGCTTCTTCGGAGAGGAAGAACTGCCGGAGTTGTCGGTAAGCCGCAATACGGAGGCGCAAATCCGGACGATGTTCGAGTATCTGCGCGATCCGGACAAGCCGGTGCTTCTGGATTAAACGCCTGTCAATCCACTCAGCATTTTCATCATCCGATTCGAGACACTTATTGGTGCCATATATAGACAGATACAATCCGTCTGCTCTATATATGGTTTGGTTTGTAATCGCTTTAATGGATTTATGCATTGTGCCCAAATATCCAATTTATTATTAATTAATGGTTTTAAATTTGCGGGGGATCGGGTAAAATAGAGTTATGAAAGTGCTTACATTTACCGATCACCCGCTGAGTCTTTATAGCTAAAAAGTAATGTACAAAATTCGTAATATTTTTAGGTCCGGCGGTCTACATTTTTTCCTCTTGGGTGACGATAAGAGTAATATAGGAGGGGATCGCATGGAAAAACGGGAAAATCTGGGGTGGCCATTGCAGCAGGAAGGTGTAAGTACACCGACCGAAGGACGCTTCTCTGTAGGACTTATGTGGGGGGTACTGCTGAGCATCCCCTTGTGGATTTCATCCATCGGATGGATCATGACCCTGATGAACTAACTTTTGACGACAATTATCGACTGCTGTGTCTTTAGCAAGCATAACTATAGATTTCAGTGAATGATCAGTGACTGCAGCCTGCTGATAACAAGAGCCGCTTCTTCCGATTAAGGAGGAGGCGGCTCTTGTTATTGTTCGGGCCTGGCAAGCAGCTTGGGTCCAAGAGGACACCAATAGGCATTTATCCCCGGGAAGCGGCGATATGGCGGCGTTCCCGGCTGATCGGTCGGGAGATTACAGATCATGGCTCTAGGTCTGGCTTTCGGCCCATTCCGCATAGAGGATATCGATAGCCTGTACGAGAGCCTCCCGATCGGCATGCAGTGCTGCCAGACGTTCGGCATCGCTGGCGAATTCCGGTTGGAGCATGGCCGCATCGAGTTCCTGGAGCCGACTCTCGGCGTCGCCGATGGCTTGCTCCCAATAGGCGGCGTCCCGGGCCGGGCGATCTTTCCGCCGCATCGCCGGGGCCGGGGTCTCGGCCGCCGACGGCGCCTGACGTCTGCCGGCGGCTTCCCGGACACCTGCTCCAGTTGATGGAGCCGTTTCGGCAGCAATGCGCCGCTCGGCCTGCTTCTCCTTGAAGTAGTCGTAGCTGCCCGGGAAAGAAGTGAACGCGCCGCCGCCGATCGACCAGATGGAGCGGAAGCAGCGGTTGATGAAATAGCGGTCATGAGAGACGGCGAGGACGGTGCCGGGGTATTCCTCCAGCGCCTCCTCCAGCGCTTCCCGCGAATCGATGTCGAGATGATTGGTCGGCTCGTCGAGAAGCAGCAGATTGGGCTTCCGGTGCATCAGAACGGCGAATCGAAGGCGGGTCCATTCGCCGCCGGACAGGCCTCCGACGCTCTTGAAGACATCGCTGCCGTAGAACAGAAACCGGGCGAGCTGTCCCCGCGCTTCGCCTTCCTCCATGCCGGCCTCCTCACGGAAATAGCTCAGAACGGACTGCCGGGAGTTCTCGGGAACGGCTTCCTGGGCCAGGTATCCAACCGATACGCGTGAGCCGATCGTACAGCTTCCCGTATCAGCCTCCTCCAATCCCAGCACGATGCGGAGCAGGGTGCTCTTGCCCGCGCCATTCCCGCCGATCAGGGCGGCTGTCTCTCCGTAACGGAGCACTGCGTTCGCACCGGAGAAGAGCAGGCGGTCGCCGTACGATTTTCTTACCTCCTCCAGCACCAGCGCCCGACTGGCGGATCGGTCCTGCTGCTCAAGCTGCAGGTCCATTGATTTGCGCTCCAGGACAGGCCGCTTGATCTTGACCATCCGGTCGAGCGCCTTCTGCATGGAGGCCGCTCGGCGGTGAAAGGAAGGGTTGGGCGGATTCGCATTGTTGCCCCATTCGATCAGCCGCTTGATGCTCTCCTGCATTTTCTTAATCTTCTTCTGCTGCTCCTGGTAATCCGCGAACTGCTGAAGCAGCAGCGCTTCCTTCTCCCTCTGAAAGCCGGAGTAATTCGTGTGGTAAATGAAGGCTTCGCCGTCTTCGATTTCGATAATCTTGGTAACAACCGCATCCAGAAAATAGCGGTCATGGGAGATGGCGATCACTGTGCCGGCGTAGCCGGAGAGAAACTGCTCCAGCCATTCGATGGCGTCCATGTCGAGATGGTTGGTCGGCTCGTCAAGGAGCAGAATATCCGGCCGCAGCAGCAGGAGGGCAGCCAGGCCGACCTTGGTCTTCTCGCCGCCCGAGAGGGAGTCGAAGGGACGGTCGAACTGCCCGGCGGGAATGCCGAGGCCGGAGGCTACGCGCTGAATTTCGGCTTCGATCTCATAGCCGCCCGCGCGCTCGAACTTCTCCTGCAGTCCGCCGTATTCGCGCAGGCATTCATTCCACTGCGTGTCCTCCGCGCCCATGGATGACATGCGCAGCTCCAGCTCACGGAGTCTGGCCTGCCAGGCCAGTGGCTCCTCGAAGCTGCGTTCAAGGACGGAGCGGACACTTAGCCCGGCTCCGTCCTGAATCTGGGCCAGGAGGCCGACAGTGATGCCTCTCCGGATGGAAATCTGGCCGCCGTCCGGCGTCTCAGCGCCGCTCAGCAGCGTGAACAGCGTCGTCTTGCCGCAGCCGTTGCGGCCGATCAGGCCGACGCGCTCACCTTCGCGGACGCCGAGCGTGACGTCCTTCAGCACCTCATGGGCGCCGTGATACTTTTTAACATTTTGACATTGTATAATCACAGGGATTCTCCTTGCTCGCTTCAGCGGCAGACTGATGATCAGCTCCGCAAGCGGGTATATTCTACCGGAGAACGCCCCCTGCACGACTCATGCTAAGCAGACACATACAAGGATCAAGGACCTGGCGATGTGCATAATCGTCAAGTATCAACCCCGATATATAAGAACAAGGTCAAGCGCAAAGCATACAAGTCCTTATATATACGCAAAAAGACCGCAGGGAAACGTTCCCCGCGGCCTTGTCCGGATGCCGGTTGCTAGAACCGGCGGCAGGAAGGCAGGAAAGACATTTCACAGTAGGCAGGCGTTATGAAATTGGCATAAAGGGACAGACCTCTCCCGTTGTCGCCAAATGCATGAACGATGCCTGCCATTGCGATAGGCAAACGGCTGACCATGTTACCCAAACCTGCGTGATTCATCTTTCTCACCTCCCTGTAAACAAAGTTGCTATCATTGTAAAATAGTTCGTTCTATAAATCAACCCCCGAGCCTGAGCTGTACCCTCTGAAAGACTCCCGGGCTTCACTCTTATTGCGAGGTGTTATGCCCGGAAGGGGAAGTTACACGAAATAGCGAAGCACCAACCCGCCGTAGACAAAGGCAACCACGATAACGAGCGCGGGGTGGATTTTGCGCCGCTCCATGGCCCAGAAAGCAATGGCGGCGATAATGAGCGTCTGCCAGATGCCGATGGAGCCGATTGGCCCCTTGGCCATCTGCCAGGTTAGCGTCACCATCATAATCGCAATTACAGGCTGAACCATCAGAGTCATGCCTTTAACAATGTTGGACTGCCGGTACTTTGACAGGAGACGGAGCAGGAGGATCAGACCCGCCGCCGAAGGGAGCACCGTAGCCGCCAGCGCCAGAATGACGCCAATCCAGCCGTAGATTTCATATCCTACATAAGCCGCCACCTTCGTGGCGATCGGCCCGGGAAGCGCGTTGCCCAGCGCAAGCATATTGGAGAATTCTGCGTCGGACAGCCAGTGATAATGCGGTACGATTTCCTCGTACATGAGCGGGATCGAAGAGGGACCGCCTCCATAACCAAGCAGATTGGCGACAAAGAATCCGATAATCAGATCCAGCCATTCCATTAAGGCGTGCCTCCTTTCCCTTCGCGCCCGCGCCGAAGAGCGGAGACAGCGCGGTAATGCACGGTTCCGTAAGCGAGAAACAGCACGATAGCAATGGCGGGATGGATGTGCAGCACCTCGAGCAGCAGCAGGGCCAGGATCATAAAGGCAGCACCGGCGGCGATGCCGAGACCTTTGATTCCTTTTTTGGCAAATTCGTAGGCCATTACACCGAGCATGACGGCGATAACGGGCGATACGGCGGCGATCATTCCTTTGACGGCCTTCGAGCCAGCCAGCACATTGACCGCGGACAGCAGCAGGATCATGGCAAGGACGCTGGGGAGGATATGCATGATGACGGCAAAAAAGGCACCGGTCCCGCCTCTGCGCTTGTAGCCGAGATAGGCGGCCATTTTGGTGGCGATTGGACCCGGCAGGGCGTTGGCGATGGCCAGAATTTCTGCGAATTCCTCATCGCTCAGCCATTTGTAGCGGATGACGGCATCATGGCGGATCAGCGGAATGACTGAAGGGCCCCCGCCATAGCCGAGAATGCCCGTTCGGACCATGGATGTTCCAAGTTCTATGTAATCTTGCCGGCTTGGTTTCAAGCGGTTTCCCCCTTTGTATGTATTCAAAAATATCTATTCAAAAAATAAATCAGAGCCGCCATCCGTAAAAGAGCTGCGGAATCGGTCATCTTACTGTCCTTCTTATAGAAATGCCCCATTTGCGTCTTTTGTATGGAGCATATCTTTATATATTTCGTTCATTATATTTTGTCTTGAACCCCGGTGGTCACAACTTTGTGCACGGCACACAAAGATCGAGTGCACAGGCTGGGGATTGCGCCTGCGGTGTTGACTCCGCAAGGAGGCGTAAGGTTAAATGACATTAATTCACGGGAGGGAACAGCTTATGATAAAACGACCGGTAATCGGCACCAAAACGATGGTAGTCAGCCCGCATTATCTGGCCTCCGCCGCCGGAGCGCGTGTTCTGGAAAAGGGCGGAAACGCCTTCGACGCTGCTGTAGCGGTCAGCGCGGCGCTGGCCGTCGTCTACCCGCATATGACCGGCCTCGGCGGGGACGCCTTTTGGCTCACCTACAGCGCGAAGGAGGGACGCGTCCGCGCTTACAACGGCAGCGGCCGGTCGGGCGCTGCCGTGACGCGCGAACGCTACCGGGGCGAAGCGAACATTCCGCGGCGTGGCCCGCGCGCCGCGATTACCGTCCCCGGCATGGCGGACAGCTGGGACGCCGTGTTGTCCCGGTACGGACGCCTGAGTCTGGCGGAAGTGCTGGAGGCCGCCATCGGCTATGCGGCCGAGGGGTTTCCCATGTCGCCGGACCAGCATGCAAACACAGTGCTGGCCGGAGCCGCGCTCTCTCCCGAAGCGGCGGCGATTTATATGCCGGGCGGCAAGGTGCTGAAGCCCGGAGAAAGGTTCGTGCAGCAGGAGCTGGCCCGGTCGCTCTCCCTGCTGGCGGAAGGCGGCCGGGACGCCTTCTACGAAGGGGAGATCGCGGAGGCGATCTGCAGCGGGCTTGCGGCCTCGGGGGGCTATTTGACCCCCCGGGATTTCGCGGAGCATCGCGGCGTCTGGTGCGATCCGGTCTCGACCACCTATCACGGCTATACCGTCTACCAGGCGCCGCCCAATTCACAGGGCTTCGCGGCGCTGCAGACGCTGAATATACTGGAAAATTTCGATTTTAGTAACATCCCGCACGGCTCGTTCGCCTACTATCATCTGCTCGCCGAAGCCATCAAAGCGAGCTTCCGCGACCGGGACGCCGTATTGACCGATCCCGATTTCAACGCCATTCCGCTGGAGCGTCTCCTGGACAAAGGCTATGCGGCGGGGCTTGCGGCTTCCATTTCGCCAAGCCGTGCGGCGGAGGCCGTCAGCGAGCCGACCGGACGCGACACTGCCTATGCGGCTGTGGTGGACGGGGACGGCAACGCCGTCTCATTCATCCAGAGCCTTTATTTCGAATTCGGCTCGGGAACCGCTCCCGGCGGCACCGGCATTCTGCTGCAGAACCGGGGCTCGTTCTTCTCGCTTGATCCGTCGGCGGTCAACACGCTGGAGCCGCGCAAGCGCACCTTCCATACGCTGATGCCGGCTATGGCCTGCCGGGATGGCAAGCCCGCCGTTCTGTACGGCACGCAGGGCGGCGAAGGTCAGCCGCAGACGCAGACGCTGTTGCTAACCCGGCTCCTGCATTACGGGATGAATCCCCAGGAGGCGGTGGACCAGCCGCGGTTCGTCTGGGGCAGAACCTGGGGAGAGCCGACGGTGGAGCTGACGGTGGAAAGCCGGGTGGAGGAGGCTGTGCTGGAGGAGCTGGCGGCCGCCGGACATAAGGTCCGAAAGGTCTCTCCTTATGACGGCCTTGCCGGCCACGCTCACATGATTGCGATTGATGAGAATGGCTACCGCAGCGGCGGCACCGATCCGCGCTGCGACGGCGCGGCCATCGGCTGGTGAAGATGAAGTCAGACGGGATCGCATTGCGGCCCGGTTGGAAATAGAGATCAACAACAAGGGAGGAATAAACGATGGGCCTCGACAACCGGTTTGGAGCGTTTATTAATCCCGGACTTGAGGTAAGCCCGTTGGGGAGCGGACCGCTGAGCGGGACCTCCTTCGCGGTCAAGGATGTATTCGCCGTACGGGGCCATGCCTCTTCGGCCGGCAATCCCGATTGGCTCCGGAGCCATCCGGCGGCATCGGGCCATGCCGCTGCGGTGCTCCGCCTGCTGGAAGCGGGGGCGTCGCTTACAGGAGCAGCCCATACGGATGAGCTGATGTACAGCCTGGGCGGCGAGAACATCCACTACGGAACCCCCATTAATCCCAAGGGGATTGGAAGAATACCCGGAGGATCGTCCAGCGGTTCGGCGGTGGCGGTATCGGCGGGAGACGTCGACTTCGCGATCGGCACGGACACGGGCGGCTCGGTACGCGTGCCGTCTTCGTACTGCGGCATTTACGGATTCCGGCCGAGCCACGGCGCAGTCGATATGAGCGGCGTCATTCCGCTGGCGCCGGGATTCGATACGGTGGGCTGGATGGCCGGAAGCCCGGAGCTGCTGCTGCGGGTGGGGAAGGCTCTGCTTCCCCGGGAGAAGGCGCAGGCAGAAGAAACCGGCGATTCGCCTAGGAATCCCGTCTTCCCGTATGCCAGCGGTTCCGCCGTCTCGGACGCCACGCTGCCGCCGGAAGAGAACGGCAACGGCGCCTTGAGCGAACCCGGGATCACGAAGCTGTACATGGTCAAAGAGGCTTGGGCGCTCATCGATCCCGGGTGCGCAGGTGCGTGGGACGGGGCGCTGCGCCATATTCAGGCATCGGTGATGTCGAGCGCAGAAGCGGAAATTTCGCCGGAAGGGCTGAAGGCCTGGATGGATATCTTCCGCGAGCTTCAGGGCAGCCAGATTTGGGACACGCATGGAGACTGGATTCGCAGTGAGAACCCGGTGTTCGCTCCCGATATCGCCGCCCGCTTCGCCCTGGCGGAGGAGTTGGCCCGGCAGGATCATTCCGGAGCGGAAGCGCTGCGAGGCGATATTGTCCGGCGCTTGACGGAGCTTCTCGGCGAAGACGGAGCGCTCGTTATACCGACTGTGCCGGGTCCGGCCCCTCTCGCGGGCGGTGATGCCGGGCAACTGGAGCGCAACCGGAGCGGGGCCATGTTGCTCTGCTGCATTGCCGGTCTGGCGGGGCTTCCACAGATTACGCTTCCGGTTGACGGCCCCGGCGGGCTGCCGCTTGGCCTGTCCATCATCGGCGGACCCGGACAGGATCTTCGGCTGTTGGGATGGGCAAGCCGAAGCTGGAGGCAGGCATCCGTATAACGGCATCGTGTTCGAATGACTGAGGAAGAGTGAGAATGAACAAGAATAAATGCGAATGATTGAGGATGGATGAAGATGGGGGAAAGATGCATAATGCGGTATCGCGTTCAACCGAAACAATGGCCGGATCGATATTGCGCTTGGATTTTCTGTTAAGCGATGTCGCCGCTTCGTACACGGCAATCGGTTGAAATAGGGAAGACCGCTTATGAGAAGGGACTTGCTCTGAAATCCGAATCGGCTGGATACCCATGCCTTCCGCGAATTAAAGCGCGGAGGGCTTTTTGCCAAGCGCCGCAACATTGAAAGGCTGCACAAAGAAAGGCTGCAAATAGAAACGCTGTAACATAGAAACGCAATTACATAGGCGCGGCAGCATATGAAAGGCTGTAACATAAAAGCTGCAGCTTATGGAAGGAGTCCCCTATAAGGGACAAAAAATAGGAAGCATCTCGCACAAAGCTTGCCATTCATGTGAGTTAACATTACATATACGGAGTTATTTTTTAAACAAATATCTTTTCAAAGTGTGCTGCATTCTTTATAATGTTACATAAAATAACACAGAAATCATGGAGACTTGGATTTCATATAGAGTGGAGGGGACGGTATGCATCTGACGGTTGAAGAGGCGTTATCGGTCTACCCTTTGTCGGAAGCCAGGCTGATTGCCGGCTCCAAGGGAACCCGGCGAATCGTCAAGTCGATAAATGTGATGGACGCGCCGGACATTTCGGATTGGATCAAGGAAGGCGAAATGCTGCTCACGACGGCCTATCTGATCAAGGACAGTCCCGACCAGGCGTCGGCTCTCTTACACAAGCTGAACCGCAGAGGCTCTTCGGGCCTCGGCATCAAGCTGGGTCGCTTCTGGGATGCAGTGCCCGAGTCATTGATCGCCGAAGCTGATGAACTCGGCTTTCCGCTGATCGAGCTGCCGTTCCAGTTCACCTTCTCCGACCAGATGAACGGCCTGTTCCGGGCAGAGCTCTCCCGCAGTACAGGAGCGCTGCAAACCGTACTGGAGAAGCAGCGGCGGCTCATGCGGTTCGCGCTGGAGCCGGTTCGGAGCCGTTCCATGCTCGAATCGGTCTCGGAATGCGTCGGCCATCCGCTTGCAGTTATCGGCAGCCGGGGTGAGCTGCTGTTTCACAACAGCTCCCATCAGGAGAAGGATATTCTGGCAGGCTGGCCCTGGCAGGCCAAGGGCCGCAAAGTCCGGATCGGCCAGGAGACGGCTTATCGGCTTCCCCTGGCGCAAGGCGAGGAATGCGGGGGGTTCCTGATTTTCTTCGGCATCGATCCCCTTATGCTGACGATGGAAGAGAGTTTGTTCGTTCAGGGTGCCGAGCTGATTGCACATCACATGCCGCCAAGCAGCCGGGATTATTTCGAACAGGATCTGCACCGGGAATTCGGCAGGCTGTTCCGCCGATTCCTGAAGGGCGATCTCACAAGCGCCGAGCTGACCCAGGCGGCCGAGAGCCTGAATCCCGGTCTGCTGCAAACGCCGTTTCAGCTGGTGTTGACGGATGTCCCGGAAGCGGGAGAGCTGAGACAGCATGAGCTGAACCGGCTGAAAGAGGAATATCTGCAGCATCCGGAGCTGTCGAAGCTGAAATCATTCCACCTCATGACGGATGAAGGTCTGCTGTCGCTTTTGTCGGGAGAACGGACGGCGCCGGAGGCGATCTGCAAGTACATCGAAGCCTGCTTCGAAAAAATTGGCATCAAGGAAAGCTGTTATCCCTGCGCCGCAGTCAGCAGCCGCAAGAGCAAGCCGGATGAGATCAGGGAAGCTTTCGGCGAGACGAAGGAAGCCTTGCGGATGAGGGGCTACTGGAACCCGGGGCAGCAGGTCGCGCATTACCGGCAGCTTGAGCTTGCTATGGTGCTGCGCCAGATTCCTTCCGAGACGATGCAGAAATACTCCAGCCGCACGCTGGCCGGTCTGCTCGGACGGGAACCCGAGTATGTCAGGGAGATGCTGCATACGCTTGAAGCCTTCCTGGAGAACGACGGCCACATCAACGAAACGGCCAAAAAATTATTCATTCACCGGAACACGGCCACCTACCGCATGGAGAAGCTGAGCGAGCTCCTGGATGTCGATTTCAGAAAGACCGACGATCTGCTGCGGCTGCGCCTGGCCTTTCTGTTCCGCAACATGCTGGAACGGGGCTGAAGTCCCGTTCGCCAGACCAGACGGCCGCCGGCCGTCTTTTTTCAAAATACCAGGTGTATGGATTAAGTGGGGATCGGTGCTGTACACGGAAGACCATTGAATAAGGGGGGATGTTCATGAGCGCCTATGAGATTGCGGCATATATCCGGAGTCATGAGCTTCCCGCCGTGCTGGCGACGCTTGTCGCTGTGGAGGGTCACTCTTACCGCAAACCGGGAGCGGTCATGCTGTTCCATGAGGGAGGGACGCTGGGAAGTCTAAGCCCCGGATGCCTTGAGAGCGATCTTCAGCTTCGGACACGGGAAATCTGGGAATCCGGGCGGCCCGAGATGGTGGAGTATGATATGCGTTCATCCGATGATTTCTCCTGGGGAGAGGCCGTCGGGTGCGGCGGCAAAATCAAAGTGGCGCTCGAACCGGTGCGGGGTGAGCTTCGCCTGCAGCTTGTGGAGGCAAGTGCACAAATGGATGGGGGAAAAAGCCTGCTGCTGCGGCGAAGCCGGACGCCCGGCGGATATGCGTACAGGCTGGAAGAGGAGCCTTCGGTGACGCAGCAGCAGAGGAAGCACCAGTGGCAGTATGGCAGCAGCGATGACGATGAAGAGGCGTTTGCTACACCGCTGATTCCGAAGCCCAGACTCGTCCTGTTCGGCGCGGGGCAGGACAGCCGGTCTGTTGCAGAGCTGGCCTCGCGTTCGGGCTTCCGCATCGCCGCCGCGGATTGGCGGGAGGGGCCGCTCATGAACGGATTCCCGGCCGGAGAGCGCGCGCTGTGCCTGCCGGAGGAAGTGCCGGAGAAGCTGAATATCGGGAGCGGGGATTATGTGCTGATCTGCAGCCATCAGCTCCAGCGGGACCGGCGGTTTCTGGAGGCGGTGATCCCCCGCCATCCGAAGTACATCGGCATAATCGGATCGAAGGCAAGAATCGGGCTGCTGCTTGATGGGCTGGAGAAGGCGGAGTCGCTGCATGCGCCCGTAGGGCTGCCGATTGGAGCGGATGGCCCTGAGGAAATCGCAGTCAGCATCGTTGCCGAACTGATACAGGTCAGAAGAGCGGATATCCGTCTGAAGCAGAAAGGAGATGATCGCGTTGAAGATAGCCGGGATTTATTTGGCGGCAGGGCAGAGCAGTCGAATGGGGGTATCCAAAGTTTCAAGGAAGCTGTCGCCGGGCGTCGCCCTCGGGAGCGTCGCGCTCGTTGAACTGGAGCGCTGCGACCTTGATCCGCTGGTTGTGGTCGTCAGAGCCGACGACAAGCTGGAGTGGCTGCCGCCCGAGAGCGGGGAGTCCGGCGCAAGGCGCACCGAGACGTGTCTGACGGCGCATCTGGGATTGTCCTTCTCGCTGCGCTGCGGATTGAATGCAGTGCTTCCGCATGAGCCGGACGCTGTAGTGGTGGCGCTGGCCGATCAGCCTTTTGTTACGAAGGAGCTGGTGAACCGTCTGATCGAAGCCTTCCACCGCACCCCCGGGCTGGATTATGCGGCCAGCGCCGGCAACGGAACAGCGATGCCGCCGGCGCTGTTCGCGAAGTCGGTGTTTCCGTCGCTTCAGCAGCTGGACGGCGACCGGGGGGCGGGCCGGATTCTGAACTCTTCCGAATTCAAGGGAGCAGTTATCAAGGGTGACACGCCGCTCTTTGCGATGGATGCCGATACGGAAGGCGACTTCTTGAATGTTCAGCGTCACTGGCTGCTTCAGAACACCCGGCAGGAGGATTTTACCGGAAAGTAAGAGTCTGTGTTACGAATGCTTACAATTTGAAATATCCATCTCTGGGGATTCGTGCAAATAGCACAATAATCCCCCTTCTTTTTATAAACCTGCACAAACGTATGTTATATAAATTTACGCTAGACTCTAGCCTCCGGTATAGTTAAGCATATATAATTGACCAGAGCCCATTAAAGGAGCTCAGGCCACAATCGGCCAGTTCATAGAGTGAGAAGGCTATGAAGCTCTCACACCATCTAGGAGGAGGAGAAATATGAAACAAAGGGGTCGGGCATTCAAACTCAGTTTCCTGCTGCTGTTTGTGCTTGCGATTGTACTCGCAGGCTGCGGCGGCAACAACAACACATCGGGGAACACGACAGCGTCTTCCGAGCCGGCTGCAAGCGCAGCGGCAACATCATCCGCCGACACAGCGGCGGCATCAACACAGCCATCCGGAGAGAAGCCAAAAGTGGCTTTCGTCTATATCGGACCTCCAGGCGACGGCGGTTATACGTATCAGCATGACCAAGGCCGTCAGGAAATGGAGAAAGAACTCGGTATCAAGGCGACAACCGTCGAGAACATCCCCGAAGGACCGGACGCCGAGCGCACCATCACAGAACTCGCACAATCCAATGATATTGTCTTCACCACAAGCTTCGGCTATATGGAGCAGACGCTCAATGTAGCCAAGAAATTCCCCAACGTTAAATTCGACCATGCTTCCGGCTACAAAACCGCAGACAACATGGGCACCTACTTTGGCAAAAACTACGAAGCCAGTTATCTCACCGGTATCGCGGCAGGCAAAGTAACCAAGAACAACCACCTCGGTTATGTCGGCGCCTTCCCGATCAGCGAAGTTATCTATAACCTCAACGCTTTCACGCTCGGCGCACAGAGCGTAAATCCGGATGTCAAGGTTGACGTTGTCTGGACGAACACCTGGTACGATCCGACTACCGAACGCCAAGCGGCTATCAGCTTGCTGGATAAAGGCGCCGACGTTCTTCTGGCTTATCAGGATTCCCCGGCTACTATTCAAGCGGCGCAGGAACGCGGCGCATTCGCAGGCGGCAACGACTCCGACATGAAGAAATACGCGCCTGACAACTACCTGACCAACCCGGTATGGGATTGGGGTCCATACTACACCAAGACGGTTAAATCCGTTATGGACGGCACCTGGACCAACGAGCAGTACTCCGGCAGCATGGCTGACGGCATGGTGAAGCTGGCTCCGTTCGGCAACAAGGTTCCTGAAGATGTGCAGAAGCTTGTAACGGATGCACAGGCGAAGATTATCAGCGGCGAGCTGAACGTCTTCACCGGTCCGATCACCGATAATGCCGGCACTGTTCAGGTTCCGGAAGGCAAGACGCTTACGCTTGACGAAGTACTCAGCATGAACTGGCTGGCGAAGGGCGTAGTCGGCACGATTCCGAAATGATAAGGGCGTCTTTACCAATTCACGATATTCTTTAATAGGAAGAAAATTATGGGTGGGGCGGGCTCCTTCGGGAAGAACCTGCCTCACCCATACTACAACTATGAGAAAGGAGGCGTTCCATATGCGGGGACATTCGGTGGAAATGCGCGGAATTGTCAAAAGATTCGGTTCGGTAACCGCGAGCGACCAAGTCGATTTTTCGGCAGATGCGGGAGAGATTCATGCGCTGCTTGGCGAGAACGGGGCGGGAAAAAGTACGGTTATGAGTATGCTGTCGGGCGTATACAGAGCAGATGAAGGCGAGATTCTGATTCACGGCAATCCTGCAAAAATCCGCTCTCCAAAAGACGCCGCCATGCTCGGCGTGGGCATGGTATTCCAAAATTTCAGACTGGTTCAAACGTTGACGGCTGCGGAAAATATCGTGCTTGGCGAAAAATCGTCTTTCTGGCGCGGAAGAAACTGGATCAAAAACAAGCATAAGGAGATAGAGGAACTGGCGGAACGCTTCGGGCTGAAGTTTCCGGTGGACCGTCCGATCTGGCAGCTCTCCGTGGGAGAGCAGCAGCGGGTGGAGATTGTCAAGACGCTGTACCGCGGCGCCGATATCATTATTCTGGATGAGCCGACCTCGGTTCTGACGCCCGGTGAAGTGGAGGGGCTGTTCAGCACGCTGCGCCGGATGAAGGAAGAAGGCAAGACCGTCATTATGACGACGCATAAAATGAAGGAGGTTATGGCGTCCTCCGACCGCATTTCGGTTATGCGCAAAGGCAAAATGATTACGACGCTCATTACGAAGGAGACGGATGAGCGGGAACTGGCCCGGCTGATGGTAGGCCGGGAAGTCGTGATCGAGCGCCGGGAGCGCGAGGAGACGGACGGCGAGGAATTGCTCGCGGTCAAGAATCTGAGCGTTGTCGCCGATCACGGGCGGAAGGCGCTGGACCGGCTGTCGCTCACCGTACGCAAGGGCGAGATCGTCGGCGTGGCGGGGGTCGCCGGCAACGGACAGAAGGAGCTGGCGGAGGTGCTGACCGGCCTAATGACATGGCGGGAAGGCGAGATTATTTTTGACGGAAGTCCCGTCAAGACGGCATCGGTACGCAGCGCCATTGATGCCGGCATCTCCCACGTTCCGGAGAACCGGATGAAGAGCGGTCTTGCCGGACGGCTCGGTTCGGTCGACAACCTGCTGTTCAAGTCCTATCGTTCCGAAGAGCATTCGAAGTTAGGCTTTCTTAAGGCGGCCAAGAACCGGATATGGTCGGAGCATCTGGTGCGTAAATTCGATGTGAAGACGCCGGAGCTTGATACACCCGTTCAACAGCTGTCCGGAGGCAACCAGCAGAAGCTGCTGTTCGCCCGGGAAGTTACACATAATCCGAAGCTGATGGTAGCTGTGCATCCCACTCAAGGACTCGACGTCGGAGCCACCTCCGGTGTTCACGACCTGCTGATGGAGCTGCGGGCTTCGGGAAGCGGCGTGCTGCTGATCTCGGAAGACCTGGATGAGCTGATGCAGCTGTCGGACCGGATTTTGGTCATATACAATGGAGCAATTATTGGTGAAGAGACCCATGACAATGCGGACAGAGAAAGCATCGGTCTGATGATGGCGGGCATTCGCGGGAGAGAGGAGAGCATGGTATGAGTCAGGAAAAGGCAAGCGGGGGAACGCTGCTGGAACCTGTTAACAAGCAGACTTCGGGAGGGCGGCTGCCTTGGCGGCTGGAGTATGACGCTTCCCGGGTTCGTACGCCATGGTGGACACCCATCGTGTCGGTCGTGCTGGCGCTTGTTCTCTGCGCGATTTTTATTTATGCGAATGGCATGAGTCCGGCTACCGTCTACGCTAAAATGTGGAAGGGCGCCTTCGGCTCCTCCTACGGCATTACCGAAACGCTCGTCAAAGCGATTCCGCTGCTGCTATGCGGTCTCGGCATCGCCGTGGCTTATCGGATTTCGGTGTGGAACATCGGGGCGGAAGGCCAGCTGACCGCGGGCGCAATGGCCGCTACTGCAGTGACGATTTATTTTCCAAACCTGCCCGCATTCTGGTCGATTTCGCTGATGCTGATCTTCGGGATTGCCGCCGGCGCCTTCTGGGGACTGCTCACGGCCATCCCCCGGACGCATTTCGGGGTCAACGAGCTGATCACGTCGCTGATGCTGAACTATGTAGCACTGCTGGCTCTTGACTATGTTGTGTTCGGTCCCTGGAAAGATCCGAAGGGCTTCAACATGCCGGGCTCGCCGGTATTCACCGACGCCCAGTCGCTGCCCGTGCTCGGGGGAACCCGGCTGCATATCGGCCTCATTTTCGCGCTGGTCGCGGTAGTCATTTATTATCTAATGATGCGTTTTACCCGCTGGGGCTATGAGCTGAGACTGATCGGAGCCAATCCGACGGCCGCCCGTTACGCCGGCATTCATATCAAACGTCATATTATTATCGTCATGCTGATCAGCGGCGGACTTGCCGGACTCGCCGGTATGGCCGAGGTATCCGGGGTAAGCCATCAGCTTATCAAAGGCATTTCTCCGGGCTACGGCTATACGGCCATCATCGTGGCCTGGCTCGCCAAGCTGAATCCGATCGGACTGGTGGTTGCCTCGGTGTTGTTCGGCGGCCTGATCGTCGGTGGCTACAGCGTACAGACCATCGGCCTGCCATCATCCATTTCGCAGCTGCTGCAGGGCTCGATCCTGTTTTTCCTGATCGCCGGCGATATGGTCACCCGCTTCCGCATTCGCCGGGGAGCGTAGCCCAAAGGAGGAAATGAAGACATGGATTTTATGACTCAACTATTAATCGCCGCCATTTCCGCGGGCACGCCGCTGCTGCTGGCTACGCTGGGGGGCATCCTCACCGAACGCGCCGGCATCATTCAATTGGGTGCTGAAGGGCTGATGCTCATGGGCGCGGTCACGATGTGCATCGTGTTCATCCGCACAGAGAATCTGGCGATCGGTCTGCTGGCCGCGGTCGGAGTGACCGCGCTGCTTGGCCTCGTTCATGCATTCCTGAGCGTTACGCTGCGTGCCAACCAGACGATGTCCGGCCTTGCCATGACATTGTTCGGGACCGGTCTCAGCGCCTACCTCGGCAAGCCGATCAGCGGGAATCCGCTGCCGGGAAGTCTGCCGAGAGTGCATCTGGATTTCCTGAGCTCGGTGCCGGTGCTTAAGATTATCAGCAATCTCGATATGCTGACCTGGATCAGCATCGTGCTGGTTATTGTGCTGCATCTGCTGATTCACCGCACTTCCTGGGGTCTCCATCTGCGTGCCGTGGGCGACAGCCCGGCGACCGCCGATGTCATGGGCATCCGGGTGCGGACGATCCGTTATTGCTATATCATTGTCGGCGCCATGCTGATTGGACTCGCCGGAGCCGATATGGTCCTGAGCGTCGCTCCGACCTGGAACGAAGGTCTGACGGCGGGAAGAGGCTGGATCGCGGTCGGTCTTGTTATTTTTGCCAGATGGAATCCGATTCGCGCGCTGCTGTGTGCCTATTTCTTCGGCGCTCTGGACTCGCTCGGGTTCCGGGTGCAGCTGCTGGGCAGCGCCATTCCGCCGTATTTCCTGAAAATGATCCCTTACGTCGTGACGATTCTCGTCCTGATGTATCTCGGTTACCGCAATCGCAACAAGCCTTCCGGCACGCCGGAATCGCTGGGCGTTCCATATATCCGGGAGCAGAGGTTCTAGCAGAGGCGGTATCGGCACACTGAATACCATCCGAAGGAGGGGACCGTATGGATGCACTGCGTCGCGATAGATTAAGAGCGCCGGCGCTGTACCGGCCCCGCAATCTGCAAGAAGCCTGGGAGCTGAAACGGACGCTCGGCGATGGGGCCGTGTATGTCTCCGGTAGCACCTTGCTGCGGACCCAGTGGGAAGCCGGAACGGTCTCCATGCCGGAGGCGCTGATTGATCTTCGGGGGCTGGAGGGCCTTTCCGGGATTGAAGAAGATGGGGAAGCCATCCGCATCGGCGCGATGACGGATTTATCGTCCGTCCGCCGAAACTCCCTTCTGGACCGGGCGGCGCCGTCGCTGAAGGAGGCGGCCCGGGTCATTGCGGCCCCGGCGGTCCGCAATCTGGCGACGCTCGGAGGCAATATCGCCTCCGGCTACGGCGACACGCTCCCCGCGCTGCTGGCCGCGAACGCGGAGCTGGAGGTCTATGACGGCGCGTTCGCAAGCCGTCTTCGCACCGAGGATTGGCTGGCCTCCCGCTGGGGCGGCCCCTATTCCTCCGCGAGCATCATCGCGGGTGTGCGGATCTCTCCGGCGGAAGGGCCAGAGGGCTCCCGCCGCTTCGAGGCCTTCCGCAAGGTTGGCCGCCGGGAGGCGTTCACACCGTCGCTCGTTGCGGTGGCGCTGTCCGGCTTCGTCGGTGGGGATGGCCGCTTGAGCGGCGTGCGCATCGCCGCCGGTGGAGGCAGCGGGCGTCCGCACCGGCTTGCGAAGGCGGAGACGCTGCTGGAAGGCGGTGTGCTGACCGCCGAGCTGCTGCCGCAAGTCTACGAAGCGGTGACCGGCGGGTTCGAGACCTCCGCCGATCCCTTCGCGACGGCGGAGTATAAGCGCAAGACGGCGGGCAATCTCATCGCTGCCGAGCTGTGGAAGCTCATTTAGTGTGAATTAGCAAGAATGGATGAATAAGAATGGATGAATATGTGAATGGATTAACGCTGTGCTTCATTTCTGAAGTTCAAGCGGTGTCTTCGTTATTAATGCTGCGAACGTATTAATGCTGCGAATGCTGCGACGCATTCAGGGCTGCCGAAAGGAGAGTGGGGAACATGCCGCTGAGCAGAGAATCCAGCGGGAGCCGCTGGAGAACGCGCCCCGACGGACTGGAGAAGGTCACTGGCAGTCTGCAGTACCTGACCGACATGTACGCCGAGGATATGCTGGTCGGCCGGGTGCTGCGCAGCCGGGAGAGCCATGCCCGCATCCTGGGCCTGCGTACGGACCAGGCGGCTGCGGTTCCCGGCGTTCACGCCGTCCTGACGCATGAGGATGTGCCGGGACTGAATGGCTTCGGCATTGCGCTCCCGCATCAGCCGGTATTCTGCGAGGACCGGGTTCGCTACACCGGCGACGCCATCGCTGCGGTCGCGGCCGAAAGCGATGAAATCGCCGAATATGCACTGTCTCTGATTGAAGTCGATTATGAGCCGCTCCCGCTTCTTACAGACCCGGAGGAAGCCATGAAGGAGGATGCGATTCTTCTGCATCCCGAAGGGAATGTGCTGCACCATTCCGAGTACCGGAGGGGAGACCCGGAGGATGCCTTCGAGGCTTGCGCCTATGTGGCGGAGGAGACGTATTATACGCCGCGGCAGATGCATACGTATATGGAAACCGAGGGCGGCCTCTTCATTCCTGAGCCGGACGGGCGGCTGACCGTCTATTCCGCCACTCAGCACGGCCTGATGGACCGGAAGCAGCTGTCACGTATTTTGGCCGTGTCGGAGGAGCGAATTCGCGTCGTCTCCAGTCCGATCGGCGGATCGTTCGGCGGCAAGGACGAACTGAATGTCCAGCCTTACGGCGCGCTGCTCGCGCTGCGTACGGGCAGACCGGTGCGGGTGCATAATTCCCGCGCCGAGTCGGTCCGGGCGGGCCTCAAGCGGCATCCGATGAAGATTACAATGAAGACCGGTTGTACCCGGGACGGGAAGATTGTTGCCCATACCGTGCGGCTGGTATCGGATACCGGCGCATATGCCACTTTGGGCACTGAAGTGCTCAACTTTGCTACCGAGCATGTCTTTGGCCCTTATCGAATCGAGCATATCGACGTTGAGGGCTTTTGTGTATACACAAACAACGGGCTGTCGGGGGAATTCCGCGGCTTTGGCGGCAATCAGGCAATCTTCGCTCTGGAGGGCCAGATCGATCGGCTGGCCGAGGCTGCCGGGATCGACCCCTGGGAGATGCGGCGCCTGAATTTGCGCCAATACGGCGACCCCGGCCCCTTCGGCCAGCCGATCGCCCAGACGGACGGCGCCATGCAGGTGTGGCAGGCGCTGGAGAGCAGCCCGCTGAACGCCGAGCGGAGGCGCGGTCCGGGCAGGGACGGAAGCGATCCCTGGATTGTTACCGGGATCGGGACGGCCATTGCCATGCACGGAGCCGGACTCGGCAAGGGCATACCGGACCCCGCAGGCGGTCGGCTGCAGCTCGCGCCGGACGGCAAGATCGAAGCCGTCTTCGGCTACGAGGAGTTCGGCCAGGGCCTGATCGCCACAATGGAGCAGATGCTCATGGAGCAGTACGGCTTCGCAGCAGAGGATCTGCGCATCATCATCGGCGATACGGATGTCGTGCCGGACAGCGGTTCAAGCACCGCGTCCCGTGCTACGAGCATGATGTGGATGGCCCTTCGCCGGCTGCATCCGGATTTCACCGGCAAGCTGGCATCAGCTGCCGAATCCGCGGGCTTGGGGCGGGAGCTGCGCTGCGGTGAAGGCGGCATGTGGAAGGAAGGCCGCCGCGTGGCGACCTATGCCGAGCTGGCCAGCAGCTTGAAGGAGCCCATCGTCAGCGAATCGGTGTTCGATTATCCGACGACGCCTTTTGAACGGGTCGGTGCCCATTTTCTGTACACTTATTCGGCAATCGCCGTCAAGGTTCAGGTCAATCTCCTGACGGGCCGCGTCAAGATGCTGGACCAATACCACGCCATTGCGGCGGGGCCGGTCGCGAATCCGCAGGGCTACCTCGGACAGATCGAGGGCGGAAGCGGGATGGCGGTCGGCTTCACGCTGACGGAGGATGCGCTCATGAAGGATGGCTCCTACATCACGAAAAATCTGGACACCTATATCATACCTACCATTGCGGATATGAACGGCGTCATCCAGGTAGAGCCGATCGAGGATCTGCCGGAGCATGATACGTACGGTCCCCGAGGGGTCGGGGAGATCGGTTCGGTCAATCTGGCGCCTGCCGTGGTGTCCGCCGTATTCCAGGCGGTTGGGAAGCGGGCCGTCCGGCTGCCGATAGAACCCGAGCTGCTGCAGGAGACGCCGTTTATTCCACAGAAGGCGGTGAATGCGCATGTTGGATGAGCATAAAGGAAATCAGGAGCAGGCAAATCCGCTTGAGGAAGAGGCCGGAAGCTGCGGCTGTGGTACCGAAGTGGAAAGCGAAATGGGTGGAGCATGCTGGGGAGGCGGGAAAAGCGGCCTTCGGGACCTGGCGGCGGCGTCAGTTATGCATGGAGAAGAATCTTCAGAAGAAGAATCGCCGGAAGCAACCTATACCTTAAGCTTCAGAGTCAACGGGCATCCCGTCACCGCTGATGTGCCGCCCTCCCGCCGACTTCTGTCGGTGCTACGCGAGGATCTTGGACTCACCGGGACGAAGCGTTCCTGCGAACTCGGACGCTGCGGCGCCTGCATGGTGCTTATGGACGGCAGGCCGGTCAATTCCTGCCTGACGATGGCTTATCAGTGCGAGGGCGCTGAGATTACCACGATTGAAGGCTTAAGCGCCGGAGGGCTGCACCCCGTTCAGCAGGCTTTTCTCGAAGAAGGCGGGTTCCAATGCGGTTATTGTACGCCGGGGATGGTGATCTCGGTTGTCGCCCTGCTGGCGGACAATCCAAAGCCGGGACCTGAAGAAGTGGAAGAAGCACTATCCGGCAATCTGTGCCGGTGTACGGGATACGGCGGCATTCTGAGAGCCGTCAACAAAGCGATCAGCAAAGGAGTGGGCTAGCTATGGGAACGCCAGCTGCGCGGCTGACGCTGTCAGCATTGAATGAGATGAGCAAGGAAGCCTTTACGGAGACGCTGGGCGGTATTTTTGAGCATTCGCCCTGGGTGGCCCAAGGCGCGTATGATGCCCGTCCTTTCGGGACGGTGAAGGAACTGCATGAGGCTATGATGAGAGCAACCCGGGAAGCGGGAGAGGAACATATCCTGTCCTTGCTGCGGGCGCATCCCGATCTGGCGACAAGGCTCCAGGTAACGCCGCTCTCAGCGGCGGAGCAGAAGGGGGCCGGACTGGACCGGCTGACGCCGGAGGAATTCGCGACATTGACGGATTTGAACGTGAGCTATACGGAGAAATACCAGTTTCCTTTTATTCTCGCCGTGCGCGGGAAGAACAAAGATGACATCATCGCATCAATTTCCGAGCGGGTGAACGGTACGAAGGAGACCGAATGGGAACGGGCGATTCTGGAGATCGGCAAGATCACCAAGTTCCGTCTGGAAGATCTGCTCGGCTCGAACGCTTGACGGCGTGAAACACAGCAGTTCAGATCTTTTTATAACAAGTGAATACCGCAATCTCGGCATGAGGTTGTTCAGTATAGGAATACGGAATCAGTATAGGAATACAGGATCGGAAATAAACCGGGAACCTGGGTTAGGGTCAGGCGATTGAACACGAGACAAGAACACGGATGAGGCTGTCGGAACGGTGGGTGGTTTTACACAATACTCCATCTCGGCATACAAAACACCCAAGTATAATAATTAGTCAATTATCCACAATGCCGCGGGAAGCCGCAGTGATGTACCGCACGCCTGGCGGCAGGTGTTACAAGGAGGAGTCTGCATGAATGGTCGATTGACCACCCATGTGCTGGATTTGATGAAGGGCGTCCCGGCGACCGGTTTATTTCTGGAGCTGCGGAGGCTGGAAGGAGAGAGCAGCTTGCTGCTAAGGCAGGCGGCGACCAACGCCGACGGCAGGCTGGACGCGCCGCTGCTGGAGGGCGAAGACATGGAGCCCGGCGAGTATGAGCTGCTGTTCCATGCGGGAGATTACTTCCGGCAGGGACAGGAAGAAGGCAACATCGGAACGACAGCTGACATCGGCTTCCTCAATCTCATTCCGATCCGGTTCCATATCGGCGCGGACGGCCGACATTATCATGTCCCGCTGCTGCTCGCTCCAGGCGGATACAGCACGTACCGGGGCAGCTAACGGGTTGACCCAACCCAATATAAATTCAATTCAAGGTTCTCGAACGGGACATGGCTGATGCTTAGTGCTTAGTCATTGTTACCCGTTCACAATCATTAACTTGATGCGGTCAATGCACCGGCACACGTTCACGTCTTACCGTATGAAGCTCAATCCTGACACAGTGCGTCGAATGCCGCAATTTTTCCACAGTAAGCTCTGCTGGCATGGAACCGGGATTTACAAAAGAGAGCATAACGGGGACAAGAAACATGAGGGAGGGAACGGCAAATGAGCGAAACTTATGACATGATCATCAAAAACGGGCGGGTCGTGCTTCAGGACGAAGCCGTCAAACTCGATATCGGGATAGTTTCAGGCATCATCGCGTCACTCGCGCCGAATCTTGCGCCCGGTCCGGATACGGCCGTGATTGATGCCGAGGGGCAGCTCGTCTTTCCGGGCATGATCGATGCCCATGTCCATTTCAATGAGCCGGCGTTCGGCCATTGGGAGGGCTTCGATACCGGCTCGGCGTCACTAGCGGCAGGCGGCTGCACGACCTATGTGGATATGCCGCTTAACGGCAATCCGCCGACGGTGAATTTGCGCGCACTGTCGCTGAAGGCCGGTCTGGCCGCGGGACATTCCGCCGTCGATTATGCGTTCTGGGGCGGACTTGTTCCGGGCAATGTGGGCGACCTGGAGAAGCTGTGGAACGCCGGGGTGGCCGGCTTCAAAGCCTTTATCTCCAATCCTGGGGGCGAGGGCGAAGGCCGCTTCCGCGAAGTCGATGATGAAACTCTCTATCAGGGGATGAAAAAGATCGCTGAACTCGGCGGCATCCTCGCCCTGCACGCGGAGAGCGATGAAATGACGGCGGTGCTGGGCGCCGAAGCCGTGCGCAGCGGCAGAACCGGAGCCCGCGATTTCGCTGCCTCCCGGCCGCCGCAGGCGGAGCTTGAGGCCGTGACCCGCGCGCTGCTGTATGGAGAGCGGACGGGATGCCGTCTGCATTTCGTGCATATCAGCACCGCCGCGGCGCTTGAACTGATCCATCAGGCGAAGCTGCGCGGCCAGGATGTGACAGCCGAGACCTGTCCTCATTACCTGATTCTGACGGAGGACGATATGGAAGAGATGGGACCTGTCGCCAAATGCGCGCCTCCGCTCCGGAGCGCTTCTGAACAGGAGCGGCTCTGGAAGGCGGTCGAATACGGACTCGTCGATTTCGTCGCCTCCGACCATTCGCCCTGTCCGCCCGATTTGAAGCTCGCGCCGGGCCTGTCGTTCTTCGAGGCCTGGGGCGGCATCTCCGGCGCCCAGAGCAGCCTGGAGCTGATGGTCCACGAAGGCGTGAACAACCGGAAGCTGCCGGTTACACTGATCGCGCGTCTGCTGTCGGAGGGTCCGGCGAAGCGCTTCGGCCTGTCGGGCCGCAAGGGCATAATCGCCGTCGGCATGGACGCCGACTTCGCGATCGTTAATCCGGTCCTGCCTTACACGCTTACGGCGGAGCATTTGCAGTACCGCCATAAGCATAGCCCGTATACCGGCATGGAGCTATCCTGCCGGGTGACCGCGACGATTCTGCGGGGGCGTCCCGTCTACACGCTGGAGGACGGCGTTCTCTCCGCCCACAGCGGTGAATGGATCAAGACCGGCGAAGGGCAGCCTGCTATATGAGCGGCCCGAAAACGGCGGACATCCGCAAGGCGGCTGACGAGATGCTGAAGCTTCTGGAAGAACTGGCGGCGTTCAGCGCTCCGGGGGAGGGAGTGACCCGGCTGCTGTATACGCCGGAGTGGAGCGAAGCCCAGCAGTTCCTGCTGCGGCGGATCGAAGACAGCGGGCTTGAAGCCTCCGCCGACCGTGTCGGCAACGTCTACGGCCGTTTGGCCGGAACGCAGAGCGGCGGCGAAGTCGTGCTGACCGGCTCGCATATTGATACCGTCGTCAGCGGAGGCCGCTTCGACGGCGCCTATGGCGTCGCGGCATCGCTGACGGCGCTGCGATACTTGAAGGAAGCGTACGGGCCGCCGCTCCGCACGCTGGAGGCCGTATCCTTCGCCGAGGAGGAGGGCAGCCGCTTTCCGCTGACCTTCTGGGGCTCGGGAAACGTGACCGGCCTGTATGAAGAAGGCAGCGGCGCTGACGACTGCCGTGACGGCGAAGGCATGACGCTGCGGGAAGCGATGGACCGCTGCGGCCTGGAGAGCCGCCGGGACAGCTCGCTGCGCAGCGATGTCGCGGCTTATGTGGAGCTTCACATAGAGCAGGGCATTATGCTGGAGCGCACCGGCAAGCAGATCGGCGTCGTGGAGGCGATCGCGGGCCAGCGGCGCTTCGCCGTCACGGTCAAGGGGACGGCGAACCATGCAGGCACGACGCCGATGGGTCTGCGCAGCGACGCGCTGGCAGCAGCCGCAGAAATGGCGCTGCTGCTGGAAACTTGGGCCGTCCGGGCGGGAGATCCGCTGGTGGCAACCGTCGGACGGCTGGAGGCCGTTCCGAACACGCCGAATGTCATCCCCGGCGAGGTCAGCTTCACGCTCGACATCCGGCACAGCCGGGAGGCCGAGCTGGAGCGCTTCTGCGAGGACGTGCTGGAGGCGTTCGGCGCAGTTGCGAAGCGCCGGGGAGTCTCGGTCAGCGTAGAGCACCGATTGAGCGCGGTCCCTGCACCGATGGCTCCGGAGCTGCAGCAGGAGCTGGTCTCCATCTGCGAGAGCCAGGGGAGAACATGGCGAAGCATGGTGAGCGGGGCGGGGCATGACGCCCAGTTGTTCGCCCCGCGCTGCCGCACGGCGATGATCTTCGTGCCGAGCCGTGCCGGCATCAGCCATTCTCCGGATGAATATACGTCGCCGGAGGAGCTGGTCGCCGGACTGGAAGTGCTGATTGCGCTGCTGTACAAACTGGGATACGAGGAAACGGATGAAGCTCTAAGACGCCGAACAACATAAGGAGAGATGGGCATGAAGCGGTTTGAAGATTTGTCGCCGTCGCTGCGGTGCATCATGACGCCCGGACCGGTGGAGGTGGACCCGCGCGTGCTGCGCGCGATGTCTTTTCCGGTGCTGGGACAATTTGATCCCGAGTTTACGAATATTATGAATGAGACGATGGTGATGCTGCGGGAGCTGTTCGCCACGGGCAACCAGTGGGCCTATCCGGTGGATGGAACGTCCCGTTCGGGCATCGAGGCGACCATGGTCAGCCTGATTGCGCCTGGAGACCGGGTGCTGATTCCGATCTACGGCCGCTTCGGCCATCTGCTGCATGAAATCGCCGAGCGCTGCGGCGCCGAGGTGCATACAATCGAGAAGCCGTGGGGCAGCGTGTTCGCGCAGGAGGAAATCATCGCGGAGATGCGCAGGGTGAAGCCGCAGGTCGTCGCCATGGTGCATGGCGAGACCTCGACCGGACGTTTGCAGCCGCTTGAGGGGATCGGGGAGGCCTGCCGCGAGCTGGACGCTCTGCTGATCGTCGATGCGGTGGCGACTATCGGCGGCGTGCCCGTCGAGACGGATGCCTGGAAGCTGGACGCCGTCATCGGCGGAACGCAGAAATGCCTGTCCGTGCCGTCCGGCATGTCGCCGATTACCTACAACGAGCGGGCCGAGGCGAAGGTGCTCTCACGCAAACAGGTGGAGCGCGGCCTGCGGACGGATGACTCGAAATTCGGCGGCATGTCGCCGGTGCGGAGCAATTATTTTGACCTCGGCATGCTTCAGGATTATTGGAGCCCGCTGCGCCTCAATCATCATACGGAAATGACTTCCATGCTCTATGCGCTTCGCGAGGGGCTGCGGCTTGTGCTGGAGGAAGGGCTGGAGGCTCGCTTCGCCCGGCATCTGCTGCATGAGCAGGCGCTGGTGGCGGGGCTTGAGGCCATGGAGATGAAGCTGTACGGCAATCCGGATTGCAAAATGCCGATGGTCACCTGTGTGACCATTCCGGAAGGCGTAGACGGCGAAGCTGTACGCTCGATGCTGCTGGACGATTTCGGCATTGAAATCGCGAGCTCGTTCGGCCCGCTGAAGGGGCAGATCTGGAGAATCGGCACGATGGGCTTCAGCTGCCGCAAGAATAATGTGCTGCGGGTGCTTGGAGGTCTTGAAGCCGCGCTGCTGCGGCAGGGCTGCAAGCTGCCGGCGGGACTTGCGGTCCAGGCCGCGCTTGATGTCTACGAACAGGTTTAGCATAATGGAGATTATCCAAGAAGGGAGCGAAACATAATGGTGTTTACAAGAAAACCTTTGGCTGATTGTATTCCGTCACTGGTGGCCACAGCCCGCGGCGATTTGGCGGCTACGCTCGTCATCACGGGCGGCAAGCTGGTCAATGTCGTGTCCGGGGAAATTCTGGACGGCATGTCCGTTGGCATCCAGGAAGGACGGATCGCCTATGTCGGCAAGGATGTCTCGCATATGATCGGCGAGCATACCCAAATAATCGACGCAGCGGGAAAATATATCGCTCCCGGTCTGCTCGACGGGCACTGCCATATCGAGAGCACACAGCTTACCGTTACCGAATTCGCGCGCGCTGTGCTGCCGCTTGGCACGACGGGCGGCTTCTTCGATGCCCATGAAATCGCCAATGTCTTTGGCCTCAGAGGCATCAAGCTGATGCTGGAGGAGATGCGGCAGACGCCGCTCGCGGCGTATATGCAGGTTGCGTCCTGCGTGCCTTCGGCCGGGCCGGAATTTGAGACGACCGGCGCCTCCATCGGTCCCAAGGAAGTTGCCGAGGCGTTCACCTGGGGCGACGATGTGATAGCGCTTGGCGAAGTGATGAACTTCCCGGGCGTCGTCTACGGCGACGAGAAGATGATCGGCGAGATCCAGGCGACACTTCGCGCGGGTAAATACGCCGACGGCCATTTCACATGGCCGTCCGACGACTGGCGGCTGCCCGTCTATGCGGCAGCCGGCATTACCGGCGATCATGAGTGCGTGACCGCCGAGGATGTGATCGAGCGCGTACGGCTTGGCATGTACGCGAAGATGCGCCGCGGCTCGGCCTGGCATGATGTCGCCAAGACGATTACGGCGCATACCGAGTACGGCATCGATACCCGGCGGATGATGCTCGTCACCGATGACCGCAGCTCGGAGTCGCTGCGGGATGAGGGGCATATGGATTTCGTCGTCCGTCATGCCATCGCCCAGGGTGTCAAACCGGTGATCGCCTTCCAGATGGCGACAATCAATACGGCTGAACGCTTCGGTGTCGCCCGCGATATCGGTTCGATTACACCTGGCAACATCGCCGACATCATCCTGCTGGACGGCAATCTGGTTGATGTCAACGTCGTGATGACGATTGCCGCCGGATCGGTCGTCGCCGAGAACGGCGTAATGACCGCGGAGCTTGCGCCTTATGCCTATCCTCCCGAGGTGCTGGCTTCGGTTCATCTGCCGAAGCGGCCGACGGCGGAGGATTTCGTTATTCAGGCTCCGGTGGAATCGGGCTCCGTCCAGACCCGTGTCATCAAGGTGCTTGAGAATCACGTCGAGACGATGGAGCGCATTCTGACCCTGCCTGTTGAGAACGGCAAGCTTCAGGTCGGTGACGGCCTCTGCAAAATCGCCGTCCTGGAACGGCACAAAGGCACAGGCAACAAGTCAGTCGGCGTAGTCGACGGTGTAGGCTTCATAGAGCCTGCCGCCATCGCCATGACCGTTGCCCACGATAGCCATAACATCCTCGTCATCGGCAGCAATGACGAAATGATGGCTCTCGCCGCGAACGCGGTCGCCGACGCGCAGGGCGGAGTTGCCGTGATCACCGGCTCCGGCACGACGCTGTTCCCGCTCGCGATCGCGGGACTGATGTCCGCAGAGCCGTTTGAAGTCGCCGCCGCCCAGTCGGCCGCCGTCAGCAAGGCTCTGTACGACGCGGGCTGCACGCTGAATTATGCGTTCATGACGCTGTCGCTGCTGGCGCTGGCCGTCATTCCGACGCTGCGCCTGTCCGATAAAGGACTGGTGCGGATCACGCCGGAGGATGGCATCCAGCTTGTCTCGCTATTCAGTGGAGAGGGAGTCAATGCCGCCGTCTAACCCGGTGATCTAATGTAAAACCAAACTATTACCGATCTTAAACGCCGTCCCCTGCGGGATGGCGTTTATTTGGCTTCACTACAATAAATTTTCCAACATATGGGTAACTACTAATCTTTGTCATTCGAAAGTTTGAAGTTTAAATGAAATTTTAGATTTTTGGGGTAAAATCATTAACCAAAAACGAGCGGGTTGAAACATTTCTGCTCGAAAAATGCTAAACTAATATTAATTTCAGGCAGCCCAAGGACGATATAACTGTTAAAGGATAATCATAGATTTTAATAATCCAAAAGATATGCTATAACCATACAGCCTAACATCATTTTTGCAGGATGGGGGAATAAGAGATGATCAGATTGGAAACGAACGATATCGTGAGCATCGCCAAGAAGCAGATTGCGAGCATTTTCAAGATGGAGCCGCTGGAGCTGAGATTTGTCAATGATTTTCAGGGAGAGAAGAATCTTCTGGTTGATGACAAGCTTCATCTGACTAATCGGCATTATTGGGCGAAGGTAATGGATTGTGTGTTCGAAAATCAGGTCAGACCGGTATTGATGTGTGAAGTGCTGTACTTCCTGCGCAATGAGTATCTGGAGAGTGAAATCGACCTGAAGTTCTCCTTCGATTTCTCATCAGGCGATCATGTGGAAGCCGCTGCGGTAGCGGAAGTGAACTTCAATGATCAGACGGAGCTTGGTCCGAATGAAATTGCCGAACTGATCGACTTCGCGCTGGCGCTGCAGGATAAGCAGTGGTTCGAAGAACTGACCAAGAAGTACAAAGAACTGACCGCGTGAAAGACGCCGGTTATGCATCCATAGGACGACGGGCTCTCTTGTTGGAAAAGCCGCCATGCTGTGGGCAATCGCTGATTGCCTTGTAGCTGGCGGTTTTTTTGTCCAATTGGAGGAACCTCCATTGCTGTCTCCACCCAAAAACGCAAAGAGATATGGACTTTGAACGTCAAAGTTAGGTAAAGTAGGGGATAGCTTGATAACCATGTGGGAGGCTCATGATGAAACAGATCAACCAATTGGCTCCGCAGGATGAATTCATCGGATTTTTTCTGCTGCGGGAGCTGACGGTCAAACAGACGAACGGCAATCCGCCCAAGGATTATTTCGATATTGTACTCTGCGATTCCACCGGCCAGCTGTCGGCCAAGTACTGGGACGTATCGCCTTCGGATAAAGAGAAGTTCTTTCCGATGGGACTGGTCAAGGTGCAGGGTTTGGCTCATTTGTACCGGGAGAAGCTGCAGATCAAGATTACCAAAATGCGTCTGGCCGAGGACAGCGACGGCGTGTCGCTGACTGATTTTATCCGTTCCGCGCCGATCCGGCCCGTCGATCTGGTCTTTGCGATCAAACAGGCGATGAATGCTATCCAGGACGGGGAAATCCGGAAGGTTGTCGCCTACTGTGTGCAAAAGGTGGAGGAGAAGCTGATGCACTATCCGGCGGCCAAGACCCACCATCACGCTTATTTTGCAGGGCTTGCCTATCATATGACGCGAATGCTGGAAATCGGGGATTTTCTGTGCAAGCAGCGTCCTTTCCTGAATCCCGATCTCATCCGGGCGGGCATCATCCTTCACGATATCGCGAAGCCGGAGGAAATGACAGCCGAGCTCGGCATTGTCTCGGATTACAGCTTGAAGGGCAAGATGCTGGGGCATATCGCCATGGCGGCGAACTGGATTACGGAGGCGGCGATCATGGAGAACATTGATCTCGATTCGCCCAAGATTATCGCGCTTCAGCATCTGGTGCTATCCCATCATAATCTTGGCGAATGGGGCAGCCCCGTGCAGCCGCAGACGGCGGAAGCGGTGGCGCTGCATCAGATCGACACGCTAGACGCCAAGCTGCAGATGGTGGAGGATGCGCTGGACACGACGCCCGAGAGCGAGGAATGGACCCCATTCATCCGGGGGCTGGAGAACAAGGCGATTTACCGGACGAAGCTGGAGTCATAACCCGGCTAAGAGATTCAGGAACTCATTCCTAATTCATATCTGCCCTGCTTCAGTTGCAGGGAAGGTGCTTCTAAACGAAAACAGCGGTGAACCGGGACTGCGTATCAGCCGGGTCAACCGCTGTTTTTTTGAGACAAGGTTAAGTACTCTCTAGTAGATTTCGCCCTCATCGCCCTGAACGATCGCATGAAGATCGGCTGCAATTTCCTTCATTTTATCCATAACGAATTCATCGTCCCCGTTCGACAAGGCCAGGTTTCCGTTAGTCAATCTGAAAGGAATCTCTCCTTCTTCCGATTTCCAGATAAAGAAGTCGCCTTGTATGGTCATTGTGAACGGATCCGTTGCAATGGTGAGCAACTTCGAATATTCAAAATCCGGTTTGCTGGAAAAATACTCCTTCAGTTCCTCTAATGAAATGGGCAGTTCCTCATAATTCATCCAGTGAGAGGCTCTTGTAATATGAATATCGTAACTCATTCGGGTCGCATTCCTTTCGACAAATAAGTTTGGACAAGGCAGGTATTCAGCGAAGCGTATCTATTGCACACCTTCTCCCGCAGGCAGTCTAAGACTCCTTGCTGATGTCAGACTTTCTTCGCCTTGCGGATCAGGATAAAGACAAGCAGCAGGGATACGACCACAATCAGAATGTTGAAGATCAGCTTGCCCACTGGAGGGCCGTTCTCCGGAACCGGCTGTGCAGTCTGTTTCAGAATTTCATCTCCGAGACTGGCGTCCCCAAGCGTCTCCTGCGAAATCTGCGTCTTGAAGTTCACAATATCATACTCCGGCGCAGCTGCATCCGGGTTGCCGTACAGCAGGTGGTAGGGACCTTTTCCGTTATCGGCAAAAATCAGCTTGTCCACCAAATACTCAGTCTCTATGCCCGTCAGTGCAAGCGGCGCATCGTCTTTGTTGTAGATGGTCAGGGTGAGGGCAGGGCTGTTCACCGGATTCATGGTTACAATGTCGGTTCCGGCGATTCGGGTGTCTTTGAATTCCATCCGGTACAGCTCGCCGCTTCCTTCAACCGGGATGATGCTTCCTTCCCGATCTTGGAGATCATACCGGCGGAGAAAGATTCCTTCGCTTTCAAGCTTGATCCGCTTGATCTTAAGCCGGTCCCTATTGTCGATGACAATCCGGGTCTCGCCGTCTTCCTCCTTGATTTCGTAACGCGGCGCTCCGGTCCGGCTGAAATCCAAGCTCTTCACCTCGGTTAACTGATGGACGAGCCGGGGAGCCGGGAAGGAAAGATTCTCGGCATTGTCCAGCACCGTGAGACGGTAATAGCTGTATTTGAGTGCGGCCCCGAGATCAATCCAGCTTTTATCCACTTGGCCTGTACGGTACAAATCATCCTGCAACGCCTTCTCCCACGCCATTCCGTCATAGCTGCCATACAATACGACATGTTTCAAAAAGGATGCGTCCGGCAAAGTGAACAGCAGGCGGTTGCCCTGAATGTCCGTGCCCGGCTTAAGCGGATTAATTGCGTAATCGAATGACGTGGACTTCTGCTGCCGTTCCGTATGAACCAGCTGCGCCGTATAGGTAACCGTACGCTCCGCCGCCTCTACGGTTCCACTCTCGATGTAGTAAGGAATGAATCTGCCCTCCGAATCGACAATCCGCAGATCCGCCAGCCCGCTGTCCGATTTGGCGTAAATCTCGTTGTCGAGGTACAGGCTGAGGTAAGCGCCGGATGTACTCGTCTCGATCGGCCTCTTGTAGGTCCAGGCATCCTCTGAAGGCTGCGGAACAGATGAAGCTTGCGCCTGCGGCGGCAGGATGATCCCGGCCCACAGCCCCAGAGCGGCCGCAAGCAGGCTAATCCTTCTGCACACTGACATTTTCTCCATGATGATCCCCCAATTTATCCGAGACTTTTTGATAGATATAGGAAATGCCCAGCAGACAGACACCAAAGCTGAAGTAGGCAATGATCTTGCTGCCGGAAGTCAGCAGGCTTAAGTCATACAACAGCAGCTTGCCGGTTGCGAGCAGCGTCAGGCCAAGGCCAAACCGGCGGATGTAGACGAAGCGGAAACGGAAGCCATATATGATATACAGCAGAGCCAGCAGCAGGTAGATGATACTGAAGGACAATCCCCCATTGTTCAGATGGAGCTGTACGCTCAGGAACGCGGTAACGATGACCAGCATATATACAGCCAGCGCCACCGGGTAAAATTCCAGGCTCGCGTAGCGCCTTTGAATCTCCGATTTCAGCAAGTTCCGTCCGTTCAGTATAATCAGCACATTGACAATAACGAGCAAGGCAAGTGCAATATAGTCAGCGGCTCCATTCTCCGAGAGGTCCGGACGGAGGGCCGGAATGCCGATCATGATTCCAAGTCCGATCGCACTGCCGATTCCGTGCAGGAACAGGGTGAAGACGCGAAGAATGGAATCGTAGAACAGCGGCAGTCTGGGAAGAACATAGGCGATACCGAAGGTAAACACCGCGGACAGCATCATTTGATAGAACCGGTAATGGACATCATTCTGTGGAAGCGCGAGGTTAGTCAATTGTACCGACTCATACAGCAGGTAGGCCCAAAAGTTTAGCACCGCCACATATTTGAAGCAGAACGTCAGCCGGACCTCCGCAGAGCCGGTATGAATCAAATAATCCTTGCCCCGGTAGCGGAGCCCGTATATCCATGCGACAGCGAGCATGCCCGCCGTAATGAACGTGTATTTCAGGTTAAAAAGGTCGTCGCCATAGCCCGGGAAGAGCTGAAGCGGCACATTCAGTCCAAAAAAGGACCCCAGGCAGAGCAGCAGCAGCCCCCAGCCCGCCCGTTCCAGATTCTTAATCTGCTGCCTGCCGGCGAAGACGATCAGAGCGATCCCCTCAATCAGCCAGCCCATCGACCACCATACCTGTCCGAGCTGGAATGGAATCATCAGCACTGCGAAGGTAAGGGCGACCGAATAGAAGAGCACCATGCTGTGTTTTTCCCGGGGCATCAGCTTCTCCAGCATTCTTCCCAGTCCGAAATACATCAGGCAGAACAGGAGGGCGAGAGCGCCCTTGTAATCACCAAGTCCGCTGTCGATGAACAGCATGTACATCGTGATGCAGCTCACCAGCGTATTAACGCCGAGCAGCGAGAAATCCCACCAGGACAGTCTGGCCCGATGCTTGAACGGATAGGCGAGCGTAATCGTCAGGTACATGGCGAACGTGACAGCCGCATACAGCATGCTTGCGAATGAGTTGTCTGACAGGTAGATGAGCAGTAGCATGGAAGGCGTATTGAACGCAAAGCTGATATAGTTCACAATAATCCAGCGTTTGCGCAGGGAAATCAGCAGAATGGAGAGATTCAGCAGAAAAAGATATCCCATCGCCGCATATACGGCACTGCCCTCAAGTCCGAACGCGCCGATATAAGAGTAGACAGGCAAGTATCCTCCAACGAGGGCAAGGGAGCATATAGTGCGCGACTGATACCTTATGGACAGCAGCACGCCGGTAAGGGTGATGAGGACGGACAGGACGAGGCCTGTGTAGAGTCCGATAACCTCAAGCAGGAAATAGCTGTAGAAGACCGAGCCGTACAGCACGGAAATTCCGCCGCCCAACAGCCCGAGTGCGAAAGTTCCCTTGCCTTTGCGGAACAGCCATTCTCCGCCGGCCAGCATCAGCGCCCCCAGCAGAAAGAAAGCTGCGCTCTTCATATAGCCTGTGAACCAGTTCGAATACGAATACTTGAAGGCAGCGCCGACGCCCAGAATAATCAGCAAAATTCCGAGACGGTTGATCCAGCCCTGTCCGATCTTCATTTCGATGCGGTTCTGTTCTCTTCTGCGCCGGATCGTCTCTTCGCTGACAGGTTCGGCGGCCAGAGCATTCAGCTTGCCGTCCATCTCTCCCAAGAGCTTATTGCTTTCTTCCTCATAGAGCTTCCGGCTTCTTTCAATCCGTTCCTCAATTTCGCCCTTTAGTTGGTCCAGCCTGTCCGAAATTTCGGTTTTTTCTTCTTCCAAATACCTGGACATCGTCCGGTGCATCCGGTTCACCGAGATCTTGGTCATATCCTCAAAGACGGTCAGCCGGTCCTGGTACGCCTTGCTCTGCGCGCCGAAATAGGTATGAAGCTTCTCGCTCGATACCCGGACGATGCGCAGCTTCTCGTTCATCATCTGCTCGGTCAGCGCCTCCCGAAGGTCGCGGTTCTCCGACTTCAGCTTATCGGACTCCGCCTGGAGCGAAGCCAGCGTCTGCTCAAGTTCCCCTAGCCTTCGTTTGATGTGCTCGTTCTCAAGCATCAGATCATCGGACGACAGTTCGGAGATCAAGGTCTGATATTCCTTCATCAACATGTCCTGACGGTTCTTCAGTGACCTGAGCCTGTCTTTTAGTTCCTTCATAACATCCCCCAGACGTCCTATTGAAATGGCTAATATTCTCAATATTACTATAAAGATGAATGATGCATCAGTCCCAATTATCATACATTTCTATTTAAAAATTTAGATGTAAATCATTTTATATCATGATAGCATTCGAAAGGTGTTGATAATGGAAAAAGAAAGGAATGATGAATGATGAATCTGAAGGTTGAGCCCCTGCCTCCTTGCCGCATTGCTTATGTGAGACAGACGGGACCGTATGGTTCTGCGAACGCCGTGGCTATGGAGAAGGTGAAGGAATGGGCGAGAGGGCAGCAATTGCTTGATGGCTCCGCTGTTCTGTTTGGTATTCCGCAGGATAACCCGCAGACTACGCCTCCCGAACAGTGCAGATATGATGCGTGCATCGTAATTCCGGAAGATTATGCAATCGCCGATTCCGCCGGTGATGCTTCAATTCATGAAGATCATTTTTCAGGCGGTAAGTACGCAGTCTGTGTAATCAGTCATACGGCGGAAGCGATCGGGCAGGCGTGGACTGAAATCTTTAAAAGCCTGCACACCAGCGGCCTTCAATTGGACTATAATAAGCCGATTATCGAAAGATACAAGGGAGAGCTGCTCGAAGACGGATGGTGTGAAATATGCGTACCAGTGCTATGAGCAGTTAAGGTTGAATAGACGGCAAAAGAGCCTCCGGGACCACGTTAAGTGGCCCTGAAGGCTCTTATTAAATAGCTGTTGCTATAAGGAAGGCTTGGCTTATTCCTCAGCGCTGCTGTCGGTGTTCTTCGCTTTGGCGTCCTGCGCTGCGACATTCTTCACGCGATCCCGCAGCCGCTGCAATTCCTCGGCCGCCCGGGCTCTAACACTGCCGGTCGTCGGGGTCTCCGCCGCTTCAGGAGCGGCAGCAGTTTCAGGCGTGTAGCGCTCCGGAACCGCCGTACCGGCTTCCCATTCCCGGATTTTGTCTTCCATCCGCTGAAAGCCGCGGGAGACGTGACGGGTGTCCAGCCCGTATGCCGAAGCGGAAGCCGAAGCCCATGAAGCGGGCTTGGGGCTTGCCGCTGCCCGGCGCGCACGTTCGGCCAGCTCGGCGCGTTTGGCCTTCAGCCGGGTTTGCTCTTCCTTGGCTGCCGCAATCTCGTACGCAAGTCCGGCGAGAACCTGCCGGGTCTCCTCAAGGCCATCCTCGCATTCCTGTGCGCTTGCTGTATAGCGAAGCTTGGCCTCAACGGCCGCTCTCGCGGTCATTTCGTCTCCATGCTCCAGCGCTTTGATGGCGTCGCCTTCGCTCAGCTCGGCCAGCATCCGGTATTCCTTCAGCCGGCGTTCCAGCAGCCGTGCCGCCGTCTCCATATCTCTGCTCCGGCGCTCGGCGTCCGCAATTTGATCGTCCAAATCCCGTAAATATTGTCCGGTCATCATGACCGGGTCCTCCAACCGATTCAGGCCTTCATGTAAAGCTGCTTTCGTCAGGGTTGCGATTCTGTCCAGTATACTCATGGTTATCTCTCCTTTGGATTGTGAAATGAAATGGTCAGATTTTAGTAATTATAATGATTGCTGTCCGTGAAGCTGCCGCTGCGGTCGCTCGGGACAATCAGGCTCGCGATAACGTAGACGAAGAGGAATGTACCGACGCTTCCCAGGGCGACAATGATGGCAATCAGACGAATCAAGGTGGAGTCGATGCCGAAGTATTCGGCGAGGCCGCCGCACAGTCCGGTGAACTTGCGGTCTCTTTCGGAACGGAATAATTTTCTCATGGTTATTATCTTCCTTTCGTGATTTCCGTGTTTGATCGGCTGATCTATGTCTTTATTGTAGTGGCTTATGCGCGGTCTCAAAACGGCCTGCAGACGGTTTTGCATTCTCGACCTTAGACGGGGGAAGCCTACGCTGTTGGACGGGGATAACGACACAAAGCCCCCGGATTCGGGGCATTATGCCTCGAATCCGGGGGCTGGGGCGCTTCCGCTGTTTAGTTCGTGCTCTCGCGAATCGAGAGGAAGTGGGTGACATTGGAGTGCTGGGGAATATCCGCCGTCCCCTTGATAAGCTTGATCAGGTTGCGTGCTGACGTCATGCCGATTTCCGCGGCGGAGTATTCGACCGTAGATAACCTCGGCCGGACGACGGACGACAGATAGCTGCCGTCAAAGCCGAATACGGCGAGGTCCTCCGGTATCCGCAGGCCGTGGTCCATCGCGTAATTCATCGCGCCGATGGCCATCCAGTCCGTCGAACAGAAGATGGCGCTTGGCAGCTCACCGCTCCCGGCGATGGTCCGCATGGCGTTCCTGCCATCGTCCACGGACAGGTCGCTCTCCACAACCCAGTCATTGCGGACCGGCAGACCCGCATCGGTCATCGCCTGTCTGAAGCCATCGTAACGGTCGCTGCCGATCCCTGACTCGCCGAAGCCGCGGATCATACCGATGGCGGTATGCCCCTGTTGAATGAGGTAGGTCACAGCTTCATAAGAGGCGGTCACATTGTCCACATGAACGGAAGGTATGGAGGGGACCTTGGAGATTTGGCCGATCACCGTGCAGGACATGCCCGATGATTGTATGGCTTCCAGATGCCGCTCCTCCAGAGGAGAGCCGACGAAGATGACGCCCTCCGCCCGAATCTCCCCGAATCGCTTCAGATAATGCAGCTCGCTCTCAACCGAGCCGTCCGTCAGGCCGATCAGCAGCTCGTAGCCGTATAACCGCGAGACGGAGCCGATGCCTCCGATCAGATCATTCAGCACGGTGTTGCTGAATTGCGGAGCGATCACACCGAGCAGTGCCGCCTCGGCTTTGGACCCTTCGGAAGAGGAGAGACTCATCCGGTATCCCGTCTGTTCCATCGCTTCCATAACCCTGGCCCGGACTTCGTCTTTGACGGGCTTGCTGTTGTTGATGACGCGGGAGACGGTCGAAATCGACACCCCGGCCATTTTGGCGATATCGTGAATCGTTACTTTCATAATGAAACACAACTCCGAACCCAATAGAATAGCTCATTTCAGGAAAATATTTTCCCGACATAAGCGATGCTGCATCGTTTATTGCTGCCTTTTTTCCATATGATCAGTAGAAGAAATGTTGTCGTACAACTGCTTAGGACCCAATAAATTACAGCTGCAGTAAAGGGATTTCTGTAATTCCGCAGGGATGTTGCCGCTTTACCAGTAAACTCATCATAACATGAGGCTGAATGTTTGCCAATTATACTTGACCGGGGAAAATATGATGCTTTATACTCCATTTAGGGAAAATATTTTCCTGTATAGAGAGCTGGAGGAGCTGACGGATTTGGACAGAGTATGGTGGAAAGAAGCGGTGGCGTATCAGATCTATCCCCGCAGTTTTATGGACGGCAACGGAGATGGAATCGGCGATCTGCGGGGCGTTATCGACAAGCTGGATTACTTGAAGGAGCTTGGGATCGACGTCATCTGGATCTGTCCGATCTACAAATCCCCGAATGACGATAACGGCTACGATATTTCGGATTACAAGGACATTATGGAAGAGTTCGGCACAATGGCCGATTTTGACGAGCTGCTGAAGCAGGTCCATGGCCGGGAAATGAAGCTGATTATGGATTTGGTTATCAATCATACCTCGGATGAGCATCCGTGGTTTATCGAATCCCGTTCAAGCCGGGACAATCCGAAGCGGGATTATTATATTTGGGAGGACCCGAAGGACGGGGCAGAGCCGAACAACTGGGACAGCATCTTCGGCGGATCGATTTGGGAATATGACATGGTGACGGAGCAGTATTTCATGCATGTCTTCTCGAAGAGACAGCCCGATCTGAACTGGGAGAATCCCGATGTTCGCGCCGAGCTGTACGACATGGTCAACTGGTGGCTGGATAAAGGCATTGACGGGTTCCGGATCGACGCGATTTCCCATATCAAGAAGCTGGCGGGCTTCCCGGATATGCCGAATCCGGCAGGCCTGCGCTACGCCCGATCATTCGATGGGCATATGAACCGCGAGGGTATTCATGATTTTCTAGATGAACTGAAGCGGGAGACCTTCGATAAATACGATATTATGACGGTTGGTGAGGCCAGCGGCGTGAAGGCGGATGAAGCCGATCTGTGGGTGGACAAGGAGAGAGGCAAGTTCAACATGGTGTTCCAGTTCAACCACATGGAGCTGTGGAACAAGAGCATGGATGCGGGCTTAGACCTCCTGACCTTCAAGAAGGTGCTGAGCGAGTGGCAGAAGAAGCTGGAGGGCAGCGGCTGGAACGCGCTGTTCATGGAGAATCACGACAAGCCCCGTTCGGTCTCGACCTACGGCAGCGACGGCCCGCTCCGGGTCCAGTCGGCGAAGGCGCTGGCGACGATGTATTTTCTCATGCAGGGAACGCCGTTCATTTATCAGGGACAGGAAATCGGCATGACGAATGTGCGGTTTGAATCCATTGACGACTACGATGACGTTCATATGAAGACCTGGTACAGACTGGAGCGGGAGGAAGGCAAGTCTCACGAGGAGCTGATACCGGTCATCTGGAAGAATGGACGCGATAACTCGCGGACGCCGGTGCAGTGGAATGACAGTGAGCAGGCCGGGTTCACGACAGGCACTCCCTGGATGAAGGTGAATCCGAACTACAAGGAAATCAATGTGGAGGCGGAGAAGAGCAACCCCGATTCCATCTACCATTATTACCGGAAGCTGATCGAGCTCCGCAAGACCCATCCGGTTCTGATCTATGGCATGTACGATCTCATTCTGCCGACGCACAAGCAGATCTACGCCTACACCCGGACGCTGGAGGATGAGCATTGGCTGATCATAACGAATCTGTCGCCGGATGAAGCATTGTTCCATCTGCCGAAGGGAATTCGCTATGCGTCAGCGGAGCTGCAGCTTGCCAACTATGAAGCGCCTGAGGGCGGCAGCATCCGCACTCTTCATCTACGTCCGTACGAGGCGCGCGTGTACCGTTTGGCATCACAGGTCTGATAAGAGAACCACGTTTGCGGGTATGCGCAACATCCTCCTTAGGGGGATGGCTTGAATTAGTTTACATGTATATTATGGCTGACCCCGGAAGTTTTGAACTGTATCCCGCTGAAAGTCTCTGGAGACGGCTCAATACTGCCCGGGGTTTTATTGTTGGCTGGACCAAATCCGTATATTTTGGGAGGGACCGGAGCCCTGCAAATATATGCTTTGAATATTGCCGTAATCATTTTTAATCGAAATGTTAAAATCCCCGGTAGACTTCGGAAGAGGCAAAATACTCCCTGTTATTTTTAAGTACAGCGTATTATTGTCATAAGCGGCTTTATATCCTGTAAATTTATTCGCACTATCCGAAAATCCCCCCTTTACTGCGATGATTTCATCCGATACCTTGCATTGCGAAATCATAATCGAGTTCGGACTTATTATATTGTTATAGTTCAACCTGTAAATGACCCCAATCAGCGAAACGACAGCAACAATGCCTATCCCTAGCGTAAGAACCCATTTTCTCGTCATTCTGCAACCTCTTCTCAATCCAATCAATGCCCCTATCACAAAATAAATCATACCATGATCCTGACCAGTCTTTCTTCCATCTTCTAAGGAAAAGAGGCTGGTTTTGTGTTGTGCTCAGTTATCCCTAGCCTTGACATTGTTAATCGAAATCGTTACGATATAAAAATAAATCGTAATAATTACGAATAAGGAGGTTCATCTCATCATGAGAGTTACCGTAATGCTGGCCTGCACCGAGACAGGAGACCGCAATTACACGACAACCAAGAACAAGAAGACCCATCCCGGACGCCTGGAAATGCGCAAGTACTGCCCGAGACTGAAGAGACATACCCTGCACCGCGAGACACGCTAATTCGGCGGGATAGTTGCTGGAGGAACGGATATCAAACGATATATAAGGAGACAAAAGATGAAACGAATTCCGGTCACTGTACTGAGCGGGTATTTGGGCTCGGGAAAGACGACGCTGCTGAATCATATCCTTCACAACAAGGAAGGACTGAGAGTGGCTGTTATCGTGAATGACATGAGCGAGATCAATGTGGATGCCCGGCTGGTGGAGTCCGAGAATACCTTGTCACGGACCGAGGAGAAGCTGGTCCAGATGACCAATGGCTGCATCTGCTGCACGCTGCGGGACGATCTGCTGCGCGAGGTGTACAAGCTGGCTTCGGAGGGACGTTTCGACTATATTCTGATCGAATCCTCGGGAATCAGCGAACCGGTTCCGGTGGCCCAGACCTTTACATATGAGAGCCCTGGACAGGACATCGATTTAACGTCGCTGGTCCGGCTCGACACGATGGTGACGGTTGTGGACGCGCACCGTTTCTGGCATGATTTTGCCTCGGGCGAGAGTCTTCTGGACCGCGAACAGGCGGCCGGAGAGGAAGATTACCGGGATATCGTCGACCTGCTGATCGACCAGATTGAAACCTGCGACGTTCTGGTGCTCAACAAATGCGACCTTGTTGAAGAGGGAGAACTGCGCAAGCTGGAAGGGATTCTGCGCAAGCTTCAGCCTTCCGCCAACATTATACGGTCCATCAATGGAGCCGTAGACCCGGGAGAAATTCTGAACACGGGCCGGTTCGACTTTGAACGGACAAGCATGTCCTCGGGATGGATTGCGGAGCTGAACAAGGAGGAGCATACGCCGGAGACCGAGGAATACGGCATAGCTTCCTTCGTGTACCGGAGCCGAATTCCCTTTCATCCGGAGCGGCTCGGCTCTTTGCTCGGCAATTGGCCGGAGCAGGTCGTCCGCGCCAAAGGCCTGGTATGGCTGGCGGCGCGCGGCGATTTCGCGGCGACGATCGGTCAGGCCGGGCCTTCGATCCAGTTCGGGCCGGCCGGCTACTGGCTTGCTTCCCTGCCGGAGGAACAGCAGCAGGAGATACTGGCGAACGAGCCGGAGGCGAGAGAACGCTGGGATGAGAGATGGGGAGACCGGATGACGGAAATCGTCCTGATCGGGATCGACATGAACCGCGAAGACATCGAAGCTGGACTGAACCGCTGCCTGCTGACTGAAGAGGAGATGACGCAGGACTGGAGCCGGTTCAGCAATCCTCTTCCCTGGCCGGTGGAGGATGAGTCGTTCGCGTAGAACCTTGCAGGCGAATGAATAGACGTTAAATACATGAATAAGAAACAGCGGCTGCAAGGACATCATGGCTTGTCCGGCAGCCGCTGTTTCGTCGTTCGTCAGCGGTTACGTGTTGCTGTAGATTCTTATGCCTTCTCGCGGCTCTGCGCTTTAAGCAGATCGCGGATTTCCGTCAGCAGCACTTCCTCTTTGCTCGGAGCGGGAGGAGCCGGCTCTTCCTTGGGGCTGGATTTCTGGAATTTGCTGAGCAGCTTGACGAACAGAAAGATGGAAGCAGAAATCAGCAGGAAGTCGATGACCGACTGGATAAAATTACCGTATGTAATGGCGGACTTGCCATATTTGAGAGACAAGCCTTTAAAATCCAGTCCGCCGAACAAGATGCCGATCAGAGGGGTGATCAGGTCCTGTACAATGGAGCTGACGATTTTGCCGAACGCTGCCCCTATAACGACACCGATAGCCAGATCCAGCACATTTCCCTTGAATGCGAATGCCTTAAACTCTTTCCACATGAACGTCTTCTCTCCTTATAATTCGATTGTGACCTTGATTGTAACATTTAGACGAAGAAATAGGGAGGGTTTCAGGGTTCATCAATGACTAAATTCACGTCCCTTATCTTGAAGCCGAAGCTTCGGCTGTACCTCAGCACAGCTAGCCGGCTGTCACCGGGCAGAAGCCTCTCAGGAAGTATAGCAATTAAGCATTTACAGGAAATAAGGATCATGTTAAATTTCAAGGAAAGGACAATCGTCCTGCAAATAATCAAATGAACCGAATATCCGCGTTAAAGGTAAAATCATCGAAAGATGATGACACAAAGCTATGGGTCTAAAGCCATCCATCGGAGGGCCATGATCGCCAGGCCGCCATAGGGGTAACCGATAGGGTTAGAAAGATAACTCCAATGGACACAAGTCTATTTGGAGTTTTTTTGTGATTTCGCTCTATTACGGCGCCGTTTTACCGCAAGGATTCGAAAGGGGACAATGCATGAGGAACAATTGGAGAACACTGGGGAAATTTTTGATCGCAGGCGCAGTATTGGTTTCAGGTTCGATCGGATGGACTTCTCATCCTGTTACGGTATCCGCCGCCGCTAACAACAAAGTCATCACAGCGGATCAAATGCTCGCTAAGTTGGCGACAACATCGAAGACACTGAAGAATTTTCATTTGAGTTCAACGAAGAAACAGGACCTTCAGATCGGCAGCATGCGCATAGGCAATACCAACACGCTGAACCTTGATATCAACCGTCTTCCAAGCTTCGCCGCCGCAGGCTCCGTGAATATCGGGTTTCTCGGGACGGACTTTGAACTGTACGCCAACGACAAGGAATACTACAAGGTAGTCGACGGCAGCGACCTTATCGACGAATATGACGAGGATACCGCAAGCGGCGATGTTTACGGAGATTCGGCAAATGGGGAAGCGGTAAATAGCGCTGATGAGATTGATCCCGATTCCCAGTACTGGGTCGGGCTGGACCAGGAAGATTGGTATTCGCTTTACACCAAGGGCCAATTTGACCCCGCTTCCGTGCTTGATTCGGTCAAGGCCTATAAGAAATCCATGAAGGTCTCCACAGCCGGGACACAGACGATCCTTCAATTTACGCTGACCGATGCGAAAGCGGCTAAAGCCGTCATTTCGCTCTATGATCGGGAGAACCTCTATGAGGGGGCAGTGATTCAACCGAAAAGTGTAACCTGGAAACTATACGCCAACAGCAAAACCTGGCAAACGGAGAGGCTGACGGTCGATTTGAATTATACCCTGGTGGAAGATGGCGAGAAGGATGTATACACAACCAAGATTGACGCCAAATATTCCGCTCATAACAAGGTCGCAACGATTGTCAAGCCATCCGAACTGGAATAGAAGAAGTTCAGACAATTTCATATTGGAAAAAAGATTGAGCGCTGTTCGAACGAGCAGCGCTCTTTTTTCACTTCTGCCCGCATGAGCGGCTGGTATCGGAGAATCATCACTTCCAGAATAATGAAGTAGGATGAAATAACTATTATTATTCATAAATATGCAATTTCATGGTGAAATCTTCATTATTTATCTAGTATTGTCGAATTATAAGATAAGACATCTTCATTTCTTAAGTCGCACATGAATCAGAGCCTGAAGATGGACCAAAAGTCGTAAGTGAAAGCATATACAAGCGAACGAAGGGGGATGAAGGAATTACATAATAATCGTCTGTACAAGCTCCTCCCCGATATTAAAGAGCAGTAGGGAGAGGAATATGTATTCACTGATTTTGGGCATCGCGAGCGGCTCTGCCGTAATATCGGCAGCATTCGAAATCAGAGCAATCCAAACGTAAACACTGGGACAGAATCATAACATGGGAGTGATTGTGATGAGATGGATTATGAATATGAGGACCAGCGTCAAACTGATTACTTCGTTTTTAATTGTATCGGCTATTTTGGGTTTTGTGGGACTTTATGGCATCAGCAATTTGAGTAAAATGAACAATTCGCTTAGCGGCATGTATGACAACGGTCTGATTCCCGTTAAATCGGCTTTGACGGCGCAGGTTAGCTATACCCGGATGAGAGTGAACATCCGCGCTGCTTACATCGCGGATACCAAGGAGAGTCTCGATAATGCAATAACCACCTATCAGGACGAATCGAAAACGGTGGAGAGCAGTATAGCGGAATTCAGAAAAACCAAAATGAGTGCGGAGTCACAAAAAATTCTCGAGCCTTTTGACGAGAAATGGGCGGAAGTCATCAGGCTGTATGATCAAGCCATGAAGCTTCGCCAAGATGGGCGAAATGCAGAGATGAAGAGCCTGATCGATAATGAGATCTCCACAGTGGGGGATGAGGTCCGCCTGCTCCTCAATGAGCTGATCGATAACTCGGTAGCAGAGGGCGAACATACGAAGCGAGCGGGCAATGACCTGTTTTTTTCGTCCAGAAATATTACGATTATCGTTATTATTGCGGCCGTTATGATTTCTATCGGCATGGGGTATTTCATCTCCCGGATCATATCCAAGCCCTTATCCAAGGTGACCAAGCTGGTGAACGACGTAGGGAATGGAGATTTGCGCAGCACATTGGATATTGACTCGAAGGATGAGGTCGGACAGCTGGCTACGGGTATGAATGCCATGGTCCACAATCTTCGCGGGATGGTTGGAAATATTCTTGCGCATTCCCAGAGCCTTGCGGCGTCGTCGCAGCAAATATCCGCAAGTGCCGAAGAAATCGCCCACGGCAATGACAGCCAGGCGAGAGAGGCCAGAATGATCAGCGAACTGTTCGGCGAATTATCCACCGCCGTTCATTCCGTCGCTCAAAATACCGAGGTTGCTTCGGAGCTGTCGGTTCAAGCGGCCAAGGCCGCCGAAGAAGGCAACGGCATTATTCAGTTGTCCAACTCCAGCATGCAGGTCGTAAGCCAGCAAATGACTCGTCTTGAAGATGATTCGCAGAAGATCGGCGAAATTATCGAGGTGATTGAGGATATTGCGGAACAGACCAATCTGCTCGCGCTCAACGCGGCAATTGAGGCCGCCCGTGCGGGAGAACAGGGCCGCGGATTTGCAGTGGTGGCCGATGAGGTTCGCAAGCTGGCGGAGCGCAGCGGCGAGGCGACCAAGCAGATTACCAAAATCATCAAAGGCATGCAGGAGAATACACGGTCCAGTGTGAGCTCGGTGCAGGAAAGCGCGGACCTGTCCGAACGTACCGCGGAATCCTTCCAGCGCATCGTATCCTTTGTCAATGATAACGGACAGAAGGTTATGGAAATCGCTGCAGCGAGTGAGGAGCAGGCGGCCCAGACTACAACCGTATTGTCGGCGGTGGAAAATATTTCATCAGCCACGGAGGAGGCTGCGGCAAGCAGCCAGGAGATGGCGGCCACTTCCCAGTCGCTGGCTCATCTCGCCGGTGAGCTGCAGTCTTCGGTATCCACTTTTAAAATTTGACCTGAAGATGGCCGATGGCCCATATCTGCGTAATCCGAGGGATGAGTGGCAGGATGAAATTGGATGCACGGATTGTCGCAAATTCCTCATTGTTGATGAGTTCTTGTTCGCCAAGAGTGCCGGCGATATATTTGTGGAATACGGATTTAAGCTTGCGGGGCAGTAAGCCCTTAAATAATGGCAGGGCTCTATGGATCGCTATGCACGCTTTCGTCAACGATATAGAAGATAACAGACTGTTCCGTCAATCGGGACAGTTTTTATCTGTTCTCAGCGGCAATATGAATTCCATATTCTTATATGGATTATACTTTATCTTATATTTATTAAGGATTTAAGGGGAGTTACAATGTACGTATCATTATATGCGTCATATATGTCTGAATCGCAGAGGCTTGATTGACAACCGGCACCGCAGCGCGTTTCAGGCCTGGGATGGCTTCGCTCCACTCTGGAGCAAATGCCGTCAATAAACGCTATGGGGGGAAGGGTCATGCCGGCCATTGTTGTGAAAGGACTAACCAAGCATTTTGAATACTATGAGAAGGAAGCGGGACTCCGGAGTTCGGTCCAAAATCTGCTGTTTCGGAAAAAGCTGGTGCGCCGCTCGGTAGAGGACATTTCTTTTGAAATCGAGGAAGGAGAGGTTGTCGGGTTTCTGGGTCCCAACGGAGCCGGCAAGACAACGACGCTGAAGATGCTCTCTGGCATCCTGGTTCCGACTGCGGGTACCGCGCAGGTGAACGGGTTTATACCGTGGGAGAGAAAAAAAGCGTTTAAACTGAATTTTTCGATCGTTATGGGTCAAAAAAGCCAGCTGTGGTGGGATTTGCCCGCCAGCGAATCGCTACTGCTGAACAAGAAAATTTATGAACTGGACGATGCGAATTATCGCAGTACGCTGGATGAGCTGTCCGAGCTGCTTCAGGTGAAGCCGCTCCTTAATGTACAGGTCCGGCGTCTGTCACTGGGAGAGCGGATGAAGATTGAGCTGATTGCGGCGCTGATTCATAAACCGAAGATCATGTTCCTGGATGAACCGACGATCGGGCTTGATCTAATCTCGCAGAAAAATATCCGTTCCTTCATTAAAACCTACAGCAGACAGACGAAGACTACGATTATCCTGACCAGCCACTATATGAACGATATCGAAGACTTATGTAAGCGTTCCATTATCATCAATAGGGGTTCTTTGGTGTATGATGGCGATTTATCGCGGCTTAATATGCAGGTCGGGGAGCGCAAGCGGATTCGGGTTCAATTCGAGCATGAAATAGGAAGAGAGGAACTAAGCAGGTACGGGCGTGTTGTTGAGTCTGAGCCCGGCCGGGCCGTGCTGGAAGTGCCCAAGCAGAATGTCCGCGAGAGCCTTCAGGCTATGCTGGGTCACCTGGCCGTGCAGGACTTCAATATTGAGGATTTGCCGGTAGAGGAAAGCCTGGCGGAGCTTTACAGGAAGGACGGTGAGGTGCATGAAGCCGACGGGCAAGTATGTTAGATGCTATGTTCTGGGCATTCAGAACGCCATGGAGTACCGTGCCGATTTCTGGCTCAGCATGGTCGGACAAATATTTCCGCTGCTCATTCAGGTGTTTCTATGGAAAGCGATTTTTGCAGCGTCGGATTCACAGCAGGTCTACGGGTACACCTATGATCAAATGATCGTCTATACTCTGATGGCGCTGGCAGTCGGCAAGGTGGTGTCCGGAGGCTTCGAATATGAAATTGCCGCAGATATCAAAAATGGAGGACTCAGCAAATTCATTGTGCAGCCGGTCAGCTATTTCGGATACCGGGTCAGCAGCTTTTATGGCGGTAAAACGGTGCAGCTTCTGTTCTTCGGGATAATCGTCACGGCGGCGCTCGGCGGAGTCGCACTGTTCGGAGAGCTGCCGCTGACCGGGGGATCGGCCCTGCTGTTTATACCTTCGGTTCTGATGGGCATCATTCTGAACGGGATGATCTTTTATCTGCTCAGCCTGCTGGCCTTCTGGATCACGGAGGTGTGGGCGGTGTTTCTCGGCTTTAATGTGCTGTCCAATATTCTGAGCGGCGGCGTGTTCCCGCTTGATGTGTTCGGCCCTACGGCGAACCGCGTCTTCGGCTGGCTGCCGTTTCGGTATACGATCTATTTCCCGATCAATGTTCTGAACGGCAAGCTGTCTCTGCATGAGGTGCTTGCAGGTCTCGGCTGGCAGGCGGTATGGACGGTAATCGTGATCCTGCTGGCGGTCAGCTGCTGGCGGCACGGGCTCAACCGGTATGTGGGGATCGGAGGATGATGGGCATGAATGCAATGAAAGAGATCATCAAGCATCTTCAGATATTCGGATTGTTTATTAAAAATTGTCTGATCGCCCAGATGGAGTATCGATTGAATTTTGTCATCGGCATCCTGACAGAGAGCGCGTTCTCCATAGCCAAGCTGTTGTATGTTATCGTGATCTATGGGGCCGGCGTCGATATTAACGGGCTGTCTCCGGATCAGGTCCTGCTGTTCATTGGAACGTACATGCTGATGACGGCGATCTATACGATGTTCTTCATGGAAAATTTCTTTCAGTTGTCGGAGCATGTGCGCAGCGGGTCGCTGGATATGTTCCTTACCAAGCCGGTGTCCGTGCAGTTCATGGCAACCTTAAGACGCGTCAATTTCGCTTATCCGATTCCGAATCTGCTGGTCGGCTCAGCCATGGTATTGACAGCGAAGCATCGAATGGCGCTGGAGGTTACCCCATCGGCTCTGGCTCTGTATTTGCTGCTGATTGCAAGCGGTACGCTGCTGATGTACGCGCTGTTTCTGCTCCCGCAGCTTCTAACCTTCTTCATTGTCAAGACGCAGTCCGTAATCGAGATCGCGGATAAGCTGTGGGATTTCAATAATATGCCCATGCTCATCTATAACAAATGGATTCAGCGTGCGGGCATTTTCCTCCTGCCCATCTTTGTCATAACAAACTTTCCGGCGATGGCTCTCCTGGAAAGGCTGAGCGGCGCCTATGCCGTGTGGGGGTTCATCGTGCCGGTTCTTCTGTTCGCGTTAACGCGGAAGGCCTGGGTCTTCTGCCTGAAGCGATACAGCAGCGCCAGCAGCTAGGCTGACCTGCTGCCGGATGATTATGCTGGCAGATGGCCGACCTGGCGCCGGCTGATTATACCGGCGTATGCCGTCGGATGAGCGAACTGGCGAGGCATGCAAGGAGGCGGCTCCAAGGCTTTTTCGTCTGAATTCATGTTTGAACGGACATTTCTTTTGCCGTATGATGAAGGAACGGAAAGGGAGGGGAGCATTATTGGAAGGACGATCATTGCTTGCCGGCCAGATCAGGAGTCATCTGCCTATGTATCTTACGGCCGTTATCTTCTTGGCGGCCGCCAATGTCACTTACGCTAACTTCCCGAGGGTGCTGGGCCGTTTTACGGACAGTCTGGAGCGGGGCGGGCTGAGCCGGGAGGCCATTCTTACGTACAGCCTGGCCCTTGCCTTAATCGCGGTCGTCTACGGAGGCTGCTTCGGACTCGGGCAGTATATCAATCACCGACTTGGAAGGCAGTTTGAGTATCAGACCCGGCAGCTGCTGTTCCGCCATTTTACCACTTTAAGCGAGTCTTTTTACTCCCGGAACGGGACAGGGAAGCTGCTGAGCTATTTTATGAATGACGTCACGACTGTAAGGGAATCCATCGCCAATGGACTCAACCAGATGACCAATGCCTCGGTGCTGCTGATCTCCGTTATCGTGATGATGAGCATAAGCGGGATTCCGCCGCTGCTCATCTTTGTCTGCCTGCTTCCACTGCTGGCAATTCCCGTGCTGGTCGTCTGTCTCGGTCCCCGCATCCGGGAGCGCTCGGGCAAGGTGCAGGAGGCGCTGGCCGCAATGACGGAATCCGCGGAGGAGCAGTTCGAAGGGATCAAGGTGACGAAGACCTTCGCCGCCGAGGATGTGGCGAGAGCGCGCTTCGGAAGTACGGTGGAGACAATCCGGGAGAATCAATTGTCCCTGGTGCGGATGTCATCGCTGTTCCAGGCGCTGCTGCCTTTTACGGGCGCGGCTTCACTGGCGCTGTCCATCGGCTTCGGGGGCTATCTGGTCACCCGGGGAGAGCTTACGCTCGGAAGCTTTGTTGCGCTGACGCTGTACCTGCGCATGATCATGAACCCGCTGCAGCTGATCGGCAACGTGATCAACTTCATGCAGCGCTCCAGAGCGTCGCTGGACCGGCTTAACCGGCTGCTGGGAACCCTGCCGGACATCCGGGAGGCCGAGCATCCTCGGATGTTGGACGGCCGAACGCCGGAAATCGAAATCCGGAATTTGACTTTTACGTATCCGGAAGCGGCGAAGCCTTCTCTGGAAGGCTTGACGTTCTCGCTGAAGGCGGGCGAAACGCTGGGCATTATCGGCCGGACGGGGAGTGGCAAGACGACGCTTATCAAGCTGCTGCTTCGGGTATACGACCCGCCGTACGGAACGGTCTTTATCGGCGGCAGCGATATTCGCGGGCTGTCCCTGCGCAGCCTGCGCACGAAAGTCGCCTATGTCCCGCAGGACGGCTTCCTGTTCAGTACGACGATCCGGGATAATATTGCATTCTCGGACCGGGCCATGGATCTGGACGAAGTGGAGGAAGCTTCCCGGCTGGCGGAGATTCACGGAAGTATATCTGAGTTTCCGGGTCGGTATGAGACGAAATTGGGAGAACGGGGGCTGACGCTGTCCGGCGGTCAGCGCCAGCGCACCGCGCTTGCCCGTGGCCTCATTAAGGATGCGCCGGTTCTGCTGCAGACGACAGCGTCAGCGCGGTCGATGCGGTGACGGAGACGCGGATTCTGGCCAATCTGCGGAAGGTGCGGAAGGGGAAGACCACGATTGTGGTCGCCCACCGCATCAGCGCCGTCCGCCATGCCGACCGGATTATCGTTCTGGAAGAAGGACGTATTGTCGAAAGCGGGAATCATGAATCGCTGCTTGCCGCCGGAGGGCGCTACGCCGAGCTTCTTGCCATCCAGGAGGGAGGAGACCGCAATGGCTCAGACCCGTCTTAAGGAATCCGGGAAGAACGCCCCTGATCCTTCGCGCCGGTCCGGTGCGGCAGGTACACGTTCGGAGAGAAGCCAGGCGCTCGGCATTCTGCTCTCCTATGCGAAGCCCGAGCGTGCAAGCCTGCTGGGAGTCGCGGGCTGCTCCCTCTTCGCGATCTCGGCGGATCTTCTTCAGCCGCTGCTGATGAAGTTCGCGATTGACGAGCGGGTGCTATTCGGCCGGCACGGCCTCCGCACCCTGCTTCTGCTCGCCGCAGCCTATCTGCTGCTGGCGGCGGTGAGCGTGCTGTTCGCCTATTTGCAGGCGAACCTGCTGCAGCGCACCGGGCAGACGATCGTCGCCCGGCTGCGGGGGGACCTGTTCCGGCATATTACGGATCAGTCGATGTCCTTCTTCGATCGGAACGCCAGCGGCAGCCTCGTTACGAACGAGTCGAGCGATACGGAGACGATCAACCAGTTCTTCACCCAGGTGCTGCTCAGTCTGATCCGGGACACCATGTCACTGGTCCTCATTATCGGATTCATGTTCGCCCTGGATGCCCGGCTTGCGCTGTACTGTCTGCTGCTGCTTCCGCTGATCGCCGCGATAGCCATCGCCTTCCGGGCGTATCTGCGCAGGACCTACCAGGAGAGCCGCTCCCGTCTGTCCCGCCTGATCGCATTTACGGCGGAGAATCTCTCCGGCATGAGTCTCATTCAGGCGTTCCATCAGGAGAAGGAGCAGACCCGGAGGTTCACGGAGTATAATGGCGGCTACCTGGCGGCCAATCTCAGAGAGGTGCGCGGCTCGGTGCTGTTCAACCGCTCGTTCGATATTCTGGGCAATCTGTCCGTCGCCTTCGTCGTCTGGATTGGCGGTATTGCAGTGCTGAAAGGCAGAGTGGAGTTCGGCGTGCTGTACGCCTTCATCAGCTACATCCGGCAGTTCTTCCAGCCGATCAACCAGATTACCCAGCAGTGGAACACGCTGCAGTCCACGCTCGTCTCGGTGGACCGGCTGCAGCGGATCTTCGCCATGGAGTCGGAGGTGCAAGATCCCGAGCCGTCCCAATCCGTGTCCCTGACCAAAGGGAGCATCCAGGGACAGGTCGATTTCAACAATATCTCCTTCTCCTATACGAAGGGACAGGAGGTGCTGCACGGCCTTGACCTGCATATCCGGCCGGGCGAGTTCATCGGGATTGTCGGCACGACGGGAGCGGGCAAAAGCTCGCTCGTCAACCTGCTGACCCGCTTCTATGATGTGAACGAAGGCAGCATCCGGATTGACGGTGCGGATATCCGCCTGCTGCCGCAGGAGAAGCTGCACCGGATCGTCGGACTCGTGCAGCAGGAACCTTACCTCTACTCCGGAACCATTGTCGACAATGTGCGGATGTTCCGCGAGGAGGTGAGCCGGGAGGAGGTCATCCGGGCCTGCCGGCGGGTTGGCGCTCATTCCAGAATTGAGCGCCTCCGCGGCGGCTACGATACCCGGCTCTCCGATAAGGGCAGCGGGCTGTCGGCCGGTGAACGCCAGCTAATCTCCTTCGCCCGCATTCTGGTCATGCAGCCGAAGATACTCATCCTCGATGAAGCGACGGCCCATCTGGATTCCCATACGGAACGGCTCATCCAGCGGGCCCTCGACGTAGTCTCGGAGGGGCGGACAACGCTGGTGATCGCCCATCGGCTGTCCACCGTCCAGCATGCCTCCCGCATTCTCGTTATGCGGGACGGCGTGATCGCCGAGGAGGGTGATCACGCGTCGCTGATGGCGCTCGGCGGATATTACGCCGAGCTGGTGCGCCATTCGCGGCAGGGAAGTGCAGAGACTCAGGCGGCAGCGGGCGGAGAGCCCAATTCATGGAGGAGATGAATGCTGTGGAAGCCAGGAAGCTCAAGATATGCGTCTTTAATTACAGGGAGTTCGACGAAGCCAGGCATTTTCAGGAGATTGCCAGGGAACTGGGGATAGAGCTTGTCATTTGCCGGGAGGCCCCGACCCTCTCTACGATCCATCTCGCCAAGGGGTGCTCCTGCGTCTCGATCATCACGACGCCTATGGACGCTGCGCTGATCGGCGAGCTGCATCGCTTGAACGTGACGATGATCTCAACTCGAACAGTCGGCTTCGATCATATTGACCTGAAGGCCGCCCGGGAACTGGGAATCCGGGTCAGCAATGCGACGTACGCTCCCGAGGGCGTGGCCGATTATACGATCATGCTGATGCTGATGGCGTCGCGGCAGATGAAGCGGATTATGGAACGGGCCCATATTCAGGACTTCTCGCTGGATGGGATTCAGGGCCGGGATTTCGCCCGCATGACGATCGGCGTTATCGGCACCGGCCGGATCGGGCAGACGGTCATCCGCCATCTGTCGGGATTCGGCAATCCGCTGCTGGCCTATTCACTCTCGGAATCGGAGGAAGTGAAGAGGTACGCCACGTATGTCCCGTTGGAGGAGCTGCTACGGGAATCCGACCTGATCACGCTCCATGCGCCGGTCGATGAGAGCAATTACCATATGATCAATGCCGATACGATCCCGAAGATGAAAAGAGGGGTTATCCTCGTTAATACCGCCCGTGGCGCGCTGATCGATACAAAAGCGCTAATGGATGGGATCGAAAGCGGACAGATCGGGGCGGCGGCGCTGGACGTCATTGAGGATGAGACTTCCCTCTACTACCATGACCTGAAATCCAGCGTGCTGGGCCACCGCGATCTGGCTGTTCTCCGCAGCTATCCGAATGTGATCGTGACGCCCCATATGGCCTTTTATACGAACCAATCGGTACAGGATATGGTATACGCTTCGCTGAAGAGCTGCGTATTGGAGGCGGAAGGCGCGGAGAATCCCTGGCGGGTCGTGTAGACTGTAGACAAGACAGGCGGCAAATGCTCTGACGAATATGGATATGAAAGATATGAATGCTGAAAATCCCGATCATCCGGCTTGCCGGACCGATCGGGATTTTTTGCCTGGAAATATAAGAATGCATAGGCTTCGGCTTAACGCCAAAGAGGACGCAGGTGTTAACCTTGCGGAGAACCGGTGAGCTTTATAATTCTGTACTCACTTACCCGATCTGCGGCGTGGATTCCCGAATGACAGGCTTCGTGTAAATATGCGAGACCTGATAGGGCTGGTCCGGATGATCGATGCGGGACAGCAGCATTTCGGCGGCCGACACGCCCATTTCATTGCTGTAGATGTGCACGGTCGTCAGCTTCGGCTCGATAATTCGCGACTCCGGCGCGTTGTCGAAGCCGCAGACGACGATATCCTTCGGTATCGACAAATTCAGATTCTTGAGCGCGGTCATGAAGCTGACGGCGATAAAATCGTTGGCGCAGATGAAAGCGGAGGGAAGCTCGGCCATTTCCTTGAGCTTGTGATCGGCCCAGCCGGGGCTTGAGAAGAACAGCCCGTCATCGTCCAGCACGCTCTGCGAAGGATCAAGCTGAATGCCGGCTTCGCTCAGGGCGCGATTGAAGCCGACCCAGCGTTCCTGGAAGCTGCGGCAGTGATTGCGGTCCCCGATGAAGCCGAAGGTCTTGTAACCGCCGTCAATCAGCCGTTTGGTAAGCTGGTAAGTACTGTGCTCGTTCTCCATGAGCAGGACGTCGGCCTGAAAGTCCGGGTAGCAGACAAATGCCGAGCAGTCGATGAAGATGGCCGGAATCTCAAGGCCGGTGATCATCTTGCTGTACTCCAGATCGAAGAGCTCGATGCAGATAATGCCGTCCACAGCGGCCGCGTCGAAGTTATTGGGGAGCGACAGCGTTTTCTTTTCAATATCACGGATGATATGAATGGACAGATTATAGCCTTCCGCGCTGATCCGCTTCTCCAGGCCGCTGATAAGCGCGGAGCCGAAATGGGAGGTGTTGGGCAGATTCTCCGTCAGCAGGGCGATATTCTTCGGTGTTTTGGCTGACAGAAGGCTTTCGCTTTCCATCAGGGAGAACTGCTTGTATTTCAGTTCAATTGCTTTCTTGATGACTTTGTTACGGGTTTCTTCGGGGATTCCCCCGGTGCCGTTCAAGGCTTTGGAGGCCGTATTTCTGGAGATTCCCAGTGCATCGGCGATATCTTGTATGGTCACTTTATCCCTGGCCATGTATATCCTGTCACCTCTATATATTCGAATTCTGGTGTTCGCTGTCAGCAGGGAATATCCCGCTTATTCTTTCTTAAATGTATACTAGTTTTTCCAAAATAGCAACATAAACTTTACAAATGCACAATTTCATTTACATTATTGATCGACAAATTAGGTGAAAATCAAAATTTCATCTGCATTTTTGGTCTTTTTACAAAATGTAACCGCAATCTTGCAGAATTTAGTTGTCAAATGAACAAAAATATATTTACAAAATGTATTGACGTATGCCGAATGCTTTGGTAAATTGTAAATGCGGAAGGGCAAAATGACCAATTGTAAGCCCTCACACCAGTTGAAGAATGGAGGCTAAGGCTTTGCAAAACACTCTGGAAGCGAATCACGGCAAGACGGTGACGAGGCGGAAAAGCTCCTTATGGGAGTTTGTCCGAAAGCACTATTTTTTGTATCTGCTGCTGTCGCCGGCTTTGATTCTGACCCTTATATTCAAGTACGGGCCGATGTACGGCGCCATCATCGCCTTTAAGGATTTCAGCCCGGTCAAGGGCATCCTCGGCAGCGATTGGGTAGGCTTGTATAACTTCGAGAAGTTCCTGTCTTCACCCAACTTTGAAGTGATATTTATGAATACGCTTAAACTCAGCCTGTTCGGACTGATCCTGAGCTTTCCCGTTCCGATCCTGCTGGCCTTGATGCTGAATCAGGTCCGGCGGTCCGGCGTCAAAAAGAACATTCAATTGTTCCTGTACGCGCCCAATTTCATTTCCGTCGTCGTCGTGGTCGGCATGCTGTTCATCTTCCTGTCGCCTACAGGCCCGATTAACCAGCTTGTGACCTGGATAACCGGCGAACCGGTGATGTTCCTGTCCCGGCCGGAGTACTTCCGCTGGATTTATATCCTTTCGGATATTTGGACGGGAGCGGGCTGGGCTTCGATTATCTATGTGGCGGCGCTCGCGAATGTTGATCCAGAACTGCATAACGCGGCCAATCTGGATGGAGCCAACCTGCTGCAGCGCATCCGGCACATCGATCTGCCGACAATCAAGCCCATTATGGCGATTGTCTTCATTCTCGCAGCTGGAGGCATCATGTCGATCGGATTCGAGAAGGCCTATCTCTTGCAGACGGCGACGAACCTGCCGACATCCGAAATCATCCCGACCTATGTGTATAAAATCGGCCTGCAATCCGGCGACTACGCCTACTCGGCTGCTGTGGGGCTGTTCAACTCCCTGATCAACGTCATTTTGCTCGTTGTGGTGAACACGATTGTCAAGAAACTGAATGAAGGCGAAGGCCTGTACTAGAGAAAGGAGCAACCGCTCATGTTCATCAAGCATACCCGGATGGACCGCTTCATGCTTACGCTGAATGCCGTCCTGCTGACCCTGGCCGTCCTGCTTGTCGTAATCCCGCTCGTCTATGTGGTGATCGCTTCCTTCATGGACCCGTCGGTGCTGCTCAGCCGGGGTCTATCGTTTCATCTCAAGGACTGGTCGCTAGACGGCTATGAGAAAATCCTGACCAATCCGGCCATGATTCGCGGATTTGGAAACGCTGTCTTGTATTCGGTCTGCTTCGCCCTCCTTACCGTCAGCGTCTCGGTCTGCGCAGGCTATGCGCTGTCGGACGACCGGCTGAGAGGAAGAGGCCTCTTCATGACCCTGTTTATCATCACGATGTTCTTTGGCGGCGGGCTCGTTCCGACCTACCTGCTGGTGAAGAATCTGGGCATGCTCAATACGATTTGGGCCGTTATCATTCCCGGTTGCATCAACGTCTGGAATATCATTTTGTCCAGGACATTCTTCAAGAGCGTTCCCAATGAACTAAAGGAAGCCGCCAATGTGGACGGGGCGTCGGAAATGCGGATCTTCTTCGGCATTGTGCTGCCGCTGTCCAAACCGATTATATTCGTGCTTGCGCTATACGCTTTTGTCGGCCAGTGGAACTCCTATTTCGACGCCATGATCTATCTGGACAATCCGAACCTGCATCCCCTTCAGCTCGTGCTGCGTTCCATCCTGATCCAGAACCAGGTCGATCCGGGCATGATCAGCGACCAGCTCGCCATGGCGGAAATGAAGCGGCTGTCCGAAATCATCAAATATGCTGCGATTGTCGTATCGAGTCTGCCGCTCATCATCATGTATCCGTTCTTCCAGAAGTACTTTGAGAAAGGTGTTATGCTCGGTTCCCTGAAATAGGAACGGGCTGCACATAGAAAGAGTCTTGTATTCATCCTATTTTGGAGGTCATAACCATGGGAAGATTCACGCGTTCACAAGCAACGACTAAGGCGGCATCCGCAGCTGCGCTGGCTTCACTTCTGTTCCTGTCCGCCTGCGGCGGCAGCGGGGAAAGCGGCAAGTCAACCGAAGCGGACCCGAGCGCAAGCGGAAAGGTCACTCTGAACATGATCACTCAAAGCTCGCCGCTGGCTCCGGCCGATCCGAACGACAAGCTGATCGCGAAGCGCCTGGAAGAGAAGACCGGTGTTCATATCAACTGGAAGAACTTCACCAAGGATGTGTTCGTCGAGAAGCGCAACCTCGCGGTCGCAGGCGGCGACTTGCCGGACGCGATCTTCAACGCGGACTATTCCGACTACGAGCTGCTGAAGCTCGCCAAGGACGGCACCATTATCCCGCTGAACGATCTGATCGATAAATATATGCCGAATTTCAAAAAAGTGCTGGAGGAAGCTCCGGACTACAAGAATATGATTACCGCGCCGGACGGCAATATTTACGCTTTTCCGTGGATTGAGGAGCTTGGACAGGGCAAGGAACGCATTCAGGCGGTGGACAGCATGCCGTGGATCAATGTGACCTGGCTGAAGAAGCTGGGTCTCGATATGCCGAAGACGACGGATGATCTGAAGAAGGTGCTGACCGCCTTCAAGACGCAGGACCCGAACGGCAACGGCCAGGCGGATGAAATTCCGCTGTCCTTCATTAACAAACCGGGAGCGGAGGATCTGGCCTTCCTGTTCGCCTCCTTCGGACTCGGGGAGAATCCCGATCATCTGGTGGTCAGCAATGACGGCAAGGTCATCTTCACGCCTGCCGAGGAAGGCTACAAGAACGCCGTATCCTATATTCATGATCTGTACAAAGACGGGCTTGTCGATGTCGAATCCTTCACGCAGGACTGGAGCACATATGTAGCCAAGGGCAAGGACCAGAAGTACGGCCTGTTCTTCACCTGGGATAAGGCCAACATCTCGGGAGACAACAATGATTATGAAGTGATGCCTCCGCTCGCCGGACCGGACGGACAGGTTAACGTGACCCGGACCAATGCGCTTGGACTCGGACGCGGTAAAATGGTCATCACAAGCGCCGACAAACAGCTTGAAGCGACGGCGAAATGGGTGGACCAGCTCTATGATCCGATCCAGTCCGTGCAGGACAACTGGGGGACTTATGGGGATACGGCGCTGCAGAACATTTTTGAATACGACGAGACCAAGAACACGCTGAAGCATCTGCCGCTGAACGGCGCCGCTCCTGTCGAGCTGCGGGAGAAGACGAGTCTGGGCGGGCCGCTGGCCGTACTTGACTCCTATTACGGAAAATACACGACCGTTCCGGACGACGCCAAGGAGAGAATGGACATCGTCAAGAACATCATGGCGCCGCATATGCAGGCGGACAACGTCATGCCGAGCGTCTTCAATTCGATCGAGGAGCTGGACCGGTTGACCACAATCGAGACCGACCTGTTCGCCTATGTGCTCCGGATGCGCTCGGAGTGGTATGAGAACGGCAAGGTCGACGAGCAGTGGAGCAGCTACTTGAAGGAGCTGGACCGTCTCGGCCTGCAGGAATGGATGAAGATCAAGCAGACCGGCTATGACCGGGCGACACAAAAATAAGACAGAGATTAAGGAGAGATCCATATGTCCGCCATTGTAAAAACCGATTACCGCAGCGCCTACCACTTCTCGCCCAAGGCGATGTGGATGAACGACCCGAATGGGCTGGTCTATTTTGAAGGTGAATACCATCTGTTCTTCCAGCACCATCCGAACAGCATGGGAATGGGCGACATGCACTGGGGCCATGCGGTCAGTCGGGACCTGGCAACGTGGGAGGAGCTGCCGATCGCACTGGCTCCGGATGAGTATGGCATGATTTTTTCGGGAAGCGCCGTGGTGGATTGGAACGATACGACCGGATTTTTTGGCGGAGAGCCAGGACTTGTCGCCATCTTCACCCATCATCTTGACGGAAAGGAAGGCGCCCCCAACATCGAGCGGCAGAGTCTGGCCTACAGCCTGGACAAAGGGAGAACCTGGATCAAGTATGAGGGCAACCCCGTACTGGAGCATGAGAACGGCATCGACTTCCGCGATCCCAAGGTGTTCTGGCATGCAGCAACGAGCCGCTGGGTTATGATCGTCGCCTGCGGCCAGGCGGCAGAGATCTACCATTCCCCCGATCTCATTCACTGGAGCGCGGGAAGCCGGTTCGGTGAAGGCATCGGTTCGCATGACGGGGTATGGGAATGTCCCGACCTGTTCCCGCTGGCTGTGGACGGTGAGGCATCCAACATGAAATGGGTAATGCTGGTGAGCATCGGGGCGAACCCCGCTCTGGCGGAAGGGTCGAGAACGCAGTATTTTACAGGGGATTTCGACGGAGCCGTCTTCACGCCGGACGAAGATTCCCGGACTGTGCGCTGGCTCGATTACGGCCGCGACAATTACGCCGGCGTAAGCTGGTCCGATATGCCGGAGGAAGACGGAAGACGGCTGTTCATCGGCTGGATGAGCAATTGGATGTATGCGGGCTTGACCCCGACGGAAGGGTTCCGGGGAGCGATGACCATTCCGCGCGAGCTTGCACTGGAGACCAGAGCAGGCGTGACCGTTCTCGTGCAGCGGCCGGCCCGGGAGCTGGAAGCCGTCCGCAAGCCGGTTCACAGCCTGAAAGGAGCTTCACTCGGCAAGCTTCGCAAGCTGCTTGACGGCCTTCGGCTGGAAAGCTTCGAAATCAAGGCGGAGATCGCCGCCGGAGCATCGGCCGGATTCAAGGTTCGGGCGGGAGCGGATACCGAGACGCTGATCGGCATCGACGGAGAAGCTCAAGTGCTGTATGTGGACCGGAAGGAATCGGGAAGACATTCCATTCATCCGAACTTCCTGGGGCGCCATACGGCGAAGCTCGAAGTCAGCGGCGAGACGGCAACGGAACTTCGCATCTTCGTGGACCGCTCTTCGGTTGAGGCGTTCGCAGGGGGAGGGCAGGCCGTCATCACGGATCTGATCTTCCCGGAGCCTGATTCCACCGGTGTCGATGTCTTCGCGGATGAAGAGATGGCCTTCCTCTCGCTTGAGATTTACTGGATGGACCCGCAGTCTGCGGCAAACGGCGGCCAGAAAGCGGAGGGTTAAACCATGAGAATCGGAGCGGTTGAGGCGGGGGGCACGAAATTCGTCTGCGGAATCGGGAACGAGCATGGAACCATTGAGGATAAGATCAGCTTCCCGACCGGGCATCCGGATGAGACCGTGCCCAAGGTCATTGAATATTTCAAAGACAAGTCCGTGGACGCCATCGGCATCGGATCGTTCGGCCCGATTGATGTTACGCCGGAGAGTCCGACCTACGGGTTCGTGACGACGACGCCCAAGCCGGGCTGGGCGCAGTACGATCTGCTCGGCATTCTGCGGCGGGAGTTCCCGGTGCCGTTCGGCTGGGACACCGACGTGAACGCCGCTGCTCTGGGCGAAGCCAAATGGGGCGCCGCCCGGGGGCTGTCCAGCTGCCTGTATTATACCGTCGGTACCGGAATCGGTATCGGCGTGTATTCGGAAGGCAGGACGGTTCATGGCCTGGTGCATCCGGAAGGCGGGCATACCTTGGTCAGACGCCATCCTGATGACGATTTTGGCGGTATTTGCCCTTATCACGGAGACTGCCTGGAGGGAATGGCGGCAGGCCCCGCCCTGGAGGCCAGATGGGGCGCGAAGGGTCATGAGCTGCCGGAGAACCATGCGGCATGGGAGATCGAGTCCTTCTATCTCGCACAGTCGATTTCGAATGCCGTTCTGCTGCTGTCCCCGAAGAAGGTCATTCTAGGCGGAGGCGTCATGCAGCAGTCCCAGCTGTTCCCGCTCATCCGGGAGGGTGTGCGGCGGAACCTGAACGGGTATGTGCAGTCCGGCGTTATTACGGATGATATCGGGAGCTACATTGTTCCTCCGGGTCTCGGCCAGCAGGCGGGATTATGCGGAGCATTGGCTCTGGGAGTAGAAGCGTGGAAGAATCAAACCTCGTCCGTTTGAATCAGGGCGGGTGCGGGCGGCCGGTCAGGAAGCAGTTGCTGGCCGCCTTTTTTCTGTCCGTGCGGGAAATCATTCATTCAAGAGGAAAGAGGGGAACGAATGATAAATAAGCTGAAAGCTGTTCGCATTGTTCTGCTGTCTGCCGCAATTCTGATAGCTTCAACGTCTACCGGAAATTCCGGTCTCAAGCCGGATACAGGATGGGCAGCACCGCAGAGTGCAGAGCCGGCCGGAGGTAACAAGGAGGGTATTCCGATTTTTGAAAACGCTAACAGTATTAATACGAATTTGAGCGGCTGGCAGATTCTCGGCAAGGGGCGGATAGAAGAATCGACAGAAGGGCTGCTGCTGGCCTCGGATTCCCGGGAAAATGTGATCGCCTTGTCGGAAACGGCTGCTGAGGATTTCATTTATGAAGCTGATGTGATGATCCAGGATGACAAGGCGGACAGCTCGTTGATTTTCCGTTCAGGCGATGACGGCTGGAGCTCCTATATGCTGCAGATTGCGCCGGGTGCCGGACTTCTTCGCCTCAAGGACGCCGCCGGAGGTGGGGATAAGCTCTATGAAGAACGCCCCGTTACTCTTAGAGCCGGTGAGATCTATCACCTGAAGGTCCGGGCGGAAGGCAAATCACTTAAAGTCTATTGGGGCAATGCCTATAAGCCTGTAATTGAGGTAAAAGACGGCGCCCACCGCTCGGGACGGCTCGGACTTCATGTCTTTGACGGCTCCGCTCTATTTCAGAATATCATCGTCAGCGATTTGAACGGGAATCTGGGAACGGTTCTGCTGAGCAGCGGAGAGTGGCAGCCCGATCTCCGGGGCAGGAAGGGCAGCGCCGCCGGGGAGAGCCGGGCGCTCAGGCTCTATGACCGCCAGAGTGCCGATTTCGTCTATGAGGGAACCGTCTCGCTGTCTTCCGGTTCTGCTGCGTCCCTGGTCTTCCGTGCCTCTTCGGATGGAACGAGGGGTTATGAAGCCCTTCTGAAGAAGGTGGGCGACCGGCTCCGCGTGGAGCTGACGAAGGTGGACGGCACGGTACTGGCTTCCTCCGGCCGGACGTATCCGAGCGTGGACGGCTCCCGGCATTTCGTTGAAATCAAGGCGGAAGGCAGCCGGATTCAAGTCTTCGTGGACGGCTATGAATCTGCGGCTGTTGATGTGACCGACCGCTCTTATTCCGGCGGGTATGCGGGCTTTGCCGTGAGCAAGGGAACGGCGTATTTCCAGGATGCTTATGTGACGGATGCAGAGGACTATTACACGGAGACCTACCGTCCCGCTTATCATTATTCGCCGATCCGGGGTTCCGCCAGCGATCCGAACGGACTGGTCTACTTCGATGGGGAGTATCATCTCTTTCACCAGGACGGCGGCACCTGGGCGCATGCCGTCAGCACCGACCTGCTGCACTGGAAGCGGCTGCCGATCGCCCTGCCCTGGAACGACCTCGGGCATGTGTGGTCAGGCTCGGCGGTCGTCGACTCAGACAACACATCAGGGTTGTTCGCCGATTCCGTGGGCAAGGGGCTGATCGCCTATTACACGTCCTTCAATCCGGACGGACCGAACGGCAACCAGCGCATCGGCATTGCCTACAGCAAGGACCGGGGCCGGACCTGGGTGTATCCGGATGACCGGGGCATCGTCATCGAGAATCCCGGGAAGAACGGAGAAGACCCGGGCGGCTGGGATTTCCGCGATCCCAAGGTGGTTCGCGATGAGGCTCATAACCGCTGGGTCATGGTCGTGTCCGGCGGAGACCATATCCGCTTCTTCACCTCGTCCAATCTGCTGGACTGGACGTTGACCGACAATTGGGGCTATGGCAGCTATATCCGGGGCGGTGTCTGGGAATGCCCCGACCTGTTCCCGATGACCGTCCAGGGAACCGGGGAGAAGAAATGGGTGCTCATGATCAGCACGGGCGCGAATGCGAACACGGGCGGCTCGGATGCGGAGTATTTTGTAGGGAATTTGACGGCGGAAGGCAAATTCGTAAACGATAACCCGGCGGGAACTGTGCTGCGTACTGATTTCGGCAAGGAATTTTACGCTTCCATGTCGTTCTCGGATGTGCCGGACGGCCGCCGGATTGTGATGGCCTGGATGTCCAACTGGGATTACCCGTTCGCCTTCCCGACTTCGGGCTGGAAGGGCGAGCTGACCGTTCCCCGGGAATTGTCGCTTGTCATGACGGAGGATGGCCCGCGCCTTACTCAGCAGCCGGTCAGGGAGCTGGATGACCTGAAGAGCAAGCTGTACAGCACGGCGAGCAAGACGGTGAACCCGTCGTCGTCCAATCTCCTGAAGGGCATCGTCTCCGGGACCTATGAAATCAAGGCCGAGGTGGAGATCCCGGCAGGCTCCAGTGTCTCGGAATTCGGCTTCAACGTGCGGGAGGGAGCCGGGCAGAAGACGGTTATCGGCTACAGGCCCGGTGAAAGCCGGTTGTTCGTGGACCGCTCCGCATCGGGGGAGAGAGACTTCTCCAGCTTGTTCAGCACGAGACAGGAGGCTTCGCTTGCGGCGAAGAACCGCAGGGTCAAGCTGACGATTCTGGTCGACGAATCCTCAGTTGAGGTATTCGCCGGAGACGGGCGTGCCGTATTCTCCGACGTGATCTTCCCTGATCCCTCCAGCCGTGACATGAGCTTCTATACGAAGGACGGAAGCGTCCGGATCGTGTCGCTTGCGGTCAACCGGCTGCAGCCGGTATATAATCCGGATGCCGGATCGGCGGAACGGATTGTCATGGATACGAGCGACCGTGAGCTGGGAATCGGGCAGACTGCCACGCTGCGGGCAGCCGTAGAGAACGGACCCGGCAAGGGGGCTCAGCCGCTGAAGTGGAGCTCCAGCAACGAAGCGGTGGTAAGCCTCCGGACAGCGAAGGGGTCGGAAGCGGTGCTGAATGCGACAGGGGAAGGCGAGGCCGTCATAACGGCATCGACTCCGAATGGCAAAGCGAAGGCCAGCGTTCGGGTGAGCGTCTTCGCCGGGACATTCCAGACCAATCTCGGCGGCTGGTCAAGTACTCCGGCCGGAGCCTCGTGGATGGTAAGCCCGGACGGCATGCGCGGCAGCTATTTCAGCGATGCGGCCTACATGGCTCAGGAGAAGGCGGGGAACTTTGTATATACCGCCGACCTGACCCTGAGCGAATCGGGAGGAGCGGGATCGCTGCTGTTCCGGGCAAGTGAAGACGGGCGCAGCGGCTATTACCTGAACCTTGACCCCAACATGAAAGCGATCCGCCTGTTCTACAAGATTGCTGGGCGGTTTGAGGAGAGACAGGTGCTCGCCAAGGTTCCGGATTTCATCCGCCCCGGTCAGACCTATTCCATCCACATTGAGGCGGACGGCCCACACATCACTGTAAATGTCGATGGGCGGAAAGTGATCGATCTCAAAGACGGTACTTTTGCGGAAGGACAGTTCGGGCTTCATGTATTCGGAGGCTCCGCTTCCTTCCAGAACGTCAGGCTGAGCGGGGAGGCGCCAGCGAACCTGCCTGCCGCAAGCATCGTGAACACCGTCTTTCCGAAGTCTCTGTACACGGCCAATCTGACGAACGGCGAAGCTGTCACGCTTCTGGATTCCATAGAAGCCTCTAATCAGAAGTGGGTGTTCGTGCCGACCGGTGACGATGCCGGGTCTTGCTCGATCCGCACGGTCTCCGGCCAGGCGCTCGATCTCGATACCGGCCAGAGTAAAATCCAGCTGTATGACTACCTGGGCTACGACAATCAGCGCTGGATCATTCAGCGATATGAAGACGGCACGGCTTCCATCCTCTCGGTCTACAACCGCCTGGCTCTGGCGGTGTCCGAAGATGGGTCCAGGCTTGTGCTTGAGGCCGAGCAGGACGGTGAGCAGCGTCAGCGCTGGATGATCGGATTCTGACCGAATAGGCAGTGATATTACCCCTTCAGGCAGACAGTGAAAAAGCGTTCATGGTTTCATGAACCAAACACTGTAGATCTGGAGGGGATTTTTGCATGCAAACCCCGGAGTGGCGCAATCTTTGAATATTTACCGGGATGCTGGAGCAAGAAGGAAGCGGAGCAGCTTTATCTCAAGAATGGTTCCAGAAAAAAGCTGGCGGCCGCTCTCCGGTTGAGTTCCGAATAGCGGCCGCCATATGGCTCATTTTAAGCTGTATGCTTGAGGGGGAAAGACCATTCCGGGTACTTTCTCTGCGCTCTTTTACAGTAAATCCGATTCGCTTAGTGCTTGTCGGAAGCTTCGCCGGCCGCTTCCTTGGCCCGAAGCTCGGCGATAAGTTTATCACCCTCGACGTCAAGGTTCGGCAGGATGCGGTCCAGCCAGCCCGGAAGCCACCAGGCTTTATCACCGAAGAGGGCCATTATGGCCGGGACCAGCGTCATGCGAATCAGGAATGCGTCGATCAGAATGCCGAATGCCAGAGCAAATCCGATCTGTTTGATCATAATATCATCCGCGAACATGAACCCTGCGAATACCGATACCATGATGATCGCGGCAGCGACAACAACGCGCTTGGCTTGGTTGAAGCCTTGGGTGACGCTGTCCTTGCCCCGATGTCCGTGTACATATGATTCCCGCATGGAGGAGACCAGGAAGACCTGATAGTCCATAGCCAGACCGTACAGGATACCGGTAACCATAATAGGCAGGAAGCTTAGCAGGGGACCGCCCGTGTCAAATCCAAGCAGGCCTTTGAGCCAGCCCCACTGGAAGACAGCCGTAGTAATGCCGAAGGTTGCAAGAATACTGAGCAGGAACCCTACGGTCGCCTTGATTGGAATAAGAATAGAGCGGAAGACCAGCAGCAGAATAATCAGCGACAGCACGCCGATGATGACGATATAGATCGGGAAGACTTCTGCCAGCTTGCTCGACATATCAATGTTGATGGCCGTAATACCGGTGACCCCGAGCGTGACGTCATGCGTCTTGGCGATTTCCGAATCCGAAGCCCGTAGATTCTCGACGAGCTGCTTGGTGGCGGTATCTGTTGGTCCCGAACCCGGAATAATGCTCAGGATGGCCAAATTCCCCTTCTGATTCATACCGGCGACCGATACAACCGATACATCCTCAAGCTTCTGGAGATCCTGCGCAAGTCCGCCCAGCGTCTGAAGTGTAAAGGTGCCGGCAGGATCTTTCGGTTCGGCAACGACGACCAGCGGTCCATTGAAGCCTTCGCCGAAGCCGGCGGAGACTGCGTCGTAGCTCTGGCGTGCAGTCGTATCGAGATTGGCGGTAGCGCCGATTGGAATGCCCAGGTCCATCTTGGTTGCCGGAATCGCCGCTGCGCCAAGGAGGACGATTACAACAAGAATCACAGGCCAGCGGAATTTGATAACTCCCTGTATCCAGCCGTTCTCCTTGCCCGGTTTCTTGCCGGAAGCAGCTGTTGCCTGACTCTTCTCACGCGCGTTGCGGGTGCAGATGCGTTCGCCCACCAGTCCAAGCAGCGCCGGAAGCAGCGTAAGGGCAATAAGCACATTGAGGAACACGGTTGCTGCGGCAACAAGCGCCATGGTGCTTAGGAAGGTGATGCCGATAATCAGCAGGCCGCACAGGGCGATGATAACGGTCAGACCGGCAAAGAACACGGCGCTTCCTGCCGTGCCAATCGCTCGGCTTGCGGCTTCGCGCGCGCTAAGTCCTTGATCGAGAATAAGACGGCGCTGGCGGTTCACGATAAAGAGCGCGTAATCGATCCCTACCGCGAGTCCGACCATGAGGGCCAGCACAGGCGTGATGGAAGTCATCGTGACGAAGCTGGAGATGGCAAAAGCGCCGCCGACGCCAATTGCGACGCCGAAGAGCGCGGTTACGATCGGCAGACCGGCCGCAATCAGCGATCCCAACGACACGACCAGCACGATTGCGGCGATGATCAGTCCGTACACCTCATGGGCGCCGACCGGAATGTCCACCGTTTTGAGCGTATCGCTCGGCAATACCGTAATGCCCGTGCCGTTGGCCGCTTCGTTCACCGCATCGATAACCGAATCCGTAACTCCGCCCGGCAATGAATTCGTCTGCAGGGTGAACTGGAACTGGAACAATGCCACACTGCCGCCTGACGATATCAATACGCCGGTCACGGGGGTTCCGTTCACCATGAGCGGGCCATATGGCGCAGCTTGGGCCGACTGGGCTGCTTCAGCGCCTGCCGCGCCGGAAGTGCTTCCCGAACCGGAGCCGGATGCATCTGCCCCCTGTTGCTGATTACTCGCAGATTGCTGGGTCTGAGCATTCGCAGCCGCTCCGCCCGAAGCTTGCTGCGACTGGGCGCCCGAACCCTCTTCGCCCGCGGCTTGCTGAGTCTGACCGCTGGCAGCAGCGGCGGCTAGCTCGGCCGGATTGATGACATAATCAATATCGTAGACCTTGTTGACAGCCTTTACAATCGCATCAAGCCGTTCAGGCGTGTCCAAACGCTCGCCCTTCGGGACAGTAAAGACAATGCTTCCTTGACCACCGGAGGCTTCCGGCAGTTCTTTCTCCAGTTTGTCGAGCACTTGTTGAGCTTCCGTGCCCTCGATCTTCATGTCGGAGCTAACGCTGATCCCGTTGACACCCAGCAAGGCGATGACGACCCCGAGAACCAGAATCCAGCTCAATATGAAAGCCCAGGGCTTGTTATAAGCCGACTTCCCGATTTTATACAAAAATTTGGACATTGCAGCAAGGTCACTCCTTCTATCTCTGAATGGATATATCCGCTAAAATCCCTTGCGTAAGTATACGAAGACATCTTCCAGGAACTGGTTAAACGAAAGAATGTCCGAAGCCTCATCGGGCGATTGCCCCGGCAGCAGCACATTGAGATCCCCGTCAATCAAAGGGAAAATGGCGGCACATACCGCTCCTGCGAGTAAATGGATGTATACAGGGGAGTAACGGTCATGAAACAGATCATCCAAAACTTTCCGGGCGCTTGTCTGCATCCCGAAAATCATATTCACGGTGTATGGCCGAAGTGTCGGATACATATTGGACATCCGCACAAGCTGGTGCATCTTCCGGATCACTTCTTCCGTAAGCTGCATCTTGGCAAAATGGTACATCACGTCCAGCGGCGAGGTCTCATCGGGCAGCTTGTTGACCAGCTCGATGAACTCATCAACTTCATGGTACGGCATTACCGCCATCGCCACCGCTTCCTCCTTGCAGGAGTAATGGTTGGCAAACGTTCTTCGGGAATAGCCCGCCCGCTGCACCACCTCCTCAACTACAAATCCGTCCAGTCCTTGCTCCATAGCCAGTTGGAACGCCGCCTCGGCCAAGGCATGCCCAGTCGCTTCTTTTTTGAGCTCGCGCAAGCTTTGTTTATTCTTCATTGTTCACTTTCACCTCCGCCCGCATATTAAGTAATCCCTTGGTCAAATAAAAAATAACATATAATTGCCCATTGTGCAATTATGCTCAAAGGGCATTGTTGCCTATGGGGCAAGCATATTTGAGCAAATGGATATCGTGAGATGCGGCCGTCCGAACCCATAATGTCAAAATAATGCACGCCAACCGGTATGAGACCTATACCGTATTTCGCGCCTCCACTTGCTATAATGAGGTCGAAATCGAGCGGCGGACTGCGTCAGGGCACGGCGGACCCGCCGGGAAAGCGAGGGCTGACATGGAGAGCTACAGATTGAAGAGCAGGGATATCCCGCTGAACGCTTCCTATGATGTGATTGTCGTCGGAGGCGGACCGGCGGGCTGCACCGCAGCGGCCTCGGCCGCGCGGGAAGGGGCGAAGACGCTGCTGATCGAAGGAACCTCCGGCCTCGGCGGAATGGGGACATCGGCGCTTGTTCCTGCCTGGTGCCCCTTCTCGGACAAGGAGAAGCTGGTCTACCGCGGATTGGCGCAGAAGGTGTTCGAGACGCTGAAGTCGCGGATGCCCCATGTGAAGCCGGAGGCGATGGATTGGGTGCCGATCGAGCCGGAGAAGCTGAAGGTGGTCTACGACGAGCTTGTAACAGAGGCCGGAGCGGATGTGTTGTTTCTGACTTCGCTGGCCGATGTGGAGACCGATGAACAGGGGAATATAACGGGCATAGTCGTTCTGAACAAAGGTGGAATGCAGGCGTACCGGGCGCGAGTTTATGTGGACTGCACGGGCGACGGCGACCTGGCCGCCTGGGCGGGGGCCGAAGTCCGGAAGGGAGATGGCGCTAGCGGCGATCTTCAGCCGGCGACCCACTGCTTCGTCCTCGGCAATGTCGATGATTATGCGTATTTGAACGGGCCGCTTCTCCATAAAGAGAACCCGAGCAGCCCGATCCATGAAGCGGTAGCGTCGGGCCGTTATCCGGGAGTGCCGGACACGCATCTGTGCAACAACCAGATTGCGCCGCGCGCCGTCGGCTTCAATGCCGGTCATCTATGGGGCGTGGACAACACCGACGCCCATTCTGTCTCTGCGGCGCTGATCCGGGGCCGGAAGATGGCCTCCGCCTATCTGGACATGCTGGCCGACATTCACCCGGCAGCCTTCGCGGGCGCCTATGTCGCCAGCACCGGGACCTTGATGGGCACCCGCGAGTCCCGGCGGATTATCGGCGACTATGTGCTGACGGTGGACGACTATGTCTCCCGGCGCAGCTTCGAGGATGAAATCTGCCGCAACAGCTACTTCATCGATGTGCACGGCACCGAGAAGGAGGAGAAGAGCGAGGCGGGTTCCTCGCAGACGGTCACGCTGTACGGCCCGGGCGAATCGCATGGCATCCCGTACCGCTGCCTGACGCCCCGGGGCCTTCGCAACGTGCTCGTGGCTGGCCGCTCCATCTCCTGCGAGCGCCAGGTGCTCGGCAGCGTCCGCGTGATGCCGGTCTGCCTCGCCATGGGCGAAGCCGCCGGCATGGCCGCGTCGCATAGCGCCTCTGGGGGCGGCGACGTGCATAGGGTCGACGTCGCCCGGCTGCGGCGGCGCCTGCGTGAGGAAGGCGCCTACCTGCCGGAGCTGCCTGAAGCCGTGAACGAACAGGGGGGAGGACGATGAGCCAGCATGCAACGGTTCAGAAGCGGCTTGCGTCACGAAAGGAGAAGCGGACGTACTGGACGCGCCGGCGGCGCGAACAGCTGGCCGGCTGGCTGTTCATCGCGCCCGAGGTGCTCGGCATGCTCGTCCTTGCCGTGTTCCCGCTTCTCTTCAGCCTGGGGCTCAGCCTGACGGAATGGAATCTGGTCGGCGGATTGTCCGCCATCCATTTCGTCGGACTGGATAACTTCACGGAGCTGTTTCAGGATAACCGGTTCCTACATGCGCTGAAGAACAACATCGGCTTCACAGCCGTGACCGTGCCGGCGACGATGCTGATCGGCGTCGTCCTGGCGGCGGTCATTCACAAGAAGCTCTATTTTAAGGATTATTTTAAGGCAGCCTTCTTCGTTCCGTACATTTGCTCGACGGTCGCGGTCGCGGCGGTATGGTCGGCGCTCTATCATCCCTCGAAGGGTCCGCTCAACCAGATGCTGATCCATCTGGGCATTTCAGAGCCGCCGCGCTGGCTCGTGGATACGAGCTGGTCGCTGGTTGCCATCATGATCATCTATATTTGGCAGCTGCTCGGCTATCAGATCATCATCTTTCTGGCGGGAATGTCCAATATTCCGGATGAGCTATACGAGGCTGCGAGAATCGATGGAGCGAGCGGCATTCAGCAGTTCCGGCGGATTACGCTGCCGCTGCTGGGACCGACGACTTTTTTTCTGGCGATAACAAGCACGATTTCATCCTTCAAGGTGTTCGATATGATCAAGTTTCTGACGGATGGCGGGCCCAATTACTCCAGCACGGTTATCGTCTACCAGATTTACGAGGAGGGATTTCAGAACTTCAGGATGGGCTATGCTTCCGCCATGAGCTGGATTCTGTTCCTGCTTATCATGCTCGTGACCTCCGTGACCTGGATAACGCAGAGCCGGAAGGTCCACTATTAAAGCCGAATACAGCACAAGAAAGGACTTGGCGCCCATGACGACACGAACATTCAAGCTGGGCAATGCGGTGCTGACCGCACTGTTTGGCATCATCTCGATCTTCTTCCTGCTGCCGCTCGTCTGGATGATCTCTGCGGCGTCGAAGACGGAGAAGGAGGTCTGGACGTTCCCGATCCAATGGATTCCGAAAGAATGGCATTTTGTGCAAAATTTCAAGACGATCTGGATGGGGGATGTCTCTTTTGGCCTCTTTTACTGGAATTCGATCAAAATCGCCCTGATCTCCACGCTGGCAACGCTGCTCATTTCCGCCATGGCGGGCTATGCGCTGTCCAAGCTGGAGTTCAAGGGCAAAGGGCTCGTCTTCGGCGCGATGATGGCCTTCATGATGATCCCGGAGCAGGCGACGCTCGTTCCCCGCTATATCATGATCAAGGAGTTCGGCCTGTACGACACGCATGCAGCGCTCATTCTGATGGGCATGTTCTCCAGCTACTTCACCTTCCTGCTGCGGCAGTTCATGCTCGGGGTGCATAACGACCTGCTGGAAGCGGCCGAACTGGATGGCGCCGGATTCTTCCGGATTTTCTGGAGCGTCATGCTGCCGCTTAGCCGTCCCATCCTGGCTACCGTCGGGATCATCAAATTCATCTGGACCTGGAATGATTACCAGGGACCGCTGATCATGCTGAATTCCACCAACCTGTATACGATTCCGCTCGGCATGCAGTTCTTCAAGGAGGAGTTCGGGACTACAATTTCGGTGATGATGATGGCTTCACTCGCGGCGATTATCCCGATGCTTGTGCTGTTCCTGGTGCTTCAGAAGCAGGTTATCAAGGGCATCTCCATCGGAGGGGTCAAGGGATGAGACAGCCATGTGGAAAAAGTACACCATGAACCGCTGCCGCTCTACGGCAAAGTCAAAAATATCTACGCCCGCATTGTCAAGACTGTACACGGTGCGGAGGGTACTCTGGCTATATAATGAAAGCGTATCCACCAATTGGGAGGGGGAAGTCGCATGAAGAAGCCTGCATTATGGATGGCCGGTCTGCTGCTGACGTTCACGGTCAGCGCATGTGGCAATAACGGGAGCACGCCTGCCGCGAATGGCGGCACAGATACCAAGCCGTCTGCAGCCAGTCAGACCAAGGCGCCCGCGGAGAAAGAGAAGATCAAATTTTACACCTTCAAGTCAAATAAGCCCGAGGAACCGACATTCCAGGCCGTTGAGGCGTACAACAAGTCCCAGGACAAAGTGGAAGTGGAATATGTCTCGCTTGTGCAGAACAGCGACAGTACGGAGTTCCTGAAGAAGCTCGATGTGCTCGTTGCCGGGGGTGAAGTTGTAGACGCTTTCATGACGGGGAATGAGGAGGAATTGCTGGAACGGGCTTCGCGGGGCGTTGTGGAGCCGCTGAATCCGTACTTTGAAGCGGAGGGCGTCAAACCGGAGGACGAATATTTCAAGGTTCTCAAGCTGGGTGACAAAGTGTACGGACTGATGAACTCCTCCACGCTGTGGTTCACGGTCTTCAACAAGCAGCAGCTCGACGAGGCTGGACTGAAGCTGCCGGAGATGGGCTGGACCTGGGATGACTTCCGCGAATATGCCAAGAAGCTGACGACCAAGGACCATTACGGCACCTATTTCCACACCTGGGGCGAATACGCGAATATTATCGCCTACTCCGAGCATCCGAACCCGCAGCTGGACGCAAGCCTCAAGCCGATCTATGACGATCCGTCCTTCCGTTACTTCTTCAATCTCCGCCGCGTAATGGAAAAAGAAGACAAGAGCGTAGAGCCCTACGCCGATGTGCTGGCCTCGAACTATCATGTGCTTCAGCAGTTTTTTGCCGGCAAAGCCAGCATGCTGGCCGTTCCGAGCTATGCAGTCCGGGCAGGCCTCAATCTCGAGAAGTTCCCGCATGACTTCCAGATGGTGTATGCACCGCTTCCCCGCTCCGTGGATGCCAAGGATGTCGGGATGACGAATATTTCCGGCGGCGGCCTGGCGGTTGGCGCCAAATCGCAGCACAAGCAGGCGGCCTACGATTTCATCCGCTGGATGACGAAGGAAGCCTATAAATACACGAAGGAAATTCCGTCCCTGAAGAAGGTCGACGGCAAAGCGCTCCTGCAGGAGTTCTTCAGCGAGAACCAGAATCTGATCGACATCGATTCGCTTGCGAACACTCTCTTTGACAGCCGCAACAAAATGCCGGAGGGCAGCTTCACCGTTCCGTACGGCAGCCAGTTGAAGACGATCGTCGAGAATGGCTTCGCGAGCTATATGCTGGACAATCGGGACTTCGATCAGGTCAAGGCGGAAATGACGGCGGAAACCGAGAAAGTGGTTGCGGCCAACAACAAGTAGAGTGGCGGATTCTCCGGAGGAGGACGGCTGTGCCGGCTTTTTGCCAAACATTTTGACCGGATCATCAATCATCATGACCATAACTGTTTATAAAGGAGTATATATAAGCTGAACTCCTTCATATCCTAACAATTATTACACTTGAACGATTACCGGGATAAGGATGAATCTTATGCAATGGCTTAGCCGCTTCTCCTACTACCGAAGGCTGCAGTTCTCGTTCCTGGCCTTGATTCTGCTGCCCTTCACCGCCGTTACCCTGTGGTCTTATCAATCCGTCAGGCAGAACGTAAGCGACAAGATTCTTCGCACCAATGAAGAGACGATCACCGTCATCGCCAATCAGATTGAAAAAACGATCGACACCATCTCCTTCGCATCCCTCTATCTCTCCGAAACCTATGATCCCGAAGTTCTGAACAGCCTGCGCTACCTGACGACCGCCGAAAGCTTCGGAGATTACGGGTCCTACATCCACCAAGCCAAATTGAAATCAATCAGCGGCATACTCACCGTTCAGGCGCTCGACGCAGACCTTGAGATTATGATCGTCAACCGGAAAGACCGGATTATTATGAGCAGCCTGAACCGTCCGGTCTTCTCCAGGGTCTCGGACCGTTTCCTTCAGGAAACCGGCAAGCTGGACCCCGGCGAAGAGACTGTGCTTCAGTGGTTTCTGTACCGGGAGAGCGGTCCCGTTCCGGAGTACTGCTATGCCGCACGCTTCATCATCGATCCGCGAAATCACGAGAAGCTGGGTACGCTGTTCATCGGCATCCCCCGGCATTATTTCGAGCAGTTGCTGGATACGGGCAATGCCTCCATTGCTCTGTCCCTGGAGAATTCCTCCGGGGACATGATCGCCGTAAGCCGGGGAAGCGAGGCGGCCATGTCTGGCAAGCCGCTCCGCAGCGAGGTGCGGATATCAAGAACCGGCTGGCTGCTGTCCAGCGAGCTTCCGCGAAGCTCGATCGACGGTCAGATCAACCGGGAGTTCCTTGTCTCGCTCTCGGTCGTTATTATCTTCTTCCTGGCGTTTCTGGTGCTGTCCATGTTCTGGGCGAGATATATGAACGAGCCGATTCGCCTGCTGCGCGCCAGCGTCAAGCAGTATGTCGGCGGCAACCGGGACGTGCGGATTCCGGTGAAGGGCAAGGATGAGGTGGCCGTTCTCTCGCTTGTCTTCAACCAGATGCTGGAGGATATCAACGAGCTGCTCCACCGGGTGGAGGGCGAGCAGGAAGAGCGGCGGAGGCTTGAGCTTCGGGCGTTGTCGGCGCAGATCCGCCCGCATTTTCTGCTCAACACGCTGAATTCGATCAAGGTTAATCTGCTGATGTCCGGCGATACGGTCCATAGCGCCATGCTCGACGCGCTGATGAAGCTGCAGCGGGCGTATGTGCATGCCGACAAGCCGCTGAAGCTGTCCGAGGAATGCGCCCTTCTCGGCAGCTACGTGCAGGTCATGCAGATTCGCAACCGGCTGGACATCGCTTTTGAGTACCGGCTTGAGCCGGGGACGGAAGAGCTTGAGCTGCCAAGGCTCTTGCTGCAGCCTGTGGTCGAGAATGCGATATCCCATGGCTTCTCGGAAAGGCCCGAGCAGCCCTGGATCGGGCTTACCTCTTCTGTAAGCGGCGGTATGCTCGAAATCAGGATATTCGATAACGGCCGGGGAATGGAAGCCGGGGCGATCAAGCGGCTGAACCGCCGCCTTCTGGGCGCTGAGCCGGAAGCGCCGCAGCCCGAGAAAGGCGTGGGGCTGGTGAACACCGCGCGGCGGCTTCAGGTGCTGTACGGCTATCGGTCGCGCCTGACGGCGGACGGAAATCCGGGCGGCGGGATGATTTTTACCTTCTGCATTCCGGTGACCAACAGCAAGGAGGGTTCTTCGCATGATGACGGTCATGCTGATTGATGACGACGTGCCGATGCTTGACTATGTGAGGTTTCTGCTGGAACAGTCGGGCCTGGAACTTAAGCTTGCCACCCCAGCCTCCGGCAGCGGGCAGGCGCTGGAGCTGTTTCATGAACATCTGCCCGATCTGGCCATCGTCGATATCGGACTGCCCGGTATGGACGGCCTGGAGCTGGCGGAGGCGTTCCGGCTGATGAAGCCGGAGGTGCGGTTGATTTTTCTGACCTGCTATGAGGATTTTCATTACTCGAAGCGGGCGATTCAACTGGAAGCCGATGATTATCTCATCAAGGATGAGCTTACCCCGGAGCAGCTGAAGATCAGCGTCCATAAGGCGATGGACCGGTTCCGTGAACGCCGGGAGCTGCTGAAGCATTATTCGTTCCGGCAGGCGATTGAGCGCAACCGGGAGGTGCTCAAGCAGAATTTTCTGAATCAATTGCTCTCGGGCAGCGGAGAATGGGACCATATCCGGCTGCTCGGGGAACGGCTCGGCATATCCTGGAAGAAGCCCTTTCTGGTTCACGGTTTTCTGCATATTGATGCCGCATCTGTGCTATCCCGCTACCGGTATGGGGATATTCCGCTTCTGCATTTCGCAGTCGGTAACATCGCAGCCGAGCTGTCCGCAGACAGGGAGCCAATCACTGCACTGATGGACAGAGAGACAGGTATCTATCTGCTGTGGAACACCGATGATCCGGATGCGCCGAAAGACACGCTGATCCGTTATATGGAGACGGTATGCGAGAAAGCGGAGCAGTATCTGAAGGTCAGTCTGCGCGGTTTCTATGCCGCAGAGGCATTCCCGGTAAGTGAGTTCGCTCACGCCTATAGGCAGTTGGCGGAGCAGCGCGACTGCAGCTTCTATGACCCGCCCGGGCCGGCCGTTATGCTGAAGCGCTCCGAGGCCTACCGCATGACTCCGGAATCGAAGCCCGAGAAGGAGAAGTCCATGCTTGCGCTGGCTCTTGAGGAAGAGAACGCGGCCTGGATCGATCTTGCCGTCGGCAAGCTGCAGCAGCATGCGGAGGACGAGAGATGGTCGCCCCGTCTGCTCAAGGAAGCCTGGGCCGACTGCGTCCGCAGGATGGCTTCAGAGACGAACGGCGCGGCGGAGGAAGCGTTCTTCCATCATGTAAGCCGCTCTCTCCATGCGGAGGAAGCGGCGCAGCTTACGAAGCGGGAGCTTCTGAAGCTGTGGCGGCGGCAGGCGCTGACGCCGATCAGCGAACGGGAGAAGGATGCGCGGCTGCAGGCGATCGACGATTATCTGAGACAGCATGCCGACCGGACGATCACCTCGGTGGATATGGCGGAGCATTTGTACTTGAACCCCAGCTATTTCTCCCGCTATTTCAAACGGCTGTCCGGCATGAAATTTACGGATTATGTGAACCGCATCAAAGTCGACATGGCCATCTCCATGCTGCGGCGGGAGAACGAGACCGTCGAGAATGTGGCCTATACGCTCGGGTTCTCGGATCGGGCCTATTTCTCCAAAGTCTTCAAGAAATACAGCGGCAAGAGCCCCAGCGAATTCAAGAATGTGTAAGGATGGGGCTCCACAGATTAAGCCCGGGCTTGAGCTGCGAAGGGCAGTTCCGTGAAAGCTATGCGGGTACCGGCATCTCACAGGACCAGCCTGCCCGTTCCTCAAGCGCGAGGCTAACAGGAGGAATAAAAATGAAAGCGTTTACTATTAAGGGGTTTATGCTGCTGCCGCTTATGTTTGCGCTGATTCTCGCTCCATTCGGCCAAATACCGGCAGGGCGGGCGGAGGCGGCTGGCACAACCTATTATGTGGATTCCGCCTCGGGCAGCGATGCGAACACCGGCACCGGCGCAGACAGTCCCTGGAATTCGCTGTCCAAGGTGAACTCCACCTTGTTCCAGCCCGGCGACCGCATTCTGCTTAAGTCGGGAGGGGTCTGGAACAACACCTATCTGGATCTGAAAGGCTCGGGCACGGCAGGGAATCCGATCGTGGTCGATCAATATGGAACGGGGCCCAAACCGCTAATCAACTTCGGCAATACAGCAGTGGGCGGCGAGGGGTTCGGCGTTCGGCTGAAGAACGTGTCGTACTGGGAAATCAACAACCTGGAAATTACAAGCGGACAGTACTCGACCGACATGCGCCGGAGCGGCATTCTGGTCGTCGGCGAAGGGACGGGAGCGGGAGATTTCAAGCATATTTATATAAAAGGAAATGACATTCACGACGTATTCGGCACGGACCGGAGAACCGGCGGCATCAACTTTCATGCGCGCGGCGCAAACACCGATCCCGAGAGCACCTGGGACGATGTGCTGATTGAAGACAACACGGTAATCAATGTGGCGGATACCGGCATCCAGGTGATGACGGACGCCTTCGCGAACAGCTCCTGGACTCATAAATTCAATGCTTTCACAAACTTGGTCATTCGCGGCAACTACGTGGAGAAGATACACCGGGACGGCATTCTCGTCCGGGCCAGCGTCTCGCCGCTTATCGAATACAATACGACGAACGAAATCGGCGTGAGCTGTGATATCAACACCTCCGTGGTGAATTACCTGGATTCGATCGGCTATGTCGCTGCGCAGTGGGCCTATTACACGAGCGGAGCCGTCTTCCAGCATAACGAGGCGTTCAACACCAAGGTTCTTCAGGGCGACGGCCAGGCCTGGGACTTCGACATCAGGGTGACGGACAGCATCTACCAATATAACTTCAGCCATCACAATGAAGGCGGAGCCCTGCTGGTCATGGACAGCACGAATAATAATACGTTCCGCTACAATATCAGCCAGAACGATTACGACGCCTTCGGCACCTTTCATTTGCGGCCGGGCGGAGGCAATCTGAATATTTACAACAATGTCATCTACCGCGACAACGGGGTGTCGTCAAGTCTTACCGGAACCAGTACGTCCGGGATGGCCTCCTACAGCAACAATATTTTCTACAATGCGTCTGGCGGGACCTATGCGAACGGCTCCTTCATGAAGTACAGAAACAATCTGTTCTACGGCGCCAATTCGAATGTGCCGAATGATCCCGGCAAGGTCGTAGCCGACCCGCTGTTCGAGAACGGCGGCGGCGCATCCGGCCTGGCATCCGCTTCGGCCTACAAGGTAGCCGAGAACTCGCCGGCCATTAACGCGGGCGCCGCAGTTGAAGGGAACGGCGGCGCCGACTTCTTCGGCAACCCGCTGTACAGCGGCTCGCCGGATATCGGCGTATATGAAGCGCCGGGAGGGGCCGGAAGCAACCCGAGCGGGTCGGCGGCGCTGTTCCAGGACGACTTCGAGGACGGCAATGCGAATGACTGGGCCGTAACTGGCGGAGCCTGGACCGTTGCATCCGAAGATTCGCTCGTCTTCGCCCAGAACGCCCTGTATGGCGAATCCATCGCGTCGGCCGGAAACACAACCTGGACCGACTACACGCTTGAGGCGGACGTGAAGATCAAGAAGCTGGGCGGCAACGGCGGTATTTTGTTCCGCTATCAGGATGCCAACAATTTCTATATGTTCCGGCTGAACGACACGGGCAGCACGGCCGATCTGTACAAGAAGACGGGAGGCCAGCTCCAGCTGCTTGCCAGCACGCCTGTCACAGTTGACCCCAATCAGGTATACAGATTGAAGGCCAAGGTTCAAGGGGCGTCCATCACCGGATCGGTGAACGGCACGGCGGTGCTGTCCTGGACCGGAAGCGGGACGGAGCTGGCATCCGGCAAGATCGGCCTGCGTGTTCACTCGGGCATGGCGTCGTTCGATAATGTGCGGGTGACGCAGTAGCAGCCGGACAGATGGCTTATTGATGCCGTATGGATGCCGAATAGACACCAAATAGATCCCAAAAAGATCCCAAATAGTCCCGAATTAATGCTGAGGGGCTGTTCCACGCCTGATTGCCGGAGCATCGTTATGCACTGCACGACAAGGCTGCAGCAGGCCCAAAAGGGAGGGATGAATCATGTGTGCGGAAGCTTCAACGACTGGCGGAAGCAAGCCGGTCCGCTCTGGCAGAAGCCGCAAATGCCTTCTTCGTCTGAAACGGAATAAGTATATAAAAGTTCTGATAACAACGATTATTATACTATTCATGATGTTGGCCTCATCTTGCTCGGCGTCCGGGCCTCCTGCGGATTGGTCAGTTCCGGGCCGCGCTGCCCCGGATCAGGCAGCCCTTGGCGGCGGCGCTGCCGTTATGCGGGCGGCCGGGATGTTCGCTCCCGTCGCCTGGGTGAACGGAGAACCGGTGACGTCCGGGGAGTTCAAGACCCGCATGCTGGAGCTGCGGGGAGAGGCTGTTGCCGAAGCGGCGGAGAAGGGGGCGAACCCGGGCGCCCGGAATTTCTGGGCCGCCGATATCGGCGGCCGGACGCCGCTTGATCTGCTGAAGGAGAAGACGCTGCATCTTCTGATACGGGTCAAGGTTCAGGAGCTTGCCGCCAGGAAGGCCGGCATTGTGCAGGACATCGGCTACGAGGCGTTCCTGTTGCGCCTTGACGCCGAGAACAGATTGCGGAGCAGCCGGCTCCGCAGCGGCGAGCCGATTTACGGCCCGCAGCAGTACAGCGAGCGGGTCTATTACCGGTATATGCTCGCCAATCTGGAGCTTGCCCTGCGTGAGCGGCTTGCCCGGGCGGAAGGGGAATCCTCCGGCAAGCTGCTGGACGAAGGGCGCTATGAAGCATGGCTGGAAGGAGAGGCGGCCGCAGCCGAGGTCCGGACCAATCCAGCACTGTACGGCGGGCTGTCGGCAGATTAACGGGCCTACCTGACGTGAGGATTGCGAGATTCCTGCCGGTCAACAGGCGGGAGTCTGGATGTGGACTAAGGCCGCTGGCGAAGGCATGGCATAAATGGCGCCAGCTCCGAATAAAAGTTCATCAGAATGAAAATTTTCAGAGTGCAAGTCTTCAAGCCGTTCTTCCTGCCTGCCGGGAAACGGCTTTTTTATATAAAGATGCTCCCGAAAGCCTGTACTCAATTAGTATAAATTTGAATTATAATGAGAGGATAAGGAAGATTCATCCAGATGCTTGCAGATCGATTCATGCAGATGAAAGTCGTTTGGCTGCCGTTTGACTAAGAATGGGAGGCTTGGAACGGATGGAACTGATCAACAGCAAAAGGCATCTTCTCACGGCAAATTATATAGAGAAGAGACTGACGGATGAGGAGAAGAAGAAGACGGACAGGTCTCCCGGAGGGGGAGTCCAGAAGGCGAACCTGCTGCGGGCGCTGGTGCTGACCGGGGAGGATGCTGCCCGCGTGTCGGAGCAAATCCGGCAGGAAGAGCCGGATTTGCAGCAAGAGCTGGAAGAATGCCTGAGAATCGTCAAGGGTCTGTCCTTTGAGCTCCACAAGTACTCCAATATCCGTCTGGCTTCCCAACTGGCCGATATCCCGTACAGCGCCTTGATGAGGTTCGCCGAAATTGCCCGTCCCCTGGAACGGGATGACTCCATGCGCATCATTGTCAATGCGTTCCGGAGGCAGAGAGACATCGCGCCGGTCGGCGAGCTGCATCTGGAGCGGCTTGAAATCTACCCGGCCGGAGAGGAACGCGGCGAGATGATCTTCACGGTGCCGCTTGCGCCATCAGAGTCGGTTACGATATCGCACAAGGAATGGTCTACGTCATCCCGGGAGTTCGATGAAATCGTTCAGGACTCGTTCGAGAGCTACAGCGAGCGGGGAGTGGCGGAGAAGACGGATTTCTCCATGTCCTCGGAAAATGAATCCCGCCACACGAATGCGCTGAACTTCGGCGCTTCCGCCTCCTACAGCCAGTTCGGAACGGTCAGCATCACGACCAGTCTCGGTCTCGCAATCTCGGATGAAGAACGGAAGTCCGTCAAGGAATCCATGAACCGGAACCGCGAAATTACGGAGAAGGCATCCGCCAGATCCCGCAAGGAACATAAAGTATCTATCAAGCTGGAGACCAAGCAAGGGGTGGAAGACAGCTCCTTTCGCACCATCACCAACCCGTACTTGGACAAAGCTCTGCGAATCGACTATTTCCGTCTAATGAGAAAATGGCGGACCGACTTGTTCCGCTACGGCGTTCGAATGACCTATGATATTACCGTTCCTACTCCGGGCGCCAGAATATTCGCGCGCTACAAGCAGATTGCCGAGCTGGATGCGGAGCTGCGCAAGCCCTTCGCGTTTCATTTGCAGCCGGCGAATTTGAATGCTATAAATTGGCAGTCCGAATCCACAAGCGTGAACGCCGCCATCGCCCCTCCTCCGGATCAGTTTATCGGCCCCGCCATGCTTCCAACCCAGGAAATCCCTTATATCACTTCAGGAGAAGCGGAGAAGACGCTGTACGGAAAGCTGGAATTTGATGTCCCTCCCGGCTATAAGCTGCACCAGGCTTTCTTTGAGGCCCAGGTAACGCCCTGGCCAGGCGCCAAGAACGGCGTCGCCTTTCACGTCCTGAATGGACAGAACACTTTTCAATATCTTCCCGGCAATAAACAAAGCGTCATCACCAGCCCGCTTGCCAGACTGCTCGGACAGTCGGGACATCTGACGGTCTCCTACATGTACCTCGGGATCAGCGTTGCGTCCATCATCCTGACGGTAACGTTTGAAAGAACGGACGCCCATTTCGCCAATTGGCAGCTGGCCTCATGGAACGCCATTCGTACGGCGGCGGAAGCCCGTTATCAGGAGAGACAGGCGTATATTCAAGCAGAGCGCGACCGACTGTGGATCGAACTATCCGGAAGAGACAATCTGTCTCTGCGCCGTCTGGAACGGGAGGAGTTCGTGCGGTGCATCATGCTGTGGCTTGTGGGTCCGGGCTTTCCCCTCTCCACATCGGCGGTCAATCATAGCCTGAATACCATCTTCGATAACGAGCTTCACTTCTGGAGAGAGGGCTCCGCTGATCTGTCGCCTACCATGAAAGGGGTCAGCGATGCTGCGTCGCTGGAGGCTCTGGCGTTCGGGGAGTTTGTCAAATTCATTCACCAGGCCGTCGAGTGGGAGAATCTGCTCTACTTCCTGTTCCCCTATTTCTGGGGCAGCGAGAAAATCGGGAGAGAGAAAATGCTCTTCGAGCATCCGGACCCGGAGCACCAGAACTTTCTTCGCGCGGGCTATGCGCGGGTTGTGCTGACGATCCGGCCCGGCTTCGAAGAGGATTTCATGAAGCTGGTGGAGACCGGCAAAATATCAGGCAGCTACAAATCCCCTTATGTCTCAATCGCGGACATGATCCAGAGCAAAGCGCTTACGAACTATTCCGGCATACCTCCCGCCAACCCCGAGAAGCATTCACGGCCCTTGCTGTATCCGGAGCAGCGAACAACCTGGGCGGTTATGGAAAAGGTGATCCAGGCGCTGGAGGAAGTCAAGAACGCCACCGGAAGCTATCCGGCGGATTTGTCCTCGCTTCCAGGCGCACCGTTCAAGGATGCCTGGGGTAATGAGCTGATCTATAAATGTCCGGGATCGGGCAACGACTATGATCTGATCTCCTATGGGGCCGACGGCAAGGAGGGCGGGGAGGGACTGGATGCCGATATTTCCGCCGGCGCCGGCGCCTCATTGATCGCCAGCTGGTTCGATTACACACCGACAAGCGGGATGGACATCGACATCAAGTCGATCCCGGTTTGATCTTGATCCGTGAGCTGTGCCGAATATGATGCTGCGGGCGGCGCGAACAGAAGCGGCTGGGCGTGATAGGACCGAAGCCCGTGGCTTCTGGTCCATCCGTCTGCAGCAGGTCTTACAACCGGCAGATCACTGCCGGTATATTTGACGTGCCGCCGATGTACAGCAGCAGCGGATTCTGCGCGGGTCTGAGGCGGGCGGTCCAACCCTGGCATTTTGACTGAATCCAACCACAGGATAAGCCCTGCTCTTAAGCGGACTCTGGTATTCGCAGGTACAGGGAGACGCGGCTGAGATAGAAGATATTGACAGAATATGACCGCAAATATATACTTTGGTCATTGCATATAATTCCTAGCTATTTAGTATGATATTTAACTACGTTTGCTGCAATGCTGCCATTACAGATCACCGGCGTTACAAGGGATAAGAGAGGGTGGATAGCGAATGGGCAAGATTAATTTGAAGATGACTGAAGTTCAGAATCGCGAGCGGCGGCTCGGCACCATCATTGCCTGGAACGGAACAGCATCGGATCTGCACACACAATCAGCCTATCAGCATAGAGGAAGCGGATGTAAGACCAAGCGCAATAAGGATGGATGCCGGCTGTGCGAAGCCAAAGGGCCGTTCACACAAGGCTCGGTGTGCAGCGAGCAGATGGTTGAATGCCAGGCAGGCAATGTCAGAGATGCGGTGCTGATCCAGCATTCACCGATCGGCTGCGGCGCGGGACAAGTTCCCTATAATTCGATCTACCGCAACGGACTGGCCATGAGAGGCCATAAAGTCGAGAATATCCGGATTATCAATACGAACCTGCAGGAGACGGATATGGTGTTCGGCGCGCTCGGCAAGCTCAAGCAATCCATCGACGATGCCTGGGAGAGATATTCGCCCAAAGCCATTTTCATAGGAACCTCTTGCCCTACCGGAATCATTGGCGAAGATATTGAGAGTGTTGCCAAGAAGAAACAAGAGGAGCTGGGGATTCCCGTCATTCCTCTGTTCTGTGAAGGATTCCGGTCGAAGCATTGGAGTACGGGCTTTGACGCGACCCAGCACGGCATTTTACGGCAGATTGTGAAAAAAAGCACGAAAAAGCAGGAGGATCTCGTCAACGTCATCAGCCTTTGGGGCTCGGATATTTTTACCCCGATGTTCAAAGAGCTGAATCTCAGAGTCAATTATGTGGTGGATATGGCCTCCGTCTCCGATCTGGAGCAATTGTCCGAAGCGGCGGCAACCGTAGGCTTCTGCTATACGCTCTCTTCGTATATGGCGGCGGCGCTGGAGCAGGAATTTGGCGTGCCCGAAGTCAAAGCTCCGATGCCCTACGGATTCGCCGGAACCGATGAATGGCTGCGCGAGCTCGGCAGAGTTACCCATCGGGAAGAGCTTGTCGAGCAGTACATTGCGAAGGAACACGCCAGAGTGAAGCCGAAGATCGCCGAGCTCAAGAAGAAGCTGCAAGGTTTAAAAGGATACGTCGCCACAGGCTCCGCCTACGCCCACGGACTGATCCAGGTGCTGAGAGAGCTGGATATCCAGGTTGACGGTTCGCTGGTGTTCCACCATGATCCCGTCTATGACAGCGGCGATTCGCGGGAGGATTCATTGGGGCATCTGATTGAGCATTACGGCGAGGTTCCGTCGTTCAATGTGAGCAACAGGCAGCAGTATCAATTCTACGGTCTGCTGCAGGAGGTCAAGCCCGATTTCATCCTGATCCGGCATAACGGCCTTGCGCCGTTGGCTTCCAAGCTCGGCATTCCCGCGGCTCCGCTGGGCGATGAGCATATCGCGATCGGCTATGATGGCATCGTTAATCTCGGTGAAGCCATTCTGGACATTCTTGCCCACAAGAAGTTTCATGACGATCTGAAAAAGCACGCCAAGCTCCCATACAAGAAGTGGTGGCTTGAGCAAAAAGACCCCTATATTCTCGCCAAACAACCGGAATTGATCGACGTATAAGTTCATGGCGCATAAGCTCTCATCGAAAGGAGATTACCATGGCTGTTACCAAAAATGAGCATGGGCAGACCAATTCAATCAATCAGGTGCGTTACGGCTGTGCCGTCGGAGCCCTGTACAGCGTCGTATCCATTCCGGGGGCTGTTCCCATCGGCCACTGCGGACCGGGCTGCATGGACAAGCAATACACGAGCCTGGCTTTTTACAACGGCTTCCAGGGCAGCGGGTATTCGGGAGGCTCGGTCTCGCCAAGCGTCAATGCCGGTGAGCGTGAAGTGGTGTTCGGCGGCGAGAAGCGTCTGGACGAATTAATCAAATCCACGCTTAAGATCATCGAGGGCGAGCTGTTTGTTGTGCTGAACGGCTGCATCGGAGAATTGGTCGGAGATGATGTCGGCGCGGTCGTCAGTAAATATCAGAAGCAGGGTGTCCCTATCGTATATGCCGAAACCGGCGGGTTCAAGGGCAATAACTTCGTCGGCCATGAGATTATAGCGTCAGCCATCATTGATCAATATGTGGATAAATATGCGATTGACAAGGATCATAAGGAAAAAGGGCTGATCAATGTGTGGTCGGAGCTGCCGTACCAAAATACATTCTGGCGCGGGGACTTGACCGAGCTGAAGCGGATTTTGGAGGGCGCCGGGTTCAAGGTCAACATTTTATTCGGCGGCAAATCGGGCGGAGTCGAGGAATGGAAGACAATACCCCATGCCCAGTTCAATCTGGTCGTCTCGCCATGGCTCGGACTGAAGACGGCCAAGCATCTGGAGCAAAAGTACAATCAGCCGTATTTGCACATCCCGGTGCTGCCGATCGGTGCGCAGCAGACTGCCGACTTTATTAGAGAGGTTGTTGGATACGCGGGCATTGATCCTGCAACGGCCGAATCTTTTATCGAGCAGGAAGAACAAGAGTACTATTATTATCTGGAGCATTTCAATGATTTCTACGCGGAATATTGGTGGGGGCTGCCGGCGACCTATGCCGTAGTCGGGGATAGCACGTACAATCTCGCCTTGAACAAGTTTCTCGTGAACCAGCTCGGCTTAATTCCCAAAAGACAAATCATCACTGACAATGCGCCGGAGAAATACCGGGAAGCTATCGCTCAGGAATATCAACAGCTCGCTCATGATGTCGCGACCACGGTCGATTTTGTGGAAGACGGCTATATCGTTGGCAAACTATTGAGAGAGACTGATTTCGGGCATAAGCCCCCGATTATTTTTGGGACCACATGGGAAAGAGACACGGCCAAAGCGCTGAAGGGCAACATCGTCGAGGTCGGATTTCCGGCATCCTATGAAGTCGTTCTGAACAAAAGCTATATCGGATACAGAGGCGCATTGCAGCTTCTTGAGAAAATATTCACTACCGCTATAAGCGCCAGCGCATAGCTCCCGTTATGTCGCCGGTGATGGAATCGGCCGGGCGAAGCTCGCAGCGAGCCGGCTCTCCCGAAGCCCGTGGCGCGACCGCTTCCCCCGCACACTGCGGCGTGTCCCAGCCTGTCCGGGCCTCCCGAGGCCCGCAGCGCATCCGGCCATGCATCCGGTTCTCACGGAAGCCCGCAGGCTGTCCGGTTCTTTCAACGCCTGAAGGCTCTTCGTTCCATAGTGCTTGCACAACAGCACATAAGTTGCCGCCGCTTCCTTCGGAGCCTTCCGGGGGAAGTCCGGTTCTTCACCATCATTACCGCGAACCATCCCCTCCCCAACAGTTCATCCTGACAGTAAAACATTTACATATTGAATGTGAGTACGATTTTAACGCATACTGCAATTAAAGCGCTATTGTCCTTCATTTTATGTTATTAGACGCACTTCAATTATGCTTTGGCTCGCCCCTAGGTTTGGATACATGCCATAGACCGACTAAGGAGGTGCCGGAAGATTGACAACAAACGTCTCTGAACTGCTCTTTAAAAGCGTGTGTTTCGCTCCGAGCGAATATTTCGGAAATTCTCCGGAATCGCGAGAGTTCGGCGAGAGAATCGCCGAGGTACCCATCATTATTGATTATTTGCTGGAGACGGGAGCGCTGTCGTCGGTTGACCCGGAGAAAGCCTTGGCAACTCTTGCTCAAACCTCGCTTGAAGACTGGTGGGACAAACGAAATAAAGAAGACTATGTGGGCATGTTGATAGGGCGCCATCCCCATCTGAAGAACAAGAGAGACAAACTGATGAAGGACAATTTCCAGTGGCCGGATATCTCGAGCTTCAAAAGGGACCGGAAAGAGTATTATGAGATCAAGCCGCACAGCAGCTCGGGGATTAGAGACGGCCGGGATAAAATGAAAAATCTGAAGAGCATGTACGGCCGCTATGGTCTCGGGTTCTATAACCCCGGCACGCTCTATCCCCGGAACGGGAAGAAGAAAATCAAATTGCTCAGCAAATTCCGGTTCAGCCTGAAATATCTTCTGGATCTTGAACTGGAAGCGGAGCTCGGGGTGGATATTTTCGAGATTTATCTGGAAGTGATCCGGAAGGAAGACGGAATTCTGCTCTACAAGTTCTGTGTGGAGTTTCGGTTGAAAAAGAAGAAGGAGCAGCTTGCCAAATACGCGGCGGCCCGCATCCTCACCCATTTTATCCGGACCACCACCGTTACTCTGGAACAGGAGCAGATCCGCCGAATTTTGACCGCTGCCGGGAACCTGGAGATCGTGGAGGTTGACGAGAAGCCCGTCCCCCGGCGCGAACCGATCTCTGCCATTACGAATGTGTTCGAGGTTCCCCCGCTCAAGCTGCGGTGGGAGACGGTTGCCGACGAACTGGGAGGCAGCAAGGATGGAATTCGGGGCGCCATGTACTCCCGGTTCATCGGGAAGCCTGGAGAGCGGTATTTCCTATGCGGCGACGCGGGCTATTATCAGCAGGTGCATGAGCTGCCGGCGAGGGCCAGGATGAGCAGAACAGCCGACTTGCTCCAGGTCCATTATAAAATGATGGGGCTCGGTCCGAGGAACATGGCCTATGTCACGCCGCTTCTGACGAATATATCCCTGGCGGAAATCCGGCAGATGAAGGAATGGGAAGCCATTTATCAAAAGCGCGAGAAGATCATGGACGGTATTGCCGTTGTGTGCGTGGCGGCAAGCCTCGTCGTGTTGACCGCCGCTTTGGTCGTTGTGTCGACCGGCACCGGAGCGGCAGCGCTGGCATACGGCGGCGGGTCCGCGGCTGCCGAAGGCACATCTGCCGCTGCGGGCGGCACCTTCGCGGCCGCTGAGGGAGCAGGAATCGCAGGTCCTGGTGTCGCTGCCGGGACCGGAGCGACAGGAACCGCAAGCGCCGCCGGAACCGCCGCCGGGACGGCCGGCAGCGCAGGAGGCACTGTCGTATCGCTCCCTATTGCCGAAGCGGTCAAAGACATAGGCATGGCCGCGTCTATCATGCTGTTTCTGTCTTCGTCCGATGCCAAAGCTGCCGCCGTGCCGGACGAGGTGCTTGCCGGAAAGGCGCAGGCGGTCCCGAGCCTGCCCGCTCACGTTGCCGCCGTCACGAATCAGGATGCGTGGATGCTCAGAGTGTGGACCGAGCAAGGGGTCAGAAAGGCGATTGAGGAAGCGGTCGCCGCAGGTGATACGGGGCTTATCTCGCTTTCCGCTGCGCCTGTCTACGAGCGCGCCTCCGAATCCAGCCCCGGTGACAGACTGGGCGCTCCTCCTGTCGGCCGCCTCTACCTCGTCAAGGTTAAGGATTCCATCGGCAAGCTGCCGCAGCTGTACGAGGAGTTTGATATATCCGGCTATGCCGCCGGCAAGCAGCGGTTTACCCGGACGCGGATGTTCGGCAGCTTCACGGTGGACAGCCCGTAACATTTGATTGTTTTAAGCGTACCGATCATGTTAAGGTGATTGTTAAATACGGTTAAAAATTTGGGTGTAGCTCAAACTTGGAGGCATTTAGAAATGGATTATGTATTTTCGAACCGCTTTGCGGCGCTTCAGCCATCCATCATTCGTGAAATTCTGAAAGCCAGCTCGGGGCAGAATGTCATCCCCTTCTCGGCGGGGAATCCGGCAGTTGAAACCTTTCCTGCCCAGGCCATCCGCTCTTTTACGCAGACGATTCTGGAGGAGAACCCCGTAGCCGCCCTGCAATATGGCATAACGGAAGGCTACGAGCCGCTTCGCCAGGTGTTAAGGAAACAGCTGCTGGAGAGCCATAATGCCGGACAGGAATCGGATGAAATGATCATCGTCTCCGGCGCCCAGCAGGGAATCGAGCTTGCGTGCAAGGTGCTGTGCAACGAAGGCGACACCATTATCTGCGAAAGCCCCAGCTTTATCGGCTCCCTGAACTCCTTCCGCTCGGCGGGAGCCAGACTGGTTGGTGTTCCGATGGAGCCTGATGGTCTGAATATTGAACAGCTGGAGCATGCGCTGAAGACGGAGAAGAACGTCAAGCTTCTGTATTTGATCCCAAGCTTCCAGAACCCGACGGGCATCACGACAAGCCTGGAGAAGCGGAAAGCCATTTACGCGCTGGCCCGGAAATACGGCGTGCTGATTCTGGAAGACAACCCTTACGGCGAGCTCAGATTCAAGGGAGAGGATATCCCTACGATCAAATCGCTGGATGAGGATGGGCTGGTTATTTATGTGGGTTCCTTCTCCAAAATTCTGTCCCCCGGGCTGCGCGTCGGCTTTGTTCTGGCGCCTTCGGAAGTCATTCAGAAGATGGTGGTGGCCAAGCAGGGGGAAGACGTACATACGGCGATGCTTCCACAGCTGCTGGCCTATAAATTCATGACGGAATACGACTATGAGGGACACATCGAGATGATCCGCGAGGTTTACCGGCGAAAGAGCGAACTGATGATTCACAGCCTGGAACAATACATGGATACGTCGATTACGTACACTCATCCGGATGGCGGACTGTTCCTGTGGTGCGATCTGCCTGCGGATAGACCGATGCTGGAGTACTGCAAGCAGGCCGCTGCCAAAGGCGTGGCGGTCGTTCCGGGCACAGCCTTTGTGATTGATACACAGGAACCATGCAATTCGTTCCGGCTGAATTACTCTACGCCTTCCGACGAGCAAATCGTAGAGGGCATCCGAATATTAGGCACCGTATAAGAAGCGGCCGCCTGTGCATTTGTTTGCAGAAGCCTTCGGCAGGAATGCCGGAGGCTTTTTTTATGTAGAATCCGATTTTTGTTTGCATGATTCGCATAATGATGCTAACGATTATTTGCACGATCCCTAAAGAGAAATCATGTTCATCATCCTTGATAAGGGAAAATGACTTGCCTGCTATTTGTATTCAGAGACTGCATTTGGAGCCATTCCATCAAGATTTGAGCGGTATTTTTAGTTCTTTCTTTACATAACGCTCCTTATATTTACATTAAATTAACAAAATGATAGAATATTATGCTAATNCAAATGAAATCACTTACAATGGTGTTTGGATACTAACAAATCAGTTATTAATTAATAACAATTATTTCAATTTATTTAATATAAGTTAGGATAATTGTTTTTTTGTTTTGATCTCAAACAGAATAGCAGGTGGAAGCATGGAACAGTTAATGATTTCGGCAGAAACGATTCAGGCAGAGAAGCTGGGGGATGATCTGGTTCGACTCATCGGCTTCGCATCCGAGAAGATCATGTCCATCGAGAGGGTGAACGACCGGCAGCTGTCGATTTGCCTTGAGGATGGGACTGATGCGGAGGAAGTGCTCTCCCAAATTGACCGGATGCTGAAGCATAGGCAATCCTCAAGCGAAGAAAAGGTGATCTTTCAAATCGGTTCATCCGAAGGCCGGCCATTTCATCGGGATATTCCGGAGACTCTGATGAAGAACTATAATGACGGGTTGATTGCTTTAAGGGGGGAAGCGATCGAGCTGCTGGAGTACCTCGACAAGCGGTTCAAACAAATCGCCCTGGAAATGTCGGCAATCGAAACCCAGTATCCAACTCTGCTGCCGCTTGGTGCAATGAGGCGGACAGGCTATCTGCGAACGTCTCCGCAATATTCGATGTTTGTCAGCCATCCCACGGAGAACGTGGATGATTTGATGGGATTAAGCAAAGAAGCGGAAGAAGGGCGGATCAAGAATGCCATCTCGGAGCCGCATCTCGTCCTTTCGCCTGCCGCTTGCTTTCACTGCTATATGGATCTGGAACACTCCCAGCTTGAGAAGCCGTCCATCTACACATTCCGGCAAAAGGTGTTCCGTCATGAAGGCAGAATGAATTGGGACTCCTTTGGCCGATTGCGCGACTATCATGTCCGGGAAATTGTGTTCTTCGGGGATGAACAATTTGTCAGGGAGCATCGCAGTCTCGCGCTTGAGAAGGTCAAGCAGCTGGCGGAGGAACTGAAGCTGATCGTTAGAGGAAGCGTGACCTGCGATCCTTTTGTCGTTCCGTCGATGCAGAAGTTCAAGAAAATTCAGCTGGAAGAGGAAAGCAAGATCGAGTTTCAATTGGCGTATGGCGCTGATCAATATTTGGCTGGGGCTTCGTTCAACTTACATGGAACCGCTTTCACCAATCCATTCGAAATAGCGGTCAAAGAAATCGACCAGCCGGTTACGGGATGCATCGGCTTTGGGCTGGAACGGTGGGTATTATGCTTCATGGCGCAGCATGGGACCGATCCCGGGCAGTGGAAGGAGATTCTTCATTGACTGGAGAGAGCCGGGTAGAGGCTGCTGCGGAACAACAAGGAGGCAGGGGAATGTCCAAGCAAATGGTCGTAACGAATAAGAGTCTATTGCCTTCCAAGCATAAAAATGTCTCTGCGGATTATGAATACCGCAAATACGAGGTGTCCGGATTCAGCGAACAAAATACATCCTGCATCGCTTTTTACGAAATTCCTCCCGGAAAGTCGGGGTATCCCTATCATTATCACGCTAAGAACGAGGAGATTTTCTATATCATCAGCGGGGAAGGAACTCTGAAGTCGCCTTCGGGCGAGCGGACTGTCGGACCGGGTGACATCATTGTATGTCCGCTATTGGAGGGCGGGGCGCATAAGCTCACGAACTCGTCGGCTACGGAATCGCTGGTCTATCTGGACATTGACATTCTCCATTTTCCGGAGCTGATCTATTACCCGGACTCCAACAAGGTCGGAGTGTTTGCAAGCGGCGAGATGAAGAAATTTTACAAGACAGATTCCGATGTGGACTATTATGAGGGCGAATAAATGATGCTGCGAAATGAAGAGGACATCAATCCCTCCTCCATGACGGAACTGCTGCGGTCCAAGGGATTGCTTGAGCCGGATAATATTGTTCAGGCGATATCGAAGGAGCTTCATTCCTGCGAAGGCTCGCAAGCGTTTACTCTCTATTTGGAGTATTTGCATCACCCCGTCCGCTCCCCGGCCTCGGTATTCATGAAATTGAACAAAGTGAGAGGAGGTGAGCACTATAAAAGGCTGACTCGAAATGAAATCGCATTTTATCAGTTGTCTGCCGGATACGGGCTGGATGGATTTGTCCCAAAGGCAATTGATAGCGGGTATGACCACGATTTCAGCTATTTGATTCTGGACGACTTGTCAGAGTCTTATACCGCCCAACCCGGTTACTCATCGAACGCCGAACTCTTCTATATGGCGGTTGAGCGGCTGGCGGAATTCCACTCATTATGCTGGAAGCTGAATTTGGCACATGCGGAATGCGAGAAGCACACGCCTTTCATGAGTGAGGTCGATCTTGAGCTTCTGACCGGGAATCATGACAGGATGATGCATATGCTGGAGCATGAATTAAGCCAAGATGCCAAGCGGCAGCTGAATGGAGCCTGCAACTGGATTAAAGAACATATTACAGAGATCAACTTGAACATTGAATCGAAAAAGCTGACCCTGATCCATGGTGATTTTCATCTCAATAACTGCCTTTTCTCAAAGACAAACCAGAGGAATGTTAAAATTGTGGACTGGCAGTGGTGGGATTTTGGTATCGGTACATATGATATCGCGCATATCTTGAATCTTTACCTGCCAATAGAGCTGAAACATAGCGAGCTTGATATTTTGCAAGCCTATTACAGAGCATTAACCCGAAGCGGCTTCGCGGACTACGATTGGGCTGAATGCCTGCTGGACTACCAGCTGTTCACTACACTTAATCTCTTCAAACCGGCTCTCTATGCGGTAAGCTGCAGACTCAGAAGGCAGAAGGAGTTTTGGGCTGCTTTTATTGCCAATATTCTGGCCTCTTATAAAATGATGTGTTCAAATACTACGAATCGAACTTAAAGGAGAGATTGGTCATGATTACGAAGGATACGTTCTCCAGCATGCTGATGGAGATTCTCGATGTTGAAGATACCGATCTGAACGTTACCGAGGACACGAAGCTGGAAGAGCTGGACTTCGACTCTGTTACAAAGCTGGGCGTTCTTGCGCTGCTGGACACCTATTCTGACAAAGCTGCGAAGGTTCAAGCGCTCCAATCCTGCAAGACAATCGGGGATATCATGAATTTGGTTGAATTTGAGTGAACGGCGGCATGAAGATAACGGCATTATCGGTTGCAGTTCCGAGGAATTGCAAGGATCTGTCCGAGATCGAAGAATTGTTCGGGAAGAAGACGGCCAGGAAGATCAGTACGATCACCGGGATCAGCGAAAGGCGGGTTTCCTCGGATATCCGGCCCCTTGAACTCATCCTGAGTGCTGCGGAGGCGGCCTTGGAGAAGGCCGGCGGCCCGCATGATGTTGATGCTGTTCTGGTCGTTACCCAAACGCCTGAATACAAATTTCCGGCTACCGCTTGTCTCGTTCAAGACCATTTAAACATACCGACACAATCCCTTGCGTTCGATATCAATCTGGGCTGCTCAGGCTATGCGTATGGATTGATTACCGCCTACTCGTATATTACCAGCGGAATGTTCAGGAAAATATTGTTAATTTCCGGTGAAATGACAAGCTCGACGGCATCCCCGAAGGATAGCTCCACCTATCCTCTATTTGGAGACGCTTACTCTGCAACGATCCTTGAAAGCTCGGAGACGGATGATGTCGTTGCCTGTGATTGGGGGACTGACGGGTCCGGCAAGGAGAATCTGATTACGTATGTTGGCGGATCGCGTTACCGCACTATGGACGAGTACCAGGAAGCGGATGGCTTCGCCCTGCACCAGGAAGCGCTGTATCCCGATTACTGCTACATGAATGGGGCCCAGGTATTTGAATTTTGTGTCAAGGTGGTCCCGCAAATGCTGGATAATCTGTTCCGCAAAATCTCATTGCCGCGCGATGCTGTGGACTTTTATTTTTTCCATCAGGCCAACTCGTTCATTCTGAAGCATCTGGGCAACAAATTGGGGATTGCGGAGGACAAGGTGCCCATGACCCTGTATAAATACGGGAATACCAGCAGTGCCTCCATACCTCTGACGATCTCCCAGACATTCGGGAGCGATCCATCCTCCGATAAGGTTCTGAGCGCGCTGCTGGGCTTCGGCGTCGGATACTCCTGGGCGGGACTGCTCATGTACATTCAGCCCGAGGCTGTGCTTCCCATCCTTGAAGTTTGATTGAAGAACAGGCATACGGATAACGACAGGAGGGATGAGAGATGATCGGAATGGAGCTCAATCCCGGCAAATATGTGTGCACCATATCTGCCATTGGCAATGTGCTGCATCATCAAGGGAATATCCTCAAGGAATATGAGGTCTACGTTCTCTCCGATGGATTCCGCACTTCCTATTGCGACGGTTATGTTGCGATTAACAGCCTTCAAGGCATAAGCGAATCCTTGACGAATTGCGGCCTGTTTCGGACCAGGTGGGGAGTCGTCGATTCAGACAGCCTGGATACTATTACTTCATTCGTCAGGAACGGAACTCCCGTTATTGTCCTGATCCATACAGACGGGCTTGATTTCGACCACAGATTGTCGAAGAAATACGGGTTTTACCGTTCTTTTATTATCCGGGATTATGACGAGCAGACGGGCTTGCTTACGCTGAGCGATACCTTTTGCATTAATGATGCGCAAGAGATTCAAGTCATTGATTTTGAAGTTCCGTTGAAGTGGCTGAGAACCATTGCCCGGGAATATCTGGTCATCACTCCGGGAACGGACACTTCGCAGGACCTCGGTATTCAGAGCCTGCTGCTGTCCAATCTGAATCATTACCTGACAAGCACTGCCCCGGATAGCCGGCAAGGCGCGGTAAGGATGCATCTGAACCATCTCAATGAGGTATTCACATCAGGGAGCGACGAGGATCTGTTGAAGGCTTGTTATTATATATCGAATACGATCCGGTTCGGAACTTTCATTCCCATGTTGAGTTATCTGATTGATTATGTTCAGGAGTATGAAGATCGCTTCAATAGCGGACAACTGCTGAACGAACTGAAGTCTCTGAAAATGGAATGGAATATCCTCAGCAATAAAGCGATCAAGCTTACGGTTAGCCAGAGAGAAGGAAGGAAGCAGGAGTTCTTGAACCGGTATGAACAATTATTCGGCACTTCGCTAGAAGCATTACAACGAGTTGTATCCGCGATAGAAGAACATTTTCTAACCCCCAAGGAGTGAAGCCGATGAACGTCTTTGTAGAACGGGTCTTCGAGTCCAATATTTCCAAAATGAAAAAAATGCTGAAATACTACCATAAGAGACACTTGTTTCGTGATGGAACTCCTCTGGTGATGTCCTTCCTGACCACTAACCGCTGTTTTCTGAAATGCAAGCATTGCTTCTACTATGAAACGCTAAGCAGCGAAGGAATGACCCGGGACCCGCGTGAGCTGACACTGGACGATTATGAGAAGATTTCGAAGAGCATGGAATGGTTCTTCATGGGCATCTTCACTGGCGGCGAACCTTTTATCCGCGAGGATTTGCATGAGATTATCCACCTGTTCAGAACGAATAATATGATGTCATGGTGCGATTCGGCTACCAACGGAGTGCTGACCGACGGGATTGTGAAACAGACCGAACTCATATGCAAGCAGGACCCGGAGAAGCATTTCTCGCTCAGTTTCTCCATAGATGGATTTGAGAATGAGAGCGATGAGCTTCGGGGCAAAGGAACCTTCAGACGATCCATAGAAACACTGGAAGCCTGCAAGGCGTTGAGAAAGAAATACAATAATCTGGAACTCAACCTCTGTTCGACCTTTAACACAATTAATCAGGACAGCTATGCCGAATTCATCAACTGGTTCATCAAGACTCATGAGCCCAATAAAGTAACGATACTTAAAGTGCGCCAAACACCGAGAGCTGGACGTTACTTATGCGATGTGGACCTTGATTTATTCGCCAAAGCCGTCGATCAACTGGGGGATCATATCGCTTCCGGCAACCTTGGCGATCTTAACAGCCCTCAGACGCATTTCACGCATCAAATGAGCAGAAATACACTGGAGACCATTAGGACGAGCCAGCGAAACTTTGTCTGTTATGCGGGAAAGCATGGCGGCTGGGTCGATTATAACGGCGATGTCAGTGTCTGCGAGGTGCTGCCGGATGCCAAGACCTCCGGAAATGATTATCTGATCGGCAATCTGTCGGACTATAACATGGATTTCATGGAATTGTGGAACAGCCCTAAAGCTTATGCCATTAAGCAGAATGTCGGCAAGCTGCCAGTCTGCAAGGGCTGCACGCATGAGACGGAAGGGCAGATTCCATCCTTGTATTTTGAACCAAATGAGTTTGCCGTTAACAAGAAGTCGTTATGTCGATCTTAATCTTGTCCGCTGAGACCGGACGCGGCCATGTTTCGGTAATGAGGGCACTTGCGGAACAATTTGAAGAGTCGGGGTATACGGACTGCATCTGCATTCCGGATTTCTACGAGTCCATGCTCCCAAGCAATAAAATCCTGAGCGACTTCTACAATTATCTGCTTGCAAGCTCAACGAGTCTGTGCGAGAAATATGTCCAGTTCACCACCTTAACGCGACCGGATATGAATGAAGTGATTTATCGGCTTACGAGAAAGCATTATGTCGAAATCCTCTCTTCACATCCGATCGAAGCCGTCATATCAACTGCGACAGCGATCAATTACGGTCTGATCCGAACTCTTGCCGAAGAGGGCCTGGCTGACAAAATTCCGTTCTACATAGTGGTTACCGACCCCTATGATCCGATCGCTCCGGGCTTTGATGTACCTGGCGCCACCAAATACTTCTGTGCCAACGATACGGTGCGGAGAGTGCTTGCAGACAGTGGCATTGATGAGCGGAGAGTTGCCGTTTCCGGGTATCCGGTATCCGGACGCTTTTGCCAGGAAGGAGAAGAAGTGAACCGACCCGAGGTCTATGCGAAGCTGGGCCTGAATCCGGATCGGCAAGTCGTTCTCTTGAACAGCGGATCGAAAGGCGACATTTCCACAATAAATCTGTTGAACCAGTTCCTGAGCTCCGATATTGATGCGAATCTGATTATGTTATGCGGCACGAATAAATCGCTATTCCGGCTTGCCCGGCTGCATGCCAAAAGAAGCTCAAGGACCAACCTGCAAATTCTGCCATTCTATGAATCCATGGATGAGCTATTATCCATTTCGGATGTCTATATCACCAAGGCGGGCGCCAATTCCTTCTATGAAGCCTTGTCCTCGGGTGTGCCTCTGCTGATCAACGCAACGGAAGGCTATTTATATCAGGAACGCGGAATCGCTGGGCTGCTCCATGACATCGAAGCAGACCGGTTGCTGGTTGAGCATATCGAAGATTTCACCGGCGCTCTCAAAGAGCTGTTAACCGATGAGGGCCGGCTGTACTTCAAGAAACACTTGCAGAGGCTTGATGTACATAATGGAGCGCCGACAATCGTTAACACGATACTTGCCGATCTCCAAAGCCGCTAATTTCTCTAGTAACAAGGAGGCCCTATGATTATCTGCATCGCCGGTATTGATGGTTCAGGTAAGTCCACGCTTGTATCCAATCTGTACAACAAGCTGGCTGAACAACATACATGCTCTTCTATGCGCATTTACGATACCTTCTATACTCCTAAATTGCAAAAGAAGGCGGCGTCGTTTCTCAGACAGCATCAGATCGGAGTCACGCGCCATAATCTGATGATCGCTTATATGATGCATGAATTAAGTGAAATCTCTTACCCTCGGCTGATGAACGCGCGGCAGGAAGCGGACATTGTCATTATTGACCGGTATCTGGAGACGATCGACTTTATTGTGGACCATTACGGTGTGGACCCAAGGACGCTTCAGCCGGTCATCCATAATATGCCGAAGCCGGATGTCTATATTTATCTCCGGGTCGATCCCGCCGTAGCCTACGAGCGAATCTGCATGACCCGCGAGCCAAGCGAAGGCGAAGAATTGCAGGCGATTATCGCGGCCTCCGGTTATTATGACAATCATGCGCAGCGGCTCGGCTTAACAGTAGTCAATGGCGAAGCAAGCGAGCAGGACGTTCTGGAGACATGCCTGCAAATCATCGAGTCCTTTCACAATGTTCTCCAATCTTAACGCGGAAGGATTGTTAATCATGGACCCTATTGAAGAGAGAGTGATTGAAATCCTGTCCGTCATCTTTGATGAGCACGAAGGGACCATTCACCCCGGTTTGACGAAACAGGACATCGAGCAATGGGACAGCCTTCACAGTGCGCAAATTCTGATGGCGGTCGAGAAAGAATTCGATAAATTTCTGACCTATGAAGAAATATCGTCTATTCATTCCGTAATGGACATCATCCGGTTGGTAGGCTAATGACAGTAAAGAGGGGGCATTTATTTGGAATATTTCGATTATTTGCCTGAGTTAAGCATGGACAGCAAGAAGGAATATTTTCGGGCGGGCGCCGATCCGGATAGCCTAACAGCCCTGTCCAAATGCAGGCTGTCGGTTATCGATAATATGGCGCTGGGCAAGCTGATCGAGAAGGCGGCGGCTTCAGGTCATTTTGCAGCATACAGACGAGTAAGAATGGGGATCATCAGCAACTTCACGCTGGATCATCTGAAATATAGTCTGATAGCCGCAGCCTTCAGAAGGGGGATTTTACTCGAATTGGAATTCTCGCCGTTCGACAGCTTGCACCAGGTCGCGATGGGCCGAATTTCTCCCTTCAGATCGAAGCTTGACTTCATTTTCATCTACCAGCACCCACAGAACTACTATAATGCGGGCATCCCTTTTGAGGAGATTAAGGAAGAGCTTACTCATTTATCGTTAGGAATCAAGGAGCAGTACGATGCCCGGCTGATTCTGTCTACCTCCCATGCGAGACATTATGATCAGACCTCAGCCGTTCGGGCCGGTTCGGCAGGGGGATATGAGGTCTTCAATTCCGGGTACAACCGGATCATAGCGGAGATTGCGGATACCCACGGAATGCTCGTGCTGGATGTGAATAAGCTGGCTTCGATGGTCGGTCTGCTCAATTGGCACAGGCCCATCGATTATTACCGCAGCAAGGTTCCATTCCGGTTTGAATGCTCGGATATATTCTCCGATTATCTGACTCGTCTGCTGGCCGCCTATCTGGGCCTCCGAAAGAAGGTGGTCGTGCTGGATATGGACGGCGTTCTGTGGGGCGGAATACTGGGCGACGACAAACAGGACAACATCCTGATTGGCAGTGGCACACCGGAAGGAGAGGCGTTTCAGGATTTCCAGCGCTATCTGCATGACGAGCTTTTCCGTACGGGGATTGTTCTGGCCGCTTCATCCAAAAATGATATCGGCAACGTGGAGGATTTATTCAACAACTGCTCCGAACTGGTGCTGAAGCGGGAGCATTTCGCGATTCTTCAAGTTAATTGGCAGGATAAGGTATCCAATATTAAGGCGATTGCCGAATCGTTGAATCTGGGACTGGACTCCATTGTATTCATTGATGACAACATGCATGAGAGGGCGCTGGTGCGCGAGAAGCTTCCCGAAGTATGCACAATCGAATTGGGAAAGGACCCTGCGTACTATCCAGCCTTGATCGCTAACAGCGGGTATTTTGACTACTACGAGTTGAGTGATGAAGATCTGAGACGGTCACAGAGCTATCTTAATAATTTGAAAAGAATCGAAATTCAACAAAACTTCTCGGACTACAGCAGTTACCTGAAGTCCCTGGATATGGTGCTGCGCATCGAGCCGTTCGAAAGACAATCCATGACCAGGATTGCGCAGCTCATTAATAAAACCAATCAGTTTAATTTGATGAAAGACCGGTTTACCCCGCAGGAAATCGAACGGATCAGCGAGTCGGGAGATATGCTGTGCTATCAAATCTCGCTGGAGGACAAGCTGGAGAATTTCGGGATCATCAGCGCTTTTATCGCGGCGATCGAAGGTGACAGTCTCTGCATCAAGACCTGGGTGATGTCCTGCCGGGTATTTAACCGGGATATTGAAAATGCCGTTATGAACTTCTTGCATAATCTGGCCAAGCATAGCGGTCTGGCCCGGATAACGGGCTCTTGCAGAGAGGTTAAAGCCAATCAGTATACGGCGGAAATATTTACGCAAAGAGGCTTTGCGCTCGTTGAACAGCAGGGCGACCGGGCAATTTATGAAATTGAAACCGGCCGGTACGAGGAAAGCTGCTGCTCCATATCCCGAATACTGATCGATAAATATACGTTGGTGTAAGGAGGCTCATATGCCAAAGGGGGCTTTTCGCAACGTCGCCATTACGGGTGTATCCACGGCGGTTCCGAGCTATTCGAAGTGTCTGGATGAGGAAGTGGATTTATTCGGAAGTCAGAAAAATATTGATAAGCTCAAACGCATTACGGGTCTGCACAGCAGGAGAATCGCGAATGAACAGACGACGAGCCTGGACCTGTGTGTCTACTCGGCGGAGAGATTGCTTGAAGCGATGAAGCTGGACAGGAGCGGGATTGACGGTGTTGTTTTCGTGACCCAGACGCCTGATCACCGAATACCGAATAATGCCTCACTGGTCCACGGGATGCTTGGTCTTGAACGCGACTGCTTATGCTTCGATATCAATCATGGCTGCTCCGGCTATATTTATGGTCTCATCAATTCATTTTCGCTGATCGAATCGGGGATGTGCAGGCGGATTCTGCTGCTCGTCGGGGACACTCTGTCCAAGGTTATTAACCCCAGAGATAAGTCCCTGTCCATTATTCATGGAGATGCCGGTACCGCCACAATTGTTGAATATACGGAGCAGGAGAATGAGTCGAGCTTCATCTTGTACAGCGACGGCAGCAAGGCGAAGGCGATATGCGTTGAAGCGGGTGCATATCGCAAGATGTCCTGCCCGGAGACGGCAATTGAACAAGAGGATTCCGAAGGCAACCATCGCTCACCTGAGCAGTTATATATGAATGGTCTAGAGGTATTCAATTTTGCGCTGCAGCATGTTCCGCCGCTGGTGAACGAGGCGATGACCTTAAGCCGCAAGACGATGGACGACATTGATCTGTTTGTATTTCATCAAGCGAACGGCATTATTAATCGGGGCATCATTGACAAGCTGTCTATTCCCTTGGAGAAGGCGCCGACGGATGTGATCCGGGACTACGGGAATTCAAGCTGTGCGACGATTCCGCATGTACTGTCCAGCGCCTTGGGGAATTCCCCCGGCCCGCATGAGCTCTCGCTGATGCTGACGGGATTCGGTGTCGGCTTAAGCCTGGCGGCCTGTGTGACGAAGTTGAACGATGCGGTCATTCTGCCTGTTCTTGAATATGACCGAATCTAGCCCCTATGGACGTTTATTAAATGGAAGAAAGGATGTTAACAGATGCCGGATATCAAGATTCTGGAGAACCTTCTTAACGAATGCAATATTGCTTATTCTGGGGACAAGGAGCAGGAATTGATCATCAAATCCGTTCAACTGGTTGCGTTGGTTGTGGCGCTGGAAGAGGAGTTTGATATCGAAATCCCCGACCAGTACCTGGTGTTCGAGAACATGAATACGTATCAGAAGATGGAGAATATGCTGTTGGAAGTCGGAGCAAGCCATGTCAATCCATGAGACTCTGTTTGCAGGGAAGAGAATCCTTGTTACCGGCGCAAGCTCCGGCATCGGGTGCGCCATAACCCGCAGACTGCTGGAAAGCGGCGCCCATGTTACCGGCACGGCTCGCAGCATCGGGAAGCTGGCCTTGCTGCAGGAGTCTTTCGGGGAAGCATTCACTCCGCTTCCCCTTGATTTTGCCGATCCGGAAGGTTTGCAGGACTTCTGCAAGGAAATGGCCCCGGTCGATGGCGTTGTTCACTGTGCGGGAGTCTCCGAGATGGTCCCGGCCAAGCTCACGGAGTACGATAAGCTTCAGAGTATCATGCAGGTAAACTTTCTATTCCCGGCTTCCCTGAATAACATGCTGCTGCGGAAGAAGAAAATCAACAACGGAGGCAGCAGCATCTTCATGTCCTCCATTTCCGGGACCACGATCAGTAATATCGGCATGAGCGCATATGCGGCCTCCAAATCGGCCATAAGCGGGTACATAAGATCGGTTGCTCTCGAGACGGCTCCGAAAATCCGCATCAATTCCATTGCACCGGGGATGATTGACACGAATGGCGGAATGTATATGGACACCGTGAACAGAATGTCCCAAGAGGAAGTTCAGAAGGACATCGAGCAATACCCTATGAAACGTTACGGCACTCCGGATGATCTGACGGGGATGGTTGCCTTTCTCCTATCCTCCGAATCATCCTGGATTACCGGACAGACCTTTGTTGTCGATGGCGGCCGAACGCTGAAGTAATCAGAAGAAACGGGAGGAATAGATGGTGAAGAAGGAAAACCGGTTACTCTTATTGGCCTCACTATTGAAACGGACCATGAAGGAAGAACAGGAAATTCAGGATTTGATAGTACAGCCTTTGGACTGGGGATATATGGCGGGGCAATTGTATCATCACCGGCTGACAGGCTATTTTCTAAGGGGAACGACGCCGGAGCAGCAGAAAGGCATGCATTCCGAGCTGATCCGGAACATGAAGCTGCTGGTCCGGGCGCAGCGGCAGGCGACGATTTATTTGTTCGGCGTCATCAAGTCCATCACCGAGGCTTTTGATAAGGCGAACATCAGATACGCAGGACTTAAGGGATTGGTGTTCAATTACAGCATCTATAATCCGGGCGACCGAAGATCGAATGACGGTGACTTTTTGGTAGTGGAAGAGGATTTGAGCAAGGTGGATAAGGCCCTCAGGGAGCTTGGTTTTATTCAATCTTTGTATCGGAATGAAGAGTTCACGGAAGCAACCCGAATCGAGAAAATGATTCAACGAATGAATTACCATGACCTGGTTCCCTACGTCAAGAAGAGCGATTCGGAGCTGTTTGACAAACTGGAGATTGATATCAACTTCCATTTCGACTCCAAGAACAATGATATTACCAAAAAAGTGCTGGAATATGGAACAGTCACATACGGACAATCTCCGGATACGATTACCGGATTGCCATGGCCGACCCATATGGCTCATTTGTGCAGCCACTTCTTTAGAGAGGCGACCGACACGATCTGGACCGAGACGAAGCGGGATGTTCTCCTGTACAAGGTAGTTGATATTATGAATACCTTCCGGCTGGAGGAAGAGAAGAGCAAGCTGGAGGAGTGGGTTCATCTCATGCAAGAGCTGAATCTCGACAAGGTATGCTACTACACGCTGTACCAGCTGAGACAGTTCTACGATGATGACAATCTTGATTACTTATTGCCACTGCTGGAGCCGGAGGACACATCCTTCCTGGATGTGATTCATGTATCGGGAAAGGATGAAGCGACGATAACACGCCAGGTCTCCTTCTATGATTCCGCATTCGATCTCTCTTATCCATTGGCCATGAAATAGAGTGAGCCATGGCAACCTTATATGCCGTTAGGCTGGTGGATGATTGGGAGCCGTTTGTCTATAGGGAGCTGATGCTTCATATAACAGAAGGGAAAAGGCGAAGAATCGGGGAGAGATGGGATAGTCTTGAAGCCAAGAGGGGGATAATTGCCGACCTTCTCCCCGGATTCGGCTTGCGTAAATCCTTTGCAATGGAGAGAAGCGAGCAACTGCTGTTTGGGACAACCCCCTTCGGAAAGCCAATCCTGTTGAACAAAGAGCATATGCACTTTAATGTGTCGCATTCCGGAGAATGGGTCGTGTGCGCCGTTGATGATCAACCGATCGGTATTGATGTGGAATACATCAACCTGCGGAAGATCGAGGGTCATTATAAAGTAGCCAGGCGTTTTTTCACTTCCCGGGAATATGATGATCTTATGACCAGGCAGGGGTTGGAGAAGGCGCGATACTTTTATGATCTGTGGACGCTGAAAGAAAGCTACATTAAGAAAGACGGAAGAGGCTTGTCGATTCCGCTCAATTCTTTCTGGTTCCGGCTTGAGGACGGCAAGATTCATTTCAGCGGCGGAGAACGATGCGAGCCCAACCATTTCCGGCAGTATCAAATTGGTGAACACTACAAGCTCGCATATTGCTCTGCCAAGGATCAGCATCCCGAATGTCCCACCATCATAACATTGAATGAGCTGGTTGATGAGATTACAGCAAGTAAGGGGGAGCGACGATGATCAGGCTGTTTTGTATTCCCCATGCGGGAGGCTCCGCTGACATTTTTGGCAAATGGAAAAGGCATCTTCGCCCTGGCGTGGAGCTGTTCCCCATCGAGCTGGCCGGTAGAGGCCGACGTGTGGATGAACCGTTGTATAAGTGCTTCTCCGAGGCGGTGGATGATGTCTTCAGGGTTGTTCAAGAAAACGCCGGGCAGCAGCCCTACGCCGTCTTCGGCCATAGCATGGGCTCCTGGATTGCCTATGAACTCTATTACAAAATGATTAGCGCCGGGCTCCACAAGCCGGAGCATATTTTTTTCTCGGGCAGGCATGCTCCGCATATGAAGAAGGACCGAAATCTGCTGCTTCGATTGCAGAATGATGAATTTCTCCAGCAGGTTAACGGAACAACCGGTTCATCCGATTGGGATAATGATAAAATTCCGGCGCTTCGGGCGTTGATCGCGGATTTTAAAATTATTGAAGGCTATGCATTTACGCCTGGTCTGGAGCCTATTGATTGCAGGATTTCCATATTGGGCGGGAAGAAGGACAACATGATTGACTGTGACGAGCTTCGGGAATGGCTGAGCTATTCCAGTCAATCGGCCGAACTGTTCCAATATGAAGGCGGGCATTTTTTCTGCTACTCCGAACTAAGGTCGGTCATGTCCATGATTAACGAGCAGCTCATTACAAATTAGGAGGAATGAATACGATGAAATACGAGGATTTTGTATTGGATTGCTACCGGAAGGTGCTGGAAGAAGTTCCCGGTGAGTTTGAAGCTGCGCTCGACGCCAGAGTAGGAAAAGCCCCCGGTCTGGATTCGCTTGGACTGGTCAATTTGATGATCGAGATTGAGGAAGGTCTTCATATCTCTCTGGAAACGGTGTTAATCGATATAAGAAAGAGCCAGACCCTGGCCGACATTGTGCCGCTGGTGGAGAAGGTCTGCAAGGAAGTTGAAGTATGAGCATCATCCATGTGCAGAATTTGCAAAAGGATTTCAGAATCAGAAAGAAGGAAGCCGGTTCAGGGAGATTCTTATCCCGCTTGATTTCCAAGCAATACGAGACAAAAAGCGCGGTCCAAAATATCTCCTTCTCCATTAATCCCGGGGAAATGGTCGGTTTCATCGGGCCTAACGGTGCAGGCAAATCGACTACGATCAAGATGCTGACAGGCATTCTCGTTCCAACCTCGGGAGAAATTCTGGTGAACGGGAGAATTCCGCATAAGAACCGGATGGAGAACGCGGCGGGTATTGGAGTGGTGTTCGGTCAAAGAACGCAGCTCTGGTGGGATATTCCTCTGCAGGAATCGGTTGAACTCCTCAAGTATGTGTATAAAATACCGGACTCGATTTATAAGGAGAACCTGAGGTTTCTAAGCGATCTTCTGGAAATCGGAACATTTATGCAGACGCCTGTCAGACAGCTGAGTCTTGGACAACGGATGAGAGGCGATCTGTTAGCCGCATTAATTCATAACCCGCAAATTCTGTTTCTCGATGAACCCACGATCGGTCTTGATGTCATAGCCAAGGAGAAGATTCGCGAGCTGCTGGTGAATATCAACAGGGAAAGGAAGGTAAGCATCATGCTGACGACCCATGATATGGTTGACATTGAGAAGACCTGCAACCGGATGATCATTATTGATAAAGGGCAGCTCATGTATGATGGCGGGCTCAAGCAAATCAAAGACCGGTTCGGCAAGCAGCGGAAGCTTATCGTCGATTTCAAATCGATCCGGCTGATTCCTCCAATCAATGGGGTCGTCGTCAACGAGCTGGAAGGAACGAAAGTATTGTTTCAATTCCATAAAGATGAAATATCGGCGTCCAGGCTGATTGCGATGATCTCCGAGCATAACGAAATATCGGATCTGGAAATCGTTGAGCCGGAAATCGACCATATTATCAGAGAGATTTATGAGAATGGAATAGAAGATACAATACCGGTGAATGTATGAGAATGTACGTCGAGTTTATGAAAAAAGCCTATCGGCAGCATGCGGTTTATCGCGTTCAGTATTACATGGGATTGCTGAATGCCATCTTAACCATCTTCATCGGCGCAGCCATCTGGAAAGCCGTGTACGGCGACAATCAAATTTTCAACGGCATTACCCAGAAGGAAATGATTACATACTCTGTCTTCGGCATGATTATGCGATCAATGCTTTCCATGAATGAATTTATATTGGATCATAAAGTTCGCTCGGGGGAAATTGCGGCCGATTTGCTGAAGCCTGTCCGATTTCTGTTCTATTTGTTCTCGATCGTTCTTGGCGAAACCTTGTATAACTTCAAGACACGGGTGCTGCCTGTCGTCATCGTTGCTTTTCTGGCTTTCCGAATGGTTGTGCCACAGGATAAATGGTACATTCCTCTTTTTATACTCAGCCTGGCCTTAAGCTATCTGGTCCTGTATTGCTTCAATTTAATTCTGTGGCTGGCGGTATTCTGGATTCATCAATCCTGGAGTATTGTAACGATCAAGAACTCTATTATCCTGATCTGCTCCGGCGCAATGGTTCCCTTGTGGTTCATGCCGAAGGGGATGTCGGACTTTCTGTCGTGGCTGCCTTTCAAAGATATTTACTATACGCCACTTAAAATCTATTTGGGTAAGGCAACCTTCTCGGAAGTATGGTCGCTGTATGCCAGCCAAGGAGTCTGGATTGTGATTCTTCTTGCGATTGCTCTGTTCGTATGGAAAAAGGCGCAAAACAAACTGGTTATACAAGGTGGATAAGAATATGTACGAATTTCAAAAACACAGCTTCAAGGATTATGTGTCGCTGTACTTCCGGTTTCTGAAGCTGACGGTATCATCCCGGATGCAGTACAAGACAGACACGTATTTGTTAACATTTGCCGTTATCATTCGGGAGTGCACGGCTCTGGTATCCTTATACCTGATCCTGATGAAATTTTCACAAATCCAGAGCTGGAATATCGCTCAGCTTCTATTTCTGTACAGCTTTGTCTTTCTGACGTATAGCCTATGCATTTTACTATTTACAGGTATTCGGGATTTCGAGAGCCTGATTCATCATGGCGAATTTGACGGATACTTGACCAAGCCGATCGCTCCATTTTTTCATGTGATCGCAAGAAAATCTGACATCATGGCGACTTTAGGACATGGAACCCTGGGAGTTCTGCTATTCGTCTATGCCTATCATAAGCTGAATTTACCTCTTTCGGCCGGTAACATTCTTGCCATTGTGCTGGTCATGACAGGCGGAATTCTGATTCAAGGGGCGCTGCTGTTATTCACGGCTGTGCTAACGTTCTGGACCGTCAAATCAAGCGGCATTCAAGACCTGCTGTTCTATCAGATGCGGAGCTTTATTGCATATCCCTTATCCATTTACCCCAAGTACATCCAGGGCATATTAACCTTTATTGTCCCATTAGGCTTTGTGAACTATTATCCTTCCCGATTCTTTATGGGAGACCATTCGAATTGGGGCTGGGTGTATCTCACGTTAGGAGTAGGCGTCATCCTGTTCGCCGCAGCTTTGTTATTCTGGCGTACAGGGCTGCAGCGCTATGAGAGCTCCGGGAATTAAGGTCATAAGGAGGAATTGGCTGTGAATGGAAAAATCCTTGAGATCACGGACCCGCCGATCAAGGCGTATCCGGATTATGCATACCCGCTGTCGATCACACTGAATTCTCCGCACGCCTGGGATCATTTTTACTGCAATTATATCCAGCTGTATTTCGACGAGACCGACCTGCGCAATCCGGTGAGGTACTACTATGTGGATGTGAACCGGAATATATGGAACACCAGGCACCCTCTGATTCATTATCAGACCATTCACAGAGACACGCTCGCCCGGCTGAATAAGGATATCATTGAGTGCGCATGCGCCGCTCTGGACCTGGACAGGTATGTGATGGCATTTGTCAATGAGTACTATATAAAGGATCGTTGGGCTTATCAGCAGATGGAGTATCCCCATGCCATCTTCATATACGGGTATGACCGGGACAAATCATTGTTCTATACGGCGGCATATGATAAAAATCTGCATTACACCTACGGCGAGTGCAGCTTTGATGAACTGAGAGAGGCCTATAATCATAATCCTCTCCACCTCTATGATGACAACAATTACATATATTTAATGAAATACAACTCCACCAGCAAGCGGTATGAATTGGACCTAAATGCGATGATCCAGCAGCTCAAGGAATTTCTAAATTCATCTCCCACAACCGAAAGGTACAATGAATTCTTCAATTCGCAGGAGAAGCTTTATTTCGGGATGGACATCTATGAACCGCTTATTATGCACTTGTATGCGATTCACCAGAATAACTGGGACTGGAATATCGTGAAGCCTGTATACCTCCTGTGGGAACATAAGAAGCTGATGGTCGACCGGATTCAATATTTGATTCAAAAGAATATTCTCCCTGACCATGTGGCTTATCTGGAGTTATTCCGGAAGCTCGTGGATGAATATTCCGTCCTGCAGATTCTGTTCCTGAAATACAAGAAGACCCGGGATAAGGGACAACTGGAGAAAATAATCGGTAAGATCAAAGATGCGGTTTCAATCGAACATGCAGCGATCTCCTGGCTGATTGACGATCTTGAAGATGTGCAAAGGCGGGAGGCCCAAGAACTGGAGCAGTATCCTGTCAGCTCGGCTTCCCACTGCCTGAAAGCGGCGCATCATCTGGACCGGGATTATGAGGGGCGCTTACGAATCAGCCTGAACATTATTCCATTCGGGGAGAATATGGAGGGAATTATCGGGTTCTCCGACCGGGAAGAGTTGATTACCATTACCGATTTAATTCCCATACAAATTCGCCTTAATAATGAAGGCTGTATAGATGCTCTGAATGGGGAAGGATTTATGGCAGACAACAGAGTTGCTTATCGAAAAAAAGAGCTCTTAACACTTCAGATCGACATAGATTTGTCCCACTCTGTATTCGATGTTGCATCTATAGACCCGGGAGGCCGTTCTGTCACCATCGCGAAAAATTACGAGTTCAACCGGAACGGCAGCCGATTAACGAAAGTGGGGAATATGCTCCTGATTTCGAACAGCGTGTATTCATTCACTGTAAGCAGCTATGAGATCGAAGAGGTATTTTGAGAGAGGGAATGATCTTGCGTTTAACGAGGCAAAAAGAAGAAGAGAGCGGATAAGCACGCTTTCTTCTTCTTTGAATGCTGTTCGGTTCAAGGGCCGATATGCAGGCAAGCTACGCAAGCTCTTCATCCGGTTCCATATGTCCGATTAACTGGGCGGAATCACTGGAGGGAAGCTCTTGAACGGACCGGAGCTTCCGCTCGATCGTGCGTGTCTTGCGTGAAGCGGTTTCGATGGTATTGCTCGCTTCCTGCAGCTTCTTATAGGTTTTATCAAGAATGCCGCCGAATGTGCCAAACTCCGTTTTGACCGCACCGAGCAGCTGCCACACATCGCTGGACCGCTTCTCGATCGCAAGTGTGCGGAAGCCCATTTGCAGGCTGTTAAGCAGGGCAGCGAGTGTAGTCGGGCCCGCCAGTGTGACGCGATATTCACGTTGAAGTGTATCCGCAAGGCCAGGCCGCCGCAGAACCTCCGCGTATAAGCCCTCTGTCGGCAAGAACATAACGGCAAAATCCGTCGTATGCGGGGGATCGATATACTTGGCTTTAATCGTCTTCGCCTCAAGCTTGATGCGTTGTTCAAGCTTGCTTACCGACTCGCCTGCAGCTGCAACATCTCCCGCTTCCTGCGCCTCGATCAGCCGCTGATAATCCTCCAGCGGAAACTTCGAATCAATGGGCATCCAGATAAACTGCTCATCGCTTGTCTTGGACGGCAGCTTGATCGCAAACTCCACGCGCTCCGCCGATCCTTTCCGTGTAGCAACGTTCGCTTCATATTGCTCGGCTGTCAGGGTCTGCTCAAGCAGGTTCCCCAGCTGAATTTCTCCCCAATTGCCGCGCGTCTTCACATTGGACAGCACCTTCTTCAGATCGCCGACACCCGTGGCTAATGACTGCATTTCTCCCAGACCCTTATGTACTTGCTCCAACCGTTCACTTACAAGTTTGAATGATTCACCAAGGCGTGTCTCAAGTGTATTCTGAAGCTTCTCATCTACCGTAGCGCGCATCTGTTCCAGCTGACCCCGGTTATCTTCCCGGAGCAGTCTCAGCTGATCCTCTACACGCTCCCGCAGCTTGTCTATGCGTTCTTCATTATGCTTCATGTCGCTTTTTAACAGTGCTGAAAGATCCGCCACTTTGCTGCTGAGCGTTTCGTTGAACGTCTTCAGTGTAGTCACGAGTTCCTGTTTCTGCATTCCCGACAATTTCGTCAGCAAATTAAGCTGTGAGTTGCTGAACGCTTCCAAGCGTGAACTCAGTTCATCTCTTGTGAGCTTGGATTGCTGCTGAATTTCCGGGCGCAGTAATGTAGCTCCACTATCAGTACGTTTAAACATCAGTAAGAGAATAACAATCAGATTCAAAATAAGGCTAGCCACAAGCAATATATTTTCCATATGAATGCCTCCTCGACTCCATTTTACACCCAAAGCTTGTCTATCTGTATCCTAAAACTAGGTTATACGGGCTGTTTGTTGGGGGCGTCCGTCTCCTAATCCGTTATTCTATGATTTCGCCCAGAATGCAGCTGCTTGGGAGATCAAAGATCAGTATATGTTTGGTCCCGATCTTATGCCATGCCAGAAGTTGAAAGACAAGCTGTTTGGATCGATAAGCCGCTCTCAATAAGCAGACTTATCTTCTGAACGTGAAGTGATAGAAGTGATATATGTTATATTATTGATAATTTGGATTTTTTTCTGTATGGTAGTGAAAATGCTTATGATATTGTCGAGGAGGATAATTGATGTATACGCAAGAGAACATTGAATTCTTACATAACCATATTGAGAGATACATAGGCCCAGTCTCAAATATTTTCAAAGAAATTGTTTCCGATCATGTGTTAATAGATGTTCTGGTTGTTGCGCCGACGCCTCAACGGAACTATTACACATTAATTACTTGCGGGATGAGCGAATTTCCCATGACAGTTCCAGCTGGAGCGGAAGAATATCGATATGCTGAACTTATGATATCCCTGCCTCCTACGTGGAAGCTGTCAGATGAGGATTTTAAGGATGAACGAAATTATTGGCCCATTCGAGCATTGAAGAAGGCAGCGAGATTTCCGCATGACTACAACACTTGGCTTTATTTAGGTCACACTGTCACGAATGGGAATCCGGCACAGCCATATTGTGATACTGCAAATTTTCAGAGCATGTTAATTTGGGTTCCGGAAGTAGAGAATGTATCTGATTTCTTTTATTTTAATATCTCCGACGACAAAGTTCTACGTTTCTATAACTTGGTTCCTTTATATAAGGAAGAACTTGATTTCACTATGAAGAATGGCGGAGAGGCTCTGGTCAACAAACTAAATAAAACAGGAGCAACTGAGGTAGTTAATATCTCGCGTAAAAACTCATGTAAAAAAGTGTTTGGTTTCTTATAGTGTCTTCGACCTTATGTATTGCAACTGTAAGCGATCTTTAATGATAGTGTGTTATACTTTTAGCAAGTGTTCAATCGGATTGGAAGGTGAAAAATACCATGGACCGTGTTCAAGATTTGTCAAAATTCATCAAACTAACAGGGGAACGGGCTAAGCTGGATGCGAAAGCTAATGGGACATATATTGTGTACAAAACCGATAAGGGACAAATCGTGAAGGAATATACCAACGGTGAAATCGAGGTTGTTAACGACCCAGGTGTATCACATGAATGAAGCTTCCCCGATCATGTATGTATTTGCCGGGAATAACGGAAGCGGCAAAAGTACGATACGTAATTTGATTGTGGACAGACTGGGAATCAGTGTAAATATCGATCCGGATGCTTTAGCACGTAGTCTTGATTCAGAGCATCCTGATCGTCGTAAGGTATCTGCCGGTAAAGAGGCAATTAAACTGGCTCGTGAATGTATACAGCATAGACGCGATTTTTCAGTTGAAACAACTTTGGCCGGTGGAAATGTGCTAAGGCTAATACAAGATGCAAGAGCTGATGGATTCGAGGTTACGATGTTCTACGTGGGTCTTGGCGATTATCGGCTTAATATCGAGCGGGTTGCCGCGAGGGTTCGAAATGGCGGTCACGATATTCCGACCGAAGATATAATTAGAAGACACACGACCTCATTTCAAAACCTGCTTACCCATTTAGAAATGATCGATCATTTGGTCGTTATTGATAATAGCGAAGCATCAGGGGAAATAGTTATGCAAGCTGATTATGGTATATCAGCATATTTACTTGATCCTGCTCCTAGCTGGGTTCATGAGATTAATGATGCTTTGAGTAAGCATATTCAATAAGTCAGAATGAAACACCTCATAAGTCTTAATCTTCTGTGAAGAGTTGTGTACAACCAACGTTTGGATGTCAGCATGAAAGAAGGCCGCGGATATTTGATCCGTGGCTTTTTGGATCTCACTCGTCCTTGAACTTAACCGCCGTCACCTTGAACTTCGCGCTGCCCCCCTACAGTACCGCAATTGCCACATCACCCGAGTGAATGAGCCGATCACAGTAAATAACTGAATAAATCGAAAGATTTTATAATAGTAATGAAATTTAAACATCTGGTATCATTAAAAAGTGGATCAACTCCTCGCGGCTTCAAATGTAAGCGTTTAAAATTTGTGGATACCGGAATAAAAAAGTGGACCTGACAGAGAAAAGGGGGGGCAGCATGAACAGATACGGTTTTAAAAAAACCATATTCAACCATTTGATTATATCCTACACCATTCTTTCTGTTGTTCTAATCGGTACGATGGGTGTTTATTGGTATACGCAGGCCAACCGTATGATGGATCAGGAAATCGCCAAAGACAACCTCACGAGGCTGAATGCGGTTCAGACGTTTATTGAACAAACGCTATTGAAAAAATATGAGGATAATTTGCAGAACAAGGCATTGTCGATCAATTTTATACAGAGCAACAGTAATTTGAGCGTGCTGCTGTACAGAGAATGGAAGGGCAATCTGAGCCGGGTCGCTTCCTTCAGCAATGATCTGGAGTTTTTTAAGGTTGAGAATACAGGCGTTACCAATGCGGCGGTTTATTTTCCGGACAACGATTATGTGATTGATGCCGACCACTTCTATATGAATACGGCTCGTTCGCCGGAGTCCGGCTTTTATTTCAAAATCGGTCAGACCCCGCTCAAAAAATGGACGGTTCGCACCAACTCCGATGGGGAGCAGGTCATCAGCTATATTATCAAGCTTCCTTATCAAATACCGGACGCGAAGGCTGCAGGGTATTTTATCATCGATGTAGGCGTCAATTATTTGCAAAATGTCGTGGCGCCCATGCTGAGCTCCAAAGACGACAAGCTCGTGGTATGGAATGAATCCGATCATATCCTTTTTTCAGTCGGCGGCGGGAACAGCAAGATTGATGAACAATTACATGTGGCTATTAGCTCGGGGGCGGCTCTGGAAAGAAGGATCAAGGAGGATGGCGTGCCGGGAGTCGTATCCCAGCTTTCTTCCAATTATTCGGCCCATCAATGGACCTATGCCATGTACCGGCCTACAAATACACTCGAGCTTTTTACCGAGCATTTAAAAACAGGGCTTTTTACGGCGTCGGCGGTCATTATTCTGTTCGGATTGCTCATTTCTTTCCTGTTCTCCAAGCAGCTCTATATTCCAATCAAGCAGCTGATGGCCAGAATCGGGAGCTTCCAGCCGGCGCAGCTCCATCTATCCCGCGAGAATGAGTATGTGATCATCGGAGACACGTTTTCATTAATGAATGACAAAATTGTGGATCTGGAGTCCCAAGCGAGAAAAAATGAGATTATCAACCTGCTGCTCGGGGTCAGTCCAAATGAAGAGCATCAGGAAGTGGTGCTGCCCGACACCGCTTATTGCGTAGTCTATCTCCAGCTGACCGAAGGGGAGACGGAAGGACTGAAAGCCCGTTATGAAATCCATAACGCTCTTCCGGGAGAATGGATTTCCCTGAATTCCAGGGAGGCTGTTATTCTCTATTACATGGAACTGGAAGGGGAGTTTGATTCATCCTTTCTTGTTCAGGATCTGCAAGGGTTGCAGCGGATTTCCGGTGAAGGCGTCAGGTTCCAGGCGGCCATCGGCCGAAAGGTATGCTCCAGCGAAGATATTCCATATTCCTACCAGACAGCCCAGCAGGTCAGCCGGTATCATTTTGTCTATGGTAAAAATACAGTGATCTCTTCCGACAGAATTCAATCCCTGAAAGCGGAGCCGGTCTTCTTTAATTTTGATCATTATCGCAACGCATTGAAAGCCGGCGACCAAAAGGGTGTAAACGACTTTCTGGATACCTTCGTATTCACTCTGCTGAAAGAGAAGGTACAGATTGATGCGGCGGAATTGGCGGTGCTTCAGCTGATTTCTCACCTGTACCAGTGTGTGATCGAACTGGAATTGCAGCACTTGCTTCCACATTCCAATCTGTTTGACGAGCTAAAGAAGGATACCCTTCACGAAACGACAGAAAGCATCCGAAAGTTATCATCACAGATCACGGAACTTATGAATGCTGAAGGAAATCAGGCGCATGCGGAGGTAATCCGTACTTTACAAGCTTTTATATCGAATCATCTCCATGAGGATTTGTCCCTGCAAATTCTGTCCAAGGAGGTCTCGCTGGCTCCTGCCTATATTTCAACCCTGTTCAGCGAGGTTGCGAAAAGCTCGTTCACCGAGTATGTTACGAAGCTGAGGCTGGAGAAAGCCGCCGATCTGCTGGTAACCAATCCAAGGCTATCTGTGGCGGCGATTGCCGAGCAGGTTGGTTATCGTAATCCGCAATATTTCCATAGCAAATTTAAAGCCCGGTATGGCGTTACCCCCGTTCAGTACAGGAAATCCCACAAGGACGATACGGATTGGGTAACGCTGGAGAACTGATTATCGGGATACTGCCAACTTTTCCGGACCTGGTGCTTGGTCAAGCATCGGGTCTTTTTTTGATTATGCGTTCTTTTTCTTTAACTGGATGACAGCTTATATAATTGAACGTTTTTAGCCGGAGAAATGAAAGATTTTATAAGAAATCGGATGAAGTTGAACTAGAAAAAGCGCTTCCATAAACCTAAACTTACATCTGTGGAGCGACACAACCTAAATACATGATTCTGCTTATTGGAAAGGAGCAACTGTGATGACCTCGGTAATCACCTCGGACGCTGACGGTAAATACCAAACCAACAAGAGACCGTCAAAGTTAGCGGCAACATGGAGAGAATACAAAAAGTGCAGGTACCTGTTTCTATTGCTCACCCCGGTGCTGATCTGGTACGTCGTGTTTGCGTACTCGCCCTTATATGGAATTCAGCTGGCGTTCAAGGATTTCCGGATTATGGACGGCATTTGGGGCAGTCCCTGGGTCGGACTTAAACACTTCAAATTTCTGTTTATGCAGTCCCCCGACTTTTTCAAAATTTTAAGAAATACGGTTGTAATCAGTTTCTATCATATTATCTTCGGATTCCCGGCCCCGATCATCCTTGCGCTGTTGATCAATGAGATTCGGTCTTCCAGGTTTAAAAAGCTTGCGCAGTCGCTTACGTATTTGCCTCACTTCTTCTCCTGGGTTATTTTGGCGGGTATCCTGATCAATCTGCTGTCCCCGTCCACAGGGGTAGTGAATTACTTGATCAAGCTGGTCGGCTTAGACCCCGTATATTTTCTCGGCGATCCGCATTACTTCCGATTTACACTGGTTACTTCCGCCATCTGGAAAGAGGTGGGATGGGGTACCATCATCTATCTGGCCGCGCTGACGGGCGTATCCCCCGATTTATATGAAGCCGCCGTCATGGACGGAGCAAGCAGATGGAAGCAGACACTCAAAATCACCCTGCCCTCGATTCTGCCGGTTATCGTGCTGATGTTCATTCTTAGGTTGGGCAGCGTACTGGACGCCGGCTTTGACCAGGTTCTGAACTTGTACTCGCCCGCAACTTATGAGGTGGCCGATATTTTGGATACTTACGTGTATAGGGTAGGCTTGCAGAATTTCCAGTTCAGCTTGACGACGGCGGTCGGTCTGTTTAAGAATGTGGTCGCCTTTGTCCTGGTGCTGTCCACGAATTTTGTTTCGAAGAAGCTCGGACAGGACGGGTTGTTCTGATCAGAAGCGTTGAAAGGAGTAAGCGATTGTGAAGCAAAGTACTGGGAACAAAATATTTCAGGTCGTCTTGATTACCTTTATGGTAATCCTGTGTATCATCATGCTGTATCCGTTCGTTCATATGCTGTCGATTTCGTTAAGCACACCGGCGGAGGCATTGCGAACAGGCATTCATCTGTATCCGAGACATTTCTCGTTCTATGCCTGGGAGCGGGTGCTGACCAAGGACAATATCTGGATTGGCTTCGGCAACACGGTATTCAGAACGGTAGTCGGTACGTTATGCTCTATTATTTTTATGTCAATGGGGGCTTACCCTCTCTCGAGAAAATACCTGCCCCACCGGAACGTGTATACCATGCTGATCGTGTTCACGATGTTTTTCAGCGGCGGTCTGATTCCGGTGTACTTCCTGATCAAGGATTTGGGACTGCTGAATAGCCGGCTGGTCTACATTTTGCCGGGACTTGTCAGCACGTTCTCCATGCTCATCTTGCGGAACTTCTTTCAGGCCATCCCCGACGAGCTTGAGGATTCGGCGAAGATTGACGGCGCCAACGATTTGCGCATTCTTTTTCAAGTCATCATGCCGCTGTCGCTCCCGGTTCTGGCTACGCTTTCACTGTGGTCGGCAGTCGGGCACTGGAACTCTTGGTTCGATGCCGTGCTGTATATCCAGGACCCGAACAAGCAGGTGCTGACGACCTTCCTGCGAAGAGTCGTGATCACGGGCGAGGACCTGTCCATTTTCTCCAACGATGTCAAAGGCTCGGCGCTTGGCTTCCAGGAGCCTATCAAGGCAGCTACGCTGATGTTTACAGCCTTGCCGATTATCGTGGTGTATCCGTTCCTGCAAAAGTATTTCGTCAAGGGCACAATGGTAGGCTCGCTCAAAGGCTAATTCGGTTTACTCAATCCGCTATTTCACGGGTTGTTTAAATAACGAGCAACAGAGGAACAAAAAGGGAGGATATCAAAGAGATGAGAACAAAAACATGGTTAACCGGTATGGCGGCTCTGCTGCTGTCCACTTCGCTGCTGGCAAGCGGCTGTAGCAAAGATAACGGCGGCAGTGCGGCCAACAATTCAGGCGCTTCGGCCAACCCGGAGACGGAGAAGCCGATTGAAATCACATGGGCCAATAACTGGAACCTGCCCAAAGAAGACAACAACTATGTGCAGCAGTTCCTGGAGAAGAAATTCAATGTCAAAATCAAAAATGTCAAATTCGAAACGGCGACCTGGAAAGAACAGCTGGGGGTTATGCTCGCTTCCGGGGATATCCCGGATGTCATGGCCGTTGACGGCACGGTGGGCGACATGGTGCAGTGGGCGGATCAAGGCGTCATCGCCAGCATTTCGGTTGATGAGATCAAGAAGTACATGCCGAAGTATGTAGCAGATATTGAGAGTGTCGATCCGAACGCGTGGGATGCGGGAAGCTATAACGAGAAGAATTGGGGGGTTCCGAAGGTTTGGTCCAATGGCGCAACCGGGTTCATCCCCGCATATAACGGCCAATGGCTTAAGAAGATCGGCTACAATGAACCTCCCAAGGATTTGAATGAGCTGGAGGATGTTCTGACCAAGTTCACGAAGAATGATCCGGACGGCGACGGGAAGAAGGATACCTACGGCATGACCGGTCGCGGCAAGGACGCTCAAACGCAAATGTTCAACACCATTTTTGCCGCTTACGGCGTTAACCCGTTTCAGTATAAGCTGGCTGCCGACGGAAAAGTGGAATATGGAGCAATTACGGAGGAAGCGAGAAGTGCTCTGAAATTGCTCAACAAATGGTTCGAAGCCGGCATCATTGATCCTGAGTTCGTTACCGACGATAACGGCTCGATTCAGAACAAGTTCATCAGCCTCCGGACGGGAATGTTCGATACCGGCATGTGGCATCATCTGTACAAGGATGGATATTTCGGACTGGTGGCCGCGGATAAAGGGATAGACCTCGTGCCCGGTGTTCCGCTCACCGGACCGGACGGCAAGAAATACGCCATGGCTAACGGGGCACTGCAGCCGCCGATCTTCTTCGGAGTCCAACTGGAGAAGGATGAGAAGAAGAGACAGAAGATTCTGGAAATCCTTGAATACGTCGCTACGGACAAGGAAGGCTATTTGACAACCGTATTTGGTCAAGAGGGCAAAACCTATACACTGGATGGCGATTTGGCGGTAGCCACGGAAGAAGCAACGGGTACGGAATTGAACGCGGAGACGGGCGTAGGCTTCTATAATCCGCTCGGCGGCAAAGTGGAATCGATGACTAAATATCATTTCTCTCCCGACAAAATCGCCTTCCGTGACAAGTACACCAAGATTGACGGTTTGACGGTTCTGACCGACCTTATGCAGTCAACCGTTATGACAAGCAAGGCTCAGTATGACGCTATTTTGAATACGCTTCAGACGCAATATTATATCAAAGCAATCACTGGGGAATCAGACACGGACAAGGGATTTGATGATTTTAAAGCGCAATGGCTGAATTCCGGCGGGCAAGCTGAGCTTGATGAAGCCCAGAAGATTTACAATGAGCGCAGCAAGTAGCACGAATAATCGGCACTAAATTGATAACCGGCTATGGGGACATGGAGACATGCCTGGACATGGCCGGTTTTATCCTTGTTGACGGGAGTGAAGAAACTTGTTATCCGAGAACCAAATCCATGTCTATCCGGCACCGGAGGGCGCCGTGTCCAACTCCGATTTCTCCGTCCGTGTTCGAACGCCAGAAGGGGAGTGGGAGTCTTTGTTCAGCTACAATGTGAAGGTGGATATGCATAATGTCCGCAATGCGTCCATGGTCATGTTCGATTGCTCCGGTACAGTGGAGATTGAAGTGGAGTCCAATCACGGAACTATTAATGATGCCATTATCCGTCCGCTGGCAGCCGGCATTCATTGCGAGTGCAAGGGCCGCACCCTGTCTTTCACGATTGATGGGCCAAAGCTGTTGTCGCTTGAAGTGAACAACGACCGGTTTCACAATCTTCATCTGTTTGCGAATCCGATTGGAGCGGATATTCCGGAAGCTCCGGACGGGGAGATGCTGGTATTGGAGCCGGGATGGCATATAGCAGCGGAAGTTCAAGACCGGATTGAACGCATGCCGGCTTCTCCGGGTAAGCGCAACGTCATCTTTGGCCCCGGCATTCATCGGCTCGATGAATCGCTGCTTCGCCTTCCATCCTGCACCTCGGTATACATACCGGGAGACGCTGTAGTTTATGGGGGCTTTGTGTGCGATCAGGTTCACGATGTGACGGTTAAAGGCAGAGGCATTCTTTATATGTCCGATTTTGAAAAATCCACGTATTTTCGCGGCTTCGAGATCAAATATTCCCGCAATATCCATATCGAAGGGATAACGGTAATCGATCCTCCCCACTACACGGTGCTTCTCGGACAGTCGGAGGATATAAGGATTCAGAACCTGAAATCATTCAGCACAAGAGGCTGGTGCGACGGAATTGATATGATGGCCTGTCAGCATGTCGCCATCGAAGGAGGGTTCCTCCGTACATCGGATGACTGCGTGGCGGTATACGCTTCGCGCGGCGAATTTAAAGGCGATACCCGGAATGTTGCGGTCAGCGGTTCGATTCTGTGGGCAGATGTCGCCCACCCGACGAATATCGGTACGCATGGCGATCATGAAGGGGAAGGAGATGTGATCGAGAACATCTCCTTCTCGGATATCGATATCCTGGAGCACCATGAGCCGCAGCCGGATTACTGGGGCTGCATGGCGATCAACGCGGGCGATAACAATACGGTTCGCAATGTAACCTACGAGGATATCCGGATTGAATCGTTCGAGCTAGGTGAATTGTTCAATCTTCGGGTTCTCCAGAACGAAAAATACAACCCCGCCCCGGGCAAGGTGATTGAACAGATCATGTTCAAGAACATTCATTTTAACGGAACCTGTATGAATCCCTCGCATATTGAAGGATATGACGATACCCGGGTTGTCAGGGATATTGCTTTTGAGAATGTAACCGTCAACGGCAGTGCCTTTCAATTGGAAGCGCCTTATATTATCATTGGTAATCATGCTCACAACATCAAGGCATGTTAATCCTGACTCTCCAAGATGAGGAAAGAGGGGCTTCCGCGATGAGTACGAAATTAACCAACGGCACGGTCTGGAATGACATCAATGGCCAGCCGATTCACGCCCACGGTGGACATCTATTATTTCATGACGGCTTCTATTATTGGTACGGCGAAGACCGCAGGGATCAGAACTATGTAAGCTGTTACAGGTCCAGTGATCTGTTCAACTGGGAATTCCGGAACCATATTCTTACGACATCCACGCCGGCTGAATCCATCAGAGTGCGAACGATTTTGCAACTGAAGAATGATGACGGAGGCAAAGTGAATCTGGAACGGCCCAAGGTGCTGTACAATCCGGCGACACGGAAATTCGTTCTTTGGGTCCATTATGAGAACGGGAAGAATTACAAGGCGGCGGCATGCGCAATCGCCACATCGGACGCCCCGGACAGCGGTTTTGTGTATCATGGCAGCTTTAATCCATTCGGTTATATGTCGCGCGACTGTACTCTTTTTCAAGATGAGGACGGAACCGCTTATTTCATTTCCGCCGCCAGGGACAATGCGGACCTGCATGTGTACCGGCTCGCGGAGGATTATATGAATGTGGACTGCCTCGTCCACAAATTGTGGCAGGGGGAATACCGGGAGGCACCCGCTGTCTTCAAACGGAACGGAAAATACTATATGCTGACCTCCTTTTGCACAGGATGGGACCCGAACCAGGGGAAATACGCCATGGCGGATTCCATGGACGGGCCTTGGGGATTGCTTAAGGATTTTGGGGATGAAACGACGTACCATACACAGCCTGCATTCGTGCTGAAAAAGTCGGAGCAGGAGTATCTTTATTTTGGCGACCGATGGAACGGCCAGGACTATTTCAAATCCGGCTACGTCGTGCTGCCGATTGAATTTAACGGTGATATTCCGGTATTGAACGATTATTCCGAACTGCATTTGAACAAGGATGGGGATTCCGTAAGCTTTGTGCGATAATCCTACGCCGACCTGGAATGCCAAATAATTTCAAATCATGAATGAGAGGAAAGGCTCGATATCGGCGGATATCGGGCCTTTCGCATACATTCGGCCTTTTGCTCACGGAGAGACTTCATTTGAATGAAATTATAAAAAAGTAAAAGAATTTGCAATAGATAACGAAAAAGGAATTTGCTATGATGAGCCGTGTTTCAACAGAGAATTATGTATGCGCTTTCCGATGAGGGTGGTTCTGCTTATTTTACGTCAGCCAGGAGGTGGTTAAACGTTCGAGGCAAATACGGGATTGGGATGTATAAAGGCTGTAACAGGACGGAAGTTGGTGTTTCATCATTCACGTAGGAGGTTTGATATGAGCATCCGGAAATCTCTATTATCCAAAGCGTTTGTCATCATGATCTCAGGCATACTGCTGTCTGTAACCTTGATCGGCGATGTTGTCCTGCCCCAAGCCCAGGCGGATGACAGCGTACCCGAGCCTACAGATCATGTCGTTATTCATGAAACCGTTAGCAACGGGTTCACTCACCCCGGTGTCGGTCTGACCAAAGACATTCTGGAGAACATGCGCGAGCAAGTTATCGCCAAGAAGGAACCCTGGTATTCGTATTATGTCGCCATGACCAAATCCCCCTACGCTTCCAGGAACTTTGCTTCAAGCAATCAGACGGACTCATCGGACCCCACGAAGCCGCGCAGCCTGGATTTTAACAGCCAAAGCTATAATTCCAGATTTATAGCGGATGGTCTGAGAGCGTATACCCAGGCCTTGATGTATTATACAACCGGTGATGAGGTGTACCGTTATAATGCCATGCGCCTTATCCGGACCTGGTCTCGTCTTGACCCGGCCCAGTACAAGTATTTTACCGATGCGCATATTCATACGGGAATTCCGCTTAACCGGATGGTTACGGCTGCGGAGATTTTGCGTTACAGCGATTCGGACGGCCTTGACCCGGCTCTTCTGTGGACAGAAGCGGATACGGCCAATTTTACGACAAACCTGATCAATCCGGTCATCGAAACCTTCCAGCATTCCAACGGATATTTCATGAACCAGCATCTGTATCCGCTGCTTGGCGCGATGTCCGGGTATATTTTTACAGACAATACGGACCGTTATAAAGAAGGCGTTGAATGGTTTACCGTGAATGCAACCGCGGCAGACCAGGGCCAGAACGGCTCCATCAAGCAGCTGTTCCGTCTGGTCACGGAAGACGCCGTAACCGGGGAGAAGCTGGAGACGCCGAGAGTCCAGCATGTGGAAATGGGACGGGATCAGGCTCATGGCGCCGGCGATCTTACCAACGTGGAAATTCTGGGCCGGTTATTGGACGCGCAAGGCACCAAGGTCGACCCGGAGGATGGAACGCTGTCCACAGCGGATAACGCGGTAACTGCCTACGCGTTTCTGGGCGACCGGATACTGAAGGCGGCTGATTATTTCGCCCAGTACATGCTTGGCTATGATACGCCATGGACTCCCGTTGTGGCACGGTATGATTCGCACGGAATTCCCGTCATTTATAAAGTGCTCTCCGGTGCATACCGGGGACGGATTGGCGGCAATGTGTACGGCCAGTACTACTACTACAAATACAACATGGGGCTGGATATTGAGAAAGAAGCGCCGTATTACGCCGATATGTTCAACAAGCGAACGCCGTTTTATTGGGAATCGCCTGATGGCGGAGCAGATTACTGGCTGTACATCCCGAAGGAAGCGGCGGCTGAAGGGGCATCGACCTTGCCTAAAGTTTCACCCAGTACGGATTGGGCGGAAATTGACCAGCGGGCCACCAGCCTGGACGCGAACGCTGCGGTTATGCAGGAAGGAGATACTTCCTATGTGCAGGTCAAAGCGACAGAAGGAGGAAGCCGGATTTCAGTGGTCGCTTCCAGCACAGGCCTGAAGACGGTCGCTTTGAGAATCCGGACCAACGGTACGGCAAAGCTGGAGGTTAACGGCTGGAAAGATGCCGAGTTGGTGCTGCCCGACACGAAGGGACAATGGAAGTATGTCACCTTTACCCTGAATGCATATCGCGGGTTGGGCGATTTGATTTATTTCAAGGTTACAGGCGCCGGGACTCTGGTTGACATCGATCATCTGCTGCTGGCGCCGGCGGCTCAATTGACGCCCCCTGCCTTCACATCCGGACCGGCGAATTTGAATCTGTATGCCTATGTCGGGTCCGAGGCTACGCTCCAATATGACTTCTCAGCCAATGATGCGGCCGGAAGCGATTCCGTAACCTATCAGATTGACCATAAGCCTGACGGAGCAGTGTTCGATGAAAGCACGGGCGCCTTATCATGGAAGCCTGAACAGGCTGGCGTGTATTCAATCATCGTCAGCGCATCGGACGGAACCTCCGTGACGGCGAAGGCCGTGAACATTACGGTAGCCGCTAATCGTCAGGCAGCGGTAGAGGCTGACATTGCTCCATATGATCCGGACACAAGCTATATATCTTCGACATTGAAGGCATATCGGGCGATGATCGACGATGTGATGAATGCGCTGCCAACGGCATCGGATGAGGAATTTTATCGGAAGCTGGCCGATCTGAACCTCGCCGTTGAAGGGCTAAAGGAATTAACACCGTTAATGGATGATGGAAGCATGTCGTATTTTGATATGGTGGCTTCTTCAACCTTCGGTACACAAATTGGCAATCTGATTGATGGCGCTCCGGACAGCTTCGCCGGTTATTACCTGGCTGACAATCTGAGTTACATCCTCGACTTTGGAGTTGATTTCAAAGTATCTCCCACTGCCGTCGCTCTTCAAGTCAGAGCCGGATTCCCCGAACGGATTGGCGGCGCCGCGGTATTCGGGTCAAATGATAAAGAGACATGGACCCGGCTGACTCCCGGACTCACCGTTGTCTCCGATGATATGCAGACTTTGGAAGTCGGCGGGGAGCAGCAGGATAAGCAGTTCCGCTTCCTGAAGCTGCAAATGATACAACCGTCGAGCACCATGTTTGAACTGTCCGAGCTTCGCATCTACGGCTCGCGTCATGAGACGAACAACCAGCTCAAGTCCGTATCCCTGAGCTCGCCCCAGAGCATTCAGAACAGGGTGAATACCGGGAATACGGTTGCCTTGTCTTTCCAATCCGCCGAGCCTATTCAGGATGTGGAGGTTGCTATTCAAGGGCGCCAAGCGACGGTTCAATCAACGGACCAGATCAATTGGACCGCCTCTGTCGTTATGGATGGCTCTATGCCGACAGGCAAAGTCAAGTTCTCCATTGCCTACAAAACCGCCGACGGGCTGTCTGCCGATCCGGCCATTTTCACCACGGATCAGTCGTCCTTGTATTATGTCAACAAGTCCAAGTTTATTGATATCGCGAAACTGGCTAATGTCGTTGCCTCGAGCGCTCAATACGGCAGCGGCGGTCTGCCTGCGGACAAGGTCGGCTATCTGTTGTTTGATGGCAACACCGCCACCTATGGCGACCTGGCGAGCGGCAGCGGAGCCTATTATACGATAGATTTCGGGCAGGATGCAGCCATCAGGTTAAGCGATGTTGTTCTGATGCCCAGACCCGGCTATGCGAGCCGCATGAACGGTCTGATTGTGCAAGGCTCCAATGATCAGGCGAATTGGACCGATCTGACCCCGGCTGTATCGGGGGCGGCGGACAATACATGGACATTTATCAGCGAAGAACAAATCCGGGACAACAGCTCCTACCGGTACTTGCGAATTTATAACCCGTCGGCATGGAGCGGCAATGTAGCTGAAGTGGAAGTGTATGGCGAATATGATACTTCGGCCGAATCCATCCAATCGAAGGTGAAAGGGTCAGAAGGGTATACCCGGCTCAGCTACTACCTGTACAAGCAAGAGGCGAACCGGATTGTAATAGCCGCTAACGAGCAGGGAGCGGATATGCTGGCATTGCTGAATGAACTGTTCCAGGCAGAGAAACTGCTGGTCCCGGTCTCTGAGCTGCCCGTACAGAAAATAGCCGTTGCCGAGTCTATGGTCAAGGCGTCGGACATATCCTGGGACGGTAAGTTGACGGCAGCCGTGAATGGATGGATGGCATTCGATGGCAATAAAGATACATTTACCGATACGAAATCGAATCCGGGCTGGATCGTTGTCGATTTGGGCGAAGGCAATGAAAGGTCGCTATCCAGCTTCAAGTTTTATCCGAGAAGCACTGCGGCGCATCTCGGCCGGGTTAACGGAGCGATACTCCAAGGCTCTGTTGATGGAGTGAATTATGTGGACCTGTATACCATAAGCGGCGTTAGCACCGCACAATGGTACACGGCCGCCATAAATGACGAGAAGGCTTACCGTTATCTGCGTTATTACTCTCAGACCGGGAATGCCAATGTAGCGGAACTGGAGTTCAATCAGAGAACAGCCGACAAGACCTTGCTGGAATATTTGGCGCAGCAAGCCGAAGGTTTAGACCAAGACCTCTATACGGAAGAGAGTCTTGGGGCAGTGGTAGCGGCAACGGAAGCAGCGAAGGAGCTTCTGGCCTCCTCCTTCAGCACGCAGCGGCAAATTGACGATGCCGCTGACGTGATGCTGGGAGCGATGAAGCAACTCTCGGTCAAGGCGGTTATCGTTAGTCTGAAGCCGGTAACCGTAACGACAATAGCGGGAACAGCCCCGAAGCTGCCGACGGTGGTAAATGCCGTTTATAGCGATGAGACGGTTAAGCTGCTGCCTGTCAACTGGGAGGATATCGACCCGGTTCAATACAGCGCCGCCGGAAGCTTCACCGTAACGGGCGCTGTCTATGACACGACTATACTGGCAATCGCATATGTCACCGTTATCGATGAGGGCGCACCGACACCGACTCTGCCGACTCCGCCGACGGGCTTGCATGCGACCGCCATTACCGCAAATTCCTTGACGCTGGGCTGGGAGCCATCTTCCGATGATGTTGGCGTCACCCGCTATGAGCTCTTCATGGGAGCAGACAAGGAAGCAACCGTGACAGGCGATACGTACAGCTATTACGTCACAGGTCTCACTGCGGACACGTCTTATACGTTCCGGGTAGTCGCCTTTAACGCCGCGGGCAACTATGCGGAAAGCGAGGCATACACCGTGAGGACAGCGCAGGCGTCCCAGCCAGCAGGCGGCGGCAGCGGGGAGGGCGCGGGAGGGGATGTGTCCGCTTCCACGGGCCAGGCCGGAACAAGCGTGGACGGCAGCCGCATTCAGGTCATCCCCGTTGTGAGCAATGGAGTGGCGAAGGTCTCGCTTAGCAAGGAGAATCTGCAGGAAGCGATCAGCCATGCCGTACAGAATCGCGAGAACTCGCTGTCTATTCAGGTGCAGAGTGACACCGGGCTGTCCACAATCGTGCTGGAGCTCCCGGCCAGCGCCTGGCTGAAGTCGATGCAGGAGGGAATCAAGCTCCTGACGATTGAAACCGGACTGGCGTCTTTGAAAATCCCCCTGAATGCGGTCGACAACCTGAATGACACCGACAAGCTGACCGTGTCGATCGGTAAGGGAGATCGGTCTGGACTTTCGGCGTCGCTATCCGACCTTCTAAAGAACAGACCGGTATACGAGTTCGGAATCTTCGTTAATGGTCAGAGCGTGAACGCTTTCGCCAAGGGCAGCGTCGTCGGAGTAAAGATTCCTTATTCGCCGCAAGCGGATGAATCGATTTATGGATTGGTCGCCGCATCTCTCCAGGATAACGGCAGCCTGGAGGTGATCCGGAATTCCAAATATGACCGCACAGCCGGAACACTCGATTTCGACGCCAGGCACTTCAGCAAGTACGCAGTGCTCTCGAATCCGTCCGTCTATACGGACATGGATTCCTACTCATGGGCGAAGGATGGCGTAGCAGCCTTGTCGGCCCGTCAAATCGTGAACGGGATTGGAGACGGCATGTATGCCCCGGGGCGTGCGGTATCCCGCGCCGAGTTCCTGAAGCTGATGATGGAAGCCTTTGACCTGGTGCAGACGGGCCGGACCTCCTCTTTCACCGATGTGAAAGCGGGCCAGTGGTACGCGGACGCGGTGTCATCGGCTCAAGCACTGGGAATTGTCACCGGATACGAGGACGGCACATTCGGCGCGAGCCGCAGCATTACCCGGGAGGAAATGGCGGTCATGGCCGTCCAAGTAATGAAGGCGGCGGGTATGGAGCCGCCGAAAATGCGCGAGGCAGCCTTGTTCGGCGACGCTTCACAAATCTCCGCTTTTGCTACGGAAGCGGTGAACATCATGGCCGAAGCGGGCTTCATTGAAGGTCAGGGCGCGGGCGATTTTGCTCCGAAGTCACAGACAACGCGGGCGGAAGCTGCGGTTCTTGCAGCAAGAATTTTGGGATTGATCTAATCGGATTGATCTAGGCAGAAGCTATAGCTCCGGGGCTGTTCCAAATGTCATCTGAGGATGATGGAACAGCCCCTTTTTTACGCAAGCCTGAAGGCAAATCACCATAATTGCGCTTATGCAGCCGCCATACTTAAAGAAATTGGAACCGATTTAAAAATGATGAAATAGATAGTCGCAAGGGGGTCTGATAAGTTAGTGGAAGCACCCGTGAAAGGATGGAAGACATGAATCGTATGCAACATTATCCGGCTCCTCCTCACATTCCGTTAAGTGGAGATTTCCGCGTCCGTATCCGGCCCGTGGGGGGAGCATGGGAGGAAATACCGGTCTTTGAGGTCAATGTGGACATGCATCAGGTAAGGCAGGCTTCGATGGCCTATTTTGATATGGAAGGCGAAGTGGAGGTGGAAATCTGCTGTCTGTATACCACCATCCAGAGCTGTGAGATCCGTCCGCGTTCCACTTCATTGATACCGGCCGTCGCTCGAGATACCCTGACGTTTGCATTGCACGAGCCCCGCAAGCTATCCATTGAAATCAACGGGGACCGGTTCAGGAATCTGCATCTGTTCGCCAATCCGTTTGAATTACATCCTCCCAAGCCGGATGACCCAGACGTTCTGTTCGTGAAGCCCGGCATTCACCGGACCGATGATTTATTGAGGCTGCTGTCTGAGCCGCTTGACGCTACGGGAGAAACGCCGGCTGTTCTGTATTTCGGAGAAGGCGCCCATTTTGTGGAGGAGACGGTTCTGCGGCTGCCTTCGGGCATCACTGTATATTTGGCGGGCGGGGCGGCGCTCATGGGGTCGCTCGTCTGTGATCGGGTGCAGGATGTCGTCATTCGCGGGCGCGGAATGATCTATCTGGCGATGTTCCATCGGTTCTCTGCGTTCCGTGGAGTGAGGATCACTTTCTCAAGCCATATCCGGATTGAAGGCATCATGGTAATCGATCCTCCGCATTACAGCGTTTTTCTGGGACAGTCCGAGCAGGTTGAAATTGAGAACTTCAAATCCTTCAGTACGCGCGGCTGGTCCGACGGCATCGATATGATGTCCTGCAAGCAAATTCAGCTGCGGGATCTTTTTATGAGAAACTCCGACGACTGCGTTGCCATCTACGGCTCCCGCTGGGATTATCGCGGCGATACCCGGGATGTGACGGTCCGCGATTCGGTGCTGTGGGCGGATGTCGCGCATGCCCTGATGATCGGCACTCACGGCGACCATGAACAAGGCGGCGATATCATCGAGAATATCCGCTATGAAAATATCGATATCCTCGAACATCATGAGCCGCAGGTCAATTATTGGGGAGCAATGGCCATTAACGCGGGAGACTGCAACACCGTGCGCAATGTCGTGTACAGCCATATCCGGGTCGATGATTTTGAAATGGGGCAGCTGTTCGACATCCGCGTGGTTCACAACAAAGACTATAATCCACTGCCGGGGAACCGGATTGAGAATGTGACGTTTGAACAGATCGAATACAACGGCACTAAGGGCAATCCGCCCAGAATCCATGGGTATGATGAGGGGCGGGTAGTGGAGGGCATCACCTTTAACCGGATGTATATCAACGGACGACTGCTGACCTCTCTTGAGGACAGCGGCTTCGATACCAATTCCTTTGCCAGACAGATTCAGTTCAATACGGGAGAGCATTAGTTGAAGGGGACGATTAAATGTTGAATGACCAAGATCAGCAGTGGCTGGCTGCGATAATCGAGAAGATACGCCAAAAAATGGAGTGGGTAAGCGAGAAGTCGAAGGATAAGATTCCTTATACCACCATCGAAGGCACACATGACGACCGCAACATATGCAATCCTTCGGGCACCCCGGCCGACGGTATCAACTGGTGGACGAACGGATTTTGGGGCGGGATGATGTGGCTGATGTACTATGAGACGGGCATCGACAAGTACCGGGATATAGCGGGGATCTCCGAAGGCTTCATGGACCGCTGCTTTCAGGAATATTACGGCCTCCATCATGATGTCGGATTTATGTGGCTGCCGACGAGTGTTGCCAATTACAAAGTTACCGGTAATCCGGAATCTCGAAAAAGAGCGCTGCATGCCGCCAATTTGCTCGCGGGACGTTTTAATTTGGCGGGCGGCTTTATCCGGGCCTGGAATGAGGTGGATGGTTCCGATACGAGAGGCTGGGCCATCATCGATTGTATGTTTAACATTCCGCTTCTGTATTGGGCATCGGAAGAAACCGGTGATCCGCGTTTCATGCAGATTGGGATGAGGCATGCCGACACCGTGATGGAGACCTTTGTAAGGCCGGACGGCTCAGTAAATCATATAGTCGAATTTGATCCGTTCGAAGGCGGGGTCATCCAGACATACGGCGGGCAGGGCTATGGGCAGGGCTCCTCTTGGACTCGGGGCCAGGCGTGGGGCTTATACGGATTTATGATGAGTTATATCCATACGGGCAAGCGGGAATACCTGGACACGGCTAAAGTCATCGCCCACTATTTTATCGCCAATACTCCGGGGAATGGCGTCATTCCGGTTGACTTCCGGCAGCCGGAAGAACCGGGGCTTGAAGACGATACGGCGGCGGTCATTGCGGCATGCGGGCTGATCGAAATCGCCAAAGCCGTGGACAGTCCGGAGAGAAAGCTCTATCTGGATAACGCGGTTAAACTCATCAAGGTCGTGGAAGAACGCAGTGACTGGAGCAGCCGATCCGACGCGATTGTCCAAAGAGGCTCGTCCGCCTATCATACGGATCGCCACCATCAACCGATTATTTACGGCGATTATTATTTATTGGAAGCGGCGTTCAAGCTTAAGGGCGGCGATTTATATTTGTGGTGATCACAATAGCCTTCTAAATTCAATGGAATGGAGTCGTTGGCTGTGGCGAAAATATCAAACCCTATATTAAAAGGCTTTAATCCGGACCCTTCCATTATTCGGGTGGAGGATGATTATTATATCGCCACTTCCACTTTCGAATGGTTTCCCGGTGTACAGATTCATCATTCTAAAGACCTGATTCACTGGGAGCTGATTGCCCATCCACTGAATCGGGTATCCCAGCTCGACTTAAGAGGCGTTGGTCCGTCCCAGGGGGTGTGGGCTCCCTGCCTTACCTATGACAATGGCCTGTTTTATCTGATCTATACCGTTGTGAACTCGTTCTATGTGAAGATGTACGATACCCATAATTATCTGGTGACAGCTTCGGATATTCGGGGAGACTGGTCCGAGCCGATATTCCTGAACAGCTACGGATTCGATCCCTCCTTGTTTCACGATGAGGACGGCCGTAAATATATCGTCAGCATGGTCACGGATCACCGGGTACATAAGCCGTATAAGGGGCATTTGGTGTTGCAGGAATACAGCACGGAGGAGCAGCGAATGATCGGGGAGGTCCGGACGATTTTTGCCAGCCGCGATCTTTATCTGGAAGGCCCGCATATTTACAAACGGAACGGCTATTATTACTTGTTCGCGGCGGATACGGGAACCGGGGAAGGCCATGGACAATCAATTCTGCGATCGCGGGAGCTGTATGGGCCATATGAGTATTACGAAGGCAATTCGATCATGACTTCAAGAGACAATCCGGACGTTCTACTGCAAAAGGCCGGTCACGGCGATCTGGTGGAAACGCAAACCGGCGAGTGGTATATGGTGCATCTATGCGGAAGGGCGCTGGAGAACCGGACGGAAACAGGGGAGCGTAAATACACACTGGGACGGGAAACGGCGATCCAGAAGGTGGAGTGGACCGGGGACGATTGGCTGAGACTTTCCCACAGGTTAGTTATCCCGGAGGTGGAGGTTGAAGCGCCCGCTCTTCCGCCGTTTCCGTTTCCGGCAAGACCGGAAAGGGATCATTTCGACCAGCCGCAGCTCGATATTCATTTTCAATCCCTGCGGGTTCCGTTGGACGAAACCTTTTATTCCTTGTCTGCAAGAAAAGGATACCTGCGTCTGTACGGCAGAGAAGGGCTTGGTTCGAAATATCGGCAGAGTCTGATTGCCCGAAGATGGCAGGCTTTTACGTTTACCGCTACCACTTGCCTGGAATTCGCACCGGACAACTTCAAGCAGATGGCCGGTCTCATCTGTCTCTATGATTATCAGAATTATTACTATCTGCATATCACCCATCACGAGCAGTTTGGGCGGTCCATCAGCATCCTTTCCGCAATCAATAACCAGTATGAGGAGCCGGTGGGCTATATAGCGCTTCCGGAAGACGCGGCAAGCATCCATTTGCGAGTCTCGGTCGATCATGATCGGCTTCAATTCGCCTATTCGCTGCATGAGGATGGGGACTTTGAGCCGATTGGCCCTGTATTCGATGCAAGCACTCTATCCGATGAGGCATGCCGGGAAGGATGGTTCACCGGGGCGTTTGTGGGCATCTGCTGCCAGGACTTGACCGGGTTCCGCAAGGCAGCCGATTTCGACTATTTTGAATATGCGGAAAAATAGTTCAGCATCAAGGCCTGACCGATTTTCTGTACTGCGTCGGTGTAAATCCAACCGATTGTTTGAACGCCTTGTTGAACGAGTCGATACTGCGATATCCGACAGACTCCGAAATAAGGCTGATCTTAAGATTGCTTCCGCGAAGCAGCTCGCAGCTTTTTTGGATACGCAGATTCTGTAGAAAGGAACCGAAGGTTTGACTGGTATGGGTTAGAAAAAGGCGCTGAAGATGCCGCGTACTCCATCCGGATAATCGGGATAGCTCGGTTAACGTAACCGCCTGATTATAGTTATGTTCAACATAGTGGATTACGTGCTGAAAGTCGGCGGAGGTGGTTTCAGCAGGTTCCAATTCTATAAATTTGAGTCTGTACACGGTAACGATCAGCTGATTCAGCAGCGCATACAGCATCGTCCTGGAGCCAACTGCTGGATGCGTCACTTCCTTGTGCAACATCAGCATCGCAGCTTCAATCGCTCCGTCATGATCAATGACCGAGTAGTAGGACAAGGTGTTGTTCTCCAGGGAGACCAAATGCTCTTGGATGGGCGGCTCCAGAACAAGCGATAGCTTAGCGGCCAGTTTGGGATCAAACAGACAATTGTACACGACAGGCGGCTTGCTGTCCCGCCCAGGGGTTGCTGGTCTGAATACATGGGCAACGCCAACCGGGATGACGTACAGCAGTCCTTTATGAATGGGGAAGGTTTCCTTCCCGATATGGTGAAATCCGGTCCCCTCAAAGACATAGCAAAATTCAATAAAGTCATGGGAGTGGTAGGGAACCATGAAATCCTCCGTGTACCGGTTGACCCACACAGGCAAATCATTTTGCAGAAAATATTGACTTTCGAACAGCGTATTCACAGGTTTCATCGCTCTCATCCTCACAAGAGTATAAAGCCAGTGTAGCACAAAAAGAGAGAATTATGTCCTGATAACAGGGATAGAATGTCCTTATCATACGTAAATCAATGCCCTGACGTCGATATAATGAGAACTATAAACACAAAAATATTTCTGCTTCTGACAGAAATCATTGAAAGGATGATTACAAGTGAATCATAGCCCGGTGTGGATCTGGTATCCCGGAGATTTTGAAATCTTCCACCATCTGCTGCTGAACACCCGCCGAGAAGAACGGGACTATCACTGGCCGGCGTTCTGGCGTCTCGATGACTGCTACCATAATGTGCGCTTTCGCAAGCAGGTAAATTGCAGCGCTTCCGAAGAAATGACGGTATACGCCCATGGTGTTGGACATGTATCCGTTGACGGGAAAAAGCATCCGCTTCGTCAGCCGATTACTCTCTCGCCCGGCAGCCATGATCTTATGATTCACGTTGCCCGTACGGACGGACTGCCTTGTGTATACGTGGACGGTACAGAAAGCGCCAGCAATCCCTCCTGGGAGGCGAATGAATTCAGCCTGGATTGGCTTCCAGCGGGCTGTAACGGCTTGTACCCGAATAAAGAGGATGATCCTAGTGTTTTTGCTTTTCAATATGAAGAAATAACGCCGGTCTCTATCGATCGAAGACAAGACGGGATTCTGTATGACTACGGCAAGGAAACCTTTGCTGCGTTAAGATTCGATAATGTCCGGACAACAGATGGATTTCGGATTTTTTACGGCGAGTCTATCGAGGAAGCATTGGATACGCCACACAGCATTTTGATAGATGCGATTCCGGCCGGAGAGGCTGAATACCGCTGCTCGCCCCGGGCCTTCCGTTATCTGTTTATCCAAGGGGCAGAGAGTGGAGCATTTGAGCTAACCGCCTGGTATGAATTTCTGCCATTCGAGACAAGAGGAAGCTTCACCTGTTCAAATGATATGATCAACCAGATCTGGAGAACGGCCGAATATACCTTTCACTTAAACAGCAGAGAATTCTTCCTGGATGGCATCAAACGGGATCGCTGGGTATGGTCGGGCGATGCGTACCAAAGCTATTTTATTAACAACTACCTCTATTTCGATGAGGATATCATGAAGCGGACGATCACCGCGCTGCGCGGAAAAGACCCGGTTGTGAGCCATCTCAACACAATTCTCGATTATACCTTCTACTGGATAATGAGTGTTCAAGTCTACTATCAAACGACCAAGGACATGGACTTCATTGCTTTTATTTATCCGAGGATGAAATCCTTGATGGATTATTGCATTGCTCTGAGTGATGAAGACGGATTGATTCGCGGACGAAAAGAGGATTGGGTATTCGTTGACTGGGCGGACATGGATAAGACCGGCTCCGTGTGCGCGGTACAGATGCTTTTTGCGGAAAGCCTGAAGGCGGTATGGTTATGCGGAGACCTGCTTGGCGCGGGGGAAGAACGTTATTTAAGCCACTGCAAGCAGGTGGAAAAGCTCATACAGGAACGGTTCTGGGATGAGGAGCGCGGGGCGTATATCGACAGCTTCGAATCGGGTAAGCGCAGCGTTACGCGGCATGCCAATATCTTTGCGATATTATGGGGCTTTGCCGATGAGGAAAGGCGGGAGCTTATCATTCAAAATGTTCTGCAAAATGACGCCGTGCCGCAAATCAGCACTCCTTACTTCAAGTTTTACGAGCTGGAGGTTATGTGCATGCTTGGACAGCTGGAGCAAGTTACCGGGAAACTGGAGGATTATTGGGGAGGGATGCTTGGGCTGGGGGCTACAACCTTTTGGGAGGAGTACAACCCGGCTATCACCGGCCTTGAACGCTTCGGGATGTACGGAGACCGCTACGGCAAAAGCTTATGCCATGCCTGGGGAGCGAGTCCGATTTATTTGCTGGGACGCTATTATCTGGGCGTATACCCGACCTCGGCGGGATATGAGACATTCGCAGTCGAGCCACGGCTTGGCGGCCTGGAATGGATCAAGGGTTCAGTGCCGGTGAATGGGGGAACGGTGCATGTGGAGCTGACGAAGGATACGCTCCGGGTTTGCTCGGATACAGAGGGAGGGATTGTCCGTATCAATGGGCGGGGATATCCAATAGCGAAAGATGTGCCGTTTAGCTTGAACATGTAAATTAACCCACCCTAATAGAAAAATTAATCTACCATTGTCGGCAATAAATTCCATCTACAATAAACACAAAGGGGGGATCATCATGTATGCCCATTGAAGAGGGAACGCCAACTATGTAGCTAAAGATGGGGTAGATTAATAGAATAGCTATGAGGAGGAGTTAATTGTGCAATGTTTTTCCAGAAAATCTTCCAGAAATCTGATTCTGTTATGTTCACTTATTGTCGCGATGATCATTAGCTTTCCGATTCAAGCAAGCGCTTACGGGCCATTGACGATGTATACCGCAGATTCATCAACATCAGTTCGATACGGAACGCTGTACCCGCATGCCATCCAGCTTAAGCATCAAAGCAATCCGTCTGATAACGGCAAGATGTATGCGACCTTTGAAAAATATACGGTAGCCCCTTTTACTTTTCCTGTATTTGAAAGTGTGGACAACGGTAAATCATGGACAAGACTTCCGGATGTAACAGATCAGGTCAACGGGTGGGGATTGAAGCAGGAGCCGCATCTGTTTGAACTTCCTGAAAGCGTTGGGGATATGCCTGCCGGGACGCTTCTGATGATTGGCAATTCGGAGCCTGTCGATGATTCGCAGACCAAGATCGATATATACAAGAGCAATGATCTCGGCAGAACATGGACATTTGCCAGCTCGGTAGCTTCAGGCGGAGCGGCAACCATGGGTACAAGCAGCGCGATATGGGAGCCGTACCTTATTTACGCTAACAATAAGCTGATTTGCTTTTATTCGGATGAACGCGGCATGGCCAGCGGAGGACAAAAAATTGTAGCACAGTCCTCGACCGATGGAGTAAATTGGAGCGCGCCTTTTGATGTGGTCAATTTCAGTTCTACAAATGTATCCTATCGTCCGGGCATGCCTGTAGTCGCGCAAATGGCTAACGGTCAATACATCATGGTCTATGAGTTTATTGGCAAGGCAAATGCGCCGGTTAATTTCAAAATTACATCCAATCCCGAAAGCTGGAATCCGACAGATCCGGGAACCACTTACGGTTATGGAGGAAGTCCCTATGTAGCGGTTATGAATGATGGTAAGGTGGTTGCCGGCTCCTACAGCACTACGGATATTTATGTGAACTCAAATAATGGTACAGGTACTTGGATTCGGCAGGCAACACCCATAGGCAACGGCTACAGACGTCTGCTGCTGCCGCTCATGAACGGCCGGTTGTTTGTAATGAATGGCGGTCCATTGAGAGAACCAGCTTTGAACTCGGTGACCTATGCAGACATGCCGGTGAACGGCGTGAGCGGCCAGCCCATTTACTTCAAAATCGTTAACCCTGCCACAGGGTTGGCCCTTGATGGGATGGGGAACACAACACCGGGGGCGGATGTCGATCAGTATCATCTTAATGATACCGATAACCAATTATGGTATAACGTAGACATCGGCAATGGCTATTTCAAAATTGTCAATAAAGCAACAGGTCTGAGACTGGATACAATGGGCCGGACAACGGACGGGTCCATCGTTGGTCAATACACGGACAGTTCCAGCTACAATCAACAATGGTCCATTGTCTCTCAAAGCGGCGACTATTGGAAAATAGTAAACCGCGCGACAGGCAAAGCTCTCGACACAGGTACACAAACCGGGGACGCAACCGCGATGCAGCAGTGGTCCAGCAGTTCCAGCAGCAATCAGCTCTGGCGTTACTCTTCTAACTAAGCGGTAAGCTAAGCAGCAAGAAATGTGAAGCTTACAGATTACTCTAAGCAAGCTCTTCCGGTGAGGTCATGCCGGAGAGCTTGCTGTCTTATTCTGCAGGGTGCTAATATTCAATCAAGAGTATAAGGTATAGCAGTTCAATTCATGGCAAGGGGGATTTATTTTTGAAAGCGCTTAACAAATTGTGGATGAGGATGAAATGAAGTACTGGAAGTCATGGAAGCTTCATACGAAGCTCGTGTTGAGCTTCTCCGTGATATTGGCTCTCTCTTTCATCGCTACCGGCGTGTTCTATTACTACAGCAGTGTTAATGAAGTCAAGAAGCAGTCGCTGCAGTTATTGGGTTCGAATAGCGCACAGGTCTCGCGTTCGATCGAACTCTTCACGGAAGATTTGGAGAAGCTGTCGTTATCCGTCTTCAATGATCCTGTCGTTCAACGGGCAGTGGGGCAGAATGAGAAACTGAGTCTATCGGAGCAAGCGGATCTGACCCAACAGGTAACGTCGCATCTTCTGAATTTGACGATGTCATGGCCTGATGTTCAGGGAATTTATCTGTACTCCGTTCAGCAGAAGGAATTAACCTACTTCTGGTCCAAGCGGAGCCCGCCTGTCGGTTATACCATCGACCAAGAGCCGTGGTATCCCTACGACGGGAAAGGACGAAGAACGCCATTCTTGCTATGGCCGACCATGAGAGAGAATACGATTACCAACTTTCTCGGGGAGCAGGTGTTCTCGCTTGTTCGTCCGATCAATCAAATTCCGACGGGGAAGCTGATCGGTTATATGAAAATCGATATTCATGCAGAGGTTTTTAACAATCTGGTCTCTTTACAGGCGGATAAATCTCCGGGTTCCAAGCTGTATATTACAACAGACGAAGACCAGGTTGTCTATGATAATCAGGACTTATTAACCGGCAAGAATATGTCCGGGATAAACGCGCCCGAGTTGTTGCAAGCCCGTTCGACAGGCACGATCAACTGGCAAGGACAAGACTATTTATATGGATTTTACCGTTCCGACTATACGCAATGGACAACTTTGATTCTAACGCCGATCAGCGCCATTACGAAGCAGCTGAAGGTTATCCGCAATACGGTCATGGGGATTGAAGCTGTCGTGCTGATCCTGGTTGTAGCAATCGCCTGGATTATTGCAACAGGCGTAACGCGACCCCTTCGCAAAATGATCGTCACGATGAAGCATGTGGAGCGCGGGGATTTCACTGTACGTGCGGAATACTCGGGTCACCGCAATGAAATCAGCTTGCTTGGTAAGGTTTTTAATAAGATGCTTGATAGCCTGCAAGAGATGATCACTAAGGTCTATATGGCTGAAATCAGGGAAAAGGACGCCAGGCTTGTAGCTCTACAAGCGCAGATCAATCCCCACTTTCTATTCAATACGCTTACGATTCTCAAATCGCTTGGAAGAAAGGGAGCTTCTGCTGATGTTGTTGAAGTGACGGAATCTTTAGCCCACTTGTTCCGCTATAGTCTGTATGATTGGGACCGAACCGTCGAATTAAGAGAGGAATTGCATCTGGTCAACAGCTATATCAAGATTCAGAAATACCGGTTTCAGGACCGGTTCGTATTCCAAAGCGATATTCCCGAGGAACTACTGGACGCGAAAGTGCTGCGCCTGATGATCCAGCCTCTCGTGGAGAATGCAATTGTACATGGATTGGAACACCGCAAAGAGGGCGGCATCGTGGCTGTCAGCGTCCGGAGCAACGGCGGAGTGTTGGAAATAAAAGTGACGGACAACGGAATCGGCATGGATGCTGGCATCCGGGAGAATCTTCGGAAGAAACTTGAGGAGACTCATTTGCGTGGATCTAGCATCCGTGATGAACATATGGGCATTGCCCTGGTCAATATTCAGAAGCGGCTGGTGCTTATTTACGGTAATGATTACGGTTTGACAATAGAGAATGGATTGGAAGGAGGGACAGCTGTGATTTTGAAACTGCCCTTTCAAAGAGAACGAAAAGAGGAGGAGCGGCATGAAGATCACACTGGTTGAAGATGAAGCGCTGGCGCTGGATGAACTGCGTTACTTAATGAATCCTTATGAATCTGCGCATACGGTCGTATGCTTTAAAAGTGGTGAAGAGGCTGTAGCAGATGCCAGGCTCTCCGCTCCCGATATCGTAATATCGGATATTCGCATGCCGGGGCTGAACGGATTAGGAGTGGTCGAAGAAATGATCGCCTTGCAGCCCAGAACGCAAGCCGTTATGCTGAGCGGCTACAATGACTTTGAATACGTGAGGACCGCGCTGAAGTTAGGCGCCAAGGAGTATTTGCTCAAGCCGGTACTTGAAGCCGAGCTGTATGCCGCCGTCGATCGAATGATCGTTGCCGCAAGAAAGGAAGAAGAAAAGAGCAGACTGGAGCTGCATTGGTCGTTATCGCGTTCCGTGCGAGGGATACTTGAAGGAGCGGATGACATCAGAAATGAGCTGGAAGGCGATTGGGTTCTGATCACTATGCTTCTCGAGAATTGGAACAGCTCTTATTTATGGCATCAGACCGGAATTTCTGCTTCTTCCATATCGTCCTGGCTCCGCGGCGAGGGCTATGCCGACACGGAATGCTTCGATATGGATGAGCATCTACGAATCGTCATGTGGCCCTTGGGTTCTTCGGAAAAAGAGGGGGTTATCCGCCAGCGAGTCAGCCTGCTGCACCAATATATTTGCTCGCAAGGGCTTGTGGTGCATAGCGTCTATCGGCATACAGCGGTACAACACTCATTGGCGGATACCTATAAACAATGTCTCCTTCAATTGGAATCTCAAGTACGCCTGGGTGAATCAACGTTCATGCAGATCGAGCAGCCTGTTCACGTTCAATCATTCTGGGACAGCGCCAGACGCATTGAACAGCATGTGAGAGAGCAGGATTATGCGAAGCTTCAGCTGGAGCTGAGAAGGATGATCGAAGGCCTGCGGCGGGAGCGCAAGACGCTCAAGCAAACTTCCGTTCTGCTTGCGGATTTCCTCTACGCGCTCAAATTTAAATTGAGCGATAGCCAATTCAATGCGGATCATGGAGGCGCGGATTCTCTATACGAATTCCTGAAGTCATGTCGAGAAGAGACTATGCTTGTGGAATGGCTATCGAGCAAGCTGGCAGCTCTGATGGCAGGGATCGAGAAGCCGACTCTGGAGCCGAAACAGATCATTCCTTCGATGATCGAGTATGCCCGGCAGCATTACGGAGAAGCTGTTCATCTCCAGGACTTTGCGGCCAGGCACCATGTCAGCGTCGGTTATTTGTCCAAGCTCTTCAAAACCGAGACAGGAGACAATTTCTCGGATTATATCATTCGTCTTCGGATGAACAAAGCCAGAGAGCTCCTGGACAACGGGTATACGAAAGTTGCGGAGATCGGTAAATTTGTGGGCTATGAAGATCCGAAATTCTTCAGTCAGACGTTTAAGCGATGGACGGGCGTTACCCCCCAAGAATATAGGCGCAAAGAAAAGTGAAACGGGGATGATGTTATGCGAAAAAGAACACTCAGCTCGCGGGCCTTCATCGCCATCGTATGCCTGTCCCTGTTCGTGACAGCATGTGGATTAGGAGGAGATCATGCTGTTTCACCGGATAAAGGAACAGAGGTTGTAACGTTAAAAATGGTTCATTGGATCGGAACGGAAGCAGGTCCTGTAGTGAGCGAGATCAACGAGAGATTTCATCAGAAATACCCCAATATTACGATCCAAGTCGAATATGCGCCTGTCGATCAATACCAGAGTCTGATTCGGAGCCGTTTTGTAGCTGGAGGAGCCCCCGATCTTGTAGGCATTTTTCCGGGCACATGGAAGGACCCCTTCGTGCAAGCCGGGTATTTGATGGACTTGAGCGGGAGCCCGTGGGAGTCGAGACTGCAAGATGATGCGTTAAAAATCATGGAAACAGGCGGCAAATTATACGCCATGCCCATTAACCGCAATGTGATCGGAGTATTGTACGACAAGCAGCTATTTCGCTCTGAAGGTTACACCATTCCGAAATCATGGGATGAGTTCCTGGCTTTATGCGAGAAGATCAAGCACAGTGGAGTAACTCCACTTGCACTAGGCATCAAGGATCAATGGGTCACGCAGATTATCCCGTTCGCAATGGCCGCCTCTTCGATCTATCTTGAAGATCCTGGGTTCGATAAAGAACTGTACGAAGGCCAGGCATCTTTCAGCAGCTCGGCATGGAAGCAGATATTTAAGGACTATATGAGTTTGAAGCAAAAAGGATATTTTAACGAAGGATATATTGGGACGACATATGATCAAATGGTACAGATGTTGGCCAAAGGCCAAGCTGCGATGATGATTATGGGCAATTGGTCGCTTGGGCCAATCGAATTGACGAATCCCAAGGCAGAGATCGGCATGTTCCCGCTGCCTTATGTGCAGAAGGATGAGCCGATTGGAACGTCATCCGGCGTCAGCATCGGTATCGGGATATCCAGCTCAACGTCATATCCGGAAGAAGCACAGAAGTATTTGGACTTCTGGAGCGAGCCTGAGATTAATGCGCTCTTCCTGGAGAGAACCCATTCCTTCTCTGTCTATAAGGATATACATCCGGAGCTCGTTCCGGCGCAGAGGGAGATTGAACCAGCGTTTCAAGGCTCAACCTATTCGTTTCCGGACCAGAACTGGCCGCCAGGTGTTCAAAATACTCTCTTCCAATCGGTACAGAACATCTTGACCAGGGAAGGGGAGCATACGATCGACCAGGCGCTTGGCGAATTAGACCGGGCTTATGCGCAGAACAAATCCAAGCTCTACTATGATGTTCCCTAGCTTATCGGCAACTGGGGCAATTAGGTCAGCCAGAAACTTCTGGCTGGCCTATTGTTGTTGGTGCATAAGAAGGCAAATGAACCTACCCAAAAGGGAAAACAACTCGGCAGTTCTCGTAGGGGCCTCAAGCTAAACTAGGAATGTAAGCGATTAACTTCTGGGAGGTCATTACAATGTCAGCAAGAACAAAAACATTATTCAGCATTGTCGCACTAGTCTCGATGTTGTCCCTAGCCTTAATGGGCTGCGGAAACGGCGGGGATAATTCATCCAACCAAGGAGCTGCAAGCGCGGTCCCTGGCGCAAGTTCGAAGCCGGGCGCGTCGAACGCTACGACAACAGGTGACGACAAACCGGTTACGCTCAAGATGCTTCACTTTATGGAAGCCGAAGCAGGTCCGACGCTCAAAGAAATTAACAAGCGTTTCCATGAAAAATATCCGAATATAACAATCGAATACGAGAATGCTCCCGTCGATCAATATCAAACCTTAATTCGGACAAGATTTGCTTCAGGTGATGCGCCTGACCTTCTCGGCGTGTTCCCGGGAACCTGGAAGAAGCCGTTTGTCGAATCGGGCTACTTGATGGATCTGTCCGACCGGCCTTGGGTTTCTCGCCTGCAAGAAGGTGCCAAAGAGATGGAGAGCCAGGACGGTAAAGTCTACGCGCTGCCGCTGGATCAGAATGCGATCGGCGTTGTCTATAACAAGAAGATCTTCTCGGACCTTGGGTTGTCCATTCCCCAGAACTGGGATGAATTCCTTGCACTTTGCGAGAAGCTCAAGGCGGAGAAGATTACACCGCTTGCGATCGGCAACAAAGACCTGTGGGTCACGCAATTGATTCCTTATGCTATGGCGCCATCGGCAATCTATCGTGACAATCCGGCTTTCGATCAGGAAATGTATGAGGGTAAGGCAACATTCGCCGATTCGGCATGGACGAAAATCATGCAAGACTACGTGATGCTTGACGAGAAGGGATATTTCAACAAAGGGGTCCTGGGAACAAGCTACGATCAAATGGTTCAATTGATGGCAACGGGCAAGGCGGGGATGATGGTTATGGGCAACTGGGCTTTGCCGGCCGTGCTGGCCGTGAATCCGGATGTGGATCTGGGCATGTTCCCCTTACCGTATGCTGCACCTGGCGAGAAGGTATTGGTGTCCTCTGCAATCGCGCTTGGCATCGGAGCCTCCGCCAAGACCGAACATCCGGAAGAAGTCAAGAAGTATATCGACTTCTGGGCAGAACCGGAGAACAACGAGCTGCTGCTCAAGCAGGCTCAAGCCTTCCCTGTTTTTACAGATGTCAATCCGGACCTTGGCGCGACGCTGAAAGAGCTTCTCCCTTATCTGAATGCGGGAACGTATAGCTTCCTCGATCAAAATTGGCCGCAGGGCGTGCAGGAAACGATGTTCACTGGCATCCAGAAGGTTCTTGTCGATGGAGGCAAGACTTACCCGATTGACAACATGCTGAAAGACATGGATAAGGTGTTCACAGAGAAGAAAGACCAATAGGACAACTCAGCAGTAATCATAATGCGGACTGGGAGGGGGTATCCCCTCCTGATCCGGATAGAAACAGAGGGATTGAGGATGAAAAAACCAGGACTACAGATTTTATTCATGCTGCCGGCTTTCCTTATCTTTAGTGTGTTCATCGTAATTCCGATGTTGAGCAGCTTTTATTTCAGTTTGACGGATTGGAACGGCTTGAATCCCCACTCTCATTTTATTGGTCTCAAGAATTATCAGAATATAATCCACGACTCCGAAGTTTGGATTGCGTTGAAGAACACGATTATCTTTGCCATTCTGGTAACCGTTCTTCAGAACATTTTGTCATTAGTGCTTGCTATGCTGCTGGACGGAGCAGGCTGGCTCGCTCGTTTCTTGCGGGTGTTCTACCTCATACCTGCTTTATTAAGCGCCCTTGCAATCGGATTTGTCTGGAGCTATATGTATAACCCGGTGTTCGGCGTCATCAACATGGCTTTGGAAAATATCGGACTTGGCTCATGGGCGCAAGATTGGCTCGGAGATCCCAAGTGGTCGATGTACAGCGTCGTGTTCACAAATATTTGGCAGTGGACCGGACTCTCGCTGGTCATCTATTTGGCGGGACTTCAGGCGATTCCGGGAGACCTGTACGAAGCTGCGGATATCGACGGGGCCAATCGGTGGCATCAATTCAAACAGATTACATTTCCGCTCATCGCTCCGGCCTTCACCGTGAATATTCTGATCTCCATTATCGGAAGCTTTAAGGTATTCGATATTATTTTCGTCATGACCAAAGGAGGACCGGGGACGGCTACGGAGTCACTCGCAATCCTGCTATATAAGAAAGCGTTCAATTACAATGAGATGGGCTACGGGACTGCAATCGCCATTGTCATGTTCTTCATTATTCTCTTCATCTCAGTCATTCAGCTACGAATTCTTCGCAGAAGGGAGATTGAAGCGTGATGAAAGGAAATGCCGCCATCCGTACCCTATCCGGTTTTGTATTGTTCATTTGGGCCCTCATTGTTGCACTGCCGCTTACCCTATTGGTCACCGTCACCGTCAAGTCCCCTCAGGATCTTCTGAAGTCGCCGTTTGCGCTTCCGGAAAAATGGATGTGGAGCAACTTCTCGGAGGCATGGAAGACGGCGCATCTTCTGAATTCCTTCGGCAACAGCATCATTATTACGGCATTCTCTCTTGCTGGAGTCGTCCTGGTCAGCGCTTTTGCCGCTTATCCGATTGCAAGAGCCAAGTCCAGAATGATTAATGCGTTCTACTTCTATTTCATATCCGGCATTATGATTCCGTTCCAGCTGAGCATGATACCGCTCTACAAGCTGCTAAAGACACTGCACTTAATCAACACGCATCAGGGCATCATATTCATATACATCGCCATGACCATTCCATTTTCGATCTTTCTGTATACGGGCTTCCTCAAAGGCATCCCGAAAGAACTCGAAGAGTCGGCGCTGATCGATGGGTGCGGGCCTGTTAGAACCTTCCTGACCATCGTACTCCCGCTGTTAAAGCCAGTTACCGCTTCGATTGTCATTACTAACAGTCTCACGATCTGGAACGATTTTCTTGTACCTCTGCTATTCTTGCAGGCAAGCGAGAAACGCACCATTCCCATCTCGATTTTCACGTTCACCGGACAATACAATAACAACTGGGCTATGATCTTCTCGGCCATTGTACTGGGCACATTGCCGCTTCTGATCACCTTCCTGCTGCTGCAGAAACACTTTATCAAAGGAATTGTCGGCGGCGCAGTGAAGGGCTAAATAGCAGAAGAATAAGGTCATATAAAACCAATAAGATGCAACAGTGACACTCTGTGAGCGCGAATTTATACTAGGAATGTATTAAGAAAGCGCTATCTAATACATCTATTAACGAAATGAACAAGAGACAATATTATTTTGTAGTGGGAGGATTTCACCATGCAATCTCACAGCAAGGATCTTAACTGGTCCTTAGTCATTAACGCAAGCATCGCATCTTATCTGGATGCAGGTTTGCTGGTATCTGCCGGTATCGCATTAGCTATCTGGCCGCAGCAATTCAACATTGGTCCCTGGATGGCCGGATTTATCAGCACACTGCTCACACTTTCGGTGGCCTTTGGATCTTTTGTAGGCGGTTACTTATCCGATAAGTTCGGCCGCACCCGGGTGTTCAACCTGGATATTCTATTTGTCGTTATCGGAACTGCGATTATTGCTTTTGCCCCGTCTCTGCCCTGGCTGATGAGCGGGCTGGTCATCGCCGGAATTGCTTCCGGAGCCGATTTGCCGACTTCGCTTGCCGTTATTTCCGAACGGACCTCAGATGACAAGCACGGCAAAGCGATGACCGTCACCGAGATTTTTTGGATCGGCGGGATCGTTCTTTCGCAAGGGTTGGGATTTTTAACAGCCGGACTTGGAACGTTGAGTAACCGGTTCTTGTTTCTGTGGCTGGCGCTGGTTGCGCTCGTCACTTGGCTGATCCGTGTGTTCTCGCCGCGTTTCAAGCAGATTGAAGAAGAAGCCTTGTGGAAAAATCCGGACCCATCGTCCAATCCCACGGCTGATAATCAGAAGATTTCCCTGCTGGCCTTGCTTAAAGTTCCCCGTTATCTTGCGCCCATGATCATGCTGGCCGGCTTCTACCTGTTCTGGAATCTGCCGGCTAATACTTGGGGATCGTTTCTGAATTATTTTCTTGTAACCGTTGACAACCGCAGCCAGTCGTTTGCTACGTTGGTCGCTTTTGTAGCGAACATCCTGGGCGTATTCGTCCTCTACTTTATTTATATGAAATTCGCCGATACGAAGTACCGGTACCGGATGATGCATATCGGCTTGGCCCTGTGTATTCTTTCATTTATCGTCTCGGCGGCGTTCGGCGGCGTTTGGTATATGTTCACAGCATGCTATGTTCTGTACTGTATGGCCAATATGCTTCACGGCGAGCCGCTCTATAAAATCTGGAGCCAGACATTATATCCGGCTAATGTACGTGCAACTGTAACCGGATTCACCTATGCGTCTGTCCGCTTGCTCACTGCTGTGTTCTCATTGGTGACTCCGGTAATCATGAACTACTCCCCAACGCTCTTAATGTGGCTGCTCGCAGGATCATTGTTGGTCTGCTGGATCTGCGGCAAATCCATCATCCGCTTCATTGTGAAGAAAGACATCGCCGACACGGCGCTGAGAGATAACCCTGCCACTTCTACTAATCTTTAAGGACAATAGGTAAGGGGGAGAATGGAAAATTGAGTGATACAATGACCAAGCCGCTAAATCTGCGAGCCGAACATTTTACCGGAAATATATTGGGCCTGGGCACAAGTACTCCGCGGCTTTCGTGGCAGTATGACGGAGTGGTGCCTGACGGTGCACAAGCTGTGATTCAAATAACACGCAATATGCCGGGCGTTTCTGCGATAATTGAAACGGCGGAGGTTGATGCTGTTCAAAATCTTCTGCACCCTTGGCAATTTGCAGAGCTGAGATCACGCGAACAAGTGACCGTCACTATAAAGCTGGTGACACCAAGCCACTCATCCGGCTGGTCGGAAGAATTAACATTTGAAACCGGTTTATTACATCCATATGAGCGGGAAGCAGCCTTTGTTGGCCCTTCCTGGCTCGAAGGAGAAACCGATCACCGCCATCTGCCGCTCGTTCGCACTGAATTTAGGCTGAAAGAGGCCCCCGTATATGCCCGCCTGTACCTCTCGGCATTAGGACTGGTTGAAGCCGAAGTGAACGGCAATAAAGTCGGCCAAGATATTCTCACTCCCGGATGGACTTGCTATGATCATCGGATTGAGTGCTGGACGTACGACATTACTAACGATCTGCATGCTGGTCAGAACGCGTTGGGCTTCTGGCTTGGCGACGGATGGTACCGTGGACGCATCGGCTTCAAGGGCGGCCAAGCCAACCTATACGGCGACCGGATCGGCGTGTTTGCCCAAATCGAGATCACATATGCCGATGGTACATGTGAGTCGATTTATTCCAACTCCTGGGATAGCACTTGGAAGACGGCTCCCGGACCCATTCTTCACTCGGATTTATGCGAAGGTGAGACATACGATGCCCGCTTGGAAGCAGAAGGCTGGTCGAAAGCAAACTTTGATGATCGCGATTGGCTGCCGGTTGCCCAAATTCCTTTTGATAATCAAAAAATCCAGTTTCCGAAGCTTCCACCTGTTCGGGAAACGGGGTCTCACCCCATAGTTTCTGTTTCCAAATTAAGCGAGGACGCTAATGGGAAGACCAGTTGGCTGCTGGATTTCGGGCAAAATTGTACGCAGCGATTGCGGCTGCATCTGCATGATTTGCAGTCCGGCGACACCGTGTCTATCAGGCATGCCGAAGTCTTGAATCAGGATGGAACTCTTGCCATGCAGCCGCTGCGCCGGGGAAAGCAATCGGATGTGTTCATTTCAAATGGACAGGATGCCTTCTGGGAGCCGAGGTTTGCTATTCACGGGTTCCAGTATGCCGAAATATCCGGTTGGAGCGGCGAGCTATCGGCTGAGGATGTGGAATGCCGGGTGTATTATTCAGATATGGAACCGGCAGGCTGGTTCGAGTCTTCGAATCAATTAGTCAACCGGCTGCATGAGAACGTGCTGTGGTCGATGAAGTCCAATTTTGTCTCCATTCCGACCGACTGTCCGCAACGCGACGAACGGCTCGGCTGGACAGGCGATATTGCTCTTTTTGCACCGACAGCCGCTTATCTATACGAGGTATCCGGTTTTCTGTCACATTGGCTGGAAGACGTGCGGCATGAGCAGCAGCGTGTTGGTACGGTGCCGTTCTATGTGCCTTATCTGCGTCTGGCAGAATGGTCCAATCCGCAGGCTATTGCGATTTGGGGCGATGCAGCCGTGCTTGTCCCGTGGGCCATTTACATGGCCGATGGCGATAAGAAACAGCTCAAGGAGCACTATTACTTAGCTAAAGCATGGGTCGATGAAGTTCGAACCTATCTGTCCGTTGATGGCGTTTGGGATCGTAAGCCGCAATATGTGCTTGGTCAACTGGGCGACTGGCTGGACCCTTCGGCGCCGGCAGACGACCCAACGCTTGCCATTACAGAAAAAGAACTGGTTGCCACTGCCTTTTTCGCCTACAGCTGCCGCCTATTGGCATCGATGGTGCAAGAACTAAATGTGGGCGCAGACGAAGGCACCTACCGGAAGTTAGCCGAGCATGTCAAGACCGGGTTCGTGAACCGCTTTGTTAAGGCCAACGGACTGATGACGTCGGATTCACAGTGCGCCTATGCATTGGCCATTGCATTCGGGCTCTTAGATGATCAGGAGAATCTAAAATCCATTGCCGGAAATCGCTTGGCTGAATTAGTCCGTGAGTCGGACGGCAAGATCAGCACCGGTTTTGCCGGAACCCCCTATGTGCTGCCGGCGCTTACAGAAACCGGTCATTTGAAGGAAGCCTATCAGCTGTTCCTGTCTGAAGAATGTCCGGGCTGGCTGTATCAAATTAAAATGGGCGGCACTACTACCTGGGAACGTTGGGATTCGATGCTTCCGGACGGAACGGTTAATCCGGGCGTTATGACCTCATTCAATCACTATTCGCTCGGTTCGGTGGCTGATTGGATGCATGCAACAATCGGCGGATTAAAGCCAGTGGAACCCGGCTGGGAAGTATTCGAAGTCAATCCGCAGCCGGGAGGCGGGATTATCAGTGCCCAGACGGCCCACCAAACGCCGTTTGGACGTGCCAGTGTATCCTGGAAGCTGGATAAAGACATGATAAACATCAAGATAACCGTTCCATTTGGAACAACTGCACGAGTCAAGCTGCCAAGGCAAGACGAAATTCTGGAACTGTCAGGCGGGGATCATCAGATAGAAGCGCATTATTGATATGTTGGAGAGGGATGATCAGCTTGGAAACGTCACATATCATTTCACAGCTGTCGGCACTTGAACCGGCTGAACAAGCCTACCAACATCTATACGTTGCTAATCCTTACGATGACATAGATCCGGTTTCAAGCTGGGATGATTTCGAAGAACACTACCGGCAATTGGCAGCTAAAGAATATATCTCATTTCCCGACGCGCCTATTTCGGATATCGCAACGCGCTTTTATGAGCATCAATTTTTCTCGCAGCCGGCTCCGCTGCTTAGCGATTTTACGGCGGATCAGATGAACGAACTCATTTATCCTCCCCATATGGATTCAGGAGTTGTTGCTTTTAAGCATCTCCGCTACTTGCCGCCTTTTTTGCATAGTCTGGAATTTGTTAAACTTGTCTATGTGGTTAGCGGCCGCTGTTACTTCTATTTAAAGGGACAGAAGAGGATGATTCCGGCGGGGGGCTTAATCATTGTTGGCCCAAATGTGCAGCAAGCATTCTATGCCAATCATGATGAGGACCTGGTGATCAATGTGATCATGAGACGCTCCACGTTTGAGAATGCCTTTTCGCCGCTGCTCATGGAGAGAAATCAAATTTCGGATTTTTTCTGGCAGATGCTTTACGTGAAGAATTTTTCTCATGTACTGTTGTTTCAATGCAACGCAGACTCCGAAATCAAAAAATTGCTGTTGAATTTGTACGCCGAATCTCAATTAGAACCGAATAAAAGTTTAATCATTATGAACAGCTATGTTCTGCTGCTATTCGGGCAGCTTATCCGTTACCATCTGGATCAAGTCCAATCCTTAACCGGTGACGCACATAAGCATACGATTTCGCTAATTCTGCGATATATCCGAAATAATTACCAAACGGCAGACCTGTCGATGCTTGCGCAGCATTTCAATCTAAGCAAAGGGTATCTGAGCCGATACATCAAAGCAGAAACAGGGTATTCTTTTTCCGCACTTTTACAGCAGTTGAGAATGAAGGAGGCCGCAGATATTTTGAAGAATTCCTCCATCAGTATTGAAGAAATTGTCGCAAGCGTCGGCTATACGGATATTAGCAACTTTTACCGTAAATTCAAGCTCTTGTTCGGTACAACACCTAGCGAATTCCGCAAGCATTATAGGGAGTGACCGCATAAGTTTTTTGCCGCTGTTTTTAGCGGTACTGGCACTTGTAGGCACCTGCCCACATACAATGAACTGACCGTGAACCCGTAAGTCTTGCTGACCGGTTTCATTGTACACGTGCGGGAGGTGTCGCCAAGGTGTCCGGATTCTTAAGCGCGATCGCGCTGCTGATCAAGGAACTGACGCTGCTGGTATCGTATGTAAGGAACAATGCGTTTCCGCAGCCGCTGACGGAGGAAGAAGAGAGTCGATACTTAGGGATGATGGCGGAGGGAGACGCCAAGGCCCGAAACATGCTGATTGAACATAACCTGCGGCTCGTTGCGCATATCGTCAAGAAATTCGACAATACCGGAGAGGACATGGAGGATCTCATCTCCATCGGGACGATTGGGCTGATCAAAGCTATCGAGAGCTACCGGCCGAATAAAGGGACGAAGCTCGCGACATTCGCCGCCCGCTGTATCGAGAACGAGATCCTCATGCATCTTCGTTCGCTGAAGAAGACCCGCAAGGATGTGTCGCTCCACGATCCGATCGGGACGGATAAAGAGGGCAACGAGATTACGCTTATCGATATTCTGGGCTCGGATACGGATGATGTCATCAAGGAAGTGGACCTGAAGATTGAGAAGAGCAAGATTTACCGCAACCTCGACATCCTGGATGACCGGGAAAAAGAGGTGGTGGTCGGCCGCTTCGGCCTGGACACCGGCGGGGAGGAGCGCACGCAGCGGGAGATTGCCAAGGAGCTGGGGATTTCGCGGAGCTACGTGTCGCGCATAGAGAAGAGAGCGCTCATGAAGCTGTATCATGAGTTTTATAAGGCGAAGCGGTGATACTATCGAGTCTGTCTATAGGCAGACTCTTTTTGTTGTCGATATTCAGACGTATAGTTCAAAAGAAATATGTAAAAAGTAGGATTTACATGTAAAATGATTGAATCTTGATGTTATAATTTGGATAAACATAATCCTATTATTGCGTAATCTGGAGGGGTAAAAGTGGCTCGTAGTTTAGGAAGTACAGTTAATAAAATTATTAGGGAAACTGCAAAAGCGCAGCGTGCAGCTGAACGATCAAGGAATGCCGCTATTCGTGAACAGGAAAGGGTTTTAAGGCTGCAGAGGCAATATGAACGTGAGAGCGAGCGTGCAATTAAACAGTCTATCCGTGAACAAAAGGCATTTGAAAAAGAACAAAAGGCGCTATACATAGAAGGACGTAAAGAAGAAACGAATGATTATAATGAAGAGATTCTTTACCGGCTGAATGAATTTAAATCAATTATCAATGAAACGCTTAGTGTGGACGACAAGATCTCATTTGAATCGCTTTATAAGAAGGATGAACATCCTGAGTACGTTGAGCCCTATGTTAAGCCAATTCCAGCTAATCCGGTACCAGTGCGGGAAAGCTTTTTTGCTGGTGTGGCTATGGAAGCCTCTTTTATTGAGAAGGTCATAGGCCTCGGGAAAAAAGCGCGCCTAAGATCTATTGAAGCAGCGGAGAATGCATATAACTATGCTCTTCACAATTATGAGTCCGCCGAAACTAAAATAAATGAACTGGTTAAGGAAAATGAAATATTCCTCAGTTCTGCAAGAGCAGAATATGACAAGGCTAAACGTTTGTATCTGGAAGAATTAGCATCTTATAATAGCTCCATTGATGATTTTAAAATTAGTTATTTCAATAAAGATAAAGAAGCGATTGAAGCTTACAGCACGCTGGTTCTAGAACGTTCGAATTACAGTGATATTTTTCCGCAAGCCTTTAACCTGTTTTATTTGGAAGAGAGTAAAGAATTATTAGTAGAGTACGAATTACCGGATGTGACTGCTGTACCGCAGAATAAGGAATATAAGTATACACAGAGCCGGGATGAGATTAAAGGGGTTCCTTTTAAATCTAAGGAAATGAATGAAATCTACTCTACGCTTGTGGCTTCCATAGCTCTCCGTACGCTCCATGAGCTTTTTGAAGCAGACCAAAGCAACCATTTGGATTCTGTTGTGTTCAATGGAGTGGTATCTACAGTGGACTTAAGCACGGGGCTCGATATCCGGCCCTGTATTTTAACCATTCAGACACGGAAAGACGAATTCATGAAGTTCGATCTCGCCAGAGTAGATATTCTTGCATGTGTAAAAGGCCTCAAAGCACAGCTCTCCCCTTCAGCAACTGAACTCACCCCTGTCAAACCAATTGTCGATCTTGTCATGTACGATAAACGATTTGTAAATGAAAGAGATATGATAGCTACGCTTGATACACGAACCAACCTTTTGGAGATGGACCCTTTTGATTTTGAACATTTAGTATGCAACTTGTTTTCGAAAATTGGACTTGAATCCAAACTGACACGCTCTAGCCGAGACGGTGGAGTGGATGTGATAGCATTTGACCCACGTCCGGTATTTGGGGGGAAATACGTGATTCAGGCAAAAAGATATAAGAATACTGTAGAGGTAGCTGCAGTCCGCGACTTATACGGTACCATGATGAACGAAAACGCATCGAAGGGAATTTTGGTTACCACCTCAACATATGGACCCGATGCCAGAAGCTTTGCCAAGGACAAGCCTATTGAGTTAATTGATGGCCGGGTGCTTTTGCATATGTTAGAGGAGCAGGGGATTTATGCGAAGATTCAGTTATGAACTTTGTGAAGATTCCGTAAAGAG
>NZ_JAHCMB010000141.1 GCF_019904155.1 Paenibacillus sinensis
AGGTACCGCCCTTCCGGCAGGACAAAAGCTGCAGGTACGGGTCAAAGTAACGGATGGAGCGCTCTGGTCGGAATGGTCGAGTGCCCAATGGATGCTGGTAAATGCGGTTCAAACGAAGAACCCGCTGGCAGGTGGTTGGGGAACAAGTGTGATGGTGGGCAGCGACGGACAAGTACAGGCCTGGGGAAGCAACAGCACCGGTCAGCTTGGAGACGGAGGCTCGACCTCCGTGATCCGAACCACCAGGGCGGTGGTGCCGGGCTTAAGCGGAATAATATCGGTAAGCGGCAGCAACCAGCATACGCTGGCATTGAAGAATGACGGCAGCGTATGGGCCTGGGGAGTTAATGCGAACGGACAACTCGGAGATAACAGCACCACACAGCGGAGTACGCCGGTAGCGGTGAGCGGTCTGACGAGCGGTGTGATAGCGGTCGCGGCAGGGACAAGCCACAGCTTGGCACTAAAAAGCGACGGCAGCGTATGGGCCTGGGGCTTAGGCTATGGGAATGTACCGGTAGCGGTCAGCGGTCTGAGCGGTATCGTGGCGATCGCGGCAGGGTCGGGGCAGAATCTG
>NZ_JAHCMB010000031.1 GCF_019904155.1 Paenibacillus sinensis
CGCTTCTTATTTTGATTTGAAAAAACGATGCTAAACCGCATTGGTTAAATTATTGATCCATTTTTTTGAAATAAACCTCGTAATCCCCATAATAAATCGAGACATCTCTTCACCAAATACCGCGATAACCATAATCCAATAAATAGGGAGATGAAATCCCTGTTGTCCAATTATTGCTGCGGGAATACCGAATAGCCACATGGAAATGATCCCCTGGATTAATGTAAATCTTGTATCCCCTCCCCCATACAATACTCCCTGTATCAGAGTCATATTGATTACCTTGAGCCACAGTAGTAGAGACATAACCATAAGTATGTTCACAGCATTACTTAATCCTGCTGCGGATAGGTCATAAAGGGATAAAACCGGTGAAGAGCATACATAAATCAGCAAGCCTACTGCGATAGAACCGATGAATGAAATCAGTACGATTTTTTTACCAAGATGATATGCCACATCCGGTTTTTCAGCTCCAATATTTTTGCCGATTATTACATTGCTTGCCCCACATAGTCCTATGAAGAACACAAAGGCCAAATTTTCAATGGTACTTGCAACGTTATAAGCAGCGATTGAATCAGTACCAATTCTCGCGTATATCATGTGGTATACTGAAATTCCCAATGCCCAAGACAATGTGCCAACTAATAGCGGAACTGCAGTTCGCAAAAATTTGTTGAGGAGGCTGAAATCAAAATCAAATAATTGGTTCAAACTCTTAAATGACAGTTGTGTTTTCCTAAAATAAACCATGAAGATTAACAGAAGCATTTCTATGAATCTTGATAGGCAAGTTGCAATTGCGACACCAGTTATCCCTAATTTCGGAACGCCAAATAGACCATTGATAAACAGGTAATTAAGAGTGGTATTCAAGCTTAAAGCAAAAAAACTGATATACATGGACATTTTAACAACTTCAATACTGCGTAATATGGCTGAATAGCAGAAGGTTATAGCTGTTGGAACAAAACTGATCCCAATAATAAATAGAAATTTCCCGCCCATTAGTACAACCTTCTCATCGTTCGAATATAAATGGATTAACCCTTTCGAATAAAAAAGCGATAGCAAACTGAAGATTGCCCCGATGCTAATGCAAAGGCTTAGTACCATTCCAAGAATCCTTCCGACTTGTTGAACATCCTTTTTCCCCCAAAACTGTGCTGTAAAAATAGATGCACCAGAACAAAGGGATGATAGGATGCAAGTGTAGATAAAATAAACCTGATTAGCCAATCCTACTGCAGCAATCGAAGCTTCGCCCTGCCCTCCTATCATCAGAAAATCAACAAATCCCAACGATGAAATTATCAAATTTTGCAATACGATTGGAATTGCTAATTTGAAGATCGATGAAAATAGCGATCCCTCTTTTTCTTGACTCAATAACAATCCGGTCGATTCTTGCAACTTAATATTTTCTGCTTCTGCTTCCATAAATGTTCACCTTTTTTTCAGTAAAGTCGNAACCCAGATTAGTTTCTGTATATGCTCATGAAGTAAAAGCATAGACCATCCCACTCCGAATAATGGGACTAAAAACATGTACATGGATACTTTCCCCACCGGGTTGCATTTCAGCAAGTAATTCCACAAAATAAAGCTCACAGCTGATACCATCGACAGATATAGTAAGAGAAGCAGAGATTTTGTTTCAAAATGGAATGGAATGATGCCTATCTTCCAAGATGATATGCATATTAATGCAACCCCGCCCAGGAGCATTTGATAAGCATTTAAATAAAATACAGAAATATGACGGGATTCCACTTTGGATAATATATTGCCAAGGGACGCAGAAAATGCGCCACAAAATAACAATATATCTCCACTTCCAAATTCGATTGTGCGGTCTCCTTTATAAAATAGCAGGATCAATCCCATAAATCCGAAGACAATCCCGAGCATTTTTTTGGGATTTAAATGATCCTCTTTAAATAAAAAATGAGCAAGAATTAACTGAAAAAATGAGATTGCCCCCGATGTAATAGAACCTACTGCACTGGAGCTTCGACTTAATCCTATGTATATAAATAAATATTGAAGAAAGGTTTGCACCAGGGATACTCTGACTATCCTCTTCAGTGTTGAAGGAACTAAGGCAATTCGCTGCCGATTAACGCTCATAAAACAAATAATTATCAGTCCACTTAATGTGAAGCGATACCCTGCGAATAAAATCTGTTGATACACATCACCTTGTTGGATACCAAGCTCGCGATAACTTAATTTAATAAAAGGAAATGCACTTCCCCACAGTATTGTTGCAATAACGGAAGCTACAACAATTCCGGTCCTGCTTCGAAAAAAGGCCTCTATTTTCATAATTGTCACACCATTTCCGGAGATAAGTATTCGTTATCTATTTAGCGCGCCGTATACCCACCATCGACCATTAAATCTTCTCCGGTGATAAATGAAGCATCCGTTGAAGCTAAAAAACAAACTGCACTGGCCACTTCCTCCGGCCTTCCTTGTCGTCCCAAGATATGAAGCTGCGAAATCTTTCTATCAATGATGGACTTATCTAAACCATTGTCATCGATATATCTTTGGGAAGATTGCGATTCAATATAACCCGGGCACACGCTATTTACCCGTATATTATGTTTTGCCAAATCAATTGCCCAACATTTTGTTAACCCACGAATCGCAAATTTTGAAGCATTATATACAGCAAAGTTGGCTTGGCCTATAATACCGCTAATCGATGAAAGATTCACAATGGAACCCTCTCCACTTTGCAGCATGAGAGGCAGACAGTGTTTGCTAACAAAAGATGCCCCCAGGACATTAACGTCAAGAATTTTATTCCATTCATCATAAGTGGCTTCAACGCTGCCTCTTAGAAAGATCGCTGCATTATTGACCAGGATATGAACGGAGTCAACCCATTCCTTGATCAAATGAAATCCCTTAATAATCGATTCTTCATCTGCAATATTTACCTTAATGAATCGAACCCTATTTCCCGTTTCAAGCTCTAATCTTTGAGCAGAATCCAATCCGTGTTCATCGATATCCATAATAATAACATTGCATCCTTCCTCGCTAAGGCGATGAGCAATGCAATAACCGATGCCACTGGATCCCCCCGTAACCACCGCGGTTTTTCCAGAAAGTCCCCTCATCACACTCTCCCCTTATCTTTTCCTATTCAGATTAATTTTTGATTTTGGAGCATTAATGATAAGTTTTGAATTCTGGATTCAGACAAACGATGCAACGGCGGGCGAACTGTATCTGTTTTGATAATCCCCATCATTTTGAGCGAAGTTTTGAAACATTGAATAAACTCGTTGCGGATAGATCCGGTAACGATGGCTTGCGGGGCTATATGAGTATCGTGGATCATTTGGGCTTCGGAGAATTTCTCATTCTGAACTAGATTAAAGATTTCTGTTAATTCTTTCGGACGCAAATTACCTGCAGCTGTTGTTAACCCATCTGCGCCTTCGAGTAATTCCGGCATTATCAGCAGATCTTCACCGGCAAAAACTGAAACTTCGGATCCAAATGCTTCATGGTATTCCCTTACCTTTGTTACCTTTGGAGCAGTTAATTTAATATAGCGCAGTTTAGATGTAGCTGCCCTTGCTTTCTCGATCACATGAATGGGAACTTCTATTCCCCCACCGCCGTCATAAACCATGAGATCCACATTGCCCCTTTGTCCAACTATCGTGAAATGATCAATCATCCCTTCTGGGGTGGGCACATGATAATAAGGAGGCGGAAGCAAAACAGCTGATGCTCCTTTTTCTCCGGCATAACGTGCCATATCCGCTGAGATACTCGAGCCTGAATGGGCAACGCCTACAATAAGGGCTGTTCTATCTTTTATTCTTTCAGACGTAATATCAATAATCCGCTTTTTCTCATGATCTTGAAGACTAAAGAACTCACCGGTTGTACCAAGCACAATAATGCCTGCTACATCTTGCTCTACCAAGTGATCTACCAAATTAACTAGACTGCTCTCATCAACTTCATAATTACTTTCAAAAGGTGTTACGATTAGAACTTGGTTGCCTTTTAACATGTTAATTCACTCCTAGTTATGAATTAGTCACGATTCTTTCGATAGCTTGTTCGATTCTATTTATGGGAACATTCAATGAAAATCTTACATAGTCGGAATAGAAATCCCCATATGCTTTTCCCGGGTTAACAGCAATCCCTTTTGATAAAAGGAACTCCACATGTTCAGGCGCATTTCTATGTTCAGGTATTCGTGCCCATACATACATTCCTGAAGTAGATGGATATACCCAATAACCATTCCGGATCAGTCCGTCTTGCAATACCTGCTTTCGATGGCAATAGATATCGCGTAAACTACTGACAAATTGTTCTTGGGTCAACATAGCTTTCGATGCAGCTATTTGAATTGGCATAAAAATTCCGGCATCGGCATACTGTTTGACATTTAAAACCCTTTTGATAACCATACGATTTCCTGATAGCATTCCTACACGCCAACCACATATGTTCAAGGTTTTTGACAATGAGTGTGACTCAACAGCCACCTCGAGAGAGTTTGGAACTTCCAAGATGCTATGAGGGGGGTGCTCGTCATAATAAAGCTCCGAGTAGACATTATCATTGCAAATGATGAAGTTATATGTACGAGCTAAGTCTACCAACTTGCTGTAGAAGGATAAGGGGGCCGTAGCACCTGTGGGGTTATTCGGATAGTTGGTGAAGAACAACTTTGCTCGACGCAAAATATGCTCCGGAATGTCATCCAAATTGGGGAGATAATCATTTTCAGCATTCGTTTGCAACTCGAAGACTTCAGCCCCGGCCAATACAGCATTCACCTTGTAAGTTGGATAACACGGTTCAACGATAATGACTAAATCTCCAGGCTTCAGTAAAGAGACACATAAATAATGCGCACATTCCTTAGAACCAATTAGAGGCATCACGTTCAAAGCAGGATCTAGCTCCAAATGAAATCGGTTACGATAGAATGTGGCAATAGCCTCACACAATTGTTGGCTGCCTTGTGTTTCCCTATTTGGATAAGAGTGATTTTCTATTAATCGAATTTCTTGAATCAACTGTTCCAAAAGCTCAGCGGGTGGGGGTAAGTCTGGATTTCCAATTGTGAAATCTATTACATCAAGTCCTGATTCCTTAGCTGCGGAAACTTTCTTTCTCATAAGCGTTGTAAGATACTCTGACAAATCGTTTTGTTTGGTTTGCATCTCATCCTCCTGACTCTTTAAGTAGTATATTTCCAGTACAATTTCAGTACTTGAATTGAGGTTGGGAGATCATTTGTTTTAACAAAACGGACAGTTCCCTCGGATCACGCACGATAAACTGTGGCTTTTCGTGAAATAGTTCATCAGTTTTCCCTATCCCCCATAGAACAGCGCAACTTTCAATATTTGCATTTCGTGCGGCGATAATATCATTAGGAGAATCACCGATCATTATGGCTTCGCTATGTTTTCCATTACATTCACTCACAGCTTTTAGAATGGGTTCAGCGTGAGGCTTTGGATGTTTCACATCGTCACCCGCTACAATCACATCAAAGTATTGGATGATCTGTAATCTTCCAAGAATGTCTATCGTTCTTTTCCGATCCTTACCCGTTACTAGTCCTATTTTTTTTGAACTATTTTTTAATAAATCCAGTATTTCTGTAAATCCCTCAACCAGTTCGATCAAATTCACAAGCCGATTGCTGTAATGACAAAACACTTCGTACATTTTTTGCGGCAGTTTCATTTTATCCATGATATTGCCGAAAGAATCGCCCATGTGGCTTAAATACTCCTCAACGGGGGGGACTCCTTCGTCATTAATCAAATCCTGATAGCTTAAGATGAAGGCAGCTTTAATTACTGGTTCGGATTGTATGATAACACCATCGAAGTCAAACAAAATAATGTTCTTCATACTGCTTACCACCTAGATTAGGATTTTATTTTGATATACTGGGCTAAATCCATTACCTTAGGAAACATNAGTCAAGCTGCTTTCCATCGTTATATCTTCGAGTTGTGTAATTCCCTTCAAAACTTCAATCACTTTCTCATCGCATTTAACCATGTTCTATCTCACCTCCTCCCGCTGATGAATGATCTTCACAAGTTCATCCCTCATGATTTTTCCAATATGATTTTTGGGGATGTGAGGAACGATATGGATCTGTTGAGGCCATTTTTGAGCTTCAAGCTTCGAGTGTATATAGTCTTGCAATTGGGATAGATTAAAGTTAGGGACATTTGTTTTAATAAACGAGANCCCTATAGTTGCCGCATCAATTACCCCTTGGTAAGCAAGTAATTGTTCATCAATTTCAGACGGATCAATCTTAATGCCTGATTTATTAATAATGTCTCGATTACGGCCCAGCAAATACAAGTATCTATCATCGTCCAGGTATCCAATATCCCCAATCTTATAATATCCATTTTCAAACGCTTCTTTAGTTCTGTGGGGATCGTGAAAATATTCCCT
>NZ_JAHCMB010000010.1 GCF_019904155.1 Paenibacillus sinensis
ATTATCCAAAAATAGGAATAAGACCAACTATTGACGGTAGAAGACGCGGTGTACGTGAATCTTTAGAAATGCAAACCATGGGTATGGCAAATCGTGTAGCCGCATTTCTAGAAAAAAACCTCAAATATCCTGATGGCACTCCGGTTCAATGTATTATTGCAGACACTACTATCGGAGGTGTTAAGGAAGCAGCAGCTTGCCAGGCTAAGTTTTATACGAACAATGTTGGCCTATCGATCACGGTCACTCCTTGCTGGTGTTATGGCTCAGAGACAATGGATATGGATGCAACTATTCCTCATGCAGTGTGGGGATTCAATGGCACTGAGCGCCCCGGAGCTGTTTATCTTGCAGCAGTGCTCTCGGCTTACGCTCAAAAGGGTATTCCTGCATTTGGTATTTACGGGGAGGACGTTCAGGAGGCATCAAGCGAAGAAATTCCACAAGATGTTCAGTCTAAGCTACTCCAATTCAGCAAGGCAGCTCTAGCAACTGCATTAATGAAAGGGCAATCGTATCTTTCTATGGGCTCCGTTTCTATGGGAATCGCCAGCTCCATTATTAACGAGGATTTCTTCCAAAATTACTTAGGTATGCGCAATGAATATGTGGACATGTCCGAGTTCGTTCGCCGCTTTGAAGAAAATATTTACGACAACAAAGAATTTGAAAAGGCTTTGCGCTGGACTCGGGACAACTGCATTGAAGGTGCTGATAACAATCCGAAGCAAAATCAGTTCAGCTCTGATGAAAAAAAGAAGCAATGGGAAACATGTGTCAAGATGGCTTTAATTGCTAAAGACCTCATGGTTGGCAACCCAAGATTGGCAGAACTAGGATTTGAAGAGGAAGCTCAGGGTCACAACGCAATTGTAGCTGGATTCCAAGGACAACGTCAGTGGACAGATCACTTCCCGAACGGTGATTTTATGGAGACAATGTTAAACTCCTCATTTGACTGGAATGGCAGACGTGCACCTTATATTTTGGCTACTGAAAATGATAGTTTAAATGGTGTAACCATGCTGTTTAACTACCTTCTAACAGGAACTGCACAAATCTTTGCTGACGTTCGTACCTATTGGAGCCCTGCCGCAGTCAAACGAGTAACAGGCTATGAATTGACTGGACCAGCTGAGGGTGGATTATTACATTTGATTAATTCGGGATCGGCAGCACTGGATGGAACAGGTGAACAGTCACGAGATGGTAAGCCAGCTATTAAGCCATTCTGGGAAGTTACAGATTCAGAGGCTTCAGCATGTCTTAAAGCAACAACATTCCGTGCAGCAACCCATGAATATTTCCGTGGTGGCGGCTTCTCAACTGATTATTTAACGAAAGGCGGAATGCCCGTTACAATGGCACGCCTGAATCTTGTCAAAGGTCAAGGACCAGTCCTACAAATTGCTGAAGGCTACACTGTTGATCTTCCACAAGATATCCACAAAACACTTGATGAAAGAACAGATCCAACCTGGCCAACAACTTGGTTTGCTCCTATCCTTACAGGTCAAGGTGCTTTTTCTTCTGTCTATGAGGTCATGAACAATTGGGGATCTAATCACGGAGCTATCAGCTACGGTCATATTGGTGCAGATCTGATTACACTTGCCAGTATTCTACGTATTCCAGTAAACATGCACAATGTAGCTAAAGAACGTATTTTCCGTCCGCGTGCGTGGAGCCTGTTCGGCACTGAACAAGCCGAATCAGCTGACTATCAGGCATGCCGCAATTTCGGACCGCTATATTAATTAAACTGTATAGGGCGGTACTGAAAAATGAATGAAAAAATTAATGTTTTAGCGGTAGATTTAGGAGCTAGTTCCGGCAGAGTCATATTAGGAGCTTACAATGGCGAGTCTGTCGAGATGATAATTATCCATAGATTTACCAATACACCACTCACTCATGATGGACAGTTGTACTGGGATGTGCCAACCCTACTATGTGAAATCAATAAGGGGATTCAACTAGCCAGTCAGGATTTTGGAAATATAATGAGCCTTAGTGTTGATACTTGGGGCGTGGATTATGGTTATATTGATAACAATGGTGAGTTAATTACAAATCCTCATCATTATCGAGATGAACGGATGAGTCGGCATCATGTTCAATTTGATGAACGATTACAACCCTATGATCAATTTCAACTGACAGGTAATCAACCGTCACTTATCAATACAGTCTACCAGTTATATGCCGACTTACAGGAAACTCCAGATATACTTAACCAAGCTAAGCATATTCTAATGATGCCTGACCTTATCCATTATTTTTTAACCGGTCATGCAGTAGCGGAAACCACCATACTCAGTACCAGTGCCTTGCTGAAGTCCGGGCAGAATGCCTTGTCAGAAGAAGTATTTAAACAACTTGGTCTTTCAACAAAGTTGTTACCACAAATCGTACCTGCTGGTACTGAAATTGGTACATTATTGCCTCAGATTGCCTCTCAGCTAGATACAAATGCATTTAAGATTATTGCTGGGGCATCTCATGATACTGCCTCTGCGGTTGCAGCTATCCCTTACAGAAACCGAGCTTCAGCTGCATTTATTAGCTGTGGCACTTGGTCTTTAGTTGGTAGAGAGACAAAACTACCTGTCCTAACCAAACAAGCTTATCAAAGCGGGTTTACTAATGAAGGTTGCTTTGGCGGGGATAATCGTATTTTGAAAAATATTAACGGTCTGTGGCTACTTCAAGAAAGCCAGCGTTATTGGGCAGATTGTGGGCAAGAGCTTAACCATGCTGACATCGTAAAGTTGGCTGAAGATCATGGAGCAACACATATGCGGATCGATCCAAATGACAAGCTTTTCTTTGTTCCTGGACCTATCCCCAAACTCATATCTTCATACTGTTTTAATCGGTATGGTTATGCCCCTAACAGTATCGGTGAGGTCGCACGTATTATTATTGAGAGCTTGGCAGATGCCTATGCAGAGGCGATTCAAGAATTGGAAAATTTAACTGATACACTAATTGATACCATTCATATGGTCGGTGGAGGGATTCAAAATACACTGCTTTGCCAATTAACTGCCGTAGCCACAAATCGGATAGTTATTGCTGGACCTATAGAGGCAAGTGCACTAGGTAACCTCCTAATTCAATTAAAGGTATTAAATAAATTAGATCTCACCTCAATACCTAATGTGATAACAGCATCTTCACAAGTGGTTGAATACTCACCTAAAGGCTTATAGATTTAACCAAAAAAGGAGATATACTTTATGGAAAACTTTGAACAACAGCTTCGTTTGCGAATTTGTGATATTGGTAGAAATTTGTTCAACAAAGATTTTATTGCAGCCAATGATGGCAATATTTCTGCTCGTTTATCAACCACCGAAATACTCGCTACACCAACAGGTGTAAGCAAAGGCTATCTTGAACCACATATGTTAGTAAAGGTAGATTTAAATGGTGAAGTGGTCGAGGCTCACGAAGGCTACAAGCCCTCAACAGAAGTTAAAATGCATCTTCGTATCTACAGAGAATTACCTGAAATGAACGGTGTTGTACATGCTCATCCTCCTTTTGCTACTGCATTCGCTATTAAAGGAGAAGCACTTGATAAAATGATGATGCCAGAGTCTGTCATCGCCATGGGTGATATTCCGCTTGCCCAGTATGGTACTCCATCCACTGAAGAAGTACCAGATTCAGTTATGCCTTTCCTTGGAAAGAAAACAGCAATTCTCTTAGAAAGTCATGGAGCGCTATCATGGGGTAAAGATGTCATGAGTGCTTATATGAATATGGAACGTCTTGAATATACTGCAAAACTGACATTTTTGACTCGCCAGCTTAATGGAGAAAGAGAGTTACCACAAAATCGCATTGATGAACTAATGGCACTACGTTCTTTCTATGGAATGTAAGGAGAGATGGCAAAAATGCTCAAAAAAATCCCACGATTATTGTCACCAGAATTAGTAAAAGCATTAATGGAAATGGGACATGGAGATGAAATTGTATTGGCAGATGCTAACTACCCTGCCCATTCTCATCATTCCAGAGTGATTCGAATGGACGCAATTGGAATTCCTGATCTGCTAAGTGCCATTCTGGAGCTACTCCCGTTGGATCACTATGCAGATCATCAACTATGTCTGATGGAGGTTGTTGCAGGAGATACTACTGTCCCCTCTGTCTGGAGACAATATGAAGACATTGTTGCAGAGCATGATGATGATGCCATATTTACCAAACAAGAGCGGTTCAATTTTTACAGCCGCTCTCAGACTGCCTATGCTATAGTAGTGACCGGAGAAACAGCGCTCTACGGAAATATTATTTTAAAAAAAGGTGTTCTGTAACCAGAATGCCGATAACAAGCACTAAAGCCAATCTCCAGAATTNTGCACTTTATTGCTAATTACTACACTATCAAAGAAAAAGCTAGGGAAGAACCCCTAGCTTTTTTTGTCTTGATTCTTTCTCCCGCATTAACCGTAAACATCTCCAACCATAGCTAAGTTACATAATTAGATCTCAATTCTTTAATAAAGTCTAATTTGTCCTGTGGCATTAGTTCTGCCTGAACATCCGATACGTCAACAGTCAACTATCGAACTATAACGGTCAAGCATACTGTTACTGTCGCATCACTCAACGGGAAGCTCATTACGATTGTAAGTGACCGCACGAAGAACAAGTCAAGTTGAGACAGACGTACGCTTCCCCTTGTAGATGCGTTCTACGACCTCCTGGTGCGCCTCAAACAGCAACAAGAGTTGAACCGAAAGGTCTGTGGGGATTCTTTTTTTACGGAGTATCTGGCCTACCTTAACGTGGATGAGATGGATTACCTTTTAAAGCTAAATTATATTTCGCAACATTTGGGTCTCGTCCTAAAAAAGAATAGGATGTGCCATATTCGATTCCACATTCTTCGGCATAGTTGTGCTACTTTGCTTCTGGCCAATGGAGTGAGTATGAAGGAAGTTCAAGAATGGTTGGGTCACAGCGATTACTCGACAACAGCAAATATATACGCACATTTGGAATTCAGCTCGAAAATTGGTTCTGTAGAAACCATGAACAAAATAATAAATATAAAAAAAGAGCCGGAAATCACCCGAAAGTAATTTCACAACCCTGTTTAAGTAGTGCCGGTGAGAGGACTCGAACCTCCACGGTTTCCCTCACGATTTTGAGTCGCGCGCGTCTGCCATTCCGCCACACCGGCGCGGATAATGAAAAACATAAAAATTCCGAAATCATAAAAAGCAATGGAGGCGCCACCCAGATTCGAACTGGGGATAGAGCTTTTGCAGAGCTGTGCCTTACCACTTGGCTATGGCGCCGTAATAATGGAGCGGACGACGGGAATCGAACCCGCGACCCTCGCCTTGGCAAGGCGATGCTCTACCGCTGAGCCACGTCCGCATAATGGCTGGGGATATAGGATTCGAACCTATGCAATGACGGAGTCAAAGTCCGTTGCCTTACCGCTTGGCTAATCCCCAACATGAAGCTTATTCTTTGTAAAAAATATGGGGCGATCGATGGGACTTGAACCCACGAATGCCGGAGCCACAATCCGGTGCGTTAACCCCTTCGCCACGACCGCCATATTCAAATAAAAAAGTGGCAGGGGCAGCAGGAATTGAACCCACACTAACGGTTTTGGAGACCGCTGTTCTACCTTTAAACTATGCCCCTAAACTGGTGGAGGATGATGGATTCGAACCACCGAACTCGTAAGAGAACAGATTTACAGTCTGCTGCGTTTGGCCACTTCGCTAATCCTCCAGAACAAATGGTGCCGGCGAGAGGACTTGAACCCCCAACCTACTGATTACAAGTCAGTTGCTCTACCAATTGAGCTACACCGGCATATTCAATTGTCAAATATGGTGGCTCGGGACGGAATCGAACCGCCGACACGAGGATTTTCAGTCCTCTGCTCTACCGACTGAGCTACCGAGCCGTACCATGTTCCATAATTAAATGGCGGAACCGACGGGATTCGAACCCGCGATCTCCTGCGTGACAGGCAGGCATGTTAGGCCTCTACACCACGGTTCCACGTTTAAGTACTGCTGGGGTCCCCGGAAAGCAATCGGAATACGCTACAAAGCATATCTTCACTTTTTGGGGATAATTGCGGGGGCAGGATTTGAACCTGCGGCCTTCGGGTTATGAGCCCGACGAGCTACCGGGCTGCTCCACCCCGCGTCAGTAAAAGTATAAAGTTGTTATAAGCCCCCTGGAAGCAATCGGAATCCCTTCACTTTTTGGGGATGATCTATGGTGGAGGCTGAGGGGTTCGAACCCCCGACCCTCTGCTTGTAAGGCAGATGCTCTCCCAGCTGAGCTAAGCCTCCATATTGGTGACCCGTAGGGGATACGCCTCGCAAACGAGCCGACTGCGATGTATTCCTTACGATGTCTATGCTCCGACGAACCTTTAGGGGTTCTCATCCCCATTCGAAGAAGCAAATATGACCCGTAGGGGATTCGAACCCCTGTTACCTCCGTGAAAGGGAGGTGTCTTAACCCCTTGACCAACGGGCCATACAAATAATAGTGGCGGAGAGAGAGGGATTCGAACCCTCGAGACGCTTTTGACGCCTACACGATTTCCAATCGTGCTCCTTCGGCCAACTCGGACACCTCTCCATAAATGGCTCCCCGAACAGGACTCGAACCTGTGACAACTCGATTAACAGTCGAGTGCTCTACCAACTGAGCTATCAGGGAACAATATTCAATTCAAGCTTGATCGCCTGAAAACTGGATCGAAACGAATCTTGCGTTTTGCCCTTATCGGGGCCCCTGCAAAGTACTCGGAATCCGCTTCGTCAGCGTCTTCTTCACTTTTTGGGGTAGTTTTGGATAAGCCCTCGACCGATTAGTACTGGTCAGCTCCATGCATTGCTGCACTTCCACC
>NZ_JAHCMB010000156.1 GCF_019904155.1 Paenibacillus sinensis
AGATAATCAAGTTCTTGCTGAATGAATTCAAGAGCCTCGTCTCTAACCCTGTTCTCCGGAGATAGAAAAAGCGCATCTCTTAGACTGGAACGTCCAGCATGTAATGGGAAATGAACTCCAATTTCAAAACCACGAGCCTTGGATTCTTTGATCAGATTTAGTGTGTCTTCATCTTTATTAAACAGACATGCTTCTATCCCGAAAAATGCTTCTTTATAATCACGGTGGTACTTCTCATAATCAAANAATCATAAAATTCCTCATCAATACAACTCCACTTATCTGAAATGCCTGGAACAGGCTAAGATCATTCGCCACATATTATTTTCATAAAACCACTTTTCTATGGTTTACCGAATCTCTGAAAAAAAAGAAACCACATGAAAAGGTCAAACCTCTCATGTGGCTAAAAACTACTCTCGAAGATCTCGACAACACAAGTGGATGGCGTCACACAACTTCTCTTGGAATTGTTGCCGCGATGATAAACGATGCTTCCAAGTCAATGCACATGTACATAGCATGTCAGCAATGGTTGTAGCGCGCGTCTTAACGTCTCTTGTATTCTCCCCAGATGACGCTAGAATGACTTGTTCGAGTTTCTTTTGGAATGATGAACTGCTGTTCTCAACAGTGTCGCCGAGAACACGCTCACATTGGGCCACAAGATCAGACACTTCAGGATGAATGAATCCTACGTGACGGCCAAACCATTCGTCTAAAGCTTGAAACAGTTTTTCTTCCAGTGTTAAGCTGTCATCCTCAAGTATCTGATCGGCAGATTGCAAACCGTCGTTCAACGCTTTTTGAATGGAAGCACTAAAGATCTCCTCTTTATTTTTATAATGAAGATAAAGCCCCTGACGTGTGATGCCCGCGGCTTTCGAAATATCCTCAATGGTTGTTTTTTTATAGCCGTACCGAACAAAAATATTCAGAGCTGTCTCAAGAACGTACGCCAGTCTTGCCGATTCTTTATTTTCCATACATTCAAGTTAACGAACAGACCAACAATTGTCAAGTTTGTTCAGCTCAACACTTGACATTCAATACTCAATATGTCAATATCGTAAACGTAAGTTCGAAACAAAAAATTGTTTGGGAGGGAATATGCATGAAATACTATGCTAAGACGGACGTCACCTTCGACAGTGCCGGCGTGAAGATCGCCGGTCATCTCTATACACCTGGCGGAGAGATCAGCGAGCCGCGCCCTGCGATCGTCGTCGGCCATCCCGGTACAGGCGTCAAGGAGCAGGCTGCGGGACTTTACGCAAAGCGTCTGGCCGAGCGGGGTTTCGTCACTCTTGCCTTCGACGCCGCCTATCAGGGCGAAAGCGAAGGCGAGCCGCGCGGATTGGAAGACCCAGCCCACCGTGTCGAGGACTTCAAGGCTGCCGTATCGTTCCTCAGTGTGCAGAGCGGGGTCGACCCGGACCGCATCGGCGCGCTGGGCATCTGTGCCTCTGGCGGCTATGTGATCCCCGCCACTGTGACAGACCACCGCATCAAGGCCGTCGCCACCGTCTGCGCTGTCGACATCAGCCGTCAATTCCGTATCGGCAGCGATGGCAAGCAGGACCCCGCGATCATCCAAGGCATGCTTGACGCCGCTGCGGCGGCCCGCACTTCCGAAGCCCGCGGCGAAGGTGTCGGTACATTCCCGATTTTTCCAGAGACCGAGGATCAGGCACGTGACCTCGGCCAGCACGTCTACGAGGGTTGGGAATATTACTGCACCGACCGTGCGCAGCACCCGCGTTCGGCTAAGGTCTTTACCTGGAACAGTATAGACCGCATCGCATATTTCGACGCGTTCCGGTTCATCGACCAGGTGGCGCCTCGCCCGCTGCTCATGATCGTTGGAACTCAAGCCGTCACGTCATGGATGACGACCGAAGCCTTTGCGAACGCGCAAGAACCCAAGGAACTGTTTTGGATTGACGGTGCCACCCACGTCGACCTTTACGACAAGGACGAGTACGTGACGCCTGCGGTTTCGAAGCTCGCGGAGTTTTTTCTTACGAATCTGACAGCCCCAAGCTCCATAAAATTGTAGTTTGAGTGAAGTCTATTAGAATAATTTAGAAACTACAGAGGTGGATCGATATGATTAAAGTAATGGCCTTTCTTACCAAAAAGAATGGAATGAGTACACAAGATCTTATCGAATACTATGAGAATCACCATGTACCACTGATTACTGGATTGGCGCCAATCCCTAGCGTTTACAAACGCAACTACGTTCTACGAAATGACGGCTCTAGTACAAAAGATGACTTCGATATCGTGACAGAACTCGTTTTTCCTGACCGTGGTGCTTATGAAGCTTGGGTAGCTAAAATGTATGCTCCACACTCTGGAGTTGCAAAGGACGAGCTCAATTTTCTTGATCGATCGCGAACTAGATCTTATGTCGTCGAAGAACACGTGACTTCCGAGTAAGGGTCATATTTCAATGTATTAATAGAGGAAACATTTACAGTAGTTAGGTATCAAGTAAGAAGAACGTATCGCTTGAAATGTCGCCACTCTCTTCCGCTGTCGGAAGCAGGACGGCGATTTTTCAAATATGATACAGAGGTGCGGGGATTAAATTGACAGTGGTAGTGCTTGCTGGTAATCACCGACAATCATAAAGAGCAGGCGTATTGCTGGGTATAATCAAGACCAGGGAGACGTAAAGGATAATCTTCTATGGAAGACCGGCGATTATATGGCGCAGCCTCTCCTCCATTTCACTGAGTGGATCGCCTTTATCCTTCGATGTCACGAGATACAGATTCTGTGCAACAATTTCAATAATATCGCCGTTGAAGTACTTTACTTGTGTTAGAATTCCTTGCCATGCATCCAATGTAAGCATCAAACCCAGCCCACCATTAATGTCGCTTTACCGTTAATACGATTAGCCGGGTTATATTTAGTA
>NZ_JAHCMB010000117.1 GCF_019904155.1 Paenibacillus sinensis
TATAAAAAGGGTAGTACGCCTTCTGAAGTGAGGTCGACATGCGCCCCACCCATCCGCACAGGATATGAAGATGCTCTAGTGTACAAGGAATGTCTCCTGAATCGAATGTCAAAAAATATTACGTCATGGCGGTCTAAGTTGAGTTATTCATACAGCATCAAGAAAATGATGTCATCATTGTTTACAGACAATCATGAAATGTATATAATAATAAGAAAAAGAATATCAAACGATCATAAAAGAACATAAATGATCATATTCGCGGATTTGATTCCAAAGGAGTGATGTTCCTTGATGCAGAAGGAAGAACTAAAGACAACACTGAGGGAATATATGGGAATCATCCGGTTGTCGGGCTATGAATCCCGAATGGCTTACCGGTTCAAGGATGATCTGTCCAAATACACCGATCAGGTGATGATCGACAAGACAGGGAATGTGATCGCCACCATTCCGGGTAGTGATCCGGAAGCGCCCCATCTGATGGTGTTTGCGCATATGGATGTGATCGGTTTCGTCATCAGCCGGATTGAGCCCGACGGATTTCTGCGGATCGAGCGGGTCGGAGGCATTTCCGAGAAGATCGTCCAGGGCATTCCCGTGATGGTCGGCAGCGAAAATGGAGACTACTATCCCGGCCTGATCGGCGCGAAGGCTTATCATATTCAATCCCCTGAGGATAAGGCGAAGGTCGATCCGTTCCCCAGCTTGTTCATCGACATCGGAGCGAAGAGCATGGAACAGGTGCATGAGCTTGGTATTCATGTCGGCTGTCCTGTAACTTTTGCGCCTCATCATGTGGAGCTGCTCGGCGACCGGATTGCCGGCGCCTATATCGACGATGCGGCCGGACTGACGAATCTGCTGCAGATTGCCTCCGCCCTGGCCGAGAAGAAACCGGAATGCACCGTTCATCTGGTGGGGACTGTAATGGAAGAATTTAATGCCAGAGGCGCGATGATGGCGGCCCGCAGCGTCAAGACGGATATGGCCATCTGCCTGCTCGGCCCCGGCGCCGGAGATACCCCGGATCAGCGGGGCGTCAACAATGTGGTGCTTGGCGGCGGGCCGGGCGTCACGCTGTTCAATTTTCATGGAAAAGGCACGCTGAACGGCAATATCGCCCACAAGGGGCTGTTCGAGTTAATCAAGCAATCGGCGCAGGATAGAGGAATAACACTTCAGCGGAGTGCCGCTCGGGGGGCGCTGAGTGATACGGCGTATTTGCAGCTGGAGAATGACGGTATTCCGTGCCTCGATATGGGGATGCCGGACCGTTACAGCCACTCGCCGATGGAGACCTGCGATCTGAACGATCTGGAGCAGGTCGGCATCGTCGTCACGGGGGCCATATACGGGATTAACAGGGATTTTAATCTTCATCGCTATTAGAAGATCAGGCTTCATGTGTGAACAGGATAAGGGGTGAAGGAATGGAACGGGATGTGCTGGTCGGTATTGATGGAGGTACAGGAAGCATTCGGGTAGGATTCTACGATTTGCAGGGGAACTCCCTGGGATTCGCGGCGACCGAATATCGGACAACCCATTTACATACCGGATGGGCGGAGCAGTCGCCGGAGGATTGGTGGAAAGCCCTGAAAGCAAGCTTCGCGAAGGGCATGGCGGAGACAGGCATAACCAAGGACCGGATTATAGGCATCAGTACGGCGACGACCAGCTGCAGCGTGGTCTTGAGCATGCTCGACGGGACTCCGGTGAGGGATTGTCTGATCTGGATGGATGTCCGCGCTTCGCAGGAAGTGAATGAGATTGAAGGAATGACGAGAGCGAAGCTGTCGGCGGAATGGATGCCGGGCAAGCTGCTCTGGCTGAAGCGCCATGAGAGGGAGAACTACGAGAAGGCGGAGGTCTTTTGCGAATATCAGGATTGGCTTACTTATCGCCTGACGGGGATCTGGTCCATCAACATCAACAACTCCTGTAACTGGGGGTACAATGCCCGCGACGGAGCGTTCGCGGAGGATTTTTATAAGACGATCGGCCTGGAGGAGGCGGTGTCCAAGTTCCCGGACGGGCATGTGTATGCAGTCGGAGACGCGATTGGAACGCTGACGAAAGAGGCGGCGGATGAGCTTGGCCTCGGGTATCATACGCTGGTAGCGCAGGGCGGAATCGATTCTTCCATCGCCATTCTGGGGATGGGGGTAAGCGAACCGGGCAAGCTCGCGCTCATTACCGGCTCCTCGAATCTGGCTATGTCGCTGACGGCTGAAGCCCTGTTCAATGAAGGCTTGATCAATACGGGACCGGATCATCTGATTCCGGGCTATTATACCTCCTACAGGGGCCAGGTCTCGTCGGGCTCGATACTCAGCTGGTTCCGGCGGGAATTTTGCCGCGATTTGGAGGATGTCGAAGAGGGCGTATTTGATTATCTGAACCGTCAGGCCGCGGAGCTTGAGCCGGGATCAGAGGGACTCATTGTGCTGGATTACTGGCAGGGCAACCGCCATCCTTATCTCGATTCGAAGGTCAGGGGCATGTTCTACGGACTCTCGCTTAATCATACTCGTGCGCATATGTACCGTGCGCTTATGGAGGGAATTGCCTACGGCACGGAGAATCTTTTGGTACAGTTCAGAGACAGCGGCTTTCCCGTACAGGAGATCAATATTGCAGGCGGCACGTCGCAGTCCGATGTGTTCATGCAAATTCATGCGGATGTCAGCAATGTGACGGTGAACGTGCCGCAGGACCGGCAGGCGCCATGTCTCGGCTGTGCGATCACCGTTGCTGTGGCGGCCGGAATCTATCCGGGGTTGGCGGAGGCGACCAGGGCGATGGTCAAGCTGGAGAAGGTCATCACTCCGAATCCCGAGGCGCACCGCAAGTACAGACGCATTTTTGAACAGTACCGCAAAATTTATCCCGGCTTCAAAGACTGGATGCATGAGACGACGGATATTTATCTTCAGTCTCTGGCGCAATCGGACCGGGAGCCGCAGTAACCTGGAATCGCAGTAACCAGAATTGGATAATACAATTCGCAATAATTCGGAATTATAGCAGCCCGGAATCGCAGGAATCGCATAACCAAACAAACCAATCACAATACAGCCAATCATGATACGGCAATCACAATACAAGATTTACACAACATGGAGGGATTCACTATGTCAACGCCAACACCGCATATTACAGCTTCGCCGGGAGATATCGCCAAGACGGTTCTGATGCCCGGGGACCCGTTGCGGGCCAAATTTATCGCCGAGAACTTTCTGGACAATCCGGTATGCTTCAATGAAGTCCGCAACATGCTGGGCTACACGGGAACATACAAAGGAAAGCGCATCTCGGTAATGGGCCATGGGATGGGAATGCCTTCGATGGGGATTTATTCCTATGAGCTGTTCAATTTCTATGATGTGGACAATATTATCCGGATCGGTTCGTCGGGCGCTATTCAGCCGGATGTGAAGATGCGTGATATCATTATCGGCATGGGGGCGTGTACGGACTCTAATTATGCCAAAAGCTTCAATCTGCCCGGCACGTTCGCCCCGATTGCCAGCTACGAGCTGCTCAGCAAGGCCGTGGAAGCGGCCAAGGAGCTTGGGCTGCCAGTTAGAGTGGGCAACATTATGTCGGGTGACGTCTTCTACTGCGACAATGCCAAGGAGCATGATGAAGGCTGGCTCAAAATGGGTGTGCTTGCATCCGAGATGGAGGCTGCCGCCCTGTATATGAATGCCGCCAGAGCCGGCAAGCACGCGCTGTGCATGGTCACGATCTCGGACAAGCCGGGAGAGAAGCCGACGACGGCCGCAGAGCGGGAGATGACCTTCACGGGCATGATGCAGATTGCCCTTGCTCTGGCCTGACACTTGTGGAGGGGGATGAACCGTGTTCCAAATTGAACGCGTTGAGAAAATTCTCGAATATATCAACCGCAAGAAGAAAGCCAACGTCAAAGAACTGAGCGAGCAGTTCGAGGTGTCCAAAGTCACGATCAGACGAGATCTGGACGAGTTGGCGGAGAAAGGGCTTGTGGTCAAGACCCATGGCGGCGTCATGTCCATCATGAACAAGTTCGCCTACGAGATTCCGATCGCAAGCAAGTTCGAGGCGAATTCCGAAGCGAAGAAGAAGATTGGAGCTCTTGCTGCCAGTCTGATTGAAGAGGGCGACATTGTTGTCTTCGACGCGGGCTCCACCACGCTGGAAATCGCCAAGAGCATGAAGACGCAGGATATCACCGTGCTAACCAATGACATCAAAATCTCGATGGAAGTGGCGATGAAGCCCAACGTGAAGCTGATGGTTTCAGGCGGCGCGCTCAGCGATTCCGTGTATACCCTTGTCGGCGATCAGACCGTCGAATTTTTCAAAAAGGTTCATGTGAACAAGACCTTTTTGGGCTGTGACGCCATCGATCTGGAATTCGGGATTTCCAACCGGACCAGGGAAGAAGTGCCTGCCAAGAAGGCCATGATCGATGCAGCCGAAGAAGTGATTATGGTAACGGATGATAGTAAACATAACACGAAGGTGTTTTGTTATTTGTGTGAAATTTCCAAAATTGATAAATTAATAACAAATCGAATCGATGATCATTTTAGGTTAGAGTTGGAAAAAAATGGCGTAGAGGTACTTATTGCTGAATAATGCTGTTCACTGGATTTCCGTGGAAAAATGTTGAAAAACCTCTTGTTTATCAAGGGTTTCAGCATTTTTTCACGGATTTTTTGTGTGATTTTTCTTCTGTTGGAAATCAATTGAAAAACCACGAAAGATAATAAAAAGAAAATAAAAATAAATAAATTATCACAAAAGCTCTTGACGTCATCGGAAAAGAGTAGATATAATTGCGTTAAATTAATAAAGCAATATGTTATCTAATCTGACACGAAGGGACGGGCTTGGAACAGCAGCCCTCACCCGATACACCACGACGGAGGAGTCAAAACTATGGAATGGATTAAACAGACATTTGGAACGATAAAGCCGATTATTGCCATGTGCCATATTCGCGCTTTGCCGGGAGACCCTTTCTATGAACGCGAAGGCGGCATGGATCGGGTAGTAGAATTAGCCAGACAGGATCTGATGGGACTCCAGAACGGCGGGGTAGACGCCGTGATGTTCTCGAATGAATTCAGCCTGCCTTATCTGACAAAGGTCAGACCTGAGACAACGGCCGCCATGGCCAGGGTCATCGGGGAGCTGAAGAGAGATATCCGAATCCCCTTTGGCGTCAACGTACTGTGGGACCCCATTGCATCGATTGATCTGGCAGTCGCCACCGATGCAAGCTTCATCCGGGAGATCATCACGGGAGTCTACGCCAGCGACTTCGGCTTATGGAATACGAACGTCGGACAGACGATCCGCCACAAGACGGAGCTTGGAGCCCATGATCTTAAAATCCTGTTCAACATCGTACCCGAGGCTTCGGCCTATCTGGGAGACAGAGACATCATAGATATCGCCAAATCGACAGTATTCAACAACAGACCCGACGCCCTGTGCGTGTCCGGTCTGACGGCCGGGGCGGAGACCAGCAGTGAGGTTCTCTCCAGAGTGAAGGATGCGGTTCCGGAGACGGTGGTGTTCTGCAACACAGGCTGTACCGTGGATAATATCGAGCGGCAGCTGAGCATCGCGGACGGAGCCGTGGTAGGCACCACCTTTAAGGTGGACGGAAAGTTCGACAACCTGGTGGACGAGAGCCGGGTACGGATTTTCATGGATAAGGTGAAACGGTTTAGAGGATAGATTGACTGGTCAACGTCCAAGCCATCACAAATTTAAGGCGAAGAAGGGGATTATTTTATGAAGAAAATGCTGGCTCTGGTAAGTGTACTCATGCTTGTTATTCTGACCGCTTGTTCAGGCTCGGGCAACTCCGCCACCGGCAACACAGCAGCTACCAGCAGCAATGCTCCGGCCGCTTCCGAAGCGGCTGCCTCAAAGGATGGGGACAAACTGAAAGTAGTCCTGCTGATTCCCGGCAACTTGGGCGATAAATCATTCCTGGATTCGGCGAACAGAGGTCTTGAATTGGTTCGGGACCAGCTGGGAGCAACAACCAAAGTCATCGAGATGGGCACGGACCAAACGAAATGGGAGCCGATCTACCGGGATGTTGTGGAGCAGGATTGGGACCTCATTATTTCGGGCAACTCCACCGCTTCGGAAATCTTCCACGCCATTGCGGCCGAGCATCCGGAGAAGAAATTCATCGATTTTGACACCGACTTCGAAGATGTGCCGGACAATGTGTATGCTATGTGGTACCGTGTAAATGATGCTTCCTTCCTCGCCGGAGCGGCAGCGGCACTGACAACCACCTCTAATCTTCCCAATGCCAACCCTGAGAAAATCATCGGATTTCTGGGCGGGCTGGATGTACCGGGTATCAACGCCTTCCTCGTCGGCTACATAGAGGGCGCTCAATATGTCGTACCTGATATTAAAGTAATCACTTCGTATGCAGGCGACTTCGGCGACCCGGCCAAGGGCAAGGAGCTGTCGCTCGTGCAATACAATTCCGGCGCTGACGTTATCTTCGGTGCTGCGGGCGGAACGGGTCTTGGCATCTTCGATGCCGCCAAGGAGAAGAAGAAATACGCGATCGGCGTAGACTCCGACCAGGCTGAAATGGTTAAGGGCACCGACCCGGACAAGGCGAACCTGATCCTGACCTCTTCCATGAAGAACATTGACCAATCCATCCTTCGGGCTGTGAAAAAGTATCAGGAAGGCACTCTGGAGTTCGGCAAGCGCGAAACGCTCAGCTTCACGGAAGGTGCGGTAGGCATCGCCAAGAATGATATCTACAACGCTGCGTTCACTCCGGAGATGAAGGCGAAGATCGAAGAGATCGAGAAGAAGCTGATCAACAAAGAAATCGTGGTCAGTGATGCATCCAAAATGGAAACATCCGAAGTTGAGAAGATTCGCAACGCTGTAAAACCATAAGCGCATTGAAATCAAGCAACACAAAGGGGGAGATTCCGTAAGGAATTTCCTCCTTATCCCTATCCGTGATTCAATGAATCCGGGAATAACAGCAGGAAGGAGGCGGCGAATGATGGGGGCGTTGCTGGAGATGCGTGGTGTAATGAAGGTATATCCGAATGGCGTGGTCGCGAACCGGAATGTGAATTTCAGCTTGAATGAGGGCGAAATTCACGCGCTTGCCGGGGAGAATGGAGCCGGCAAATCGACGCTCATGAAAATCTTGTTCGGGATGGAAGAGCCCAGTGAAGGTGAGATGATCCTGAGAGGGAAGACGATCAGGCTAGGCTCTCCGCAGGATGCGATCGACATCGGAATTGGAATGGTCCATCAGCATTTCATGCTGATTCCTTCCTTCACCGTAGCCGAGAACATGGTTCTTGGCATGGAGCCGAGAAAAGGCGTGTCCTTCAATTATAATGAAGCCGTCAGAATCACCAAAGAATACTCGGCCAAATATAATCTCGCGGTTGAACCCGAGCAGAAGGTCAGGGATTTGTCCGTAGGCATGAAGCAGAAGGTGGAAATCCTGAAGGCACTGGTCCGCGGCGCGAAGATTCTGATTCTCGACGAGCCGACGGCTGTGTTGACGCCGCAGGAGACGATGGAGCTCTTCCAGGAGCTGAAGCAGCTTAAGGAGGCTGGACATACCATCGTCTTTATCTCCCACAAGCTCAAGGAAGTCAAGGCTATCTGCGACCGGATTACGATTATGCGCGGCGGCCGGACAGAAGGCGTCTTCGGTGTCCAGGATATTACCGAGCAGGAAATCTCCCGCCTTATGGTCGGAAGAGATGTCGTACTGAAATATGAGAAAGAGCGGCATGAATATGGAGAGCCGGTATTGGCTGTCAAAGACTTGTCGCTCAAGGGAGAGCACGGCAACGATCTGTTGAAATCCGTTCAGCTCTCGATCCGCCAAGGTGAAATCCTGGGCATTGCCGGAGTCGAAGGCAACGGCCAATCCGAGCTGGTCCAGGCCATTACCGGCCAGTTGAAGTCTCCGCCGGGCGCCGTCCATGTGGGCGGGGCGGATATCGGACAGTTTGATATCGGAGCGATCCGGAACCTCGGTGTCTCCTACATTCCGGAGGATCGGATGAGACAGGGGACGGCTAAAGATGCCAGCATTGTGGACAATCTGGTCTCCACCATCTTCAAGAAGAGGGATTGGAGCAGCGGGATGTTCATGAAGCGGAAGAAGATGTTTCGTCTTGCCGAGAGTCTGATCGACTCGTTCCGCATCAAGACATCGGGTCCGGCCCAGGAGATCGGCATGCTGTCCGGCGGCAATATGCAGAAGGTGGTCGTGGCCCGGGAGAGCTCGACGGAGCCGCAGCTGCTGATTGCCGAACAGCCGACACGGGGCGTGGATGTCGGCGCCGCACAGCTGATCCATCAGAAGTTGATCGACCTGCGGTCGGAGAAATGCGCGATTCTGCTAATTTCGGCTGATTTGAACGAGATTCTGGAGCTGAGCGACAGCCTGGCGGTCATGTACGGAGGAGAAATTGTCGGCTATTTCGATCGTCCCTCTGAGCTTACGGAAGAAGAACTCGGACTGTTCATGCTGGGCATCAAGAGACAGGATGAGGAAGAGATAAGGGGGGCTCAACATTTTTAAGCTGAAATATTTCGAATGGTTCCGCACACTGGCGGTTGTCGTTATCGCTCTCCTCCTTTCTCTTCTGATCATTTCCTTTGTCAGTGATCAGCCATGGCATACGATGTTCATCTTCCTGTATGAGCCGATTTCTTCGCTGTCCCACGCGGGGAACGTGGTGGAAATGGCGATTCCACTCATGTTCGCGGGCGTGTCACTGGCTTTGCTGTTCAAGATGAACATGTTCAATCTAGGGGCTGAAGGGATCTTCTATTTCTCCGGCCTGGTGGCGGCATCCATTGCCATTCGTTCGGGCCTCGGATTCCTGCATCCCGCTGTCGCCATTATCGCGGGAGGGCTTGTAGGTGCGCTGATCATGGCGATCCCCGGCATCCTCAAAGCGAAATGGAACGCCAATGAATTGGTGACCTCGCTGATGTTCAACAGCATTCTGCTGGGAGTCGGGCTGTATCTGCTTAATTACAAGCTCAGGGATGCGGCGGCGTTCCAGACAGCCTCATTCAAGTTCAATCCCGATGCGGTTCTAAGCCGCATTATTCCCGGAACCCGCATTCATTCGGGCTTGATCATCGTACTGCTATGTATTGTCGGCGCTCATCTGTTCATGTACAAGACCAAATGGGGGTATGAGCTGCGGATGACCGGCTCCAACCGGGAGTTCGCAGAATACTCGGGAATCAAGACCGGAAGAGTTATCGTATATGTCCATTTGCTTGCCGGGTTTATTGCCGGAGTTGGCGGGTCGGTGGAAGTGCTGGGCATGCACACCCGGTTCGACTGGACATCCCTGCCGGGTTACGGAATGGACGGCGCGCTTGTAGCGATGCTGGCCAAGAACAATCCGCTCGCAGTTATCGGTTCGGCCCTGTTCCTTGCCTACATCCGGGTAGGGGCGGATATGATGTCGAGATTGTCCGACGTTCCTGCCGAGATGATTTCCATAATCCAGGGCGTGATTCTGCTCCTGGTGTCCGCAGAGCAGTTCCTGAAATTCTGGAAGAACAGAATGCTGCTGAAGGAGGCGCAGAAGAATGGGTAACTTTTTCGCCGCCATCTTCACAACCGAGTTCGCCTTCTCCATTCTGCGGGTTACGACCCCGATCCTGTTCGCGGCGCTGGGCGCGCTCATCTCCAATAGAGCCGGCATTGTCAACATCGGTCTGGAAGGCATTATGTTAACCTCAGCACTCATGGGCGTGCTGTTCAGCGCCTACACAGGAAGCGCCTGGCTGGGGCTGCTAGGAGCCGCCGCCGGAGGCGTGCTGATCGCGGGCATGTTAGCTTTTTTTACATTGAAATTCAAAACGCATATTATTCTGGGCGGTATCGCGATCAACGCATTCGCCTCCGGAGGGACGATCTTCGTCCTGTACCTGCTCACCGGCGACAAGGGGACCTCTTCGTCCGTGGCGAGCAAGGTGCTGCCCAACATTGACATCCCGCTGATCAAGGATATTCCGGTTATCGGCCCGATTATTTCGGGACATCATGTGCTGACCTATCTGTCGCTGATTGCCGTCGCTGCAGTGTATTATCTGCTTAAGCGGACGCCGCTTGGACTACAGATCCGGGCGGTTGGCGAGAATCCTCAGGCGGCGCAGTCCGTTGGAGTCAAGGTTGTCCGCACCCAGTACATAGCCCTTCTGCTAAGCGGTTTGTTCGCAAGTCTTGGCGGAGCGTATATGTCGATGGGCTATCTCTCGCTCTTCACCCGGGATATGACGGCAGGAAGAGGCTGGATTGCGCTTGCTGCGGAATCAATGGGCAGAAGCACGACCATCGGAACGGCACTGACCTCGTTTCTGTTCGGGTTTGCCGAAGCGATGTCGAATGTGCTGCAGCTGTTCAAAATACCGGCCGAGCTCGTATCGACGGTGCCTTATGTGGTAACAATCATCGGCCTGATGATCTATTCCATCAATGAATCCAGAAAGAAGGGCAAGAAAAAATAAAAACTCATGTCAGGAAAATTTGCATGAAGGTATTTACTTAAAACTGAATATGCGTATAATGGAACTAATCGCGGGACAACTAGAACAGACACTTAATAGCAGGAGATTAGGCGGTGCATATCCATGGCTATTCCAAAATGGCAAGATAACAGCGAGCAAAAGAAGCTGCTCTCCCGGATTTACAATGAAGTTAACAAGGAAATCTACGGATACGGCGTCAATCAGCTCAAGATCACCATTGAAGATAATGTGATTCACTTTCTGGTCAAGCATCAGAGGGTGGTTGCTCTCAAAGCCTTGGAAATGCGTCACGCCTCCACCAAGATGGCCGTCGATCACGCCCTTCATTCCGAATTCAAATTACGCTTTCGGGAGAGGGTAGAGGCCGAAGCGGCTCTTAAGGTAGTCTCTATTCTTCGCGATTACGATCCATTAACGGAATGGGCATCCACTTTAGTCATTGTGGAGTAGTACGGCGGACAAATGAATCCTTGCAGGGGATCTCCCGGGGTTTATCTCGGGTAGATAGCCTGATATGATGAGGAAACGGTAACTTTCGATTCGTTTACGATGAGAAGCGACCGTTGCCGGAAGGAATACCTTCCGGCAACGGCCGCTTCTCTTTTTTTTACAAATTTATACAGAGTAAAAGGAGTGGATGAAAGTGCTGAGCATCAAGAACGCTGCCATCATTGTTATCGACATGCAATACGATTTCGTCGGAGAGGAAGCTGTCATTCCATGTAAAGCGGATGCTGGTCTGATCGAATCCAATCAGAAGCTGCTGGCCTACGCCAGAGAGTCGGGAGTTCCTGTCATCTATACCCAGGAAATTCACCGGAAGTCACATGTTGACTTTGGACGGGAGCTGGACCGCAGCGAGCCGATCCACTGCGTGGAAGGAACGCATGGCGTGGAAATTATTGAGGAGCTGAAGCCGGAAGAGAGCGATTATGTCATTCAAAAACGCAGATACAGCGCCTTCTTCCAGACCGATCTTCAGGTTCTGCTGCAGGGGCTGGGCGTAAAGACGATTATTCTGACAGGAGCGGCAACGGATGTATGCGTGCGGGCAACGGCGACGGACGCGCAGCAGCATGACTATTATGTGGTCGTTCCGAGAGAATGTGTGGCCGGCACCAGCGCCAAGCAGCATGAAGCCGCCCTGGAGCATATTGACTATGTGCTTGGGCAAATCGTCAGTGTGGAAGATCTGAAATTTGAGTCCCGGCCTCAAACTGGAGGAAGAGAATAAGATGCCGGTTTCGATACGAGATCTTTCCTACCGGCATATGCATGGAGAGCATCGGGCGCTGGATGAAGTAAGTATGGAGATTGGGGCCGGCGAGACAGTGGCGTTGGTCGGGAAGAGCGGAAGCGGAAAATCCACACTGGGCTACATTCTCAGCGGCATTATTCCTCAAATGATCAAGGGGAGCGAGCTTGGCGGCGAAGTCAGTTTTGGGGACACCGGAGACTATAAGGTGGGTTTCGTATCGCAAATTCCGGAGAACCAGTTATTCGGTTATCGGGTTGAAGATGCCATCGTATTCGGACTTGAGAATATGGGGCTTGAGCAGGAAGAGATCGAACGGCGTCTGACACGGGTGCTGAAGCTGTTTGGAATCGAGGTATTCCGGAACCGGCCGGTCAGCGCCTTGTCAGGAGGACAGAAGCAGACCGTGTGCATCGCATCGGTACTTGCAATGGAGCCGCAGCTGCTCATCCTGGACGAACCGGTCAGCTCGCTGGACCCGCTGGGGAAATCGCTGATCCAGAAGGTGCTCATTCAGCTCAAGCAAGAGGGTCAGACCGTGCTGCTGATTGACCAGAATCTCGATTGGCCGGCTGAAGCGGTTGACAGAGTGGTCGGACTTGAGAACGGAAGAGTGGTCTTTGACGGCGACAAGACACATTTTTTTCTCGATGAGGAGCTGTATATTCGTCTCGGAGTTACGGTGCCGCAAATGCTGGAGCTGTATCATGCCTGCGGAAAGAATGAAGGTTCGGCTCTGTTCACAACCGTTGAGGCGGCCTCCGATTTCTTCCGAGAGCATTGCCCCGGAACGGGCGCTGGCATAAGAGAACTATACAGACCGCTTCACGAGGAGCGGGAACAGCAATCTCCTTCCATTGAAATACATGAACTCGTCAAAGAGTTCGATGGCTTCCGCGCTCTTGACGGGGTCAGCGTCTCATTCTTTCCGGGGACGGTCACAGCGGTGCTGGGCCAGAATGGTTCGGGAAAAACGACAGTGGCCAGACATTTGATCGGTCTGTATCAGCCAACCTCGGGTTCTATCCATTATAAAGGGCGTCCGATCGCGGACCGAAGCACGGCGGACCTGGCGCGAGACATTGCTTATGTGTTCCAGCACCCTGACCAGATGATCTTCGAGGACTCCGTATGGAAGGAGGTTACGTTCTCCAGCCGGATTATGAAGCGTAAGGCTGATGAAAGCCGGGTTGAAGAGCTGCTTAGGGAACATGATCTGCTTGAGTACAAGGATGCATTTCCCATGAATCTGTCGATGGGCCATAAGCATATGCTGACCATCCTGTCCGTGCTTCTCACCGATCCCGATGTCATTATTCTGGATGAACCGACATTGGGGATGGACCGGATGATGAAGAGCATGCTTCAGGATTTGATGGCCAAGCTCAAGGGAATGGGCAAGACCCTGATCCTGATCAGCCATGAGATGTCCTTCGTGGCGGAAACGGCTGATGAGGCGATTCTGATGAAGAGCGGCAGCATCCTGCTGAAGGGAACGCTGCCCGATATTTTTGGCAGAGGCAGTCTGCTTCACGAAGTCTGTATTGAGCCGCCCCAGGTGAAGCGGTTGGCCGACTGCTTCGGGCAGGAGAATATATTGACGGTTCCGCAATTTGTGGCTGCCTGCTGTCCAGAAGTGCCGATCCGTCAAGCCGTTGGGGGGGGCGAAGGATGAAATTCTCGGGTTATGTCCACAAGCCATCTTTGCTTCACAGGGTTGATCCAAGGGTCAAAATGATCTGGTTCGTCGTGATGACGCTGATGGTCGTGTTCTATAAAAACCTGGTGGTGCTGGCCCTGTTCACTGCAGGCTGTGTACTGCTCTGGCTGATGTCCGGACTGATACGTGAGATGAGCGGCCTGCTTCGGCGTCTGCTGCCCATGCTGATTCTGGCCTTTTTAACCTGGCTGATCATCGGTTCTTTTGAGAATAATGGCGGGCATGTATTATGGAGCATTGGCAGCTTCGCGATTGAGGACAAGGATTTGCTGAAATCGGTAGTTGCAGCGGATCGTATCTTTCTGATGGTATCGGTATTCTATACGCTGATCATGACAACCAACTTCAGTGAAATCATCTATGGTCTTCAGAAGCTGGGGCTGCCGTTTAAAGCGGCCTTTATGTGCGGTCTGGTATTCCAGATAATCCCGATGATGATCTCCGAGTTTCAGACGATCGCCGATGCCCAGCGCGCCAGAGGACTTGAGCTAGACAAAGGCGGGCTGATTGCGCGGCTGAGAAGCTACTCGGCAATTCTGTTCCCCCTGTTTATCCGGGCTATTCAATCGGGTCAGAGCATTTCGCTGTCCATGCATATTTATAATCTGAATTTCAAGCAAAAACGCAGTTCGTACCGGACATTTCGAATAACAGCCAGGGACCTGCAGTTTTTTGGATGCTTCACCTTGCTGTGGGCGGCCGCTGTTTGTCTGGGAGTTCTATTTCCGATGCTAAAAGCGTAAAGGAGCGGGTGTTCATGATTCAACAATGGAGTATGTGCACAACCGAAGAGATTGGAGGGATGGACAAGGATCATTCTCTGGTAATCATTCCGATCGGGGCAACCGAGCAGCATGGAAGCCATCTGCCGGTCGGAACGGATTCAATCATCCTGGAGAACCTGCTAAAGGTGTTCATGAAGGAGTGCGAGTTCCCGGATCATCAGGTGCTGATCACTCCCCTGCTGCCGGTGGGCAAGAGCATGGAGCATATGGAATTCCCGGGAACCCTCAGCTTCAGCACCCGAACATTCTATTCCATGCTTGATGATCTGTGCGAATCAATCCGCCGCCACGGGTTCACCAAAGTGCTGCTTATGAACAGTCATGGGGGCAATACGGATCTGCTGAATGTGCTAAGCCGGGATATGCGGATCAAGCATGATATGGAGCTGTTCGTATTTGACTGGTGGTTCACCTCCTTCTGGAACGACATTTTGGAGCAGGTCCAGCAGTCCGGCAATTACGGGGTATTCCATGCCTGCGAGCTGGAAACATCGCTAATGCTTGTATTCTGCCCGGAGCGGGTGGATATGAGCAAAGCCGTGGATGAATATCCCGACCGGCAGCTGACGGATAATCCGTATGTCACCCTCAAAGGCCCGATTACACCGGGCTGGAAGACCAAGGACGTATCCCGAAAGGGCGTCATCGGGGCGCCTACTCTGGCGACGGTCGAGAAAGGTCATGTATTTATCCGCTACGCTGTACAGAAGCTGCAAGAAATGCTGACACAGGTCATTCAGACGAATTACAAATTCAACCTTTAAAGGAGTGGTTCCACATGACAGGTCAGCTTAATACAAAAAACGATGCACGAACAAGCTCGAACATGATGATGAGCGTTGTATATTGGGTGATTTTCGGTGTGCTCACCGGTGTGCTCTGGGCTTATGTCAATCCGATTGCTATTGTTCCCGGCGTGATTCATCTGCGCATCTTCGCTTTTTTGCCTGCTGTGGTTGGCATCATCTTCGGACCAAGAACAGGATTCTTCTGCGGATATATCGGAACCGTTGTATGGGCGCTGCTCGCCGGGACATTCCTGCCGGCTCATTCGATGCTGGCTGACGGTATTATGGTCGGATTCACCGGCTGGCTGCCTGCAATGATGGTTGGCCGGGGCAAGACTCTTAAACAGCTGGGCCATGAGAAGTCGCTGATGATTAAATCGGCGGTCTGGTCGCTGATTGCCGGATTAATCATGATTGTGGTGACATGCGCCAGCATGAGCTTGCTTGGCATATTTGATTTCTGGTGGGCCATGTTGTGGATCGGGATCAGCGATGTGCCTCCGCTTGTGATCGGCACTCCGATTTTGCTCGTGTTCCTGGCACGCAGACTGGAGAAAGTGCAGACCATGATTCCCTGGAGCTAACAACGTGTTCCGGAGCAGTTAAAGGAGACATCTAGATGAAAATTGTGGTAGGCATTACAGGAGCGAGCGGCTCCATCTACGCATATACGCTGATTCGGGCGCTGCATCAATTGAATATCGAGACGTATGTTATTGCGACCGAAATGGCTAAAAAGGTCATGAAGTTCGAGTGCGGCATTACGATGAACGAGATCAAGGCTTACGCGGAGGTGCTGGACAACGGCAATCTTTTCGCATCCGTAGCGAGCGGTTCGTTCAAGACGGACGGGATGGTCATCCTGCCCTGTTCGATGAATTCACTTGGCGCGATTGCGAACGGCGTGGGGGACACCCTGCTCAGCCGGACGGCGAGCGTCATGCTCAAGGAGAAGAGACGGCTGATCGTCGTTCCGCGTGAGACTCCGCTTCATTTGATCCATCTGGAGAATATGACCCGGCTGGCCCGCGCAGGAGCGGACATCCTGCCCGCCTCGCCCGGATTTTATCATCATCCGACCGAAATTTGGGAGCTGGTCAACTTTGTGATCGCCCGGATTCTGGACGCCTTGAATATCGACCACCGGCTGATGGCCAGATGGGGAGAGAAAGCGGTGGACGAATGAATAACATCCGGGAGCTTGTTCAGCATTTGGAACGCAGCGGCCGCATCACCCATATCCGCAAGGAAGTCGATCCCGTCTTTGAGGTTGGGGCGGTCATCAAGACCGGGAAAGGGAAGCAGCCGTTCTACTTCGAGAAGATCAAGGGCTATAACATGCCGATGGTCTCGGGGCTTGGCGGGGACCGCGATCTGCTGGCAGAGACGATGGGGATTACGAAGGACCGGCTATTGGAGAAGTTGATCGACTCCATCGTTCATCCGATCAAGACGCGGAAGGTCGCTTCGGGTCCCGTTCATGAAAATGTAGTGCTGCGGCCCAAAAGGGTGACCGATTATTTTCCGGTCTGTACGTATCACAAGGACGATTCGGGAGCGTATCTTGTCTCCGGCATTCTCGTCGTTAAGGACCGGAGCGGCCGCAGACGATATACCTCGATCCGCCGGATGCAGATGCTGGAAGGCAATCGCTCCAGCGTGCTGATCTCTTCGCCGGAGCTGCACCGGCAGTTCCTGGAATCCGAGCAGCGGGGAGAGCCGATGGAGGTTGCGGTCATGTTCGGCGTCGTGCCTGCGGTCGTGCTTGCGTCGCAGATCAGCACGCATCTGTACCATTGCGACAAGCTTGATGTAGCGGGGGCGCTGCTCGGTACGCCGCTGGATGTCGTGCAATGCCGGACGGTGGATCTGGAGGTGCTTGCCGAGGCGGAAGTTGTGCTGGAGGGCAAGATTTTGCCCCATGTCCGGGAGCCGGAGGGGCCGTTCGGTGAACTCGGAGGCTATTACGGAGATTGCACGCCGCAGCCCGTTATCGAATTCACGGCGATTACGCATCGGAACGAGCCGATCTGGCAGACGATTTATCCGTCCAGCCATGAAGAGCATCTGCCGATGGCGCTTGCCCGGGAAGCGACGCTGCTCAGCACTGTGCGGCAGGTTGTGCCGGAGGTGCTGAATGTGCATTTAACGGTAGGCGGGATCGGCCGCTATCATGCGGTGATTTCGATCCGCAAGCGCAGTGAAGGGGACGCGAAGCAGGCATTGCTGGCCGCCTTCGCGAGCGACAAGGATCTGAAGCATGTCGTGGTAGTCGACGAAGATGTGAATCTGTTCGATCCGCAGGATGTGGAATGGGCGATTGCGACGCGCGTACAGGCCGATCTTGATGTGTTCATCGTTCCCGGAGCCAAAGGCTCGCCGCTGGAGCCGTCCCATCAGCTTCGGGGAGTGTCGGCCAAGATGGGAATCGATGCGACATATCCGATCGCGGCCAAGGAGTCCTATCGGCGTACGAGCATTCCGGTCGCTCCCGATTTCAATATCCAGGATTATTTATGATGAAGGAGGTGAATCGTTGTTATGGAAGCCATCGGCCTGATTGAAACCCGCGGACTTGTCGCGGCAATGGAGGCGCTGGATACGATGTGCAAAGCCGCTACCGTCAAGATGATCGATATGAAAGTCGTCGGTTCGGGCCTTGTGGCTGTCGTCGTGGAAGGCGATGTCGCCGCTGTGACAGCTGCGGTGGAAGCCGGGAAGACCGCCTATGAGCGCACGGGGGGAGAACTGATCTCCTGCAATGTTATCCCGCGTCCTCATCCCGAGCTTGCCAAAATTTTATTCTAGGAGGTGATGGGCGGTGTCGGATTTTATGAAGGAAATTGTGCAGGAGGCGCTGCGCGGCGGGGCCGGCAGACGTCAGGACTCGAATCGCGGCGGGGCCGGCAGACGTCAGGACCTGATTCGCGGCAATGAGCCTTCCCGGCAAAATCCGGGCGCGCGGAGCACATCCGCCGTACCGGGCATCAGCCGTCCCAATTACCAGCGGGACCGGAAGGAGCAGCGTCTCGGCGCGGTGACCGGATCGGTGACAGGCTTGGCAGCCGGTTCGGTGTCAGATGCGGCGTTAGAAGCGGGGCTGGGGATGGTGACAGGTTCAGCCTCAGGCGGTAATGGAAGAGCAGCGGCAGTACTGACGGCTGCATCTGTACCGGCTTCGGCCGGTTCGCCTGCGGCAGCATTCGTGCCTGCGCATGCGTCATCATTACCTGCGTTCGCGTCTCATTTGGCAGATGCGCCTGTGGCCGCCAAGGTCCCGGCGGTTCCGGCTTCTGCCGCTGCATCCGCGGCTTTGCTGACTCGCGATTTCATTGAGGAATCGCTGGCGCCCTTGATGCGGATGTCCCTGGTTCAGGGGAACAGCCGGGAAGAGTGCTCGGCAGTCTGCGCGGATACTGCGGCTGCTCCGGATGAATCCGGTATGCTAGGCCGAAGCTGCGCCGGGATGGACTTCTGGTATTACCCGGAGCTGCAGCCCGAATTGTTCGGGGAGCTGGGCATCCGCCGCTCTTCGGCGAAATCCGCCGGAATTATCACCGAGGACCGCTGTCGGCCCGGGCAATTATTCCTGCTGGATGGATGCTCCGTCGCTTCCGGCGTCGATGTGGAGATTAACTGGAAGCTGGATGGCGAGCGAGCTTTTCAAGCCGTGCTTACCGGCGAGGCTTCATCCGATATCCGAAGCGCGCTTCAGTGCATGTACGATCAATGCGAGCGTAATGCGAGCCGCCGGATTCAGAGCTATATCGCTCTTGAACCCTCGCCAATTCTGATAAAGCATTTGAATATCTCCCGAGGCGATGCAGTCGCCGCTCTGGAGGGGATTTCACGGTACCGCAGCGTTGCACTCCTGGACAGAGCGCTCAAGCTGGGCATGAGTCCCCGGGTGAAGATCAGCATTGCAGATGAATACGTGATTCTTACCGGAGAGCGGGGAGTTCTGTCGGAAGCCTCGGCGCTGCTCGGAAAGCTGATAGAGCCTTATGCCTGATTACGGAAGGAGGGATTAGCTGATGCAGCAAGCATTGGGACTTATTGAAGCGATCGGATTTACAACCGCCGTCTCGGCAGCGGACGCTGCGCTGAAGACGGCAGATGTCACGATTGAAGCTGTGGAAAAAGTTATCGGAGTGGGAGGGATGCTCGGTGTGACCATCCATTTCAGCGGGGATGTGGCGGCTGTCGCCTCCGCGGTCGAGGCCGGTAAAGCGGCGGCCGAGCGAATCGGCAAGGTAGTCTCCGCGCATGTCATTCCAAGAGCCCACAGCGATGTCGTCACGAAGATGCTGTCGCGGTTTGAAGTGTTCCCAGCGGAGCAGCCGGCGCAGGCTCAAATCGCTGAGCCGGATTCTTCCGCAGCCGAGGTCAAGAAGCGGCCGTCAGGGCCGGGCAGACAAACTCCGCCGAAGCCGGATAGCAGTGTGTGAGACAAATAGCAGTGTGTGAACCAACTAGCAGCATGCGAGCACAATAGATGCTCAGCTTGTGAGGCGGATAACAGCATATGAGATGGAATAACAGCATGTTAGCCGAAAAAAGCAGCCTTTGAACTGAAGCGCAGTATGTAAGCTGGCATAGAACATGTGAGCTGAAATAGCAGTATGTAAACATCATAGGCGGCCTAAGTTCCCTGGAACATAGCCTGCATGCAGAATCATTAATGAAACGGGAGGAATTGGAAATGGGAGAAGCTTTGGGATTGATCGAAACGAAGGGGCTTGTCGGAGCAATTGAAGCGGCGGATGCGATGGTCAAAGCGGCCAACGTAGAGATTTGCGGGTATGAAAAAATCGGCTTCGGTCTTGTTACCGTTATGGTGCGGGGAGATGTAGGCGCGGTTAAAGCGGCTACCGATGCGGGAGCCAGTGCGGCCAAGCGGGTAGGCGAGCTGATCTCGGTGCATGTCATTCCAAGACCTCACAGCGAAGTGGAAAAAGCAATTCTGTCGAGCATTAAAGCGTAGGTCGCGTTATGCGATCCTCATCTAGCACGCTCGCCGTACGAACCGCCGCCGAAATGCTGTATCGCGGCAGGGAAGCGGAGCTGGACATGCAGTATCCCCGTGTACTGGTACTCCTAACCGATCATTGGATCGGGATGGAGGAAGGCCTGGCCGCTGTTCGGCGGCTTGCCGGGATGAAGCTGAGGCTTCAGCTCTGCATTGACCCTGCTATGGGGAAATCTCTTGGACGGAGAGAGATTGCATTAGCAACCGGAGTGGATGACTTCCTGGAGCCGGGGGTGAATTTCCGGATTGCAATCGATTCCGGCGTTCCTGGAATTTCCAGTGACCCCGGAAATTCCGTTGGTCCCGGGTATCCCTGCAATCCCGGCGTTCTCGGAAACTCCGGCAATTCTGGCAATCACCGCAATCCCGGCGATCATGCCGGCATGGAACTGCCGCTGGCCTCCAATATTCAGTATCTGTTCATCCCGGTGCTGTCCTTCTCCTTAATGTCCCGGATTTCCAGGCTGGATGACGAATCGTCTATCGTGCGGATGATCCTTCAGGGCCTGTGCTCGGGCAAGAAAGTCGCCGCCCTTCGTTCAGGCGCTGAGGATGGCGGTCCGGAATGGATGGCGCGCGGCTTGTCCATGCCGCCTGCGATGAGGCATGAAGCGGCAGCGATGCTGGGGACGCTGCGGAGTTATGGAATTACGCTGCTGGGCAGCGAAGTCATAGAGGATTGGATCGCCAGCGGCAGTGAGAAGAAGGTACTGATTGCCGGAGAGGATATTCTGTCGGCGGTGTCAAGCGGCGTTACGGAACTGAAGCCTGGACGAGGTTCGATCATAACGCCGCTTGCCCGCGACCTGGCGGCACAATACGGAATACAGATCCTGCAGGCGCGGGATGGGGAGACGATGTAGATGCAAATCGGAAAAGTGATCGGGCGAGTGACCGCAACCAGAAAAGATGAGCGGCTTGTCGGCACCAAGCTGCTGATCGCTCAACCCATCCGGCTTGACGGGACTTTGACCGGAACTCCCATCATTGCGGTGGATACCGTAGGAGCGGGAGTAGGGGAGCAGGTGATTTTTGTGGTGGGCAGCATGGCCGCAAGAGCGATTGCGAATGAAGGCGCTCCTGTCGACGCGGCGATCGTCGGCATCATAGACAGTCTGGATAGTGAACAGTAGGGGGCTGATCCAAGTGGAACCAACAAGAATCAAGGAAGCGCTGGAATACCGGCGGCTGATCGATACGTTGCTGGATCGCGGCAGCTATGCCGATCTGGTGCTCAGCGGCGGATTCATCATCAATGTCATTACAAGAGAAATATACCCGGGAGATGTCGCGGTCAAAGGCGAACGCATTCTCATGGTCGGGGATTGCTCTGGCCTGATCGGCCCGGATACGGTTGTTGAGCAGGTAGCAGGCAAATTTATCAGCCCGGGCTTTATCGATTCCCATATGCATTTTGAAAGCGCAATGCTGACGGTGACCGAATTCTCGAAGCTGTCGATTCCCACAGGAACGACAACGCTGATTGCCGATCCCCATGAAATCGGAAATGTACTCGGGGTTCCCGGCATCCGGGCGATGATCGACGAGGCGCGGAGCCTCCCGAACCGGGTGCTCTATACCGTTCCGTGCCTGACGCCGGATGCGCCGGGTCTGGAAACGGCGGGCGCCGAGATCAATTCCAAAGACATGAAGGAGCTGCTGAATGATCCTTACGTACAGGGCATCGGCGAAATCCAGGGATTCAGCAATGTCATGCCGGTCTACAACCATGCCTCTCCCCTTATTGATGATCTGATCGCATCCGTCGTGTATGCGAAGAGCATCGGGAAGACGGTGGAAGGGAACGCGCCGGGATTGTTCGGCAAGGAGCTGGCCGCCCATATTATCGGCGGAGGAACGCATGTCTCCTGCCACGAGACGACGACCAAGGAAGAGATGATGGAGAAGCTCCGCTACGGCGTTAGCGTGTTTATCCGGGAAGGCTCCTCCCAGCGCAATATGGCGGAATGCATCCGCGCCATTACCGAGGAAGGCGTCGATTCGCGCCGGGCCATTCTGGTATCGGATGATATGGTCCCGGAGGATCTGCTGAAGCTCGGTCATATGAACGACATCGTCCGCAGAACGATCGCGCAGGGGATTGATCCGGTGGAAGCGATCCAGATGGTTACGATCAATCCGGCGACTCATTTCGGCTTCGGAGATATCGGGATTCTTGCGCCGGGTAAACGGGCGGATATCGCCGTTATCTCCGACCTGCAGCAGATGTCCATCGACAGCGTATATCTCGGCGGCGTCAAGACGGCGGCGCGGGGCGAGCTGCTGCTCGATATTCCTTCTTATACGTATCCGGCGTCCGTGAAGTCGTCGGTGAAGCGTTCACCCGTTACGGTGAAGGACCTATATATCGAAGCGAAAGGAACGCAAGTCAAAGCCCGCGCCCTTGAAGTGATTCCCGATCAGAATTTGACCGGGGCGCTGGAGGTCGATCTGAGGGTGAAGGATGGCGTCGTCCAGCCTGATGTCGCGAGCGATATTCTGCCGCTGCTTGTCGTTGAACGACATGGCCGCAGCAGCCGGATTGGCCGGACGTTCGTGCGCGGTATGAAGCTGCGCGAAGGGGCCATCGCCCAGAGCATCGCCCACGATACGCATAACATTATCGTCACCGGAACCAATTATGAGGATATGAAGGTGGCCGTCAACCGCGTAATCGCCATGAACGGCGGCATCTGCATGATCAAGGACGGGAAGGTGACCGGCGATCTGCCGCTGCGCATCGGCGGGCTGATGTCCGATGAATTGACCGGCAAGGAGATGAGCGCGGCTGTATCTGAGCTTCACCGACTGGCGAAGGAAGAACTGGGCTGTACGCTGCATGTTCCGTTCATGCATCTAAGCTTTCTGTCCCTCGTAACCAGTCCGAAGTGGAAGATTACCGATCTCGGACTGATCGATGCGGAGAAGTTCGAGAAGCTGCCGACTATTTTACAGTAAAGGAAGATGGTCATGGGGCTGAGATTGATTGATCTGTCGCAGGAAATTTATCAGGGCATGCCGGTCTTTCCTCCGCATCAGAAGACGATGATCTTCCCGAATATGTCGCATGAGGAGAGCAAGGAGAAGCTCGGCTTTGAATTTGCCACCAATAATCTGCTGATTAATGAGCATGGACCGACGCATAGCGACGCGATCTACGAATATGACCGCAACGGCAAGACGATTGATGAGATGCCGCTGGAGTATTTTTACGGACCCGCGATCTGTCTGGATGTCTCGCATGTATCGCCGGACTCCTACATTACGGCTTCCATTTTGCAGGAGGAATTGAAGCGCTCGGGACTGTTTATCGAACGGGGCGATATCGTATTGCTTCACACCGGGCATTATACAAGGTCATACGGCAAGGAAGAGTGGCTGACACGTCATGCGGGCCTTGACTACGGCGCCGGGGAATGGCTGGCGAAGCAGGGTGTGGTCAACATCGGCGTTGACGCTCCGTCCATCGATAATCCGGCGGACATGAGCTATGCGGGCCATTTGATCTGCCGGGAATACGGAATGACAAATACGGAGAATATGTGCCGGCTGGACGAGGTTGTCAATCAACGGTTTCTCTATTTTGGACTCCCCTTGAAAATCCGCAGAGGCACAGGCTCGCCTGTCCGGGCGGTCGCTGTGCTGATCGACTAGAGCGGATCGGGGGATACGGAAAGAAGGAAGAGCAATGCTGAGAACCAGACTGAAGGAAGAGGTTATCATACCCGCTTATGAGGGACGGGCCGTCGTCGTGCCCAAGGGCCATTATCTATGCATTATTGATATGGAAGGACAGCAGGTGGGTGATTTCGTCTGCTTTAACCAAGGCAATCCCGGAGAACATGTGTCTCCTGTCCATATGAGATCATCGCTGAGCAGCATTCGGCTGAAGGAAGGGGACGGGCTGTACAGCAATCATCGGCGGCCGCTGATGACACTGGTCAAAGATACGGTCGGCAAGCATGATTTTTTCTTCCCCGCCTGCGACTATTACCGGTATAAAGTGGATTTCGATCTGGAGGAGCATCCGAACTGCCACGATAATCTGGAAAAAGCGCTCAAGCCATACAGACTCGGCTATACGGAGCTTCCGGACCCGATCAACTGGTTCATGAACAATGTGCTGGACGACAACGGCGATTATGTTATTGAGCCTCCCCTGTCCAAGCCGGGCGATTATGTCATGCTGGAAGCGCTAGACGATGTGGTTGTGGCAGTGTCCGCCTGCTCGCAGGATCTTGCGCCGGTCAACGGCTGGAAGGTGACTCCGCTGAAGCTGCAAGTGCTGGAGGGGATTTAAGCGATGAGAGATGTCCGCAGCCGGGAGTTCGCCATCCCTTTTCTGCAAAGACTGATCGCCGTCGATACCTGTAATCCTCCCGGCAATGAGCACCGGCTGTCGGTAGTGCTGGAGCCGTTCCTGAATGAAGCCGGAATCCCCTGCGAGATCGTCCCTCTGGATTCGAAGCGCAGCAATGTGACGGCGGCGCTTAAGGGGAGCGGACACAGACGGCTGATGTTCTGCGGGCATATGGATACGGTAAGTCCCTGGTCGGCTTCGGCCGGACAATATGCTCCCCACGGCGCCGATATCAGCGGCAACCGGATTTACGGCAGAGGCACTTCCGATATGAAGAGCGGGCTGGCTGCCATGCTGCTGGCCATGATGTCTCTGCGGCAGGATGGAATCCGGCTTGACGGAGACCTCCTGTTCCTGGCGACAGCCGGGGAAGAGGTGGACAGCTGCGGTGCCCGGATGTATCTGGATCGGCACAGCACCCGGGACCTGGATGGAATCGTGATCGGGGAGCCTACCTCAGGCAAAGTGGCGCTCGGCCATAAAGGGGCGCTGTGGCTGCGCATTACGCTGTTTGGCAGAAGCGCCCACGGCTCCATGCCCGAATTCGGGCTGAATGCGGTGGAGGGCATGATGGAGCTGATCGGTCTGCTCCACCGTCACGCTCTGGAGTGGAGAACGAGCGATCCGATTCTCGGCACGGGCAGCCTGTCCGTCAACCGGATTCAAGGCGGGGTGCAGACCAATGTCATTCCGGACCGCTGCATCATTGACGTTGATATCCGTACTGTTCCGCCCCAGGATCATGCCTTGCTGATGGAGGAGATCGAGATCAGCCTTGACGGGATGAAGAAGCTGAATCCGCAATACCGGTATGAAATGGAGCTGCTGCTGGACAGAAGCGCGGTCTATACCGATCCGAATGATGAATTGATCACGGCGGCGTTGGATTTAACAGGTCAATCGCGCGGGGAGCTGAAAGGTGTCCCCTATTATACGGACGGCTCCGTTCTGCATCATGACGGGAAGCCGCCCATCCTGATCTACGGTCCCGGCGACGAGAAGCTAGCCCATCAGCCGGATGAGTGGGTGGATATTGACGCCTATATGGAGTCCATTACCTTCTACAGGGAACTGGCCATCCGATTCCTGGGTCCGGAGCAGGCTTGACGCGGCCACCACAGGTATGAAGCGCAACAGGTATGAAGTGATGAACGGTCAATAGAAATTGAATAGGAACCTCCGGCTAAATTCGCATAGTCCCGCTTGTATAGCGGTGGCTATGCGATTTTTTTGAAACAGGGGCAGTTAGTAACCATCCTTGGAGCCAAGCCGCTGACATCGGGAACAATCAGCTTCGCGCATAAAACTGATCTTGTATTTCCCGTCCATCGCCCTACCATGCCATCAAGATGCGTGCAGATGATTATCGTTGGGCAAAGGCGAACCGGCTCTTGATCTTCGGTCCAGCAGCAGCCCGACGACGGAGGCCATCACCTGCTGAAACACCATGCCAAGGATGACGGGCAAGGTGACCGGGGCGGGGAAGTAGGAGACGGCAAGTACGGCCCCTGCGCTGATGTTGCGCATGCCTCCGTTGAAGATGAGCGCAACCTGGTCGCCTTCGTTCCACCCCAGCATCCGGGCGAAGAGGAAGCAGAGCGAGTATCCGGTGGCAAACAAGCCGATGATGAGGGCGGCGAGTCCGAGCAGCTTCCAGTTGAAGTTCGTCAAATAGGGTGCGACGACGGACCCGTTAATCATGACAACGGCAGCCATGCACAGCTTGGATAGCGGGTTGAATCTCGGGCCCCAGACCGGCGCGATTGACCCTTTGGTCCATTCGTTCAGCAGCATGCCGAGCAGAGAGGGGGCGACGATCATCCAGAGCAGGCTCTTCATCATCGCGATCACATCCAGATGCACATCCGCCCCAACGAGAACCGAGAGGATTCCCGGCACGATGAACGGGGCTAGCAGCGTGTCGATCAGGATGATCGACAGCGTCATGGCGATGTTGCCGCGATAGATGCTGACCCAGACGAAGCTGCTGACGCCTGTAGGAATAACCGCGCCGAGAATCAGACCGGTAATGGTGTAGGGATCACCTGCAAAAGCGAGATGTCCGGCGCCGAGGGCGATCAAGGGCATGATTAGATGAAGGATGGAGAGACAGACGATCATCGGCATGGGCTTCTTGAGGACGTTCAGGAAATCCTTGAAGCCGAGGCTGATGCTTCCGGCGAAGGTCATGAAGGCAAACAGCCAGGGAGACAGATACGTATACGGGGACAGCAGTCCGCCGAGCAGAACGCCGATCAAAATGCTGGTTGGCGTAATCAGCGGCATCATGCGGTTCAGCCGCCGATTCAGTGTAAGGAGCATAGAGGGCAACATTCCTATCCAGTTTTTTTCTACCTATTATACATCCTGCCGGTTGTTTGCACAGGGATTGCTTTCAGTACATTCAGATTAACCGTTTCTTCCGCCTCCTAGGCGAATCGGTTAAACTAGAGTCAAATCGCGGATGAGGCTGATTCCGTACGACAAGGTGGAGCTGATTTATGAAAAAACATTTGGTATTCGTTCTGGCGCCCGATTCCTTCAAAGAGAGCATGACAGCGAAGGAAGCCTGCGACGCCATGGAACTGGGAATCAGAAAAGTCGATCCGAATATCACCTGTATCCAAGTTCCGATGGCCGACGGCGGAGAAGGGACGATGCAGTCGCTGGTCGACGCCACGAACGGACATGTATTCAGGATGAACGTAACGGGTCCGCTTGGCGGTGAAGTGGAGGCTTGCTTCGGCATTCTCGGAGACGGCGAGACCGGTGTGCTGGAAATGGCCGGCGCAAGCGGCATCCATCTCGTTCCGCCTGCCGCAAGAAATCCGCTTGTAACCACGACCTACGGAACGGGCCAACTGATTAAAGCCTGTCTCGACCGTGGCGTAAAGAAGCTGCTGATCGGAATCGGCGGAAGCGCGACGAATGACGGCGGCGCCGGAGTCCTGCAAGCCCTTGGCGGCAGGCTGTTTGACCAGCATGGGCAAGAAATCGGCTATGGGGGCGGCGAACTGGGACAGCTGGACCGAATTGACCTCACCGGGCTTGATCCCCGGCTTCTGGAGGTTCAAGTTGAAGTGGCCTGCGATGTGACCAGTCCACTGTGCGGGCCGGAGGGAGCCTCTTATGTGTTTGGTCCGCAGAAGGGAGCAAACGCCGAGACAGCAGGGCAGCTGGACCGGAGTCTGAATCATTACGCGAACGTTATCAGGGAACAGTTAGGAAAGGACTTGATGGATGTGCCGGGCGCCGGCGCTGCCGGTGGACTGGGTTACGGTCTGATGGTCTTCCTGGACGGAAGGCTTCATAGAGGTGTTGATCTGGTCATCAAATATACGGGCCTTGAGGAAATGATAAAAGAAGCGGATATGGTATGGACCGGGGAAGGAAGCCTCGACTTTCAAACGCAATACGGGAAGACGCCATTGGGCGTGGCGGCCGTAGCCAAGAAACATAATAAGCCCGTGGTCGCTTTGGCAGGCCGAGTTGGCGAAGATATTGAGATGTTGTACGAGAAAGGAATCGATTCCGTCTTTGGCATTATGAAGGAGGCCGGTTCGATTGAAGAGGCGTTAATGAAGGGCAGGGAGAATATCGAGAAGACGGCCGAAAGCATTGTTCGTTTCATGTACTCCACACAGGGACTTCGATAATCTCTATTGAGCGGAAAAGAAGCCGATGCCGCCCGAATCCAAATCCGACATTTGACGGGGGAACGCCGGAGCGGTATCTTAATTAAATCCAGATACAATGCGGGTTTCCGGGATGCCATCTCCAGCCAATGGTCATAATATTCCATGAGAAAGTAACGTTTCTCCATAGCCCAAAACCGGATTTTGCGGTATCCTTTGGTTGAGCTTGCTGGTTCATTAAGATACTGAATTAACATGTATGGAGGAATGCTACGTGCCGTCAATCGCTGATACGATTCAATTAATACAAAGTGAAGATTTCAAGGAGAAGCTGATCAAGCTCTACGGAGACAATACCGATACTTTGAAGAGCCAAGGTGAAAGATACGCTTCTCTTGTAAACGCCTACGAGGGCCGCTATGCGGAAGGCGATGTCTATCTGTTCAGCTCGCCGGGCCGCAGCGAAATCAGCGGCAATCACACCGACCATAACCTGGGCAAGGTCATTGCAACCAGTATCAATATGGATTGTGTCGGCGTCGCCGCGAAGACAGACGACCGCAAAGTCAGCATCAAGAGTCTGGACTATGGCACAGACTTCGTCATCGACCTTGACCATAGAGGCGAGGGCGAAGAGCAATCCGGAACCTACACGCTGGTTGATGGCATCCTGGAAGGCTTCGAGAAATTCGGCTACAACATCGGCGGATTCAGCGTCTGCATCACAAGCGACGTTATCAGCGCAGCGGGCGTCAGCTCCTCCGCTTCCTTCGAAATGCTGATCTGCGAAATTCTGAATGATTTCTATAACAAAGGCGAGATGGATATCGTAATCCGCGCCAAAATCGGCCAGTACGCCGAGAACAACAAGTGGGACAAACAGTCGGGCCTGCTGGACCAAATCGCCTGCGGCTACGGCGGCCTCATTACGATTGATTTTAAAGACAGTGTCAATCCGGTCATTAAGGGCGTGGATTTTGAAGCCATCGACAAGGATTACGATCTGCTGATCGTCCCGACGGGCGCGAACCATGCCGACCTCAGCGAGGAATATTCCTCGATTCCGACAGAAATGAAAGCGGCAGCCCGTGTCCTCGGAGCCCAGGTTCTGGGTGAAGTGACGCTGGACGATCTGCTGGGACGTCTGGAAGAAGTAAGAGAGAAGGCCGGCGACCGTGCGGTGCTTCGTGCCCTTCACTTCTTCGAAGAGAATAACCGTGTCGACCAGCAGATCCTGGCGCTGGAAGAAGATCGTCCGGAGGATTTCCTCCGTCTGGTAACCGAATCGGGCAATTCCTCCTGGAAATGGCTGCAGAACTGCTACTCCAACACGGCTCCGGGCGAGCAGGGGGTAACGATTTCCCTTGCGCTGACCGAATTGTTCATCAAGAAAATCGGCGCTGGCGCAACCCGTGTTCACGGCGGCGGATTCGCCGGTGTTATCATGGCGCTGCTGCCGAAGAGCGCGACCGAAGAATACACCTCTTACATGAAGTCCTTCGGTACGCCGCATATTTACCGCATCCGCATGCGCAAATACGGAGCGGTAAATGTAAATGCCCTGTAGTTTGCCTTATCACACCAACGAAATTTATCCATAGGTTTAGACGATACCTGAAGCGCCCGCGATTTCGCGGGCGCTTTTTTGGCTGTAAATGCCTGTACACAGCACCCGTTATTCGGTTCCGGACAGCAAAGTTCGAATTGTTCACACCCCATACTGCCGTTTTGTACAGGGATATCGCTACTTTCCACTTCCCGCAGGATCGCCTCCCGGATTATAGTGGGGCCATAAGACAGCGCCTTCACCCATGCTGCAACAACGAATAAAAAAGGAGTGAACCGATTTGAATCAAACTTCGCAAGGAGGAACGGTCAGTGCGCCGGTGTCGTCAGCGCCGTTGAAGCGGGAGTCCCGCAGCTCGCTTTTGACCCGCAGGAAAAAAGGCTTTCTGTATGACCTGGTCAAGAACCGGGTGCTGTATCTGATGCTGCTGCCGACCATCCTGTTTTTCCTCGTATTCAATTATTTTCCGATGGTGGGCATTTACTACGCATTCACGCAGTACGACTTCAACACCTCGCTGTTCAACGCCAAATTCATCGGCCTGCAGAACTTCGAATTTCTCTGGAAATCCGGGACGCTGCTGAAGCTGACGCTGAATACGATCGGCTACAATGTCGCGTTTATCGTACTCGGGCATGTGCTCGCCATCGCCGTAGCCATCCTGCTGAGCGAGCTTCGGGGGAAATGGTTCAAGAAAATTACGCAATCCGTGATGTTCCTGCCCTATTTCGTCTCTTTCGTCATCCTGAGCGTTATCGTCTATAACATCTTTAATTATGATAACGGTTTCTTTAATACGCTGCTGACCTCCCTCGGGGCAGAGCCGGTGGATGTGTACAACAAGCCGTGGGTGTGGATTTTTCTGATTATTCTCTTCTTTCTGTGGAAAAATCTCGGCTACAACATGGTCATTTACCTGGCGACGATCACGGGCATCAGCGACGAGTATTATGAAGCCGCCAAAATCGACGGCGCCAATATTTTTCAACGGATCTGGTATATCACCGTTCCCATGCTGAAATCTACGTTCATCGTGCTGCTTCTGTTCGCGCTCGGCAGCATTATGAAAGGACAGTTCGACCTGTTCTATCAATTGATCGGCAACAACGGGGTGCTCTACAATACGACGGATATTCTGGATACTTATGTGTACCGCTCGCTGAAGGTGACGTTCGATATGGGGATGGCCACGGCCGCCGGCCTCTACCAGTCCCTGTTCGGTTTCGTGCTGATCATGACGGTGAATTACATTATTCGTAAAATCAATGACGATTACGCGCTCTTTTAGGAGGAACGAGGCTATGAGGATTCAAGACGACAGCTATACCCGGCTCTTCCGGGTGCTGTCCTACTGCATAATTGTGCTGGTGTCGCTGGCTTGCCTGCTGCCCTTTCTGCTCATTATTTCGGCGTCCCTGACCAGCAATGAGGCGATTATCCGGAACGGGTATCATCTCATTCCCACTGATTTTTCGCTAGAAGGCTACAAGACGGTGTTTCAGGTTCCACAGAAGGTATTCCGGGCTTATGGTGTCACCGCTTCCGCTACGGTTCTGGGGACGGGGCTTGGCCTGTTCTGCATGACGATGGCGGGGTATGTGCTGTCGCGCAAAGATTTCACCTACCGCAATGGCTTCTCTTTCTATATTTACTTCACGACGCTGTTCGGCGGCGGATTGGTGCCTTGGTACATCCTGATCACGAAGTATCTCGGCTGGATGGACTCGTATAATGCGCTCGTTATTCCGGCACTGATGACCCCTTTTCTAATCATTCTGATGAAAAATTTTATCAAATCAGCCGTTCCCGAAGAGCTGTTCGAATCGGCCAAGATCGACGGGGCGGGGGATTTCCGGATATACTGGCAGATTGTGCTGAAGCTGGCTATGCCGGGTATCGCCACCGTAGGGCTGTTTCTGGCGCTTAATTATTGGAATGACTGGTTCTCATCCTCGATGTTCATTAATGACACCGCGAAATACCAGCTGCAATTTTATCTGTATAACGTTATCAACTCGGCGACCTTTATGGCCCAGATGGGGGCGGGCAGCGGCGTTTCGCTGGCCGGGGATATTCCGACCGAGTCGATGAAGATGGCGATGGCGATTATCGTGACCGGCCCGATTCTTTTCCTGTACCCGTTCGTTCAGCGCTATTTCGTTAAAGGGCTGACGATCGGGGCGGTTAAGGGCTGAAGGTCCAACAATCAAAGTCACAAGCGGTTAGAACCGGACAGTCCCTCCCCCGGAAGGCGAGGGGGGCAATCCGGCTGACATAGAGGTATAATCACAAAGGGAGGATTCTAACAATGACCATTCAAACACGCAAGCGCATGTCCATGCTGCTGACATCGGCGCTGGCCCTGAGCCTGGTCGCCGGCTGTGGCGGCAATAACGGTAGCGCTTCCAATGGAAATTCGCCAGGAACGGCAGCTCCGGCAGGAGACACGAAAACTGCGTCTTCCTCGGGCATTGACACGTCGAAGAAGGTTGAGCTTCAGTTCTACATGCTCGGCGATGCGCCGAAAGACCTCTCGGTCATCGAGGCCGAGGTTAATAAAATGGCGGAGAAAGATTTGAACGCTACCGTCAAATTCAATTACACAACCTGGACGGACTGGGACCAGAAATACAAGCTGCTGCTCTCCACAGGCCAGTCAATCGACCTGATCTTCACCGCCGACTGGACCCAGTACCAGGCGTATGCGAAGAAGGGGGCTTTCCTCGCTCTCGATGATCTGCTGCCCAAGGCTGCGCCGGAGCTTCAGAAGTTCGTTCCCCAGGACATGTGGGACGCCGTTAAGGTCGACGGCAAAATCTACACCGTGCCGGCCACCTACAAAGAATACGTAACCGGCGGCTTCGTCTACCGGGAGGATCTGCGCAAGAAATACAATCTGCCGGTGCCGAAGGATCTGGAGACCTTTGAAGCGTATCTCGCGGGCATCAAGGCGAACGAGCCGGATATGCTGCCGATGTCGCTGAACAGCGATATCCGCGCTCTTCACTACGCCTGGGCCGAGCTGCATGGCCAAGTCTATTCCGGGGTGCCTTACGGTGTGGGCATTAAATACGACGACCCGACCAACGCCTACTCGTACTGGGGATCGCCGGAGCATCTGGAAGAGCTGAAGCTGATGAAGAGCTGGCAGGACAAAGGCTATATTCCCAAGAACGTGCTGAATATCAAGGATACGCTGAACGATCCGGTCATCGCGGGCAAAGCCGCCAGCATGATCGGCGATAACCCGAACCGCTTCAATGAGACGAACCAGAAGATGAAGTCGGCGCATCCCGACTGGGAGCTGGGCTATACGCCTTACGCCGGAGTCACAGGCTTCGCAACGCCGGTGCACCCGATCCATAACGGCTTCGCCATTCCGAAGAACAGCAAGAACCCCGAGCGCGCCTTGGCCTTTTATGAGAAGCTGGTGACCGACAAACGCTATAACCAGCTGACGGAATACGGAATTGAAGGCAAGAACTATTCGGTGGATAACGGTTACTACAAAATGATCGGAACCGTCGACACCAACGGCTTCCCGCGCGAGGGCATGAACGGCTGGGCTTGGCGCAATCCGGAATATATGCTGTTTGAGCCGTCCTACGACAATGTGAAGAAAATCTTCGACGAGCTTGATAAAGTACAGAAGCCGGACCTGTTCCTCGGGTTCGCAGAGGATTATACCTCCTACCAGGCGGAGAAGGCCGCGCTTGAGCAGGTGGAGAAGCAGTATTTGTATCCGCTTCAAGCCGGACTGGTGGACGATGTGCAGAAGGGATTGGACACGTTCATGCAGAAGGCGAAGCAGGCGGGGCTTGAGAAGATCCAGACCGAGTATATCAAGCAGTGGAAGGCCTACTGCGCGGAGAAAAATATAAAATAAGTTCCTGGAAAAATAAAACAAGTTCCGAAGTCCCGGAGAAAAATATTAAATAAGTTCCGGAAAAAATAAAATGACCCGGCTCAGGATGTGCCGGGCAACTGCCCGGCCGGTTCCGATGCCGTGCCGTCAATGACAAGCGCCCCGATGAAGGCGGCCGAAGCTATAGGCTCCGGTCCCTGCACGGGGCGCTTGTGTGCGCCAGGGCGGCTAGATGCTCTCGCTGTCTCCTGAATCGGCATAGAACAGCTCCATCGACGGATGCTCGTCATAATTGCCGAAGCCCTTGCCGAACAGCGTCAATCCGCCCTGATGCACAGCGTCATCTTCGACGGACAGGCGGAGGGTCCATTCCTTCCGCCGGATATCGACATCCTTCAGGGTTACCCCGGACAGCTTCACGCCATCCATATAGGTGCCCGAATGAGACAGGCTCAGCTGCTTGAGCAGGCCGTACTGATTGGTGCGCTGCGGCCACCAGGCCGGGGTGAAATTCCCTCTTCGGTCGCCGTAATCGCCTGGACTCGTCCAGATGCCGAGCTTCACGCCGTTCAGCGTGAAGGTGATGTCCGAGGGGTAATCCTGGCTGACACCCGGCGCTTCCGAAGCGATTTCCATACGAAACAGCAGTTCCTCGGGCTGCTGGCTGGAGAGCAGGAAGTTGGGCGCCTTGTATTCGATGAAGCCTTTGCCGAACCAGAGAATCGCGGCATGAATCCGCTCCTGATCCCAGAAATAGCGGGGGTCGTCAAAGCTTCCGATCACATGCCCGGTTGTGGCGAGACCGCAGGTCGGTTCAATGCTGAAATCCGAGTAATGGCCGATCGGTATTTCGACGCGGTGGCTCTTGCGGACAGAGGAAGAATCCGCCGGGAACAGAATTTCAATGGAAGCTGCGGCAAGCGAGCAAATCTTCTGAAGCCCGCTCTTTCCGGGAGCCATCCGGGTCTCGATGAGCCCCGCTTCGCTCAGCTTGCGGACATGCATCGTCATGATCGCGCTGGACAGACCGGCCGCGCCTGCCAGCTCCTTGATATTCATCGGCTGTTCGGTCAGCAGCCGGAGGATATGCAGGCGCACCGGGCTGGCCAGGGCCTCGTAGACCGGCAGTGATTGTTCGGTAAGATCGAGTTTCATAGAATTCCGCCTTTTCGGAAGTATCGTTAATAAATATATTACTCAAATGAACGGGCTAAAGCAATCCCTTACGCATTTTTGGAGAAATATATTTAATATATGAATTGACTTTGCGAATGAAATCGCTCTATAATGATTTTGTAAAATATAAATTAATTAATAATTATATTAATCAAGGAGATGTTACATTCATGTCACTGAAAGGTGTACTTAACGCCGATATCGGCAAAGGGACAATCAACCGGAATATTTACGGGCATTTCTCCGAGCATCTGGGAAGATGCATTTACGAGGGAATCTGGGTTGGCGAGGACTCCGCTATTCCGAATACGAACGGGATTCGCAATGATGTTGTGAATGCGCTTAAACAGATCCGGATTCCAGTGCTCCGCTGGCCGGGCGGCTGCTTCGCCGACGAATATCACTGGATGGACGGCATCGGGCCCAAGGAGAACCGCAAGCGGATGATTAATACCCACTGGGGCGGTGTGGTGGAGAATAATCACTTTGGCACCCATGAATTCATGGAGCTGTGCCGCCAGCTGGAATGCGAGCCGTATATCAACGGCAATGTGGGCAGCGGAACGGTGCAGGAGATGTCCGAATGGGTGGAGTATTTGACCTTCGGCGGCGAATCGCCGATGTCCGAGAAGCGGAAGCAGAATGGTAATGAGGAGCCTTGGGCGGTAACCTATTTCGGCGTCGGAAATGAGAACTGGGGCTGCGGCGGCAACATGCGTCCGGAATACTACGCGGATTTGTACAGACGCTATCAGACGTATGTCCGCAACTATGACGACAACAAGATTCACCGGATCGCCTGCGGCCCGAACGCGGATGATTACAACTGGACGGACGTGCTGATGCGTGAAGCTTCGCGCTTCATGGATTCCATCACGCTGCACTATTATACGCTTCCGCTGGAATCATGGGAGGATAAGGGGAATGCCACCGGCTATGACGAAACCGAATGGTTCTCCACGCTGAAGAAATCCCTCAAGATGGATGAGCTGATTACGCGGCACAGTACGATCATGGACAAATACGATCCTGAGCGCCGAGTCGGACTCATCGTTGACGAGTGGGGCACCTGGTATAATGTCGAACCCGGCACCGTTCCCGGCTTCCTGTACCAGCAGAACACGATCCGCGACGCTCTGGTGGCCGGCATTACACTGAATATATTCCACAGCCACAGTGAGCGGGTGCGCATGGCGAATATTGCCCAGACCGTTAATGTGCTGCAGGCCGTAATTTTGACGGAAGGCGAGAAGATGCTGCTGACGCCGACATACCATGTGTTCGACATGTACAAGGTGCATCAGGACGCCGAGCATCTGGATCTGACGCTGGAAGCCGGAAGCTATGCCTATAACGGACAGGAAATCCCGGCCGTCTCCGCAACCGCCTCGAAGGACAGTGAAGGCAAGGTTCATATCAGCCTGTGCAACCTGAACCCTTCGGCATCTTCTGAAGTTGAGCTGGATATCCGCGGACTGGCGGGAGATTCGCTGCAGGTAACCGGAATGACACTTGCGGGCAGCTCTCTCGACTCGCATAATACGTTCGCACACCCGGAAGCCGTGAAGCCGCAGCCGTTCAGCGCGTTTGCCCTCACAGCGGGTAGACTGACAGTAACGCTGCCGCCGATGTCGGTGACCGCTCTGGAGCTAGCGTGAATTAATCTGAGGTGAAGGAATGAATAGGGAATCTGCCTGCAAAGCCTGCCGTGACGAATACCGGGTGACCGAAGAGCAGATCGCCCGCATATTGGCAGCTCCGATGTTCGCTTCGGAGCGCTGTGTTCCGGAACCGATGTATCAGGAACGGCTGGAGGCATGCCGGACCTGTCCGAAGCTTGAGGGCGGCGTTACATGCCGGGTATGCGGCTGCATCATCCCGGTCGTCGCGAAGCTGAAGGAGAGGTCCTGCCCGCTCCCCGGCGGGGGGCGCTGGCAGGCCGTGCCTGCTGAGAGCTGAATGGGTAATGAGGTTGGAAGAGGCCGAATAAGCCGCAGAGGCTAAACAAGCTGAAGAGGCTGGGAATGCCAAAGTAGCTGAACAAGTCGAAGAAGCTGAAGAAGCCGAGGGAAATGCAAACCGGGTGCTCCGTAATGGAGCAACCCGGTTTTGCATTTTAAGGATGAAGTAGGCGCGAAGAGCGCTCTACGAGAACTGGCGGCGGAACTGTCTCGGGGAGACGCCTTCCAGCTTGCAGAAGGTGGCGCTGAAGTAAGGGGCGCTCCTGAATCCAACCTCTTCGGCGATTCGGGCAACGGAGTATCCGGTCTGCATCAGCAGGAGCTTGCTCTGCTCAATCCGGTAGCGCAGCAGGTACTCCATTGGCGAGCAGCCGTAGGCCTTATTCATGCACCGGGCGATATAGACCGGGTGGAAATTGAGGCTTTCTCCGAGCCTCGACGCGGTGATCTCTTCACGGTAATGCCCTCTCAGGAAGGAAGCGGCGAGCTCGGCGCACTGGGTCTGGGGCGAGAAGCGTCCGGCTTCAAGCGAGCCGCCGAGCAGGCTGAGAATTTCCTGGAACAGAATCTGCTGGCGAAGCGGCGTCCCGCTTAAATGTCCTTCCGGTGCGAGCTTGGTCAATTGGTCCAGCAATTCTTCCATACGGGCGGGCCGGGGAAGGGTGGTGTACTGGGGCAGACGAAGAAGAAACGGATTCGCCTCGAAATCCCGGAGAGCAGGGTCTTTGCCGCTTGATCCCTGAAGGCTGCTTACCAGATCCCCAGCTTCCAGATGCCCGACTTCCAAATGCCTGGTCTCCGAATGTTTGGTCTCCGAATGTTTAGTCTCCGAATCCCTGCCTTCCGAATGCCTGGCCTCCGGATGCCTGGCCTCAGAACCGCCTGTCTCGCGGACGCCCCACGGGCCGGATGTCGAGAAGTGAAGCCAGTCATAGAGGGTCGCTTCGGTACAGCCCCTGGAGCCGAAATGATGCCGGTCCGGCAGGAGGATCAGCGCCTGGCCCTCCCGGACCTCATACCGGCGTTCTTCTTCGCCCATGTACAGGCAACCGCTGCGGACATACAGCAGATCAAAAATATGAATATGCTGACGGTTCAAGTGGCTTTGGCCCGGCGTGAACCGATGGGTGCCGCTGGCGATATAGTAGGGAAGCGGCGGGGCCGCAAGGTGCAGGATCATTATGGCCGCACTCCTTGATCAGGTTGGAATAATGAAAGATCAGGTTGGCAATCTGAACTAAATAAACGATGAAATCCACTATAATGTTGAACACGGATCATAATTAACTATCAATTATCACTGTGAAAGACCGGGTACTGCTGTCTACAGGATAATGCCGGAAGGGAAGTTTGTATAGTGAAAAAACAACAAAATGGCTTCGGCCTGTGGATGCTGGCCTGGCCCATTTTTCTGGAGCTGTTTCTGCAGACGCTGCTTGGTACAGTCGATACGTTAATGGTCAGCCGCATTTCAGACGACGCCGTCGCGGTCGTCGGTATTTCGAATCAGCTTTTTGGCGCGTTAACCACGCTGTTCACTACGTTCGCGGGAGGCGCCGGGATACTGATCGCGCAGCGCATCGGATCGGGGCGCACCACAGAAGCCCGCTCGATTGCCATCCTCGGCGTCTCCATCAGCGCGGGTCTCGGCATAGCCGTCAGCATTCTGCTCTTCTGCTTCGCCAGCCCGATCGGAGTGATGCTCAGCATCTCGCCCGAGCTTCAGCCGCTCTCCGATATTTACATCGCCTATGTCGGCGGCGGATTATTTCTGGTGGGCATGAGCGTCGCACTTGGAACGGCCATCCGGAATACAGGCAACACCCGGGGGCCGATGTACACGGGCATTGCGGTCAATGTTATTCATATCGCCTTGAATTACGGATTCATCTTCGGCGCCTTCGGCCTGCCCCAAATGGGGCTTGCGGGGATTGCGATTTCCAATCTGGTCAGCAGACTGTTCGGAACCGCCGTGCTCTACTTTATGTTCAGCCGATCGTTCGAGATGCGGGTGAAGGTCAAGGATTTCGCCGCCTTCAGCATCCGGCTGTTCCGGGAAATTCTGGGCATTGCCTGGCCGCTTGGCGTCAATTCCTCCAGCTGGGTGTTCTCACAGCTGATCATCTATTCCTTCCTCGCCCGTCTGGGCGCGGAAGCGCTGGCGGCGCGCACATATTTGAACACGCTGGAGTCGTACTGCTTCGCTCTCGGGTATGCCGTTGCGCTGGCGGGACAGATCCGGACCGCCCATCTGTACGGCGCGGGCAGGACGGAGGATGCATATGCCGGAGCGTTCCGTACTCTCTTCATCGGGCTTGCGATCGTTACCGCCAATATGGCCGTTCTCTTTCTGTCCGGCCGCCATCTGCTCGGCATTTTTACGCATGATCCCGTCATCATCTCGCTGGGGGTGTCGCTGCTGGCCATGAACCTGCTATTGCAGCCTGCCAAAATGCTGAACATGGCAATGGGGAATGCGCTGAATGCAATCGGCGATACCCGGTTCACGATGTATATATCCGTGGTCTCCATGTTCCTGATCAGCGTGGGCTGCGCCTATCTTCTCGGAATCATGGCCGGCTGGGGGCTGAAGGGCATCTACTGGTGCATGATCGCTGACGAGACACTGAGAGGCGTGCTCGTCCTGCGGCGCTGGCGCGGCCGCAAGCGGCTTCGCAGCATGGAGTCTCCTGCCGGCTTTCAGAACTGCCGTCAGGAGGCCCCGGCTTCAGTATAGTGCCCTTCATCAGATTCAGGATTTACCCGGAATCCAAGCCTATTCGCCAGAGAAAGTTATTTAGCTGATTTGCGGTACTCGATCGGCGTGACACTGAAATGCCGTTTGAACATCCGGTGCAGGTAGGAACTGCTGGTGAAGCCGGTCTGCTCTGCGATGGCTGAAACCGAGTAATCGGTGTCCTTCAGCAGCCGCTCGACCTCCTGCATGCGTTTCTCCATGACGACATCCATAATGGCGGAGAGCGTCTGCTGTTTGTACACCCGGCTAATGTAAATCGGAGACATGCCGAGTTCATCCGCAATCTGGTTCAGGCTTAGGTTCGGGTCCATGAAGGAAGCGTTTATTTTGCTATTGATTTGGCGGACCAGCTCATGCTGCTTCGAGCTCCGCTTATCGGCCAGCTGTCCGCCGATTTCTTCGAACAGCCGCAGATAGGCGTCCGATAGCTCCCCGGCGGTCTCGCAATCGCTCAGGGAAGGGAGCGGCTGGATCTCTTCGAGGGGCAGCAGTCCGCTCCGACGGATGTTGTCGATGGCGGATTTGACCGTAACGGTCAGACGGGAAGCGGCGAGCTGAATGACCCGGAACGAGAAATCGCGCGTGCCCTCCAGAATGTCGGAGAAATATTGGCCGGCCTCGGCTGCTTTGCCGCCGGCAAGCGCTTCCACAAGTTTCTTCTCAAGCTCGGAAGGATAGGTGTAGGCGAAGTCCTTCTGATGCTGTTCCATCATTCGAGCCGAGCTGATCACACTGCCAGGACCTTCGAACAGACGATGCTGCGACGCCTCGCAGATGTCCTTGTACTGCTGATTCAAATGAGTGACTCCGCTTCCGGCGGGGCTGTAAGCGGAGGTAATGCTGATCTTCAAATATTCGAGGCAGGCCTGCCGGATTTGGGTCAGCAGGCTCTCCATTTCACCGTCCGGGTTATCGGACGAGCCTTCGAGGGGCTCGTTTATCAACAAGAGCACGCTGTCGTCATTCAAATCCACCGTTTCGATCCGCCCGTCTGTTCCGGCGATTTCGGAAGCGATGTTCATGATGGCAAATTTATAAGGGCGGACACTAAGCCCCCTCGTCTCCTTCAGTTCGCGGAACCGGTCGATTCGGAGCAGGACGAGCCGGCACGGTTCGTTCAGATCGAGCCCAACGCCCAGATGCCGGAGCTTCTCCGGCCGGCATGCGGCCTCAGAGGGCTTGGATTCCAGCACCAGCTCGCGCAGGGCGTTCTGGCGGAGCGCGTACATATTGTCTCTTTTTTCCGTAGCCAGCACATTGATTTCGTCTACAATCCGGCCGATCGGCATGTACAGCCGCTTGGACAGCATGCGGGAGACCAGCAGGCCCGCCAGCAGGATCAGGGCAGAGATCAGCAGTGTCATGTTGCGGATGGTAACGGTCTGCCGGGTGATCCAGGAGTAAGGAGTGATACGGACATACTGCCAGCCCAGCGTATCCGGTGACGTGTAGGAGATCAGAGAGCTTCGGCCTCTGAAGCTGCCGACGAAGTAGCTCTCCGCGCTGCCGCTGATCCGCTTATCGATCCACCGCCGCTCTTCAGGCGTGAGACTCTCCGCCTTCAGCGTCGTTCCGGACAGGAAACGTGCCTGATCGTCCAGCAGATAAGTAACGCCCCGGCTCTTGGGACCGGCGAATTCCCGGTTGATCCAGGAAGCGGATATATTGACGACGACAGCTGAATTGAGCGTCCGGTTCCAATTGACGGCGTCAAAGCACAGAAAGGAATATACCGAAGTCTCGGTCTTGCCGTCCACGCCCCCGAGATAGGTTCGGGGAATCGGAGTAAAGGGCTTGATCATTTCATAATTGGTCAGCAGGTTCACAATACCTTTGTCCGTCAGCTCCTGTTCAGCGATGACCCCGTTCTGATTGTCTCTGGAGGCAACGTAATAGACCGCGTTCTTCGGATTGTAGACATAGATGGAGTCTATATATGGAATGGAAGACAGGTAATTATTCAGTTCGGACATGGCTGCCGTAACGTCGTAAATATTCGGTTCATTGTAAAAAAGCAGCTTGGAAATGGTGCTGTTGCGGTACAGCTGAAATGAAAGCGATTGCGCGTTTTCAGTCAGGCCGATGACTTCCCTGCTTGTTTGCGTCAGATTATCCAGGTCGGCGCGAAAGGCGTCTGTCTTCTCTATGCGGGTGTAGTAGGTATAATACAAAATGGTCGTGATGAGTAGCGTTAACGATATGCAGGAAGTGATCGTCATGAGCAGTTTGGCGTACAAGTTCCCTCTGCTTCGCATATCGTTCGTTGTCATGGAAATCTCCCCCTGTGTATAGTTGGCTTGCTCCGGGACGAAGCGACTGTATTCCAAATTTATTATAAAAGATGATTCCGAAATTCCGGTAGTGAAGATATCCAAGATTCATGAACAAAACTGCATTTTTCGGGCAAAAAACGAGCGGACTCCAGGCAACGCATCCCGCCATCTGTATTCCCGGCAAGTGACGGGTGCACAGGCATAGGCGGGAGGTTAGAGAAGAATGTGCCCGCCCGGCACCGGTCCAATTGGTTAAGTTCACAAAAGTCAGCTCCGTTCACCCCCGCTGCTAAGGATACCAGCCGTTTCGGGCATTGGCAATTCGGGGTAGCTTGACTTCATGAACACTCAACCTATACCGCAGATTGTAGCAAAGGTATTAGGATTCGTTGTTTCGCTCCATGTTTAGTGTAAGCGCTTAATCTTATAATTGGAAGCGATAACGAAAGGGGGACGATTCATGAGATCAGATTGGATCAGCATCAGGTTTCGTAAACTGGGCATTATGGCTTTGATTATTATAGTAGCGCTTACGGGGTGGGGGATGAGCTTTCCGCAGAACGAAGCGGCCGCCGCATCGGCATTGTCCGATCCCGGCACTTTTATTAAAGGGGTGGACATTTCCACGCTTCAGGCTTTGGAAGCCCAAGGCATCAAATATTATGAGAACGGGCAGGAGAAGGATCTGCTTACCGTTCTTAAAGAGCACGGCGTGAACTACGTCCGGCTGCGGGTATGGAACAACCCGACCGAATCGGATGGCTTCAACAACAAGGAGAAGCTGCTCGAACTCGCGCCCCGGATCAAGGCGGCCGGCTTCAAGCTGCTCGTCGATTTTCACTACTCGGACTTCTGGGCCGACCCGGGCAAGCAGGTCAAACCGGCCGCATGGGCCAATCTGGATTTTGAATCGCTGAAGACAGCCGTGTATACATACACCAGCGAGGTGCTGACGGAGCTGGATCAGGTCGGCGCTTACCCGGATATGGTGCAGGTCGGAAATGAAATTAACAGCGGCATCCTTCTCCCGGATGGGGCGGTCGGCAATTTCACCAATCTCGCTGCGCTGCTGAATGAAGGCATTAAGGCGGTGCGGGACACGACTCCGGACGGGCACAGCGTCAAGATTATGCTCCATCTGGCCGAGGGCGGCAATAACGCGAAGTTCCGGAGCTTCTTCGATAAGGCCAAGGCCAATAATCTCGATTATGACGTGATCGGCATGTCGTACTATCCGTACTGGCACGGCACTTTGCAGCAGCTGAAGACGAACATGGACGATATGGCTACCCGCTATGGCAAAGAAGTCGTTGTTGCCGAAACGGCGTATCCTTTTACCCTTGACGATGCGGATAATGCCGGAGGCAATATTGCCGGTCAAAAAGAGACCGATACTGCCGGCTTCCCGGCATCCGTGGCGAACCAGAAGCTGGTAACCGAAGCGGTGATGAACACGGTGGCGCATGTAACGGACGGAAAAGGCTTAGGCGTATTCTACTGGGAGCCGGCATGGCTCTCCGGAGTAGGCTGGAAATCCGGCGATGTTAACGGCTGGGAGAACCAGGCGATGTTTGACTTTGAGGGCAACGCGCTGGATTCGCTGGACGCTTTCCAATACGAGCCCGGAAGTCTGGATACGCTTCCAATCAAGGTGTACCCTTCCGCCGGAATCACTATTGTCAAAGGAGCGCAGCCGGAGCTTCCCCAGACGGCGGATGTTCTCTACAACGATGGCTCGATTACAACGGCGTCTGTAGTCTGGGACAGCATTCCGGCAGACAGTCTGAATACACCCGGAACGTTCACACTCAAAGGAAAAGTGAGCGGTCTGGAAGAAGAAGCTTCCATCGAAATAAAGGTGCTCGCGAATCAGAATGTCGTGCTGAATCCGGGCTTTGAGGACGGAATGACGAACTGGACCGTTACCGGCACTGCTGCGGGAAAAGTGGAAAAGAACGCGGCGAATGCCCATACCGGCAACAACGCCTTTAACTACTGGTATGCCTCGAATTACGCATATAAAGTGTCCCAGACCATCACCGGCCTTGAGAACGGGGTATATACGCTTCGCGCCTGGTCCTCGGGCGGCGGCGGCGAAACGAAGCTGAGACTGTTGGCGGAAGGCTTCGGCGGAGACGCGCTGGGAACGGATGCCGTCAATACCGGCTGGAATGTCTGGAAGCAGTATTCGGTTGAGAACATCCATGTGACGAACGGCCAGATTACTGTCGGGTTTGATGTTGAAGCACCGGCTCAGGGATGGGGATATTTCGACGATTTTGAGCTTGTAAAAGCATCTCAGCCTTCGGCATCCCTGACGGGCGGTGGCATCACCAAGGCTCCGGGAGATGAGTTCGGTCTGAACTTCGGACTCAGCAATCTTGAGAAGCCGTTTCTTACAGAGGAAATGACGCTCCGGTTCGATCCTTCTCGTCTGGAATTCCTGGGAGCGGATTCTCTCGTGTCCGGGCTGGAGGTTGTCCAGCAGAAGGCCAGTGAGGATGGCAGCTCGGTATACCTCGTTCTGGCTTCGACAACCGGGACCGTATCCGCTACTCCATCGCTGCTTGATCTTCGATTTAAAGTGAAGGAAGGCGCCTCCAGTGGAGCGGCGACGGTAACGGCCGTCAACGTTTCGGTCTCGGACGGCGACGATATTACGGCATCGGCCGGTGCCTCGGCATCCATCACCGTAGCGGCCGTTGCAGACAAGGCCGCGCTGTTGACTGGCATCAACTCGGCCGAGGAGAAGTACAATGCCACCAAGACAGGCGCTTTCCTTGGCGGATATGGAACCGAGAGCCGCAATGCCTTCCAGGGGGCTATAGCGGCAGCGAAGCAGGTATACAATAATGCGGAAGCATCGCAAGGCGATGTGAACAGCGCGATTGCAGCGCTGACGGCGGCGGTGCAGACTTATCTGGATTCCGCCTATACCCTCGAAACGCTTGGCGTTCCGGTAACAATCAAAGATTTGGCCAGCGTATCCAAGGGCTATGGCAAGACTTCCTCGGACAGTGACTGGTACCTGTATAAGCCGCTGGACGCCAATAAGGACAATATCATCAATATCGCAGACCTTGCGGCAACAGCCAAGATAATTCCGGGTAAATTCTAAAGCGGATCGCAGAGAGGGGAACACAAGGTGAGAAACAACAGGCTTCTCCGCTTCATGTCCATCCTGCTTGCGGCGGTTCTGCTGCTGATTCCGGTTACGGAGGCGGCAAGCGCCGCCCCGGTCCCTGCCCCTGCCCTGTCGCTTGAGGCGCCGGACACGGCTCAGGCAGGCGGGCAGGTCAGCGTAACGGTGAAGGGAGACAACTTGGCGGATCTGTATGCCTACGAGCTGACGCTGGCCTATGATCCGCAGAAGCTGACGTATAAAAGCGTGGCCTATGATCTGGAGTCGGCCGGTTACGGACTTCCGGTCAGCGTATCGGACGGCAAGCTGACCTATGCGTTCACGAAGGTAGGCGATCAGACGTCCGGAACGGACGGCTCGCATGGGCTGCTTACTGTCACCTTCCAGGCGGCAGGCTCCGGTGCGGCGCTTGTGCGGCTGTCCGGCATTACGCTCATTGACAGCAAGCTGAAGAGCGTCAAGCTGGAGCAGACGGTTGATGCTTCCATTTTGATCAGCCAAAGTCAGGATGCGGGAAGTGGCACAGGCGGTTCAGGCACTGGCACAGATAATGGCCCAGGCACCGGTACGGGCTCTGGAACAGACACAGGCACGGGTAGTGGAACAGACACATCTTCAGGCACGGGCTCAAGCCAGGGGGCAACTTCAGGCTCATCCTCATCCGCGCAGACCGGTGCGGGCTCACCGGCAGCGGGAGGGACGCCGGTTGTTATTACACCGGAAATGGTGAAAGGCGGCGCAGGATCGTCTCAAGCGACATTGCCTTTCCCGGCAGACGCTCTTGAGATCCGAATTCCCGCCGACGTGATGAGTTTATTATCCGGCCGTGTTGTTGCGATATCCGGGCAGTCCTTCTCGCTCGATATTCCGTCAGCGGTGTCTGCGGCGCTGGCGGGGCGGCTGTCCGCTTCCGGAAGCTTTTTATCCCTAAAGATGAAGCCTTATTCGCCAGCTGAAGCATCGGCTCTTCTATCCTCGGGAAGCACGTTCGGCACAGCATCAAGCTCCGTTGAGGTTGCCGGGCAGACCTTCGGATTCACGCTCAGCGTGAACGACGGACAGGGGACGGCCATTCCGGTGAAGTCTTTTGACTCTCCGCTGACATTGCGGTTGAGAGGCGACTCTTCCCGGGACCGGAGTCTTACGGGTATTTATTACATTGATGATAACGGCAAGACCGAGTTTCAAGGTGCAAAATGGGAGGGAGACCTGGTATCGGCCTCCATTCGCCATTTCAGCGTATACTCTGTTCTGAAGGTAAGCCATGAGTTCAAGGATGTGCCAGCCGCTCACTGGGCGAATGAAGCGATCCGGACGCTCGCCGCTAGAGGGATTGCGGATGGCAGCGGCGCTGGCCAGTTCGAGCCCGGCCGGAAGGTGACGCGCGCGGAGTTCTCGGCCATGCTCGTCCGCATGCTGCGGCTGCCGGAGGATACCGGCGTCACGGCGTTCAAGGATGTGCCATCCGGCTCATGGTATGCGGGGGCTGTGGGTGCTGCGCATGAAGCCGGTCTCGTTAACGGGCGATCCGGCGGCGTGTTCGATCCCGGCGGAACGCTTACCCGCCAGGAAATGGCCGTGATGCTTACCAAGGCGGCATCCCTTTTGAGCGGTACTGCTCCGTCGCCGGTTGCCTCCGGTGCGGCGGTTGTTCCCTTCAAGGATACGAACAGGATCGCAGCATGGGCGGATGCCGCTGTACGGTCGGCGTATGCACAGGGGCTTATCAAGGGGCGAACCGATACCGAGTTTGCTCCGGAAGCTGCGGTTACGCGGGCCGAAGCGGCGCAAGCGCTGTTCAACATGGCAGAACACTCAAGTTAACGGCGGTTCAGATGTCATCCGAGGAAAATTCGGAGATTTGGAAATCGCTTACTAACACCCCAGGATTGCATCGGTTACAATAGACCGGAGAACCGATTATACAACGGGAGTGATCATAAGATGCCCATGCTGGATATGCCATTAGATGAATTAAAGAGCTACAAGGGACGCAATCCGCGTCCTGATGATTTTGACGCCTACTGGGAAGCGGCGCTGCAGGAAATGCGGCAGACCGATCCGCGGGTCGAACTGGTCCCTTCGGAGTTTCAGGCACCATTCGCCGAATGCTATGACCTCTATTTCACCGGCGTACGCGGTGCAAGAGTTCATGCGAAATATGTCCGCCCGGTGAATGTTCCCAAGCCGCACCCGGCCGTACTCCAGTTTCACGGATACTCGGGGAACTCAGGGGATTGGCAGGGCAAGCTGCAGTATGCGGCGCTCGGCTTCTCCGTCGCTGCGCTCGACGTTAGAGGCCAGGCCGGATTGTCGGAGGATACCGGCGGTGTTAAGGGCACGACCTTCAGCGGGCAATTCGTCCGCGGTCTGGACGACCGGGCGGATCGCTTGCTGATGCGGGATATCTTCCTCGATACCGCGCAGCTGGCTGCCATTGTCATGAGCTTTGACGAAGTGGATGAGAACCGGGTAGGGGCTACTGGCTGGTCACAGGGCGGGGCGCTCACGATTGCCTGCACCGCGCTTGAGCCGAGAATCAGGAAGGCGGCTCCTGTCTATCCTTTCCTCAGCGATTACAAGCGTGTATGGGAAATGGATCTGGCTGCGGGAGCCTACAGCGAACTGCGTGATTATTTTCGCAATTTCGATCCCCAGCACAAACGGGAGGACGAGACTTTTACCCGGCTTGGCTACATTGACATTCAGAATCTGGCTCCCCGCATCAAGGCGGAGCTGCTGATTGGCGTCGGATTGATGGATAATATTTGTCCGCCGTCCACCCAGTTCGCGGCCATTAACAAAATGACCGCACCGTTCACGCTCGAAATATTCCCGGATTTCGGGCACGAAGACCTTCCGGGCATGAACGACAAGATTTATCAGTTCATGAAGACGCTATGAGCTTAGGCAAAGAAGGCATAAGGCATTCAGAAGGCAGCCGGAGAAACTCTCCGGCTGCCTTCTTTGCTGCCGTTATCTTGTCAGTCAGCAAGCCTGGCTAAAGAGATGGGCCATGGATGTCCCATTACTGCTGTGGCAGATTAAGCTGTCAGGTGACGCCGTAACGGCCGGCGATCCAGGCATTACTTGTCAACAGCCACCTGTGCCGTTATGATCGAAATAACCAAGAGATGACAATATCGGAAGCCGCCGGAATATACGGCTATAGAAATGAGGAAATCATGATGGAGCGCCTGGAACAATGTGATCTGGATATCTCTGCATTGAAGCTGCTCGGGCAAGGTCGGACCGCCTCGGTGTATGCATACGCGGAAGACAAGGTTATCAAGTTATATTTGCCGGGAATCCCCCAGGAAGGCGTCAGACGGGAATGGGCCGCGAGCAGTCTGGCCTACTCACTTGGCATCCGTACTCCAAGACCCTATGAATGTGTCCGAATCGATGCAGCCACCGGAGTTGTCTATCAGCATATATCGGGAATTACTCTGCTAGGCATCATCTTTCAGAAGCCTTGGGCCGTCTCCTCCAGCGCAAGGTCGCTTGCGCGGATGCACGCGGAGATTCATTCCCGCGAGGGTGGTGAGCTTGTTACGCAGAAATCTGTGCTTGATTACAATATCGGGGCAGCGCCGCTGCTGACACCGGAAGAGAAGCAGAGGGTCCGGCTCCATCTGGACCGGCTGCCGGCGGGCTCTTCGCTCTGCCACGGGGATTTTCACCCGGACAACGTCATCGTGAATGACGGCTGCTGGACCATTGACTGGATGAACGGCATGTGCGGTCATCCAGCCGGGGATGCAGCGCGGACCCTGGTGTTGTTAAGCGTCGGATCTATGCCGGAGAATACGTCCCGCACAGCTTCTGTCTTCATTAATCTGGTCAGACGCAGGCTTAAGTCGGTCTATTTAAGTCAATATTTGAAAGCCACGGGAATGTACAGCACTTCAATCGATGAGTGGCTGCTGCCCGTAGCTGCCGCACGGCTGGCGGAAGGAATCCCGGAAGCGGAGAAGGAACAGCTTGTCATGATGATCCGGTCACGGCTCACGCAAGATCATTAGTCTCATCAAGCCAGAGGAGGCGGCGTATTCATGCTCTACTTCATCAAGTTTGTATACAGCTTCGTATTGCCCCCGGGCATCTTTATCGTATTTCTGGTGCTGTTGTCGCTGTGGATGCTGTGGAAGAGGCAGCGCGGCACCGCCGTGTTCCTGATCACGATAACCCTGATTTTATATCTGGTCTCAACGCCGCTGGTCGCCGACCCGCTGATGCGCACGCTGGAGAACCGCTACCCGCAGCCTGCGGAGCCATCCGGCGACGTTCTGGTTGTACTGGGCGGAGGAGCCGTGACGGGGACTCCGGACGTCGATGGAGAGGGGAATATGGGCGGATCTGCTGCCAACCGGCTCATCACTGCGGTCCGGCTGCATCGTGAGAGCGGCCTGCCGATCTTGTTCAGCGGCGGGAAGGTTTATGCGGATAGCGGCAACGAAGGCGATATTGCCCGCCGGCAGCTGCTTGGGCTCGGGGTGGCATCCGAGGATATTCTGATCGAGAACCGATCGCTGAACACCGCGCAGAATGCCGAGTATTCGGTGGAATTAATGAAAGAGCATAATCTCAGCCATCCGGTGCTCGTTACCGCAGGCTTTCAGATGGCAAGGGCGGTGACTGAATTCAAGCATGCGGGGATGGAGGTGCAGCCTTACCCGACCGCCTTCGAATCCAGTTCGGCGGCTGATGCGGCATGGTATCCGGGCAAGCTTGCTCCGAGCGCAGACGCTCTCGGCAAGGTGAGCACCGTGCTGAAGGAGTATTTGGGATCGCTGGCCGCTGCTTTTTAGGAAGAAACCAAGCTGGCGGGCAGCATGACCGAGTATTCCTTCCTCCGGCTGCTGGCTGAACTCAGGAACGTCCCCCTATTCCTCTTTGTTGCGGATTGTCTTTTTACAGGAATGGCATTAAGGAAAATGCTGGGGTGTGTCCGATTGCATTTCGTGAATGATCGCCCTTTCGTATAATTTCAGACATATCATTTCACTGTTGGGAAAGGCGGGAGTGTTAAGGTGATAGATGCATTTATCTTCGATATGGATGGAGTAATCCTGGACAGTGAGCCTCTTCATTTTGAAGTTGATTTGGCGGTGCTGCAGTTTCTGGGAGTTGCGTCCGAACAGGACTATCTGGAGAGATTCGTAGGCATGACGAATCCGGAAATGTGGAGCATCATCAAGGTGGAGCATGGATTGGCTCAGACGGTGGAGGAAGTGATCGATTACCAGTCGACCCGCAAGCTAGAACTGCTTAGAGATACTCCGATGGAGCCGATTGACGGCATTCCCGGTCTGCTGGCCTATTTGCGGAGCCGATCGATACCGATCGGGCTTGCCTCTTCTTCTCCACGCTCATTTATTGAAGGAGTCTTGGCTAAATTCGGATGGGAAGATGTATTCCAATGTATCATCAGCGGAGAGGAAGTGCCCGCCGGAAAGCCGGCACCGGATATTTACCTGGAAACGGCAAGTAAACTGGGCGTGAGCCCTTCATCCTGCTGGGTGCTGGAGGACTCCCGAAACGGTGTTACTGCCGCCAAAGCGGCAGGGATGCGCTGCATAGGCTTTCTGAATCCGAATTCGGGAAATCAGGATTTGTCCAGAGCGGATGCAGTCATTCATTCTATACAAGAGATTTATACCGTTCTGCCGGAAGGGGGGCGGGAACTTGAAGTATAGTCATATACTGTTTGATCTGGACGGGACACTGACCGACCCCAAGATCGGGATTACCAAGTCCGTTCAGTATGCGTTGTCCAAAGCGAACATCACCGTAGAAGACCTGGATGAGCTTGAGCCGTTCATCGGTCCGCCGCTCGCATTGTCATTCCGTGAATTTTACGGGTTCACAGAGGAAGAGGCGTGGGAGGCAGTCCAGAATTACCGGGAGTATTTTGCCGACACTGGAATTTTTGAAAATGAGCTGTATGACGGCATTCCGGAGCTTCTTGCTCATCTTGCGGAGAATGGAGCGGAATTGATCGTCGCCACTTCCAAGCCGCAGGTGTTCGCTGAGCGAATTCTGAAGCATTTCGGCATTGATTCCTTCTTCTCGGCGGTTGTCGGAAGCGGTCTTGACGGGACGTTGTCGGACAAATCCGAGATCATCCGGTTTATTCTGGAGCGGAACGGGCTTGTCCCTGTAGAGACTGTCATGATCGGCGATCGCAAGCATGATATCATCGGAGCCCACAACAACGGTATCACCTCAATCGGCGTGCTATATGGCTATGGCAGCGTTGACGAGATGGAAGCAATCCGTCCGACTTACTGTCTCAAGACGGTGAGTGAGCTGTATGATTTTTTTGACCCATCCATGACGAAGGAACTTCAGCCATGATCGAAATCCGGGACATAAGCAAGGAGGACCTTCCCGGGTTAGGCAGGCTGTATGAAGAGCTGATGGGAACTTCTACAGATGATGTCAAACTGCGGACAAGCTTTGAAGCCATAGAGCGGACTGGCAGCTACATCCTGCTCGGCGCTTTTGAACAGAATGTGCTGGCGGGTTCCCTTATGGGAATCGTCTGTCAGGATCTTGTCGGCAGCTGCCGCCCATTTATGGTCATCGAGAATGTGATCGTATCGGAGTCATTCCGCAGACGGGGCATTGCACGAGCATTGATGTTGGAAATCGAACAGGCCGCAGTGCGGCGGGACTGTTCTTACATTATTGTGGTATCGGGCGGACAGCGAAGTGAAGCGCATCGACTCTATGAGCAATTGGGTTACGGGGATGAACAAGTGCGGGGATTCCGGAAGCATATATAGTTATCCATCATATCCGGTGATATTTTTGAGAAATTCCCCCGGTTACAGGAACTTGATATTCGTCGTCGGCCATCCGGAGCACAAGTGAGGGATGCATTTCGCGATAGCGGGCTGGCATTTGTTATAGAATTTACAATATGGGAATTACGCCGGAGCTACAGGGAGATTCAAGAGCTTGGCCGCGATCTGTCAGGGCGGACGGGAAGATCTATTTTACATGAGTTGAACGCTGATGAACTTCATGATCTTGTCGCTTACATAGGTGAAAAACTGTAAGAGGGACAGCCTGTCGTGGAAAAGGATCGGTGGACCCTGTGGATCGCGCGCAAACCGGCGAGAGGAGGACGTGGATGAACCCGATTCAAATCCGTCATTATGCCGAAGAAGACGGCGAGGTCTTATCGGCGCTTATTCGCGAGAATTTGTTGAAAGTGAATAGCCTGGATTATCCCGATAACATCATTCAGAATATGTATTCGTTATTCACATCTGAGTACATCAGCGGATTGGCCAAGAGCCGTGAGATGCTGGTTGCGGTCGATCAGGATCGCGTGATCGGAACAGCAAGTCTTCAGGAGAACACGGTTTATACGGTATTTGTCGACGGCCGTTATCATAAGCAGGGAGTAGGGCGAATGCTGGTTGGGAAGCTGGAGCGGATGGCGCTTCGCAAAGGTATTGACTCCCTGCAAGTCCCCAGCAGCGTTACGGCACAGAATTTCTATGCCAACATGGGCTATATCGAGCAGCATATTTCGGAATCGGAGCGCTTTGGAAGAAGCATTGTAATGGCCAAACAGCTGAACCCGGTAATCTACCGCGAGCATCGACCCTCCGGCAGCGAATTCACCGGTCTGGTTGAAAGTGCGGGTTGGCTGGGAATAGCGGAGAAAGGTGCGACCCAGCTTGAAGAGGCGCTGTCGAATAGCTGGTACACAATAACCGCCTTCCATGACGGCCGGGTGATCGGTATGGGACGGATCATTTCGGACGGTGTGCTGCAGGCGTTGATCTGCGATCTGATTATTAGGCCGGATTATCAGGGAGACGGCGTCGGTTCGGGCATATTGATACGGCTTCTGGAACGCTGCGCAGAACGGGAAATTCCGCTTGTCCAATTATTCGCCGCTGCGGATAAAGCGGATTTCTACAAAAGGTTCGGATTCGAGGAACGACCGGCCGGAGCACCGGGTATGAGATGGGTGAACCGGGATTTTGTATAAAGGAGGGCGCTGTAAATGACGATTCTGCGGGCGGAAATGAATGATGCGGAAGAACTTCTTAAGCTTCAGATTTTGTCTTATCAAAGTGAGGGTGAACGGTATGGGGACTATACCATTCCACCGCTGACCCAGACTCTGGACGGGATGAGAGAGGACCTGGAGAGCCAGGTCGTACTGAAAGCTGTGGCCGAGGGAAGCATTATTGGATCTGTAAGGGCCTATGAGCAGGACGGAAGCTGCAAAATTGGCAAGCTGTTCGTCCATCCCGCCCGCCAGGGCAAGGGGACCGGGACTGCGCTGCTGAAGGAGATTGAACGGGAATTTGCGAGTTGTTCAAGATATGAGCTTTTTGCGGGGGAGAAGAGCGCCGATAATATCAGACTCTATACTTCGCTGGGTTATCGGCCGTTTCGCAAGGAGACGCTGGCGGAGCACATAACCCTGATTTTTATGGAGAAAGAACGACCTTAATCCGGAAGAGAAGGCGGGAAGATGAGCTACCGTATCAAAGCTCCCGTATCCAACAAAAAAGACCGCAGTCGCGGTCCTCAGTGCTGGAACTTCGTATCGTTTCTGGAGTAGAGCGTAGCCGTTCCGTCGAAATTCTTCAATCGGACAAGCTCGTCGGAGAACATTTCGACAATCCCTGTGCCGACCCGGGAGTACATGCCGTCCGGCCCAAGCTGAAGCGCGAATACATATTTGCGTGATAGAGCAGCGGTAAAAAATTCGACATTCTTCATAAGTGTATAAGGCATGCTGATCCCTCCTATGTTAGTTTCCTATCTACGCAGACGCGTTAATTTGCTAAATTATACAATGGTGTTTGGAAAGTTACAATAGGCGGGCTCATTGGTCACAAGATTGAAAAATAAGACAGATCATGGCAGTAAATGTACAGCCGCTGTATGTACACCAACCAGAGGCGTAGTTGAGATGTCACAAACAGCCAGGGATATGCCGCCGATTCGCTGCCGAGGGCTGCGGTTGCTTCATGGCTTCTTCCTGATCGTTATATCCGGATGGATGGGATGGATGATCTCCTTCACCGGTCAGCGTCTCCTGCACGTTATCCACGATGCCTCCGACGATCTGCTCCATTTTGCCGGGGGCTCCTTCGCGGTTTGCTTGTCTGCCATAACTCTCATTCCTTTCTGCCGGTCTGTTAATTAGAGTGCGGCGGTTACGGATTATCTATGTATAAAAGCCAAACGGCCCTTCCCGAAGCCGGGAGGGCCGCTGCTGTATGGCAAGCAGGAAAGAAATTCAGGATTCCAGTATAGTAAGCGTTTTCAATTTCCATGCGACGATTTCCTTGAAAATTTCGGGAACACTCAGGTGCAGGCGTTCTTTTTGGAGCTTGAAGATGTCCTCCGACTTCACGCTGACCTTTCTGCCATAGACGGTGACCTCCCATTCATAACCGTGGCCGCAGGGCTTACGGATGGCGGACATTTCATAAAAGGACCGGCGAGCTTCCTCGTTCACCTTCTGCACATCATAGGACAGACGTTCCAGCCTTTCTGAATTAACGCTGTGAATTAAGAGTACCATGGGCTGTTCCTCCTAACGTAATGGATAGCACACCAGGATTTGCCCGTTCAGGCGAGCCTTCTGGCTGTGCCTCGAACTGTATACCCAATATGATACCGGAACACCTCCCTAGCGTGAAGGAGTAGATTTTGTCGGAAAACTGCGAAAATGCAAAATAGCTCCATAGTCCTTAATCCTTTCGTATTTCCTGCGGATTCAATCGATTGCCCGCTGCTTTTTATCTAAAATTTTAAATATTTAACAACGACGGGAATAGCCGTTTTTCGACATGAAATGCGAAAATATGTTGATTGGGCAGCGGATTTGTCGAATTTATCGCTCGTATTTGAAGATAGGGATTCAAGGTTGTATCCTTCGGATTTGTCCTTTACACTAAATAAATATGGAAGCGGAAGGGAGCAGTCAGCGTTGGCAAGTCAGAAGTATTATGTGGTATGGGAAGGCCGGAAGCCCGGAATTTATTTAACTTGGGCCGAATGCAAGAAACAGACGGATCAGTTCACGGGAGCGAAATATAAGTCCTATGAATCGAAGGCAGCTGCGGAAGCGGCGTTTCGGGCCGGCTGGAAGGGCAATTGGGGCAGTTCGGCAGCGGGAAAGGGAAGCACCGGCGGAGGTGGAACGAAAGCTGCGGCTTCTTCCGGCGAGACAAGCTCCATCGATTACGACAGTATTTCGGTTGATGTGGGAACAAGGGGAAACCCTGGCCCTGTCGAATATAAAGGTGTAGATACCCGTACGGGTGAAGTGATTTTCTCCTGCGGGCCGATTAACAAGGGAACGAATAATCTGGGTGAGTTTCTGGCCATCGTACACGCGCTTGCGTTACTTCAGAAAGAGGGAAGCAACCGCACCATTTACAGCGACTCGGTGAACGCCATGAAATGGGTAAGAGAGAAGAAGGTATCGACAACCTTGCCACGGGATCATTCAACGATGGAGATCTGGGCCATGGTGGACCGCGCCGTCAATTGGCTGCATACCCATACCTACAGCAACAAGGTGCTGAAGTGGCAGACAAGGGAATGGGGAGAGATCAAGGCGGATTACGGTCGAAAATGACAAGCCATCAGGCGAGGAGAGCGGAGGGGAACAGGTTGATTTTCGATAATGATTGGGATGACGTATTACAAGAGGAGACGCAAAAAACCTATTTTCAGAACCTGCGCTATACACTCGCGCGTGAATACAAGGAGAATTCGGTCTATCCTCCAAAAGAGCTGCTCTTCACGGCGATGAAACGCTGCTCTTATTTGGGAACAAGGGTTGTCATTCTCGGACAGGACCCTTACCACGGACCCGGACAAGCCCACGGGCTTAGCTTCTCGGTGGGCTCGGGTGTGCGGATTCCGCCTTCGCTGCGGAATATATACACCGAGCTGTCCGATGATATCGGGGCTAATCCTCCGAATCACGGTTCGCTGCTGCACTGGGCCGACCAGGGCGTGCTGCTCCTGAATGCAGTATTGACCGTGCGTGAAGGTCTTCCGAATTCGCATAAAGGAATCGGCTGGGAGACATTTACGGACGCTGTTATGGAGAAACTGAATGAGAGGGAGACGCCGCTCGTGTTCATACTGTGGGGCAGCCACGCACAGCAGAAGGGTGCCTTTATTGATCAGAGCAGGCATCTGGTTATCCAGTCGCCGCACCCGAGTCCCTTCTCGGCACATCGGGGCTTCTTAGGCAGCCGTCCATTCTCAAGAACCAATGAATTCCTCAATGGGCACGGACTGGCGCCGATCGATTGGAATATTCCCAATTTGTAGGGCGGACAAGAATAGGAGGCTGATGAAATGAGACATTGGCTGGGCAAACCCGTTATTGTGTACCTGGGAGAGCCTCCTTACGTAACGTTGAGAGGAGTTCTGCGCAAGTGGGACGCCGCCGCCGGGCGGATTGTGGTCGGTCACCAGGAGACCGGCATTCCGATCCGCAACATTGCCTTGATCAAAGCGCTGGCTCCCAAGGAGCGCGCCCTTCCGCCCGTTCTTCATTCCGTGGGGTATATTATGAAAGACCGGCTGCAGTTCGATAACGCCGTCTATTTCAAATCCGCCGTCACGGTATGGAGGGGCGACCGGCTGGTCGCTTTGAATACAACGCTGGTGTCGCATACGAAGGGCTCGGTCACGCTTGAAGATGGCAGGACCTTGGTGAAGTCCACGCATTTGTTCGTGGTCCGGTCTTTGCGGGGTTAGCAGCTTGTATTGCGCGAGCCGAAGAAATGTGGCGCGTAGAAATACAGCGCGATGAAATTGCATAGGCCTTCCCTCAATCATATAGATGACTGAGGGAAGGCCTATTTAAGTACGGGGAGGTTCAGAGAATATGACGGTCGTCATAAGCTAATACTCGTCCATCTTCCCGGCAATCGCGATTTCGTATACCTTAAGAAAAATGATTTTGACCGTCATATAGACGGGCAGCGCAATAAGCACGCCGATAATGCCGTAAAATTCGCCGCCGACAAGAACCAGAACAACGGTGGTCAACGGATGAATATCGAGCGTCTTGCCGGTGATAATCGGTGTAAGCAGGTTATCCTGGATCTGCTGGGCGACCACGATGATAACTAGAGACCATAACGCGGTCATGGGCGATTCGATAAACCCGACCGCGATTACGGGGATGGCTGAGAGAATGGCGCCGATATATGGAATAAAGTTCAACGGGATCGAGACGAGCGCCAGCAGCAGCGCATACGGCAGACCGATAATGAGAAACCCGATATACAGCAAGGCCCCTAGAATCACATTCAGAAGCACTCGTGTCGTAATGAAGCTGCTGAGCGCCGAATCGATATCCGTCAGCATCTCCTGGCCCTCCTTGCGGTATTTGCGCGGAATGAGGCCAAGGAGGATACGGGGCAGCTTATGGCTGTCCTTCAGCATGTAATACAGCAGAATCGGCAGCGTGGCGATGATGACGACAATGTTGGAGATCACGGCGATCAGGTTGCTCATCGAATTCGTCACCCAGGTTACAGCATTCTGCAAATACTGGTACAGCCTTACAGTCAGATCCGACTCACCGCCCAGATATCGGCCGAATAACGGATTATCGCGCAGCTTGTTGAACTGGTACTGAATGTTCTGAACGAGATAAGGCGCATTGTCGATGAAGTTCTGGATCTGTCCCTGAAGCGTCGGCCATACCGCAACCCAAAATACGGCGAACAGCGCGAGAAAGACAAGATAGATCAGCAAAATCGCGGCCGGACGTTTCAGCTTCCGCCTCTCCAGATAATTGACGAGCGGCCGCAGCAAATAGTAGAAGAAGCCGGCGAACATGAAGGGCACTAGCAGCAGGTTGATAATCCGGCCGACCGGAGAGAAAACCACGGAGACTTTTTCCCCCAGATACAGAATCAGCAGAATAAAAATAATGCCAAGTGTTGTGCGGAAAAATTTGTTTTGCAGCAATAAGGACACCTCCCAAAGTTAGGATTCTGGAACGAACGTATGTAATGAATTGCACCCGTCCTATGTTAATAACCGAATTGGGGCGCGCTGATTCAGCCGGCTTGACTCCAGAACCTTCCGGCAAGATTCAATACGTGGTTTCGGCGTTAAAAGGTGCATATATCCGGATTCGATTCTGCCAAGTTCGGGAGGGGAAAATATGACATATCTTATAATCGGCATATTTAGCCACAAAAGCGATGCTTCGCTGACCGTCCGGGAACTGAAGCATCGCGGAATCGGAGCCGGGCGAATCTCGGTGATCGCCAGGGATAAAGGCGTGGTCGATGAAATCAGCCGCAGCCAAGGCTTGTCCAAACCGAGGGAAGCGACGGGAGGCAGGGGGCTGTTCGGAACGGCAAGGGGCCTTGCGATTGCTCTGAACCTGCTGCCGGAGACGTCGGTGGCAGCAGGACCGGCGGCTGCCAAGTTGGGCGGAGCAGAATTCGGGGATGATCCGGCTGAGGATGGCATCATCACCGGGCTGGTAGGCATCGGTATTCCCCGTGTAGATGCCGATGCCTATGCGAAGCATGTGGAGAAAGACCGGATCATCGTCATCGCGGAGGTTGACCGGGAGGAAGCGGAAGAAGTAACCGGACTCTTCGAACGTCACCAGCCTGTCCCTCTTGAAAGCGTTCAAGGGAGAGAATCAAGCCGGGACACTGTGCCGGCTGATGCTTGACGGAGTGGGGGAATTCCCATATCCGTTTGATGAGCGCTCCCGTCCGCTCCCGCTCTATAACCGCGCTTATCTCCGACGGCCATTCATCCGGGGTGTGACGCCTCCCGCAATGAGGCCGGAGCCGATTCCGGGCACAATTTCCGTTCCGGTAGTGCCGGCGCCCCCGGTCTGCGAGGCTTCCCGCTGCTTGATCAGGGACAGCAGGGCAAAAAAGTCGCCCAGAGCGGAAAAAGCAGCTCCGAGAATGGCATAGTCTTCGGCGGACAGTTCGTCTTGCCGGGGGCCGTTTTTTTTATTCGCCACCTTCTCTCACCCGCTTCGCTCGTTCGTATGTTTTAGCATATGTCTCGCTCTTCCGATGGGGAACAGGCGGATGAGGGATTTCACGCCTTGAGTCATGCGGCACCGATCCCGTATACTGAGGCTGATCGCATAACGGTAAGAAGGAGAATGAGAGGATGATCGTGCACAAGGGAGAAACTCTGTTCCGTCAGGGCGACGACGGGCGGTATTTATATGAGATCAAGAGCGGATTGTTCAAAGTGACAAGGCTGCATGAGAATGGAAATATCGTATTGTTCAACATTCTGTACCCGGGGGAAATCGTGCCCCATCATTCGCTGATCTCTCCGAAGGAGACGCACGGCACGGCAACCGCACTTATGACCAGTGAAGTGGAGCGGATTCCGGCCAAGGAGTGGTACCACAAGCTGGAGGAGGAGCCAGGCAAGGCGATGGAAGTGGCGCTGCTTCTCCAGGAGAAGCTCCGGTTCATGCAGACCCGGATCGACCATCTGACGGCAGGTTCACCTGCCGAGCGACTGCGCCTGTTGAGTGAATGGATGGAGACTTATTCGAAGAAGACGCCGCTGACCGAGCTGCTTACCCAGGAAGAAATCGGGCAGCTGATCGGTATACGCCGCGAGACGGTGAACCGGCTGCTGCGAAGCTGAATATTTTTTTGGTAAAACTTGTCTGCCTGTTTAGACATCGGCTCATTCGTGGTATAATTAGGAGGCAATCAAAACATAAGAGAAAGGATCAGGATACCATGTGTCCCCGAAGGACGAATCCCCAAAGGACGATTTGGAAACGTTGTGATCTATCTTATACTTAGCTTCCTCGTAGAAGGTGCGTACTGACATTGGAACGCCAAACCGCCTCTACGAAGGAAGGGAATGGGAATGCGAAGGACTAGGATTTGCCCGGTTCACCCCGTCGTAGAGGGTTGGTGGGACGTTTAGCCGCCATTTACGATAAGGGGAATAGGTATGAGGAATCAAGTCAGCGGAACAAGGAATTGGCCGCTACAGTTATTCATTAATTTGTTCGGAACGTTTGTACTCAGCTTTGCTTATTATCACATCAATTATCAGAATCATCTCACCGAAGGCGGGTTCGTGGGCTTGTCGCTTCTCGGCAAGTATGTACTCGGCCTGTCGCCTTCCATCACTGTTCTGCTGCTGGATCTGCCGGTTCTTCTGGTAGCACTGCTGCTTAAGGGCAAAGGGTTTGTCTGCAATACGTTTATTTCTTCCACTGCGTTCACCTTATTCTACGCCTGGATGGAACGTTATTCGACAATTTCGTTGGATTTTCACGGGAATCTGGCGCTTGCCGCGCTGCTGTCCGGTCTTCTGACGGGACTTGGCTCAGGGCTCGTGCTGCGCTGTGGCGCGGCAAGCGGCGGAGACGATATTCTCTCCCTGCTGATCAGCGAATGGAAGGGAATCAAGGTGGGAACGGTATTCATCTTGATGGATATCCTCGTTCTGCTGCTCTCGCTGCTGTATATGCCGCTGAGAGAGACGATGTATACCGCAATGGCGGTCATTGTGGCCGGCCAGGTCATAACGTTCATGACTACCTTCGGCAAGCCGAAGAAGATCAAGAAGCCGCAGACCCGCACCGGTCTTGCAGGCCGGAACGAAGCCACCGCCGCGGGCAAGCTGTAACAGGTATAGGGTCAGCCGTTTAACGGCTGGCCCTTTTTTATGTAAATCAAACCAAAAGCACTCCGGCAATCCTCCGGGTCCCGCAGAAAATCTGGCGATCTGTGATCAACAATCTCTCCCAATCGGGTGGGCGCCCGAAATCAATCACATCCAGCTCACGGACACCTCCCGCCTGAAATCCCGGTTCCTCCCTAAGCTCTTACATGTCTTCGAATCTTTATGTTCATTATGGCATATTGACTCCGGGCAGAAGCAAGTATTGACACCGGACGGTATAGGAACAACGACATATCTGCGTTAGGTATGTTCACCTGAAAATGGAAGCTGCAAGTTTCAGAAATTGCGGTTGGCGTTTAAGCTACGGTATAATGGAAAAAATCTTGAATTTGGAGGAATTTGATGAAAACGTGGATTACCGATTTCATGGAGCAATTCGGGTATATCGGCATCTTTTTGCTGCTGGCGCTGGAAAATGTGTTTCCGCCCATTCCATCCGAAGTGATCCTTCCTTTCGGCGGGTTCATGACCACCACCTCCCATTTGACGATATCCGGAGTCGTTCTGTCCGCTACCCTGGGCTCGGTCCTCGGGGCCATTATTCTGTATGCGATCGGCCGTATGATGAGTGTGGAACGGATGGAGCGGCTCGTCGAGAAGTACGGCCGTCTTCTGCGGGTGAAGAAAGAGGATGTGCGCCGTGCTGACGCCTGGTTTGACCGTTACGGCTACTGGACCGTCCTGTTCTGCCGGATGATCCCTCTGATCCGCAGTCTGATTTCCGTTCCTGCCGGCATGTCGGGAATGAAGATGGGTCCATTTCTGATATTGACCGCCATTGGCAGTCTGGCCTGGAATGTTCTGCTCGTTCTGATCGGCGCTGCTTTGGGAGAATCCTGGCATGAGATCGGTGCTTATATGGAGGTTTACTCCAACATTATTTATGCCCTGCTGGCGGGCGGAGCCGCCGTGTTCGTCTTGATGTATGTCCGCAGACGAAAACTGAAGCTGAAGGAATCTAAGCAGTAGGCGCTGCTTTCATTCATAACATTGTACCCCATATTACAAGGAATTGAAGGAGGCGGGAATTTGGATTGGTTCGCAATTATCAAGGCGATTGTACTGGGAATTGTTGAGGGCCTGACCGAATTCGCACCGGTTTCGTCCACAGGCCATATGATCATCGTCGATGACATGTGGCTGAAGTCGCAGGAGTTCCTGGGAAAATACACGGCCAATACCTTCAAGGTTGTCATTCAGCTGGGCTCCATCCTGGCCGTCGTCGTGATCTTCAGGAACCGGTTTATCGATCTGCTGGGGCTGAAACGATTCAGCCGCAAAGCGATGGAGCCGGACCGCATTGTGGCCGGCGGAGCGGTTCTTCAGAACCGGACGGGAGGCGGCGGACATCTGACTCTGGGTCAGGTCATCGTCGGACTGATTCCTGCCGGTATTCTTGGATTTCTGTTCGAGGACTATATCGATAATTACCTCTTCTCGACGGCAACGGTGCTAATAGGCCTCGTGGTAGGCGCCATATTCATGATCATCGCGGACCGGTTCTCTGCCAGAAGGACACCGAGGACGGAAAATGTCGACCAGATTACATACGGGCAAGCGCTTGGGATGGGCCTGATCCAATGCTTCTCGCTGTGGCCTGGATTTTCCCGGTCCGGTTCGACAATCTCGGGCGGCATAATGCTTGGCATGAGCCACCGGGCCGCCGCTGATTTCACGTTCATCATGGCGGTGCCGATTATGGCTGGTGCCAGCCTGATCTCCCTCATGAAGAATTGGCAGTACTTCACCATGGACGCATTGCCTTTCTTCATCGCCGGTTTTATCAGCGCATTCGTGTTCGCACTGTTGTCCATGCGCTTCTTCCTGAAGCTGATTAACCGGATCAAATTGCTGCCTTTTGCCATTTACCGGATTGTGCTGGCCGGACTTGTCTATATTATTTTCTTTTAGCCGGTTATCAGGTTTCGATATAACCGGAGGCTCTGTAACCTATTGCGGGACATTCGGGTCATGCCTTAACATTAAGGCATACCGAATCCCGGGTAGGCGAATGGAAGATGCCGGCAACACAAGCTGCGTCTTTCCCGTTAGGGGAGAGGCGCTTTTTATTTGCTTCTTCGGATACAAAGGCTGTGCCACGAATGCTGACGGTTCTGGTAAATTCATATAACAACGATAATAAGAGCGGGAGGATATGAAGGATGACGATTAATGTTCGGACAAGCAGTCTCGGGTATCCGAGAATCGGCGGCAGCCGGGAATGGAAGAAGGCGCTGGAAGCCTATTGGGCGGGACGCATCAGCCGCGAGAAGCTGGAGGAGGACCTGAGCGCCATACAGGAGAATCATCTGCGGACTCAGCGTGACGCCGGTTTGGACTTCGTTCCGCTTGGAGACTACAGTTATTACGATCATGTGCTCGATACGGCCTTCATGTTCGATGTGGTGCCTCCGCGTTTCCGGGAGGAGAGCGGAAAGGAAGGGCTTGATCTGTATTTCGCCATGGCCCGTGGCGGAGAGCGTGCGGCAGCCTGCGAAATGACGAAATGGTTCAATACCAACTATCACTATATTGTGCCTGAGATCGGGGAGACGGTTCCCAAGCTTGTATGGAACAAGCCGCTCGAAGCGTATCGCTTCGCCAAGTCCAGACTGGGAATTGACGGCAAGCCCGTTCTCGTTGGACCTTATACCTTTGTGAGACTATCCAAAGGGTATGCGGCTCAGAAATTCGAAAATGTCGTACGCCGTTTCCTGCCTGTGTACGTTCAAGTGCTGAGAGAGCTGGCGGAAGAAGGAGCGGCCTGGGTCCAGCTTGATGAGCCGGCGCTTGTAGCCGGATTTCCGCAGGAGCATCTCACGCTGCTGGAGGAAGTGTACCGCGAGCTGAGTGCGGCTGCACCCGATCTCTCCATCCTGCTTCAAACGTATTTTGAAGCTGCGGAGCCGCTTGAGGAAATTCTGAAGCTGCCGGTCAGCGGCTTCGGTCTGGATTTCGTGCATGACGGCGGGGCCAACCTGGAGGCGCTGGGGCGGCTGGAATGGCCAGCCGGCAAGACGCTGTGGGCTGGTGTCATCGATGGGCGGGGCATCTGGCGCTGCGATCCGGAGGCCAAGCTGGCGCTTGCCGAAGAGCTGGCGGCACTGGTTCCGGGGGACAGCCTGATTCTTCAGCCGTCCTGCAGCCTTCTGCACGTCCCTGTAAGCGTGAGCGGTGAGCGCAAGCTGAAGCCGGAGGTGCGGGGCGCGCTGGCTTTCGCCGAGGAGAAGCTCGAAGAGCTGGCGCTGCTGAAGCTGGCGCTGCGGGAAGGCCGGGAGGCCGCCGCTGGAGCGCTGAAGGAAGCGAACGCCGCGCTGGCGGCATTCCGCGCGCTGCCGGAACGCAGCCGCCAGGACGTGGCGGAGCTGGAGCGCGGGCTCGCAGAGCTGCCGGACCGCCGGAGCACGGCTTATGCCGAGCGTGCCCGGCTTCAGCGGGTCAAGTGGAATCTGCCGCTGCTGCCGACGACGACGATTGGCAGCTTCCCGCAGACGACGGAGGTCCGGCAGGCCCGGCTGAAGTGGCGCCGGGGCGAGTGGGACCAGGAGCAGTATGACAGCTTCATCCAACGGGAGATTGAATCGACGATTGCCTTCCAGGAATCGGCGGGGCTGGATGTGCTCGTGCACGGCGAATACGAGCGGACCGATATGGTGGAATTCTTCGGCGAGAAGCTGGATGGCTTCCTCTTCACGGAAGGCGGATGGGTGCAGTCGTACGGCTCCCGCTGCGTCAAGCCGCCGGTCATCTATGCGGATGTTGCATTTACCGAGCCGATGACGGTCAAGGAGACGGTGTACGCGCAGTCCTTGACCCACCGTCCCGTCAAAGGCATGCTGACCGGTCCTGTCACGATCCTGAACTGGTCCTTCGTCCGCGACGATCTCAGCCGGGACAGAGTGGCCTTCCAGATCGCCCTTGCCCTCCGGCAGGAGATTCTTGCCCTGGAGAGCGCCGGGATCGAAATGATTCAGGTCGACGAGCCGGCAGTCCGTGAGGGACTTCCGCTGAAAGCTTCCGACCAGGAGGCTTATCTGGACTGGGCGGTTCGGGCGTTCCGGATTTCGACCGGCCTTGTCCGCCCGACGACCCAAATTCATACGCATATGTGCTATTGCGAGTTCGGCCAAATGATCGGCTCCATCTCCGACATGGATGCAGACGTCATCTCCATCGAGACTTCCCGCAGTCACGGAGAGCTGATTGAGAGCTTTGAGAGCATGCATTACGACAAGGGGATCGGCCTTGGCGTCTACGATATTCATAGCCCGCGTGTGCCTTCAGTCCTGGAGATGGAGACCGCCATCGACCGGGCGCTGCGGGTTCTCGATCCGGAGCAGTTCTGGATCAATCCCGACTGCGGACTCAAGACTCGCGGCTGGAAGGAGACCGAGGCCGCGCTGCGCAACATGAAGGAGGCCGCGCTATCCGCAAGACGTAAGGCGAACACGGCTTCTCTGGCAAACCCGGAATAAATAAAGTTCGCCGGGAAAGCGGCGGATGGTGCAACCTTCCCATGTCTGGAAACGTCTGGAGGTCAAATCCGGATGTACAGATACAGGGGGAGGATGAAGAATGAAGAAGATGTACAGGCTGTTGTGCATGCTGGTCTGCCTGCTCGTGCTAGCAGCGGCGATCGCCGGCTGCAGCGCGGGGAATTCCGCCGAAAGCTCGCATGTGGCCGATTCGGCTGCTGCTGTCGAGCAAAATTCGTTGACCTCAACATCTATGGACAGAGGTGCCGTGAAAAGCGACAGAGAGGCTCCCATGGCAGGGAGCTCTGGTCAGGAAGACGGCTTCGCTGCCAGCGAAGCAGCGGCTCCGGCTGAGAAGGGAGTCGTACCAGCAGGCAGCAGCATGGGAGCTGTCGATGGATCGACTGAAGGCAATACGGCGGCAGGCGGCTTCGCGGGCGGTGACCTGGCAGCCGGGCTGAACAAGAAACTCATCTACCATGCGAATCTGAACATGGAAGTGGAGAGCTACGAGAAGGCGCAGAGCGATGTCCGGAACCGTGTTAATCTGGCCGGGGGCTATATCATCGGGTTCACCGAGACGGTAAGCGATGCCGAGCAAGGCGGAACGTTCGTACTGAAGGTTCCGGCAGCCGGCTTCTCCTCCTTCCTGGACAGTCTGGACAAGATCAAGCATAAGTCGATACAACGCAACATCGAGGGACAGGACGTATCGGAGGAATATGTGGATCTGGAAGCCCGCCTGAAGGCGAAACAGCTGCTGGAATCCCATTATGTTGAGTTTATGAAAAAAGCGACCAAGGCCTCCGATCTCGTCTCCTTCGCCAGCGAGCTGAGCCAGGTTCAGGAAGAGATTGAGCAGATCAAGGGCCGGATGCGCTATATCGACCAGAATGTGCTGTATTCCACAGTGGAGCTGAGGCTCTATGAGCCGGGTGAAGACGCTCAGAATCTGCAAAAACACGAGGATGAACCGCTGCTCGGCAGAGCCGGCGACGCGCTTCGCGGCACATTGAACACCTTGTCCTCCATGTTCCAATGGGTCTTTATTGTGCTCGCCGGAGCACTGCCGCTGCTTGTGGCGGCGGTTATCATTCTGGCTTTCTTCCTCTGGTGGCGGCGGTCGCGTCTTCGCAAGGGAGGCGAGAGCCGCCGAGAGTCCGGGTCTTACCGGAACGCGGCCAGCGGGGGAACGGGAATAGTGATTCAGACGAATCAAGAGCCGGTATCCACTAATAAGAGCGGGGAAGAAGAGACGGATGGAGAGTCGCCGGATAACAAATAACCGCAGAATAACATCTCGCCAGGACCAAAGGGGATTGTCTCTTTGTGTGAGACAGCGATCCAAACACCATGTAAGTTTAAGCCACCAGTCGTCGGAACTTCACCGGCGACTGGTTAGCTAGTTCGTATGATCCAAGTTGAGCTGTGGCAGGTAGTATGGAATGAAATGATTCGATGGGGCATTATCAGCGGGCGTTCCTTTGCGGGACATGCTCATGGTATTGCCTTTTTCTTTAGTTGCTAACATCCCGATAGACGCGCGGTGCTGCATTGGCTTCAGGGAGGGGGCGCATCCGGGATAGTCCGCACCAACTCCCCGGAGTGCGGTCAATCTGCTCTCTGGATGGTGTTCACCGGCAGGGAGCCGGCAGCCAGTTCCCGGATGAACTTTTTAGGCGTAAGCATGCTGAATTCTTTGAATTCCTTAATAAAATGATTCTGGTCAAAGTAGCCCAACTCGAAAATTCGTGGCAAGGCTTGCTCATATGGCTGCTTCTCCAGTAGATGAATAACGTTCTGGAAGCGGATAATGCGGCTGAACAGCTTGGGCGACAAACCTACATACTTCTCGAAGTTCTTGCTCAAATAGCGGGAGGAATAGCCGGTATCCTCTGACAACTGCTTCACATTGGAGGTCCCGCTGCCCGCGATAATTTTCTCCGTCAAATACTTCACCAGCAGCGGAATCTCCAGCTCATCCCCAATATATTTCAGGAAAAAACGCTCGAAGGCTCGAACGCGCTCTTCCAGGCTGGTCTGCTCCGCGATCCGCTCCAGCAGCTCATCCGCATGCGGAAGCACCTCTTGTACCGGGACCTCCAGCTCGCTGAATTCACTGATAGGATGCTTGAAGAAGTATTCCGCATAGCCGGGGAGGAAGCGCACAACGAAATATTCGCATTCCGCCCGAACGAATATCCCTTGCCTTCCCTTAAAAAGGTTGCCGCAAATATTGGCCGAGGGGTATTGCGGGTGGCAGCAAATGACGAGATTCACACAGCCGTCGGGCAGCACGAACGTCCGGTCAATATGCTGAGAATCAATGTAAAAGCCCTCAAATTGCACGCCGTTCTTGAAAATGTCCAACGTAGCTGTCTTGTACTCCGTGTATGTATTAAGCAGCTTATCGAAGGTAGGTTGGTAGGGGTGATACAGCGCGGCTGGTCTATGTATCGGGCTCATGAATATAGCCTCCTCTTGATTCTAGAAATCTGCTCACAGCCCACGGCTGATGTAGTACATTTCCGTCATTCCCTTCCATTCGCAATCCATAAACCTCACTTATCCAATTGGAATTATAAAGTATATTTAATCGATTTAATTGAAAATGTCAATGGTTTTATGCTTTTTTCAGCTGTTCTGTTTTTTACTATATTTCTGAAACTGGCAGATTTAAGATCAGGAAAACACATTGTTTTACTTGGAATTAGCAAGGATGTAAGTTAGCTTAACCATTTCACTCAAGTACAAAAGGGGCTGTTCACATGACACACACGAAATTTGCTGTTCCGGAATTAACGCGCGAGATCGGCAGCAACGGAGATTTTGTCCGCCAGAAGAACCGCTTCACCACACCGTTCGGTCAAGGAGAGGGCGAGCTTGTGGTCGAAGCAAACCGTTACCGGCTGCTGTGGGCGCCGATTTGTCCTTGGGCCCATCGGGCGATCATTGCCCGCAAGCTGCTTGGTCTGGAGGACGTTATCAGTGTAGGCATGGCCAATCCGGTTCGAACCGAGCAGGGCTGGGAATTCTCGCTGGATGAGGGGGGAGTTGATCCCGTGCTCCAAATCCGCTTTCTACCGGAGATCTATAAGGAGACCGATCCGGACTACGAGGGCCGCGCCACCGTCCCTACCGTTGTCGATGTGATTACCCGCCAAGTAGTGAACAACGATTATTTCCGCTTGACCAACTATTTCGAAACGGTCTGGTCGGAATTCCATAAAGAAGGCGCGCCGGACCTGTATCCGGAGCATTTGCGCAGCGAGATCGACAACCTGAACGAGGTGCTGTTCCATGAAGTGAACAATGCCGTGTACAAAGCGGGCTTTGCCCGTTCCCAGGAAGCCTACGAGAAGGCTTATGATACTTTGTTTGCCAGACTGGACCAGCTGGAGGAACGTTTATCCGCACAGCGCTACCTGTTCGGAAACCAGCTTACGGACTCCGACATCCGGCTCTATGTCACCCTGGTAAGATTCGATGCGGCGTATTACTCGGCATTTCGCATGAACCGCAACCGTCTGATTGATTTTCCGAACCTTTGGTCATATGCTCGCGATCTGTACCAGACGCCTGGATTTGGAGATACGACGGATTTTGATGCGATTAAAAAAGGCTACCACCTCGGCGATACCGCAAGCAATCCGTATCATATTTTGCCAAAAGGACCGGATGAATCGCTGTGGAATACTCCGCACGGCCGGGAAAGGCTGGCTTAACAATGAGCAATCAGAGTACATCATCGTTGTATACGAAGACAGGCCCGTTCCGGGCGGACCATGTAGGGAGCCTGCTGCGCCCGGAAACGCTTCGTCACGCCAGAAGCCGGTACCAGAACGGGGTGATCGGCCTTGACGATCTCCTGCGCATTGAAGATGAGGAGATTCGGAAGGTTGTTGCGAAGCAGGTAGAGACGGGTCTGAAAAGTGCAACCGACGGTGAATTCCGGCGCGCTTATTGGCACTATGATTTCCTGGAACGACTAAACGGCTTCGAAGGCTTCTCACCGAGAAATGAGGCGCGGTATACATTCAAACACGGGGAGAACAATGTTCCCGCCTACGATATTCGCAACATTGGCAAAATCTCATTCGATCACCAGCATCCCTTCATTGAGAACTTCAAATTTTTGAAGTCGGTGGTGGACGGTTACGAGGGTGTGGTGGCCAAGCAGACGATTCCAAGTCCGAATCAATTGCTGCATGAGCTGCTGCACGAGGAGCTGCGCAACAAGGAGATCTATCCGGACTTCCGCGATTTTGTCGAGGATATCAGCCGGGCCTACCGGGATGTCGTCTCAGCATTCTACGATGCAGGCTGCCGGTATCTGCAGCTCGACGATGTCCACTGGGCTTCCTTGGCGTCCGTTGAGCTGTGGAAGGACGGCAAAAATGCATACAGTGAGTTCACCCGTGAGGAAATGATCGAGTTCGCTCTCTATACGGTGAACAAGGTACTTGAGGATAAGCCGGAGGATTTGGTGATTACGACGCATGTCTGCCGCGGCAACTTTAAATCCTCCTGGGCGTATTCGGGCGGTTACGAGCCGGTCGCCGCAGCGCTGCTCGGCAAAGCGAATATCGATGGCTTCTTCCTTGAGTACGACACGGACCGTGCAGGCGACTTTGCGCCGCTGCGCCATTTGGAACGCAAGGATGCCAGGGTTGTGCTTGGTCTGTTCACGTCGAAGACGGGCGAGCTGGAGGAACGCGATGCGATTCTGCGGCGAATCGAAGAGGCAGCGAGGTATGTGCCGCTGGAGCAGCTTGCGATCAGCCCGCAGTGCGGCTTCTCCTCGACCGAGGAAGGCAATCTGCTGAGCGAAGAAGAGCAGTGGGGCAAGCTGCGGCATATTGTAGATCTGTCCCGGGAGGTATGGGGACAAGCCAGAGATGAGAGAGAGGGGAATGAATGATGACTAACGAAACGAAGGTTCGTGTAAGACCCAGTGAACTGGAGCATGAGATTGATGAGAAGGGATATTTTGTCCGGCAGAAAAATAGGTTTACTACTCCCTTTGGGGAAGGGGAGGATCAGCTTCCGGTGGAAGCGGGACGCTACCGGCTGATCTGGGCCAAGGGATGCCACTGGTCAAATCGCGCCTCGATCGTTCGGGAGCTGCTCGGATTGGAGGATGTCATCAGCATCAATCTGGTCGGGAGGGGCAAGCATGAGCAGAATTTCGGCTGGGAATTCGTCTATGACGAGAACAGCACCGATCCGGTGCTGGGCGTGCAGTTCCTGAGCGAGCTGTACACCGCCGCCGATCCCGACTATCAGGGAAGACCGACCGTACCCGCGATAATTGATGTTACAACCGGGAAGGTCGTCAACAATGATTACGTGTGGCTAACCAACTATCTGGAGAACGAGTTTGCTGCATTCCACAAACCAGGCGCACCGGATCTGTACCCGGAGGAGGTTCGGGGTGATATAGACAAGTACAATGACTATTTGTTCGATAACGTTAACAATGGCGTCTACAAAGCGATGTTCGCCCAATCCATAGAGGCCTACAATGATGCCTTCAATAACTTGTATGCGGCGTTTGACGCCATCGAAGAGCGGCTGGAGACGCGGCGCTTTTTGTTCGGGGATTATGTCACCGATTCCGATGTGCGGCTGTTCGTGACGCTGGCCCGGTTCGACACCTATTATTTCCGCAACCTCGGCCCGCTGCGCAACCGGATCGTCGACTTCACCAATATTTGGGGCTATGCGCGTGATCTGTATGAGGTTCCGGCGTTCAAGAACAATACTTATCTCCGGGATCTGGCCAAGTCAAGAGGTGACAGGTCCAGCATTTTTATCGATTACAACACGCGTTTCTGGGACCAGATTGATTACGATAAGCTGTGGTCGCAGCCGCATGACAGACAGCTTAAGAGCTCCGATCCGCAGCATAAATTCAAGACAAGATAACAGGGGGAAATCATGATGAAGACATGGAGAAAGCTTGGACTAGGTATGGCAGCGCTGGTGTTGATGACGGGACTTGCAGCCTGCGGAAATAATTCCTCCAACAAAGAAGAAGCGAAGAGCGCGTCAACCGGTGCGAAAACAAAGATTACGATCGCGACCGGCGGTATGCCCAAGCCCTTCTCGTACGTCAATGACAATAATGAACTCGACGGGTATGATATTCAGGTTGTGAAGGAAATCTTCGCCGGGCTGCCGCAGTATGAGATTCAATTCGAGAAAACCGAATTCCCGTCAATCTTTGCCGGCCTCGACTCCGACCGCTACCAGATTGGGGCAAATAACTTCGCCAGCAATGCGGAGCGCAGGGAAAAGTACCTCTACTCGGACCCGATCTTCAAAAATCAGTTCGTTATCGCCGTAGCCGAAGGCCGGGACGACATCAAGAGCTTCGCCGATCTGGAAGGAAAAACGACTGAGGTCAGTCCGAGCGTCAACTACACGGTGGCGCTGGAGAATTACAACAAGAACGCAGCCAAAACACCGGTCAATCTGAAATATACGGATGCCGAAATGATTACAACGCTGCAAAATGTAGAGAGCGGAGCGACGGATTTCAACCTGATCGACAACGCCATGCTGCAGCTCTACATCAAGGAGTACGGACTGAAGCTCAAGGCGATTCCGCTCTCCCAGGAGGATTCCGACCGGATCGGCGTACCGTACAGCTACCTGATCCTCGGTAAAGGCAGCGGCAGCGATCAGCTGCTTAAGGATGTCAATCAGCGCATCAAAGACCTTCTGAAGGACGGAAGCATCAGCAAGATCAGCCAGAAATATCTGAATGGCGATTTTGCTCCGGAAGTTCAGTAAGGGGCGAGAACGATGCCGAACATATTCGACATTGAGCTGGTATTCAAGCTCATACCCAAGCTGCTGAAATATTTGCCCGTCACAATCGAGCTGACCCTCTTCTCGATGCTGGCGGGACTCCTGCTGGGCCTATTGCTGGCGCTTATCAAGATTAAAAAAATCCCGGTACTGTACCAGATCAGCGTCGTCTTTATTTCGTTCATCCGGGGAACTCCGATTCTTGTCCAGCTATATCTCTCCTACGCGGGGATTCCGCTGCTGTTGAAGTATTATAATTATTATCATGAAACGACCTATAATGTGAATTCGATTCCGTCCCTCTTCTATGTGCTGCTGGCGCTGTCGCTGAATGAAGCTGCCTATAATTCGGAGCTTATCCGGGCGGCCCTGCTCTCGGTGGACAAAGGCCAGACGGAAGCTGCCCAGTCGCTGGGCATGACCTATGGACAGGTGCTGCGCCGGATCATTATTCCGGAAGCCTTCATCGTCGCTCTTCCGACACTCGGGAATGCCTTGATCGGCTTGATGAAAGGCACCTCGCTCGCCTTCGTCGCCTCAGTGGTCGAGATTACGGCGCAGTCGCGGATTCTGGCTGGGAACAATCTGCGCTTCTTCGAATCCTATTGTGCGCTGGCTTTGATCTATTGGGCGATGACGATCCTGATCGAGCAAGTAGTGGCCTTCATGGAGCGAAGACTGAACATCGACTTCAAGAGCTTGAGAAAACGCAAGGGGGAGCTGCTGCTTGATTGAGATTCGCGGATTAACCAAAGCGTATGGCGCACATATCGTACTGGACCATATTGATCTGAAGATTCAGCAGGGAGATGTGGTCGCGGTGATCGGCTCCTCCGGCGCCGGCAAATCCACCCTGCTGCGGTCCATCAATCTGCTGGAGGTGCCCGATCAGGGGACAATTCGGATTGGCGAGCTATCCGTGGACATTGCGAAGATTACCAAGAGGGATACGCTGGCGCTGCGCAAGAGCACGGCGATGGTCTTCCAGCAATTCAATCTGTTCCGGCAGAAGACGGCATTGGAGAATGTGATGGAAGGGCTGATCGTCGTCAAGAAGCTGCCGAAGCAGGAGGCGCAGAAGATCGCAGCCGCCCAATTGGCCGGAGTCGGTCTGGCGGATCGGCTGCATCATTATCCGAAGCAACTGTCCGGCGGCCAGCAGCAGCGTGTGGCGATCGCCCGCGCTCTGGCCATGAACCCGCAAATCCTGCTGTTCGACGAGCCGACCTCGGCGCTCGATCCGGAGCTGGTCGGTGAAGTGCTCGATACGATCAAGGCAGCGGCCGAGGAAGGCAACACCATGCTGCTTGTCTCCCATGAGATGAGCTTCGTGCGCAAGGTTGCAACCCGGGTGCTGTTCCTCGACCGCGGGGTGATCGTGGAGGATGGGACGCCGGAGGAGGTCTTCACACGTCCGTCCTCTGAACGAACGAAGCAATTCCTGGCGAACTATTACCGGGACCGGGAGCCGGAGTTTGTGATTTGAGACTGCGGCAATCCGGAAAAGTGTCATTCCGAAAAAGTAGAGTATAATTGCCCGTTTCGAATGAAAGGCATGACAAAACATCTCGCTGAACCTTGGGGACTGCCCCTGATCCAGACGAGGCCACTGAAAAATCGAGCTATTTTAGTTTGACGAATGAATGCACATCAAAAAACCAGCGCTCCTTCCAAAGCATATTGGAAACGAGACTGGTTTTTCTCTTGTTGGTCGATTATTTCGCCCTTTTCTCGTCCACTATCTTCACAATCCGTTTCAGATATAGAGGTGTTCAACACCGTATGACGAATCATATTCACAAGTTGATAAGTATGCTGATAAGCGATTTTAGTGTAGGAGTGACCATTCATGCAGTGGACGACCATCGGTAGAAATCATTATCCCGGATACCTCCATCTCATGCAGGTGAGCGGTTCGGTAGAATTGGCTGAACATCCGCCGCTGGGCAACAGATATCGGCTGATCCTTGCAGAAGAGGGTGAAGGGGCATTACAGCTCGGGAGACAACTGCATTCGGTAGCCTCTCCCTCCATCATTTGTCTGAACGAGGCGGATGCTTTTTTGCCTCTGCAAAAAAACCGGATAATAGCCCGCTCGTTGGCCTTTAACCCGCAGACAATCAACCGAAAATATGATTTTCCTATGGATTTTGGCGAAGGGGAGCATGATGAACTGACGGAGACGGATAGGCAGGATTTATGGTGTATGATTCCATTTAAAGACAGGTCCTGCAGCATTCCGGTCGACCCCATGTATGCCCGGCATATTTCGGGGATTATGAATGATATTCGGGAGCAATTGGCTGAACAGCCGGATGAAGGCTGGCCTTGCAGAAGCCGTTCCTATATGCTCGAGCTGTTATCTCTGGTGCGGAGATTGTATGACCGATCCGAGGCTGTCCCCCATACGGCGTATTGTTTCTCCAATGAAGGAGTCGAGCCGATTCTTCGGTTTCTTCATACCCATTACCGGGAAAAAATCAAAGTTGAGGACATTACGCATGCATTTCATACCAATAAGACGACATTAAATCAACGCTTCAAGCAATGTACGGGCCTGACCGTGATGTCCTATTTAAACTCCATCCGCATGCAAATGGCCGGGTCGATGCTGCGGAATACGACATTGGCTGCGAGTGAAATCATGGTTATGGTAGGCATTCAGGACGACGCTCATTTTATCCGCAATTTCCGCAAATACAGCGGTTTTTCGCCTTCCGAATACCGTACCAGGTTTTGTTGGATGCTGAAGTAAGCGGCAAGTGCAAAGCACTTCCGATTTGCAGTATTATGCTTCCTTTTCACTATGTTTCTGCGGAGAGGCAATAACTACAATATCCGTAGAGCGACATGACAAGGGGGATTCATTAATATGACCAGATCGGGAAAAATGCTTGGAATCTGCGTTGCGCTTATGGCGGCCGCTTCTCTGCAGGCTTGCGTTGCGGATAACTCGCCGAAGGCGGAAAAGCCGGCTGCATCGGCAGATCAACCTGCCGTCCAATCCGCGAATGTGCAGCCGAAAAAAGTCGAAGTGAAATGGAATACGGAAATTTTCAACAATACAAGCGGCAAGACAATGATTAAATGTGTCACAACACCGAATCAAAACCATATGTCCTTTGCAATCGTTTCCTCAAAAGGCACAGTCATCATCGCTGAACCGAATCGGCTTAATTATTCCAACGGCTTGCTTCACGCAGATGTCATCACATCAAGCGTCAATAATCACGATCACCGGGATGGAGGAATTATCAAAGCCAATCCTGAAGCCAGAGTGTCCGAATGGACTGCGGAAAGCTTCACTGTCAAGGATGTAAAAGTAACCGGCATTCCCGCATCCTATACCAATGAGCTTGTGAAAACGGAAAGTCCATCCGAGGTTATCTATCTGTACGAGGTTGACGGATTGCGCATCGCCTATACAGGAGCGTTGGGTCAGGATGAGCTAACGGCGGAGCAATTGAAACAACTGGGGCGGATCGATGTTTTGATCCAGTATTTTAACGATGCTCCGACTTGGCATATCCAAAAGGAAACGGCGGTTAATGTGATAAGCCAGTTGAAAGCGCCGATCGTATTGGCTTCCGAGTACAGCAAGGAGGCGGCAGCCTTTATTATGGGTGGACTGCAGGCCGGAGAGCTTAAAGAGCAGGATGTCCTTCTTGTTGATAAAGAGGATATCACCAGCATAAAAAGTCCGGAATATATTTACTTAAAATAAGGCACTTACGAAAAACCTCCCTGCCAGTTAATCTGACGGGAGGTATTTTAGCGCTATAATCTTTTACTCAAACAAAACACGGTACTCGCCGTAGCCTTCCTTCTCCAGTTCCTCCTTCGGAACGAACCGCAGGGCGGCGGAGTTGATGCAGTAGCGCAGCCCGTTCGGTCCCGGACCGTCCGGAAAGACGTGGCCGAGATGCGAGTCGGCTTCCCGGCTCCGGACCTCGGTGCGGATCATCATGTGGCTGAGGTCCGTCTTCTCCTTGACGGAATATTCGCGGAGAGGACGGGTGAAGCTCGGCCAGCCGCAGCCGGAATCGTATTTGTCCCTGGAGCTGAACAGCGGCTCGCCGGAGACGATATCCACGTAGATGCCATCGCCGTGGTGATCCCAGAACTCGTTGTGGAAGGGAGATTCCGTCGCGCTGTTCTGCGTGACCTCATACTGCAGCGGCGTCAGCCGCTTTTTCAAACTGGTCTTGTCCTCATTATGGGTCCAGTGGCTCTCGATAAAGGCTTCACGGCCGGAGGCTTTGCGGTAGCGCTTGTAATGGCCGGGATTTTTGCGGTGATAGCCTTGATGATATTCTTCCGCCGGGTAAAAAACTCCTGCAGGCACGATTTCCGTTACGACAGGTCCCGGGAAGCGGCCGCTGTTCTGAACAGCAATCTTGGAGGCTTCGGCCTCCTTGTGCTGAGCTTCGGTGTGGTAGAAGATAGCCGTCCGGTAGGAGGTGCCGCGGTCATGGAACTGGCCTCCGGCATCGGTCGGATCGATCTGCTGCCAGAACAGCTCAAGCAGCCGGCTGTACGGGAAAATATCGGGATCGAACGTAATCTGGACCGCTTCGGCATGGCCCGTCGTCTCGGAGCAGACTTCTTCGTATGTCGGATTCTCAGTATGGCCGCCGGTATAGCCGGAGACAACGGACAGGATGCCCGGCAGCTCTTCAAACGGGGAGACCATGCACCAGAAGCAGCCTCCTGCAAATGTCGCTTTTTCCACGCGGGAACCGTCAGGACGGGAGCCTGAAGGGTTTGCCTGTAGCTCGCTCATATATGAATACCTCCTGAATAGCAATTAAATAGATCACACTGTAAAGTATAATTCATTGCGGCAAGCTTCGCCAATTATCCCCGTAACACTGACCCGCGCGGCATTGTTTCAATATCCTACTCCTTCGCCTTCCATCTGAAGCCGTCGCCTTTGAGAATCATGGCGAGAGCGAGCAGCGCGCCCAGGTAAATAACGGTTAGCACTGCGGAGACGTAGGGATGTTCTTTGGCATTTCCTCCGAGAAAGGCGAATACGGCGATGCCGGGGATTTTGCCCAGCCCGGAGGCGAGCATAAAGCTCCAGAAGGGCAAGCCTGCCGCCGCTGCATATGCGTTGACCGCCGCCTGTGGAATAATGGGAAGAAGCCGCGCCGCAGCCACCGATGCGAATGGGCGGCGCCGGACGGCGGCCGTGAAGGAATCCAGCGCCGGAATTGACTCCAGATAGCTTCTTCCCCGTTCCGGAAATATCGCCAGGACGCCTCCGTACATAATCGCAGAGGCGGCCATGGTGGCGAGCCAGCACAGGGTGCCTCCCATTATGCTGCCATATACGTAACCGAACAGGCCGATCACTGCTTTGTAGGGCACGGCGGGGAACAGCGCCAGCGCGGTCGCCGCCAGCAGGGACAATCCCGCATGGCCGCTTTCACCGAGCCAGTCCATTATGGGGTTCCGGTAAAAAAACACCGCTGTCAGGCTGAGGCCGTAAGCGATCGCGAGCATCCATTTTCTCATTGTAATATGTCCCTTCGCGTAACTCTTCAACCATCATACTGAAAAACGTTCAAGAATAGAAGAAAGCTCATTGTCGAATGGACTTTACAATGTATAATAGCTTCATGAGAACTGTTAACATGGGCGGTTAGTTCCGCAGGAAGGGGGAGAGTGTATTAAAGGTTCACCACAGATCAAAATCGCTTTGGCGGGAATCGGCGGCATTGCCCGCAAAGTGTATCTCCCGCTGCTGTCGCAGATGCCCGAAGTCCGGATCGAAGGCATTCTCAGTTCTTCCCGGTCAACCGTGGAACAGGCCGTACATGCGTATCGGCTCCCGAAGGGAACGACCAGCCTGGAAGAGCTGCTGAGCTGGCAAGTGGACGCCGTGTTCATTCATGCACCTACACCTGCCCATTACGAATTGGTGACGCAGTGTCTGAAGCGGGGAAGTTCGGTGTATGTCGATAAGCCCTTATCCTACAGCTTGAGCGAATCGGAGAGCATGGCTGCTCTTGCGGAGAGCAAAGGGCTTCTGCTCGGTGTCGGCTTTAACCGCCGGTTCGCCCCGTTGTATGCCGAAGCCAGGCGGTGGGTTGGCGAAGCCGGCGGCATCACCCAGTGCTCGGCCTTTAAGCACCGGACCGGGCAGCAGAGCATCAGCAGCAGGGAGACGGTCCATGATGACCTGATTCATATGCTGGATCTGCTGCTGTGGCTTGGGGGCGAGGATTATGAGCTGCTGCGCGGGAATCTCCGCAGAGATTCCGGCGGCCGGCTTATCCAGGCCTCGGGTCTGATCGGCTGGGCCGGCGGGTCTGTCGGCATGTACGGCATGACAAGAGACGCCGGCGCCGATCTGGAGAGGCTTGAGCTTCACGGTGGAGGCCGGTCGGCTGAAGTGACCGACATGGAACGGGCGGTGCTCTCCGAGCGGGGCGGAGCCCCATCTGTACGCGGATTCGGAAGCTGGGACACGATTCTTGCGAGGCGCGGCTTTGACGGAGCGGTCCGTCATTTTCTCGATCATTTGAATACGCCGGAGCTGTGCGAAATTTCCGCCGCCAAGGTTCTTGCGTCCCACAGACTTGCGGCAGAGCTGGCGTGAGTCCGCAACTAACAGGAGGAGGCAGCAGAAATGGACGAATACCGGAAAGCGATGGAGGAACAGATAATCGAGAGCTACAGGCAGGAAGAGGACATGATGATTCTCGTGTTCGCCCAGTGGTGCATCAACCATGATCTCGACCCGGAGGCGCTGTATCTTCAGGCTTATCCCGATCAGGCAGGCAATGAACGACTGTCCCGGGCGCTTGCGCTTACCGTATCTAAGGAAGAAGCAGGCGAAATCCCCGATGATACCGTGCTTGGCGTACTCTCGATGTTCGGCAATGATGACCTTGGTTTTATCGTGTCCGAAGCGATATCCGCCCGAAAATAAACTTTTTCTGGCAAGCAATGTTCAGCGGGGATGAAATATGCTAAAATTATATATACTAACTAAACGTAAGTTTTCTTGAGCGAGAGGTGAAGAACAATGGAGCAGCATCAACTGACGATGTGTCCGCGATTTGAGTCGGCTTTCTCTTTTCTGGGGAAACGGTGGAACGGCCTTATTATCCAGACGCTGATGAGCGGACCGAAGCGGTTCAAGGATATCTCCGGCCTGATTCCTCTGATGAGCGATAAAATGCTGTCGGAGCGCATGAAGGATCTGGAGAGTGAAGGAATTCTGGTCCGACATGTATATCCGGAGACCCCGGTGCGCATCGAGTATGAGCTGACAGAGAAAGGCCGTGCGCTGGAGCCGGTCATGCAGCAGATTCAGAGCTGGGCCGAAAAGTGGGTAGAATAGGCAAAGTGGGTAGAATAGGCAAAATGGGTAGAATAGGCTAAGCGGGTAAAATGAAAAGATAGTAGAATAGGCTGCAGCTGATTGAGTTTAACAGCAGCAGGGGCGAGCAGCCCGTAGACGGGCTTTAGCCCAAACCCAAATGGCGCCGGTTTCGGCGCTAGTTTTTTTTCACACACAACACCACGTACTGCATACCTCATGCCCGGAAAAAAGTCTTGCACAATCCTTGCAAACCGGTAATATTATAGAAAACAATATCCGCCTATTTGAAAGCGATTTCTCTAATGCTGCTCAAGGTCCACCGCTTCGTTATTGGCTATCGGCCGGTCACCATTTCCCTTTGAATGCTAGAGGTTTCCAAACCGGTTCCTTGCTTGATGCGGGAACATTTAGGGAGGCGAGCATAATGAAGACCATTTTGTTCTCGAGAGAAGCTCCTTATGAACAGGCGGAAGTGACTGAACTCGAATCGGCTTCCGTCAAGGTCCAGCTAATGTACGACAAGGTCCTGCATATGCTGTACAGCCATCTTCCGTCATCGGTGTGGGACCGGACGATTGGAGTGCCCTACGAAATTATTTCCTCCTTATATAAAGGGTACGGGGAAGGCACGGTTTTTCAGAAGTGGATCAAAGGCCCCTCCGGCTGGAAGTGCATCGGCTGCGAGCGGCATTGTCTGGAGCAAGGGCAGCGCGGCCAGCCGGAGACGGAAGGACAGCAGCGCACCTACACGTTTCACAACGGGAGAAGACAAAGTTTGCTGCTTCAGGTGGTCATCTGGTCGCTGTATGAGAAGACGATGCTGCTGCATCCTTTTTTGGGCGGTGAAGCCTTTTTGGAGGGAGAAGAGCTGGAGATGATCGCGGCCTATTTCGTTCCGACTTTTGTTCACAATGCCCGGCTGCGCGAGTTGGGCAAACCGTGGAAAGCCTATACCGATACCGGCATTCGGGTCTATCAGGAATGGGTTTCGGCTCCGGATATTATTCTGCAATGGGATGGCGGTCTGACGGAGGGAAGATGGATGACGGGCGTATATGTCAATGAAGCAAAATTCGCCGGACTCGGTCCGTATTTGAAAGATGCGGAGGGCAGACGTACTTATATGGATGCATATGTGCATTAAGAACACGTTCAACAACTTGACGGAAATGGCGTGATTGCGATCACTCGCCCGCTTGTCTTCAGGAGGTAAGGTTAAGAGGAAGATTCAAACCTTACCTATGAGGAGGAGAACGTCATGGCCGTTAAACAACCTGTATTTCAACCCGATTCACTGGTTAAAGATATCGTCCTGCAATTTCCGAAAGCATCGGACTATTTTAAAATGAAGAAAATCGACTTCTGCTGCGGAGGCGCCAAGCCCTTGAAGACTGCTGCGGAGGAGAAGGGCCTGCAGACAGACGCCGTCATCGGTGAGCTGTACGGACTGCTTGAATCCTACCCTGTACTCGAAGAAGATTATACCTGGAATGAAGCTCCAACTTCACAACTGATCTCTCATATTATTGACAAACATCATGCCTACCTGCGCCAGGAACTGCCGCTGATCGAACAGAATGTCACCAAGGTATTCCGCGTGCACGGCGAAGATTCTCCGCATCTGGGAGAGGTGTACCGCTTGTTCAATCAGTTGAAGAGCGAACTATTGGAGCATACCGCACACGAGGAAGAGCATGAGTTTCCGGCGATTGCCGATTATGAGAACGGCAGAGATGCCGCTGCTCTGGCCTCACTGCGTGAGAGCTTTGTCCACCTGGAAGAGGAACATGACGCCGCTGGGAATATCCTCAGACAGCTTCGCGAAGTTACGAACGATTATCAGCCGCCGGCACATGCCTGCACCACCTACCGGCTGACCTATGCCCGGCTGGAGGAGCTTGAAGGAATGACATTTGAGCATGTCCATCTGGAGAACAATATCCTGTTCCCTCGTTATCAATAATGCGTGAGGTTTGCAGCCGCCTATTCCGGACTCCGGAAGGCGGCTTTTTTGGCGTAGTGCTCCATATGGTTCCCCATGCGTTCTCCGTCAGTCTCCATATGTTCCCATACGTTCCCCATGTATTCTCCATGATACGCTTTGCATGAGTTCTCCACGGATTCTCCGCAGGGTCTCCACAATTGGGAAATAGATGTACCTGTGATCGTGAGCCTGACATTTGTCAATAGGCAGGTCCCTTCCTTTTGTTACAAAATGTTGTGAAATTATTCACTATTGGTGTGATAGCGGTCACGCGTATGCTTAAAATTTGAACCGTATAATCTCACTATAAAGTAACTGAGAGCTGTGAGTGAACGCTTTGAGGAGGAGACGAGAATGACTACCGAACGCAAAAAATTGGTGCTGATCGGCAACGGCATGGCCGGCGTTGGCACGGTTGAACAGATCATGAAGCTGGGCGGAGCCTACGACATCACGGTGCTGGGCAGCGAACCCCATCCCAACTACAACCGCATTATGCTGTCTTATGTCCTCGAAGGCAGCAAGACGATCGATGATATTATCCTGAATGACCTGGACTGGTACAAGGATAACGGCATCGAGCTGCACACCGGAACACGGGCTGTCCGGATTGACGGAGAGGCCCGCCAGGTTGTCGCGGAGAACGGTCATGTCTTCCCTTACGACAAAGTCATTATCGCCACCGGCTCGAATTCCTTCATCCTGCCGATTCCCGGCAGCGATAAAGAGGGCGTTGTGGGATTCCGGGATATCGCCGACTGCGAGCAGATGTTGGCTGCCGCCAAGTCTTACAAGCAAGCGGCTGTTATCGGCGGCGGGCTTCTCGGCCTTGAAGCGGCCAAAGGTCTAGTGAATCTGGGGATGGACGTTACGGTCGTCCACCTGATGGAGGACCTGATGGAACGCCAGCTCGATCACACTGCGGCCACGATGCTGAAAGCGGAGCTGGAACGCCAGGGCGTGAAATTCGCCATGGGCAAGCAGACGGCGGAGCTGACCGGGGACAGCCGGGTAAGCGGACTGCGATTCAGTGACGGCACGGAACTGGAAGCCCAGTTCGTCGTTATGGCGGTAGGCATCAAGCCGAATGTGGAGCTGGCGAAGAACAGCGGAATCGACGTGAACCGCGGAATCGTGGTGAACGATTATTTGGCGACTTCGCTGCCGGATGTGTATTCGGTAGGCGAATGCACGGAGCACCGGGGAACATGCTACGGCCTCGTGGCGCCGCTGTTCGAACAAGGCAGCGTCCTGGCCAAGCATCTGAGCGGTGTGGATACCGCTCCGTATGAAGGCTCGGTCGTATCGACCAAGCTGAAAATTTCCGGTGTCGACGTCTTCTCGGCCGGCGAATTCATCGATACGGCGGAGCATACGGTCATTGCCGCGAAAGACGACTGGAAGCGCACATACAAGAAAATTCTGCTCAAAGACGGTGTGATCGTCGGTGCTGTCCTGTTCGGAGATGTAACTGAATCGGCGAACCTGCAGAAGCTGGTCAAGACGGGCGCCGAGATGACGGATGAACTCTACGGCGAGCTTATGGGAACCGGCTGCTGCGGCGGCGGTGCGAAGAAAGCGTCCTCTGTTGAAACGATGGCCGACGAAGAGATTGTCTGCGGCTGCAACGGCGTAACGAAGAAAGCGATCGTAGACGCCATTCAGGATAACGGATTTACAACGGTCGACGAGATCAAAGCGTCCACAGGAGCTACCCGATCCTGCGGCGGCTGTAAGCCTGTCGTGGAGCAAATTCTCCAATATGTGCTGGGAGACGGCTTCCAGCAGAGCGCCAAGACGGGAATCTGCGGCTGCACAACGTTGAGCCGGGATGAGATTGTTGCCGAGATCAAGACCAAAGGGCTGACTACGACGAAGGAAGTCATGAACGTCCTTGGCTGGAAGCAGGAGGAAGGCTGTTCGAAATGCCGTCCGGCCATTAATTATTACCTGGGTATGATTTATCCCGACACGCATGAGGACGAGAAGGAATCGCGCTTTGTCAACGAACGGATGAGCGCCAATATCCAGAAAGACGGCACCTTTACCGTCGTTCCCCGGATGTACGGCGGCGTAACGACGCCGGAGGATCTGAAGAGAATCGCGGATGTCTCCATTAAATATGACGTCAAGGTCGTCAAGGTAACCGGCGGTCAGCGTCTCGATTTGATCGGCGTCAAGAAAGAAGATGTTCCGAAGGTATGGGAAGAGCTTGATATGCCTTCCGGCTATGCCTACGCCAAGTCGCTGCGTACAGTAAAGACCTGTGTCGGTTCGCAGTTTTGCCGGTTCGGCACGCAGGATTCGCTCGGCATGGGCGCTCTGCTGGAGCGGAAATACGAGCGTCTCGACTTCCCGGCCAAATTTAAAATGGCGGTCAACGGCTGCCCTCGCAACTGCGCGGAATCATGCACCAAAGACATCGGCATCGTCGGCAACGACGGCGGATGGGAGATCTTTATCGGCGGGAATGGCGGCATCAAGCCGCGCATCGCGGATTCGCTGAGCAAGGTCAAGACGGACGATGAGCTGGTGGAAATTTGCTCTGCGGTTATGCAGTACTACAGGGAGACTGGCAACTACCTTGAACGTACTTCCGAATGGGTGGAGCGCATAGGACTTGAGCAGATCAAATCGGTTATTCTGGATCAACCGGAGGAACGCCGCGCGCTTGCGCAGCGGATCGACTTCGCACTTGCACAAGTCAAGGACCCTTGGAAAAAAATGCTGAACGACGATAAGACCCGCACCGCTCTGTTCGAGCATGCGGAGATCCGTTAAGCCATTACCGGGAAAAGGAGAGAGCACGATGGATACAGCTAAAGCGGTCTATGCGGCCGGCCATATGGAGGATTATTTGAGACAGATCGGCCGTGTGGTCGTCATTGAAGGCAGGGAGGTCGCGGTCTTCCGCACCTCCCAAGACGAATTCTATGCTCTGGAGAACCGGAATCCGCACCCGAAGGGCGGTCCGCTGGCTGAAGGGATCGTATCCGGGTACTATCTGTATGATCCTTTGTATGACTGGAAGATCGATCTTCGCACTGGCGAAGTCCAGGCACCCGACAAAGGTCAGGCCGCAGTCTTCCCGGTTTATGTGAACGGAGATGAAATCGCAATCGGTATTTAGAGGGGAAAGTACGAGAAAATAGGGCGGGGGTAGTTACATGTTTACGCAGAGTGTCGAGAATATTATTGAAGCGGCGGTAGCCAAACGGGATAAAATGAATGAAAGTCTGCCGAGGTATGCCTTGGCGGCGCTGCTGGCTGGCGCGTATGTCGGCATCGGCATCATCTTGATCTTCACCCTTGGAGCGCCTCTGGCTGCGGCCAAGTCTCCTTTTCAGCCTCTGGTTATGGGGGGAACATTTGGGATTGCGCTGACGCTTGTCATTTTTGCCGGCTCCGAGCTGTTTACGGGCAATAATATGTTTTTTACCGTCAGCACTCTGGCGGGCAGAACAAGCGTATGGGATACCATTAAGAACTGGATCGTTGTCTTTATCAGCAATCTGATCGGCGCTTTGCTGCTGGCTTGGCTTATCCAGGGAACGGGATTGTTCAAGGCTGCCGCACCGGACCATTTGATCTTCGCCTCTGCGGCCAAAAAGATGAGTCTGCCGTTCTCCGAGCTCTTCTTCCGGGGAATTCTGTGCAACTGGCTCGTCTGCCTGGCGATCTGGATGTCCTCACGCGCTAAGAGCGAAGGTGCGAAGCTTGTGCTGATCTGGTGGTGTCTGCTCGCATTTATCGCCAGCGGCTATGAGCATAGTGTCGCCAACATGACGCTGCTGAGCGTTGCCCTGCTGCTGCCGAACCATCCGGAGACCGTTACACTGGCCGGCTGGCTTCATAACATGATCCCCGTCACGCTGGGCAACATCGTCGGAGGCGGTGTATTCGTCGGAATGGCATACTGGCTGATCTCCCCGGTACGCCGAGGCTCCTCCGGTCAAGCAAAGTAAGAGATGCGTACTGTTCCATAGGTCATAGGTAGTTTTAGGTCGCTGCATGTCCCTCTTGGGGCCTGGAGCGGCCTTTTTGATTGCATATTCAGAAGACTTTATCGCATAAAAAAAGCGCCCTGCGGGGGCGCTGTTCGGCTTCCTTGACACGAGCCGAAATATACGAGTGTGTATGTTTCACTGAGGTGTAAAGAGGGTAATCACTAGACGGCAGCTGATTCGTATTTCTGCAACACGAAATTGAATGAAATCGAGCGAGGCTGTCCATTTCAGAAAGGGAGAAATCCCAATTTCTTAAACTTGAATGAGTTCTAGATCCGGCAAATTTCGTTAGGGCACAGCTCGCAGTGGCAAATATCCTGAAGCATCTCCAGGTCCTTGATAACGATCATGCCATTCTCATACTCGACGGCATCCTTCTTGCGGAGATCGCTGAGCATCCGGTTAACGCTCTCCCGCGTCGCTCCGATCATGTTGGACAAGTCGGTATGCGTGATTTTTTTGTTAATCAGAATTGTATCGCCGTTCTTCTCGCCATAGGTGTTGCTGAGCCGGATAAGCGTGGAGCACAGAGCACCCGGTTTGCCGTACATCATCAGGTCGCGGAACTTGGTCTGGGTAAGCCGGTGGTGAATGCCCATCCATTTCATGAAATCGATGGCGAAATCGCAGTGCTGGCAGATCAGGATCTCCAGATCCTTATGCTCGATAACGCCGACTTCGCTTTCTTCGATAACTTCGGCGGTGAAGCTGTGCTTGGTGCTGAAGAAAGGATCCGCTTGGCCAACCATATCGCCGGCTTGATACATATAAAGGATGAGTTCCTTGCCTTCGTCCGTGGATTTAGTGAGCTTGACCCGTCCCCGCTTCAGATAGAACAGCTTATCCGAATAATCGCCTTCCCAGAACAAATGCGATCCTTCCGGAACCAGACGATCTTTCATTGTCACAAGCAGTCGGTTGAAGTTTTGTTCGGAGAAGCAGTTCGTATTGCCATGGGCCTCGATAACATTCGTATGCTCTTTCATAATCGATATCCCCTTTATTCCCTCAGTTTTTCAATAAATTTTAAATTAATTATACAATGAATTCCTGACTTTGCGTTGAAAAAAACTCGAAAAATAGTGTCTAAATTTCAACATTGTGATTAATTTCACTCAAAAAGCCGGAATTTCAGTGCCATATTTAATAGGTTTTCGCAATATGCGGGTAAACTGTCGCTCCGAAGGAGTTTTTTTTACTATAAATGATGGGAATGACTTAGGCAACTAGAAAGTGATAGAGTGGCCTGAGGAGCAAGAGAAAACATCATCATAATGGCAATCGCAGTTCGTGCATGCTGCGCTAACGCCGGGCGTCACCGAGGAGTAGAAGTATACATAATGAAGCAATGAGGATGTAGACGAATAGGAACTAATCCATAGGAAAACCCGGGACGCCCGTCAGCGGCGTTTGTTTGCGTTTCTTAATTATTGGGATGTGGCGGTTAGCAGCTAAACGTCATACAAGTTGCTTAAATAGGCTCAAGAAAAGCAAATGCCTGCTATGAATCTACTTTTTAATAAAAACTTTTGAATATTTAAAAATAGTAGTATTAGCTTACCGGACTAATTTGCAAGAACCATAATGTGGGAATTTGGGGAAGGTGAAAAAAAGATTCGCGCACGGCAGTCCACTTTCCCTAAGCAAAAGCTTCATTGTAGGGCTAATGTCACCATGGTAAAATACCCGAAATGTAAGCGCTTTGAAAACTGATCAAAAAAAATTTATACTTTGTGAAAGATTTCACTATACAAGACGTACATGATATGTTATGATCAGTGTGTAGAGAGGAAACACCACAAATTGACAGGAGGACGAGGGAAATGGCAGTTAAGAATGAAGTGGCCGCCCAGGTACAGCAACCAACCGCTGAAGAGTACATTCAGACTTTGGTGGATAAAGCAAAGAAGGCTCAAGAAGCTTTCATGGCTCTTGATCAAGAGCAAGTGAACAACATTGTGCATGCTATGGCGCTGGCCGGTCTCGACAAGCATATGTACCTGGCAAAACTGGCTGTTGAAGAAACAGGCCGCGGCGTTTACGAAGACAAAATCACAAAAAACATTTTCTCCACTGAATATATCTGGCACGGAATCAAGTACGACAAGACAGTAGGGGTTATTGAAGACAACTCTTACGACAGCTTCCAGAAGATCGCTGAACCGGTCGGTATTGTAATGGGTATCACACCGGTAACCAACCCAACATCCACCACGATGTTCAAAGCGTTGATTTCGATTAAGACACGTAATCCTATTATATTCGGTTTCCACCCGTCGGCGCAAGCTTGTAGCGCCGCGGCGGCAAAAATCCTGCATGATGCAGCGGTAAAAGCCGGCGCTCCTGAGAATTGCATCCAATGGATCGAACAGCCGACGATGGACAAGACGAACGCCCTGATGAACAATCCGGACGTGGCTCTGATCCTGGCAACAGGCGGTGCTGCAATGGTTAAAGCGGCATACAGCTGCGGCAAACCGGCTCTCGGCGTAGGTCCTGGTAACGTTCCTGCCTTCATCGAGAAGAGCGCGGACATCGACCAAGCAGTTACCGACATCATCCTTTCCAAAACATTCGACAACGGCATGATCTGCGCATCCGAGCAGGCTGTCATCATCGAAGAAGCTATCTTCGACCAAGTTAAGAAGAAGATGATCGCGAACGGCTGCTACTTCGTAAATAAAGACGAAGCTGCCAAGCTGACCAACGGCGCTATGAATGTTGAGAAATGCGCAGTTAACCCGGCAATCGTAGGTCAATCCGCTACGAAGATCGCCGAAATGTGCGGAATCCAAGTACCGGCAGGAACCAAGATTCTGGTTGCCGAACTGGAAGGCGTAGGTACGAAGTACCCGCTGTCCGCTGAGAAACTGAGCCCGGTTCTGGCTTGCTACAAAGTTAAGAACGCTGATCAGGGTATCGAGCGCGCTGCTCAAATCGTTGAATTCGGAGGCATGGGCCACAGCTCGGCTATCCACTCGAACAACGAAGAAGTTATCATGAAGTTCTCCAACCGTCTGCAGACCGGACGTATTCTCGTTAATTCGCCTTCCACGCATGGCGCGATCGGCGACATTTACAACACGAATATCCCTTCGCTGACTCTGGGCTGCGGATCCTACGGCCGCAACTCGGTATCGCAGAACGTTACCGCAATCAACTTGATCAACGTGAAAAGGGTGAATCGTCGTACCGTGAACATGCAATGGTTTAAAGTACCGGATAAGATTTACTTCGAAAAAGGCGCTACTCAATACCTGGCCAAAATGCCTGACATCACTCGCGTTGCGATCATTACCGACCCGATGATGGTTAAACTGGGCTATGTGGAAAGAGTTGAGCACTACCTGCGTCAACGTCAGACTCCTGTAGCTATTGAAGTGTTCTCGGAAGTTGAACCGGATCCGTCGACTACTACAGTTGAAAAAGGTACCGCTATGATGAACAGATTCCAACCGGACTGCATCATCGCACTGGGCGGCGGTTCCCCAATGGACGCTGCGAAAGGCATGTGGCTGTTCTACGAACATCCAGATGCTGACTTCCAAGGTCTGAAACAGAAATTCATGGATATCCGCAAGCGCGTATACAAATTCCCTAAACTGGGCAACAAAGCGAAATTCGTTGCTATCCCGACTACTTCGGGTACTGGTTCGGAAGTTACTTCCTTCGCGGTTATCACTGACAAAACCACTGGCAACAACACGAAATATCCGCTGGCCGATTATGAGCTGACTCCAGACGTAGCCATCATCGATCCGGAATTTGTATACAGCCTGCCGAAGACTGCCGTGGCCGATACCGGTATGGACGTTCTGACGCATGCGATTGAAGCTTATGTTTCCGTAATGGCGAGCGATTATAGTGATGGTCTGGCCATCAAAGCTATCCAACTGGTATTCCAATACCTGGAGGCATCCGCTCTGACCGGCGACAAGCTTGCCCGCGAAAAAATGCACAACGCATCGACGCTGGCTGGTATGGCATTCGCGAACGCATTCCTGGGCATCAACCACAGCTTGGCGCACAAATGGGGCGGTCAGTACCACACGGCTCATGGACGCACCAACGCTATCCTGTTGCCGCACGTTATCCGTTACAATGCAAAGAAACCTACGAAGTTCGCTTCGTTCCCGAAATATTCGCACTTCGTAGCCGACGAGCGCTATGCCGAAATCGCCCGCATTCTGGGACTGCCGGCTCGCACGACGGAAGAAGGCGTAACCAGCCTGATCAACGCGATCCGCGAAATGAACAAGAAGCTGGGTATCGAAGAATCCTTCCAAGCCCTGGGCTTCGATCCGAAGGACTTCGAATCCCGTGTTGATTATCTGGCAGACCGTGCGTTTGAAGACCAATGTACAACTGCCAATCCGAAGCTGCCGCTCGTAACCGAGCTTGCCGACGTATACCGCAACGCATTCTACGGCAAATTCGACAACTAATTTTTAACGAATATTATATGAAGAAACAGTGCCCGGATTGTCAGGTTTAGTGCCAGAATCCGGGCACTGCATTGGTAACAGGCTGGGACATTAAATATGGTGACAAATATCACTAATTAGGCTTGTGAAAGTGATATTTGTCACAGTTTTCTTTTGGAAAGTAAACTAAGATGTTTATATAAGGTCCCAGTTATAAGAATTGCAAATGTGAAATATGTTACAAACATCAGCTTGGGATCACGAGACACGGGATTAACCTTCAAGCCCGCGATCTCTACAAATCATATAAATATATGGAGGGATTAGCATGTCGGTGATTGAAAAAGAAGTAAAAGACGTAAAGTCGGGATGGCGCAATTTTGTAAGTGGCAAATGGGCCAAGAAAGTTAACGTCAATGATTTTATTTCCAAGAACATCAAGCCGTACGAAGGTAATGAATCGTTCCTCGTTGGTCCGACCAACAACACGACAGAGTTGTGGAAGATTGTCTCCCAACTGAGCAAGGAAGAAAGAGACAGAGGCGGCGTTTGGGATATTGATCTGAACACGGTCTCCACAATCACTTCCCATAAACCTGGCTACATCGACAAGGACAAGGAACAGATCGTCGGTGTTCAAACTGACGCTCCTTTCAGACGTTCCATCCAGCCGTTCGGCGGTATCAAAATGATGGTCGACGCCACTAAAGCTTATGGCTTCGAGCTTCCGAACAGCATTGTTGAAATGTTCACGAATATCCGCAAAACGCATAACCAAGGCGTGTTTGATGCATATACACCTGAAATGAGAGCTGTGCGTAAATCCGGCGTTATCACTGGTCTTCCAGATGCATACGGCCGTGGCCGCATCATCGGCGACTATCGCCGCGTTGCTCTGTACGGTATTGATTTCCTTGCCAAAACCAAGAAACAGGAATTGGCTGAGCTTGAAGTGAATTCCCTGACTGAAGACGTAATTCGTCTTCGCGAAGAGCTGTCCGAACAAATTCGCGCTCTGGGCGAACTGAAAGAAATGGCGGCTGCTCACGGATTTGACATTTCCAAGCCTGCTAACAATGCTAAGGAAGCTTTCCAGTGGGTATACTTCGGTTACCTGGCTGCAATCAAGGAACAGAACGGTGCTGCAATGTCCTTGGGACGTGTATCCTCCTTCCTCGACATCTACGTACAACGCGATATGGAAGAAGGCACTCTGACTGAAGAACAAGCACAAGAACTGGTTGACCATTTTGTAATGAAGCTGCGTATCGTTAAATTCCTGCGTACGCCTGACTATAACGATCTGTTCTCTGGCGATCCTACTTGGGTAACAGAATCCATCGGCGGTATGTCCGAAGACGGAACAACTCGTGTAACCAAGAACAGCTTCCGTTTCCTGCACACCCTGTACAACCTGGGACCGGCTCCGGAACCGAACCTGACTGTTCTGTGGTCTGAAAGACTGCCTGAAGCATTCAAGAAATTCTGTGCCAAGGTTTCCATCGAAACTAGCGCCATTCAGTACGAAAATGACGATCTGATGCGTCCGTTCTGGGGTGAAGACTACGCGATCGCTTGCTGTGTATCCCCAATGCGCATCGGTAAGCAAATGCAGTTCTTCGGAGCCCGTGCCAATCTGGCAAAAGCTCTGCTGTATGCAATCAACGGCGGTGTGGATGAGAAATCCGGCGCACAAGTCGGACCGGAATTCCCGCGTATCACTTCCGAGTATCTGGATTACGAAGAAGTCATGAAACGCTTCAAACCGATGATGGAATGGCTGGCTAAGACTTATGTCAACGCACTGAACGTCATCCACTACATGCATGACAAGTATTCCTACGAACGGATTGAAATGGCGCTGCATGACCGTGACATCCTGCGTACGATGGCTTGCGGTATCGCTGGTCTGTCCGTTGCCACTGACTCCTTGAGCGCGATCAAGTATGCAAAAGTTAAACCGATCCGCAATGAACAAGGTATTGCTATTGATTTCGAAACCGAAGGCGAATTCCCTATGTACGGCAACAACGATGATGCTGTTGACAGCATCGCAGTTGAACTGGTTGAAACCTTCATGACTATGATCCGCAAGAATAAAACTTACCGTGATGCAATGCCGACCCAATCGGTACTGACAATCACTTCGAACGTTGTATATGGCAAGAAGACTGGTACTACTCCTGATGGCCGTAAGAAAGGCGAACCGTTCGCACCTGGTGCTAACCCGATGCACGGACGCGACAAGAAAGGCGCACTGGCTTCCCTGAGCTCCGTAGCCAAACTGCCTTACGCTGACAGCCAAGACGGAATTTCCAATACGTTCTCCATTGTGCCTAAGGCGCTTGGTAAAGACGAAGAATCCCGTAAATCCAACCTGGTGTCCATGATGGACGGTTACTTCCACAACAACGCTCAGCATCTGAACGTTAACGTATTTAACCGTGAACAACTGCTGGACGCTATGGATCATCCAGAGAACTACCCGCAGCTGACTGTACGTGTATCCGGTTATGCGGTTAACTTCATCAAGCTGACTCGCGAACAACAGATGGATGTTATCAGCCGTACGTTCCATGGTTCGATGTAAGTTATCTGATCTGTACAATTCTTAAAATGCAGTAAGTGACAAGGTGATACCGCCCTTGGATCAAGGGCGGTAAAATCTTGTATCAAGAACGTTAAAATTTTAACTAATTTAGTTGCAGTCAGTCGAGCGGAAAGGATGACCTCATATGCTGAAAGGCCATATCCATTCTCTGGAAACATTCGGAACCGTAGACGGGCCTGGAATCCGATTTGTATTGTTCATGCAGGGATGCCTGCTGAAATGTCAATATTGCCATAATCCGGACACCTGGGGCTTGAACGAAGGCAAGGAAGTCACGATTGAAGAAATGCTGAAGGAAATTGAACCGTATGTGCACTATTACCGCACATCCGGCGGCGGCTTGACCGTGTCGGGTGGCGAACCGACTCTTCAGGCGAAATTTGTTGAGCAGCTGTTCACCGAAGTGAAGAAGCGGTGGGGGCTTCATACGACACTGGATACTAACGGCTATAATGATGGTGAGAAAATAACCGACCTGTTGAATGTAACGGACCTGGTCCTGCTCGATCTCAAGCATATTGATGATGAAGCGCATATTAAACTGACCGGGAAATCCAATGACCGCACATTGAAGCTGGCGCGCTGGCTCTCTGATCACGGTCGGAAAATGTGGATCCGCCACGTCTATGTACCGGGTATTCACAACAAAGAAGAAGACCTGATTAATCTTGGACGGTTCATCGGTACGTTAGACGGCGTTGAGAAGTTTGAAATCTTGCCATATCATCAAATGGGGATTTATAAATGGCAGGAGCTTGGCCGTCCATACGAGCTCGAAGGCGTTCCTTCTCCGGGCCAGGGCGAAGTGGACCGGGCTTATAAGCTTATTGAAGAAGGACGAAAGCAGACCGCTCCGGTATAACATATAAGGCAGTATAACAATAAAGGGAAATCGGAATTCCGGGAGGGGTTCCGATTTTTTTGATTTCCCAGGAAATCAAAAAAAGTAAATTTGAACATCAGCATTTTGCAGAATCCGGATATAAACATTTGATAGTACAATACTTATGTTAAAGTTTACACACATAATTATTTTCTTTATATTAAATGAAACTTTTTCCCAGACTTTGCGTCTAATAGTATGTTTTGTTTTTGGGGATGCCAAGACCGAAGCTCATGCCGCCTTGGGAGGTCGGCTGTGTTTTGGCTTGGAATTATTTATCGTGCAATTCATGCACAAATAGAGATCCATTATTGAGAAAATGGGAGCAGAAGGAGTCATACCATGAATCTTAGAACCTTGACCTTAGCAGCCGCACTAATTGTGGCACAGGTTGCCTCTGCAGTGCCGGCTCTTGCCATGTCTGCAGACACTGTCAAAGGAACTGCTGTCGGTACTGAAACCTCATCAAAGGTAGCCGATGCAACTTCCAGCACTTCACCTACGGCGGTCTCCACAGCCGTCCCGACCGCTTCACCGTCGCCATCAGCCGTAACCGCATCACCAATAACCGGAACAGATATCCAGCCTTCCGCTGATTCGCTGGCATCTGCGAGCTCGGAAGTTCCGAGCGCCACTCCATCTCCGACAGCAACAGATGCCCTTCCAACGGCAACTCCGGTAACCCCGGTACCGGCCAGCAATGCAGGTGTGGGCCAGCTGGTCCTTATGATGAACAGCAATAAAATGTATCTGAATGGTCAGGAATATTTGGCTGCACAGCCGATGGCCGTGAAGAATGGCGTCTCCTATGTATCGATCCGCGCCATGGTGGAGCGGGTAGGACTGACGCTCACATACAATGGCAAGACGAAAGAAACCATCATTATGAAAGACGGCAACGAGCTTCGGTTCAAGACCGACAGCAAATGGTATACCGTCAACGGAAAGTCTACCTTGATGAAAGGTCCGGCATACCAGTATAAGAATACCTTCATGATTCCACTCACGTCGATTACTCAGGCGCTTGGTCTGAAGTACTCTGTGGATAATGTGCAGAAGAGTGTCACTATAAATCTGCAGACGAAACCGAAGGCGTCATTTACTGTGCAGCCGGCGGAGATTTTTGCCGGAGAGACGAACGTCAGTTACGTAACCTACAACAGCGCTTCCAATGGTGCGACGATTGTTCAGGAGCAATGGGAAGGGCGTCAGGAGATTTTCGATCAGCCGGGTTTCTATACAGTGAAATATTCCGTAATGGATTCCAACGGCCTCTGGAGTGATCCGTATTCGGTGACGATTACGGTTCTGAAGCCTAATCAGCCCCCTGTGGCGCAGTTCACAACCAACAAGGATGAGTACAAAATGGGCGAGCCCATTACAATTACCGATCTGAGCTCAGACCCTGACGGCGACGCATTGACCGAGTCCTGGAACAACCGGGCGCTGGCGTTCTTCAACCCGGGTCCTGTAGCCATCCAACTGACGGTTACAGACACTCACGGTCTCAGCAGTACGTTTGAGAAAGTAATCAACGTTACGAACGAGACGTTGTATACACAGAATGATTTCAACAAGCTGTTCATTCCGCTCGGTGACCTGTATGCATTCGACGGTTCGCAAATTCCAAGCTGGAACAAGGTCGCTTATACAACCAGCTCTGAACCGGTGACGCTGATTCGAAGCAACAGTCCGGAAACCGTATATTCGAACGGCATTATGTATCAGGAGACAGCAATGGGCAGCACCCGGATTATGGTGCATCATAAGAACTCGACTTCAACCAATAAGAAGATGTACGTCATCGCAACCAATGACAACATCTATCCGGCCAATATTACGACACAGTACTCCGGATTTGGCGGACCGAGCGAATATCCAACGGCTACGGGTAAAAAATCGATCGATACGTACTTCCAATCCATGCTGACCGGAAACGCGACCTCCACCGTTACTCTCCAGCCTGGAGAGAGCAAGGCTGTTCTGACCACGATTAATAGCGTGACCGTTAAGCCCGGACAGGTTATCTCGCTGATGTCCGATGTCTTTAGCGATTATCCGGTGAAGTATTCCGTAATCATGATTGACTCGGACAAAGATCCGCTGCTGACACTGCCGACGCTCGGCTATCTGGACCGGGACGGCGTCCATAACCGCGGCACTTATCCAAATGCCAACCGTATCATTAATGTGACTGATCCGGTAGGGGCAACGCCTTCCCGTCTCGTTATCGGCGATAACAACAGTGACCCGAATCTGCCGGGAACAGATCCTTTGTCCGGAACTGACGCATCGAATTCGGGCAACTTTGGCGTCGTATACAAAATTACACTGAGCCATGTTGCTCCGAACACGCTGATCACGCTCAATCCGCGGGGTGGCAAATATCAAGGACCGCTGCTGATCAACGGCAATATTATCGAAGCGCCGAATTCCGGTGCGGTCGACGCTCCGAACCAGACCAGCGTCTTGTACCGTACAGGAAATCTGGAGCAGACGGTAGAAATTGTCTTCACCGCAGCTTCGGGAAGCAATCTTCCGGTCAATCTGCTGTTCATGCCGCTTCCGGAACAAAAGGCTTACTAAGCATACCGAACTCATTACTCATCCGGCAGGCCCGCTTTGCAACAAGCGGCCTGCCGGTTTATTTTTGCAGGAAATGACAAATGGATCGATGTTGAAGAGCGAACGGATAGAGATGGACTTCATTGACGTCGGCCCTCTTTTGAGTCATTATAAATAGATGGGCCGTACCCATGAAATCGGAGCAGTAGGAGATGAGCTAATGCTGTCGACAGACGAAATTTTACAGGCTATGTCGGAGCAGGGGTTGCGAATCACCGATCAGCGCAAGACGCTTGCCAAATTATTCGGCGAAACATCGGGATATTTGTCCGCCAAGGATGTCTATAAGCATATGGAACGCAAGTACAGCGGGCTTAGCTTTGATACCGTCTACCGGAATTTGCGGGTAATGGAGGAGCTCGGCGTGCTGGAACAGATTGTCTTTGAGGACGGCATCAAATTCAAGTCCAGCTGCAGCCAGGATCATCATCACCATCATATGATCTGCCTGCAGTGTCAGAAGACTTACCCGATATCATTCTGCCCGATGAATATGACAGATGCGCCGGAGCAGTTCCGGGTGGTCAAGCATAAATTCGAAGTGTTCGGCTATTGCCGTGAGTGTGAAGAGGCCGCTTCCGAGCTGAAGACCACTGCACACGGCGAAGAGGAACATTAATATGGGGATCGGACGAAGAACGGTTCAGGCGCCGATCCGGTTCTACAGGCGCTTTATTTCGCCGCTGAAGCCTCCGACCTGCCGGTTCTATCCGACCTGCTCGGCCTATGCCCTGGAGGCGGTAGAGGTGCATGGACCGGTCAAGGGCTCGCTGCTTGCAGCGAAGCGAATCGCCAAGTGCCATCCCTTTCACCCGGGAGGGCTTGATCCGGTACCGCCGGCCAAGCCGAAGGGAGAGGGCCGCCGCCGTGAAGCGGCGGGGCGGACTTGACACAGCGGCCATATTTTGGGTATATTTTTCAGTGATGAATACAAGCTATATATATTTCCAAGGAACGGATGAGTAGATCTGGGACGCCAGTACAGAGAGCCGGGGCAGGTGCAAGCCGGTCTGGAAGATCAGGTGGAAGATGGTCCGGGAGGAACCGCCCGCGAGTCAGAAGGCAGCGTCAACACAGACCTTCGATAAGCCGGCGGCGTGATCCAGCGTTAATGGGCGGTTCCGTGGATGGAACCGGTTGAGCCTGCGCTCCGTGAGGAGCACGGGGAAGCTTGGGTGGTAACGCGTGAGATAACTCTCGCCCCAATAGGGGCCGGGAGTTTTTTTATTTTGGCAATGAAGAAAGGATGACGGAAATGAGCCAGGAGAAGACATTTTATTTAACGACACCGATCTACTATCCGAGCGATAAGCTGCATATCGGGCATGCGTATTCTACGGTTGCCGGCGATGCAATGGCCAGATACAAACGGCTGCGCGGCTATGAGGTGCGCTATCTGACGGGTACGGACGAGCATGGGCAGAAGATCGAACGCAAAGCGGAGGAGGCCGGCAAGACGCCTCAGCAGTTCGTCGACGATATCGTGGTCGGCATAAAGGATTTGTGGAAGAAGCTCGACATTTCCAATGACGACTTCATCCGGACAACGGAGGAGCGGCATAAGAAGGTCGTTCAGGATATTTTTGACCGGCTGCTTCAGCAAGGGGATATTTACAAAGGGGAGTATGAAGGCTGGTACAGCATTCCGGACGAAACCTTTTATACGGAGACCCAACTGGTCGACATCGTTCGCGACGAAGACGGCAAAATCATCGGCGGCAAAAGTCCGGACAGCGGACATCCCTGCGAGCTGGTCAAAGAGGAAAGCTACTTCTTCCGGATGAGCAAATATGCGGACCGGCTGCTCCAGTTCTACGAAGAGAATCCGGAATTTATTTTGCCGGAATCGCGCAAGAACGAAATGATCAACAACTTCATCAAGCCTGGACTGGAGGACCTCGCCGTATCCCGTACGACATTCGACTGGGGCGTCAAGGTCAAGGGCGATGAGAAGCATGTCGTATACGTCTGGATCGATGCGCTCACGAACTACATTACAGCGCTGGGCTACGGCTCGGAGGACGACAGCCTGTATCGCAAATACTGGCCGGCCGATGTCCACATCGTGGGCAAGGAAATCGTCCGGTTCCATACGATCTACTGGCCGATCATCCTGATGGCGCTGGGCGAACCGCTGCCGAAGAAGGTATTCGCGCATGGCTGGCTGCTGATGAAGGACGGCAAAATGTCCAAGTCCAAAGGGAATGTTGTAGACCCGGTAACCCTGATCGACCGTTACGGCCTTGATGCGCTTCGCTATTATCTGCTGCGTGAGGTTCCATTCGGTTCTGACGGCACATTTACGCCGGAGAGCTTCGTGGATCGTGTCAACTACGATCTGGCGAATGACCTTGGCAACCTGCTGAACCGCACCGTCGCCATGATCGACAAATATTTTGGCGGCGAGCTGCCGGCATATGAAGGCCGGGTGACGGCATTCGACGGCGAGCTGGAGGACATGGTAAGCACAACATATGCCAAGGTGGAAGAGGCTATGGAAAAAATGGAGTTCTCCATCGCGCTGTCCGCTATCGGCTCGCTCGTCAGCCGGACGAATAAATACATCGACGAGACCCAGCCGTGGGTGCTGGCAAAGGATGAGAGCAAGAACGGTGAACTTGCTTCCGCTATGAGACATCTGGCGGAAAGCCTGCGCACCGCGTCGATCCTGCTGCAGCCGTTCCTGACGCAGGCTCCCGAGAAGATCTGGGAGCAGCTCGGTGTTCCGGCGGGCGAATTGACCGCCTGGGACAGCGGCAAGACGTTCGGCCTGATCCCGGCCGGAACGAAGCTTGTGAAGGGGGCGCCGATCTTCCCGCGCCTCGATGTAGAGCAGGAAGTCGCCTACATCGCGGCGGCGATGGGCGGCGGCAAGAAAGCGGAGGAAGCGAGCGCAGCGCCCGCATCCGAGAGTGCAGGTCCGGCGGCAGAAGAGCCGGAGGAGCATAAGGAGGAAATCGGCATCGACGATTTCGCCAAATGTGAGCTGCGGGTAGCGCAGGTCATCGCCGCCGAGCCGGTGAAGAAGGCGGATAAGCTGCTGAAGCTGCAGCTGGATCTTGGATATGAGCAGCGCCAGGTCGTATCGGGCATCGCCAAGTTCTACACGCCGGAAGAGCTGGTAGGCCGCAAGGTGATCTGCATCACGAACCTGAAGCCGGTGAAGCTGCGCGGCGAGCTGTCGCAGGGCATGATTCTGGCAGCATCCAAAGGCGACCAGCTCACGGTTGCGACCGTGCCGGATTCCATGCCGAACGGCGCAATTGTCAAGTAATCATCCGGCTGGGAAGAGTAGTATGCCGGAAGCTGCCGGTTGAACATATTGCCGTACAAGCAAGGAAGCAGCATTAGTAACAGAGATCCCGGGCGGTTAGACCGCCCGAAGGGGTCTCTGTTTTTTTGGGAGGACGAATATGGTTTGGTGGGGAAAGAACGCTTTAATTATGAAGTCTAATAGTGGGGTTCAATAAGGAAGCTAAGAGGTTAAGTATAAACCGCCGGATTCCGTATAAAATGTTTAGTAAAGCGTTGACTTATCGTAATGATTACTATTATAATTCGGAACAGTAAGGATTACGATTTAGGAGGATCACTAGAGATTATGCAGCGAAAATGGGTGTTGAGCCGGATTTTGCCTTTTGTACTGCTGGCGGTTATGCTGGCCGGATGCGGCCGGGGGAGCAGCGGAACGATCGTGGAAGGCAAGGTTAACGTCGTGACGACATTCTACCCGATATATGAATTTGCCAAGGAAATCGGCGGAGACGATGTCAATGCAATCAACCTCCTGCCGGTCGGCGTAGAGCCGCATGACTGGACGCCGCGAAGCCAGGATATCGTGAACACGTCCAAAGCGCAGCTGTTTCTATACAACGGTGCGGGACTGGAGGGCTGGGTTCCGAATTTCCTGAAATCGCTGGAGAGCGACAGTCAGGTGCAGGCAGTGGAAGTCAGCCAGGGTGTGGATCTGATCAAGACGAACGAGGAAGAGGAAGGCCATGACCACGGCGGCAGCGAAGCGGAGAGCTCCGGTGATACGCTCCACACCGATCCGCATACATGGATCAGTCCGAAGTCGGCGCTTATTATGGCGAAAAATATCAAGGACAGCCTCGTGAAGGCTGACCCGGCTCATCAAGCGAATTACGAAGAACGGTATGAGACGGTGGCCGGCAAGCTGAAGGACTTGGACGCCAAGTTTGAAACGGAATTAGCCAAGGTTCCGAACAAAGAGATTGTTGTGTCCCACCAGGCATTTGCCTATCTGTGCCGGGATTACGGACTGACACAGCATGCGATCATGGGACTGTCGCCGGACGCCGAGCCGAGGGGCCAGGATCTGGTGAAGCTGGCGGAAATGGTGAAGAAGGACAAGATCCGTTATATTTTCTTCGAGGAGCTGGTGTCGGATAAACTGGCCAAAACGCTCGCATCGGAGGCGGGAGTATCCACCATGGTGCTGAATCCGCTGGAGGGTCTTACGGAAGAGCAGCAGAAGAACAATGAGAACTACTATACATTGATGGAGAAAAATTTGCAAAATCTCATTCTCGCTTTAAAATAAGGATGAACGCCAACAGGAAAGGGGGCATATCTCATGCTTCCGGAATCACTGGACTGCCATCGGCATATGATCGAAATCAAGAACCTTTCATTCTCGTACGGAGAGCAGAAGGTTATATCCGATTTGAATTTTACGGTAAGGGAGCGGGATTTTGTCGGCATTATCGGTTCGAACGGAGCCGGGAAATCCACGCTTCTGAAGATGATCGTCGGGCTTCTTACACCGTCGGAAGGCGATATCAAGCTGTTCGGAGAGTCTGTCCGCAAGTTCAAGGACTGGGAACGGATCGGCTACGTGCCGCAGAAGAACGCTTTTAACCCGCTGTTTCCCGCTACTGTGCGCGAGGTTGTCATGTCGGGATTGTATAACAATAAAAATATATTCCGGCGCCTCTCGCGCCAACAGCAGCGCAAATGCGATGACGCGCTTGAGGTGATGCGCATCCAGAATATACAGGATAAACGGGTCGGCATGCTGTCCGGCGGGCAGCAGCAGCGTGTCTTTCTCGCACGCGCGCTGATCAATCATCCCGATCTGCTCATTCTGGACGAGCCGACGGTCGGGATTGATGCGGAAACCCAGGCCGCGTTCTTCGAGCTGATCACTCATATGCATGCCCATCATCATATGACCTTCCTCATGGTATCGCATGATATCGATATGATCTGCAGTTATCTTGGGCAGGAGCCGATACAGCGGAACGGAAAGATCAATTTCTACTCCCGGCATTCGCATGAGCTGCAAAATTGCGCCGCCGAGGATCTCCAGCATTCGTTGACCTGATGGATTCATAGGGAAAAGGGAACCCGGAAACATCTGTCTTCACGCCTTAGCCGGCTGCGCAAGGCCTGAAGAGAGATGTTTCCGTTGTCTTCCTCCGTGTTTGTTTTTACAGGAATAGACGCCTGGAAAGCTGGTGCTCGGGGGAGTTGAGAGGAGAAGCATAACTTGGATATACTATTCAGCGGTTTTTTTCAGCGGGCGCTTGCGGGCGGTCTGCTGATTGGAATAACAGCCCCGCTAATGGGCGTTTTTCTTGTTCTCAGACGCCTGTCGATGATCGGGGACACGCTTGCGCATGTGACGCTGGCAGGTGTGGCGATCGGGTTCCTGACCGGCTTTTATCCGCTCGGAGCAGGTCTGATCTTCGCGGTCTTGGCGTCGTTCGCAATTGAAAGGCTCCGTAAAGCCTATAAAACGTACGCGGAGCTGTCCATCGCCGTCATTATGTCGGGGGGAGTGGCGCTGGCCTCGCTGTTCTTTACCCTGGGAAAAGGGTATAACGCGGACGTCATCAGCTACCTGTTTGGCAGCATCTATACCCTGGACACGACGGATTTACTGGTCGTGGGCATCGTGACCATCGCCGTCGTTTCGGTAATCGCCGTATTCTTCAAGGAATTCTTCCTGCTGAGCTTTGAGGAAGATGCCGCGAGCGTAAGCGGATTGCCGGTCAAGATGCTCAATATGCTGATTACGATCTTGACGGCGCTGGTGATCAGTACGGCCATCAAGATTGTAGGGTCGCTGCTGGTGTCGGCTCTGCTGACGATCCCTGTTGCCATCAGTCTGCTGCTGGCGCGCAGCTTCAAAACCTCCGTTATTTTGTCCGTCGTCATCGCGGAAATAGCGGTGGTCGCCGGGCTCGTAATCGCCGGGATCTGGAATCTTGCCCCGGGGGCCACAATCGTACTCCTGCTGATTGCACTGCTGGTGCTGATTCTGGCAGGAAAGAAAGGATTCTCCGTCTGATCGTAATGCAGGTGCAGGATGCCCGAAGCGGAAAGGAGAAGGGAGATGCCGGATGTCAATACGGGACTTGCCTTGGCTGCCGGACTGGCCTCGTTCATTTCGCCCTGCTGCTTGCCGCTGTATCCCTCTTATCTATCGTACATAACCGGCTTGTCGGTCGGCCAGCTGAGAGCGGGAGAACAGCGCCGGAGTGCCCGTCTGCACACGATGAGCCACACGCTGGCCTATATCCTTGGATTTTCCGTCGTATTCTATTCGCTTGGGTTCGGAGCCGGGCTGTTCGGCCGCTTCTTTGCGGAGCAGCGTGAGCTGATCCGGCAGCTGTCCGCCATTCTCATTATGGGAATGGGCTTGTTTCTGCTCGGCATCTTCCGGCCGGCTGCATTGATGCGCGAACGTAAGCTCGAGATCAGCCGGAGACCTGCCGGTTATCTCGGCTCTTTTATTTTTGGCATCGGATTCTCGGCCGGATGGTCGCCCTGCATCGGTCCTATTCTGACGGCGATTATCGCGTTGTCGGCAAGCGAGCCGGGCATGTGGTTTCGGTTGATCACGGCGTACAGCGTCGGGTTCGCCCTTCCTTTCTTTGCCCTGGCTTTCTTTCTGGGAGGGGCAAGAAAGCTGCTGAAATATTCAGGCGCTTTGATGAAAGCTGGGGGCGCGCTGATGGTCTTCATGGGCATCCTGCTGTTCAGCGACCAGATGTTCCGGATTACGATCTGGCTGCAGAGCGTTACGCCTGAGTGGCTGAAATTCTAACGCTGGCATTCTTTCGATTACTGGCGGCCCTATCTCAAAAAGGGGGAGAAAAGGCTGCCTCACCGGAGAAATAACACCGGGATAAGAGCGGAAAGATGCGGGCAGAAGGCGGTTTCGACTTGCCAAGCGCGGGCTGAAACATGTATCATGGTTTAGACAGGTTTGGCTTTGAGCGCCATGGTTATTATAGAAAAGAGGTAATTGCATGCCAACACCCAGCATGGAGGATTATCTGGAGCGCATATACAAGCTGATTGATGAGAAGGGTTATGCGCGGGTTTCGGACATTGCAGAGGGACTGGAAGTGCATCCTTCGTCCGTTACCAAAATGATCCAAAAACTGGACAAAGACGAGTACCTGATTTACGAGAAATACCGGGGGCTTGTGCTTACCACGAAAGGGAAGAGGGTCGGCAAGCGGCTGGTTGACCGTCATCAGCTGCTGGAGGAATTTCTCGGCATGATCGGAGTCCAGGAGCAGAACATTTACAGGGATGTGGAAGGAATCGAGCATCACCTGAGCTGGGATTCCATAACTTGTATTGAGACGCTGGTGGAGTATTTCCGCCGGGATGAAGCAAGGCTGAAGGCGCTCAGCGACATTCAGCATGAGTTTCTAAGCGAATCCTGATCCGGGCTTTTCCCCATTTGCCCTATTACGTGAATTTAATAACGAAGAGGAACGGACCTTTCCTGCCCGGGGAGGTCCGTTTCTTGCTGATTGACGCAACTTTTTCCAGTTATCTTCGTCCAAATGTGTAGCACAGAGAGAAGCTGCAACTATTTGGGGAGGAAACATGAAACGTACAAGCTGGATTATTGGACTATTGCTAATCGTACTCCTGATGCCATTCATGCCGCCAGGCGCCGTCCGTGCGGCCACCGCATCCATAACGCTGGAGCTGGATGGCTCGACGCTGGCATCCGAGGTGCCGCCTTATCTGAATGCCAAGAACGTCACGATGGTGCCGCTGGGCGTCATCAGCAAGGGGCTGCAAGCCGGCGTTCAATGGAACCAGAGCACCAAGACGGTAACGGTCACCAAGGGCGGAGACGAGCTGAAGCTGACCAGCGGAAAGAGCACTGCGCAGGTGAACGGGTCATCCGTCGCTCTCGACAGCTCGGTTCTGATCCGTCAGGGACGCGTGATGGTTCCGATCCGTTTTGTTGCGGAGCAGCTTGGACTCCAGGTTGTCTGGAACAAGGCGGAGCAGCTGATATCCCTGTACACGCTTGCCGAAGTTCCTCCGGTTACGACGCCGGTAACTCCAAGCGTGCCGACTGTCCCCAGCGTTCCATCGCCAACGGTGCCGACTATTCCTGGCACCGGAAAGGCGATGAAAGGGGTTTGGATTTCCACGGTATTCAATCTGGACTGGCCTTCGTCCTCGTCGGCGGGGAAGGCGGACAAGCAGAAGCAGGAATACACCGCATTGCTTGACAAGCTGCAGGCTGTCGGCTTCAATGCCGTATTTGTACAGGTACGTCCGTCGGGTGACAGTCTGTACCCCTCAGCCCTCGTACCCTGGTCCAAGGTGCTGACGGGCACACAGGGCAAGGACCCCGGCTATGATCCGCTTGCCTTTATGATTGAGGAGACGCATAAGCGCGGCATGCAGTTTCACGCCTGGTTCAACCCGTTCCGCGCGACTACTGACGCGAACACAGCTCAGCTGTCTTCAAACCATATCGTCAAGGCGCATCCGGATTGGGTCATGAAAGTGGACAATAAATACTATATCAATCCCGGAATACCCGAAGCCCGGCAGAGTATCATCGACACGGTGCTTGAAGTGGTGAAGGGCTACAATATTGACGGCGTCCATCTGGATGATTATTTCTACCCGTCGTCCTCCTTTCCGGATGACAGCACGTTCAAAGCCTATAACGCCAAGGGCATAGCCTCAATAGCCGATTGGCGGCGCGACAACATCAACGATTTCGTACAGCAGCTTGGCGCCCAGATTCACGCGGTGAAGCCGGATGTTTCCTATGGGATCAGCCCATTCGGAGTGTGGCGCAACAGCAGCAAGGACAGCACGGGTTCCGACACCAAAGCGGGCGTAAGCGCCTATGACGATATGTACGCCGATGTGCGGACCTGGGTCCGGCAGGGCTGGATCGACTATGTGGCGCCGCAGATTTACTGGAGTCTCTCCTTCAACACAGCCAGATATGACAAACTTGTCGATTGGTGGGTGAACGAAGTGAAGGACACCGGGGTTAAGCTGTACATCGGACAGGCGGCGTACAAGGTGGGAGATGCGGCTCAAAGCGCCGAATGGCAGAGCGGACAGCAGATCATCAACCAACTGAAGTACAACGAAACCTACAGCGAAATCCAGGGGAGCATCATGTTCCGCGCCAATGATATCACCGTCCGCAATCCTGGCGACTTGACGAGCCTGCTGACTTTTTATTTTAAATCCTGAACCGGATATTGAACGCATCAAAATACCCCCGTGCTCATAGATAAGCAGTAGAGTCTATGGGAACGGGGGTTTGTCTTGCATGAAAATCCATGCAGTGTTCGAAGGCGGCGGGGTTAAGGGCGTTTCACTGGCAGGAGCGGTAAAGGCTTCGGAAGAGGCAGGGGTAACCTTCAGCCGGGTGGCGGGCACTTCTTCAGGTTCCATCATCGCTTCCCTGCTCGCCGCGGGCTATGACGGTGAAGGCATGAACCGGGTGATCCGGGAAACTTCGTTCCGGTCTTTCATGAAGCGTTCATGGGTCTTCAACACCCGGATTATAGGACCGCCAATAAGGGTGCTTCTGAAAAAAGGACTGTATTCCGGGGAAGCGCTCGAATCCTGGATGCGCGGCATTCTGAAGAGGAAGGGCGTTGTCTGCTTCCGGGATCTTCCTCACGGCAAACTGTCCATCATCGCATCGGATATAACGAATGGCAGACTGGTTGTGCTGCCTGACGATTTGGCGTCATACGGCATAGATCCGGGCTCTTTCGAGGTGGCGAGAGCTGTGCGCATAAGCTGCAGCATTCCCTATTTTTTTGACCCGGTGATGATCAGATTGAGCGCAAGGGCTTCTCAAGGAAAAACCTTCGCAGAACAGTTCGTCTATATGGTCGATGGCGGACTGCTCAGCAATTTTCCCATGTGGCTGTTCGATGAAGACAATAAGGGGGGCGCTTCGCAGCTTCCGGTGGTCGGCTATCAGATGGTCGGCCGGGCGGAGCCGCATCCGAACCGGATAACGGGACCGTTCAGCATGCTGCAGGCGCTGGTGGAGACGATGCTCTCGGCGCATGACGAACGGTTTATCGAGAAGGAGAAGGTTGTCCGCACCGTCAAAATTCCTACGCTGGGCGTCGGCACCGTCCAATTCGAACTGTCCGCAGAGCAGAGCGACGCCCTGTACAAATCGGGCTATGAAGCCGGGCGTGAGTTCTTCCGGAAATGGCGCCCCGGCCCTCATAATTGAGAAACCTCACAAAAACGTCCGGCGCACTCGAATGGAATGTGCCGGACGTCTGTATTCGGACCATAACTAATGGTATTTGGGCAGCTGTTCATCATCATTCTTGCCTTTGCTGCCTTCGATTACCCGGAAGGGATACGTTTTGCGTTTGGCCGCTGTAGGCGGCTGGCTCTTCCGGATTCCGGCAACCTTGGCCATTGTCTTCTGGGAAGGCTTCACCTTGCGGTGCTGGCGTCCTCTGCCCGCCCCCAGCCGGCCCGGCGGATATTTGTACAGCAGAAACAGGAGCAAGATCATAACGACCGGAATAATAAAGCCTTGCAGCGAAGCCAGTCCTCGTTGGAGAAATCCGGACACGAGTCCGATAGCCGCCAGTGTAATAGCGCTCCAAAATATCACAGCATCCCGTTTCATAGGCCACTCATCCTTTCGCAGGGTCCAATATACCTCCGGTTACATTGTCTTGCTGATACCCCTCGGCTTCGATGGCTGCATCCAGCTCACGCATCCGGTTAAAGGAAGCGATGGAGACTTCAACCTGATCGTCCTTTGGTTCCTTGGTAGTGAGCAGCTGAAGCCAGAGCCCGGGATACCCGAGATAGCGCAGCACAGGAATATCGCGGACAGCGTTCGTTCCCTTTAGCACCTCGAAGGAGACACCGATAACGACCGGGAGAAGAATCAGGCGCTGGACGACGCGCTGCACCAGATTGTCCCATGGGGCCAGCGAATAAATAATTACGCCGAGCACAATCGTCAGCATCATAAAGCTGCTTCCGCAGCGGTAATGCAGCCGGCTGTGCTTCTGCACATTCTCGACAGTCAGCTCGTCGCCTGCTTCGAAGGCGCTGATCACCTTATGCTCCGCGCCATGATACTGAAACAGCCTTTTGATGACCGGAGTCTGGGAGATGGCCCACAGATAGACGAGCAGCAGCACGAGCTTGATAGCTCCTTCAATCAGGTTGTGCAGAATGTAGTTGTCGAATGCGTTGCCGAACAAAAATGACTCCACGAATACCGGAACTAGCGTGAAGATGACTTTGCCGATAATGAACGACAGAATCCCCATTACCGCAACCCCCAGCATCATGCCGAGACTCCAGCCTTCATCTTTCTTCTCTTTCTCCTTCTTGGACGCTTCCTCCGGCCCGCCTTCATCCTCGGCATAGGCCTCGGCGGAATAGTTCAAATGCTTTGAGCCTTTGGCGCTGGCATCTATAATACTGACAAGGCCGCGAAGGAGCGGAATCTTGCGCAGCTTCAGAACCCAGCTTTTCTCGCTTCTCGGCACCTCCAAAAATGTGATTTCCTGATTCTTCCGCCTAACGGCCGTCACGTTGACATGCTTGCCGCCGAACATCACGCCTTCGATGACGGCTTGACCGCCGTAGCTCGGAGTTTCCTGGGACAACCAATTCACCTTCCCGCAAAAAAAGTATTGTTTGCTCTATACATTATTATTGTAACGAATTTTTGTTTACTTTTCTACTTGGAACGCCCCGGCTTGTGCATACTATTCTTGAATGTGCAGCCGGATCTCTCCGGATGCCTCCTAAAATGAAAGAGAAACGGGGAGTATACGATGGATAAATCGGGCGGACAGCGGAAGCCGATGACGAATCCGCTGTTTTTTGCGATGGAGACCGGATTTTTCGCCGGTTTGATCTGGGGCGGGGTGCACTGGCTCTTCTACGCCATTCGTTTCACAAAGGTAGTTCCGGGATTTCTCGGCGAACCTTTTTTCAAACATAAATTTCTGCTTACAACGGCCGGGCAGCTCGCAGGCTATCTGCTGTTCATCGGCTTCTCCGTTCTATGTGCAATTCTGTATACCCTGCTGCTCCGTAAAGTTAAGGGCCCATGGATGGGCATGATATACGGAGTTCTGTGGTGGGCGATTCTGTTCCTGACCTTATCATGGCCGCTTCTGCTGCAGCCGCCGTTCAAGCTACCCTGGAATACGGTGATTACGGAGTTCTGTGTCTTTCTGCTATGGGGTCTGTTCATCGGATATACGGCCGCCATTGAATTCACCGACGAGCGAAAGAGAGACTCTAGCTTGGGAACGGCATAACCTGAGGCTTCAAATCCGTATTCAGAGCTGCGCACAAAAAACTTCTCAGCCGCAGGCCTGCTATGCTACAATATAATGTGGCTATTTTCGAGAGGAGAATGTGATTATGGGCAACAACCGGGTCTCCAAACTGCGGAACGTAGTGCAGGATCACGGACTGGATGCGATATTGATTACAAGCGGCATTAATCGCCGCTATTTAAGCGGGTTCACCGGTTCCTCCGGATATGTGCTCATTACGGAAGAGGAAGCCTATCTGCTGACCGATTTCCGTTACATGACCCAGGCTTCCGAGCAGGCGACAGGACTTAAGGTCGTGCAGCATGCGCCCACCTTTGTGGATACCGTGCGTGAACTGCTGCCGAAGAACGGTAATTGCCGGCTCGGCTTCGAGCAGGATGATGTTACCTATGGCTCCTATGCCTCTTACGCCGAAGCGCTGAAGCCGGCAACGCTCGTTCCGGTATCGCAGGCGGTAGAGAAGCTTCGCATGTTCAAGGATGAGGAAGAGCTTGCCGTCATGAGACGCGCGGCCGATCTCGCGGATGATACATTCCGCCATATCCTGAAAGTGATCAAGCCCGGCATGACCGAGCGGGATGTCGATCTGGAAATGGAGTTCTACATGCGCAGCCACGGGGCAACGGCTTCATCATTCGATACGATCGTGGCTTCCGGCGAGCGCTCGGCCATGCCTCACGGCGTAGCCAGCGAGAAAGTGATTCAGAAGGGCGATATCGTAACCTTCGACTTCGGCGCGCTGCTGGACGGCTACTGCTCGGACATCACGCGTACCATCGCCGTCGGCGATCCCGGAGCGAAGCTCAAGGAGATTTACGAGATTGTGCTGGAATCGCAGCTCTATGCGCTTGAGCATATCAAGCCGGGCATGACCGGCCGGGAAGCCGACGCCCTGGCGCGCGATATCATCGCCTCCAAGGGCTACGGCGACGCCTTCGGACACAGCCTGGGCCATGGTCTCGGAATGGAAGTGCATGAATGGCCGCGCCTCTCTATGCGCAGTGATGATGTGCTGAAACCGGGCATGGTCGTTACGGTAGAACCGGGTATTTATGTGCCTGGACTCGGCGGCGTCCGCATCGAAGACGATGTAATCGTCACTGAGACCGGAGTCGAGAGACTGACCCATTCGTCCAAGGAGTACATCGTTCTGTAACTTCTCGGACGGACTCTTGCTTTATGAGCGGGAGAAAGGGTTTAATGTTCTCATAAGAACACGCTATTCAAGTGAATTCAGGAGGGGTTAATTCGTGATTTCTGTTAATGATTTTAAGACAGGCCTGACCGTCGAGGTAGACGGCGATATCTTCACCGTGCTGGACTTCCAGCACGTTAAACCGGGTAAAGGTGCGGCGTTCGTCCGCTCCAAGCTCAAGAACCTGCGCAACGGCAATACCGTTGAACGCACATTCCGCGCCGGCGAAACGATCGGCCGCGCCGTGATCGAGAACCGCGCCGTGCAATACCTGTATGCGAGCGGCTCCGAACATGTATTCATGGACAACCAGACATATGACCAGTTCAGTCTGGAAGCCGACCAGCTGGAATGGGAGCTGAACTTCCTGAAGGAGAACATGACGGTTAACATCGTCAGCTACCAGGGCGAACTGCTCGGCATCAATCTGCCGACAAGCGTGGAGCTGAAAGTTATTGAAACCGAGCCTGGAGTTAAAGGCAACACAGCTCAGGGCGCTACCAAAGCGGCCAAGGTGGAGACCGGTCTGTCGGTTCAGGTTCCGCTCTTCATCAATGAAGACGATGTACTGTTGGTCGATACGCGCGAAGGCAAGTATATCTCCCGCGCATAAGCTTCAGCCTATAAGAACGAATCACCAAAACCCTCGCGTCGCATGACGCGGGGGTTTTTTGTGATGTTTTTTTACTGTAGGCTTCGATCAAACAGATTAGCAGTTGGCAAGATTGGTCAGAATCATGTGATATCGAAGTCAATAAACATCACATGAAAGGCGATAAATGTGAAGTTTCGACAACATTTTCAGAACATTTCATGAATGCAAAAGGAAAAATGTCAAATATTCTCACACACTTTCATAGATTGTTCTTAAATGACGCGAAAATGATCTTGTTGGGGTTAAATATATCTAAATATAATAAATACAGATTAAATTCGGCAATTATCTTGCGATTCAGAAGTGATTATTAATTAAAAATAATCAAACATAACCAAAGGGGGTTCTCGGGTGAAGGGATTGAGACTTCGAATAATCCTTGGCCTGCTGATTGTCATCCTCATTATCCCTGCTGCTTATGGTCTTGAGGCGCTGGACCGCAACAGAGGCTTGAAATCGGGGACCATCATTAAGGTTCAGGATGAAAGCTCGGGTTCTCTGGTGGCGCTTATGGGGATCGATGTTCTGAAGTCGCTGATGGTTCAGCAGTTCCCCAATGACGGATCGGCCGAAGGACCGACGCTGCTGTATGTCATTGGAGCATCAGGACTTAGCGGATACGAGAAGGTGGAGGTCAAGGGCTTGAAAGACGGGGAGAAATATCTCGGAGATAAGAAAGATTTGGACGGGCCTTACGTACTCGCCCTCAATGAGCATGGCACAGCGGATCTTGTCGATACGGAGAAGCCGGAACATATTCTTGTCCGCGACGTGAGTGAGATTAACAAAGTTCAGTAAGGGGGATGGCAATGGAGATTACGCCTGAAGTCAAAGATAACGTCAAGCTGTCGGAGAAGCTCGCCAAAGCTCCGGGCAGGTTCCTGTTCAGACTAGGACTGGCAGATGTGCTGAGATTCACCATGTTTGGAACGATGGTGTCGGTGGTCAATGATGTGACAAGGCTGCCGCTCCAGCTCCCGGGACATACCAGCGTATGGTGGATGGGCCTGCTGATTCTGGGCAAAGGCCTGATCCCGAAGTTCGGCGGAGGGATCATTATGGGAGCCGTGTCCGGAGTGCTTGCCGTTCTCCTGGGGCTTGGCAAGGAGGGCATCTTTATCTTTTTTAAATATTTGGCTCCCGGCTTACTGCTTGATATCATGTCTCCGCTGTTCTTCCATCGTCTCGGCAACCCGTTCGTCGGTGTCATCTGCGGTGCGTTGACCAGTCTCTCGAAGCTGTTAGTGTCGCTGCTGCTCGGTGTGCTGCTTGATCTGCCGATGGGCTTTCTGGCACTGGGCCTCGGTTACTCCTCCCTGACCCATATCGTATTCGGAGCCATAGGCGGTCTGATTGCGTCCATGCTGATTCACCGGTTGAAACCCCGGCTTACCGCCTGGGAGCAGCCCTATGATTGAACTCGATCATGTATCCAGAGCTTTTCGGCTGCCGGACGGAAAAGAGGCCATGATCTTGCATGACATCACATTGTCGATTGGCGCAGGAGAATTCGTGGGGTTGGCAGGGCGGAACGGATCGGGCAAGAGCACGCTGGTCCGCCTGCTTAACGGCTTGCTGCAGCCAACAAGCGGAAGGGTGAGGATCGACGGAATCGAGGTCTCGGACCCTTCGAGACTCATTGAGATCAGGCGCCGGGTAGGCATGGTGTTTCAGCATCCGGATCACCAGATCGTCAGTTCAATTGTGGAAGAGGATGTTGCTTTCGGTCCTGAAAATCTGGGGCTGCCTGCCGAGGAAGTCAGGAGAAGAGTGGATTGGGCTTTATCGGTTACCGGGATGGAGCAGCATCGGTACAAAGATCCGAACCGGTTGTCGGGCGGACAGAAGCAGCGGGTGGCGATCGCCGGGGCGCTTGCGATGCGGCCAAGCTATCTGGTGCTCGATGAACCAACCTCCATGCTGGACCCATGGTGCCGGAGAGAGCTGATGGATACCCTGCATGAAATCAACCGCCAGCTTGGCATGACCATCCTGATGATTTCCCATCATGCCGAAGAGCTGCTGCGGACCGGCCGGCTGATCGTTATGGATCAAGGCACTGTCGAGCGTGACGGGGAGCCGTTTCGTCTGCTGGAGGAGGGATCGCAATTGGGCAAGTGGGGAATGGATATGCCGGATTTGGTTTACCTTCAGCGGGAACTGAGAGCAAGAACTGGAATCGGAGGTGGAGCCTCTGCATCCACTGTGGAAGAAATGGTGGATTGGCTATGCCGGTCATTGAGCTGAGTCACGTAAGCTTCAGGTATGGCGGAGACCGTAAACTCGGGGGTAAAGCCCTGGAAGACATTTCCCTAACTGTGGACAAAGGCGAATTTGTTGCAATTGTGGGGGAGAACGGATCGGGTAAATCGACGCTTGTCCAGCATATGAATGGTCTACTGTGTCCGGATGAGGGCGAGGTGACGGTTCTGGGCGGGAAGACATCGGATGCCCGCCACCGCTCCGGCCTGTGGCGCCGGGTCGGACTGCTGTTTCAATACCCTGAACGTCAATTGTTCGAGGAGACCGTTATCCGGGACGTCTCCTATGGACTTAGGAATATGGGAATCCATGAGTCGGAGGCGGCCGAACGCGCAGCCGAAGCGCTGGCGCTAGCCGGGCTGGATGCAGAAAAGGTCGGCTTTCTCTCCCCGCTTGCGCTCAGCGGCGGGCAGCGGCGGCGGGCCGCTTTTGCCGGAATCCTGGCCATGCGTCCGGAAATCCTCATTCTGGACGAGCCGACGGCAGGTCTTGACGGACCCGGCAGATCGGGGCTGTTGTCTCTGATTAAACGGCTTCAGAAGGAAATGGGCTGTACGGTCGTTATGGTATCCCATAGCATCCGGGAAGCGGGGCTGCTCGCCGACCGATTATTTCTGCTAAGCGGCGGGAAGCTGGCCGCGGCCGGTCAACCCGGCGAGACCCTGGCCGGAATCGGCAGCAACGGATTGGATGAATGCATTTTGCCGGAATACATGCAGGTGCTCTGGAGACTTGCCAAACGCGGTTTTCCGGTAAACCCGCAGGTCGCATCGCGGGAAGAGGCGCTGGAGCAGCTATTGACACTGATACGGGAGGGCGCATATGAGGGGAGCAAGGCTGGGACGATTCAACAATGACGACACCCCGATTCATCGATTGGACCCGCGGACGAAAATTTTGGGCTGTCTGGCGCTGACCTTTATTGTGCTGCTGCGTCCCGAAGCGGCGGAGGTCGCCGGGGCTGCGGTTCTGCTGGCATTGGGCTTTCGCTTGGCGAAGGTGCCGCTCGGGAAAATTCTCCGGGGTCTTCGGGGCTTGTGGATTATGCTGCTCCTGTCGATCGTATTGCAGGCTGTGCTGACGGACGGGCGCCCGCTGTTCTCGGCATTCGGTCTGACGGTTACGGAAGAAGGTCTTATTCGAGGAATGCTGACTTCCTTCCGCCTTGTGATTCTGCTGTTCAGCGCAAGTCTGCTGACGGCGACGACATCGCCGATCAAGCTGGCCTCCGGATTCGAGAAGCTCCTAAACCCGCTGAGCCGTCTTGGGGTGCCTGTCCCCAAATTCGCCATGCTGATCAGCATCGCCCTCCGGTTCATACCGGTAGTGGGCGAAGAGGCAGAGCAGATCGTCATGGCCCAGCGTTCCAGAGGGGCTCCTCTGGAATCCAAGTCCGTGATCGTCCGCATCCGCAGCATGTCGGCTGTTCTGGTACCTCTTCTTGCTTCATCGCTTCAGCGTGCAGGTGAACTGGCAGTCGCGATGGAGAGCCGCTGCTACTGGGGCGGAGCTCATGAGACACGGCTGCGCGGATTGCGCTATGCAAGAGCGGATCGGGTCGTTCAATCGGCCGTCGCCTTGCTTCTGCTTCTATCGGTGCTGCGAAACTGGTAAAACGGATCATCTATAGATAAAAAAGGGGGAATATCCTTGATTCAACACGCTGCCAAGAGGATTACCGTCTGTCTCGCGCTGCTGCTCTTGCTGGTGTGGCCTTCCGCAGCGCCTGTATTCGCGGACAATGGTGACGGCACCGGGCCGTCGGAAGGAACGCCGGGAGCGAAGCCGCTGAACTTCGTTTCGGCTACCCTCGTGAATGGAGGCACAAGCATCATCGATGCTGCGGATGTTCCGCTGCGGCCGAAGATCAGGATAGCTTTTGACAAAAATGTCGTAAACAGTGCGGTGTGGGGAATCAACCGTGAGTGTTTTCTGCTTCTGGACAGCGGCAAGAACCCGGTTCCCGCCGAGGTGACCAAGGTGGACGACAGCATCGATTTCTCACAGCGGCAGATTGTATTCGTTGAGCCGCTTGAAGATTTGAAGCCCGGCGTCGGCTATAGCCTGAAGGTTAAGCCCGAGTTGCTCGCGAAAAACGGGATTTCCACGCTTGGGGGTACAACCTCCGGTAGGGGGATCACGCTGCTGTTCACTACGGTGAAGGCGCAGGCGGCTCCGGCTCAGGAGACGGCAGCCACTCCGGCCGCTGCGGCGAGCGCCAAGCCGGCTGCCAAGCCAAGCGCGGGAACGGCAGTCGCCGCTGCCGCGCCATCGGCCAAGCCGGCCGTGAAGCCATCGGCCGCGGCCTCCGCAGCGGCTTCGCACGCTGCGGCATCTGCGGCGGGCGAAGCGCCGCAGACGACCCCATCGGCCGCGGCGCCAAGCGCGCAGCCGGAGAGCACGCCCGCCGCGTCGCCGTCCGCGGCGGAAGCTTCGCCGTCGGCCGTGGCTTCGGCCGACGGAACGACCCCGCCGAGCGCAGCTCCGGCGGGGGCCGCACCGGCGCCGGCCGCATCGGCGGAGCCGGCCGGCGGGAGTCCGAATCCGGGCGGAGCGGATTCGGGCACGGCGATCACCGGCGAGCAAGCTGCCGGTGGGGATGCCGCCGCGGGCGGCAGCGCGGCGGAAGATACGCCGGCGCTGTCGGAGACCGGCGGCGCGGTGGATTGGCATTGGCGGCTGATGATGGCCGCAGCCGCCGTGCTGCTCGCAGGGTGGTTTATCTGGGAGCGTGTGTCCTATCGCCGGAAACAAGCGAGAGGAAAGCGACCCAAGGAATAATGAATTGAATTGTACTAGCGTGCTAGCGTAAAGATACACCCTCCGCCGTCCGTCCTGACCGGATGGATGGCGGTATAGATATAACTTCAATTCTGGTTCCAGGAGGGGATGCGGTAGTCAATGCTTGTCCGATTGATTCGGGCGGAGAAGTCGCAGTTCAAGTAAATATAAACTTGGGGAGGAAGAACATGTTTACTGGAAAAATCAAAAAATCGGCATTGGTTACTCTATCTTTACTTATTTCGCTTGTAGGCGCGGGTTCTGCGTCGGCATTGAACTTCAATGGTTCGGGCGGCGCAGGCGGCGGCAGCGGCAGTGGAAACAAGGCGCTCAATTTCAACGGCTACAAATTCACGAATACGGATCGCAACAAGCTGTATTTGTACTTTGACAAGACGCTGAGCTCCGCACAGCTCGATGTCAGCCAGTTCAAAGTCAAGGAGCACAGCAGTGCAACAACGGTTGCCGTCAGCAGCAGAGCTTTGTCCACAGGCACCGGATACAGCGGCTGCAGCGACAGCCAATTGGATGTCGGTTCAACGGTCACGCTGACCCTGGCCTCCAACCTGGATTACGACAAGCTGTATGACATTACGTTGAGCTCGACCATCGCGGCGAACAACGGAATTACGCTTGGAAATTATTATCAGCATAATGACATCACATTCCTGATGAAGACACCGACCAACGCAGGTGCCTATACCGGAACACCGGCCGTTACTTTCTTGACGGATGGATCGATTGAAGCCGCTTATGAGTCCAATATTGTTGCGGTGGTTGACCGGCCTATCTCGAATACGAGTACAGTATTGAGCAGCTTAAGCACGAACTTTGTTAATGGCGCCACGACAGTAACCCAGGACAGCACCATTGACGGCACAGCAGTTACCGGTGCGGAAGCATATACGCCGCATGCCAATGATGAACACAATACGTTGTTCTTCCCGCTTACCGGTAAAGGAAACGCCAATATCGCGTACAATCTGGACAGCTCCGGTTCCAACTCCTACACCCTGACTATGCCAAGCTTTACGGATGTGAGCAGCAATTCCTACAGTGGAGGCTCCACATCGTTCGATACCGTCGACAGTGACTTGTCTGCGTGGACCGACGCTGTACCAACAACTTCCGTATCCGGCAGCAATGTCACGGTCAGTTGGTCAGGCAACTCCAACACGAGCATTACCCCTGCGCCATACGGCTATAACGTGTATTACAGCAGTACACCGTTTGGTTTTAACTCGAACTGGACGAAATTGAACGTAAGCATTGTAACAGGCACATCCTTTACGACACCAACATTAGTATCTGGAAGTTATTATTTCCGTGTCGTTCCGATTGACGCAGCTTCTTTCGGGCTTGAATCCGGATTTTCGCTGCCGACGGCCAGCGCGGTAGTGATTCCTTAATGTGGGTTACACGAGCATAACAACAGACTGACTTTTTATTGTCTCTTGAAACAGTGTGACTGACATTACACTGTTTCAAGAGACTCATTAACTATGAAGACATGGCCGTCCCTTCTATCATGGGCTGCGGTCTTTTACATATCGATACAAAGAATAATCATGAATAGGAGTGATGAACATGAAAAAACGAAGTGTGCTGGCAGTGGGCCTGCTCTTTTTTCTGTTGCTGAATACGGCATTTGGCCCGTTCCAGATGTCTGCTTACGTCTCGGCTGAGGAAGCGGGGAGCACAGTACAGGGGAATAACGTCAATTTATCTTCGGAACAGCAGGAAGCATTGGATAAATTACCCATTCCTTTTATCAAAAATGTGGGGCAGATCAGCAACGGGCAAGTTGAGTACTACACCGATACGTTTGCCGGGAGAGTTTTTATCTCAGATAACGGCCTGACCTATAACCTGACATCCACTCAGGAAGACAAAGGGGGATGGGCTCTAAGCGAAACGTTTGCCGGAGGGCGACCGCTGCAGATCAAAGGGCTGAGTCCTTCCTCAACCCAAATGAACGCATTTATGGGGAGCGGCCCAAACGACTGGTTCAAGAACATTCAAGGCTTTAATACGGTAAGTCTCGGAGAGGTGTTCGATCAGATCGAAGTGACCTTGAGAGCATATGGAAGCAATGTGGAGAAGGTGTTTACTGTTGCACCTGGAGGTGATCCTTCACTAATTGCTGTACAGCTCCAGGGGGCTGACGGGATTTCTGTAAATCCTGAGAGGCAGTTGCTCATTCATACCGGGCTCGGAGAAGTCAAACTGACCGCTCCTGTTGCTTATCAGGAGATCGATGGTCAACGAGTGGATGTGCCGGTGAAATATCGGGTTGATGGCGATCGTTACGGATTCACGGTCGGGTCTTACGATAAGACATATCCGCTAATCATCGACCCGCTGCTTGCAGCCACGTTTCTTGGGGGCTCAAACGAAGAAATACTGTACGATATAGCTGTAGATTCGGTTGGAGCAGTATATGTGACCGGTTATTCAACTTCTACTAACTTTCCGTCGAAGCTTGGATTTCAGCCTTTGCTCGCCGGAGAGAAAGACATCATTGTGGCAAAGTTCAACAGCAGTTTAACACATTTGATTGCCTCCACGTTCTTGGGAGGATCAGGGAGCGATACCGGCAGAAATATTAAATTGCTTAACGGTGATGTATATATCGCAGGCACCACTGCATCAACCGATATTCCGCATAATGCAGGGGAGCCGCCCGAAAGCGGAAAAACAAAGATTTATGTGGCCCGATTCAACGGGGCATTAAATGAACTCAAGGACTCCGGAATTATCGATCAATCGGAGAACGTCACTTATTCGGACTTAGCTGTGGCCGATAATGGAGGAGAACCCGAAGTATTCATAGCTGGAACAACGTCGAATGCCGGTTTGGCGACCCCTGGAACTGTTCAATCTCAGATTCCCAGTTCTAAAGCCGGAATCATCTTCAAACTGGATGGCAGTCTGAACAAAAGCGAAGCCACCTATCTCGGAGGAAACGCAAAATCTGGCACCGCTTTTGAACTTAATAGCCTGGATGTCACACCAGACGGACGGATTGTCGCCGCCGGAAGTGCGACTAGCGGGTTTAGCTCTGCTAATAACGGAGGTTTTACGCTTTCTGACGGGGCTTACGATAGTACAGTTGCGGGAACTGGTGCTGATGGATATATTGCCATTCTGAATAACAGTCTTACCGAAGTTACTGCGGGAACTTTTGTAGGGGTCAATGGTACGACAACAGCGCAAAAGAGATCGGTGGAATCCATCGTTGACGTTCAATACGTAACAGATGGAGATGGAGAGGATTACGTATACGCTGTTGGCTCGGGGCAGACCTATGCGGCAGGTGACTTTACAACCGGAGTAGCCATTCCATCCGATGCTGATAGCATATTTATCATCAAGCTATCGGCAGATTTGAAGACTAAGTCCGCAATGACTGTATTTAATGGGAACTCATATGAAGCTCCACATAAAATGACGATCGATTCATCGCATAACCTGTACGTTTCCGGGTATACCACTTCTTCTGACTTGCCTGTCGACGGGCAAATGAGTTATCAGCCATCGTATTCTAATGGTGAGAATGGGTTTATCGCCAAGTTCGATCATAACTTGAATAACACCCGTACCACATATTTCGGTGCGGCGAATGTTCTGTTCCCGACTACACTTGTAGCAGGCGATAATGGAACCTTATATGTTTCCAGTTCAATTACTGATTTACCGCCTTTTAGCGTACCCTCACGAGGCTACCAGACTTCAATGAACTCCGGAGCCAGCTACGAGGGCCTTATCGTCAAGCTTGATTCTGACACACTGTTCGCAGCGGGCGCAGATGCGGAACCGCCCGAATGGAATACGGGTGAGGTAACGGCTACCGATATTGCTCCCGCAGGCCTGACCCTCCATTGGCCCGAAGCGTCGGACAACTCAGGGATTGATGAGTATCTGATCTATTCCCGAAACGTCACATTGGGTGAAGACGTCTACAGACTGCTCGGCAGTGTGTCTGGTTCGATTAATACGTATCAGGTAAGCGGAATGATACCAGGCGATACCTATGCTTTCCAGGTGGAGGCAGTGGATAAGGCGGGGAACTGGACAACTACCCCCGTATATTCAGATCCGATTGCCATTCCAGATTCATTCGCTCCGGTCTGGCCTGCAGGCAGTGCCTTATCGGCCGCTTACACGGATAGCTACGATCATCTGCGACTGACCTGGCCAGCGGCCGAGGACAATGGTACGGTAATTGGATACAAGCTGCTGAAGGACGGGCTGAACGTGACCGGTGCCGTCTATGATTACAGCGTTACAGATGCCGTGTATTACAGTGACATTTATAACCTGAAGAGTGATACGGAATATACTTTCAAAGTTGAAGCAATAGATGATGAAGCGAATTGGGGCCTTGATGGCCCAGAGGTCAAAGTCCGTACACAGAAAGCACCGGATACGACACCACCTTTATGGCCAGGCACAGACCGTCCCAGTATTATTTATACCTCATTAAACAGCACTTTAGTTACGTGGCCGACGGCATCGGATGATGAGGGTGTTGTACAATACCGCGTTTATGTCAACAACTTGACCAACCCTTCGGCTTCATATGAAGCTGTTGTTGACGGACAGACGTTCAACTATGCAATTACTCTGTCCGGAAATGATCATTACATCTTTTCTGTCAGTGCGACAGATGCCGCAGGCAATACGTCTTCATTACTAAAATACGATACTGAAATGTTCGCACAGACAGCACCTTTCGGCAGCGGCGCCGGCAACGGATCGGGCGGCGGCTCCGTGCCAAATCCGTTTATCGTCAGTGAAACCTTAAGTTCGACTTATCAAATGTACAATTCCTTAACAGAGCTCAGCACACCGGTGTCCACGTTCGGGATGTCGGTGGAAGATGCGGTGGACGTGCCGCTGATGCCTACGATCAAAGTGTTCTTCTACAACAACGTTGCAGGTAAGGTTGAGACTAATAAGCAATATTTCAAGCTGTATGAGATTCGCGAGGGTGAACAGTTTGAAGTGCCTGTTGAAGTAACAGCAAGCTCTAATTTTGATGAACGAAGATATTTGTTTGTCACCCCTGCAGAGCCGCTCAAGCTGAACACGAAATATAAGCTGTTCGTCGGCAAAGAGGTTACCTCCAACAACAGCCATACGTTGGGCTATGACAAAGAGGTCTATTTCACAACAACTTCCATTAGTACAGACAAGGTAGTAACAATACCGGGAGGAAAGGCTGCCTATATTGCAATCGGCTCCGAAACTCCGGACGGCACAGTGGTTACGATCCCTTCGGGGGCGGCGAATTCGGCGCTTGATCTGTCTCCGCTGGTTGACCATTCCGGTCAAGAGCCGGTTGCACGCAATCTGCCGGGAATTGACTTAAGAACCACGGTTGCGGATCTGAATCCGGGAAGTCCGGTTCTGGTCACGCTGCCTCACGGCATCAGCCTCACGGGTGGGGCGGGCTGGAACGGCCAGTTCCTGGCGCCAATCTTAATCGATCCGGCCGATACGGGGGTCGTGTTGCCTTCGGATGCGGCTGATGACGCAGTAATTCATTCTGTTGTGGAAATCGGTTCGCGTGAAGTGCCCCTGACCGCAGACCGGGCAGTACGTGTGGTATTCCCGGGCCAAAAGGGTCTTAAGGTCGGCTATTTCCGTGACGGTGTATTTACGAAGATCGACCATCCAATGAGTACTGATAGTCAAAGTGAAGGTGACGCGCTGCCTGCTGGCGGCGACGGAGTTATTACGGTCGGAAGTGATCTGGTCGTCTGGACGAAGCACTTCACTCAGTTTGTGCTTTATGGAGATGCTTCCTGGACGCCAAGTATAGCCCCGACCTGGAACGAGGGGAGCCTGACGGCATCCGATGTCGACACAACTGGAGCGAAGCTGACATGGAGTGGAGCGGTTGACGATTCCGGCGTTGCAGAATACCGGATATACCGGAACGGGGAATTGCTGGCTTCGACTACCGTAACAGAAGCTACTTATACCGTGAGTGGACTGAGCCCGGCTACGACTTATACCTTCAAGGTGGAAGCGGTGGATGCTGAAGGGCTTGAGAGCAGTGACGGTCCGACGGTAAGTGTAACCACACTTGGTGATTCAAGCAATGAAGGAGGCGGCGGTACAGGCACCGGAAATGGAGACGGCAGCGGTACAGGTACCGGAAATGGAGACGGCAGCGGAACAGGCACCGGCAACGGAGACGGCAGCGGAACAGGCACCGGCAACGGAGACGGCAGCGGTACAGGCACCGGCAATGGAGACGGCAGCGGTACAGGTACCGGAAATGGAGACGGCAGCGGAACAGGCACCGGCAACGGAGACGGCAGCGGAACAGGCACCGGCAACGGAGACGGCAGCGGTACAGGCACCGGCAATGGAGACGGCAGCGGTACAGGTACCGGAAATGGAGACGGCAGCGGAACAGGCACCGGCAACGGAGACGGCAGCGGAACAAGCACCGGCAACGGAGACGGCAGCGGTACAGGCACTGGCAGCAGTGGAGGCGGAGGTGGAAGCTTGATTTCCTCGGTGACGAGCGAAACCAGCACGGAAGGCGTGTTTACCGCCGATGACGCATGGCTGAAAAGCGCCCTGAAGAATACAGCTTCTGCTCAGCTTATCATCGACCTGGATGGAACGGCCGCCAAGAACGGCAATAAGACAGTGTCCATTACAGCCGAAACTTTCGCCAAGATTAAGGCAGCGGGCAAGCCGTTAATGATTAAGGATTCCGGTCTGGAATGGATTATTCCGGCGGGCGGTTTGCCGAATGGACAAGCCCTCAAGCTGAATGTCGGAATCCTTGATGTGAATCAGCTATCGTCTGCGGCGGACACCGCCGGAAAGTCGGCCTACCGCCTGAGTGCTTCGGCGGACGGTGTCGAGCTCGCAACTGTCGGCGCTGATGCGCTGATGCGCTTCCCGCTCCCGGATGGAACTCCGGATGCGGACAAGCTGGCGGTCTACACACGGAACTCGTCCGGCAGCGGCTGGACATACGCCGGAGGGCGCCAAACCGGCGGCAAGCTTGTGCTGAAGACAGGGAATACCGGGGTCTTCCTCGTCGCCGAATCGACGCGGACATTCACCGACATTACGAATCACTGGGCGCGGCGCTCCATCGAAATCATGGCGGCGCGGAACATTATTGACGGTGTAGGCAGCGGTCAATTCGCTCCGAACCAGACGATCACCCGTGCGGAATTCGCCGCACTTTTATCGAGAACGCTGGGGCTTGAAGCAGGAAGTCTTAACACATTTAAGGATGTTGCGACGAATGCATGGTACGCCGAAGATGTCGCCAAGGCAGCATCCGCCGGCATCATCAAGGGAGATGGAACTTCCTTCCGTCCAAATGATGTCATCACCCGCCAGGAAATGGCCGTTATGATTATGCGGGCGCTGCAGCGCGCGGGAGTAGCCACACCGGTGAGTAACCCGGCGGCCTTCACCGACCTGTCGGACGTGCAGCCTTGGGCCAAATCAGCGGTAGAAGATGTGTATAGCCTGGGCATTATCCAAGGAAGAACGGACGGCAGCTTTGGACCGGCCGATTCCGCAACACGCGCGGAAGGCGCGGCGATGCTGCTCAAACTGATGGATCGGCTCGAATTGTAACAGACCATGCCGCGAGCCGGCCGCCGCAAGCTCATACAAGTCTCACGAGTGAAGGCTGTGATGATAACTGCGGCGGCGCGGCTGTGCCCGGCCTTGATAAGGTAGATTGGAGGATGCAGATGAAGAAAAGACACCCCTTATTTAAAATATTGATGGTATTTGCGCTGCTGTTGTCCATGGCGCCGGTTGTCCCGTTTCCAAACGCTTTCGCCTATAACAACGATTCCGCTACAGGGAATAAACCGTTCCATTTTACCGGTTACCGATACAAAGATGCGCGCAATTTACAGATATGGTTTGACAAAGGCCTCCCGGCCGCCAATATTTCACCTGAGCAGTTCAGAATCTATAAAGGCTCCGACGAGACCGTCGCTCCGATGATTCCGCTGGCAGTATCGGCTTCAACAGATCACAATATGAGCGTAACCGGGCTTCCCAACGGCTCCAGCTATTTGTTGACCACCCGCACCGGGGAAACCTTCGAACCCGGGCAGACCTATACGGTCAAGATCAGCAAAACGCTGAGAGCCAACAATGGAGTTACGATCGGAGCATTTACGAATAACAGCGATGTTAAATTTTCTTTTACCGTTCCGGCCGCCGACAGCACTTATTCGACAGAGGCGAGCGGACGGACGGCAGATTACTGGATCAGCGACGGTGCCTCCGGCGTTCCCGTTGAAGGCAATCTCTGGTTCTCCATTCCGGTTCCCGCCACTAATTATGATGATGTCAAGAACGGTATGGTGTTAAAAGAGAACGGAGTGACGCTCCCGTACGATTTAACCATCGATGCGACTGCGGAAAGCGGCGCAAAGAGCTTTGCTCCGCAAGTGAACGATGACCGCACTTATTTCTTCATTCCGCTTACAGGAAGCGGGGGGGCTGTCAGCTATGATCTGTCTCTGAACACCAGCTATACACTGGATATTCCTGCCGTTCAACTGGTGAACGGAGAACAAATTCCGGCGAAGACCATTCATTTCACCACGACTGCTGCCGACGTTCCGTTAACGATGACCTCTCAGGTAACCGCGAGCGAGCAAAGCAGCCAACTGGTATTGCAGTGGTCCGCAATTTCTTTTGCAACGGGCTATAACGTCTATTACAGCAATAACATGTACTGGGATTATCACAAACTGAATTCATCCCTGGTGACGGACACCTCCTGTCCTGTAACAGGGCTGGCGCCCGGACAAACCTACTACTTCCGAGTAGCGGCGGCTAATGCCGGGGGAGAAGGGGGGATTTCGCAGACGGTATCGGCGGTAGTACCGCAGACAGCGCTGCCGCACTGGATCGGCGGAAGTCTGGCGGCCGAGAATATCGGCAAGACGGAATTGACGCTGCGTTGGAGCGGCGCGGCAGATGATACGGCCGTCACCGGCTATAATCTATACCGGGACGGAGTTCTGCTGACGCCTGAGACGGTTACCGGCGATACGTACACCGTATCCGGACTAACACCTTCAAGCACTTATTTGTTCAAGGTTGAAGCTTTGGACGGTGACGGCCATCAAAGTACGGACGGGCCGGCAATATCCGCCACTATGATGTCGGAGGACGGCAATGTGCCCGGATCTTCGGAGGGAACCGGCGGCACAGGCGGCACAGGCGGCACAGGCGGAACAGATGGTACCGGGGGCTCGGGCGGTACTGGCGGAACAGGCGGTACCGGGGGCACAGGCGGTACAGGCGGTACTGGCGGTGGCGGCGCCATCAGTGATACCTCCCCGCCGGAATTTCCTGCGGGCAGTTCGTTTAACGCCACGAAAACCGGCCAAATGGAGGCGGATCTCAACTGGACCGCCGCATCGGACAATGTAGGAGTTACCGGCTACCGGATCTATATTGACAACAGTTCCTCGCCCGCATACAGCGTGAGGAATGTTACCAGCTTCCACGCCGCCGGTCTTCCGACCGGTCCGCATCAATTGACGGTTCAGGCGGTTGACGCGGCGGGCAACATCAGCTCCAATGGTCCAAGCGGCCAGCTCGGTGGCGATTCTGACAAAGCGTTTGCGGTGACGATGAGCGCGATAAGTAAAGAGCCAGGAAACACCGTGCTTCAGTTCGATTTTACGAATGGCATTGATTTTAATTTGAACGATGTCCTTGCCAAGATCAAGGTTTACAAAAAAGGCAGCAGCCAGTCAATCTCTTATTCCTCGCAGAACTATCTCAAACAGGGGACCGACTGGGAGCCCGGAGTCGAGAAGCTTCGGCGGCTGACTCTGACCTATAACAATCTGGAGAAGGATACGGCGTATACCGTGGTCGCATCGGCCGGTATCACCGCCAACAACGGGAATACGCTCGGGCATGATTACACCTGGGATTTCGCAATCGGCACACCGGCAGATTCACCCGCAGGCGGCGGAAAGGGCGAGAAGGAGGTGCTCTCCGGCGAAGAAGAGCTGATACAAAACGCAGTGACTCCCGATGAGGTGGGGGAAACCGTAAAGAGAGCGGATCAGGCTATCGTCTTGAAGCTTGACCCTGACAAAGCCTTCAAATTGATCGACGGCTCTGACCGATCTGCGTTGGCTGTCAATCTGACATCGCTTAGGACTGTACAAAGTGCAAGCATCGGCATTGAGATTCCCAAAGAGCTGTCCGTCAAGCTGATTGCGGCACACAAGCCGGTGATTGTGCAGGATGGAACGGTGTACTGGCGGATTCCGGAAACTGGCCTGGATAAAACTGTTGATATGACCTTTATTGCGGCTTATCCCGATCTCACATCCATTTCGCCCGTTCCGGATTTTCTTGATACTGCAAAAGCGTATCACTTCATCATTGAAGCGAATGGCGTCGCGGTCCGTCTGACGGGTACACCGACAACAATATCTATACCTGCGACTTTGGAGAAGCTCCTGGGAATATACAAGCTGAATGAACAGGGCAGCGCCTGGGAGTATGCGGGCGGAAAAACTGAAGGCAACCGTCTGACGCTGAAAGTCGACCGATCTGGCTCCTATGTGTCAGGAAAATGGAATCGGACGTTTGCGGACACCGCAGGGCATTGGGCGAAAGATAATATCGATATCATGGCAGCCCGTATGGTCGTAACCGGAGTCGGCGGGACCAAATTTGCACCGAACAGCAACATCACGCGGGCGGAGTTCGCCGCGCTGCTGGCCAGAGCACTGAAGCTGGATTCTTCGGGAGCTGGGGCTGCGTTCTCTGATGTGAAGAGTGGAGCCTGGTATGCGGATGCAGTGAAAAAGACCGCTGGTGCCGGACTCATTCAAGGGAATGGAGGACGCTTCGAGCCGAACCGGACCATTACGCGCCAGGAGATGGCGGTTATGATTAACAGGGCCTGCACCGCCGCCAAAGTAACAGGAACAGTGAAAGCGGCGGATTTCAAAGACAAGAGTGACATTGCCGCATGGGCGGCCGACTCGGTCGGCAGCGTCTACGGATTGGGCCTTATCACCGGAAGACAGGATGGCCGGTTTGCCCCCAAAGAGCCCGCGACCCGCGCCGAAGCCGCAACGATGCTGCTTAAGCTGATGGACAAACTGGGGTAGTGGAGCAGTGCAAGGATCGAATGTCCGTAAATGAGGTGGGATTCTATGAATAAACGGGCGGTAAAAGCGGGATTCATCATGTCATCGACTGGCCGGAGCATGCTTTCAAGAGCGTGGGTGGCGCTGCTAATCGCGGTGCTGCTTCTTCCGGCTCTGATCGGCTTGTTCCCGGAGAGACTGTATGCGCTCAACAGCCAGGGAGGAAAGAATTTTCAATTTCTGGGCTATCGCTATTTGAATGAACGGCAATTGCAGCTTTGGTTTGATAAAAACTTGCCGCAGAGCAACGCTGATCCCGCCCAATTTCGCATTTATAGCGGCGCGAAGGCGGAAGGCGAAGGATTGAAGGTTGCGTCCCTGTCATCTTCCGCCGATAAGAACCAAAGTATTGCCGGTATGCCCGCCGGTTCCAGCTATGTTTTGGAGCTATCCGCCGGGGAGACTTTTTCCAAAGGCAGACAGTATACGGTTGTGCTGAGCGGAACCCTTGTCGCCAACAACAAGGTCAGTCTTGGGGCCTACCGTTCGAACGAGGATACGGTGTTTACCTTCTCGGTTCCCGTCAGTCCGAAGGTCTATACAGGAGCCGGCGATCCGGTCATTGTCCATTCGCTTCAGGATGGCGCAACCGGCGTACCGGTCGAGACGGGATTGTCCTTTATACTGGACCGGCCTGCGGCTCATCCGGAGGACGTTGCCAAAGGCATCGTCTTGAAGGAGAACGGGACCGCTCTTCCCTTGGATTCCACGCTGGATGCCGATCGGCTGACTGGCGCCGTCTGCTATGCCGCCCAGTTCACGGATGACGGCACGTTCTTCTTCCTGCCGCTCTCGGGCAGCGGAGGAACGGTTGCGTATGATTTGGGTTTTGACAAGGAGTACACGCTGCAAATACCGGACATCCGTACAGTGGACGGCCAGGACATTCCCGCCCATTCGGTCAAGTTCAGAACGACGGCGCAGGATGTGCCTCCCCCGATGAACGGAACGATCGACGCGAAATGGGACAGCGGAAATCTTCAACTAAGTTGGAGTTCGCTGGCATATACGACAGGATACCATTTGTATTCGAGCAGTGACCAATACTGGGGATTTAAAAAAGAGAGCGGTGCGCCGATCAGCGGCAACGCTTATACCGTTACCGGGATAATCCCGGGCTCCAGCCGGTATTATCGGTTGACCGGCGTAAACGACGCCGGTGAGGGCGGGATATCGACCAGTATCCACGTTTCCGTATCAGCCTCCGGAGAGGCAGCCGTTGAAGTAGGCACGGTAGCCTCCTCGCAGGGAACGCAGTCGAACAGTCTGTTGAACGCCGGAGCGGATGGTGTTCCCCGCGTGGATGCGGCGAAAGCGGAGGCTCTGATTCGGGATGCTACAATGGCACAACTGGAAGCCGATGTGACAGGCTTTTCCGAATCGAACGACAATGCGAAGGAGGTACGGGTGCCTGCCGCGACCCTGACCTTGCTGAAATCCGCCGGGAAGCCGTTTGTGTTGAAGGACAGCTCTCGTTCTGTATTGGTGCCGTCCGTCGCGGTGCCGGATCAATATGCCTGGACGATCGGGTTATGGAAGCCGTCGGAAAGCTCGCTGCCTTCGAAGCCGAAGGATACACAGAGCAGACAGGTGATTGCCCTGAAATCACTGTCCGGAGATGCGTCGCTGTATGATATTCAGTCTCCGATTACGATTTCGCTGCCGATTCCCGAAGGGACGGTTGATCCTGCGAAGCTTGTCGCCTATGCGCTTGACGCTGATGAAGGGCGCTGGGAATACGCAGGAGGCGATGTCACCGACACCGGGATCACATTCCGAACCGATAAATATACGGCTTATCTGCTAGTCGAAACGGGGAAATCCTTCAAGGATCTTACCGGACATTGGGCAAAGCAGGCGATCGAGGTTATGGCGGGACGCCAAATCGTCAACGGAACCTCGGCGGATCGGTTCAGCCCGCAAAGACCGGTGACCCGGGCCGAATTTGCTGTATTTCTGACCCGGCTGCTCAAGCTTCAGACCAGCGCGGGCGATTCCGGCTTCAAGGACGTGAAGGCGGGGGACTGGTTCGCAGGTGAAGCCAAAGCGGCCGCGGCAGCGGGGATTATCCAGGGAGACAGCGGTAAATTCCGCCCCGGCGACCGGATTACCCGGCAGGAAATGGCCGTTATGGCCATGCGGGCGTACAAGCAATCCGGGGGCGGCGCGGTGACGGGCCAGATGCCTTTCACGGATAAGAGCAAAATCGGCGCCTGGGCGTTGGAGAATGTTGGCGAAGCGTACGCGCTCGGACTGATCCACGGGATGCCGGACGGCCGTTTCGGCGGCGAGCAGGAGGCCACCCGGGCGGAAGCCGTAACGATGCTGAACCAATTGATGCATCTATTGCATCTATAACAGATGGAGAGCTTTATGGCTCGATAAGCCAAAATGAACAAAGGGAGACGACTGCGGTAAATCCGCTGTCGTCTCCCTTTGTTACAGGCTTTTCACGGTGATGAAAGGCCTATTAGGGTTAACTATGGCTTATGCCATTTGTAATTTCTTGGCCGTTGGTTTGGATACCCCATAGAGCCGGTTCAATCCACTTCGTTGCTCATTGCTTGCGTCCAACGCTTTTGGAGCTGATGACATCGCTGCCAGAGCCGAATATATTGGCGATCAGCACCTCTCCCGCCACTACCGGGGCTTCCGGAGCCAACTGCTTGACCTGAGCCATCCAGTCGCGAATAAGTCCTTTGGGCACGGGCTTGCTGGAACGGACCGGCAGACGTGTGCAGCCGCCGTTCTTAACCGGAACGGTCGTCGTCAAGGTGCGCGAGGGAGACAGTGTCTCCTGTATCGCGAATGCTCTGCCCCGGTCGCAGTTATATCCGGACACATAGGTTACGAGAGTTTCGATCGAGGAGACCTCGATAGAACATTCTTTGGGACAGATAATACAGGTCTGAACCGTTATATTACTCATGGTGCAGCCCCCTTTCATTCCGGTCTTGTGCAGCAGAGGCGGTGGAACGGTGATTGAAGATAAAGTCGGCGGCGGAACGGCCCGCAAGCTGCCCCTGAAGACTTACTGTATCGGCCAGATCGTAGATGCGAACGGCATTTCCGCAGGCGAATATGCCCTCGACACCACATTGCAAATTCTCATTGACGAGCAAGCCGCCCTGTGTTTCATGGACGGGAATCCCGGCCAGCACCGCCAGCTCGGTTTCCGGGATCAGGCCGACGGACAGGAGCAGAGTATCGCAGGCGACATGCACAGACTTGCCGGGCAACGGCTGCAGATTCTCATCCACCTCCGAGAGAACGACGCCTTCCAGACGGTCCTTGCCGAGAATGGAGGTGACTGTGTGGCTGAGCAGCAGGGGAATGCCGAAGTCGTCCAGACATTGCCGCACATTTCGCTTGAGCCCGGATGCAGCGGGTCGCGCTTCGGCCACGGCGATCACCTCGCAGCCTTCCAGTGTCAGCCGCCGGGCCATAATAAGACCCACATCTCCGGAGCCGAGAATCAATGCGCGTCTTCCAATTATATAGCCCTCTTGGTTGATGAACCGCTGGGCGCTTCCGGCCGTGTACACGCCCGCAGGGCGGTCGCCCGGGATGCCGACGGCCTCCCGGGTCCGTTCCCGGCAGCCGGTTGCCAGGATCAGGGCGTCCGCCTCGATCTCGAAATAGCCGTCTTCGGGGTTGACGGCTTTGACCCTACGGTCACGGCTGATTTCAAGCGCCGTCGTATCGGTCTTGACGACAATATCCGTGGCGCCAAGCCGATCCATGAACCGCTCGGCGTACTCGGGTCCCGTGAGCTCCTCGTTGAAATACTTCAGCCCGAAGCCGCTGTGTATGCACTGCTGTAGAATGCCGCCCAGCTCCGGTTCGCGCTCCAGCACAATGATGTCCCGAACGCCTTGCTCCCGGGCTTCCAGGGCGGCGGCCATTCCCGCCGGTCCTCCACCGATAACGGCCAGTTCAAACCGTCTCATCCCAAATCCTCCCGTATGCGCTATGGACTGGCGGTTCGGCCAGTATTTCCGAGCCTTTATTCTCCATCAGTATCTTGTTCATGTTGCCATCCAGTTCTTCAGCTAGCAGGCGGACGACCCGTGGTTCGCAAAAACCGCCTTGGCACCTGCCCATTCCGGCACGTGTTCTGCGCTTGATTCCGCCTGTGGAGCGCGCACCGGGGACGCGGCGGATGGAATCGCGGATTTCTTCTTCGCTCACCGCCTCGCAGCGGCAGACGATCCGTCCATAACCGGGATGCTCGCGGATCAAGGCATTCTTCTCGCTGTCAGACAGGGAGGAGAACGGAAGCATATCGCCCCTTCCGGGGATGAATGCCGCGTTCGGCTCCAGCGTCCGGCCTGCCCTGGCGAAGAGGTCGCCCACCATCCCGGCGATATGGACGGCGATAGCGGGTGAGCAGGTTAAGCCGGGATTGTTGATTCCGGCCGCCATAATAAGGCCGGGCATGGACTGTGATTCCTCGATCAGAAAATCGCCAAGGCTGCACTTGGCCTTCAATCCGGCGAACGTACGGATAATCATCCGCTCCGGTACCCGAGGCGCTATTTTGCGTGCCGAATGGAGCAGCTTGGCTGTCTGGGCGGCTGTCGTCTCCCGCGCCGAGGCATTCTCGGCCGGCTCCATAATCGGGCCGATCATGACGTTGCCGTGTACAGTGGGGATTAGAAACACGCTTTTTTCCTTTTCGGATTTGCAGTGGGCGACAATATGGCTGACCTGGAAATCAGAGTTTCGGTCAAGCACAGCATATTGGCCCCGTTTTGGCAGGATTGTAAAATGATTGGACCCGCTCATCGTGTTGATCGATTCCGAATGCACCCCGGCACAGCTGATGACGGCTCGGCAGGCGAAGTTTCCATCTATGGTCGATACGATAATTCCGTCAGCTTGAGAGGTCAGACCGGTCACTTCCGTATTGGTCATCACCTGAACGCCGTTCATGGCTGCGTTCTCCGCAAGCGCGAGACACAGCTCCCACGGATCGACGAGCCCGCATCCCGGATTTAACAAGGCGGTACGCACTTTGCCATTCACGTTCGGTTCCCGCTGAAGAATTTCGTCCCTATCGATCAACCGGGCTCCCTTGATACCATTCTTCACTGCCCTGGCATGCAGCTCGCGAATGGCCTCATCGTCCTCATCATCAAAGCCGACGATCAGCATATCTGTAGGCTTGAAGGCTACCCCCAGTTCCCTGCACAGCGGCTCGAATAGCTGTCTGCCTCTTAGCGTAAGCCTGCCCTTCAGCTTCTCCGCTCGGGCGGTGTGTCCGTTGTAGACGATGCCGCTGTTGGCCTTGGTCGCTTCATTCGCGATCTCATTGTTCTTCTCCAGCAAGAGAATCCTAAGATCATATTTGGACAGTTCCCTTGCGACGGCGGTTCCTATGATGCCCGCTCCGATAATGGCGATATCATACATTCTGGAGGCCACCTCTCTCAGGAGCCATGCAATCGAAGGAACGGCTTGTCCAACGGCGGAAAAAACAGTTCAGGCATGAGACTTCCTCGTCGTCCGCCCATTCCTCTTCCAAATCCGGATGGAAGGAGGAGCAGAGTGCGGCTGTCCCAGCCGGGTTCTCCCGCATAAGATTCTCTTGTAGCTGATCATCCTGCATCAAATCCTGCCGCAGCCCGTCCGGCCCGCTCATCGTGCTGCCCTCTGGCCAAGATGTATATGCTCGCGGGAGCAGGTCTTCCATACTGATGAACCATCCTTGCCCTCATCTCTTTGGACGGGTATGACCGCTCTGCCCCCTGATAAAATCGATTTGACCATCTGCCCGAGCATAACGGGCTCATGATCTTCAAGCAGTCGGCCATCCGGGTCCTGAACGGCATCGACCTTCGCCAGATCCCGCAGACGCGCCGCAGTCAGCACCTCACCGGGCTGGCCGACCTTATGTCTGCTCTTGAATGCCCCGTCGTTGCCGCCCAGCCGCAGTCCCGCTCCCGCCAGAGCGCCGATCACGCCTTGTCCGGTGCCGCCGTGCTCTGTAAGATGGATGCCCAGCCCTGCGGCAAGACGATAGGCATCGTCTTTGGTCAGCACCTCCCGTTTGGCGCGGTATCCGAAATCGATCAGCGGCTTAACGTCCGCCAGCTGCTCGACCACGGCGATGCAGAGGCCGGGATCGGCTTTGGGTTCGCTCTCGCTTGCGAGATAGAGGGAGCTGAATCGGATCAAATCCTGCAAATACCGGGGCTCGATCTCGGCCTCGAAGCACATGGAGCTGTTATGGGAGGTATAAGGGATATCTTCGTGAAGAAGAAGCTGATGCCTGGTGATGCGGGAGGAGGTCCCCCAGCCCATCTCCTTGACTGTCCGGGCGAGATGCTGTGCCAAATCGCCGGTCCCTTTGCTGCCTTTTGTCGTGATATCGTCCGTGTCGTCAATGCTGACTATAATTCGCATAGGTCCCCCTTCCGGCAAGAAGCCGAAGTCTTAGATTTGAATATAAATGGTTATAATTAAATATACATTATATGATGATATCTGGTGAATGAAGTATATTACATGATGATTGGCACAATATCGTAAGATATGCAGCTGCCAAACATACAGATTATAGAGAATAGGTTGGGAGAATACGAATGAGGCGCGAACAAGATCCTCATTTTTTTGCAAAATAATTCACGCAACGGGTCACTTTCGTATTATACTGGTTTAAAGCGGGAAACCGAGTTTTTACATAGAACTGAAGTTGGGAGTGAATGTAGTTTTGTCACTTTATGTTATGAAATTCGGAGGAAGCTCCGTTGGCGATACCGAGAGAATGAAGCGGGTTGCCAAACGCATTGCGGATAAGCAGGATGAAGGCCACAAATGTGTTGTGGTTGTGTCCGCCATGGGAGATACCACCGATGATTTGATCGATCAAGCGAAGCTGCTGAGCAGCGCGCCTCCTGCCCGTGAGATGGATATGCTGATGGCCAACGGGGAGCAAATCTCCATTGCGCTGCTGTCTATCGCACTGAGCGGCATCGGACGGGAAGCCGTTTCGTATACAGGCTGGCAGGCGGGCTTCCGGACGGACCCTACACATGGACGCGCCCGGATTAATGAGATTGTGCCGCGGCGTGTGCTGGAAGCGCTGGAGAAGAACAAAATCGTCATCGTCGCCGGTTTCCAGGGTATGACCATTGACGGTGAAATTACGACGCTTGGACGCGGCGGCTCCGATACGACGGCTGTTGCGCTGGCGGCTGCCATCAAGGCGGATGTGTGTGAAATCTACACCGACGTTGACGGCGTCTATTCCACCGATCCGCGGATCGTGAAGAATGCCCGCAAGCTGAATGATATCTCATATGATGAAATGCTGGAGCTCGCCAATCTCGGCGCCGCTGTTCTCCATCCCCGTGCGGTGGAGTATGCGAAGCGGTACCAGGTGAAGCTGGTTGTGCGGTCGAGCTTCAATTATAATGAAGGCACTGTTGTGAAGGAGGAAGCAAGCATGGAGCAGGGAGTGGCGGTCAGCGGGATCGCTTATGATAAAAATGTAGCCCGGATCAGCATTTCCGGAGTTGCGGATGTACCCGGGGTACTGGCCCAGGTATTCGGCAGGCTTGCCTCGGAAGGCATCAACGTGGATATTATCGTACAGAGCGGGGTTCAGAACGGAGAGGCCGACTTCTCCTTCACCGTCTCCCTGGATGAGATGGAACGAGCGAAGGAAGTGATCCGGGCAATTCGTGAAGAGCTTCCTTACCGGGATGTTACTTCGGAAGACAATCTCGTCAAGATTTCCATCGTCGGCGCGGGCATGGTCAGCCATCCCGGCGTAGCGGCGCAGATGTTCGAAGTGATTTCGGGCCTTGGTATCAGCATCAAGATGGTCAGCACCTCCGAAATCAAGGTCTCCTGCGTAGTGGAAGCCGGTCGCCTGCAAGAGGTTATCCGGGCGCTGCATACGGCTTATGAGCTGGATACCGAGGATCAGGTCTTTGTAGGCGGTCCCCAGGATCGCCGTTAAGCAGTTAATCAAGCCCCGAATTCTAATGATGATAATAAGGCTCACGGCGTCCTGGGACGCTGTGAGCCTTTTGCATATGACAAGAACGATGCATGATCAGCGATTGTCATGATATGGGGAAGACCGGTTCCGGGGGATGGATGCCTGCGAAACCGGTCTTTTTTTGTGCAATTCGCATCAGTGTCCGGATGAGAACTGCTGCTCTTGTGATCCCATCACTTCTCTCGCTTCACCGCCCCAAAAATCATTCTATCTTCCTCCGGTTGAACCGTTACCCGGCATAAGTGTCAAGGGTCTCCTTGGTCTGGTCTGACCGACTGCTGCTTTCGCGCACAGCCGCAGCAATAATATCAGGCCAGACGCTTGAATCTGCCGAGAATCTCGACCGTCTCCAGCACGTTTACGAAAGCGGATGGGTCCACCGACATCACTGCTTTGCGCAGCTCAGCCAGTTCGTAACGGGTTGTCACGGTCATCAGCATCGTGTTGCCCTCATGGCTGAAGCCGCCTTCCGTGTTGACGACCGTAACGCCGTGGGGCAGCTGGTTGAGCCGTCCGAGCATCTCGTTCTTGTGCTTGGTAACGATGAAGCAGGTCAGCTTGACATGCCGGATATGAATCAGATTGACGACCCTGCTCTTGACGAAGACACACAGCATGGCGTACAGCGCGGAATCCCAGCTCTTCATGAAGCCGAGCGTCAGAATGACGACTCCGTCCAGCACGAACAGCACCGTACCCATTGGCACGTCTCGCTTGCGGGTAATGATGGAGCCCAGAATGTCGAAGCCTCCGGATGACCCTCCGGCGCGAAGCGAGAAGCCAACGCCTGCCGCGATGATCACCCCGCCGAATATGCTGGCCAGGATCGGGTCCTTGGTTACTTGAACCTGGGGGATGATGTTCAGAAACCAGGTGGTGGAGGCGACGCAGAGCATGCTGAGTCCGATGTATTTTTTGCCGACAGCGATGAAGCCCCAGATCAGCATCGGCAGGTTGATCGCGAAATAGATCGCGGAAATGTACTTGGGGTTCGTCAAATACCCGATGACGGAAGCCGCCCCGGCAACTCCTCCGCTGAGCAGCTGGTGGGGAATCAGAAACAGCTTGAGTCCGGCTGCGACCAGCAGGGCGGAAAATACGGTTACTGCGGCGTCACGGGCCGTACGTGTCAGATTTACGGCGGTGGTTGACAAGGTCGAAGTGCGTGTAGGCATAAAAGCAATCCTTTCTGTTTGTGGATGATAGAGTCGATATCCAAAAAATATTTTATCACACTGAATATTTTTTTCTATCATTATTTTTGTGAAAAATATCCGCCTTCATTGAAATAGGTTGGTTTACCTTTCGCGCTTTTATGCCCGTTGTCCCATTTTTCGAAAACCGGCCTGTCTAAATTGTGATCAAGCCGCATATCCATGAACAGATAGCGTGAGGCCGGAACTGCCGGAATCTGAAGGGAAAGGAGTGAAGCGGGATGGACAAGTATGTGAGCTGGATGGCCGGATTGCGGACGCTGTCCGGAAGCTTGGAAATTATCGCTGCGCTGATCATGTTAAGACTTGGTCGGGTGGACAGGGCGCTCGCCGTGAATTCGGCGCTGGCTCTTGTCGGACCGACGGTGCTGATCCTGACGACAACAATCGGCTTGTCGGGCATGGCCAGAGAATTATCGCCGGGGAAGCTGGCATGGGTCTTTATCGGCGTGGCATGCCTCTTATTCGGCATTTTGAAGAAATGATAGATTGGTAGGCATATAGAACGGCGTACAAGCATAAATATGTAGCAAACCATCCGACAGAAGCATGATTTGGGGGGACGGTCTATGGCTAACGAATGGCTTCAATTATTTCCCGAAAAAGTGAGAGCCGCGCTTTCCCGTCTTCCGATCCAATTGCTGGACAAGGTGGAGGAAATCCGCCTGAGGGAAGGCCGGCCGCTAGAAATCAACTATGAAGGCCGCTATGCCTTTGTGAATGCCGCCGGTGGCCTGACTTCGGATACAGCGGACGCTTACAGGCCCGACCGGGAGGACAGCCACCGGATGCTTGACCTGATCAGCAATCATTCACTCTATACGATGGAAGAAGAGCTTCGCAAGGGATTCATCACCATTCCGGGCGGACACCGGATTGGACTGGCCGGCCGGGCGGTGCTTAGCGGCGGCAGCGTAGGCCATCTTCGCGACATCGCCGGCTTCAACATCCGGATTGCCCGGGAACTGCCCGGTGTCGCCGACCCGGTGCTCCCCCATCTGCTGGACTCGGGCAGCCGGCGGGTGCTGCATACACTGATCATCTCTCCGCCTCAGCATGGCAAGACGACGCTGCTCAGGGATCTTGCCCGGCAAATCTCGTACGGGGTCCCATGCAGCGGTGGACGACGGCCCGGCTTCAAGGTCGGCATCGTGGACGAGCGTTCCGAAATTGCAGGATGCCGAAGAGGCGTTCCCGCCTTCGATATCGGTCCAAGGACGGACGTCCTGGACGGCTGTCCCAAGGCCGAGGGCATGATGATGATGATCCGGTCTCTATCGCCGGATGTGCTGATCGCCGACGAAATCGGTCGCCCGGAGGATGCCGAGGCAGTCATGGAGGCTCTGCATGCCGGGATCACCGTCCTGGCGGCTGCACATGGCCGTGAGGCATCGGAGCTTGGCATGCGGCCCGGACTTGGGCGGCTGATCGAGATGGGGCTGTTCGAACGGTATGTCATCCTGAACCGTTCGGGCGGGGAACTGAGCTGCCGGGTGCTGGACGGCAGGAAGCGTCCGCTTCTGGCGGTTCCGGGAATCCGGTCAGGGGTGCGGGAGTCATGATCAAGCTGATTGGCGCCATTCTGATTCTTGTATCGGCGACGCTCGGGGGCTTCACCGCAGCCAGACGCTATGCGGAGCGGCCCCGCAGCATCCGGGGACTGATTGCAGCGCTGCAGCGGCTGGAGAGCGAAATCACGTACGGCTATACGCCGCTGCCCGAGGCGATGGGACGGATTGCCGCCCAGTCCCTGGAGCCGCTGCGGAGTCTGTTTCTGGACATTGCGGACGATATGGGCGAGCCGCATAACCGGACTGCTCGCGAAGCCGTGGAGCGGGCGGTTCGCACCCACTGGCAGGCGACCGCGATGAAGGCCCCGGAACGCGAGAGTCTCCGCCAGCTCAGCTTCACACTGGGGGTCAGCGACCGGCAGGATCAGGCGAATCATATCGCCCTTGCGCTCCGGCAACTGGCACAGGAGGAGCAGGCGGCCCGGGAGGAACAGGGCAAATACGAAAAAATGAGCAGAAGCCTAGGTGTTCTTCTGGGGGCGCTCATCGTCATTCTGATCTTTTAGCGAGGTGCCAGGGATGAATATCGAAGTGAATGCGATCTTCCAAATTGCCGGCATCGGCATCATAATCGCCATGATTCATACCGTTCTGAAGCAGATGGGCAAAGAGGACTTCGCGCACTGGGTCACCGTTATCGGTTTTGTCGTCGTCCTCTTCATGGTCGTAAGGATGCTGGACGGGCTGCTGCAGGAAATCAAAACGATTTTCCTTTTTCAATAATCCGCCATGGAAATCATTCAAATTGTAGGCGTCGGACTTCTGGCGACCGTGCTTATTCTGGTCCTGAAGGAACAAAAGCCGGTGTTCGCCTTCCTGCTGGCTACGGTGACCGGCATTCTGATCTTCATGGTGCTGCTCGGCAAAATCGGCGGTGTCATCTCCACGCTCCAGCATCTGGCGGAGTCGTCGGGAATGGAGACGGTATATATGAAGACGATCTTCAAAATCATCGGCATCTCCTATATCGCGGAGTTTGGAGCCCAAATCGTCCGTGACGCCGGGCAGGAATCGGTTGCTTCCAAGATCGAGCTGGCGGGCAAGGTGCTGATTATGACGCTGGCGGTCCCGATTATCGGCATCATCATAGAGACTGTTATGAAGCTGCTTCCGGCCTGATGTCTGTAAGATTCAAATATGCAAGGCTGAACCAATTTCCGCGAGAGGAGGAGCCGTTATGGGGAAAAGAGCCATTTTTCGTCCGCCGAGGGCCGGACGGTCCATGTATCTCCTGCTGGCCCTTCTGCTCTTCCTGTGCGCGGGAACCGGACTGGCCTTTGCCGAAGCCGCCGGAACCGGAACGACCGGAAGCTCTTCGGAAGCTGCCTGGGCGACCTCGGATTCCAATGCAGGCTCCGGCCTGCAGGGGAGTACGGACCTCGGACAGGGAGAGGGGCTATCCTCATCATCCGGCCTGGCCGCAGACGCCGGCGGATGGAGTGGCGACGGTTCCGCGGCGGGCGTTCAGGACGCAAATTCCGGTACAGGCACAGGCGGAGCATCAGGCGGGAGCGGCGGAGGATCATCAGGCGCAGTCAATGAGTGGGTCAGAAGCCAGGTCGAAGATCTTCCGAAAGACGGCGTAGAGAAATACTGGAACCAGTTGATGAAGGATTACGGCGGTTTTTTTCCGGAAGGTACAACTCCTTCCCTCATGGACATGCTGCTGCCCGGGGGGAAAGGAATCAGCATGCAGAGCGTGCTGTACGGACTGCTGAACTATATGTGGCATGAGGTAATGTTCAACGGCAAGCTTCTGGTCACCATCGTAATGATCAGCGTGCTTAGCATGATTCTGGAGACGCTGCAGACGGCGTTTGAGCGAAAGACGGTCAGCCGGGTGGCGTACATGATTTGCTTCATGGTCGTGGTCGTTATCGCGGTGAACAGCTTCAGCGTCGCGGTCGGCTACGCCAAGGACGCCATCGACCGGATGATTGATTTCATGATGGCCATGGTTCCGCTTCTGTTCGCGCTGCTGGCATCCATGGGGAACCTCGTCACCGTCTCGGTGACTCACCCGCTGATCGTCTTCATGATTCACCTGGTCGGCATACTGATCGATACGATGGTGTTCCCGCTGCTGTTCTTCTCGGCGGTGCTTCATCTGGTCAGCTCGGTATCGGATAAATACAAGCTTACCCAGCTGGCGAACCTCCTTCGCAATATCGGCACCGGCGTACTCGGGGTTCTGCTGACCGTGTTTCTCGGCGTCATATCGGTCAGGGGCATAACGAGCTCCGTCACGGATGGCGTGACGCTGCGGGCGGCCAAGTATGTGAGCGGCACCTTCGTTCCCGTTATCGGCAAAATGTTCGCTGACGCCACCGACACCGTAGTTTCCGCTTCACTTCTGGTCAAGAACGCAATCGGATTGTCGGGCATCATCATCATCCTGTTCCTCTGCGCGTTCCCGGCCATCAAAATTCTGGTGCTTGCGCTGATCTACAATGTGGCGGGAGCGGTGATGCAGCCGCTGGGCGACACTCCGATCGTCGCCTGTCTGCAGCAGATCGGCAAGAGCATGGTGTATGTGTTCGCGGCGCTGGCGGCGGTCTCGCTGATGTTCTTTCTGGCCGTTACAATCCTGGTCGCCGCCGGCAACGTGACGGTGATGATGCGATGATCCGGAGTGGACGGGAGGTGGAGCATGAGCTGGCTCTCAGGATGGCTGCGTGAAATCATATTGATTGTGCTGCTGGCGGGCTTCATCGAGCTGCTGCTGCCGAGCAAATCAATGGAGCGGTATGCAAGGCTGGTGCTGAGCCTGCTGGTTCTGCTGACGATTCTAAGCCCTATCGTCTCACTGCTAAAGGGAGACGCCGCCTCGCAGCTCAGTCTGGCGCTCAGCCGGACGGTAGAAGAGGAAGGCGGGAACAGCGGGAAGGAGAGCAAGGAGCTGGCGGCTATTCTAGCCAACGGACGCAAGCTGGCTTCCGGAAGCCAGGAGCAGAGCCTGAAGCTCGCCGCAGGGCAAATTGCCGGGCAGATGAAAGAGGAAATAGCGGCTGCGACCGGGCGCCGGGGAGTGAAGGTATCGGTATCACTCGGAGTAACCGGCAAGGACGGCGGCGATGTGCCTGTCATCAAGAGGGTCGACGTTAGCTTATCGTCAAGTCCTGCTGCGGTGGGCAGCGGTAATGCGGGCAGCGAGACGGGTTCACCGATCACGGTCGAGCCGGTGGCCGGCATCTCGGTGCAGATAGGGGATGAGCAGGAGCGTCAGCCCGCGCAGCAGGATGTCAGTAATACGGAGGCAGGCGCACAGGCTGAGGAGGATCGTACCGAACGAGACACCGTAACCGCGCTGCTCGCGAAGAACTGGAATTTGGACCGGAATGTGATAACGGTGACCGGAACACAAGATAAACAGTCCTACGCCGGGGCCGGCCGGCAGTAAGAGGAGGAGAGCAAGATGGGCAACTGGCTGAAGAAGCTGGAGAAACTGGTAGGCGGCGGAGAGAACCCGAAGCGGTCGATTACATTACGCTGGCTCCTGATTCTGGCTCTGCTGGGCGTGGCGATTATGCTGTTCAATTCCTTCGTCAATGTGAAGAAGCTGGACAGCAACAATACGGGGCGAGAGCCACCGGCCTCCCAGAGCTCCCAGGCGACCCTGCAGGAGCAGACGGGAGATGACTCCAGCTCGTTTGACGGAATCGAACGGGAAATGGAGAACCGGCTAAAGGGGATTCTGGAGCAGATCGTCGGCGTGGGGACGGTGGACATCTTGGTAACCGTAGATTCCACGGAGGAGGTTGTCGTACAGCGCAATGTCAATGACTCCCAGCAGCTCAGCGACGAGACGGACGCGAACGGCGGCAAACGTCATACGACAACCTACACGAGAGACGGTGAAATCGTCACCTACAGCAACTCGGGGGACGAGACGCCGATCGTCACAAAGAAGATCAAGCCCCAGGTCCGGGGCGTACTGATCGTAGCCAAGGGGGCAGAGAACAAGGTGGTGAAAGGTCTGATCGAGCAGGCTGTTCAAAAAGCGCTCAACGTGCCGAGCTACCGCATCTCTGTTGTGCCGAGAAAGCAGGAATAGGCAGTCTTCCGGGTGGTGCGCTCCCTGGCGCTTACCCTTATGGCAATAGACTTTAGCCGCAAGAACATGAATAAGGAGGAAGAAGGATGAACGGAAAAAGACAGACAATCTGGTTGGTGTCCATGCTCAGCTTGATGGTGGTGCTCTCCGCTTACTATTTATTCACGGAGGACTCGGGCGTTTCGTCCCCGAAGGAGACGGCGGGAACCATCCAGGTGGATTCCGTGAAGAACGGCGGATCAACGCTCGCAGACGGCGGTGCTACAGTCAGTGAAGTGACGCCTCAGGATGCTGCTTCGGCGAATGACTCCACGGCTTCCGCCGGTCAGTCCGCATCGAATGACAACACAGCCGCCGCGGATAACGGCAGCACCGCCAGCGCTGACGGCAAGACTACGGCTGACGCTTCATCCGCAGCCGCCGGAGACAACGGCGCCGCTTCGGCTGAAGGCACCGGAAGCTCCAAGGAAGCGATCACTCCATCGGCGCCGGCTGCTAGTCAGAGCCCCGCTGCATCCGCATCCGCATCTCCGAAGGCAACCGCCTCAGCGGGCAAGACCGGGTCGGATAAATCGACGTCGGCGGGAGACGACAGCGGCGTCTCGAAGAAAGACGCCGCTGTGCTCGATCAGGTCGCCTCGCAGAGCGCTTCGGCTTCCAGCATGTTCACCAACTATCTCTACGAGCGTGAGCAGAATAACCTGAAGGAGCAGAACGATCTGATGGCTGTCATCAACAATATGGATAAGACGCCGGAGGAGAGTGCCGCCGCCCAGCAGCAGCTGAACAAGCTTGAGGAGAAGGAGTCCAAAATTACAAGCATTGAAGAGCAATTGCAGCAGCAGTACGGCGACGCCATCGTCAAGGAAGAGGGAGAAGACACCTACAAGGTGGTTGTGCTGAGCGACAAGCTGAATGTGAAACAGGCGGCGGGCATCATTGATCTTATCATGAAGGAGCTCAGCGTATCCCAGGATAAAGTGAGTGTTCAGCATGTATCGGAGCAGTGATAATCGAAAAAACAGAACAATTGTCGAAAGAGCCCGGGCTTGTTCCGGGCTCTTTCTATTTCCTGCGTTTATGATATAATACATAACGTCATTCGAAGGAACAGGCTATCGGCCGAGTTGTGGTTTCAAGAGAAAGCTGAAGGAGTGAATGGATCGAAATGTTCAAATTAAGCGAAATAAAGGAATTGATCAAACTGCTGGACCAGACTTCCTCCGTCCATGAACTGGAGATCGAAAGCGAAGGAATGAAACTGGCCATCCGCAAGCCGGACCGGTCCGAAGCTACGGAAGCACATGCAGTTCCGGCAGCTCCTTATCCGTATCCTTTTACGCCGGCTCCGCAGGCTCCTGTATCCCAGCCGATCATTCAAACGGCTCCGGCCGCAGCACCGCAGGAATCGCCACAAGCTTCTGCAGAGGGAAATTTACATAAAATCGTATCTCCAATGGTGGGAACGTTCTATACCTCGGCTTCGCCGGATTCTCCTCCTTTCATCAGCGAAGGGGATAAGGTATCCGAGAAATCGACGGTATGCATCATCGAGGCGATGAAGCTCATGAACGAGCTTGAAGCCGAAGTGCGCGGCGAGATCGTCTCGGTTCTGGCCGAGAACGGCCAGTTGGTTGAGTATGGCCAGCCGCTGTTCCTGGTGAAACCGGAGTAGCCTCATATTTCAATTGGAGACGGACGGCATGGAACCGTGTCGCATTGCTGGCTTAAGGCAACGGGCAGTCGGGGGAATGCCGCCGTTTCTTTCTGGAATTCAAGGATTATAAGCTCCGCGCTTAAAGTTGGATTTAGATTTCTCGATAAACGTTTGGCATTCTAAACGAAGGCAGATGTTTATCCTTGGGAGGACAGAGATGAATATCCATAAAGTGCTGATTGCCAACAGGGGTGAAATCGCCGTCCGGATCATTCGCGCCTGCCGCGAACTCGGCATTTCAACTGTAGCCGTCTATTCGGAGCCCGACCGCGATTCGCTTCATGTCCGGCTTGCCGACGAAGCGTATTGCATCGGCCCTACGGCATCCAAAGACAGTTATCTGAATTTCACGAATATTATGAGTGTCGCCACCCTTACCGAATGCGACGCCATTCATCCCGGCTACGGCTTTCTGGCCGAGAACGCCGATTTTGCCGAAATTTGCGGGTCCTGCAACATCATCTTTATCGGACCGTCTCCGGAAGCCATTACCCGAATGGGTGACAAGGCTGTGGCGAAGGATACGATGAAGAAGGCGGGGGTTCCTGTCATTCCCGGCTCGGACGGTCTGGTTGAAGATGTGGATGATGCGGTTCTGCTCGGCCGGGAGATCGGCTATCCGATTATCGTCAAGGCGACCGCCGGCGGCGGAGGCAAGGGAATCCGCATTGCCGAGGACGAGGAGTCGCTGGTCAAGCAGATCATCGCTGCCCAGCAGGAAGCCCAGAAGGCGTTCGGCAACGCAGGCGTATACCTGGAGAAATATCTGACAGGCATGAAGCATGTCGAGATCCAGATTATCGCCGACAATCATGGCAACGTGGTTCACTTGGGCGAACGCGATTGCTCCGTGCAGCGCCGGCGGCAGAAGCTTGTCGAAGAGGCGCCTTGCCCGGTGCTCACTCCGGATATTCGGCAGGCCATGGGCGAAGCGGCCGTGCGGGCGGCTCAAGCTGTCGGATACTCCGGCGCCGGGACGCTGGAGTTCCTCCTCGGGTCGGACGGGCAGTTCTATTTCATGGAGATGAATACCCGAATCCAGGTTGAACATCCGGTTACCGAAATGGTGACAGGCGTCGATCTGATCAAGGAAATGATTTCGGTAGCGGAGGGCAATCCGCTGTCCTTCACGCAGGACGATATCACAATCAGCGGCTGGGCGATCGAATGCCGGATCAACGCAGAGGACCCTGCGAAGAACTTCATGCCTTCGCCGGGCAAGATCGGATTCTATCTGCCTCCGGGCGGGCTCGGCGTCCGAGTCGACAGCGCCGCCTATCCCGGCTGCACGATTTCGCCTTTCTACGATTCCATGATCGCGAAGCTGATTGTCTGGGCGCCGACCCGTCAGGAAGCGGTGCAGAAGATGAAGCGAGCCTTGGCTGAATTTGCCGTGGAAGGCATTCATACGACCATCCCGTTCCATCAGAGACTTCTGGAGCATCCGGTGTTCCTGGACGGCAATTTCGATATTAAATTCCTTGAGGAAAATGAAATTTAGGGCATGGCCGCATTGTTTGTCATAAAGATCGGCAAATGATATAGTATGTTTAATGAGAAACGAACTTGCGCTTAGGCCAGTATGAACTAAGTTGAAAGGTGTGGGGGACAATTATGAGTACATTGCCGACAGAATTCGAACGAACGGAAATCGGTGAAATCCAGATCGCTCCGGAGGTAATCGAGATTATCGCGGGGCTCGCGACCGTTGAGGTCAAGGGCGTCGCCGGTATGAGCGGCGGATTTGCCGGAGGCATTGTCGAGCTGCTGGGCCGCAAGAACCTTTCAAAGGGCGTTAAAGTGGAAGTCGGCCAGCGCGAGGCGGCGGTGGATGTATCCGTTATCGTGGAGTACGGCAACCGTCTTCCAGAGGTAGCGGCGGAAATTCAGCGCAACGTCAAGCGCTCCATTGAGACAATGACCGGCCTGACCGTGGTGGAAGTGAACGTACAGATTCACGATGTTCAGTTCAAAGCTGCCGAGAAGAGTGTAAGCGTAGAGGATACGGATTCTGCTCTTCGCGTCAAATAAGGACTCTGGCGAAGCAGCCTGAAGAATCCATACATTTCCGGGGTCCCTAGCAGGTGTACCTGAGCAAGCATCAAACGACAGCCCCACCAATCGTGTGGGGCTTTCCTTGAACCCCCGACGCTTTTGGTCGAGGGTTTCTCTATTTTAAGGAGGTTATGCAGTTCGTGGCCAAAATTTTGGACAGACTTCTGCTGTTTCTGTACAGCTTAAGCATCGGAATATTATCGGTAATTGCTCTCCTGCTGCTAAGCGGCGTCGTGCCCTGGAATCTGGAGATCCGTGACTGGAACACGGTCTACATCGCTGCGGTCGCCGGCTCGGTCATTCTGTTCTTGCTCAGCATCCGCTTCTTCTATATCTCGCTGCGCCGGGACCGTACTTCCAGTCTTTCAGTCGATCAGCGGACGGAGTATGGGGATATTCAAATCTCCATGGAGACGATCGAGAATTTAAGTTTGAAGGCTGCAGGACGGGTCAAAGGCATCCGGGATCTGAAGTCGCGTATCCGCGTGTCCCAGGCGGGCCTTGAAATTATGATCCGCGGCGTCGTCGACGGCGATCATTCGCTGCCGCTCTTGACGTCTGAAATTCAGCGCCAGGTTCATGAATATGTGCAGGAAACGACGGGCGTACCGGTAGCTGATGTGTCGGTCTATATTGCGAACCTTGCACAGTCCCCCAGCTTCAAAAGTCGAGTGGAATAGAGGTGGGTTTCCCCTATGCCCTGGAGAGAAATATGGGAAAGTCACGGAGGCAGAATAACGGGAGTGGCGTTCGGTCTGCTGCTAGGCATCATTTATTTAATTAGCGGTTTTTGGGATATGCTGTTCTTTGCACTGGTTGTGTTCATCGGGTATACGCTTGGCGGACGAAAAGACGCGCAGGCTCCTCTGCTTCCTTGGCGGGAGCTGCTGGAGCGGCTGTCATCCCGCTGGCGTCCTTTTAAATGAACCGCGCTAAAAGTCTTTCTTTCGGGAGCGAAACCGGTTAGCCTGTGAATGAACTCCGAATGAGGACTGGCGCGGTTTTTTTATAAAAATATCGGTATTTTGCCTAATTCGATTCTATGGATTGATGCAAATGCTCAGATAAGATGCAGTCTGCAAGTTAAGGGGGAAGGGACTCTTCGATTATCGCCTTCCGCCTTTCGTATGGAATCGAAACCGGATGACGACATTATCAGGGAGAGCCGTGGACGGATGTTACATACGCTGTAATTCCCCTGGCCGGAATCCGGCTGTTAGTATATGAAGGAGGTACAAATGAAAAGACGCGTAGCAAGAGAAATTGTGGTTCAAAGCCTGTATCAGATGGAAATGAATGAAGTGGAGAGCAGTGAAGCCGTGAGCATGCTGCTGGAAGAAGCAGCTGAGGAGAACGAGACGGACCGGACCATCGGAGACGAGGCGTTGATGCGGGATTATGTGCTCAGCCATGTCAACGGCATTTGGGAGGCCAAGCCCGCGATCGACGATATGCTGGAGCATTACTTGAAAGGCTGGCAGATGAGCCGTCTCTCGCGTGTGGATCGTCAAATTCTGCGTCTGGCCGCCTACGAAATGATCTATCTGAACGATGTGCCGGCCAAGGTAGCTGTCAATGAGGCGATCGAGCTCGCCAAGCATTTCGGTACAGAGGATTCCGGAAAGTTTGTCAACGGTGTACTGGGCAAGATGATTCAGGATCTGGAGAAGCTGAAGGAAAGACAAAATTAGTCGGCTGGTAATGCGTTCATGCCTTAACCTGAGCAATATCGCTTGATATTCGTAGAGTAGATTTAGTGTTGCATGCCTAACAGGCGTAGGCGGCTGTGCCGCCAGTCTGTCCCATAACTTCAGAACAAGGAGAGAAGCGAATCATGACAGCAGCAATCATCAGCGGTAAATTGGTTTCCGAGGAAATACGCGTAGATATCGCCAAGGAGGTCGCAGCCCTTGCGGAACGCGGCGTCAAGCCCGGTTTGGCCGTCGTGCTGGTTGGCGAAGATCCGGGTTCACAGGTGTATGTGAACAGCAAAGAGAAGACCTGCATCAGCCTGGGCTTCCATTCGGTTGTGCACCGGCTGCCCGCTTCCACCTCGCAGGAGCAGCTGCTCGCTCTGGTGGATGAGCTGAACAACGATGATGATATCGACGGCATTCTGGTTCAGCTTCCGCTTCCCAAGCATATCGACGAAAAGGCGGTAATCGACGCTATCTCTGTAGAAAAGGATGTGGACGGCTTCCACCCGGTCAATGTCGGCAATCTCGTCATCGGCGATGACAGCCTGCTGCCCTGTACACCGGCCGGTGTGATCGAACTGATCAAACGGACGGGCCTTGATCTGTCCGGCAAGCACGCGGTCGTTATCGGACGCAGCAACATTGTCGGCAAGCCGGTGTCCCTGCTGTTGCAGCGGGAGAACGCGACGGTGACGATGTGTCATTCCCGCACGAAAAATATGCCCGAGCTGTGCAAACTGGCCGACGTGCTCGTAGTGGCGATCGGCCGCGCTAACTTCGTTGACGCGTCTTACGTGAAACCGGGTGCGGTTGTAATCGATGTTGGCATGAACCGGCTCGATAACGGCAAGCTGGCCGGCGACGTCGATTATGAGAGCGTGAAGGAAGTCGCGAGCCATATTACGCCGGTTCCCGGCGGCGTAGGCCCTATGACCATCACAATGCTGATGGTGAACACCCTGACGGCAGCGAAGCGCCGCCGCGGTCTGGAATAGGGAGTCCGCTCCATGGCGGACCGCAAAGTATTCTCCATTAAAGATCTGAACCGCTACATCCGCATGAAGCTGGACTCCGATACCGTGCTTTCCGATGTGTGGATTCGAGGAGAGATTTCGAACTTCACGCATCACGGCAGCGGGCATATGTACTTCACGCTGAAAGATGAGAGCAGCCGGATCAAGGCGATTATGTTCGCGTCTCATAACCAGCGGCTGCCTTTTGTGCCGAAGGAAGGTTCGCGGGTTATCGCCAGAGGCAATGTAACGGTGTACGAGCGGGACGGACAATACCAGTTCTACGCCACCCATATGCAGCCCGACGGCATCGGAAGTCTGTATCTGGCGTATGAGCAGCTGAAGAAGAAGCTGGAGCAGGAAGGACTGTTCGATCCGGAACGGAAGCGGCCGCTTCCCGGTTATCCCAAGTGCATAGGCGTCGTAACGTCGCCGACGGGAGCGGCGGTCCGGGATATTCTGATCACCCTCCACCGGCGTTTCCCGCAGGTGGAGATCGTGCTGTATCCTGTGCTTGTCCAGGGGAAGACGGCTGCTCCTTCCATCGTGAAGGCGATCCGGAACCTGAATGCCATGGGCGAGGCCGACGTGCTCATCGTCGGCAGAGGCGGCGGCTCGCTGGAAGAGCTGTGGGCATTCAACGAAGAAGCGGTGGCGCGGGCCATCGCCGAGTCGGACATTCCGGTCATCTCGGCCGTCGGCCATGAGACCGACTTTACGATTGCGGATTTCGCGGCCGACCTGAGGGCCGCGACACCCACGGCCGCGGCGGAGCTGGCCGTGCCGAGCTCGGCGGAGCTGATGTTTCAGCTCCGCCAGCAGCAGCGCCTGCTGCGCCAGGGCCTGCAGCGGCGCGCGCAGCGCGGCCGCGAGCGGCTGGACGCGCTGCGACGCTCGCCGGCGCTCACGAATCCGCGCCGGCCCCTGCTCCAGCACGCGCAGCGGCTGGACATGCTCCAGCAGCGGCTGACCCGCGCGCTGGAGTCCAAGGCTGCGCGGGCGCGCGACCGGCAGGCGGTGCTGCATCACCGCCTGGAGCGGCACAGCCCGCGCGAGGGCGTCATCGCCGCGAGGCGGCGCGCCGACTCCGCCAAGCGGGAGCTGGCCGCCGCCATGAGGGCGGCCATCGGGAACAAGCGCGCCCGGTTCGGGGCGGAGCTCAAAGCGCTGGACGCGCTGAGCCCGCTGAAAGTCATGGCGCGCGGATACAGCCTGGTGTATGACGAGAAGGAACAGCACCTGATCAAATCGCTGGGTGAGGTTCAGCTTGGCGACCTGGTCGTTGTGAAGCTGGCGGACGGCCAGCTGGACTGCCAGGTATGGGGAATGAAGGAGGATGCGAAGGAACATGGCGAAGGAAGAAGCGGAACTGGGGTTTGAGGAAGCGATGGACCAGCTGGAGCTGATCGTGCGTGAACTGGAGCACGGCGATGTTCCGCTGGAGAAGGCGATCGATCTGTTTCAGCAGGGCATGAAGCTCTCCCAGTTGTGCGGAAGCAAGCTGGAGCAGGTGGAGCGCAAGATCGAGATGATCGTCGAGGAAGACGGAGAGCTGCGCAAGAAGCCGTTCGGCGGTGCGCTGGAAGGGGCCGGCGATGAATTCTGAATATAGCGCCGCGCTTCGTGGAGACGATTCGGAAGACCGGCATGAGCTGGAAGCGATGTCCCATCCGAATGAGCGCCGCCAGCCGTTGAATGAATACATCGCCGGCGTCGCGGATCTGGTAACCGCCCGCCTGTCTCCCGGAGCGCTGTTCCCGGCACATTGGGAAGTTCCGGCGAAGCTTGCGGAAGCGATGGGCTATTCGCTGCTTGCCGGAGGCAAACGGCTGCGTCCGCTTCTGGTTGTCGCGGCCTGCGAGGCGCTCGGCGGAAGCCGGGAAGCCGCGCTTCCCGTAGCAGCCGCCATCGAGATGGTGCATACCTATTCGCTGATCCATGACGATCTTCCCGCGATGGACGATGATGATTATCGCCGCGGGCGGCTGACGAATCATAAAGTATTCGGTGAAGCACCCGCCATTCTGGCGGGTGACGCGCTGCTGACGCATGCCTTCTACAGCGTTGTCCAGGCTTCGCGGACTCACGGCGTTCCGGCTGAACGCGTGCTCTCGATCGTCGAGGATCTGGCCGAGATGGCCGGTCCGCGCGGCATGGTCGGCGGACAGGCCGCCGACATGGAAGGCGAGCAGGGGCTGACCGATCTGGACAGCCTGAAATACATTCATCTTCACAAGACCGGCGACCTGATCGTATTCTCGCTGCTGGCCGGAGGCCGGATTGCGGGAGCGGACGAGCGGCAGCTGGAGGCGCTCCGGCGCTTTGGTATCAATATCGGCCTGGCCTTTCAGGTGCAGGATGATATTCTGGATCTTGTCGGGGACGAGGGCAAGCTCGGCAAGAAGACTGGAAGCGATGTCCGCCAGCAGAAGGTGACATATCCTTATTTCATCGGGCTGGAGGAATCGCGCCGGGAAGTGGAGCGGCTCACCGGGGAGGCCAAGGAGGCCGTTCTGGACGGCGGTTTCGCTGACCCGTCGCGGCTGCTGGAGATCGCGGAGTATTTGATGTCGAGAGACCACTAGAGCTTGTCACAAGAAACGGCTGCCTTTCGACAGCCGTTTCACTTATGTTATAATGAGGGTTATACTTTACAACATCAGGAAAGCGGGGAATTCACGTGCTGCTTCCACAACTGAATGATCCACAGCAACTGAAATCGCTATCGATCGAGCAATTAGACTCGCTGGCGGAAGAGATTCGCCGGTTTTTGATTGAGAAGCTGTCTGTTACCGGCGGACATCTGGCCTCCAACCTGGGAGTCGTGGAGCTCACGCTGGCCCTGCATTACTGCTATGACAGTCCCAGGGACAAATTCATATTCGATGTCGGACATCAGGCGTACGTCCATAAAATATTAACCGGCCGCAAGGACCGCTTCGACACGCTCCGCAAATCAAACGGGCTGTGCGGCTTCGTCAAGCGGTCCGAGAGCGAGCATGACGTCTGGGAAGCTGGGCATAGCAGCACCTCCCTCTCCGCCGCGATGGGAATGGCGATGGCGCGAGACTTCAAGGGAGAGGACAATAAGGTGGTCGCCGTGATCGGCGACGGTGCGCTTACGGGCGGCATGGCCTTTGAAGCGCTGAACCATATCGGCCATGAGCGGCGCAAGCTGATGGTTATTCTTAACGACAATGAAATGTCCATCGCTCCGAATGTAGGGGCCATGCACAACTATCTGAGCAAGATTCGCTCGGACCGTCATTATTTGCGCGCCAAGGACGAAGTGGAATCGCTGCTGAAGAAGATTCCGGCTATCGGCGGACGGCTGGCGAAGACGGCGGAACGCATGAAGGACAGCGTGAAGTACATGATGGTTCCCGGCGTGTTGTTTGAGGAGCTGGGCTTCACGTATCTGGGACCGGTGGACGGCCACGACATCCAGACGATGATCGACACGTTCCATCAGGCGGATAATGTTGCGGGTCCGGTGCTTGTTCATGTGCTGACTACCAAGGGCAAGGGCTATAAGCCGGCGGAAGCCGATTCCTATAAATGGCATGGCATTACGCCTTATAAGATCGAATCCGGTCAGGTGCTGAAGGCTGTCGGGAACCCGATGTATACCGAAGTCTTCGGCGAGACGCTGATTGAGCTTGGCAAGCAGGACGAACGCCTTATCGCCGTTACGCCGGCCATGCCGGGCGGATCGGGCCTCTTTCCTTTTGCCAAAGCGTTCCCGGGAAGAATGATCGATGTCGGCATTGCCGAGCAGCATGCGGCGACACTGTGCGCGGCGCTGGCGATGGAAGGGATGAAGCCGGTGTTCGCCGTCTATTCGACCTTTATGCAGCGGTCTTATGATCAGATTGTGCACGACATCTGCCGCCACAACGCCAACGTCATGTTCGCGATTGACCGGGCCGGCTTCGTTGGCGCCGATGGGGAGACGCATCAGGGCGTCTACGACATCGCCTTCATGCGGCACATACCCAATATCGTACTTATGATGCCGAAGGACGAGAACGAGCTGCGTCATATGATGAAGACGGCGCTTGAATATAACGACGGTCCGATTGCCTATCGTTATCCCCGCGTCAACGGAACCGGCGTTCCGCTGGATGCGGAGCTTCGCTGTCTGCCGATCGGCTCATGGGAGCGCCTGCGTCCCGGTGATGATCTGGCGGTTATCGCCTGCGGACCGATGGTTCAGATCGCCGAAGAGGCGTCCGAGGCACTGAAGCGTGAGGGCATTCAGGCGGGAGTCATCAATGCGCGATTCCTGAAGCCGCTGGACCATGATATGCTGCTTGATCTTGCCCGCGCCGGCACGAAGCTCGTCGTGCTGGAGGAAGCGAGCCAGGCGGGCAGTCTGGGAAGCGCGGTGCTCGAGTTCTTCGCCGAGCATGGGCTTCATCATGTAACTGTGGAACTGATGGGAGTTCCGGATATCTTTGTCGAGCACGGATCGGTCAAAGAGCAGCGGCAGTTGACAGGGCTCACCGTTGAAGGGCTATGTGCCCGGATCAAATCGATGAAGGCGGTCAGTACTTATCCGTACGGCAAGACGACAACGTCCTCATAACCCACCCCTTACTCGGGTAGCGATATTCTACAAGCTGGAGATGACTATGGAAGGTAAAGAGAAAGAACGCAGTCCCAAAGAAAGAATCGATGTGCTGCTTGTCGAGCAGGGCTTCTATGAGAGCCGGGAGAAAGCGAAGGCCGCAATCATGGCCGGTCTTGTGCTTGCCGACGAGGAACGGATCGAGAAGGCGGGCATGAAGGTGCCGCGCAGCTCTGTCCTTAAAGTGAAGGGTGCCGTCCATCCCTATGTAAGCCGGGGCGGGCTCAAGCTGGAGAAGGCGCTGCGCACCTTCGGAATCGACGTAACGGAACGGACGATGCTCGATATCGGCGCCTCGACCGGCGGATTTACCGACTGCGCTCTGCAGAACGGGGCGAGTTATGTGTATGCCATCGATGTTGGCTACAACCAGCTGGATTGGTCGCTCCGGGAGGACAAGCGCGTCTGCGTTATGGAGCGGACTAATTTTCGCTATATGACGCCGCCCGATCTTAAGGGGCCATCACCGGATTTTGCGAGCATTGACGTCTCCTTTATTTCGCTCAAAATCATTCTGCCTCCGCTTAAGGAACTGCTGAAGCGCCCAGCGGATATCGTGGCGCTCATCAAACCGCAGTTCGAGGCCGGCAGGGAGAAGGTGGGCAAATCGGGTGTCGTCCGGGACTCTGCCGTTCACCGGGAGGTGCTGGTGAATGTGCTGAGTATGGCAGAGGAGCTCGGCTACCGTCTGCTGGGGCTGACCTTCTCTCCCATTACGGGCGGTGAAGGGAATATTGAATTTCTGGCTCACTGGAGACTGGAGCCGGCAGAGACTGGTGAGGCGGCGCAAGACGCGCCGCCAGGGATACCTGCCTCCGGGTTCGCTGAACTGGCGGCAAGAGTGGCCGCCGAAGCTTCGGGAACGTTCGGAGGTCAGGCGCCGACATCCGGAGGCTCATCGCGCCGGTAACGGCAGGGGCTGTATAAGGAATAGCGTAATTGTACAGCGGATCGCCGCTTAAGGCTGCCGAGATCATCGGCGGCCTTTCTTTTGTTCCATTGGCAGTTGTGATATAACCGGCTTGAGGCGGCGCGGAATTTGGTCTTCGTTCAAAGAGAAAAGCGGTGCCCACTTGAAAGGCGAACATCTATTCGTGTATACTACAGCTGAAGCATCAAATTCGGCATGCCAAGGGTCGTCTCTTGGACGGCCTTGGCATAGAAATCACCGCGGTGATCCAGTGCATTCTGGAAATCCGGGTATGATAATCACTGTGGGATTTTACGCCTTTCTTTTGGGAATCGGGAGGGAATCGGAGTTCCTGGCTCGAATACATCACCGAGGTGATGACGAGATGACGGGAAGCCCCGACAAAGCGGTTATGGCGATAATCGGCATTCTGGCAGCGGTTTTTATCCTCTACCGCATATACGTATGGCTGCAGAGCTCGCCCCGCTCCTTCCTGCAGGACCGTCTTCCGCTGAACGAAGACATTCCTCCGCATCCTGCCATAGGCCTGCTGGAGCAGGCCGGATATGAAGTGATAGGCGGAAGGCTCAAGATTCCTCTCTCCTTTCGGGTAGACGGTTCGCCGCTATACAGCCGGCTGTTCGTCGATTACGTAGCGGCTTCGGATGACGGGACTTCCTATCTGGTATTGCTGGCACGCCCGCGCCGAACGCTGGAATGGACAGGCAGCGGTGTTCGGGACATGCTGCTGCCCTTTCTGCTGATCTACCCGGAAATTGGGGGCGTGCTGTATGTGAACACTCCGGAAGCGGCGGTTCATGTGATTACATTCGGCAGGGATGACGGAGAGAATGACTAGAATCTTTTAACCAAACGGGAGGACATTCATGAAAGGTCAACGACATATCAAGATTCGGGAAATCATTACCCATCGGGACATCGAAACCCAGGACGAGCTGGTCGAAGCGCTGAGGGACGCGGGGTTTCAAGTTACCCAGGCAACGGTCTCGCGCGATATCAAGGAGCTGCTGCTCATCAAGGTTCCCATGGATGATGGAAGATATAAATATTCACTGCCGACCGATCAGCGCTATAATCCGACCCAGAAGTTGAGGCGGGTGCTGGTGGACAATTTCGTCCACATTGATTATTCAGGCAATCTGGTTGTGATGAAATGTCTGCCCGGTACCGCCAACTCGGTCTGCGCGCTTATCGACAGTATTGAGTGGCCGGAGATTATGGGAACCATTTCGGGCGATGATACGATTCTGATCATCTGCCGCGAAGCGCAGGATAGTACGAATGTGGTTTCCCAGATATTGGGGTATATCTGATACAGGCAGTTAAGTCTAGGAGGTGCTTTTTTCGTGCTGGAAACGTTATCGATCCGCAATCTGGCGGTCGTAGAATCGGTTGATGTTCATTTTTATCCCGGATTTCATGTGCTTACGGGCGAGACGGGCGCGGGTAAGTCGATAATCATCGATGCGCTGGGTATGATCGCAGGGGCGCGGGGGTCGGCGGATTCCATTCGCTACGGCTGTGAGAAAGCCGAGATGGAAGCCTTGTTTAATCTGCCGGATGACCATTCGGTTTGGACGACGCTGGAGAGGCTCGGCATACGGGCCCAGAAGGAAGAGCATCTCATTATCCGGAGAGAGCTGAACGCCCAGGGGAAGAGCACTTCCCGGGTCAACGGCCAAATGGTCAATCTGACCATGCTTCGCGAAATCGGAGAGCAGCTTGTAAATATACACGGGCAGCATGAGCATCAGAACCTGCTTCGTCCGGACCGCCATTTGAGCCTTCTTGATACGTATGGAGAAGCGGTGATCGGTCCGCTGAAGGCGGATTATCAGGAGAAATACGGCAGATTCGCCTCGGTTGAGAAGGAATTAAGGGAGCTCCTGGATTCCAGCCAGCGCACTTACCAGATGCTGGATCTGTACCGTTTTCAGCTGGAGGAAATTTCGGCGGCCGCGTTAAAACCGGGAGAAGATGAATTACTTTCCGATGAAAGGGTCAAACTAGCCCATAGCGAGAAAATGATGGATTCCATTTCCGGTGCGTACGAGCTTTTGAACGGCCGTCAGGGTCTGGAGGCGATCGGGAATGTCATTTCCATGCTTGAAGATGTTGTCCGGTTCGACGAGAAGGCCTTGAGACCGCTGCTTGAGCAGCTGCAATCTTCCTACTACCAGCTGGAGGACGCTTCCTTTCAGCTTCGGGATTACCGCGAAGACATTGAATTCAACCCGGCAAGACTGGAAGAAGTGGAGACCCGGCTGGATCTCATCAATACGCTCCGGCGCAAGTACGGCGACAGCGTAGAACAAATCCTGGCTCATTACGAGCAGATTGCCCGGGAGACTGATCTGCTCGAGAATAAAGACGAATATTTGGCGAAACTGACCGCGAAGCGCGACGGGCTTCTGAGTGAGCTTATGACTTCGGCGGAACGGCTTAGCGGAGCGCGCCGGAAGTGTGCCCGCGAGTTGGCTTCCCAGGTGGAGAGCGAGCTGAAGGACCTTCAAATGGAACGGACTTCGCTTGAAGTGAAGCTGGATCTTCTCGAGGACCCGAGGGGTGTAGAGGTGGATGGCCGGCGCATTCGTCTTACGAGACAGGGGATCGACAACGCCGAGTTTATGATCTCGCCCAATCCGGGTGAGCCGATGCGCCCGCTCAGCAAAATCGCCTCCGGCGGCGAGCTGTCCCGGATTATGCTGGCGATGAAGAGTATTTTCGCCAGACATGAAGATATCCCGGTATTGATCTTCGATGAAGTCGATACGGGTGTCAGCGGACGCGCTGCGCAGTCCATCGCCGACAAGCTGTACAAGCTGTCATCCACCTGCCAGGTGTTCTCCATCACGCATCTTCCGCAGGTGGCGTGCATGGCCGACCATCAGTATTTGATCCGCAAAAAAGTGGAGGATGGCCGCACGATGACCGAGGTGGAGCCGCTCAATGACCAGGGGCGCGTCATGGAGATGGCCCGTATGCTTGGTGGTGTTGAAATTACCGAAAAAACGCTGCATCACGCGCAAGAAATGCTCGGTCTGGCGGAGGGCAGCAAGGCTGCCGGAACGCCGGCAGGTTAAGTATTGACAGTAATAAAAGCCTGGGGGCAGGGTTATCTTATAGGTACGCAATTGGCGACCACTTTTTTCGTCAAGCGAAAGAAGCAAAAGGGAGCGTGACAGCCATTGAAGCCCAACCTCAGGATTGTTGTGCCAGGACTTTTCATTGCCTTTTTTCTTAGTGTGTCCGGGTTTAGCGCATCTGACTCCGGCTACGCCTCACCTGCCCGGAATGATGCAGTGCAGGCTTCGGCCCAGCGGGAAATCAAGGTGTTCCCGGGCGGTCAGACAATCGGCGTGAAGGTTAAGTCAGCGGGAGTGCTTGTCGTTGGCCACCATCTGGTGGAGGTATCCCGCGAGAGCAAAATGTCACCCGGCGAGATCAGCGGGTTGGAGCCCGGCGATCTCATGACTTCCATCAACGGAGCCAAATTGGACGATATGTCCAAGGTGGCTGAGCTTGTCAAACATGCCGGCGAAGCAGGCAGGGAGCTGAACATTACCTTTATGCGTGGGGGAAAAGAGCGTTCGGCGGTCCTGAAACCGGCATACGACAGGAATGACAAGGTATGGCGTCTCGGATTGTATATTCGCGATTCGGCGGCAGGGGTCGGCACTCTTACCTTCTATGCCCCTAGAGAAGGCGTGTACGGCGCGCTCGGTCATGTTATTACCGATATGAATACCGGTACACCGATTGTGGTCGGCAGCGGCCATATCGTTGAATCCAGCGTAACCTCCATTTCCAAGAGCCAGGACGGAGACCCCGGGGAGAAGCGGGCTCATTTCCTGAAAGAAAGCCAGGTGCTGGGGAATGTAGAGAGCAATACGGACTTCGGCATTTTCGGCAAAATGGGGAGCAATCCCGCTCACAGTCTGTATCGTGAACCGATTCCTGTTGCGATGAGCCGTGAAGTGAAGGAAGGACCGGCGCAGATTCTTACGGTCGTTGAAGGACAGCGTGTAGAACGTTTCGACGTAAATATTATACATGTAGCGCGTCAGGACGAGCCGGCCACGAAGGGGATGGTGCTGCGGATTACCGATCCAAGGCTGATCGATAAGACCGGAGGGATCGTTCAGGGAATGAGCGGGAGTCCGATTGTCCAGAATGGCAAGCTGGTGGGAGCCGTTACGCATGTCTTCGTGAATGATCCCAAATCGGGTTACGGCTGCTTCATTGAATGGATGTTGAAGGATTCCGGCGCAGCGGCTCACAATAATCTGTACTACAATCTTAAGGCGGTTTAGCCTTAAGATTTTTTGTCGAGGATTACCGAACTTCATCGAATAATGGAACAAAAGTAATAATTATAATTCATTACCGAAAATAAATAAAGAAAAATAATTTTCGACAGAAGGAAATTCATTCTCTCTGTCGAAATCCTTAGAAGGATTGATCAAATGCTGTTTGGATAAGCAGATTCTTTTAAGGAGGAAACAGCCTGTGCAAAAAATTGAAGTGCTATTGGCCGATGATAACCGGGAATTTACCAATTTGCTTGCTGAATATATTTCGGAGCAGGAAGATATGACGGTGACCGGTATCGCGTACAATGGCGAAGAAGTGGTTCAGATGCTGAGTCAGGTCCGTAAAATCCCCGACGTTCTTATCCTTGATATTATCATGCCTCATCTTGACGGACTCGGCGTACTGGAACGCCTGCGTGAGATGGATTTGAATCCTCAGCCCAAGATCATCATGCTGACTGCTTTCGGTCAGGAGAACATAACACAGCGGGCCGTACAGCTTGGAGCTTCGTATTATATTCTGAAACCGTTTGATATGGAAGTGCTGACCAATCGGGTGAGGCAGCTGGTCGGTACGCAGAGCGGAAGCATCATGACCTCGTCCGCATCAAGCTCACCGTCCTTTTCTGCGGTCAAATCCAATGTGGTTCTACTGTCCAAAGGCAAGAATCTGGACGCCAACATCACTTCGATTATCCATGAAATCGGTGTTCCGGCTCATATTAAAGGCTACCAGTATCTTCGCGAAGCCATTACGATGGTCTATAACAACATCGAAATTCTTGGGGCCATTACGAAGACGCTGTACCCAGCCATTGCCGAGAAATTCAAGACAACGCCTTCCCGCGTTGAGCGCGCGATCCGTCATGCCATTGAGGTGGCCTGGACACGCGGCAACATCGATTCCATCAGCCATCTGTTCGGCTATACGATCAATATCAGCAAATCCAAGCCAACCAACAGCGAATTCATTGCGATGGTTGCCGACAAGCTGCGGATTGAGCATAAGGTGTCGTGAAAGGGTAAGGATTAGGATACGCAGGTAGGATTTTGGTGGTAGGAAGTTATTGCATAAACTCACCTCTCTATTGGGTACGGAAAATCAATGGAGGGGTGAGTTTTTTTGACTAATTTTGAACTTCAAATTGACACTTTATGCTTTACTATACTTCCCGTAACTTGGCAAAGATGACTTTAACGAGTTGCGAACAAGTCTATGATTGTTTGTGGCATCTGAGTAATCAGCTTGGGATCGACGAGGTACAAAAGGGTTCAATCAAGACAAATCCGAAATTATATCAAGTTACATCAAGGAGCGGGTGAATTATTCAATCGTCACAAATGAGGCTTCGATCAAATAAGGTTCCCTCAAAACCGTTCTGATTACAATAAGCAAGATGAACGAGCTTGTTTATATATCAAATCAACATCTGCTTGGAGATTAGATTAAATGACATACATATTTNTTATTGCAGTCTTTGAAGAAGTTATTAGTTTGTTTTAAACCACAGGCCAGATGAACCATTATACTTTCTTCCATACACAATTAAAGGTGCTGGATCGTCCGTTTTAGTAAGAAAAGCAACCCATCCGGTTTGAGATCCACCCGCATAAATCTGCGTTCTTATTTCGGGATCGGGAACTACAACTGACTCTCGACTATAATCTACACCTTTAGAAGACACAAGAGTAAAATCCATAGGGCTTATGCTGACAGCATTGTCGGCATTGATATTTGAGACGATATCGATTTTTATACTTGCAAGGATGTATTCATATCCATCTTTGGGAGCTGAGTTGAATTTGTTTGCATCATAAATCATTTTCCATGCTTGAGAGCCTCTGATTGTCCTTAAAACCGATAGATTTCCAGTAATCCGATCAGAAAGACCTGTTGTGGTGAATGGAATTACTTCAGCTATATTCGCAGGATTAGTTCTTGTGGCTTGTTCTGTTGACTGTGTTGGCTGTGGTGTTGCAGTAGGTGTTGCGATAGATGGTTGAGCGGTTGCAACAGGGGTAGCTGCTTTATTTGTTGAGCTGATTATGTTAATAATTCCACTTTGATTAAGTGAAACAGTAGCGCCCAGGGCTTCAGACACCGCTCGCAGTGGAACGTATGTAGTGCCATCAATTATCTTTACCTCAGCATTAATCTTAGTGCCATTTACTAGGATGGAGTATTTGGTGGCTGCA
>NZ_JAHCMB010000175.1 GCF_019904155.1 Paenibacillus sinensis
GTTTAGACGATCTATTGGAAGTATATGCAGAAGCCGTTACTCGATATTTCCAAATTGATTCAGCGTCAGGTGCCCAAGAGTTGATCATTAAAGCTTCTGGCAGCCAATTAACTAAGGGACAAACTCTATTCCTCAATTGGTTTGAATCAAAAGGCCTTCCTGCGGTATCGTCTTTGTCAAATATAACACAAGTGAAAAATGAAGAAGCAGCTGTTGCAGAAATCGTTTACGAAACGTATATCCNGATTTCAGTTACCCGGAAGATGTAAGATCTAGTCTTATTAATATCTCAAATGAATTGCAATCAATTATTAATGAAGCATGTTCAGCTGCCGAGGAATTTGTCGTAAAAGAAACATACATTGTCGTTGAAGAATATCTAATGTCCGAGCCTTACAAGGCCCCTCGAGGACGCACAGGAACAGATTCCTTTAGATATTTTGTATCGCCTCAACGTATCATCTCAAGGACAATATTAACAGAATCAAGACAAAAAAATATCAAAGTGAAGCTTCAGTTAACTGAGGCTTCTTTTTTTTTCTACGCTTGACTATTTCTCTAACCACTCTGAAATCGGGTAATAAAATGTAAGACATAACTTGGAGGAATCATCATGAAACCACAAAAGAGAGGCTTACCCAAAAATCGAATCGTTCCCGAACGCAAAATGTATTTTCGCCCGGAAGTCACACATGTCCGGATTGTGGAACCAAACTCAAGCGGCATCATAATGCTTCGAATAAAATTGTAGCGACGCTCGAAGGCATTATTGAAGTCTGGAATATGGCGTACCATTGCCCGAATCCGGTGTGTGGCAAGCCCAAACGGTATTTTCGTTCGCTTCAAGCCGACGCCTTGTGTCTCAAACACACTTCGTATGCCTATGATGTGCTGGCTCTTGTCGGTGAAATGCGATTTAAGCAGCATATGACCGTGACCGAAATTTCCGAAGCCCTAACGGAGCGAGGCATTCCCACCTCAGAACGTCATGCCATGCGTCTCTACGAATGGTATCTGACCTTGCTTCGTGCTTCCCTAACCGCGGATATCAAAGAACAATTAGCGGATATCGTCACGAAATATAACGGACTCCTTCTCTCGATGGACGGCGTCCAGCCGGAGAAAGGAAATGAAACGCTGTATGTGATTCGCGAAGGGTTTAGCGGGCGGATTCTAGCGGCAAAGAATTTAAAAAGTGGTTCAAAAACCGAATAAATTGCCCGTTTAAAGCCTGTCAAAGACCTTGGATTTCCTGTGATTGGGCTAGTCAGTGATGGCCAACAATCTATTCGACTCGCGATGGGAGAAACCTGGCCGGATACGCCTTACCAATACTGCCAATACCACTATCTTAAGGATATTGCCAAACCTGTTGTTGATCTGGACCGCAAACTCAAAACAGGACTCAAAAAAAGCCTGCGGGGTCTTCGGGAGATTGAAAAGCAAGTGGAAGATGACGATTCGATAGAAAGCGAAGTGACTCGGGATTATTTAGCGGCGACTCGTTCGCTCCTTCTGGAAGACGGCAATCCTCCACTGGATTTGCATGGGATTCGGATTTATGAGAAGGCTGAGGCCGTAAAAGCTTCGCTCGAAAAGAGTGTAGCTAAAAAAAAGGGGGGGGGCTGTCCTCCTGAAAAAGGTTCTCCTTTTGTTCCGTAAACTCCCCGAATTCACTTCGAAGTACCAAGCGGTGAAACGGTGGGTGGCAAATTCCGATTCAGGAAACGGCACAGTTGCTTGCTCCTGAGGCTGTAGAGGAGGACCAGCGTAGTGAGACAGTGCGCTTCGCGATGCAATGTTTACTGTCCTGGATACAAAAGACGTATACCCGTAAGGAAGATCTCGTGTTTGTATCCAACTTCCAGAATTACACCCGAGGCTTTTGGAGGGGGCTATTTACCTGCTATGATGCGCCTTGGGTGCCCCGCACGAATAATGACCATGAACGTTTTTTTCGTCAAACCAAAACAAAGCACCGGCGAACGACGGGGCGCCGCAGTTGGAATGAACACATTCTCCACTGCGGCGAGTTTGTCGTGCTCGTCGTGATGCTTTAGACCAACAGCATCTGGTGACAAGGTTACAACAAGTTTCGTATGAAGCGTTTAACCAAGAACGTCGTCATTGGGCGAAACGACTGCACGAAACCACGAAACGCAGACGTTTCCGCCGAGACCCCTTAGCCTACCTGAAACAGATTGAAAACAAGCTATGTTAGTAAATTAATCAACCGTAGTTTTTTTTGTCTTGAAATAACCCAGGTCTCTTGTTAATGTTTATGTAGAATAAATTACCAAATGAAATGTGGAGGTTCAATTGATGGAGGAAGTTTGGGAATA
>NZ_JAHCMB010000155.1 GCF_019904155.1 Paenibacillus sinensis
GACGCTGTCAAAATGGTTTTGTAAGATATATCCTAAAGTATATGCACCACCATCCTTTTCAGGTCCGTCACATATATCCTTCAAATTAAATTTTTTACCATCAAATTTTATTTCTATCCCATTCTCAACATATGTAACTTTAAAATTTTTCGCATCGCCGTGTTGTCTCGCATTTAAATATAATTCATCAATTAGGTAAGCTATTTGTTTTCTTATATCCACATTATCTTTCCACAAATTTTCATNATTGTCAGAATTCATTTCGACTTTTCTTGTAAGATCAAGCGGAGTAAGTCCTAGACTAGAAAATGCACTTTTATTTGAAAATAAGTGAGTTACAAAAGCAACTGCAGATTTAGCGGCAGCTTCTTGAAAATCCTCAGCCTTTGTACCGTCTCCCCAATCACAAATACTTTTTACTAGAAGCCATTCAGTTATATTTCTTCTACTACATGCTGCAAAAAGACCAGCCCCTTCCATCTCACCGCCAATAGCCTCTTTATGCTTATCGAATAAATCCATTTTAAATTTTATATTGTCAACTAGCTTTTCACCACTTAGTATCTTTCCGTGGTGAACATTTGCTAAATCGTAGTTTCTTTTTGCGGCTTTTGATCTTTCAAGTAAAACTTGTCCAGTAACAGCCGGGATAGCTCTACTAATCGTTTGGAGAGCACTAATTCGTTCAAATTCATAAGGAATAACTGCTTCTGCAACTAATATATCTGTCATGTTTTGCTTTGATGGGTCTTTCCCAAATGCAATACCAACCATTATTACTGCTTTGGGTTTCCAAAGGTCGATAGCCTCTAAAGTGGTTAAAGCCGAGCCTTGGCGACTCGCACTTCCCATAGAGTTACATTGAACATGAACCGCTCCATAACAACCTATTACTCCAATTGTATACGTTTCATAATGATAGTAAT
>NZ_JAHCMB010000106.1 GCF_019904155.1 Paenibacillus sinensis
TCGGCGTTGACTGTTCGCTCTGGAACATGTTGGATTTATCTGCTATGCTGAAGGTATGGTTAACTTTTTACTTGAAGGTTAGTACTGGTTAAAGTGCGGTTTGCATTTTTGTGATAATTGTGCCCGATTGGGGTATATCGCCCCCGTACTGTAACACGGGGGTTCTAAATACATGGATTTCTCGAATCCCTTGATATTACGGCGTTTTGAGTAGTCAGAGTTATTCCAACGTCTTATGGATTATTCTTCATATTTCGTTAGCCCCTCTCCCTACTATCAGAGGGGGTGCAAAGCCAAAATAGACACTTTTAGGCGTCATTCTTCCGTTATCGGATGAGTGGCGTTTTTTGATTTATATTAACTCTTTTCAAATTATCTTTTGAATATTGTGGACAATGCTTAAAAATGGTGTTAATATGATGTTGAAACGACGCCGGATATACAGGTATTTTGGCCCCTTATTGGTGGTATGAGCCTATAGGTCATACGGGACTGTATAGTCGTTTCCTTATGGGCAGGGAAGGTGAACGCCATTGTTTGGGCGAATACCTTCCCTATTCGTGTTTTAGGAGGTGAAACGGTGTCTAAATCGGTTCGAGTTAATGTCACAATGACATCAGAAATGCATCAGTGGTATAAGCAGCAGGCTGAACGATCCGGAATATCTATGTCAGCGCTTATGACATATGCGCTTTATAAGAACATGGAGCAGGAAGATTCTAAGAAAGAAAAA
>NZ_JAHCMB010000221.1:0-13465 GCF_019904155.1 Paenibacillus sinensis
TAGTAATTTTTTCTTTTTTTCTTTTCTCAGAACTTAAAGAATGGCAGCTAAAAAAAGATGTGAAGAAATACCTTATAGAGGAAGGGATAGATGAAAATGGGGTTTTGAAAATTGAGACAGTGATAGCAAAAGCGCCTGTTCTTTCGGCAAGAGTTATTTTTGCGGATGAACCTAACGTAACGTATTATTATAGGAGAAGTTCAGGTGAAATTGTCCAATTCGGTATGCCAACTTATAACGTACCAGGGGATACCAGTTATGAATTTAAGCATATGGATCCACGTTTGAAGAGTAACTGAACNACCGAATATTAGCTTTTGGTGACTTTGAAAAAGCTCTCTATGCTTCACCGTTGCTTTCTTCAGCAAATTATAGGCAAGTGAAAGCCACCCGAACACTCTAGGCTCACTTCTGGCAAGTCTTCAATCAAGACTCTTTAGAATCGCTGGTTATTCTTTATATGTCCAAAGACGCTCTTAGATTTTTGCATTGGCGAACGTACAGTGCATAGTCTTCCACACTCTTAAATCGCTTAAGAAATACCACCTTTTTAAAAAGTTTACAACTATAATATTTGCCTCTCGTAGGAACCTTTGATTTCGTTTTATATATGTTACGGTGAACCGTAACACAAATAGGGCGAAATTTTCTTCACTATGAATGACAGCAACACTTTCCTTAGCTGTTTAAACGCTGAAGGATTGAGGTGCTAGGTTAGGATGTTCATATGTGGTTTTAGGTAGGTAATGAGCAGTATCTGAGATTTGGTCAAGGAGATCATCACTCCATAAAATGCTTGTTCGCTTGGGAGACCGAAATTGAATCCAAAAACAAAGAATAACGGTGAAGGGATCGTCTCCCTTACACCGTTATTTTTCTAGCTGGAATTATCTTCTCGCTTGAGAGCTGCCTTCAACTTAAGGTTGAATAAGCAAAAGGTCAACAACGTCCTGGATATCTTGTTTTGTAGACATAGGTGTTTCCAAAGGATTGCTTCTGGACTCCTGATAGGCCGTTTCAAGGGCAGATAAGACCTCACTTAAGTTCGAAGCCGTCACTCCGGTTATACCAGCGAGAGCGAATGTTTCTTCGTTAGGGGCAGATCCTCCACCGAAAGGATTCAAATAATCATAGATTGCAGTTACCATAATTGCTTGATTCGCCTCGTCAACAATCGCTTGAATTTGAGACGATGTTCTTGGAAGTGGCGTTGGACTGGTTTCCAAGTAGTATTGGGCGGCAGATAGGTTTTCTGATGTGACACCCGTAATACCTGCATCGGCAAAAGTCGTCGCATTAACGTTCGTCCAAATGCCCGACTCCGATGCAGCATTGATCAAATCCAGTGCCGCTTGCTTCGTAAAACCGTCAATAACCGCATTAACAATGGCTTGAATTTCAGATACTGTCCATGGAGATGCTCCGTTCGCGTCCAATGCGGCTTCTACATCTGCTAAGTTCGACGATGTTACGCCCGTAATACCTGCATCGGCAAAAGTCGTCTCATCAACATTGATCCATGTCCCAACAGATGCATTAATAATCTCAAGTGCGATATTGGATGGAGTCGGCGTCGGTGTTGGAGTCGGCGTCGGCGTCGGTGTTGGAGTCGGCGTCGGTGTTGGAGTCGGCGTCGGTGTTGGAGTCGGCGTCGGTGTTGGAGTCGGCGTCGGTGTTGGAGTCGGCGTCGGTGTTGGAGTCGGCGTCGGTGTTGGAGTCGGCGTCGGTGTTGGAGTCGGCGTCGGTGTTGGAGTCGGCGTCGGTGTTGGAGTCGGCGTCGGTGTTGGAGTCGGCGTCGGTGTTGGAGTCGGCGTCGGTGTTGGAGTCGGCGTCGGTGTTGGAGTCGGCGTCGGTGTTGGAGTCGGCGTCGGTGTTGGAGTCGGCGTCGGTGTCGGTATTGGAGTCGGTGTCGGTGTTGGAGTCGGCGTCGGCGTCGGAGTCGGCGTTGGCGTCGATGTTGGTGTCGGCGTTGGAGTCGGCGTTGGTGTCGGTGTTGGAGTCGGTGTTGGCGTCGATGTCGGTGCTGGTGTCGGTGTCGGCGTTGGCGTCGATGTTGGTGTTGCCGTCGGTGTTGGTGTCGGCGTTGGTGTCGGCGCTATATATTGTTGCTTCGCTTCGTATGCACCGGTAACTAGCAAATCACGCGTAGCATTTGCTTTGCCGCCAAATGTATCATCAGCGCCATTGCTTAACAATTTCAATTCCAGAGCAAGCGCTACGTATCCTTGCGCCCAACCAGACACTGTGCTGTCTTGCATTCCGTCAGTTTTCTTCGCTAGGTCTTCACCCCCGAGACCGCGAACCAAGAATGTTGCCAATTGTTCTTTCGTAACTTTTCCAGCAGGATTGAATTTACCTTCTCCTATTCCATCAGTGATACCAGCGGCCTTAACTGCCTCGATATAAGGCAGAGCATAGCCATTCGCAGCGTCATCTGCTTTTACGTCTGAGAAGCTTGAAGTTGTTTTAGATGTATCGACGTTAAGGCCGAAAATCAAACTGGCTACCTTCGCGAATTGCGCTCGATTCATCTCATCTTTTAATCCAAAACTAGTGTCAGAGACCCCATTAAATATACCCGCTGAAATCAATGCATCAAACTTTGCCTTCGTAGCTGCGTCCAAATCCTTTAGATCAGAGAAGTCTGCCGAAGTCTTCGCTTCCGCATAGACCGCAATGCCAGAGGTGCACATTAGTAAAACCAAAAATAAAACAACCCATTTTTTTCTCACAAATCCTCCTCCTTAGACTCTGCTGTCTGGGTTAATCGTTACTGCTCCTTCAAACCCATGCTTTATATGTAACAATATATTTATCGGCAGAATTCAATAATTTTTTTAATAAAATTTGTTGGAATTTGCAGGTGTACGCTCCCTACATCCGCCACGCAACAGAAATATTTCCGCCTACATACGCTGGTTCACCACACTTTCAACACGCTGGACACAACAAAGAAACCTGCCAAGCGACTAATCGCACAAGCAGGTTTCCGTAAACAATCAATTGCTCGTATATCGCAGCATCATGCTGCCGTCAAGCATCCGCCATATCGATGAGGCTCTCCGCCCGGCTGCTCCGGCGGTACGCGAAGGCCGATACAATCGCAACAAGCGCGGCGATCGAGAGGCCCCAGTAGATGTTGGCGTAGGCGTCTGACAGCGGCAGGCCATGCTGCCATTCGAGCGCGCTTGCCGACATCGCGATGCTGAAGGCGCCGCTGACGAATTGCAGCAGCTGGAAGAGCCCCATGCCGGAACCGATCTGTCCGGACGGCAGGATGCGGGAGATTTCGTTCGATACGCCGCTCTGCAGGCTGGTGAAGGACAAGCTCATGAGCATATAGACCAGCATGACGGCGATCCACGAATGGCCCGCGAACAGGGCGAACAGCACGGTCGCGCCCAGGACAAGCAGCGGCGCATACAGGAGAATGCCGGCGTTGCCGTAGCGGTCGATCACCCGGCCGACCTTGCGGGAGACGATAATGGCAAGCAGGGAGCCGGGGAAGATGACCAGGCCAGCGTGGCTCGCGCTGAAGCCGAAGAGATGGATCAGAATCTGCGGGAGCAGGAATAAGGTCGCGAAGCTGCACAGATAGGAGGCAATCCCCACCAGAGCCAGCACCAGATAGGAACGGTTGCGGAACAGGGCCGGCAGGATGAACGGCTCCGGTACCCGGCGGATGCGGAACACAAAGATAGCCAGCGAGGCTAATCCGGCAGCCAGCCCGATCCAGAGGCCGCTTGTCAGGAACAGCAGCAGGCCCGTGGTTCCGATGCCGAGCAGCAATCCGCCGAGCCCGTCGAAGGAGCCTTGGCTTGGCGCTTCCTTAGGCAGCAGTGCATGGAAGAAAGGAACCAGCAGCAGCACGGCCGCCGTCACTGCGAACAGCCAGTGCCAGCCGAGATATTCGACGATGGCGCCGCCGGCCACCGGGCCGAGGCCCAGACCGAGCGAGACAGCCGACATAATGACGGCCATGGCTTTGCCGCGGCGGTCCAAAGGCACGTAGCGAGTGAACAGCACCATCGACAGCGAGATGACGGCGCCCGAGCCGGATGCCTGCGCGATCCGCACAATGAGCAGGAACAGGAAGCTGCTGCTGAAGAAGCCGCCTACCGAAGCCGCTCCGAGTGTCAGCAGACCGATGGTGAGCAGACGGCGGATCGGCATGAAGTCGGACAGCCGGCTGAAGGTAATGGATGAGATCGAGAACATGATCGAATATCCGGTTACGATCCAGGAGGCGGCAGAGGCCGAGATGCCGAAAGCAGCCGTAACATCGGGCAGCGCCAGATTGAACATCGCCGTATTCATAATAACGAGCACGACGGCTATGCTGAACAGTGCGGTGAGCAGCCCTTCCCGTGGAAGAGTGGCTACCACAGGGGAGTCCAGGCTTTCCGCTGGTTCGGAAACGGTTGAATGTTGATTCATTTGGAACAGCCACTCCTTCTCTATATTTCTTTGTTCTATAGTTCGATTAATTACGAACAATTGAAATATAGCATGCAGTCATGTAAAATGCAATTAGGAACTTTCATGCCAGCCTGCCCCATTTGCAAGGCAAAGGAGATCATGATCCATGAAACTGCTCTATCACCCGGACCGCAAAGACATTCAGCTCGCTTCCGTCCTATACGCGCTAAGTGATCCGATTCGTCTGCAGGTGGTTTCCGAAATTTATAATAACGGCGAACGGGCGTGCAACAGCTTTAACGTGCCGATCGCGAAGTCCACTCTGTCGCACCACTCCCGGACACTTCGGGAAGCCGGGGTCGTCTTCACCCGCGTCCAGGGTACACAGCGCATCCTGTCACTGCGCACCGATGATTTGAACGCACGCTTCCCGGGTCTGCTCGATTCAATATTGAAAGCGTATGAACAAACGGAACAGCCAGAGTTCGTGCAGGAGCAGAGCGATGAGAATTCTAGTGCGGCGGAATAAGCCCGGCTTGCTGCAATAAGCGATCGGACGAGAGCGGTTGATGCGGGAAATAGCGTCTGCCGTTCTTTAATGTCTGCCGAAATCGGGCGTAATTGGGATAAAAACGGATGGCTCCGCACATGTTATTGGACAAAGACATCGAGGGAGTGCTATCCAAAATGGCAAGACGCAAGAGAAGATACGCCGTTCCGGGCGTTGAGCAGGACATGCAGAGCTTTAAAGCCGCTGTCATGAAGCGGGAAGGCTATGCCGTTGATCCGAGTCATCCGGATGACGTCAAATATGAAGTGGCCAAGGAGATTGGCGTGCCGCTGCAGCCAGGCTATAACGGCGGTCTGAATACGGAGGAAGCCGGACATATCGGCGGCAAAATCGGCGGCTCCATGGTTCGCGAAATGATCCGTCTTGCCCAGGAGCAGCTAGCGAAAGGCAAACAATCTTAAGGCAGCCAGGGGACGGACGGCAGCGGTAATAAGCGCACTCATATGCGCGATCACCGGCGTCATCGAAAATCGAAACAGTTAGTTATGACCAGAACGCCAAATGGCGGCACAGGGATGGAACCCCGTGCCGCCATTTTCTTTAGTTGCAGATAATCGAGCTGAAGCGGACGTTACCAGCTTATTTCTTGTTGGCAATAAAAGCGTCGAGCTGTTTTTGCTTCTCGGCAATAATCTTGTCCAGTCCGTTCTTCTTCTCCTTGTCGTACCATTCCTGCGCCTTCGAAGGGTCGATCGCTCCCGTATTGAGGGCGGCGGCATACTGTTTCGAGATGTTGATCAGAACAGCGGCCTCGGATTTGACCGGCTCAACGTCAAAGATGAAGCCGAGTGCCGGAGATTTATGAGCTTCTGTGTTGAATTTCTTCATCTCGTTCCACTTGTCCGGATCTTCCGATTCATACGTATAGTTGAGGAACTGGCTTCCAAGCTCCCAAGCTACGCCCGGAGAGTAGTCTGAAGCTTTAGGTCCGGCCTTGATGACATTATCGGATACTTTCACGTAATGCTCGCCTTCGATGCCGAAGTTGATCAGGTTGTTGAGGTATTTATCGGAGTGCAGCAAATTGATCAGCATCATAGCCCGGGCCGGATCTTTGGATGTGGACGAAATCGCGAGCATCGAGCCTGCAGTTTCGCTTGTGGATGACGTTATCGGTCCGATATTGAGCATCTTAATCTTGCCTACCATATCGAGAGCATTTGCGGTTTCTTTATCGTATCCGGGGATCATCGACGCGACAACCATAAATACATTGCCCTTCTTCAAGGCATCCGTTACGCCGAGCGAAGTTGTAGGGGCATCTTTATTAATAAGACCTTCTTGGAAAAATTTATTCGTCAAATTAAGGTTTGACATATAACCGGGATCTTCGAAACGGCTAATGACCTTAGTAGAATCGCCGTCCTTGCGGATCAATCCATCGATTGCATTATCTCCCAAATAATCCAGCTGAGCCATGTAGTGACTGTTGAAATTCTCTTCGCCTGTCAGGAATAACGGAGTAAAAGCAGAGCCTTCCTTCTCCTTAACAGTCTTAAGGATCGGTTCGAGGTCGGCGATCGTCTTCACATTGTTCAACTGCTCGGTAAGTCCCAGCTTGTCCGCAATATCGCTGCGGTAGAAGACCCCGCCTTGTGCTGCCAATTCCTTGTTGGTCGGAATACCGTAGGTGTGGCCGTTGATCTGGGAGCCTTCAAGGAAGGTTGGATCGAGTGAACTAATGATGTCTTTGCCGTACTGCTCTAACAGATTTCCGGCAGGGCCATTCGGGTCGTCAACGGCCAGAAAGGCGCCCTTCGAGACGTTATTGGCATAGCCGTTCCATTGTGCCGTAAATACGACATCCATCGGTTCGCGGCTGGCGATGAGCAGCGGCATCTTCTCGTCATATTGGCCAAAATCGAGCGAAGTAATTTTTACAGTAGCGTTGATCTTGGGCTGCAAGTATTCGTTGATCTTGGCTTCAATCGCAGCGGTATCCTTTTGCGCCGAGCCCTCCCAGAGCAGCTTGATCTCATACGGCTTCAGGTCGGATGCGCCGGAGCTCGTGCCAGTCTGAGACGAAGCTGTTCCGGATGGGGAAGCGTCACTACTCTGGCTGTTTCCCCCGCCTCCGCACGCTGCCAGCACCATCGACATGAGCAGGACGGCCGTTAAAGGCTTTACCGCTCGCTTGAAGCGTTTGTTTCGTTTGCTCAACATTGTGTTTGCCTCCCTAGTTTCACGATTTGTAGCTATGATCAACCGGATGTTAACCGGATGGAGCTCGCCTGCAAGCGAATCTTTTTAAACGTCCAGTATTTAAGCGCCCTGCATTATCCCTTTACCGCTCCGACAGTCAGACCTTCGATGAAGTAACGCTGGAAGAACGGGTAAGCGAAGATGATCGGGCCGATGCCGACAACAGCCATTGCCATGCGCACAGTCTCGCTGGGAAGCTGGTAGTCGGGGTTCGTTCTCAGAATCGCCGAGTAAGCAGCCGAGTTGGAGCTTAAAAATTGCAGGTCCTGCAAGGCCTTGTACATGCGGTATTGAATATTGATATGGATATTGTCATTAATGAACAGCATGCTCAAATACCAGTCATTCCAATAATTCAGCGTGCACAGCAGACCGACGCTGGCAAGTACAGGGAGGGACAGGGGAAGGACGATCTGAGCGAAAATCCGCCATTCGCCTGCTCCGTCAATTTTAGACGACTCGATCAACTCGTACGGAACCGAGTTCATGAAGAAAGTTCGCATGACGAGTACGAAGAAGCCTTGAACCAGATAGGGAGCGATCAGCACAAGCAATGTATTTTGCAGATGCAGGTACTGGGTGTACATCATATAGAACGGTACAAGACCGGCGTTGAACAGGATGGTGAACACCATGATGAACGAGAATGTGCCCCGCTGCTTGAAATCCCTTCTGGATATTGGATAAGCGAATAGCGCCATGATTAGAAGAGAAGCAGCTGTGCCGATAATCGTAACGAAAATCGAAATGCCGTAGGAGCGCACAATGTTAACCCAATCATTAAGCAGAAAATCATAGGCCGACAAGCTCAGTTTGTGAGGGAAGAAGCTGTAGCCGTTAGCCAGAACCATCTTTTCATCGCTGAAGGAGACAATCAGCACGAGCAGAATTGGAATGACGCAGATTGCCGAATAGATCCAGAAGAAGATGTTGATTGCCAGATTGGCTGGCTTGGACACATCCATAACCGACGATTCCTTGTTCTTGGGCTTCCTGCCCAGTGTTGCCGATGCGGGACTTGCCATGTCGCGAAACCTCCTGTATTGGTGATGGATGCTTCCGGGCTTAGAACAAAGCGTCTTCCTTGCTGATCTTCCGGATGATCAAGTTGCTGACAAAGACGACTACAAAGCCGACAACTGCCTGATACAGCCCTGCTGCGGAAGACATTCCGAAGTCACCGGTGACGATTAAGCCTTGGTAGACATAGGTGTCGATAACGAGTGTGGTATCGTATAGCGCTCCCGCGTTGCGGGTGACTTGATAGAAGAGACCGAAGTCGGAGTAGAAGATGCGGCCGACCTGAAGCAGGGTAAGTACGATAACGATAGGCCGGAGCAAGGGAAGGGTAATGGTCCGGATTTGGTTCCATTTGGACGCTCCGTCAATCGTAGCTGCTTCGTAGTATTCTTTGTCGATGCCGATTATAGCCGCCAAATAGAATACCGCATAATAACCGATGCCCTTCCAGGTGTTGACGATCGGAAGTATGAATGGCCAGTATTTGGGGTCCGAGTACCAATCAATAGCATTGTCGATGCCAAACCAGGGCAGAATCACTTTGTTAAGCAGGCCGATTTCGGGGTTGAGAAAGCCATATACGAGATAGGTGACGATAACCCAGGAGAGGAAATAAGGCAGGAACATCATCGTCTGGTGAAACTTGGCGAGTCTCGGATTGCGCATGGAATTGAACAGAAGCGCAAGAGCGACGCCGAAGATCAGGTTCAGGACAATGAACACCACGTTATAGATAATCGTGTTCTTCGTAATATTCCAGGCATCGCTTGTGCTGAACAGAAATTCGAAGTTCTTCCAGCCGACCCAGGGGCTGTTGAATACGCCCGACTGGTAATTGACGTTCTTGAAGGCGAGGACCGATCCGATCATCGGAAGATAGTTATTGATCAGCAGAAAAATCAGCGCCGGCGTCATCATCAGGTAAAAAGCACCGTACTTCCGCCAATAGCCGACGTTCTGCTTTTGCTCGGCAGCAGGGAGAGCCAGTCGCGCTGTCTTGACAGGTTGCTCCATTTGCGATCACTTTCCTTTCATCTCGTTATGTCTCTCCACATCCATCATTATAGAGAGCTTCCCCTGCCCCCTCTATCTACTGGTGTGACATGAATAGCAAATATGTGACCTTTTGTGAAATATAACTTACATAACGAGTTATATACATGGAATGTATTTCTGCAAGACGGCAAAAAAGCCGTGGAGGCGGTAATCCATCCTGTCGGATGGAATTCGCTCTACGGCTGAATGTACGCCCTGAATGCGCGCCCTGAATATATGCTCGGAACGCATCAGGAGGCGTGCTCGGAATGCGCGCTGGCTGGGGCTGGCTATGGCGTCCGGTATTTCTTGCGGTAATCCTGCGGGGTGAGGCCTGTCAGCTTACGGAACAGCTTCGCGAAGTAGGAGAAGTGAAGATAGCCGAGCCCCTCCGCGATGCTGCTGATTTTGTCATCCGTCTCGGCAAGCAGATTCTTCGCCCGCTCTATCCGCTGCTGCGTAATATATTCTGACAAGGATAGCCCCGTCTCTTTGCGGAACAATCTCGACAGATAGGCCGGATTCCGGGACACCACGGCGGCGATATCGTCGCGCGTCATATCCCTCTGCAGGTTGTCCTGGATATAGGCGTAGGCTTTGGCGATGATTGGCGATGAGTCCCGCTGCTTGCCCTCGGACTCCTCTGCGATTTTGCTAGCCAGGCGAGCAGCCCATGACAGCAGATGCTGTGGCGACCTGGATGCCTGCGAATCGTTCAGATCCTGCACGGTCAGCACCTCGTATACGGACAGCCCCTTCCGGTGGGCGGCCTGGTAGAAGAGGTGCAGCAGGCCGTAGTAGAGCTGCTCCAGCGTCTCCCGGCTCGTCATCTCGTCCTGCAGCCGTCTGGTCGTCTGCTCCAGCTGCCGGATGACTTCGTCCTGCAGCCCCTGATCGAGCAGCTCTCCCCACTCCGCAAGGTTCGGCATCGCACTGGCTCCGCCCGTTGCGGCAGCATCGGAGACGAGCGCTGCATCGATGACCGACTGCGGAGAGGAGACATTCGTCCGCTCCGTCTGCAGCAGGCGGTCGATGGCGCCGGACAGTTCCTCCACAGGAGCCGGGCTGCCGACATAACAGGAAATCTGGCAGTGAAAGCTTCCTTCGGAGGCGGTCATGAATTGGCGGCAGCGCTTCAGGAGCTCCGGCCGATCCATATCAGGGTCAGGGTCCTCCGGGCAGTAGAGCAGGATCAGGTTCAGGCCGCCGCTGTCCTGGAGCACGACGCCGGGCAGCTCGCCGAAGAGAATATCCGCCGCCGCCTTTCGGATTGCATATTCCATGATGGTCTCATCGCGCGCGCTCATATCCACGCTCCAGTGCTCGATGCTGAGCAGCAGCGGCAGCACCCTTCCGCCAGCCTTCAGCGGAATGTCGTACAGCTCGAACTGCCGGTTCAGCCGCTCGGGCTGGAGCGATATTCTTCCGGCAATCAGGTCCTGCCAGAAGCGCTCAACCAGCACGGGCAGTCGGTTCTTCCACTGGAGCAGATGCTGTTCGATCAGCGCTTCGACGTTCTCGCGTTTCTTCTGCTCCTGAATTTCTTTCAAGGCGCGGGCGACGATCTCCTTGAGCAGCTCATGGTCGATCGGCTTCAGCGCATAGTCGAAGCAGCCGAGCTGCAGCGCTTCGCGGGCGTATTCGAACCTTGCGTGTCCGGTCAGGAACACGACCAGCGTGTGCGGGAACTTCTCGTGAATCCAGCGCAGCAACTGAAGCCCGTTCGTCTCCTGCATCTCGATATCGGAGATGACAAGATCGACCGGCTGCCGTTCCATGATCTCCATGGCGGACTTGACGCTGCCGGCTTCCAGAACGGCGGACAGGGGCTGGTCGCTCCAGTCGATGCCTTGCGTAATTCCTTTGAGCGCATATATCTCATCATCTACGACCAGCATGTTATACATCGTCCATTTCCTCCATTTCTTCTCCGTCAGGATGCTGATCGGTCGATCCGTTATCCTGAAAAGGGGCGGGCCGGTGAATCGGCAGCCTCACCTCGACAATGGCCCCTCCATGATCGCCGTTTCGGAAAGCAATGCCCCCCACATCGCCGTACAGAATCCGAAACCGGTGAAGGACATTCCAGATGCCGAGATGCTGTTCGCCGGTGCCGTTCGTATACGTTCCGCTCTCAAGCTCCTCCAGCATATGCGGGGGGAATCCCGGACCATTGTCGGCGATGGTGATCCGTACGATGCGCACCGGATCGCCGTCCTCATTCTCGGACTTGATCCAAATCCGGAACGGCATGCCGTCCTGCTGCCGTCGCGTCAAGCCGTGCAGAATGGCGTTCTCGGCGAATGGCTGAAGCAGAAGCGGCGGGATAGTGAGCGCCATATGCTCCGGCTGCACCTCGATTTCGAAGACGAGCATGTCCACATAGCGGAGCTTCTGGATCTCCATGTAATGTCCGATATGGCTAAGCTCCTCCTCCAGCGTAACCGTCGTCCGGTTGCCGTGCATCAGGAAGCGGAAGTAGTTGGCCAAATGAAGGGTCATTTTCTGCACCGATTTGAAGTCCTTGAGTGCAGCCATATTGTAAATAATATTGAGCGTATTCGTGTAAAAATGCGGGTTGATCTGCATCTGGAGATGCTTGTACTCCGCCTTTTGCACCCGCAGCTGCTCCTCATACACATCGATTTTGAGTTCCTCGATCTGGCGGGCCATCTGGTTGAACGTCTTGGTCATGATGGAGAATTCGGAAGCGCTGGACGGAGCGGGCAGCCGGACGTCAAGCCGTCCATGACCGAGCCGGCGCATGCCGACAACAAGCCTTGCGAGCGGGCGGAACAAGTAGCGGCGCAGGTAGAGGATATAGCCGGTGACAACCGCGATGGAGAGCAGCGGTATCCAGTAGTAGAGCATTTTCTGGAGAAAAGGCAGGTTCTTGAGAATATACGGTTCCGTCGTCACAATGACGTAGCGAATGTCCGCATATTGCGAATTCCGAGTTAGCACGAGGTAGTTCTTGTTCTTCCACTTGATCGTTCCCTCGCGGTCCTTCATGTGAAGGATGGCCGATTGGAATCCGCCATCGAGGTTGTCCGGCAGCCCTTTGGAGGAGAGCAGGTTGCCTTGGCTGTCCATCACAAATACCGCGCCTTGCGGACCGACATCAAGCTTCGCAATGGTCTGGTTCAGGGTGTCGATCCGGACGAGCGCGCCGTCGAGCATTCCGAAGTCGATGTCAATCGCTTTAATCAGATTGATCCCGTATCCGGGAAGTCTGACAGCTTCCCATTTGTCGCTGAGAGGCGCACCCTCCTTGAAGAATTGGGCACTGTATGACGTAAGCAGAGTACTCAGCTCGCTTGATTTGGCGTTGTTCTGTGTGGCGAAGAGGGGGTAGCTGCTCTCCTTGGTCAGATAGACGTAAAAAGTATCGACCATCTTGTAATAGCTCGTATCCAGCGCGAACCGGTTGCTGAGCCGGACCTTCGCGAGTGTATAATCCGGGTCAGTCACCGGCAGCGTCTTCAGCGACAGAATCTCCGAGTCATTGGCCGTTCCCAGCTGAATGAGGAAATCAAAGGTGCTCTTCAGCATGGTGTCGTTGGCATTGACCTCCACATCCAGCAGATTGCCGTAGTTGGTCGAGACCTGTTCGCGGACGATTCTTGCGGCGTACAGATTGTTATAGATCAGGAAGAGGACCAGCGGAGCAACAATAAGGAAAAACCCGAAGACGATGCGGAATCGCACGGACTGCCAGGATCGCATTCGAATTCCCTCCTTGCCCATTGAGGATTTTCATTATAGGATACCTCAAAATCAGAAAATTCGGCAATATACAAAAAAATTCGACAGCATTAATGCTGTCGAATTGGGGGATGTGGGTTAAGGATTTTACGGGAGGTTCAGGATGAATCCGTGGAAGAAGGGGCTGTAATAACGTATATGCTTATCAAATTAATTGGTAGTCATTACTTCGGAAGAGGCTGCATCTGCAAGGTGTTTGTCCACTTTCAAGAATCCCTGTAGATGCAGACACATTCGCAGCTATTTCATCCGCTTCACCATAAATTGGTGAATTATTGCGATCTCCTGGTCAACATCGCTGGAAGTTTGAAAAAAACGTTCATGCGTACAGAAATCGTAAGCCTTTTTAAAGAACTCCGAACGATCTGCACCCATTGCTCTATAGTTAGTTTCATACGTCAAGTTGATTAAGAAAAATGTTACGGAGCACAAAGTAAGATACATCCTTCTAAG
>NZ_JAHCMB010000221.1:13471-13726 GCF_019904155.1 Paenibacillus sinensis
TTCTAGTCTCGATTCTATCGATCTATAGTAAGGTATACTTATATTACTATTATCACTATCAATACTGGCGTGTTCTCCATCGAACTCTTCGGGTACCCCTTCATCAATTAGAACTAATTTATTCGTGCAGGCATCTCCGTATTGAAACAGGAGGAGTTCCCAGAACACATGAGGATACCAGTAGCAGACACTATTGTCGTTTAGATGTTCCCGTACATATTCAATCCCTTTATACTGCTTCAGAATTGAATTATT
>NZ_JAHCMB010000135.1 GCF_019904155.1 Paenibacillus sinensis
CGAACACGACCGTTAAGCCCTCCAGCGCCGATGGTACTTGGACCGAAGGGTCCTGGGAGAGTAGGAAGCTGCCAAGCGGATAATCAAAAGTTAAATACATAGTGTCCAAAAAGGGCCTTTAGCTCAGCTGGTTAGAGCGCACCCCTGATAAGGGTGAGGTCGGTGGTTCGAGTCCACTAAGGCCCACCATGGTCCCTGATAGCTCAGTTGGTAGAGCACTCGACTGTTAATCGAGTTGTCACAGGTTCGAGTCCTGTTCGGGGAGTTACTTTCCGGAAGGCAAAAGTAAAACAGAAATGTTTAGCTTACTGCTTTCCGGGGTACCTTACCTATCATGGAGAGGTGTCCGAGTTGGCCGAAGGAGCACGATTGGAAATCGTGTAGGCGTCAAAAGCGTCTCGAGGGTTCGAATCCCTCTCTCTCCGTTGGATTTTCCGGATTCGTATGAAGGAAGCAACATTCTTTAATTAGCGCGGCCCGTTGGTCAAGGGGTTAAGACACCTCCCTTTCACGGAGGTAACAGGGGTTCGAATCCCCTACGGGTCATATCTGCTTCTTCGAATGGGGGTGAGAACCCCAAAGATTCGTCGGAGCATGACATCGTAAGGAATACATCGCAGTCGGCTCGCTTGCGAGGCGTATCCCCTACGGGTCACCAATATGGAGGCTTAGCTCAGCTGGGAGAGCATCTGCCTTACAAGCAGAGGGTCGGGGGTTCGATCCCCTCAGCCTCCACCATAAACCATCCCCCAAAAGTGAAGGAATTCCGATTGCTTTCGGGGAGCTTATAACAACTTTATACTTTTACTGACGCGGGGTGGAGCAGCCCGGTAGCTCGTCGGGCTCATAACCCGAAGGCCGCAGGTTCAAATCCTGCCCCCGCAATTATCCCCAAAAAGTGAAGATATGCTTTGTAGCGTATTCCGATTACTTTCCGGGGACCCCAGCAGTACTTAAACGTGGAACCGTGGTGTAGAGGCCTAACATGCCTGCCTGTCACGCAGGAGATCGCGGGTTCGAATCCCGTCGGTTCCGCCATTTGTTTTACCTGATTTACACAGCCTTTCAAACCATCTTTAGTGCATGGCGGTCGTGGCGAAGGGGTTAACGCACCGGATTGTGGCTCCGGCATTCGTGGGTTCAAGTCCCATCGATCGCCCCATTAACTTACAGGCAAGTCCGTTTTATTGGGGATTAGCCAAGCGGTAAGGCAACGGACTTTGACTCCGTCACGCATAGGTTCGAATCCTATATCCCCAGCCATTATATGCGAGCCATTAGCTCAGTTGGTAGAGCACCTGACTTTTAATCAGGGTGTCGAAGGTTCGAGTCCTTCATGGCTCACCATCGTTATATGCGGTCGTGGCGGAATTGGCAGACGCGCACGGTTCAGGTCCGTGTGGGCTAACCCCCCGTGGAGGTTCGAGTCCTCTCGACCGCACCATCTTAATACGCGGACGTGGCTCAGCGGTAGAGCATCGCCTTGCCAAGGCGAGGGTCGCGGGTTCGATTCCCGTCGTCCGCTCCATATAGATGCGCCCTTAGCTCAGCTGGATAGAGCGTTTGACTACGAATCAAAAGGTCGGGAGTTCGAATCTCTCAGGGCGCGCCATCTATACATCATTGAATGATTCAAGCGTCACCTGATTCGAACGGAAGAGTTCGTCGGAGCATAGGCTTCGTTAGGACTGCTTCGCAGTCGGACACGAAGTGTCCGCATCTCTCAGGGCGCGCCATCTATAACATCATTGAATGATCCTAGTTTCACCTTTACTCTTTATAACGGGATGTAGCTCAGCTTGGTAGAGCACCTGGTTTGGGACCAGGGGGTCGCATGTTCGAATCGTGTCATCCCGATTTTCCTTATATTTGCGGGTGTAGTTCAATGGTAGAACTTCAGCCTTCCAAGCTGATAGCGTGGGTTCGATTCCCATCACCCGCTTACTGCGTCAAAAAGACCTCTGTGTTGCAGCAATGTCATTAAGTTTAGCTCAAAGACAAGAACGACAATAGAAATTGGAACCAAAACGGCATGGGAATGAGTCCTGTG
>NZ_JAHCMB010000083.1 GCF_019904155.1 Paenibacillus sinensis
AGCTTTTTCTCTTCTCATCCAGATAATATCATTGTTTATCACATGGAAGCAGACGACAATGATACATTGAATTTTGATATTAGTCTGACGAGAAAGGATAATCGCAGAGGAAGAGGCTCTTCCTTTTGTGACGGAGCAGAAGCATTACAGGACAGCATTATTCGACTATATGGTCATCAAGGTGGAGCTGATGGGATAGGATTTGAACTCATGCTTCAGGTCATATCTGAGGGTGGAACGCAATCCTCTATGGGAAGCCATATTGTTGTAAAAGGCGCCAAGAAGGCGACAATATATATTACAGCACGAACAACTTATCGANAGAAGGCGACAATATATATTACAGCACGAACAACTTATCGAAGTAAGCAGCCCTATGAATGGTGCTTAAAAACTCTTGAAAACGCTTCTTTGAAAGGTTACGAACAGATTAAAGCAGATCATCAGGCCGATTATAAAAAATATTATGAGGCCAGCACACTAATACTGGACAATCAAGAAGATGAAGCGATCGATACATTATCTACTCCACAACGGTTAAGCAGAATGCGTGAAGGCAAAGAGGATATTGGTTTAATCAATACTTATTACAATTATTCTCGTTATTTATTGATTAGTTCAAGTAGGGACAAGAGCTTGCCTGCTAATTTGCAGGGAATATGGAACGAAGAGTTTGAACCAGCATGGGGCTCCAAATATACGATCAATATTAATATACAGATGAACTATTGGCTGGCAGAAAAATGCGGGCTATCGGAATTGCATCTCCCCCTTTTAAATCATTTGGAGAAGATGCATGAACGAGGAAAAGAAGTAGCCAAAGACATGTATGGCCTCCGTGGCTTTTGTTGTCATCATAATACGGATATCTGGGGAGATTGTGCTCCACAGGACAATAGCATTACTTCCACCATTTGGCCAATGGGCGGTGCATGGCTATGCCTTCACCTAATTACGCATTATCAATATACAAAAGATAAGGAATTGATGGAGAAGTATTATCCGATTTTATATGATAGTGTTTTATTTTTCATTGATTATATGTTTCAAGATGAACAGGGATACTGGATTACAGGGCCCTCAAGCTCGCCAGAGAATATCTACGTAAATAAACGAGGTGAAAGTGGCTGTTTGTGTCTGGGGCCTACGATGGACATCGAAATTTTAAGGGAACTGTTCAGCGGCTATCTGTCAATAACGCAAGATCTGGAGAAATCTGAAGATCTAAATGATGAAGTGAGGAAAAGGTTAGATGGATTGCCACCGTTAAGAATAGGTAAGTATGGCCAGATTCAGGAATGGCAAGAGGATTATGAAGAGCTGGAAATTGGTCATCGTCATATTTCACAGTTGTACGCTTTGTATCCTTCTAGTCATATTAGACCAGATAAAACACCTGAACTAACCAAAGCAGCGGAATTAACTTTAAAGCGCCGTCTTGAACATGGGGGTGGGCATACGGGATGGAGCAGAGCGTGGATTGTGCTCTTTTATGCAAGACTCAGAAATGCTGAAGAAGCATGGGATAATCTGTGTAGTCTGTTGAAGGATTCAACCTTGGATAACTTGCTTGATAATCATCCTCCATTTCAGATTGATGGTAATTTTGGAGGAGCCTGCGGACTAATGGAGCTACTGGTTCAAGATTTTGAAGATGAACTTTTACTGCTTCCAGCCATACCTAAAGTTTTAAATAGTGGTGAAATTAGAGGTATTCACTTAAAAAGCGGAGGTGTTTTAAATTTTAAATGGAAACATGGTGAGGTAATTTCGATGGAATTACGTGCCAAAAGAG
>NZ_JAHCMB010000110.1 GCF_019904155.1 Paenibacillus sinensis
GCCTGTTTATCTTACCTTTCTAATGCAAAAAGCAACCGAAAAACCGGCTGTTCAATTAAAAGCAGATTCTCCATAGGCCATATGCTTAGTTTTATAAAGAAGCGACAAACTAGACCTTACTATCATTTCCTAGTCTGCCGCCGTTACGTAATAATAATTCCTGAATTAGGAATTATAGATTTCTCTATTTAGATCAACTATATCTTTATGTGTATATCCGCCTGAAGCCGACGATAGCTTATCTATCACTTTATCCCGTAGAAAAGGTGCTCTTTCTTTATTTGCTTTTTTTAATGCTTGGGTCAGTTCCTCTTTGGTTAGTTCTGTACAGTATGCTGGAGTTCCTGGCTGTTGTCTCCACGAATCGCTCAAAGAACCACTATCTACGGCGTCGAAACCTAGATCGTCTGCGACACTCATAATTATTTGTTTATGGGATAGGTCATCACCAGCAATCGCTACGGCAATGCGTCCATGATTCCCTTCGGGAGTTCCTTGATGTTCTAACGTATAGGCTAAGAAATTGTTGAAAGCTTTAATGATAGGCCTACCTAAATGTTTGGATACCCAAACACCTTCAACCATCCCGTTCTCAATTTCTTCAATTATACCGTTCATTTGAGGATAATAATTTGAAGTGTCTACAACGATTACTTCCTCCCCAACTTTATCTATAATGTTGCGAATGCTTGGCAATGCGTGGAAAGGAATCGATGTTATAAGAACATCAATATTTTTTATGACATCTTCTACGATCACTCTTGACAGCATGTCCATTATCAACTAATTTTTTCGCAATATTAGACCCAATGGGTCCTGCACCTATTATTCCGATTCTCATTTTTATCACTCCTAATCAGAGTCGGCTGGCTAAAAGCAACATTTTGTTCTGACTAATAGGGTAAACCGATCTATAAAACTCAGGTAACTTACCTCTTGATATCCCCCGATGTCAAGATTTATAAGCTGTCTTCATCACCCCAAAAATCCTTTCTTAGATCCGCCTAGAGTAAACATAGGCCCTGTACACATCTTGATATCACCGGTACTTCGGCCAAAACAGACAGCACTTATCGAAGTTACCAGTGTTCACGGGCACACTCTATATACAAGGAATTGGTATAGATACCAGAAGTACATCTCCCCGCCAACCTCACTAACTTCGTCTACTTTGCCAGCCTACTTCAAGTTATTCTCTATCTTCTTTAAAAGCTGCCTTAATAGTAAGCGCTCTTCCGGTGAAATGGAATGTAGTAATTTATCTTGCTCTTGTCTCCATTTAATATCAACCGGCTTCTCTAACTTTTTGCCCTTGTTTGTTAGAAAAATTCGCATAACCCTTGCATCTTGTTCATCACGTTTACGGTATATAAATCCGTTTTGCTCTAGTGACTTAACCATGTTGGTTACCGTAGGTGGTTCACATTTCAGATGTTCGCATATTTGCATTTGTGTAATACCATCACCTAGCCACAGCCGATAAAGCAAATTCTCCTGGCCTACATATAGGTTAAGTTCCCTTAAAGATTCGCTATAATCCCGGCGCATTTGGGAAGAAATTCGATCTAACGACTGACGAATATCACAATCAACCTTATCGTTCATAGTATACCCTCAACTTGTAAAGTATATTTAGCGGACTAACTATAACATGATGAAATTGAGGTGTCCACATCTCTATTGGCCGTTATTTTTTTGGCATATCCTTGCTTGTATAAATACTCCAGCATATCGGGGATATTACTTCTTTGGAGATGATCCTGGATATGCTCACATCCATCTTTTAACTTTTTTCACAGTAAACGGGGCTTTAACATAGACGGCTAGGAGGCTTATCGCAAGGCTCGCTCAGAAAGCAACTCAATGAGCTGGAGGACGACAGAATTATTCAGCGTGATGTGTATCCAGAAGTTCCACCACGGGTCGAATATTCGCTGACAGAGAAAGGAAACAATACTCGAACAATACATAGTGTTTATCGACGGTATAGAACAGAACGGGTTTTCCGTCACACTTACGCATTACTCTGACTGGCCATGCACCCCGTATTATCGTATCGTCGCTCCGCCAATTGCCCCAGGGTTTAACATAAGTTAAAAGGGCGCAGGGCGCCCCCGTAATCCAAATAGACTTCATTCACATACTTCCATCGACTTTAGCAATCTTGTAGAACTTCGAAATTGCATGTTGATATTTTCATCCGATAGAGTTGACAATCTCATCAATCACTTCTTGACATGTTAGAACTTCCTGAATGCCTCCAGCTGATTCAGATACACTTATAGTTCCGTTAACCAGATCACCATCTAACAATCCGATTTTGAACCCTTCTCCATAATATTTGTATGCTTCCACAGGCTTACCTTGATTAATGAGTTCTTGTGCTTTTTTTCCCGCTTCTGTAGGAATGGTTCTCAAATGCCCTGCTCCTGACTTAAATTCAATAAACTCTTCACTTTTTACCTTAACGATGGCGTTTTTTGCTTCTATACTCGCCGGATTTTCCTTAGTCACTATGAACCTTGTCCCCATGTAAACACCTTCTGCACCCATCGATAATGCTGCTTTCGCTCCCCGGCCATCTATAATGCCTCCGGCAGCAATCACAGGTATTTTTACAAGTGAAGTAATTTGCGGAACAAGCGAAAGTGTACTTATTTTATAATCACTCATATGGCCACCAGCTTCATAACCTGTAACGATAAGTGCGTCCACTCCTGATTTTTCAGCTTCGACAAGCTTTTCTACGGTTGGGCTTAAGTCTCTGTATACGACTGTAACGTCATGTTCTTTAAGCCGTTTCAGCTCACGCTCGACCACATTTAGTCCAATTGCAATAACGTATTTCACCTCTTCTTGTACCAATACATCAAAAACGGCATTAGTAAACGGGTCTTCTGTTGCTCCTCCCATGGGAAAGATGTAATTTACTGCAAAGGGTTTATTCGTCAGGGCTTTGACCTTGCGAATTTCTTTGGTTAGCCGATCTGCCATATCCTCTGCACTCGTCGCTTTTTCGGTCTGGCCAGCATTTGGCCCTAATACGCCCATCCCACCTGCGTTGGATACTGCTGCAACAAATTCCGCTGAAGTTACCCATGTCATTGCAGCTGAAATAATAGGATATTCTATTCCCAGTAGTTCTGTAATTCGGTTTTTCATGAATGATTTCCCCTCTTTTTTAAACGAATTTTCCTATCAATCTAGGATTTAGCATTCTACAACCTTTAGGCAGCCACTTTTCAATTGACTTGTCCAAAGCTTCTTTTTTGAGTCTCACCAACAATGGGATTGTGAGGAAGCATCATTAGTAAGTCGTTTGGTGAACGTCCTTGAGTTGGCATTCTCTTATCAGAATCTCCTTTCTGTGCTATATTTAATTAGCCTACTAAACAAAAAAATATTTAGCTTACTAACTGTTTTCTTTATTAGCATAAAGTCAATATGATCTTATGCAAAGAGGGCAATATAACTGGACAGANAGGAGAAACTCGCCGTTATACGGATATAAAAAAATTTCTTTGGGGTTTATCACAAGGTTCGCTCACAAATCAGCTAAAGGAGCTTGAAAATGATGGGATTATTAAACGTGAAGTATACCCGGAAGTTCCTCCGCGGGTGGAGTATTCGCTAACGGACAAGGGTATCAAATTACTGCCAATCCTTGAGAAAATGGAGGTCTTCGGTAAAGAATACGGAGAGAAACCTTGATCCGTTGAAGGTTAGAACAAGAAAGAACCATCCCATAAGTGCTCTCTCTTGGCCCCTTACAGGTCTTTTTGACAGTGCGGCAGGATTCACTTCATGTTACGGCCTGCTGATATGCTCGCCCTTCCGTAGAAGTGCTTTGTCACAAGGCTTCAATCTTAGGATCTCTCCACCAGTTGCCCGTTAGCTACGAGGCAACTTGGCTCTTACCTCGACCGGACTTTCACCGGTTAGTTATGCCTAACTTGGCTAGGCGCGCAAACTATATAAAAATAGGTGCTTCCATCATTAGGAAGCACCAAAAAAATTAATTGACAAACGAAATATTTTAAGTGTCCGACTTGCAATTGAAACTTTGGAACAAAAACTTCCACAAAAACATAGTTAAATATATTATTTATGCTCCTGGCGTTGGAGTGACTCTGAATGCATTTACAGTCTTGTCCATAACAACCTGTGCATCCCTTCCCGAATCAAGAATCGTATTTTGAACCGATTCTTTTTCTACAATTACTGTTGTTACGGTAAGCGGCTTTGATGCTTCGGTAGTCAACAAAGCGTCTACTTGCGCAGAGAAACAAGAATCACTTACCTTGGCATGAACCTCCGTGGCAACAACATGATTATTAGAAATATAATTTCCATTACCCGAAACAATACGTATGATTACAGGTGTTGCACCTACCGGCTTGATGTTCTGAGTATTANACCATACAAATCATCTAAACCATTGTCTATTCCCAGAAAAGGAGTCCAAGGTTCATGGTCACGTAAAAAGTGATTTGAAGAGACCAAGTTTTCCGAACAATTTGCCCTGAATACCACCATTCCTGGATAAAATGAATGAAGTCTATTATTTGTGATACTGGAACGTGTCACACCATTAAAATAGATACAGCTTGCACCTCGTGGAAAAACATTATTCGCTGTAATCAAAAGTCCACCAAAATTTTGAGCGAAAATTGAATATCCTTTAAAACCGGCTCCTATCAAGTTATCTGTTATTTTTGAAGCCTGTCCCCAACCTCGTAGTTCTATACAGTTACCACATTCAGCTATGAAATTATCATGTATAGTCAGTGCATCTGCATGATAAATAGTAATTCCATGCTCTAAATACACAAACCCCATGCCTGTAATGCGAAATGAGTCACAAGCACTTGCAACATAAATCCCCGTTTTCCCGTTAGTGTATGTGTTTTCCGGATTTGTTTCTCCTGAACCATTTTCAATATAATGCAAACCATCAATACAAAAGTCAGAAAACTCTACCGAACTTATTCGGGGATTTCCACTTCGTTCAACATAAAATGCAGCTCCTTTATATTCCTCGTCATTTACTTCTAGGGGAATATCTACGAGTATGCGACTTCCTCCCGGCCACAATTCATGCAAATCCGCCCATTCATTCTCAGAGGTATTAAAACGAATACTCGAAGATGTAAAACCGTGTCCAGAACCCATAATTTTAAGATAACTGATGTCTATAACTACTTGACTGCCAAGATGATAATCTCCCGGTGGAATATAGATGACCGCACCCGGCTTTCCGCCTTTATTCACATCAGTGTCCGATTGCCTACTTTTAATATCTGCTATAATGCTATTGATTACTTCACCAATATCCTCATACGGATTACCGACGGGCCACTCTGTTACGTCGTAATAATTTTTACTAGCCATAAATAAATTCTCCTGTCAATTAAGTGTGTTTGTTCGTTGTATTATTCCTTCACGGACCCGGCCAACATGCCAGATACCAGATATCTCTGTAAGAAGAACGAGATGACGATCACTGGAAAACTAAATAAAGTTGCTGCCGCCGTCATCGGTCCCAGATCCAAGTTGTATGCCGTCAAAAACTCCGACAACGCAACGGGCACGGTTTTTGCTGAGCTGCTCGTCAGTAGAAGTGCTAGCAAGAAATCGTTCCACGCCAACAAAAAGGTGAAGATCCCCGTCGAAATCATCCCTGGAATGGTGATCGGCAGAATGACTTTTCGAAAGCTCACAATCGGGGAAGCCCCGTCAATCGAAGCCGCCTCATCCATATCGACTGGAATGGCTTTAAAAAAGCTAATCATCATCCACAGTACAAATGGCATATTGACAGCTGCATACACCACGACTAGAGCAGGCAAATAATCATATAAACCGAATTTTTGGATCAATGCGTAAATTGGAACCGCGATACTGGACATCGGAATCATCTTGAGGCACAGGACAAGTACCAGGAAAAACCCGCTTAATTTCGATGCTGCTGTTCTGGAAATAGCATACGACGCCATAGATCCTAAGACCAGACAAATAAAAGTACCCACTGTTGCTGCAACAATACTGTTGAGAAAGAATCTACCCATTCCCGCATATTGTGATAATTGGATATAATTCTCGATCGAGAAGGCCTTTGGAAAGAAGGTTGGCGACGTGGAAATTACTTCATTGGATGGCTTAAATGAAGATAACAACATATATAAGTACGGAAATATAAAGAGGACCAAGAACAATGCAGCTACTCCGTACATGATGAAGATCCAAACATTGTCTTTTCTATTTCGCCCGAGTTGTTCTGCAAACAATGGAATCGTCTCCCTATACTTTTACTTTTCGCATGGATAGCAATGTAATTCCTACCAACAGCACAATGAAGATCACGGCCATTGCACTCGCATACCCTACATCGCCGTACCGTTGAAGCATCTTGTAAATATGCACGCTTAAGAGCTCGGATGAATTGACAGGTCCCCCTTGCGTCATGACCCATATAATATCGAAGGAACGCGCAGCATCAATAATCCGTACGACCAGAGCGCTCATAAGAATCGGTTTAATATTCGGTATTATTATCTTGAAAATCATTTGCGAACGACTCGCACCCTCGATTTCCGCTGCTTCGTATAGACTGTCCGGAACACCTTGAATCCCCGCTAGAAACATCAACATCATAAAGGGTGTTGTTAGCCAGACATCCGCAATGATACATGACAGGAGTGAAATTTTAGGGTCGGCCAGCCAGAGTATGCTGCTGGTGGATTCAATCAGCCCCAGCTTCACCAATAACGTATTAATAATGCCGAACTGGTTGCTCAGCATGAATTTCCAGATCAAGCCAGCCACGAGCGGTGCAATCATTAATGGCGACAAAATCAAGGTGCGCAAGAAGCGGAACCCACGATATTTATGCGTAAAAACAACTGCCAGGGTCAAGCCAAGTGCTGTCTCAAAGCCCACTGCCAACAACACATAAATGACCGTATTCTTAAACGAGTTCCAAAACGAAGCAGATTGTACGGCACGAAGGTAATTATCACCCCCCGCAAAAGTGCGTGTCCCAACTTCATTGGTAACAAAGAAACTGTCGAACACGAGCATGAATAACGGATATAACAAGAACAGGAACATAAAAATAGCTGCTGGCAAGAAAAACAACATCAATGTTTTCCGATCAATGGTCGAAGACATTCGTTTCTGAGATTTTTTTTTTGGAAGAGACGCTTCTGTTATCGTGATCATGTGCATTGTTAGTCTCCTTTCTTAGGTGGCACGTTCGAACGCACCACCTTTTTTTCTATCTGCCTAGAATTTCTTCGATTTGCTTTTTAGCCAATGTTAATTCCGTGGTTGGATCGCTGCCGGATAGAACCTTTTGCAGCATCGGCGAGAGAACTTCATTCTCAATTTGGCTCCACTGCGCAATCTGTGGTCTGTTCTGCGTCTGTGCTCCGTTAAGTGTCGCTTCAATCGCCTTCACATGCGCATATTGCGGATTATCAATATACTTTTCAAAGACTGACTTTCGAGCTGCTACCCCTAACGATTCCATATACAGTTCATTTTGATCATACATGAACTTGAGATATTGCTCCGCAATGTCTTTCTTCGGAGAATCCTTCAAGACTACTTGATACCAGGGCCCTGGCACCGCGCCAATTCCCTTCGCTCCCGCAATCATCGGTGCAGCACCGACCTGCCCTGGCAATACTTTATTTGAGGAGAGGTAAAAATGTCCCCACGCAAGCTGCATCGCCAATTTACCGTTATTAAACAGCTCCGCAGTTTCGCTACTTGCAATCGACAGATAATCCTCAGGGACAACTTTATCTTTGACAAGATTCTGCAGGAAGGTGAGCGATTGCAAATACGGCTCTTCAGTGATATTCACTTCGCCATTACGATCCAGCACCAAGGAATCAACACCCGCTTGAGCAACATGGTCGAGCCAACTGCTGACAGCATCGCCGCCTGTCTGACCGAAGACGGACGTGCCATACATTCCATTTCTCGTGAAGAATTTTGCAACATCCTCATACTCTTTCCAACTCGTTGGTGCCTTCAAGGCATAGCCGAATTCCTTCGCGAAGTTCGCTTGGTTATTCGGGTCCTCGAACAAATCTTTTCGGTAGAGCAAAATTTTAGAATTGGTCCAAGTCGGAATCCCTAGCAATTTCCCATTTATCGTAGCGCTTTCATTTAATTGAGGTAAGAAATCATTCATCTGTTCTTCCGTCAACACATTCCCTAACGGTTCCAGTCCTTTCGCTAACGAAGGAAACCATAATACATCAATAATGGCTACATCGTGAGTCGATTTTTTCGCATCAATTTCAGCCTTCAACTTATCGTATACTCCGCTATAAGGAACAGAATCGATCTTGATTTTATAGCCTGTCTGTTCCTCAAACTCCGCTGCGGTTTTATTCGCCACTTCAAATGCAGGACCACCGCCTTCAACTAATAGCGTTAACGTCTTGTCATTAGAGCTACCTGCAGAGTTACTTCCACATCCGACTAACACAACCAAGAAACAAAGAAACAGTACGGCACTCATCATTACACGTGTTGTTTTCATACTTTTCTCCCCTCTGCTTATCTTGAACAACCGGACAAAACCGTCGACAAAACCATACAACCAGCAAGAACACCAGACCATAATTTCCCTTGCACATTCATGTCGACATTGCTTTTCTTATCAATAATTTCGGATCAATGGAAGCGCTTCACTCATCACATATATATGTTATAATACATTTATGGGTTTGTAT
>NZ_JAHCMB010000048.1:0-102299 GCF_019904155.1 Paenibacillus sinensis
TAGTCCCACAGAAATGTGTATGATTTTACTGATTGCAACATAAACTCCGTCCCAAGCACTTTGACCATATGTACTTATAATGAGAAAAGAGATACCTAATATTAGAATATTAAATCCAATTAAGTAAATAGCTGTTCGTTTTAATTTTATCAATTAATTGCGTCCTCCATTTCTAAATCAATCTAGATAGATTTTTGATGAGTTGAATTAATTGTAGAGTTTATAATCTGTTCAGTCGGTTGCGCATGCAACGCAAATTATGAGCATAACAAAAAAAGTGCGGGGAGCGGCGGCGTTGTTCCAACGCTCCCCGCTTTCCTTATAGCTCGACTATCGCCGTAAGCTGTTTAAGCACCTCTGAAACCCGGCCCCACAATTCAGTATAATCTTTTTGCAGGGCAGCAATTTCAGACGGATACACGCCGTAGGTGTTGGCATGAATAGCAACCTGATTCAGATTGTTGGCACATCTGCGTTGCAGGGAAACAAGCTCTCGGACAGGTGAGAGGTCAACATTAAAAACATAACCATTCAAAGCCATTTTGCGGATATAGGCACTTAAATTCTGCGTTCCCGCTTCCTCCATACGCTCCTGAATGGCAGCGTATTCTTCCTCACTTACCCAAACAAAGAGGGGAACGCCACGCTTGCGCCGCTTCACCGTTCTTCTCGTTCCCGGCTTCGCCGTTTTGCCGGCGGCTCCTTTACCCGGTCTTTTTGCTTTTCCTCCGGGCGGGCCTGTGGAACAGGCAGAGGGGCATTATTGGGAATCCCATCAATCATGTTGTAATTCTGCTCGGTGGAAAGCTCTGCGTTTCTAAGATAATTGTCTTTTTCCTGCATGAAAAAATCCTCCTTTTTATGACTTCGGGCCAACTTGGCCCGAAGTGGTTATCTGTCTTTATTTATAGGGCAATGTTACGATTGGGCAGGTGCGGTCATAGAATAAGCCGCACCTGCCTAAAACAGACTCCCCGAAGCCGCATAAACAGCGGCTTTTTTCAGTCCTAATCGTAACAGCTATGCCTTATCCGAACGCCGCTTTTTCCTCATTCTTTCCCGGCTCCTGCGGCGGTTGCCCTCCGCTTGGCAGCCTGGCGAACAGTAAGCCCGTATTTCGTCCGATACAAACGCCTTTCCGCAAATGGCGCAAGCGTCCATTTCGGGAGCGGCCCGCCCTAACAAGGTTGCTTCCAGCTTTGGGTCAAGGGGAAGAACGGCATTTTGAAAATACTTGCAGTATGCGCCCGTCCACCATTTATCCAGCATATAACAGCCGCCGTAATCAAGGGGCAGACAGCCGTATTCACTGTCATAGTTGGCGCACATGGAAGTGACCAGCTTTCGGATAGCCGCCCGTTCATGGCGGGTCAGCTCTCGGCTATCCATGACTTTGCCCTCCCTGCGACTTCGGGCCAACTTGGCCCGAAGTTCTGGAAAAGGTCAAATCCCGGTAGCATATCCCTAAGCAGGGAATCCCCCGCCAGTAAGAACAGCCATAGCAGGGGGAACCGGGCGGCGGCTTTTTCGGTAGGGCTGGGCGCATGGGCCGGGGTTTTTGCTTCATCATTTTTTCAAAGGGGTTATCGGTGAAATTCATGCTTCACCGTCCTCACTGTCGGCCCCGGCTTCGTCCTCGTCCTCATTCCACGGCGGCCCGTCGTCCTCCTGTTCTGCATAGGGGTCATCTTCATATTCGCTGTAATCGTCCTCGGCATTATTGGCCCGTTCCTGCTTCGGGCGGTAAACCTTGAAGTAATACCCGGCCCCGCCGCCAGCCAGCAACACCAGGACAACAACAATCATCATGCCGTTACCGTCTTTTTCCGGTTCGGGGGCGGGTTCCAGTGTCGGCTCCGGTGTAACAGAGGTTGCAGGTGTTGCAGGCTCGGCGGGTTCTTCCGTTTCCTCGGATTTTTCGGCAAGGGCCAGCAGGTCTTTTTCTGTTACCGCATTGAGGAAATACACATTTTCCTGCTCCCGCTGCTTGTCGATAATCAGGTAGAACACGTTTTCACTTGGGGTCATTATGGTGTAAAACTCTTTCCCGTCCTCGTCCGTGGCGTTGTCAATGACGGTTCCCGTCCCGGCAGGGGTGAAGGGATTGGGAGCGGCTACCGGCTCCGGGGTTTCCATTATCTCCTCCGGGATTTCCTCACCGCCGCCAGCATAGGCGGTCAAAGGAAAAGCCGCCATGCAGAGCATAGCGGCGGCAAGCAGTGTCAATATACGCTTTTTAGGCTTATTCTTCATCTTCGTTTTCCTCCGTTTTTTCTGTGATGGCGGGTGCTTCTAACTTCGGGCCAACTTGGCCCGAAGTGGCGCCGCCTGATTTTGCCGCTTTCAGCAGGGCCGCAAGGTCGGTCAGGGAAATGTCCATGCCCCGCACAGCGTCCACGATTTCCATGTTCTCAAGCTCGGTTTTCTGCTTTTCCAGTTCCCGCAGCTTGGATTGAAACTCATTGATTTTGTCTTTTATTTTCTGTATGTCCTTGCTTACACGCTCAATTTTTGCGTTCAAGTTACCACCTCCAAATATTAGGGCAAACGCCCGAAAGAATAGTAATGAGATTGCCAGTAGTTAGTTTCGACAGAAGCATAGCCAATGGGATTTCCGCAATGCAACATCATTCCCCCGCCCACATAAATGCCCACATGCGATACGCCGGGGGTGTCATAGGTTCCTACAAAGAAAATCAGATCTCCCGGCCTTGCATTGGCAGAGGACACAGGCGTACAGATGTTAAACAGCCCTTGCGCTCCAAGCCGCCCCACATTCCAGCCGCTGTGATTGACTACCCACGACACGAAGCCCGAACAGTCAAAAGAAGTGGAGGGAGAGGAACCGCCCCAAACGTAAGGGTAGCCCAAATATTTCTCCGCTTCTGCAATCAGGGCCGCAAAGGCCGGGTCAGACAGGGCTTCGGGCGGTATGTCGTAATCGGTGTATTCTCCGGGGTGGGTGTAGATATTGCCCTCAAAGAGATTAGGACGGTTGCCTTTGGTCTTTTGGTAAATCAGGTAGCGCTCCGTCTGCTCCGGGTCGAGATTGGCAAGGGCAACGGCTCCCAATGACGTATTGCGTAGGCTTACATTGAGAATATAATAGTTGTAGGGAACCTCTACCTCATAGGTGTCGGAATGGGTCGTGGTTTCCCCGGTTTCCGGGTCGGTTTCTGTCCATGTGTCCGTCCGGGTTTCGGTGCGGTAGCGTACCTCCACGGTTTCCGTGATGGTAAGGGTATACTGCTGTTCCAAGAGATATTGAAGCTCGGCCCGAACCTTTGCCGGGGTGTAATCGTCATATTTGGCGGTCAGGTAAGAAGCCAGTTCAAAGGGGTCATGGCCGATTTCGTCCACCGAATAACGGTACTCGTCATAGGACGGATAATCCCTTTCTATCCGGGCCAGCTTATCCCGTAACGCCTTTTCCAGTGTGGTATAGTCGGCTTCCACGGCTTCAATGTCGCTGTCTGATGAACCATAGGAAGTGCCGCCCACCGCTCCAATCAGGCCGTTGCCAATGGTGGTAAGCGCCCCCATGCAGGATTGCAAGACCACAATCAGCAGGAACGCACAGGTTAAAATCAAGATGACTTTGGGATTGCTCCGAACAAACCGCCATGCGGCCCCGGCGATATTTTTTGCTGTGACCGCCGTTTTCTTTGCCGCCTTTGCGCCTGTTTTAGCGGCCTCCTTCGCCTGTTTGCGATATTGCTTTTTTAGCTGTCGCTTTTGCCACAGCCGGGAAAGCGGATTGCTTTTCAGCCCCGGATTTTCCTGCACCAACTGGCGGTAGGCATAATCGGCTTTTGCGCTGATGGCTTTTCGTTCCCACTTGCGAACCTGCCGGGCCGGGCGGGTACGGATACGCTTTTTGATAAAGCGAGTACCGCCCCGGATAAGGTGTTCCCCGGCAAGCTCGGTTTTGTGGGCCGCTTCAATACCTGCGTTTTCACGTTCTACCTGATGGATTTTGCCATGCACATACCGCCAAGTCTGAAATTTTGCGGCTCGGCCCACGGTCTTGATGGGGCCGGGCTTCTTGGGCGGCTTCTGGTTTGCCAGCTTTTCACGGGCGGTATTCAGCCTTTCACCGTTCTTTTCCATGCGGAGCTTGGATTTCTCCATGCGCTTACCGTCTTTTGTCGCCTTTTTATTAGCAGGGCCAGTATGGGGAGCGTCCTCGGCGGCTTCACCACCGGGCAACGGCTCCCCGTCACGCCACAGGCGTTTAGAGGGCCTGGGCTTATTGCTGTCCTGCCGGAGCTTTCCCGACTTCGGGCCAACTTGGCCCGAAGTGGCAGGGTCAGCCGATTTTGGCGGGGCCGGGCCGGGGCGATTACCCACAGGCGGCGAAGCTCCCGGCGGGTCGGAGATCGGCGGCGGTTCACTTTTGGGAATAGGCCGCTTTTTTGACTTCGGGCCAAGTTGGCCCGAAGTTACCGCCTGTTCCTCATGCTCAAACCGCAAACGGCCTGCTGGCCCCTTGCGGCTTTTATCCTCCATTTTGGCCCTCCCTTGCTATATCCTCCGGGCGAGTAGTTAAAAGATTGTAAATCTCACCACGGGGAAAACGGTCTACAAAAGGAATGGTGGTACTGCCGAAGAACAAAAGTCCTTCGCCGGGGTTGCTGTGGGCGATATAGGAAAGCTGGTGTTCAGAGATACCAAGCTGTTTGGCGAGGATTGCCCGGTCAGCCTGTGCCTGCGCCAGCAGTATCATAAAGTCGCTGTTGTCAAAGATATTTTCTACCTCCCGGCTTGCCAAAAGGTCTTTCACATTCTGTGTGAGCGCACTTGGCACACAGCCTTTTTTACGAAGCATTTTCCAGACACGGACAAAATAGCTTGCGGAAAGTGCGTCCTGCAACAAAATGTGAAATTCGTCATAATAGCACCATGTCGCAAGGCCAGCCGAAAAGTTTTCGTCAACTGCCTGTGTCACAAGCTCGTTGGTAATGTGCATGGCGATTTTGCGTAGGTTTTCGCCCATGCTTTTCAGCACGATACAGATGATCCGCTTGTCGGTCTGTACGTTGGTGGCGAAGTTAAACATATTAAGGGAGCCGGTGCAGTAAAGCTCCAGAGCGGTTGCAATCCGTTTGGCTTCCGGTTCCGGTTGCTGGCACAGGGTTTCGTACAGGTCTTGCAAAAGGGGCATTTTCCCGTTCCCGATGCCAAGCGCAAGCTCCCGGTACACAAGGCGCACACAGCGGTCAATCACCGTTTTTTCAATGGGCTGTAAGCCCTCTTTGCCGCCGATTATCAATTCACAGAGGGACAATAAAAAATCCGCTTTCATGGAAAGCGGGCTGTCCTCGGCGGTCATATTGAGCTTTAAGTCCATTGGGTTGATATGGTGGGGGCTGTCGGGTGAAATGTCGATTACCTCACCGCCCAGCCGTTTTACCAATGCGGCATATTCGCCCATTGGGTCTACGATAATAATTCTATCGTTAGTGGCAAGAAATACATTGATTAGCTCACGCTTTGCGGAAAAGCTCTTGCCCGAACCTGTACTGCCAAGATACAGGCCGTTGGCGGATTTCAGTTTTTTGCGGTTCGCCATGATAACATTATGGCTTAAAGCGTTCATGCCATAGTACAACGCCTGTCCGTCCATGCGGAGTTCTTGGGTCATAAACGGCACAAAGATTGCGGTACTGCTCGTTGTCATGCCCCGCTGTATTTCAATACCGTTGTACCCAAGAGGGAGCGAGGACATAAAGCCCTGCTCCTGCTGAAAGTCCAGCCGCTTCAAAAAACAGTTGTATTTCTGCGTAATGCCCGACACGGTGAAAATGTCGTTTTCCAACTGCTGGCGGGTGGGTGCGGTGTTTACGATAAGGAACGTAAGCAGGAACATTCGCTCATTGCGGCTCTGCAAATCTGCCAAAAGAGTGGCGGCATCCTTACTGTAAGTCAGCAAATCCGGGGGTAGAATGTCAATGTCATATCCCGCCCTTGCCGCTTTTTTCTGCTCGTCCATCTTCATTTTCCCTATGTCGGACAGCTTGGCCTTGACGGTTTTTACGGCTTTTGTCTGGTCTACCGTCTGTATGTGCATGGTAATGGTCATTTCGGCGTCCATTTCCAGTAGCTCTGCAAGGAGTTTGTCGGAAAGCTCCGAAGCCATAATCTGCATATACGAAGCCGCCCCCCATGTGGTTCCCACACGGAACAGGCGGCTTTGCCGAAAGTCAAAACTGGTCGGGGCTATAAAATCCTTTGTTCCCATTCCGGTTTTTGGTATCATATCCCATGAGAACCGGAACGGCTCCCGCCCTCCGGGGTGGAGCTGGCTGTGCAGCATTTCCAAGCGTTCATGCCCGGAAAGGGTTGCCGACTGTACGCCGAGCTTCTTGAAGTTGCCCATAATGTCGGCTTCAATACGCTCCAAGCGGGGCCGAGCCGTTCCGATCCCGTCCGCATGAATCCCGAACGTGATGTACTTGGAACGTACAATCCCGTTGTTGCTTCGGGCAATCTGGCCTTTCAGCATGTCGGTAAATTCATTGCGAATACCGTTACAATCATCATTCTGCGGGGGTATATTCACGCTGTACCGATTTTCGGGCCGGGAGCGGTGGTTGATGAACGACATTTGAAAAGGCAAGGCACTGTCAAAGTAGTTCAAAAAGGAACAGTACCCGTCAAAAATAGTGCTTTGGTCGTCTGTTGAAGCCACGGCGTAGTTAATATCCTCATAAGAAAGGGTCTTTGTGTAGTAGCCCTCCTGCACCTTGCAGATACCGTCACGAAGCATTTCCTTGTAGGGAATGGTCTGCTGTGCGGTCTGCGGCCCACGCTTTTTAGGCTTTGCGCTTCTTGGGGGAACGGGCAGACGTTTTGTTTTTTGCGCCATTCGGTGGAACCTCCTTTCCGGGGTTGCTTAGATACGCATAGAAATTCTGTGTCTGATATGGCCTCGTACGGGGCCACAGGAATTTGGAGCGGACGATATTCCGTACTACCTTTTCAAAGGGAAGTCCGTCACGCTCGTACATGGCGAAGAAAAAGCAAGGGAGCATAAAGTCAATCATCAGGAACATGGCCCCGGTATTGCCGATGGCGGTATGGGTAAATAGATAGGCGGGTACGCCGATACCCGCCGCCGCTCCGAAACAAATTAGTTGGCGTTTGGTAAGGTTAAATGCCAGCTTGGTCTTTATTTTCGATAAATCGTTGGGTACGCTTACATATGCCAATGGGTAAAATCCTCCTTTCCAACTTCGGGCCAAGTTGGCCCGAAGTGTCAGCGTTCGGCGCTATGGACAGAAACAGTCTGTCGGGCCGGGGCCTTTTCAAGCCCGGCCTGCCGTATACGCCAATAGTCCGGGTTGTACTCCCGGATAGATTTATTGATATTTTCCTCAAAAGCGGCCTTATCCTTAATGCGGTCAGGAACAGCCCACAGATTTTTATCCAAAAGCTCCCGGAAAGCAACATCTTCCTGCGAATCTTCCTCAAAGCAGAGAAAGCCGCCGTGACGAAAGCCGCATTTCCGGGCGGCGGGAGAGAGAACCGCCGCCATATCCTTAGAAAACATGGTGCCGCCGTGACTGGCGGTGCTTACAAGAAACACGCCGGGGCAGAGTATTTCGCAATGCTGAACTTCGCCCCACGGCGATTTTTCAGGCTGTTGGTACATAAAATATCTCCTTTCCACTTCGGGCCAACTTGGCCCGAAGTCACAATACTATCTTTCTGCACTTTTAGCCTTGCTGGCTTTTGCGGGAGCAGGGCGGGCGGCTTCATTTTTCGCCGCCTGCTTCGCTCCCTCGGCAAGCTGTTCCGGGATGGATTTCTTTTCCGGGGCGGTAACAGCAGCGGCACGGGTCTGTAATTTTTCCACCTCCGCATGGTAGGCGGCAACCACGGCCCCAGTCAGCTCCTTGCGGAACTCGGCGGTAATGGGCTTTGCCGTATCCCGGTAGCCGGTCTTGCTGGTCTTATCCGGTTTGCTCGGCATACCTACAAAAATGCCCTTGTCGCTCTGCAAAATCTTGAAATCCTCCACGACAAAAGCATCATTAAACTTGATACTGGCAAAGCCCACAAGGTTTCCCTTCGGCTCGATAGGCCGGGCGGTAACGTCCAGTTTCAGCGGCATTGCCGCCTGTTCGGGTTGCTGTTCCGCTTCCTGCGGAACGGTGTTTTTTTCATTACTCACGTTAATGCAACTCCTTTCCACTTCGGGCCAAGTTGGCCCGAAGTTATCCTGTGGGGTTAATGCGCACCAAAAATGGATTTGGCAACGCCCCCGGTCTTGAACATGGTGAAGCACAGCAGGACAGTATAGCCAATCAGTGTCCATATGGCCCCGATAGGGTCGCCGCTGATGGCGATACTCTGCACCAGCTTTGCGTAAATCCCCACGCACACCAAAATCAAAAGGCCCTGCATACCAACGGCGCACAGGGATTTCAAATAGTTTTGGCCCATATGTCCGATTTCCCGGTTGACCATCGTTGCCATCGGCACAGGAGCCAAACTGGTGAGCAGATATATTTCAATCATTCTGCCGTAGACAATCACGAAAACCACGATATTGATAGCCACAACCACCAGCTTTATGAGGAAGGATTGCAGCCACAGGCCAAGCAGGGGGCCAATGTCCATTGCCATAAGTTCATCACGAAAAGCGTCCAGCATATCAGGGTTTACCGCCGTACTGCCTTGAATCAGCCCCCCGGCGTTGCTTATGACGCTTTGGGAAACATCAAACACCGCCATGACGATATTAAACGTATTGGACAGTATCAGCACCGCCGCCGCTGTTTTGAAAATCCACTTGAAGAAAATCCAAGTATCTATGTCATGTAAATTGTTGCGGTCAATGATAAGCTGGATAAGCTCATAGGTCGCCACAAAGGTCAGCACAAGCCCGGCAATGGGCAAGACAACCGTTTCAGATAGGTTGCGGATAAGGGAGAATACTCCGGGATTCCATGCCCCCGGAGTGGTTCCCACCTGTGTCGCAATCTCCCCGATCTGGTTGTTTACGTTCTCAAAAAGCCCGCCCAAGTTGTCCATGATACCATCAACTAACAGGCCCTTTATCCACTCGTTTATCCAGTCGGTGAGAAAATCCATAGGCTAACCTCTTAAAACAGACCGGACAGCAGGGGAACAAGCGTCGTACCTAAAAGGATAATCCCACCGCCAGCCATAAGCTGTTTCATGCCCTGCGATTTTGCGCCGGGATTGTCGCTGCCATACCCTTCCAAAAGGTTGATAACGCCCCACACCGCAAGGCCAGCTCCAAGAGCAACAACAAGGGTCTGCAAGGTACTAATTGCACTCGTAAAAAATCCCATAATCTAATTACCTCCATTTTTTATCTTGTTTTCGGGTACAAAAAAACCGCCATTTCTGGCGGCTGTCACTTCGGGCCAAGTTGGCCCGAAGTTAGGCAAACGCTTCCGGGTCATCCACATCATCATAGTTGAGAATGTCCTCGTCCTCGTCTATGGCGGCGGCTTCCGCTTCGGCGCTAACTTCATAAAGGGTATACTGCTCATTGGGGTTGAGCTTTTTCATACGGCGGTTTATCAGCTTTGAAGCGTCAAAAGCGTTGCGCTTGTCGGCTTCGGCTGTACGCCCGTAATTGGGGTGCTTCTTTAAGTCATATTTCGGGGAAAGGAATGGCCGCAATCCTCGTAATTGCAGAATACACTTGTTCCCGTCCATTGTGGTCAGTTCGTCCATTGTCATAAGCTCTTTACCAAGCTGCTGCATATTCTGTCCGTAGCTTTCCGACTGGCCCCGTGTTCGGCTTTCCGTCTGCATGGAAATGGTTTCTTTCCCCAAAACCTCCGAAAGCTCCTTGATGGTACTATGTTCCCGTCCACCAAGAAAAATCACGCTGTCCATATTGCCCATAATTGTTTCCGCGTGGTCTTTGTATAAGGCTTTAAGTTGGCTCTGCGCCTGCAAAAACAGGCACAGGGAGATTTCACGGGAGCGGATAACGGCAACCAGTTTTTCCAGTTGCGGAACCTGCCCCGTGTTGGCGGCTTCGTCCCATAATACCCTTACATGATGGGGAAGTCTGCCGCCGTGTACCGTGTCGGCCCGTTCGCAAAGCAAGTTGAACATCTGCGAAAAGGCAAGGGCAACGATGAAGTTATACGTTGTGTCAGTGTCGCTGATGATGAAGAAAGTAGCGGTTTTCCTGTCGCCCATGCGGTCTAATTCCATTTCATCATAGCTTGTAATCTCCCGAAGCTCCCCAATGTCAAAGGGGGCCAAACGTGCGCCACAGCTAATCAAAATGGATTTTGTGGTCTTGCCGCTTGCTAATTTGAACTTCTTATACTGTCTTACGGCGAAGTGGTGAGGGTTCCGCTTTTCCAATCCCATGAACATATAGTCCACGGCGTTCTTGAAATTTTCATCATCTTCCCTCGTTTCCATGCTGTTAATCATATCCACAAGGGTATTGATATTGCGTTCTTCCTCTGGCCCCTCAAAGACGATATATCCAATCAAGGCGCAATATAAAAGGGTTTCTGATTTCGTCCAGAACGGGTCGCCCTCCTTGCCGTCCCCCTTGGTATTTTCAATCAGAGCATTTACAAATTTCAAAATGTCGCTCTCTGTTTTGATATACGACAAGGGGTTATAGTGCATGGATTTTGAAAAATCTATGCTGTTGAATACCTTGATTTTATAGCCCTGCTTTTGCAGGAATGTACCCACCTGCCCCAAAATGCTGCCCTTTGGGTCTACCACAACAAAGGAAGAATGGGCTTGAAGCAGGTTCGGGGTCAGCCAGAAGCGGGTTTTACCGCTTCCGCTGGAACCTATCACGCAACAATTCAGGTTCCGGGCATTGGCGGGATTGGCGGGGCGGGTGTTCATGGTAAGAAACTCTGTGCCTGTGAGTATTACGTTGTTGCTGAATTTGGGGTCGATAAAGGGCTTTATGTCCTTTTGCGTTCCCCACCGGGCCGAGCCATATTCCACATCCCTCCGAAACTTTTTTGCGTTTTTTACCTTATACCATACCACCAGCCGAAGAATTACGGCCCCGGAAAGGCCGATAAACCAATCGGACAGCACAAAGCCCGGCGTTAAGGTTTCAAACGCCGGGCCTATGGTTTTCATTACACCAATCAGCTTATTGCCGAAGTCTGCGCCGGGGGCCATTCGGTAGGCTGTACCGAGCTTCAGGAAAAACCAAAGTGCAAACAAGTACGGAATGTTCGGCAATACATATTTTCGGATTTTATCGTTCATTCCGCACCGCCTCCCGCTTACGTTCACGCTGGCGGGGCTTGGTGCGCTCCCGGTCTGCAAAGGTTTTAAGCTGCTCCAGAATAGAGGGGCGGCGGTTCTTGCCCCGGTTCAGTACCAGTTTGCTGTATTCGCCAAAACAGGCAGTAATAGCGTCTGCCTGTCCTGCCTTAAAAAACAGCAGGTACTTATTCGGCCCTGTCTTATGGAAAGCATAGTCCACATTGTATTTCCGGGCCACACGGTCAAAGAGCTTTGTATCCCCGGAAAGGTCAAGGCTTTTGGTGGAAACGCCGTGGTTCATCAGCTTTTTTACGCTCTGCTTTCCTTGTGGGGTTTGCCCGTTGTGATACTCCTTTTGGATCTTCCGCACCGCCGCCGCTAAAATCTTCGCCAACGCCCGGCCCGTCAGCTTTGTGGCATTAACGGATAGGGCAACCGTTCGGCGTTCTATTTCTTCCTGCATGAAATTCCTCCTTTCCTGCCAGATATGGCAATATCACAGGCGGGAGGACTTCGGGCCAACTTGGCCCGAAGTGGTTTACCGCTCCGCATTAACAGGGCGGGGCCGCTCTGCGGTGGGAACGTCTTTTTTCGCCTGTGTAATCTGTTCCTTATGGGTTTCAATGGCTTCCCGGATTGACGTTTTTTTCTCCGCCGCCCGTTCCTCCAACCGGGGCATTGCGCCAATGGCCTTATCAACATTCCGTTTCATGGCGGCAAAACAGGAACGCTCGGCCCTGAATGGGGCGGATATGACCGCCGCCAGCTTACCGGGCTGTTTCACTTCCTGTAAGGCTTCTCTGCCAAGCATGGCCCGGCCCATATTTTTCAAATGCCGCCCCGCCTGATGGTATTCGGTACTGATGGCTTCGATTTTGGCAATGGCCCTATCGTCAACCTGAATATCTTTGGTAAGCGTATCCCGCATGGATTCCAGAATGGGACGCACCTTGAAGAAACGGGCTACATTATCCAGAGCGGAAATTCCCCTTTCCTTAAAATCGGCAACGGCGTTTTTACAACCGTCTATGATATTCTGCTTTAGCTGTGTAAGCCGTTCCCACAGGTCAAGCACCTGTCCCTGCGTAACAATGACCGCCTTTTGCAAAGCGGTCTTAACAGGGTGGTTTTTCTCCTGCGCTGTTTTTAATTCCTGCCGCATGGCGGCAAGCTCCTTTACAGCGGCGTCAAGCTGTTTTTCCATTGCGCCCACCTGATTCAGCACCGCCAGAAAATCCTTTGTGGACGGGGAATTGTGTTCCCGCAATACCGCCAGAAGTTCTTTCACATGCTCATTGTCCATAATCGGCTCGGCGGTGGTTTTCGTTTTTGCCATAGGCTTTTTACTTCCTTTCGCACTTCGGGCCAAGTCGACCTGAAGTCGGCTTAATCAAGCGGTTTCGCCCGGCCCTGTGTTTTCACGGTCAGAATCCCGTCCAGCGTGGTGGCTGTGATATTCATCCGCCCGGCTATGGCAATGTCGTTTTTCATATCTTCGTCAACCTCATTGCCGCACACCACCAGTACATGGGAGCGGCGCAAAAGGTCACGACCCATGTCAATGCCGCTTTTGTGTTCCTCCGGGATAGCGTCATTGAGGAATAAGGGCAGATAGAGCAGGGGGCAAACCGGGGAAAAACCCGCTTCATAGACCGCCCTGCAATATTGCGCCGCCTGTCTGGTGTCCGTATCGTGATCGCCGCACCATGCGGCGGTAACATATGCTAAAGGTCGTTTCATGTATAAAGCACCTCCGTTCTTGTTGCGCTGAATGTGTCAACCTATCCCCCCGCCCTTTCCATGCTTTGGAAAGGGAGCGGCTCAAAGGAATATATATCCCCGTCGCTTGACTGCCTTAAAGCATAGCCGGGAGAAATCCGTCAAGAGTGCGAAGCACCGCCTACGGCGGCAGGCTCTTGACGGATTTTCCCGGCTATGCTACCCAATAAGCGGCGACGGGGAATATATTATATCCTTAGAGCTTTGGGGTGCGGGGCAACGTCCCGCAAAAGAACACTTCGGGTCAACTTGGCCCGAAGTGCTTTATTTCTCCTGCTCGGCTTTCTTTTCCGGGGCTGAAATGTCTTTCAGCTTATCCTTGTTTTCCTCAAGCAGCTTCATAATGGTGTCCTTCATTTCACGGGGCGTTTTTTCCTTCCCGAAATACTGTCCGAGTTCTTGGCTGGATAAAATCACTTTGTCTACCTCCTTTTTTTCTTCGAGCATAATCCCGTCTATCGTGTCGGGTTTTAACATGTTCTTTTGGTCAAGCTCCCGCATACGCTGGGACTGTGACAGCGAGGGGGCCGACTGCTGGCCCTCAATGGCAACGGCGATATACCGCTGATTTTTGGGCGTGATGAACGCAAGCTCCACGGCGGGGGTGAACGCTATTTTCTTTTCGTCCACCATTTTCATAAGGTCGGGAACCAGTTCATTGAGCTTGATATACCGCTGTACCTGCTTGATTGTCATTTTGTTGCGCTCGGCTACAACCTCATTGGAACGCTGTCCGTTGCCGGTTCGTGCGCCCTGCTTTTTAATGGCCTCCAATTGCATTTGCAGAGCTTTGGCCCGTTCACTGGGCAAAATGGCTTCACGTTGGGTAGTATTGTCCTCCACCATCTGCGTAATGGCCTGTTCGTCTGTCAGGTTGCGGACAATACAGGGCATATTGGTAAACCCGGCGAGTTCGCTTGCCATCTGGCGGCGGTGGCCCGATACGATTTCATAGCCGCCATCTTCACGGGGACGGACAATAGCGGCTTGTGTTACGCCTTTGTCCTTGACGCTTTCCACCATTGCCGCCATTTCCTCGTCTTTGCGGACTTGGAAAGGGTGGCCTTTGAATGGGTGAAGTTCGGCAAGACTGATATATACAATTTGTTCCTGCTCATTGGAGCGGGGGGCCTCCCTCGGTTCGGGCGGCTGAACAGGGGCCTGAGGCGGCATTTCCTGTTTAGGCTGTTCTGTGGATTTTCCCGAAACAGAACCGCCGCCGATTCCCGCCGCCTGTTTCTGTTTGGTGGGTTTATCCACTTGGGTGGTTTTTGCCTGTTTTTCCTGCTTGGCAGGGCGGGAGGGCTTCTTGTCCGCTTTTTCAGCGTCTTTCGGCTGGCGGGACTTGGGCTTGTTGTCAGCCGCTTTCGGCTCATTGCCCTTTGCTTTATCCGGGGCCGGTTTCTCTGGCTCTGCTTTCTTACCACCGGGGCCTGATTTTTCCGTTTCTTTTACCGCCGCCTGTTTCCCGGAAACAATCTCATTGATTTTGTCAAAGGAAACCACCACATCACCGGGGGCGGGAATATCAACGGGCGTGGGCGGCTCCAATCCATCCTTGCCTATGTCATGCGAAGCCACTTTCACGGCAGGTTTTTCCGGGACCGGGGCTACACCGCTGACTTCGGGCGGTTTTGCAGGAGCGGCTTTTTCTTCCGCTTTGACTTCCTGCGCCGGGGCGGTTTTCACTTCGTCAGGCTGATTTGTTTCATTATTTGCCATGTGCTTTTCCTCCTTGTCTGTTTTATGGCATGAAAAAAGGGCCTGATTTTTCAATCAGACCCACAGGGATTAGCAATCCCCCCTTTCCACTTCGGGCCAAGTTGTCCCGAAGTTCCGCTATCCAGACACAGAAATACCGCCTATCTTGTCCAATTAGGCGGTATCCTGTGTAATGTGATAGCTCATATTTTATTTGATTGCCCTTGTACCGGGGCTATTTTGCAGTTTCCTATTATAAATGTCCCCACGGCGGCGATTGTCTCTCTGTCGATCGGCGCGGCGCCATTTCTTGGCCGCATCATCGAGAACGCGCTGCGTGAGGTGGAGAACGGAAAGATTGAGGCGGCCAAATCGGTTGGCGCCGGCCCGTTCACCATTATCGCCCGGGTATTGATCCCGGAGGCGCTGCCCGCTCTTGTCCGGGGCATGACCATCGCCGTCATCTCGATCGCCGAATTCACGGCGGTTGCAGGCGCTATTGGCGCGGGAGGGCTGGGCAGTCTGGCAATCCGGTTCGGGTACCAGCGGTTTCGAACCGATATTTTGCTCGGAACGGTCCTGCTTATCATTCTGATTGTGCAAATTGTGCAGTGGTCGGGGGATTCTATCGCCCGTTCCATTGACCGGAAACGCTGCAAGAGCGGTTGATCCGCAGGATCTTGATAGACCTTAATGCAGCTGCTTTTATCAAACGGGTTGTACTGATTTATTACATATATTTTAGGGGAGAGAAGGGATTAGGATGAAGAGAAGAGGAAGCTTGTTGCTGGCCGCGGTCATGGTGTTGACGGGGATTCTGGCAGGATGCGGATCGCAGAACGGGAATGGGAACTCGGCGGCAGCTACCGCGAAGTCCAGTCCAGCCGCAGCTAGTTCGGCAGCAGCCAGTCCGGCCGCAGCCAAGGAAGTAACGCTGAAGGTGGGTGCTTCGGCGGTGCCGCATGCCGAAATTTTGGAGTTCATCAAGCCGAAGCTGAAGGCGGAAGGCATTAACCTGGAGGTGGTTGTGCTGGATGATGACGGCCAACTTAACCCGGCGCTGCAGGAGAAGCAAATCGACGCCAACTATTTCCAGCATGTTCCGTACCTGGACTCCATCAAGGGCGAGAAGGGCTATGATTTTGTCGTTACGACCAAGGTACATGTGGAGCCAATCGGCTTCTATTCCCAGAAGCTGAAATCCAAGGATGAAATACCGGACGGCGCCAAGATCGGCATTCCGAACAACCCGTCCAATGAATACCGGGCGCTCGTACTGCTCCAGCAGCAGGGGCTGATCAAGCTGAAGGACGGTCTCACGACATACGAGGCGACGCCGAAGGATATCGCCGAGAATCCGCATCATCTGGAGTTCATCGAAGCAGATTCAGCTACGCTGCCCCGTTCGCTGCCCGATCTTGACGGAGCGGTCATCAATACCAACATCGTCCTTGAAGCGGGTATCGACCCCAAGTCGGCGCTGTTCCGTGAAGACGCCAACTCGCCTTACGCGAACGTTGTAGTTGTCCGCAAAGGAGACGAGAACCGCGAGGAAATCAAGAAGCTTGACGAAGCGCTGACAAGTCCTGATGTCAAAAAATTTATCGAGGATAAATACGGCGTGGCTGTCGTCCCCGCATTTTAAGTTTGCGGCACAGTTCTGCTGAATGAACTCAGAATTCGGTTAACCAAGAGTCCTGCCAATTGCGGCGGGATTCTTTTTTTGCAAATGAAGAGGTGTGGCGGGCTAATTCCGGCGGGGAAGGGAGAAAATGGCGGTATACGCTCTATCGGCTGTTTGCATGCCGTTCTCCAGCGGGTAATGTACCCTCAGAGTCTTCCAAAGGAGCCCTGCCTCTTATGAAATATGAAATTGTGCATACCAATACCTTTCAGTACGAGACAAAGGTCGATCAGAGCCTGAACACGATCAGGCTGAAGCCTCTGACGGATGAGGTCCAGCGGCTGCTCGTCTACCGGGCGGACATTACACCTGCTTCGCTAACCAGGGAATATACGGATGTCTGGGGCAACCAGGTGGAGACGTTCTTCATTCCGGAGAAGCATGATTTGCTGGAGGTGAAGACGACTTCGGTCGTGAGTGTGCAGCGGAGCCCTTTTATCCATGAGCTGCGGTATTCGGGACGGATGCGGGAGATTTTTCATACGGGGCTGTTCCGGCAGCATTACCTGGCCTATCTGAACGAGACTGATTATACGTTTCTGACCAAAGAACAGGTGAAAGAGGCAGGACGCGCGCTCGGGGAAATGGACAATCCGGTTGCCTATGCGCTGGAAGTGATGAAATACATCTATGAGACCTTTACTTACAGTGGAGAAGCGACAAATGTGGAGACGCAGGCCCGTCAGGCCTTCGACCTGAAGCAGGGCGTCTGCCAGGACCTGGCCCATGTGATGATCGGCATCCTTCGGGCGGCCCGCATTCCGGCCCGGTATGTCAGCGGTTATCTATATGTCGGGGAGGACTCCGCCCTGAAGGGCGATGCCGCGACCCATGCCTGGGTTGAAGTGATGGTGCCGGGCATCGGTTGGATCGGGCTGGACCCGACGAACAATGTGGAGGCGCTCGACAATCATATTCGCGTCGGAACAGGGCGGGATTACGCCGATGTCAGCCCTCTTCAGGGGGTGTACCGGGGCGGCGGCGGCACAATGGAGGTATCCGTGTCGGTGAAGCTTCTGGAGCAGCCGGGCAGTCTTTAATTTATAGTAGCCGCTCGTATTCTTCTCTCAGGATCGACATGATCTGGAGCGACTCGAAGGTATCCTGAATCTTGATGCATTCCCGGAGGATGCCTTCCGCCCGGAATCCGGCGCGTTCATACACATGCTGCGCTCTCGCGTTATGGGTCTTCACATCCAGCCACAGCCGGTGCACGCCCGTATTCTGGAAGAGCCAGTCGCGAAGACTCCGCAGCATCTCGGAGCCGTAGCCCTTGCCCTTCGCGTCTATCGCAATCCGCTTGATGCATACGGACAGATTGGGGTCCCGGAGGCCGGTCACGATCACATAGCCGATGCGTTCGCCGCCGGGCTCCTGAACAATCAGGTGCAGCATATCGGGATTCGCCAGCGCTTCGCGGTGCTCATCCAGGCTCCACTGGCCGATAAACGGCTTGTTCTCCGGGCTGCTCTCCGCCTCTGCGACAAAGGCCAGGTCGCGCTCTTCCGTTCTCCGCAGTAGCAGCCTGGCCGATTCGATCAACACAGGCTGGATCATTGCGGAATTGATCCTCTCAGGTCCGCGCATTTCCGATTCAGACATCACGATCACCCTTTACCGAAATTTACATCAGTATAGGGCATAAGAGGCGATCTGTCTCTATCAGGTCTTCAGCCTCCCGATCGTGTATAATGAGTGGGATAGAATCGAAAGCGAAGAGGGGCGCGGTCTGCCGTTATGTATGCACTGGATATCATGTCTTGGGTTACGGAGGAAAATTTGCGGGACTGGGTGGAGCGCTACCGCTCCTTGGGGCCATTCCCGGGGATCGGACTTACCTTCCTGAAGTCGTTCGTTCCGCCGCTGCCCACCCTTGTCATCGTTGGGATGAACGCCGCCGTCTACGGGCTGTGGCTCGGCTTCCTGTATTCCTGGCTGGGCCTGGTAGCGGGCTGCCTGACCGCCTTCCTGATCATCCGGCGCATCGCGTCCCATCACCGCCTGCGGAAATGGGCGGAACGGCCGAAGGTGGCCCGGGGCATGGAATGGGTCCGGCGCAGCGGCTTCAGCTATGTGTTCCTGCTCAGCCTGTTCCCGGTCGGGCCGTTTGTCGTTATCAATCTGGCGGCCGGACTCGCCGGCATGCGGCTGCGTCCCTACCTTTTGGCTCTCGCCTCCGGCAAGGCCATAATGGTTCTGGCCGTCTCTTATGTCGGCAACGATGCAGGCAGGTTCCTCCGAAACCCGCTGGAGCTGCTGGCTGTCGTCCTGCTGGTTCTGCTGTCGCTGTGGGGCGTCCGGTCAGTGGAAGGGTATTTGTCACGGATCAAATCCATTAAAGAAAGAGGTTGAAGATAATGAAATACCGCAAGCTCGGCAGTACGGAATTGAATGTCTCGGTGATCGGAGTCGGCACCTGGCAGTTCGGCGGCGAATGGGGAAAGGATTTCACGCAGGATGAAGTGGACGCCATGTTCGACAAGGCGGCAGAGCTCGGCATCAACCTTATCGATACGGCAGAATGCTACGGCGACCACCTGTCCGAGAAGCTGATCGGCGGCTACCTGAGCCGGCGCAAGCGGGAAGACTGGATTGTCGCCACGAAATTCGGTCATCATTTTGATGGCCATCTTCAACGGGAACAACTGTGGAGCGCGGGTGATGTCCTGAAGCAGCTCGACGATTCGCTGCGCGCGCTGCAGACGGAGTATGTCGATCTGTACCAGTTCCACTCCGGAACGGACGCCCAGTTCGACAACGACGGGCTCTGGACGATGCTGGACAAGCAGAAGCAGGCCGGCAAAATCCGCCACCTCGGCGTTTCCATCAGCACCGCGAACGATGGGGTGCATCAGACAAGCTCGTCTCCGGGGATCGGCGCCGAAGCGATCCAGGTCGTCTATAACCGGCTGGACCGGGCGCCGGAGGAGAGACTGTTCCCGCTCGCGCAGGAGCATCGCCTCGGCGTGCTTGCCCGCGTGCCGCTCGCGAGCGGCTACCTGAGCGGCAAGTACAAGGCCGGCGCGACGTTCGCCGAAGGCGACGTGCGGGCGAACCACGACGCGAAGAAGCGCGAGGAGCAGCTTCGTCTCGTCGCCGAGATTGCGGCTAACGAAGTGCCGCAGGGATTGAACATGGCGCAGTGGGCGCTTGGCTGGTGCCTGCAGCATCCGGCGGTGACCAGCGTCATTCCGGGCTGCAAGGACGTGAACCAGGTGATCTCGAACGCGCAGGCGGCCGATCTCGATATGGTCACCGAAGCGTAAAACTGCGGCTGCGGCGTTATGGAACAACGCATAGAAGCCCGCTGATGGAAGGGCGATGTACAGCCTTCCGTCAGCGGGCTTTTTGCCATGCACATATAGCCGAGCCGGATCATGCATACAGCCAGCCAAGCAAGATAGCGATTGGAGGTCCCGTGAGATGCCCTGGCGTACTTGTCGGACAGAGCATGTCGAGCGGCATCTGCGGGCAGGCACCCGTGGACGGCACTTGTCGAGCGGCATCTGTCGGACGGCACCTGTCGGGGGCGACATCTGTCTGACGGCACCTGTCGGGCGACATCTATGCGGCAGCACCGATTGGGCAGCGTCAGTCTAGCGGCATCTGTGGTCAGCACTGCCGGATAGGCAGCTGGTTACAGCTCGAACATCGCAGCCGTCTCCGCCTCTGCCGCCGATATGGTCTCCGCACTCCCCCGGGAATGATGAATCCAGCAGTTCGTCTTCCGGTTATACCGGTATGCGTCCAGCCATTCCGCCTTTCGGCTGATCAGCGTCCGGAGCGCCGCAACGATATAATCGACCTCCTTCAAGGTCATTATGGGGTGCACAGAGAGCCGGACCCAGCCCGGCCGCAGCGACTGGTCGCCGGTGCGGATGGCGCTGTCTATCTCCAGGGAGGCCTTCCGGTCGATCGAGAGCAGGTAATGGCCGTAGGGACCGGCACAGGAACAGCCTCCCCGGGCCTGGATGCCGAAGACGTCGTTCAGAAGGCGGACGATGAGGTTGTAGTGCATATCCCGGACGGTGAAGGAGACGATGCCGATCCGGTCGTCGGCCTTGCCCTCGAGGACGGTAACGTCCGGGATGCCGCGCAGTCCGGCGAGCAGGCGCCGGCCGAGGATGCGCTCGAACGCGCCGATTCTGGCGGGGTCCATCCCTTCCTTCAGCCGCAGGCAGAGCGCGGCCTTGATCCGCTGCAGGAAGCCCGGCGTGCCGCCGTCCTCCCTCGCCTCGATTCCGGCGAAATAGCGGGGGCCGTACCACGGGCTTACCCAGGACACCGTGCCTCCGCCGGGCTCGTCGGGGCGGAGGCTCCGGTACAAGCCGGCATCGAACACGAGGATGCCGCTTGCGCCCGGGCCGCCCAGGAACTTGTGCGGCGAGAAGAAGATGGCGTCCAGCTTCTCCCCGGACGCCTCGGGGTGCATGTCGATTTCCGTATACGGCGCGTTCGCCGCGAAATCGACGAAGCACAGTCCGCCGTGGCGGTGCATGACGGCGGCCAGCTCCCGGTACGGCGTCTCGATACCGGTCACGTTCGAGCATGCGCTGAAGGAGCCAATCTTGAGCCGCCGCCCCCGGTACGCCAGCAGCGCGGCGTCCAGCTCCCGGGGGTCCGGGGCGCCACCGTCGCCGGGAGGCAGGACGACCACTTCGCCGATTGTCTCCTGCCAGGGCAGCAGATTGGAGTGGTGCTCCATATGGGTGACGAAAATAACCGGCCGCTCTTCCGGCGACAGGACGGCCGGGCTCAGCCACTCGGGCAGCCTGAGTCCGAGCAGGCGCTGGAGCTTGTTGATCGCTCCGGTCATGCCGTTGCCGCATGACAGCAGCACATCGCGCGGCCCCGCGCCTACATGGCGCTTGATGATCTCGCCGGCCTCCTCATAGGCACGGGTCATCGTCATGCCCGTCGCATTGGCTTCCGTGTGCGGATTGCCGACGAGTGGACCGAACCGCTCCAGTATGATTCGCTCGATCGGCTCATACAGACGGCCGCTGGCGGTCCAGTCGGCGTATAGCAGGTTTTTTCTGCCGTATGGGGTCGTAATGGGGTGCCCCAGTCCGACCGTGCGTTCGCGGTATGGGCGAAAATGCGCCTCGAGTCGTTCCTCCGCTTCCAGGGCCGGTACGGGGGTAGAAGTAAGCACAGGCAATCCCTCCAGCAAGGTGGTTCCGTTTGCCTTAGTATATGCCGGTGCCTGAAATAGGTTAATGCCCATGCCCAATCCGCCGCAGCTCAAACTGGCAGTAGAGGGAACCGCCCTGCCTCTTTAAGCCGCCTTACGCCTTAGATGAACAACTGCATATCGCTGTCCAGCGCGTCCTTCAGATAAGCTGCGGCGTCGATGATTTCCACTTCCGGCAGCAGCTCCTCCGGCTTGAAGCCCATGATTTCCACGGACAGCTTGCAGGCGTAGAATTTGATGTTCTTCTTGCGCGCCCCTTTCAGAAAATGGATGAGCTTCGGCGCATCCTGATCCTCGATCATCTCCTCCAGCATCCACTTGCCGAGACCGTTGAAGTTCATGCGGGAGAGCGGCAGCTGCTCCGGCCCCTTCGGCGTGATCATGTCCATCAGCTTTTCGTAGATGCTTTTGTCCTCCAGCGTCATTTTTTCGGGGTCCCGGATCAGAAACAGCCCCCAGAACGCGAAGAACATCGTCACCTCCACTTCGATATCGCGTGCGCTGTTGGCCAGAATCAATCCGGCCATCGCTTTGTCGTACTCGCCGCTGAACATCAGCAGGTTCATTTTCCGGCTCATTGGTCCATCGCCACCTCCGTAACAGAATGACCTTAGTATGAGCCGGGGGAAGAAAGCTATCCCTGCGTATCCTGTTCCTGGCGAGAAAAAAAGACCGTCCGCCAATCATGGCGGTCCGGTCCTTCGAGCTCGCTATAGTGCTCCGGCCCGGCCGGCCAGTCCATCAGCCTGCCGCATGAGCAGATCCCGGATTTCTTCCGCCGGAAGCGGGCGGTAGAACAGGTAGCCCTGCACGTTCATGCAGCCGAGCGACATCAGAAAGGCCGCCTGCTCCGTGTTCTCCACCCCCTCGGCGACGAGGTCGTAGCCGAGCTGGGAGGCGACGAAGACGATCGATTTAATGATCGTTTCATCGATGGAGCTGTTGCCGATTCCGGTTATGAAGGTGCGGTCGATCTTGATTTTGTTCACGGGAAAATGCTTCAAATAATTGAGTGACGAGTATTTGGTCCCGAAATCATCGACCGACACGATAATGCCGAGATTCCGCATCTCCTGAAGAAGCGGATAGTGCTCTTCCAGGAGAGCGGTGCTCTCCGTGATTTCGAATTCCAGCACTTGAGGAGGAAGTCCGTATTCCTCCAGGATGGACATCAGCGCCGGGAGCAGATTGCGGTTGTAGAACCAGCTGTTCGAAATGTTGATGGAGATACGCGGGACGTCGAGTCCTTCCTGCTTCCAGTCGGCCAGCTGACGGCAGACCTCGCGGATGATCCAGTCGGTTAGCTGCGTCATCAGTCCGGCTTCCTCGACAGCGGAAATAAAGGCTCCGGGAGGCAGCAGCCCCTTCTCCGGATGATTCCAGCGGACCAGCGCCTCCATGCCGGTCAGTCTGCCCGTGGCGGCATGAACCTGCGGCTGATAGTGAAGGACAAATTCATGCTTTCTCAGAGCGGTGAGCAGGTATTTGCTGATCATTGTCTTCTGCTGGAGCTTCTCGTGAAGCTGCTCATTGAATACGAAGTAGCCTCGCCCGTTCTGGCCTTTCGCCTGGTACATCGCCATATCGGCGTATTTCAACAGGTCTTCCTTCTTGGTGGAATGCTCGGGGTACAGGGAAATGCCGATGCTGGTGGAAAGGCCCAGATACGTTCCCGAGATCTCCAGCGGCTCCGCGGCGACAGCGGCCAGCCGCTCGGCAATTTCCGGGATGCGTTCCCGGGGAAGATCCTCGAAGAGCATGACAAATTCATCCCCGCCCGTGCGGGCGAACAGCCGGCAGGGAAGCCGGGCGCCGTGAATCCGCCGGGCCAGAACCCGAATCACCTTGTCTCCGGCGGAGTGGCCGAGCGTATCATTGATTTCCTTGAACCGGTTGAGGTCGAAGAAGAGCAGGGTAAAGGTCCGATCGGGTCCCGCCATCCGGAGCAGCCGGTCGAATTCCTCCATAAAGAACCGTCGGTTCGGGATTTCCGTCAGACTGTCGTAGTGGGCCAGCTTCTCATAGAGCCGTTCGGAGATGCGCAAATCCCGTGTCCGCACGCTGACGGTATGCTCAAGCTCCCGGCTGAACTTCTTTTGCCGGCTGAGCGAGTACAGGACGGAGGTGATCACAGACAGAAAGGCGAGGTCGATCAGGAATACGCTGAGCAGGGTCTTGCCTTTATTGCCTGGACTCAAGCTGGTATGGAGCATCCAGTCCTGGTTGTAGAGCCGAACCGGGAGACTGATGGGAGTTCCGCCCTTCCCCGGCCGATCGCCGAACAAATACGTATCGTTGCCCCGGGTAACGTACACCTGGGCGCCGCCGCTCATGAAATGGCTGATAATATCGTCTACCCGCAGCGTCGCGGATACGATTCCAAGAAAGGTGTTGCCTTGGAACAGCGCTTGCCGTATAACGAGACCATAATCGCCCTGGGCAAGGGTGCGGGGGCCGTCGATGGTGATGGCGCGCGTGCGGATGGTCTCCTGGATCAGACCGGGCGAGGCCAGTTCGGGATCGAGCAGCAGGCTTTTGTTATATACGGCTGTATTTCCGGTGAGGGGATACAGATATTTGATAATGCCGCCGGGAGCGACAACGATATTCATCAGGTGATTGGTGCTTCGGTATGCGGTGGACAAATAGCGGTCGATAACGGCAGGCTCCGCATCGAAGCCGACAGTCTGGATAAAGGAGCTGATGCCGCTGACGATGGACACCCGTTCCTCGATGTTTGAGGTTAGCGTAGAGGCCTGGGATGACAGATCGGCCCTAATGGCCCGAACCTCCTGGTTGACCGACAGGGTGTAGTAGTAGAACAGCAGGATTTGAAACAGGGTGATAAACACAGCAAGAATAATAACAGGCTTTTTCCTGAGGAGAGCCATGAGCTGCCTCCGATACAATAAACTCGTACTTAATAGTGATTATTATATAGAATGTCTTAAGCGGGCGGGGGGCGTCAACTAGATTTTAGCGGCGGAAAATGGAAAGCGGACCGGCCTCTCAAGGAAGGGGGACGATCCGCCATGGATTATTTCTTGAAGATGCGAAGCGGTGCACCCATGGGGAGGAACACTCGTCCGAAATGGGCGTTCAGCACCGAGGCGCCGCAGCCGTACAGGGACACGATGCCGATGCACAGCTCCGAAATGGCGGCCAGCTTGTGGAAGGCTTCTGCGGCTATGCCGAAGGAGTCGAAGGTTAGACCCAGGAACAGCAGGTCGATCAATGCAAAAATAATCAGCAGCACTTTGTTCGCCTCTGTCGCGCCAAGCGTCATGAAGAGCGTGAAGACAAGGTAGCCGAGGAAGACAAAGCCGAGCTGCTTCGGATCGACAGCTTCGGCAAGGGCGGTCCCGAACACGCCGAGCTTGATCAGCCAGCTTCCCGCCATACCGAACCAGAAGAAGGCGTAAGCGGCGAAAGCGGTCATGCCGAAGGTGTTGTTATGCTTCGCATCCTGAATGCTGGCGAAGAGCTGGGCGAAAGCGCCGAGGAAGATGGCCCAGGGTATCACATAGCTGAGGCCGCTTGTGATTTCAAGCTTCTGCGAGGATGCGACCAGGGTCACGATGGCGAGACCGAACAGGCCGATTGCGCCGGGGTCGGCGGCAACGATCTTGACCGGCTGGGCTGCCGGATGCTGGACCGTGCCGCCGGCCGTTTTGGCGGAACGGGATGACGAAGGTTGCGATGACATGAACAATAAAGCCTCCAATTATCATTATTATGAAATTCCATTACGCATTCACACCTGAAAATATGGGATCAGCGCTTCCGCTGCGCGAACAGCGGCGCATTAACTCCACAGGTTTAGTGCTGCAGGCGTATCAGCAGCTTATCATAACACATCCCCCTTGGCTTGCCTATCCTGTGTTTCTTGTATTACGTCGAATTTTGGTGGAATTTGTGACATTCGCCTGAAGGGGCGTGTATAATGAAGTAGATTGGAATCATTCTTAACTGGCAGCAAGGATAAGACCCGAAGGAGAGAGTTAGGCCATGAAGAAATGGACTTTTTTTAAGAAGGCGTCCCGTTTCGGCGTCATTCCCGTGATGATCGTGCCGGTTGTTCTCGGGGCGCTGGGGGCTTTTGTCTGGGAGGATGTATTTCATCCTTTTTTATTTATGCTCACCTTTATCGGTGCCGCCGCGGCCCATCTGTTCTCCAATATGGTGAACGATCTGTGGGACTATCGCAGCGGTGCGGATATGGAGGCGAAGAATACACCCGGCGTCATTACGACCAATTCGGGCTTCCTGTCCGGCGGGCTGATCTCCGAGCGGAGATTCGCACTCCTGACCTGGGGGCTGCTTCTGCTTGCCGTTCTGTGCGGAGCGGCGTTGGCATTCTATTCGGGCTGGCAGGTGCTTTGGTTCGTTGCTGGAGGGGCTCTGCTGGCCTATTTCTATGTGGCGCCGCCGCTGCGCTTTGGATACCGGGGCAAGGGGTACAGCGAACTGGCGATATTCGCGGCGTTCGGTCTGATGCCCGTACTCGGCTCCTATTTCGTGCAGACCGGGCATTTCGGAATCAAGCCTGTGCTGCTGTCGCTGCCCGTCGGCCTGCTGACGACGCTGCTGCTGTTCAATCACCACTTCCTGCATTGGAGTGCGGACAAGCAGGCCGGCAAGCGGACGCTTGTCGTCGTGCTTGGCGAAGCGCGGGCGCTGATCTTTTCACGCATTCTGCTGTACACGGCTTATGTCTCGCTTGTCGTCTGCGTCGGCATCGGGGTGCTGCCTGTCTATGCGCTGTTTGCGCTGCTTACCGCGATTCCGCCGATTGGTGTCTACCGTGGACTGAAGCAGCATAACGCCTCCCCCGCCTATCTGCCGCTCATGGGCGCTTCGCGTCAAGCGTCGATCCGCTGCGGCGCTATTATGGCGGCGGCCCTGCTGATTCAGGGCATTGTCGGGAACTATTGGGGCTAGATTGATCGGAATCATAGATACTAACTTTAATTGACACTAACTTAACGGAAAGAAGAGATGACGGATGGAGAAGCAGGTTATCGGCGATTTTCACACGATTCTAAATGAAGGCGAGGTCTGGAAGACCGGAGGCTTTGCCCTGCCGGATGGCTCATTCTGGGCATACCGGGAGCCGAACGCTGTTGTCATCGTACGCGGCGGCATCCTGTACGTGCGGGCCCAGCTCAGCCGCCAGCATCATCAGGTGCAGATTCTGGACAACGCCAAGCACATGTATTATTCCGCCAAGGAATTCGAGGTTCCCGAGATGGGTGAAATATCATTTGAGCTGCAAATACGCGCCCGGACTTCAGGGACGGCGCCGGGAGACCTGTATGACGGCTATGTATCGCTGAATCTGCTCGATTTCACGACAGGTGCCGCTCTGGACTTTTTCGCCGGCAACGATACGTACGCCACAGTCTACGGTATTCTGCCTTTCCCCGGGGTTACGGTGCCGGAGACGGACCGGACGAAGTATTTCTGCATTTTCAGGGAAGACACGGATTTCAAGCCGCGGGAGTTCAACACGTACAAGATCACCTATCACCGGGGCAAGGACGAGGCGGTATTCTTCCTCAACGGACGCGAGGTGCGCAGAGAGACCGGCATTCCGGTCAAGCTGAACAAGTTCACCGTGGCGCTGGGCATCATGACAGAGAAAGATTTGTCTCCGGAAGGCAGCGTGTCGGTGCATGGACAGACCGTGATCGGGGAATGGTCGCCGGTAACGATCACGACTTCAGAGGAATAGGCCGGGTGAAGCGGTGAATATCAGAAGTTTTCTCAGACTGGTGGAAATCCAGACAAAGGCTGCCAGCATAATTCCGTTTGCTCTTGGCACGCTGTACGCACTATACCGGTTCCACAGCTTCGATGCCGGGAAATTCCTGCTCATGCTGGTGTCTCTGCTCAGCTTCGATATGGCGACAACGGCCATCAACAACTATTACGATTTCAAAAAAGCGCAGCGGACGCACGGCTACGGCTATGAGACGCATAATCCCATCGTCCGCCACAAGCTGAAGGAAGGCGTGGTAGTCGGTGTCATTTGCGTCCTCCTGCTCCTTGCGGTGGGCTGTGGGCTGCTGCTGGTGACCCGGACCGGACTGCTTGTTCTCGCGCTGGGTGGCCTCTCCTTTATGATCGGCATTCTGTACTCCTTCGGTCCGGTGCCGATTTCCCGGATGCCGCTTGGCGAGCTCTTCTCGGGACTCTTCATGGGCTTTGTCATCATCTTCATTTCGGCCTATATTCATGCGGGTGATGCGCTCGCCGTGCTGGCCGTGGACCTGCGGGATGGCTGGGTGCATTTCGATCTGAACCTGATCGAGGTCCTCTTCCTGTTCGGATTCTCGATTCCGGCTGTGCTCTGCATTGCCAACATCATGCTGGCCAACAACATCTGTGATGTGGAGGAAGATATCGAGAACCGGCGCTACACGCTCCCGGTCTATATTGGGAAGCCAAATGCGCTGCTGCTGTTTGGGGCGCTCTATTATGCCTCTTACGCGGATCTTGTCGTCCTGCTCATACTCGGTGTTCCTCCGCTGCTTCTGCTGCTGGTGCTGCCGACGCTGATTCCCCTGCGCCGCAATCTGGCGAAGTTCGCCGAAAGGCAGGAGAAGGGCGTTACCTTTATTTTGGCTGTGCGAAATTTTATGCTGCTAAATGGTTCCCGGATCGTTGTTCTGCTGGGGGCGCTGCTGCTTCGGTTATAGCCTGCCGCCATTGGACTGGCTTATAATGAAACGGATACATGCAGTCATTGAGATCAGGAAGGGGTGGAGGGTATGACAACAAGGCGCAAACTGAGATTCGGCATTATGGGCTGTGCCCAGATCGCAACGGGGAGCGTGATTCCCGCAATCGCGGAATCAGAGTCCGCTGTTGTGCAGGCGGTAGCCAGCCGGGGGCTGGACAAGAGCGGGCGCGTAGCGCGCGAGTTCGGCATCAAGAGCGCTTACGGAAGCTATGAGGAACTGCTCCAGGACCCGGAGGTGGACGCGGTATATATTCCGCTGCCCAATCATCTGCACCGGCAGTGGGCAATCCGCGCGGCGGAAGCGGGCAAGCATGTGCTGTGCGAGAAGCCGATAGCGCTGAATGCCGCGGAGGCGGAGGAGATCGTTCAGGCCTGCCGGAAGGCCTGCGTCCATCTGGCGGAAGCGTTCATGTACCGTCATCATCCGCGATATGAGGAGATCCGAAACGTTCTGCGGTCGGGAGAAATTGGAGAGCTGCGGGCGATCCGGGGATCTTTTACGTATAATGACGCCTCCGACACTTCCAATATCCGGTTCCGTTCCGAGTGGGGCGGAGGATCGCTGTTTGACATCGGATGTTACCCGCTTACGGCCGCGCGCATGCTGTTTGATGCCGAGCCGGAAGCCGTTACCGTGCATTCCCTGTTCTCTCCGGATCACGGCAACGTGGACATGATGTCCTCGGGGCTGGTCGAATTTCCGGGAGGCCTGAGCCTGCTGTTCGAATGCGGAATGTGGGCCTATAACCGTCAGCTGCTTGAGATCATCGGGACAAAAGGGCTTCTGGAGATTCCGATGCCGTTCAACGCCCGGACGGAAGATGCCGGATTTGTTGTCCACGGGGAGAACGGCCGCCGCGAGGCCGCCGCGCCTGGCGCCAATCCGTATACCCGGCAGGCCGACCACTTCGCCGCCGCCGTATTCGGCGACGCACCGCCGCTCTATGAGCCGGAGGATGCGATTGTGAACATGAAGCTGCTGGATGCCTGCCTCGCTTCGGCGACCGGCAGAAGAAGGGTCGAACTGTGAACCTGTTTCTAAATTTCGACATTGCTTTACCCTGTCCGAAAATAGGGCACAAGTTCCAGTATTTACTTAGACAGCCTATCGAATACAAGGTAGAATAAGCTAACAAAGATGTTAACCATGAAAATTTCATTTGCTTTATTGCCATATACTTCTATATTGCAGCTTTCCGGCCAAATCGGATAGCGGGCATGTCAACGCAGCGACAATCCAGCCTATAACTAACCGGTAAAGAGGTCGTCCTATGGACCATTTGGGAATCCACTACAATATTTGGATCGTACTGCTGTCGTTCGCGCTAGCGGTCACGGCATCCTATTCCGCGTTGAATCTGATCTGTCAGGTGCCCTCCTCATCCCGGCGAACGCGCAGCCTCTGGCTGCTGTCGAGCGCCTGTGTGCTCGGAAGCGGCATCTGGTCTGCGCATTACGTCGGCATGATGGCCGGGCGGATGCCGTTCGATGTCCGCTATACCCCGGGCAGAGCCATCATATCCATGCTGATCGGCATTGTTATCTGCTACCTGGGTCTGGCATTCTGCCTGTCTGAGCGCAGATTATTCTGGCGCTGCACCGGAGGCGGGCTGCTGCTTGGTGCAGGGATTGCGGTGATGCATTATGTAGCCATCTCCTCCATGGTGATGGAGGCGAGAATTAACTATGGGCTGTCCGGACAAAGCCTGGCCGTGCTGATCGGAATGGCGGTCTCCTGGATGAGTCTCATGCTGTTCGGAAGAGTCAGAGGGAGGACCGGCTTCAGCGGCTGGAAGCTGCTCGCCGCACTGCTGCTCGGCCTCGCAATCGGCGGGATGCATTATACGAGCATGGCGACGAGCCAATTTGCCTATGACAGCTGGCTCGGCACCAATCCTTCGCTTATTCAGACGGATGTTATTCTGCTGCTGGGCGTATCCCTTGTCACGCTCTTTATGTTCGGTATCTCGGGTGGCGCCGTCTTTCTGGACCGGAATGTGCTGGAACGAATGGCTTACAACGATCCCCTTACCGGGCTGCCGAACCGGCACGGGCTGGAGCGCTACTTCAGAGAATCATTTCTCGCGGGGCAATCGGGGGCGGTATTCTTCGTCGATCTGGACCGGTTCAAATCGATCAACGATACGCTTGGGCATGATATCGGCGACATGCTTCTGCAGGAAGTAGCAGAGCGGCTGAGGCAGAGCGTAAGTCCGAGAGGGAATGTATTCCGGCTTGGGGGCGATGAATTTCTGATCGCCGAGCCTAGCTTCAGCTCCGAGGAAGCGGCTGAGGAAGCCCGGCGTATCCTGCAGGAGATCAAGAAATCCTACAAGATACAGGGCAACGAGCTCTATGTGACGGCAAGTGTCGGCATCAGCATTGCGCCGGCTCACGGCACGGACCGTTCCTCGCTGATGAAGGCGGCCGATACGGCGCTCTATACCTCGAAGGACTCCGGCAAGAATAAGTTCAGCATCTTCGACCAGGAGATGAACCGCCATCAGCTGCGGCGGATGTCGCTGGAGAAGGATCTGCGCAAAGCGCTGGCGAGATCGGAGTTCATGGTCGTCTATCAGCCTAAATGGGATTCGCTGATGAATGTGACCGTTGGTCTGGAGGCGCTGCTGCGCTGGAGGCATCCCGAGCACGGAGTCATCTCGCCCGGCGAGTTCATTCCGATAGCGGAGGAGACGGGACTGATCGTGCCGATCACTTACTGGATGTTGCATGAAGTGTGCAGCCAGAATATGCTCTGGCATAAGGAGGAGGTCGCCTCCGTCGCCGTTTCGATCAATATGTCCGCACGGATGTTCGAGACGGAAGATTTGTATGAAGTCGTGGAGGAAGCCTTGTCGCGTTCGGGATTGCCGCCGCATTTCCTGGAGCTGGAGATCACCGAATCCATCGCCATGAACAATATGGAGGAGACGGTAGCCCAGTTGTCCAAGCTTCGCGGCCTCGGTGTAAGAGTATCGCTGGACGATTTCGGGACCGGATTCTCCTCGCTAGGGAATCTCGATGAAATTCCGGTCAACACGCTCAAGATCGATCAAATCTTTATCCGCAAGAGTAAAATGCATTCCAAGAAGGCGATTATCAGCAACATTATCGCGATCGCAGGCAACTTGAATATGGAGGTTGTCGCGGAAGGCGTGGAGACACCTGAGCAGATCGAGCTGCTGCAATCGCTTGGCTGTCGGGTTATGCAGGGTTACTATTACGGGCGTCCGATGCCCGTCCATGAACTGGGACAGTGGTTCACGGAGAATACAGCCGCCATCTATAACGTAAGGCCGCACTTCACCCATACATAGAAGAGGAAGGCCCGAAGCGATCGCTTCGGGCTTTTTGTGTTGTCCGGGCGGCTCAGCGCCTCTCAATCGCAGAACGAATCCGCTGAATGCCTTCGGCGCTCTCGTCTTTTTTCAGATGACCGTAGCTCAGAAGCAGCCGTTGACCCGGCGATTAGGGAAGCGATGACTCTCTCCTTATCGAGAAGCTGGGGGAGATCGTCTGGCAGCGGGGGGTGAAGCTCGGCCGTCAGATGTAGTCCGGCCGCACTTTGGAGACCGGTCTTCCAGTTGTTCCAGGGAACGGAACGCGTAACGACAGCAGGCGGCCCCGGACATCCGGGGCCGCCTGGCTATGTAGAGCGTATGATTGATCGGGGCGCTGAAGGAAGAAGCCTCAGAGTCCCAGGTCAGACAACCTTGAATTGTTCCACCAGACCATTGAGCTTGTCCGCCAGCGAGGAGAGGAAGGCGGAAGAAGCTTCAATTTCCTGCATGGCTGCGAGCTGCTCCTGAGAAGTAGCGGACATGCTCTCGGCGCTTTGGGCAGTCTGGTTCGACACGCTGACGGTGTTCTGGATCGCCTCGACCAAGCCGTCCGCAATCTCTGTGAGCTGACGAACCGTCTCGGAGATCTCCCGGCTCTGGGACGCCATGCCCGTTACGGCGGATTCAAGCTCCGCGAAGGAGCTGCCTGCCGCGGCCACCATCTCCGTTCCATGCTCCATCTCCGCAGTCGAACGGGACATGGTCTCCTCGGCGAGATCCATCTGGGCGATGATCAGGCCGAGCAGCTCGCCGATCTGCCGTGCTGAATCGCCGGAGCGCTCTGCCAGCTTGCGGACCGAGCCCGCCACAACAGCGAAGCCGCGGCCTTCTTCTCCGGCGCGGGCCGCTTCAATAGCGGCGTTCAGAGCGAGCAGATTCGTCTCTGCCGCGATGCTGGCGATGGTGCCGACGATGCTCTCGATTTCCTTGGAGTGGCCGGACAGCGTGCCGATGATGCCGGACAGTCCGGTCAGTTGCTCGTTCATGATGGTCATCTGGGTGGTAGTGGAGTCCATCGATTTCCGGCCAAGCCGGGCTTTTTCCGCTCCGCTGACGGCGTCGCCCATCGCCTGATCGGCATTCGCCGCAATCTCTGCGATAAACCTGGACATCTCCTGAACCGCCTGATAGCTGCTCTCCAGATGGCGAAGCTGCACCTGAGCGCCTTCGGCGAGCTCAATAGTTATATTGACGGAATGTTCTCCGGCACGGTTGGTTTCCTGGGCGCTTGCGGACAACTGCTGGGATGAGGAAGCGACATGAGCCGAAGTATCGCTGACCTCGGTGATGAGCCGGGTGAGATTCTCCTTCATTTCATGGAAATCCCGTGACAGCGTGCCGATTTCGTCTTTACTGTTCAGTATCAGCGACTCCTGCATCAGATCGCCGTGAGCCACGTGGTTGACGGACCGGGACAGCTTGGACAGCGGGCTGACCATGCGGCGAATCAGAATATAGGCTGCCAGGATGGCGATAATGAGAATAACGGCGCCGATAATAAAGGGCTGCACCAGAATTTGAAGCGTTCTTTCCTGAACAAGCGAACCGTCAAAGTTGATGGCCATGAGGGCGATAATCGGTTTGGTAGGGTCGTGGTCTTGGTAGATGGGGCCGTATCCGGTTTTGAGCGATACGCCCTCGTAGGTGTAGACCTTGGAGTAGGTGGAATGCTTCATGGAAGTGATCATCTCTTTGTCTTTATCGCTGAAATAGAAAGAGTCGCCGGCTTTATAGCCGCGTGCCTGCATATTTTTGTCTGCTGCAAGGATCTTACCGTCAAGCGACAGGATGAAGGCTTCCTTGAAGATCGGTTTGTGCCCGGTGATCCAGCCGATACGGTCCTGAATGGCGTTCAGATTGCCGGTATCGCCGGAGGCGAGGGCTGCTATCTGCGAGGGGTCGACGAGGCCGGTCGTAATGTTGGCGCAGCCTACAAGCTCAATCCCTGCCGCTTCATCCAATTGATTATAGGCGGCCCTATAACCAAAGAACCCGATGGATGAGCCCACAAGAAGCAAGACAAGCAGCATCATCCATGTTAATTTAGTAGCCAATTTCATACATTTCCCCCATTTTTTAATACCAGATTATAGGACAAAAGTCTAATCCGATTATATCTGAAAGAGGCGTCTTTGGCTGTGTCAAATTATGTTGTCCTCTAAGTATACTAACGGTTTTCGGCAGATGGATTTGAATAGGATGCTTCAGTTTTCAGAAAACTTTCATCTTTCAAGTATTTAATTTTTAATTTTTTTCATAAGCACGCATTGAAGGGGGGCGGCTGCTAGTGGTACGCTAGAGGCAGGACTAAGAAACGGGAGCTGAATCGTAATGCCGGAACAGATCAACCCGCTGGTGGAGCAGATCGGATTATCAATGTGGCGGGTACAGAAGAGAATTATTTCGGGAATCGCCATGACTGCGGAGCTTGGCCTCACGTTTCCGCAGTTCTCGCTGCTGAACATGATCGCCCGGGAGGGAAGGGCAAGAGTGATCACGCTTGCAGAGCGTATGGAGGTTAAATCGAGCGCCGTGACGGTTATGCTTGACCGTATGGAATCGGTCGGACTGGTCCGCAGGGAGCCGGATGAGAACGACCGGAGAGCTGTGGTGGTGACGCTGACCGAGAAAGGCGAAAATGTGCGAAACGAGGGCCATAGGCGTTCACTCGTTCTGCTGGAAGAGCATTTATCCATTCTCACTCCCGAGGAGCTGGGCGAGTTTGCGCGGTACTATGACCTGCTGGACAGACAGGAGCGCTGACGGACGGAAGCAGGATGCTTCCGGAGCCATTAATGCAAGCGCTTTATATTGAACGGCAAAGGCGCTAGCCGCCGCAGAACCTGCGGATGCAGATATGGTTATGCCGCAGAACTTGCGGTTACGCTTATGCCCGCCGGACGGGTCGAAGCGGTGTGGTATCGGTCATCTATTCCGTCAAAAAAAGCCTTCAGGTCCACTTGCTGTGGTCCTGAAGGCTTCTTGGAGTTCAGTCTGTGTAAGCGTCGATTCCCCGCGTCTTATTCGGATTTCTTCTCCGGCAGCTGGGAGACATAGCTGTCGGACAACTGAAGCAGGCGAAGCGCCCGATTGTATTCGTCCTCCGTGGCCGCAGGCTGCTTGCCGCCGGACGCAATCGAATACTGCGTGTTGTCCTCGAAGCTGTTGCCCGGTATCAGCAGGCCTGAGCTTGAGATGAACGACCCGGACGGCAGATAATAACGTTCCGGCAGCAGGTTGTAGGTCTGGTTCAGAATGTCCTGGCCGAAATGCAGATGATTGTCTGTGGAGACGCCGAGCAGATTGGCCGCTGTCGGGAGAATGTCGATTTCGCCTCCGACCTGATCCAGCGTCTGCGGCTGGGCGCCGGTTACGCCGTGAATGATCAGCGGAATATTGGTCATATTCGCATATCCGTAATCATGGCCGTAGATTTCGGTCATCAGTTCTTTGTCGTCGCTGTCGAGGGAATAGATCGGCAGACCCATATGGTCGCCATAGATCATAATGACACTGTTATCCCACAGGCCGGCGTCTTTCAGCTCCTGCACGAATTGGCCGAACGCGTAATCGGCGTAATTCTGGTCCCGGACATAGTCGCCGACAAAGGTTCCTTCATAGCGTTCCGGCAGCTTCATCTTGTAGTATTTCTCCGGAATGGTGAACGGGTGATGCGATGACATGGAAATGACCTGCGCATAGAACGGCTTGCCGCTCTCGCTCATTTCCTTCAGCTTGGCGGTCGTCTTCTTGTAGAGTACCTCATCGGAAGCTCCGAAGAAGAACGCGTCTTCGTCGCCGAAGTATTTGTGATCATAGTAATTCTGCCAGCCCAGCGAGCTGTACAATTCACCCCGGTTCCAGAATTCCACATCGTTCACGTGGAAGGTGGCGGTCTGGTAGCCGTTCTCCTCCATCAGGCGCGGCAGACTCGGCAGCACTTTGTCGACGTACATCTGCGTAGCCGCTCCGCGCGGCGGAATGTAGAAGGAGGTGTTGACGACGAATTCGGCGTCAGACGTATTGCCCTGGCCGACCATCTGATAGAAGTTCCGGAAATACAGACTGTCTTTCATAACGGCGTTCAAATTCGGCGTAATTTCCTTGCCGTCGACTTTGAGTCCGATCAGGAAGTTCTGCAGCGACTCCATCTGGAGGATAATCAGGTTCTTGCCCTTGGCTGCTCCCTGGTATTGCGGACTTGCCGGCTCCGTAGTGCCCTTGGCCTTGTCGATCGCTTCCTGCGTAATATCGCTGGCCTTGACGAGGTCGAGTTTCTCCGGTGCGAAAATGGTATAGGCTTCATAATTAAGAATGCCCATCTCTTCCGCCTTCTTGATTTCGTTCATGCTGGCCTTGTTCGGCAGCACATTGAACAGGCAGAGCGCGAGCGAAGCCGCGAACAGAAGCGAGAATCCACGCTTGCCGCCGCCGTGACGTCCGGTGTTGATCTGCTCCTTCTTGAAGTTGCGTCCGTTCCGGGTGAGCAGGAAATAGTAGCCCAGCACGACAACATCGACGAAAATCAACAGATAATAAGGGTCCATCAGCGAGAACACGCTGTTCCGGACGGCGGTTACCTGGTTCACCTGCTCAGCCGCATGGTATGTCACAATAACGCCATAGTATTTGAAGTACATGATAGCTGTGAAGAAAATCGCGGTGACCAGCAGATTGATCGTCATGTAATACCCGAGCTTGCGCTTGGACGCAAAGCGTTCGATAATGCAGAATAGAGCCCAGGCGAACGGAATTTCCGTCAGCAGCGATTTCCAGGGCAGCGCATTGTCGAAAATGACCCACCAGGCGAGGCATCCTTTGAGGATAAGCATAATGGTAAAAAATATAAATGGTTTGGTAAGCCACCGTTTGATGTTGATCGATGTCACGGTTTCGCCCTCTTTCTTGATATCAGACAAATAAAACGCCATCATAACAAAACTCATTATGCCGTTCTGTAAAGGGAATGTCAAAACCAGCGGCGCGAAGCCGAAGCAAGCAGGAAGGCCTGCGAAAAGGACGTATTCGCTTTCACGGCTGGAAATGGACCTAAATGCCCCGAAATGGGGAAAAACGAACTCTGGAACAGCTGCCTATATTATACATATACCCCGAGAGGAGGTGGATTTCATGTCTTCCGCCTTATCGATTTCCGTCAGAGCGCTGGTGGAGCATGTCTATAAGAGCGGCAGCCTGGAGTCGGGCTTTCGCAGCGCAGCCGCTCTTGCCGAAGGCACACGCATCCATCAGAGCATACAGCGGCAGTACGGAGAGGATGACCGGAAGGAGGTCTATCTCAGCGCGGACATCCCCTGCGGCGGACTCGTACTCTCCGTATTCGGGCGATGCGACGGCCTGCTCCTGTCTCAAGACGGCGGGCTTACCGTCGAGGAGATCAAATCGACCGGAGGGCCGGAGCTGCCGGAGGAAGGGAGAGAGGTGCACTGGGCCCAGGCGATGATGTATGCCTACATGATTCTCCTGGAGCAGTCGCTCTCCGGGATGAGGGTCCGTCTCACCTACGTGCATACCGGTACGGGGGAACAGCGGAGCCTCGAACGGCAGGTGACCTTTGCGGAAGCAGAGGCTTTCGCTTATGGGACAGCGGCTGCTTACGCGCCCTATGCATCGCTGCTGATTTCCCATGCGGAGCGCAGAGACGAGAGCATCCGAAGACTGGAGTTCCCGTTCCCGTCCTACCGGGCGGGTCAGCGGCATCTGGCAGGAGCCGTCTACAAATCGGTTGCGGAGGGCGTCAGTCTCTTCGCGCAGGCGCCCACCGGGATCGGCAAGACGATCTCCACGCTGTTTCCATCCGTCAAGGCTGTCGGAGAGGGCCTGCTGCAGAGCCTGTTCTATTTGACGGCCAAGACGGTCACCCGCCTGGCCGCACAGGAGGCCTTCGCTCTGATGAAGGAGCGCGGCCTGCATATGCACACGGTCACCCTGACGGCGAAGGAGAAAGCCTGCTTCCGGGAAGAGGGTCTTTGCGGCCCGGAGCACTGCCCATTTGCCGAAGGGTATTACGACCGGATTAACGGCGCGCTGATGGACATGCTGGAAGCGGAGACCCTGATGGACCGGAGCGTGCTGGAGGTCTACGCCCGCAAGCACATGGTCTGTCCGTTCGAGCTGTCGCTGGACGCCGCTTACGTCAGCGACGCCGTCATCTGCGACTATAATTATGTATTCGATCCCCGGATCTCGATGAAGCGCCTTGCGGAGGACCGCAAGAAGAACACCGTTCTGCTTGTCGACGAAGCGCATAATCTGGTGGACCGGGGAAGAGAGATGTTCTCCGCGAGCCTCTGCAAGGCCCCCTTTCTGGACTTGAAGCGGCGGTTCAAGGGCCGCAACCGCGCCTTGAGCGCGGCGGCGGGCGAGGTGAACACCTGGTTTATCGCGTTGCGCAAATCCTGCGGCGACGAAGGCTCCGGCGTCTGGGAGAACTGTCCGGAGGATCTTCCGGAGCTGCTGGAGAGGTTCACGCATGAGGCCGAGCTTGAACTGATCCGTCCCTCTCCGGGAGAAGCGGAGGAAGACGGACTGCTGGATGTCTTCTACGAGGTACAGGGCATGCTGCGGACCTTCAAGCTGTATGACGAGCGGTATGTGACCTACGCGGAGGTCCGGAGGGGCGATGTCTTCCTCAAGCTGTTCAACCTGGACCCGTCCCATCTGCTGACCCAGTCCTCCAAGGGCTTCTGCAGCCGGATTCTGTTCTCGGCCACGCTGTCGCCAATGCATTATTACCGGGATATGCTCGGCGCGGGCGAGGACGATTACAGCCTTGCGGTTCCCTCGCCCTTCGACAGAAGCCAGTGGGATGTTGCCGTTCTTCCGGTCTCCACCCGGTATCAGGACCGGGAGGGCTCCGTTGCCCCGCTCTGCCGGGCGCTGGAGAGTATGGCGTCAAGGAAGGGCAACTATCTGGTGTTCTTCCCGTCCTATCTGTATATGCAGACGGTCTACGACGCCTTCATTCCCCCGGAGGCCGGTGTCCGCACGCTGATTCAGGGAAGCGGAATGACCGAGGAGGAGCGGGAGGCGTTTCTGGACGCTTTTTCACCGAATCAGGAAGAGACGCTCCTCGGGTTCGCCGTGATGGGCGGCATTTTCTCCGAGGGCGTCGATCTGCCAGGGGACCGGCTGAACGGAGTCATGGTCGTCGGCGTCGGCCTGCCTCAGCTCGGTCTGGAGCGGAATCTGCTCCGGGACTATTTTGCCTCGCGGAGCAAGAACGGCTTTGACTACGCCTATGTCTATCCCGGCATGTGCAAGGTGCTTCAGGCGGGAGGACGGCTGATCCGCAGCGGGTCCGATACGGGGACGATCATCCTGGCCGACGACCGGTTTCTTCGCCACCCGTACGACTGGCTACTACCGGAAGAATGGAGAGACTACCGGGTGCTGGACTAAGACGGTATAATCTAAGCAAGGAAATGAACTTCGGAAATGGAGGGTAACGATGATGACACTGAACATCGGAATGGTAGGAACAGGCTGGTTCGCGAAGGTTCACGCCGATTTGCTTGCCGGTATGGAGGATGTGAAGCTGGCAGCCATTTGCGGCACGAGTAAGGACAAGGCCGACGAAATGGCGCGCTCCTATTCGGCGCAGGGCTATGGAGAAATTACGGAGATGCTGGACGCCAATAAGCTGGATGCCGTCTATGTCTGCGTGACGCCGGGGGCGCACGGGACGATCGAACGGGCGTTGATCCGCCGGGGCATTCCCTTCTTCACCGAGAAGCCGCTTGGGGTGTCTACCGAAATACCGGCGAGCCTGCTTCAGGACATCCAGGACAGCGGGCTGCTCACTTCCGTGGGCTATCACTACCGCTACCAGGAAAATGTGCAGCGGCTCAAGAAGCTGCTCGCGGGCGACAAGATCGGCATGGTGGTTGGACAGTGGATGGGCAGCATGCCGGGGGCGCCGTGGTGGCGCGATCAGGAGAAATCCGGCGGGCAGTTCACCGAGCAGACGACGCACATCGTGGACCTGCTCCGCTATCTGGCCGGGGAGGTCACAGAGGTGTACGGCATGTTCGGCAACCGGGTCATGCACGAGAAGCATGCGGGCGTCAGCGTGGCGGATGTCGGGACCGTATCGCTGAAGCTTGCGAACGGCATCGTGGCCAACATCTCCAACACCTGCGTGCTGCCGGGCGAAGTCGGCAAAGTCGGCCTCAGTTTCTACAATGACCGTGGCCTGCTGGACTGGAACCCTCAGCGGCTGCTGGAGACCCGGGAGGATGAGAGTCAGGAGTATCCCAATGCCGGGAATCCTTATGTGACGGAGAGCGAGGCATTCCTGCATGCCGTCCGCACAGGGGACCGCAGCGGCATACTGAGCGATTATGCAGACGCTTACCGGACGCTGAAGATCACCTGTGCCGCCTTCGAGTCGGCCAAGAAGGGAAAACCGTTGAAGCTGTAGCCATGAAAGCGCCATCTATTGTTTTGCCCGGGGGCGTGTCTCCCGGGCTTTTGCTGCGCCGTCCCCATAAAAAAAGACACGCCGCTTCATCGGCTGATAACCGATAAGGCGAAGTGTCTGCGGCCCAAGCCAGGACGGCCTAGTGGAGGAATACCGCGAGTGCAGCTGGCGCTACGCCAAGCGTTAGCAGCGCCGTTAGAATCATCGCGATACTGGAAATGGTGCCTGTGAGCGAACTCAGCTCAAAGGCTTTGGAAGTGCCCGTGCCATGCGCGGCAGTTCCCAGCGATACACCGCGCGCAATCTCATTCTCAATGCGGAAGAGGCGGTGAATGGACGGTCCCATCAGCGTTCCGAGGATTCCGGTCATGATGACGAATACGGCTGTAATGCTCGGAATGCCCCCGATGCTCTGCGAGATGTTCATGGCGATCGGTGTTGTTACCGAGCGTGGCACCAGGCTGCTGGCCAGATCGTTGCTCAAATGCAGCCATCTGGCCAGCAGAACGGAGGACACGACCGCCGTCACCGTGCCCGTCAGCACGCCGACCGCGATTTCGGCAGCATGCTTCTTGAGCACTTTGAAGTTCTTATGAAGAGGGATAGCAAAGGCGACGGTTGCCGGTTGAAGCAGATCGGTGAGCCATTTGCCTCCCGCATTGTAGGAAGTATAGGAGGTCCCTGTCACCAGCAGAAAAGCGATGATTACCAGGGGAGTCACGATCAACGGAGACAGCAGCATACTCTTTCGGGCGTAATAGATCTTTTTAGACGCGAGATACACCCCGAGAGTCAGAGCGAGGAACAGCGTTCCGATCAGCATGATGTCTTCCCTCCTTGGTTTTGTGGATATAGGATGTCAGCAATCCTGAGCTTGCGATAACGAGAAAGCTTCCTGCGATAACTACGGACAGCACCCGCAGACCGTCGGTCTCAAGCAGGGAGCCGTATTTCATGATGCCGATCGCGGAAGGAATAAAGAACAGCAGCAGCTCGGCCAGGAGCCAGGAAGCTCCGACCTCGATCCAGTTCAGCTTCACGACGCCTGTCTCCAGAAGAATGAACAGTACGGCCATGCCGATAATGCTTCCGGGAATCGGAAGATGCAGCCAAGAGGAAAGGTGACTCATGATCATCGAGAATATAGTCAGCGCACCTACCTGCAGTACTCCAAATAAATATTTTTTCATTAAGGTCCGCCTCCTTTCAAGCTATACTGAAATTTTACATCAATTGTTTTCATAGGTAAAATGAATATATCGAATATTAATCATTCCGTTCATCTATATAGGAGGCGACTGTATCTTGGATATTCGGCAGCTGCAGTATTTCGTGGAAGCGGCCCGGCTTGGAAGCTTCTCCAAAGCGGCCAAATCGCTGTATATCACCCAGCCTACCGTCAGCAAAATGATTCGGCAGATCGAAGAGGAGCTTGGGGCCGATTTGTTTTACCGTGAAGGAAAAAGCATCAAGCTGACCGATGCCGGCGAGATTTTGCTGGCGAAGGCCCAGAATATCGTCGAGTCCTTTCACAGCCTGTCCTCGGAGCTGGACAGCTTGCGCAATCTGAAGAAAGGGCATATCCGGATCGGCCTGCCGCCTATGGTAGGCGCGAACTTCTTCCCGGCGGTTATCGGCCAGTTCCACAGGAAGTACCCGAAGGTGACCATCCGCCTGTATGAGGATGGCGCGAAGAAGGTGGAGAACGATGTAGAGAACGGGATTCTTGACATTGGCATGTCCGTGCTTCCCGTGGATGAAACGAAGTTCCACGTCTTCACCTTCGCTGAGGAGCGGCTGGAACTGCTGGTCCCGGCTGGCCACCGGCTGGTAGGGAGGAAGGCTGTGAGCCTTGCGGAGCTGAAGGAGGAGGAGTTCGTCCTGTTCCAGGAGGATTTCGCGCTTCACGACAGGGTGATCGACGCCTGCGTGAGGGCGGGCTTTCAGCCCCGGGTTGTCTATGAGAGCACGCAGTGGGATTTGATCGCCCAGATGGTGGCGGCGGGACTTGGCATCGCTCTGCTGCCGCAGACGATCTGCCGGGACATGGACCGTTCCCGCATCTCGATTCTGGCCATGACCGACCCGGTCATTCCCTGGCAGCTTGGCATGATTTGGCGAAAAGGCCGGTATTTATCGTTCGCCGCCCGTGAGTGGATTGACTTTGCCCAAGGTCTTCTCAAGGACAAAGGGGATTCGGGGAAAAAAGTTGATTCATCGACATAATTTTCTTTTTCTGCAAATTATCTTTTTGTGTTCTATGCGTTATAATAGGGGAAGCAGGCTATAGAGAGAAGGTGACTAAGGTGCTTCAGAATCCTATTTATCGTAACGAATATATCTATGAATCCCGCGATGAGGAATTGCTGGTGACCATTGAGAGTCTCCGGGGAGAACTGCTTGAGGTCGCTCGCGAACGGAGTCTAAGCGATCGTGCCGTAGTTGAATTAAGTGAGCGCCTGGACCGCTATATTCTGCTTGCCCAGCACAAAATGATGGAGAACTTGCGAAGCCGCCAGAGCGGCGGGCTGTACGAAGGCGAGGCCGCCTCTTCCCGAAGAAGAATGAACTAATTCCATAATCCCACTTATAATCACAGACCCTTTCGCCGTTGCCGGCAGATGGGTCTTTTTTGTGCGCGTACATCTTAAAAAGATTGTAACAATGAGAGCGGTTTCGAAAATTGACAGAGGAATTCCGGAGAAATATAATTAGGTAGCCTAAATAGTATATTGTTTAATTATTTGGGTTCCGAAATAATAGGCATGCTAATGAAATGGAAGGGATGAACAAAGGAAAATGGAGGGAGTACTATTGGGGTAAAGGACGAGAACAACCGGATGACGGGGCATAAGCTTTTTGCCGCTCTGCATCAGTTTCATAAAGCGGATTGGAAGCAGAGGGTGGATGGCAATAAGCCAAGCGAAATGACGCTGATGATTTCCCTGGCTCATCATGTCGATCACAACGAGAACGCCCAGGGGCTCAAGGTATCCGAGCTCAGCCGTTTTCTGGGTCTCACGCCTCCTACAGTAACCCAATTGATCAACAGTCTCGAAGCCAAAGGAATGGTACGGCGCGAACCGGATCCGTCGGACCGGCGGGTCGTACGCGTAGCCCTGACCGAACAGGGTATCATGGTTACAAACAAAGCCAGAGAGCATAGAGATTATATGCTGGGCCGGCTTGTGGAATTCCTGGGAGAGGAAGACAGCGACCGGCTGGCCGATCTGCTGATAAAGGTTCAACAATTTATCAGTCAGAATCCGCCTCCGCGGATTGAAGACTTACCGATGAACGGAGATGACGAAGATGATTAAACTATTCAGACAGTTAAAGCCATACTGGCTGCCGATTACCGCGATTCTCCTGCTGGTGTTCCTCCAGTCGATGGGCGATTTGTACCTGCCTACATTGATGTCGGACATCGTGGACAAGGGCATTGTTCAAGGGGACCGGTCATATATTTGGCAAATTGGCGGATTCATGCTGCTCGTTGCGGGCGGAGGCGCGCTCTGCTCGATTATCGCGAGCTTTTTGTCGGCACGGGTGTCCGTAGGATTCGGACAGCGAATCCGGTCTCGCGTGTTCAACCATGTGGAGAATTTTACACTGACCGAGTTCGACAAGCTCGGAACCGCCTCCCTGATTACCCGGACGACGAACGATATTACGCAGGTTCAGACCGTACTGACGATGATGCTGCGGATGATGGTCGGCGCTCCGATGATGATGATCGGCGGGCTGATTATGGCGGTGTCCGAGGATGCGAAGCTGTCCCTTATTTTTGTAGTGGTGGTCCCGGTGCTCGTGCTGGCCATCGCTTCCGTAGGCATGAGGGGGCTGCCGCTGTTCAAGGCTATTCAGGTCAAGCTGGATAAACTCAACCTTGTGCTCCGCGAGCATCTGGTTGGCATCCGCGTCATTCGCTCCTTCAACCGCACGGAGCATGAGAACAGACGCTTTACTACGGCTAACCGCGATCTGACGGATACCGCAATCAAGGTTAACAAGATCATGGCGCTGCTGATGCCGATGATGATGTTCGTCATGAACTTCTCCATGATCGCCATCCTGTATTTCGGCGGCATCCGCATTGGCGATGGGAACCTGCAGGTCGGCTCGCTGATGGCGTTCATTCAATACGCGATGCAGATCATGTTCTCGCTCGTTATGGTCTCCATGATGTTCGTATTGATTCCGCGGGCATCCGCGTCAGCGATCCGGATCAATGAAGTGCTCGATATGGTTCCGGAAATTACCGATCCCGAGGTTAAAGTGTCGGGGCTGAACGAATCGGAGACAGACCTCGCCAAGGCAGTGGTATCCGAGCAGCCGCTTCGGGGCTATGTGGAATTCAAGGAAGTCTCCTTCTCCTATCCGGGAGCGGAGCAGCCGGCGATTTCGGGCATCACATTCAGCGCGCGTCCCGGCGAGGTTACGGCCATTATCGGCGGCACGGGCTCCGGCAAATCGACGCTGCTCAGCCTTATTCCCCGATTCTACGACGTCGTAGAGGGCCAGGTGCTGGTGGACGGTGTGGATGTCCGTGAAATGACGCAGGAGGAGCTTCGGGCGAAAATCGGCTATGTGCCGCAGAAGGCCGTCCTGTTCACGGGCACCGTTACCGAAAATATTAAGTACGGCAAGGACGACGCAACCGACGAGGAAGTCCGTCATGCAGCCGAGGTAGCACAGGCGCTGGATTTCGTCTCCAAGATGAAGGACGGCTTCGATTCGGAGATTGCCCAGGGCGGAAACAACGTGTCCGGCGGGCAGAAGCAGCGCCTGTCAATCGCTCGGGCTCTTGTACGGAAGCCGGAAATCTATCTGTTCGACGACAGCTTCTCGGCGCTTGACTTCAAGACCGATGCGAAGCTGCGCGCCGCTCTGAAGGGAGAGACGACCGAGTCGACAGTTCTGATCGTCGCCCAGCGGGTCAGCACCGTCATGGACGCCGACCGGATCATCGTGTTGGATGAAGGCCGGATCTCCGGAATCGGCAATCACCGCGAATTGCTTGCAAATAGCGAGGTATACCGCGAGATCGTATCCTCGCAGCTGTCAGAGGAGGAGATCGCATGAGCGAGAAGAACCAGGAATTCAAACGCCCCCAGCAGCCGCCGCGCAGAGGTTTCGGACCTGGAGGGGGAGGCCCTCCCGGCATGAGCATGCCGGCTGAGAAGGCCAAGGATTTCAAAGGAACGCTGCGCCGGCTGACCCGCTACCTGCGTCCGAAGCAGATTCAGCTGCTGATCGTGCTGGCTACCGCCATTCTCAGTACGGTGTTCAGCATTTTCAGCCCGAAGGTCATGGGCAAGGCGACAACGAAGCTGTTCGAAGGCGCCATCGCCATGATGAAGGGTGTCCCGGGAGCCTCCATCGATTGGAGCTATATCAACGAGATTCTGCTGATTCTGGGAGGCCTGTATCTGTTCAGCGCCCTGTTCAGCTATATTCAGCAGTATGTGATGGCCAGCGTGGCCCAGAGCGTCGTATACACGATGCGCGAGGAAATCAACGGTAAGCTGGAACGGCTGCCGCTTAAATATTTTGACTCCCGGACCCATGGTGAAATTCTCAGCCGTGCGACCAATGACGTGGACAATATCAGCACCACGCTGCAGCAGAGCTTGACCCAGCTGATCACCTCCATCGTCACGATCATCGGCGTGGTTATCATGATGCTGACGATCAGCCCATGGCTTACACTGATTACCATCATTACGCTTCCGCTTAGCTTTGTGGTTATTATGGCCATTACGAAGCGGTCGCAATCGTATTTCGTCGGCCAGCAGAAATCGCTGGGCCAGCTTAACGGCCATGTCGAGGAAATGTATACGGGCCACCGGATCGTCAAGGCGTTCGGCCAGGAGCGCAAATCGCTTCAAGAGTTTGACCGGATTAACGCCGAGCTGTATGATTCCGGCTGGCGCGCGCAGTTCATGTCCGGCATTATCATGCCGCTCATGATGTTTATCGGCAACCTGGGCTATGTATTGGTCTGCGTGGTCGGCGGCATATTCGTCACCAAGAAAATGATCGACGTCGGCGATATTCAAGCCTTTATCCAGTATTCCCGTCAATTCACGATGCCGATCACCCAAACGGCCAATATCGCCAACATCATTCAGTCGACGATCGCTTCCGCAGAGCGGGTATTCGAACTGCTCGACGAGGAAGAGGAGGTGGCGGAAACGGCAGTTTCATTAGCAGCCTCCGAAGACAAGGGCGCCGTGGAATTCCGCCACGTGAAGTTCGGATATAAAGAGGACGCGCCTCTGATCCAGGATATGAACATTCAGGTCAGCCCCGGACAGACGATTGCGATTGTCGGACCGACCGGCGCAGGCAAGACGACGCTGATCAACCTTCTGATGCGCTTCTACGAGCTGAACGGCGGACAGATTCTGATCGACGGTGTCGATATCACCGACATGAAGCGGAGCGATCTTCGCCGCCGCTTCGGCATGGTGCTTCAGGATACGTGGCTCTTTAACGGCACGATTCGCGACAACATCGCCTACGGACGCGAGGGCTCTTCGGAAGCTGATGTCATCCGGGCCGCCAAGGCTGCGCATGCGGATCATTTCATCCGCACGCTGCCGCTAGGGTACGATACAATTCTGAATGAAGAAGCCTCCAATATTTCGCAGGGCCAGAAGCAGCTGCTGACGATTGCCCGGGCGATTCTGGCCGATCCGTCGATCCTGATTCTGGACGAAGCGACCAGCAGCGTCGATACGCGGACAGAGGTTCAGATCCAGAAGGCGATGAACACCCTGATGCAGGGACGGACCAGCTTCGTCATCGCCCACCGTCTGTCCACAATCCGCGACGCCAACCTGATTCTGGTGATGAACCACGGAACGGTGATCGAGCAGGGTACGCATGAGGAGCTTCTCGCACAAGGCGGCTTCTACGCCGATCTGTACAACAGCCAGTTCTCCGAAGGCGATCTGCCCGATGCAGGTTAACCGGCGATTATAAGATGAGCTTAGGGTGCGTAAGACTCGCCCTAGCTCTATACACAGGTTATTGAAATGAGCGCCTCTTCTGTGGCGGCCCTTTGGCGGGCTGTCCGGGAGAGGCGTTGTTGATTTGAAAGAACCTTCATACTTGGAAAAACGGTTTGCTCTTGAATGGCAGAGCGGATATGATTAGGAGGAGAAAAATGACCCGAGGTTCATTTTAGCGATGCCATTACGTTCAGAAGGGGAGGAAATCAATGAAAGGCTATGGACAATGGCTGTCCGGACGTACCGGAAAATGGGTAATGCTATTGGTCTGGATCATCATCGTCGGCGTGCTGAACGCGGTATGGCCGGCGGTCAATTCGCAGGTGGACAACAATGCCGCCAACCTGCCGGACAGCGCGGCCTCCGTGCAAGCGGCAGCCGTGGCCGAGCGGGAATTTCCGTCGGACGATGGTGTGCCCGCCTTGCTGGTATGGCACCGGGAGGGCGGCATGAAGGACGAAGACCTGGCCCATATCGGGGCGCTGTACAGCACGCTGACGAAGCAGCCGCCTGCCTATGTCGTGACGGTTCCGCCGCTCGGCCAGCTGCCTCCGCAGGCGCTGAAGGCGGAGCTCTCGCAGGATGGGAGCACGCTGGTTACGCCGCTCGTGTATGACCGGAGCGCGGACAGCGACAAGCTGGGGGACAGCGTAACCGGGTTAAAGGAAACGATCCGGAAAGAGACCGGAACCGACGTCACCTCGGCGAAGCTGGAGAGTGGGGAGCTGACGCTCCGCGTGTCCGGACCGGTCGGCATCTCCATTGACGCCACCGGCCTGTTCAAGGATGCCGATGTCTCGCTATTGATTGCGACAGTCGTGCTTGTGCTAATCTTCCTGCTTCTGATCTATCGTTCACCGCTGCTGGCGCTTATTCCGCTTGTCGCCGTAGGCTTCGCTTACGGCGTGACCGGTCCGCTGCTCGGCAAGCTGGCGCAGGAGGGTGTGATCACGATTGATTCGCAGGCGGTATCCATCATGACCGTGCTGCTGTTCGGGGCAGGAACGGATTACTGCCTGTTCCTGATCTCCCGGTTCCGCCAGCTTCTGCATGAAGAACGGAGTGTGGGCCGTGCGCTGACCCGTTCGCTCGGAAGCTCCTCCGGCGCGATCGCGATGAGCGGCTTCACGGTGGTGCTAGCACTGCTAGCGCTCCTGCTTGCGAAGTATGGAGCTTATCACCGATTCGCGATTCCGTTCAGCTTATCCATCTTTGTTATGGGCCTGGCGAGCCTGACGCTCGTTCCGGCGCTGCTGGCGATCTTCGGCCGAGCCTCCTTCTTTCCCTTCATTCCGCGCACCGGCGATATGGAGAAGGAACGGGCAGCGGCCAAGGGCAAGCCGGTTCCCTCGCAGAAGCCCTCGCGCAAAGGAAAGATCGGCCGGCTTGTCGTGACCCGTCCGTGGACCGTGGTTATCAGCTCTGTGCTCGTGCTCGGTATTCTGGCTTCGTTCTCTGGCGGCATCAGTTTCACTTATGACCTGCTGTCCTCTTTCCCGAAGGACATGGAATCCAGAGAAGGCTTCGACCTGATCGGCAGCCAATTCTCACCCGGCGAGCTTGCGCCGGTCACTCTGATGGTCGACACGCAGGGTAAAGTGGCGCCAGAGGATTTGAAATCGGTGCTGTCATCGCTGTCCTATGTTGAATCGGTAGCCGATCCGAAATCGGGCGCGAAGAACGGGAATATCAAGTCTTTTGAGATTCTGTTCAAGGCCAATCCCTACTCACAGGAAGCCATGGACCATATTCCTGCGCTGCGGGCGACGGTGGAGCAGGCGCTCGGCGAATCGGAACTGGCGAACCCCGAGGCAAGCGTCTGGATCGGCGGTCAGACTGCGACACAGTACGATAACCGTGAAGTCGGCAATCGGGATCAGGATTTGATCATTCCGGTCGTCATCGGTCTGATTGCGCTGCTTCTGCTCCTGTATTTACGCTCGCTCACGGCGATGCTATATCTTGTGGGCACTGTTATTCTGTCCTTCTTCTCCGCACTGGGACTGGGCTGGCTGATTCTTCATTATCTGCTCGGAGCCGATGCCATCCAGGGAGCCATCCCGTTGTATTCGTTCGTCTTCCTGGTAGCGCTCGGCGAGGATTACAACATCTTCATGATCTCGAACATTTGGAAAAAGAGCCGGAACATGCCGCTGAAGCAGGCCATCGCCGAAGGCGTCAGCGAGACCGGCTCAGTGATCACCTCGGCCGGCCTGATCCTGGCCGGAACCTTCGCCGTGCTGGCGACGCTGCCGATCCAGGTGCTGGTGCAGTTCGGCGTCATCACCGCGCTCGGCGTCCTGCTGGACACCTTCGCGGTGCGGCCGTTCCTCGTGCCCGCGATCACGACGCTGTTCGGGAAGCGGGCCTTCTGGCCGGGACGCCCGAAGGCCGTCCCGGAGGCCGGGGCGGAGAGCGCGGACTGACGACCGCGCCTCGCCCGGCACAGACAAGAACCCCAGGCTCCGCATGAATTGCGGGACCTGGGGTTCTTGGATTTCCGGCGGGCTGCGCGCGCCGCCGGATCTGCCGGCCCGGACGGAGCTGCCTGTCCGGGCTTGTGGCACGCGCGAGGCTCCTGCGCGTGTGGGGCGGCCGGGGCCTTGCGAGAAGCCCCGGCGGCGCGGGCCCGCCCATAGCCAAGCCGGCGCTGCAGCAGGCTTGGCTATTCACGCGGGTCCGCGCTTATGCCGGGGCTGCCATTGCCGCCCCGGCGCAGACCGCTTACTCGCCCGGAGCGATGCGGGCCAGCAGCTCGTACTTATCCAGCGAAGCGCCGAGAATGTCATCGTTCTTCCCGGCGCCGCGATGGGAGTGGCGGAACGCCTCGCTCGATGTCCAGCCCTTGAACGCCTCTTCATCTTCCCAGACGGTGCAGATTTTCAATTCCTCCGCTCCATCCTTTGGAGCGCCGTGCCATACTTCCAGACGGACGAAGCCGGGCATTGCCTGTACCCCGCGACTTCCCGTGAAGCGCTCGGCCAATGCTGCTCCGGCGCCTTCCTTCACTTTGATCGTATTTGTGACTACAAGCATGTGATCAGCTCCTCAAGGTGATGGGATTCCGGCGTCAGACGTTTGATGCTTGCGGATTATTGTGGGTTGGTCGTCCAGATTCCGGCGGTCTTGACGAACACGCGGTCCGGCAGCTTAAGAGCGGCCAGCGCAAGCTCGGCGACATCCTCCGGCTGCATCATCCGGTCTTCGTCCCCGATCGGCAGTCCTGCGTTCTCGGCGAGCGGCGTGTTGACCGTGCTCGGCGTGAGCGCGACGACCCGGATATTGGATTTGCGCACCTCCTGCGCCAGCGCTTCCGTGAAGCCCATCAGCGCGAACTTCGACGCGCAGTAAGCGGAGCCTGTGGCGAATCCGCGTTCCCCGGCGGTGGAGGATATATTGATGATATTGCCGCTCTTCTGCTCGATCATCGAAGGCAGCGCGGCGTGGGTGACATAGTAGGTTCCGAACAGATTGATGTCGATATGCCGTTTCCATACCTCGGGGTCCATGTCTGCAACGGTGCCGAAGGTCGCCACGCCGGCATTGTTGATCAGCACGTCAAACGTGCCGAGCTCGCTCTGAAGCGCGGCTACTGCGCGTTCTGCTTCTTCCCGGATCGAAATGTCGGCCACCGCTATGCTGACCTTCACATCATATCCCTCGACAATGGCAGCTTTCAGCGCCTCCAGGTCGGCAGCCGTCCGCGAGATCAATCCCAGATTGGCGCCCTCCTTGGCCAGCGCCAGTGCCAGAGCCTTGCCGATCCCTTTGCCGGCGCCGGTAATGACAGCCGTTCTTCCTCGAAGTTCCATCGATTCAATCTCTCCTTCTTGAATGAATAGTAAGTTTAAGCTGGTTCTCCTTGTGTCATCCGCTTGATGTCCTCCGGAAGCCCGGGTGTAGGCTCATGGCTCCACCCTAGCCAGCGGCTCGACTGCCGGTCCCTCCAGCACTTCACCGTCATAGGAGAAGCGGGAGCCGTGGCAGGGGCAGTCCCAGGAACGTTCGCTCTCGTTCCATGCGCATTCACAACCCAGATGTGTACAGGTCCGGTCTACGAGATGAATACCGCCTTCGGGGTCCTTGTAGGCTCCGACGCGTCTGCCGTCATGTCGGACTACAGCGCCTTCGTCCGGCTGAAGCTCTTCCAGCTTACGGTGGATGAGCTCCACCTTGCCTTCTATGAGCTCATTCGCAACGTTCAAATTCTGCACGAGGAAATTCTTGATGCCGGGAACTGCCTTGAACCGGGAAGGAGCATAGAGCTCTGTGTACGGATTGTGTTTGCGCATGATCTGATCGGTGATGAGCCGGGCCGCCAGGGTGCCGTTTGTCATGCCCCATTTGGCGAAGCCTGTGGCTACATAGATTTCCTTGTCATCGGACATTTTGCCGATATAAGGGACTAGGTCCATCGTTACGAGATCCTGGGCCGACCAGCGGAAGGGGATGGACCGGATGCCCAGGAGCCCCCCGGCGAACGTCTCCAGATTCTCGTAATGGCCGAACGTGCATATGCTCTGTCCGGTTTTGTGGTTCTCGCCGCCTGCGATAACGAGCCGCTTGCCTTCCCATTCGACTGCCCGGAGAGAGCGCTTCGGTCCTCCGGCACTCAGGTACATGCCGCCTTCATAATCTGATTCGGGCTCGAAGGCCAGCGCGTAAGAACGCTCCGCGTGAAGAAGGGTGAAGTACAGATGTCTGCCGTCGTAGAAGGGAAAATGGGAAGCCGAGACCGCGTGCCGGCACTTGATCCGGTGATTGCCGTGCTCGGTGAACAGCGTAAGTCCGTCGCCGCTTTCCACTTTTTCCCCGATGGCCGTGTGCTCATAGACAACTCCGCCCTTAGCATGGATCTTCTGAAGCAGTCCCTTCAGGTATTCGAGAGGGTGAAAGCGGGCCTGTCCCGGAAGCTTGATTGCTCCGCCGATCTGCATAGGCAGAGACACATAATCGACCCACTCACCGGGAAGGCCTAGCTTGCGGTAAGCCTCGAACTCCTTCCTCAGGGTCTTCAGCGTCTTATCATCGCCGATGGGACTGTAGAGGTAGGCGTCCTCCCGTTGTATTCCGCAGGATAGGCCGAGCTTCTCCGCTGTTTGCAGAATCCACTCCATCCCTTCGTTGTTCGAACGGTAGTAGGCCAGAGCCTGTTCTTCTCCGAAATGCTTCAGCAGATTGTCATAGATCAGCCCGTGCTGGGCCGTGATCTTGGCGGTTGTGAAGCCTGTCGTGCCGGTCAGCAGCTCGTCTGCTTCCAGGAGCGTAACCTTATAGCCGGCTTCTGTCAGCAGATAAGCGGTCGTTATACCGACGATGCCCCCGCCGACGATGGCCACCTCTGTTGTATGATCCTCGGCCAGTCTTGGAAATGACGGCAGCTCAGTGGTTCTTCTCCACAGCGATTCGGGCATTTTTGGCAGACTTTCCTGCCGTGTATATTCCGGGTCCATCCCGTTTCCTCCTTCATTATACAGTCATCATTACATTTATTACCACTGAAGTGGGAATAGAAACTTGATGTAAGCTGCATGAATTGAAGAGGAAGAAATCAATCCGCGGGTAGAATTGACAAGACAGCAGGGGAGCTGCAGGTGGCAAAAACGAAGTCTTGGTGCGGCTTCGGGCCGCAGAGCAACAGACGCAGGCATATAGATTTTGGGCGTAATTTTGGACGGAATCCGGTGGTATCCGCGCAGTAGCTTCACGGTTTAACGGCAAAGGCGTTTGCGCAAGAGCGTCGGATTGCATTTATTCAAAGCCAGGAGCGTGCCGATGAACGATAACTTCATTTGTGAGCCGTCCGGACAAGGCTCGGGTGCAATGGAAGCGGCGTGAGTGCCGGGAATGTGGGGAGTCACGGAGTGGTGCACTATTAGCAACTGGCAGCTATTAGCAACTGGCAGCCGGCTGGCGCTCCGTGATCCTGCACTATTTGATTTCTCCAGGACAATGATTCCGGATTCCTGGTTCCCGCCGGACTTCTGTACGACCCGCCAGATTCCTGCTCATCGTCCGCTTCGGGTAACGATCAGGAGCCCGTTTAGTAATCGGCAGTGCGTACTTTATTTCTGCCCGCATTTTTGGCGGCGTACAAGGCTTTGTCCGCGTATTGGAAGAGCAGGGCTCCGTCTGGGTCCTGAATGCTCTCCGGATACGATGCCGCTCCTACGGAAATGGTAATATGGATTTTCTTGCCGGCTGGGAGCGTGAAGTTGTCGCTGTCTACCGCCGCACGAATCCGCTCCGCGGCTTTCTGCGCCTGGTACAGCGGACAGTCCGGAAGAATGACGGTGAATTCCTCCCCGCCGTTCCGGGACACGATATCGTAGGTCCGGGAAATGCTCGAGAGACGGCGGGCGAATTCCATCAGGATCGCGTCTCCCGCAGGATGGCCGTAGGTGTCGTTGATCTGCTTGAAATGATCGATGTCGATGGCGAGAAGCGACAGGCACTCTCCCCGGCGTTCGGCGCGTGCAATCTCAGTATCCAGATGCCGGTGAAACTGGCGGAGGTTATTCAGGCTGGTCAGGTAGTCGGTCGTAGCGTTCAGCTCAAGCTGGGTATAGAGGTCGTTGGAGCGGTAGATGTACTCGGCGACATAATAGATGGCAAGACCGGCGGCAGCCGTGATGGTGAACTGCAGCGGGAAAAAGTTCATAACAAGCCGGATGTCTCCCAGATTGTTCACAAGCGTCAGCAGCATAATGCCCAGACAGAGCAGATTGCCGACGTTAACCTTGCGCAGGCGGGACCACGGAAGTATGGAGATCCAGCAGCAGCAGATGCCTGCAATCAGCAGGGAGACAGCGGCTGAGATCGAATTATAGGAAGCGCCGTACACAAGGATGCGGCTGACGGACAGCAATAGGGTGCAGATCAATCCGGGAAGCCAGCCGATATACGACGAGATCAGCACGATGGTCAGATGTCTCAGATTTGCATAGGTGTCCGGACCCACCGGAAACGAATAGCTCATCAGGACGATGCCGAAGCATCCGAAGAGCAGCCCCGCATTGACGCGGGTGATCCTGCTGACGGAATGGCCGGCGATGTTGTATTTTTTGGACAGCATCCCCGACAGAAACAGAAACGTGACGAGGATGCAGAAATTAGCGAACAGGCTGTTCAATAGTTCAATTATCAGCATAGGGGAATCTTGAGCTCCTCTGACAAAAATGGCTTGGCCGTAATCAGCTGCGGCTCGAGTCTATTTTATCGGAATTTACAGTAAAAGTGTTGACGTTTTTTGTCGAATTGGATCGAAATATTGGCGATTTTTTAGATTGCAGCTCGTTATACGCTTCCTTTCAACAGGAATGGTTTACCCGGATTGACCGGAGCATATAAACGATTTATACTTGATCTAAAAATAAAATAGTTAGGATGATTGATGTGAGACATATAAACCTGACTTCACAGCGCCAAGCTGTCTATGATATTGTCCGTGATTCCCATGACCATCCCACCGCCTCCGATGTGATGAACCGTCTCGTCGAGAAGGGCCACAACCTTGCTTATGGAACCGTGTACAACTCTCTTCGCTACCTGACCGACAAGCAGTTGATCCGCGAACTGAAGCTGGGCGAGGCGGCGAGCCGTTACGACGCCCGGATGGATGAGCACCAGCATATTATCTGCGAGGTGTGCGGAGCCGTCGACGAAGTCATGACGCATGTACCGGAGCAATGGATGGATTCGGTCGCCAGAGAGACCGGGTACAGCATCGGGCATGCGCATGTCGTCTTTAGCGGCGTATGCCCCTCTTGCCGCAGCAAAGTGGTGAACTAAGCCTCTTACAGAGGCCAAGGCGATTCGAAGCAACGAATACCTGAATCGAAAGACGCCTCCTTCGGAAGCATGACGGAAGGAAGCGTCTTTGTGCTGTTTGACTCAGGGAATATGAGAATGCTCAAGAAATATAGAGAGTAAAAGTAAATAAATGGCTGATGGCTACCGATATACTGATATACCTTATGTACGCGTCCGTATCTCCTTAGTACGCCTGCGCACTGATTCAGCAAGAAGCGCCCGTCCGAACTCCGGCAGGTCTGACTCCCATGCTCTTGGCGTGTACGCTAGGTTAACAGAAAGAAATGGGGGATTGGAAATGCCTGAACCAAAGAAGGTGCGCCTCAAGATGCGTACCAAGCTGGCGGCCACGTACCTGATTGTGCTGCTCATCCCGAGTCTTGTCGTCGCAGGTCTGACCTTCAGGTCTGCAAGCAGCAATCTGGGCGATCAACTGGCCGGAAGCGCCCGGGAGAGCGTAGAAACGGTCAATGAGATCGTTGATAATAATATGGCCTCCAAAATCAATGACGTCAAATATTTCGTCGACGCCCTCTCCTCCGACACAGTCAACAGCGGTCCCGACGGATCAGGCTACGGCGAGTTGAAGGATAGGCTGAAGGAATATGCCGCCATACATCCTGATGTGCTTAATGTGTATGTGGGAACCAAGCAAGGCAAGGTTATTACATCGTCGGACAAATCACTGCCTGCGGGCTTTGATCTGCGGACCGACGCTTCTTATGTCAATGCTGTGAAGAAGGGACAGGGCGTTGTCATTTCTCCTGTGTCCCAGAATGAACACGAAGAAACGGTTGTCTCTCTTTCCTCCGTTCTGAAGGATGGAGACGGCGTATTTGTCATACAGATCGACCTGAAGCAGCTGGCGGAGCTGGTCAACATGAAGGTTGGCAAGAGGGGATATATTTTCATCATAGACAGCAGCAAGAAGTTCGTCGTACACCCGATAGAGAAGGTGGGTCAGGAAGCGAAGCAGGCTTTTTTTCTGAAAATGTTCGACAAGGACTCCGCCACCTTCGACTATACGTATAACGGAGTTCCTAAAGAGATGTCCTATCTGATCAATAAAGCGACGGGTTGGAGAATCGCCGGCACCATCGACAAGAGCGAAATCTCGGAAGCCTCGGTGGAAGTCCGGAACACGGTTATCATCGTGCTCTCCTTGTCCGTTCTGCTCGCGCTTGTGCTGATTGTCTTCATGATCCGTTCGCTCCTGAAACCAATCCGCCGGCTGGGACATGCAACCGAGGTTATCAGCCGCGGCGATCTCTCCCAGGACATCGGCTCTTTTGGAAATGATGAAATCGGTGAGCTTGCCGCGCACTTCAAGACAATGGTTACCAGCCTAAGAGAGATGATTACCGGCGTTCAGGAAATGACGGACAGCGTCTCCTCCTCGGCAGCCGAGTTGACTTCAGGCGCGGAGCAGACAACCAAAGCCATTGAGCATGTCACCGTGGCGATTCAGGAGGTAGCGGCCGGAGGCGAGCGTCAGTTGGAGAGTACGGTGCGCGGTATTGAGGGCACTTCGGCTACTGCGGCGGAAGTGTCGAGTCTGTCGAACTACATGAAGGAGGTGTCCGAGGTGATGGGGAAGACCACGGACACGGCGGTGTCGGGCAACGATGCCATAATTCTTGTTGTCGATAAAATCAACGGCATCCATGAAACGGTCGAGAATCTGGGCGGGGTGATCGGGAACCTGAACGAGCGGGGCGAACGCATCGGAGGCATTGTCGAGCTGATCATGGGCATCGCCCGTCAGACCAATCTGCTGGCGCTTAACGCTTCCATTGAAGCCGCGCGCGCCGGCGAGCATGGCCGGGGCTTCGCCGTCGTCGCGACCGAGGTTCGCAAGCTGGCCGAGCAGTCCGAGAAATCGGCCGGTGAAATCGCGGCCGTTATCCAGGCCATCTACAGCGAGATGAAGGAAGCGGCGGCTCTGATGGATGACGCCAAGGAGAAGGTGTCGGACGGTATCCTGGCCGTAGACACCAGCGGCCGTTCCTTCACACGAATCCGCAAAGCCGTCAAGGGAGCGGCGGACAAGATCGAAGCCATGAGCCAAGGCGTCCGGACTCTGTCGTCGCAGGCCGCAGGCATGGAGTCGGCGATGGAGGAGATCGGTCTGGTCTCCCGTGAGACAGCAGCCAATACGGAGACGATTTCGGCGGCGGCAGAGGAACAGTTGGCCTCGGTCGAGGAGATCGCCTCGTCATCCGCGGATCTCAGCCGTCTGGCGGACGAGCTTCAGGTGCTAGTCAGCCGGTTCAAGCTGTATACGAATGAACAGTCAGAGTCCTCAGGCGGGCCGAACGGCTTGTCCGGAGACAACGCTCGTTCCGGCGATGACGAACAGACATCCGGAATCGCAAGTTAAATCAAGTCAAATGTCCCCCGGCCCCGCCTGAATAGGCGGGGCCGGTCTTTTCTTCCGGGCATTCTTCCAAGTATACTGAGAATCAACCACAGCGTGGAGAACAGGGGGAGCCGCATCATGGCAGATCAATTACAAGGAATCACCATCGCTCTTGCCGGTCCGAGAAAATCGGAAGAGCTGGCCAAGCTGGTGGCCAACATGGGCGGAAACGCATTGCTGCGACCTGCTCAGGGAACGGTCTTTCTGGATGGAGAGGAGCTTCGCCGGGAGCTTGCGGCCTGGATCGCCGATCCGCCGGACTGGAGCATTCTGACGACCGGCATGGGACTGGACGCTCTGTTCGAGTCCGCAGCCGGCATGGGGCAGGAGGAGAGGTTCCGGGAGGTTCTGGCAGGTTCAAGCATTGCGGCCCGGGGTTATAAGACTGTGAACGCCCTGAAGAAACGGGGGCTTGTTCCGGCAGTGAGAGATGATGACGGAAGCACCTCCGGTCTCATCAGAGGTCTTGAGCCCTATGATCTCAGAGGCACCCGGGCAGTGCTTCAGCTTCACGGCGATCCCGCGCCGAGGTTGAATGCCTGGCTGCAGGAGGCGGGAGCCTCCGTCCGGCAAATTCTTCCCTACAAGCATCTCCCGCCCGAGGAGGAGAGCCTCGCGCTGCTTCTGGAAGAGATTGTTCAGGGCAAGCTGGATGCTGTCTCCTTTACGAGCGCGCCTCAAATCCGGTTTCTGGCGGAATATGCGGAGAGCAGGGGGCTGCTGCCCGCTATGCTTGAAGCATTCGAGACTTCCGTGCTTGCGGTATCGGTCGGCAAGGTGACCGCCGATTCTCTGAAGGAGGCGGGGATCAACCGCATCGTCGTACCGGAACAGGAACGGATGGGCAGCATGATGGTGGAGCTTGGCCGCTATCTGGCGGCGCGGCGGTAGCCGCCTGATCCTTCGGCTGCCATTAGAGCATTTCCTGCCGGGCATTGCGGGAGGGAATGCTCTTTGGCATTGACTGGAGGGGGCGGCCAATCTGAATGCTCACATGGACATCCGGCACCATTTTCCTTACAATAAAGGCAGCAATACTGGATTCGACGCACAAGGAGGCACCCTTTTTATGGATAAAAGAAAATGTCTGCTGCTGGGTGAATACACGCATCCCCGCTTTCATCCGCTCCAGGGAGTGGATAAGCAGATTACCCATGTACTCAACGATTTGATGGTAGTCCAGTGTACGGAGAACAAGAAAATGATGCTGGCCGAGAATCTCGGCGGCTATGACCTGTGTATCGCCTACAATGAGCTGTGGAACGAGTCCGTCTCCCCGCAGCAGGCATCGGGCCTGCTGAGCTATGTGGCGGGCGGAGGAGGACTTATCGTTCTACATACCGGCCTCTCGCTCGCGAACCGTTATGAGCTCGCCCAGTTGATTGGAGCCAAATTTACGGGCCATCCCCCTTACACGCCTCTGCAATTCCGGGTGCTTGCGCCTGATCATGACATTATGGAGGGCATTGAGGACTTTGCGCTGGAGGAAGAGCCTTACCGGTATGAATTCGATCCGTTCACCGAGAAGACGGTTCTGATGGAGTACGAAGCGGATGGCGAAACCTGGCCTGCGGCCTGGTGTCACAGCTATGGGCTGGGACGGGTAGTATATCTTATGCCGGGTCATCACGAGCCTTCGTTCCGTCACCCGGCGATGCGCAAGCTTCTGCTTCAGGCCGCCACTTGGGCGGCGCGGATTCCGCACGTTCAATAAATTCATAAATTCAATAAGCTGCAAGCCAGCTGCTTTGTGCGTTATCCCACAGCATGGGGTATAATTTACCCGTTGCCTGCTATTAACGGATACTCTAGGAGGAAAAGACGATGAGCGATTTGTTTAAGAAAGCTATCTCTTTGGGCGTAGGTCTCACCGTTGTCAGCAAGGAAAAGGTAGAAAAGGCTGTAGACGAGCTTGTGAAGCGGGGCGAGGTTGCACCCACCGAATCCCGCGCGCTTGTCGACCGGCTGATCGAACGGGGCGAAGAGGAACGGAGCGCCTTCAAGTCGGCTGTTCAGGAGCAGGTGCAGCGTGTGCTGAAGGAGTTGGATGTTCCGGTCAAGAGCGACGTCGCCGCACTGGAAGAACGGATTGCTGTACTGGAACGCCGTCTGGCAGAGCTGGAAGGGATTTCGCACCTGGAGGGTACGTACTCCGTCGGCGACGACCGCCTGCCGGATTCCGGCGCGGATTGAAGGAATGGTTCGGATCAGACATGCCGGACGCTACCGGTCGATCGCCATGGCGCTGATGCGTCATGGCTTCGGCTATATGGTGGAGGAACTGGGACTGTACCGGGTCCTCTCGCTCCCCCGCCGGCTCGTGACGCAGGAGGAGCATGCAGGACGTAGCCTCGGGGAACGGATACGCCTCGTCCTGGAGGATTTGGGGCCGACCTTCGTCAAGCTCGGCCAGCTGGCGAGCACCCGGTCCGATCTGCTGCCAGAGCCGATCATTCAGGAACTGGTCAAGCTGCAGGATCATGTTCCGCCTTTTCCCGTGGAAACGGCCCGGCATATTCTGGAGCAGGAGCTTGGTCTGACTCTGGAAGAGATCTTCGAAACTTTCGAATCGGCTCCTCTTGCAGCAGCCTCTATCGGGCAGGTGCACCGGGGCATACTCCATGGCGGCCAGGCAGTGGCCATCAAGATTCAGCGACCCGGAGTAACGCGAATTATGACTCGGGATTTGGAAATTCTCCGTGATCTGGCGGCGCTTGCCGAGAGGCGCATGGCCTGGGCAAGACAGTATGGAATCTACCGGATGACAGAGGAATTCTCCAGATCCCTTCTCAGCGAACTGGATTACAGCCAGGAAGGGCGGAACGCGGAGCGGATCGCCCAGCAGCTGGCGGATAATAAATCGGTATATATTCCGGCAATCTATTGGGAGTACTCCTCCTCCCGGGTGCTGACCATGGAATACGTGGAGGGCATTACACTGAACCGGCGAGAGGCGCTGCTGAGTCAGGGCATCAGCATGAAAGATACGGCAGAGCGGCTTGTGGATATGATGCTGCGGCAGATTTTCATCGACGGCTTCTTTCATGCCGATCCTCATCCCGGAAATGTGATGGTTACCCGTGAAGGCAAGATCGCGCTGATCGATTTCGGGATGGTGGGACGTCTCAGCGAGGACACGAAGGACCATCTGTCGAGCTTGGTCATCGCACTGATGCGCCGGAATACAGATGCAATGGTTCGGGCGATTCTCCGCCTCGGGGTTGTTCCGGAGGATGCGAACCGTTCGGCCATTTACGAGGATGTAGACCGGCTAAGGGAGGATTATTATGACGTTCCGTTCAGCAGAGTCAGCATCGGACGGGCGTTGAATGATCTGTTCGTGGTGGCGCAGCGGCACCGGCTGGTCGTCCCGGCGGAGCTGACGCTGCTCGGGAAGACGATGCTGACCCTGGAGGGCGTGGTCACGGACCTTGATCCCGGCTTCAGCATTATCCAGATGGCCGAGCCTTTCGGCCGGAAGCTGGTGAAGCAGCGTTTCAGCGGCGGACGTCTTCAGCGCAAGCTGGTTGGCGGAGTGGCGGAGATCGCGGAAAGCCTCATCGAGCTGCCGGGACAAGCCCGCCAGCTGTCGGAGCTGATCGGCAAAGGCAAGCTGAAGGTGGAGGTCGGAGTTCCCGAAGTTCAGAACCTGCTCCGCAAGCTGGACCGGATCGGGAATCGGCTGTCATTCAGCATCGTTCTGCTGTCGTTCAGCATCATCATGGTCGGCCTTATCGTCGGCTCATCGCTGCGGCGGGACCCTTCGATGATCTGGAATTTCCCGACCGTCGAGATCGGCTCGGTTATCGCGCTGCTGATGTTTATATGGCTGCTGTATTCGATTTTCAAATCGGGAAGGTTCTAGCCCCTTGCGGGCCAACATCATAGCACAACCGATATAGGCGGAAGAGCTCCGGCAGGAGTTGTTCCGCTTTTATGTCGGGCGAGACGTTACTATACAAGGAAGAAGAAGGTGATGAGAATGACGGGTTTTAAAGAGTTGGGGGTTTCGGCGGAACTGACCGGGGTTCTTCGCGGGCAGGGCATTGCACAGCCTACTCCCGTGCAGGCGGAGGCGATTCCGCCGCTGGTCCAGGGACTTGACGTAATCGCGAGAGCGAAGACAGGAACGGGGAAGACACTGGCGTTCCTGCTGCCGATTCTCGATAAAATCAGGCCGGAGCGGCCATTCCCGCAGGCGCTGATCCTTGCTCCTACGCGGGAGCTGGCGCTTCAGATTACAGAGGAAGCGCGCAAACTGACCGAGAAGAGCGATATCAAAATCCTGGCCGTATACGGCGGGCAGGATGTGGAGAAGCAGCTGCGCAAGCTGGAAGGCGGACGGCATCTGATTATCGGAACGCCGGGAAGACTGCTCGATCACATGCGCCGCGAGACGCTGAGCTTGGGCGGCGTCACGATGCTTGTGCTCGATGAAGCAGATCAGATGCTTCACATGGGCTTCCTGGACGAAGTGGAGAGCATCATTACGGCGGTGCCTTCGCGGCGCCAGACGATGCTGTTCTCGGCGACGATGCCCGATCCGATCAAGCAGCTGGCATCAAGCTATATGCGCCAGCCGATCGACATCTTGATCAAGAGCGGCTCACCGATTCCGCTGGACAATATCCGCCAGCAGGTCGTCGAGTGCACGGACCGCGCCAAGGAAGAAGCGCTGAAGGCGCTGATTGAGCGGGACCGGCCGTATCTGGCGATTATTTTCTGCCGAACGAAGCGGCGGGTATCGAAGCTGAATGAAGCGCTGCAGGAAGCGGGCTATGACTGCGACGAGCTGCATGGCGATCTGTCGCAGAACAAGCGGGAGGCCGTCATGAAGACGTTCCGCGAGGCGAAGCTGCAGCTGCTGGTCGCCACGGATGTTGCCGCCCGCGGCCTTGACGTCGAAGGCGTGACGCATGTGTTCAACTACGACATGCCGCTGGATGTCGACAGCTACATCCACCGCATCGGCCGCACGGGCCGCGCGGGCGGCAAGGGACTTGCGATCACCTTCGCCTCGCCGCGCGACCGCGCGGGACTCGAGATGATCGAGAAGGGCATTTCGCAGCGCCTGGAACGGCGGCGCTACGAGAAGGGCGAATTCGGCGATGCCACATTCGCCACTTCTGGCGCGGCACGCACCAAGGCCGCGCCGGAGACGGCGCGCGGCGGACGCGGTTCCCGCGCGGGCGGAGCTGCCGCCGGCAGCCGTTCGCAGCGCGGCGGCGCGGCAGCGGGCGGCCGGAGCAAGGAGTACGGCCGCAGGGAAGATCGCGGCCGGGAAACCGGCGGCCGCAGAGAGGATCGCGGCCGGGAAGCTGCAGGCCGCGGAGGCAGCACCGGCGGCGGGCGCGTCAAGGACGCCGCCGGCTGGAGCGGCGCGCCCGCACGGCAGGGCCAGGGCCAGGGCCGCCAGGCGAATGCGCCGGCCCGCGCTCAGGGCGGCGCGGGCAAGGACGGACTGCGGGCAGGAGCAGGCAAAGGCGGTCCGCAGGCGGGCTCAGGCAATGCTGGTCCGCGGGCAGGAGCAAGCAAAGGCGGTCCGCAAGCAGGCGGACGCGGGAAGGATGCCGGGCGCAGCGGCGGCGGGTACGGCAGCGGTGGACGCGGCAGTGGCGGGCGCGGTTCGGGAAGCGGCGCAGCGGGCCGCGGAGCCGGCCCTCAGGGCTCCCGGGGCTCGCGAGGTTCGCGCGGAAGGTAGCGGCGGGCGGTTTGTTATCCGCTGCCAAGGAACGGCGGCTTTGCGGCTGCTAATTTTGGGAACTTAAGGGATTTTGCGGGCGGCTGAAACTTTTGCCGCCTTTATCCTGTCTATAAGCTGTACAAGCAGTACCGGTGAATTAAGGAGGAAATGCAATGCGAGGCAAATGGTGGGTTCCCCTGCTGCTGCTGGCCGTAATCGCGGCGGGCTGGGCAATAGGCCGCTATACGGCACCGGCTCCTTCTGCCGGTGATTCGGCGGCGACGGAGCAGCAGGAATTGAACGGCGGAGCGGCATCTACGGCTGCATCTGGTTCCGAAGTCTCTCCGGCTCCTTCGCCTTCCGGGGAGCCCGGCGGCAATGAAGTCCGGCAAGCCGACACGGAGCCCGACAGCATCGGCGTTATCGTGAACAAGGAGTATGGACTGGAGGATGGCTATAAGCCGGATGATCTGGTGTATCCGGACGTGCCGTTTATTTTCAAGGAGAAGATCGAGAAGCGAATGCTGCGCAAGGAAGCCGCTGCGGCACTGGAGGAGATGTTCGCCGGAGCGGAGAAGGACGACGTTTATCTGGCTGGCGTCTCCGGCTACCGTTCCGAAGCGACGCAGACAGTGCTGTTCGACAACTACGTGAAAAAGGACGGCGAGGAGAAGGCGCGCACTTACAGCGCAGTCCCTGGTCATAGCGAGCACCAGACGGGGCTGGCGATCGACTTGTCCGGACGGGACGGCACATGCGCGGCGGAGAGCTGCTTCGCCGGAACGAAGGAGGCGGACTGGCTGGCACAGCATGCGCCGGATTACGGCTTCATCATCCGCTATCCGGAAGGCAAGGAAGCCATAACCGGTTACATGTACGAGCCTTGGCATGTCCGCTATGTCGGCAAGGAGCTTGCCCGCACGCTTACGGAGCAAGGGCTTACGCTGGAGGAATACTATAACGCTGTGCCGGTATCCAAGTAAGCTCCCGCCTGCAGGCTTCTTCGAGCCTGTTGGGAACATAGTATGATGCGGAACACAACATGATGCGGAACACAACATGATGCGGTACCCTGAGGGGGACTTCTGCTCGCGAAGAGCAAGAGTCTCCCTTTTGGCATTGTAGTGGATAGAACCTGTTCCTAGAAAGGTTGCCGGAAGATTCACTTGCCCCCAAATCATCAGCCAGCGAAGCGCAGTATTCGGAAGACTTGATTTCCTGTAGAAAATGCGCCGGAACATTGGTACGCTTGAGGGAAAAAGCGGAAGGATGGCTTGACGATGTTAAAACTCAGCGTGCTGGACCAATCTCCGGTCTCGGAGGGAGGCTCGGCGGCGGAGGCGCTCCGTCAGACAGCGGCTCTGGCGAAGGAGACCGAGCGTCTTGGTTATACCCGCTTCTGGGTCGCGGAGCATCACGGGGCCACCGGGCTCGCCGGATCGAGCCCTGAAGTGCTTGCGGCGCATGTGGCGGCCGTAACCTCCTCCATTAGAGTCGGCGCCGGAGGCGTTCTGCTGCCGCATTACAGCCCCTACAAGGTCGCCGAGAATTTTCGCGTGCTGGAGGCGCTCCATCCCGGGCGGATCGACCTTGGCATCGGCCGCTCGGCCGGAGGCGGCGCCCTGGCCGTCCGGGCGCTGCGGGAGCATCGGCGCGAGGAGACCGATGATTTCGCCGGGCAGCTAGGTGACTTGGCCGCATATACACAGGGAGCGGCGCCCGAAGGCCACCGGTTCGCCGGGCTGCAGGCAGCGCCCCACGCTGACTCCGCGCCGCAGCTCTGGCTGCTCGGCGCAAGCCCCGGCAGCGCCCGGCTGGCGGCCGAGCGGGGGATGGGGCTGGCTTATGCCCGCTTTATCGCTCCGCAGGGAGAGGCAGGGGCGATAGCCGAATACCGGGCGCATTACCGGCCATCCTCTGCCGCGCCGCATCCTGCCGTGCTGGTAGCTCTGTTCGCAGTCTGTGCAGAGACTTCGGAAGAGGCGGAACGGCTGGCTTCAAGCTCCGACCTGGCGGCGGTGCTGCTGGCGCGCGATCACATCTCGTCGCCTACACCTTCGCCGGAAAGCGCGGCGTCCTATCCATACACGCCGTTCGACCGGCAGCTCATCCGGGAGAACCGCGGGCATCTGCTGGTCGGTTCACCAGCGGAAATCCGCGAACGGCTGGAGGCGATCAGCAGCGCCTGCCGCTGCGAGGAAATTATGATTGCAACGGTGACGCATTCTTTTGAGGACAAGCTAAGGTCATACCGGCTAATAGCCGAAGCCTGCGGACTTCAGGCCCGGCCTGTCCCGCAATTTTAAACCCGCTACGGTTCACATAAGCGGCCAGGCAGGATAAAATACTAGTTGAAACGTAAAAACACAGCTCCGGTCGGTAGTCCGGACGCACGGACCTGACAGTAATCGCGGGCATCGGCACCGCGCGCGGCTCTCGGCGCACTGTGTCGTCGCATGACGGTGGTCGAGCACATGGCTTCCGCGCATTTCGAGTCAGGCTGTGCCAGTAACCTTCCCCCTCGGGATGTCCCTCGTTTCGTATATCTTGGCAGAGGGGGAATACCGGATGAAATTAACGGTATTTTACGAAGCGCCTTTTTGGGTAGGCATTGTCGAGTTGGAAGAAGACGGGCGGATTAGGGCCGGCAGGCATATTTTTGGCGCCGAGCCGTCTTCGCAGGAAATCTGGGAGTTTGTGCTATCCGGACTGGAGCGGGTAATGGACGGTCTGTCCTGCGAGGTTCAGGCAGAGCGGAGGCCTCTCGCCGGCAATCCGAAGCGCCGCGCCCGGGAAGCGGCCAGAGAATCCCGCGGAAAGGGCGCAGGCTCGGCGAGCCACGAGGCGGTGAGGCTGGAGCTGGAGAAGCACAAGCGGGAATCCTCCCGGCAGAGCCGGGAGTGCAGAGAGGCTCTTGCCGAGCATAAGCGGGAGCTTGCCCGGCAGAAGGCGAAGAACCGGCACCGTGGCCGCTAGGATGGATCTGGCATGTGCCTTCGGGCGATCTTCGCCCAAGGATTACTGGATCGGCCGCTGCAGGCAAGCGGCGGCCGGTATTCCAGCGAATTCTCGACCGGCGTTCCGGTCAAGGCGAACCGGCACTTGGCCCGAAACGACTTCTGCCTTGCCGGTGTATGCGGGGTTACCGGAACATGCGGTCCGGATAGCGGCTTCGAACCGCTGTAATCGTGCCGCATCCCCCGCCCCGCTGCATCTGCTGCTGTTCAGGTTCCGCTGCAACCAGCCCGCCATGGTACTGGGTGGACCATGACCGGCAAGCTGTTCCGGAACCGAGAGGGCATGACTGCACCGGACCTTTAATCCGGCGCAGAACAGCTTCGGCGGGAGCATCTGTGAAGAAGAGGGTTTCGTCCTTCTTTGGCAGGTGATTTTTTTCACGAAAAGGGCAGTTGACCGAATGAAAGCGGCGGTAAAGTCTGAAAATAAGGCTTGACGCTTTTCAAAGACCTTGTATCCTGAAATAGAGTCTAATGTACGGCGCGGCCATAAGTAGGGAACACGCATGGGTGCATGCGGAATACAAGGATAATGTTGCAGGAGGTAATTTTACAGGCATGAGGTTAATAACGGAAATAGCGGCGGAGACGGGAATCGGCGAGGAACATCTGGAGCTCTACGGCAAATACAAGGCGAAGCTGGCTCCGTCGCTCTGGCAGGAACTGAAGGACCGCCCTAACGGGAAGCTGGTGCTGGTGACGGCTGTCAATCCGACGCCGGCGGGCGAGGGCAAGACACTGACGACGATCGGACTGGCCCAGGCGATGAACAAGGCGGGAGTGAAGACGGTAGCGGCTCTTCGGGAGCCTTCTCTGGGGCCTTGCCTCGGAATGAAGGGGGGAGCGACGGGCAGCGGCAAGTCACAGATTGTGCCTGCGGATGATATCAATTTACATTTTACCGGGGATATCCATGCGGTAACCTCGGCGCATAATCTGCTGTCTGCCATGATCGACAATCATATTTTTCAGGGCAATGAGCTGAATCTGGACCCTCAGCGGATCGTCTGGAAAAGGGTACTGGATATGAATGACCGCAGCCTGCGGAATATCGTCACAGGTCTTGGAGACGGCAACGGCGTCGTCCGGGAAAGCGGCTTCCAGATTACTACGGCATCGGAAATCATGGCCGTACTATGCCTATGCACTGATCTGTCCGATCTGAAAGCCAGACTGGGACGGATGCTGGTCGGTTATGACCGGGAAGGGAAGCCGGTCACGGCGGACCGCTTGAATGCGGTGGAGGCGATGAGCGCGCTGTTGAAGGAAGCGGTGAAACCGAATCTGGTGCAGACGCTGGAAGGCACGCCGGTCATCGTTCACGGAGGACCATTCGCGAACATCGCTCACGGATGCAGCAGCGTGATCGGTACCCGGTACGCCCTGAAGCTCGGTGAAGTCGTCGTAACGGAAGCGGGCTTCGGCGCCGACCTTGGAGCCGAGAAGTTCATGGACATTAAATGCCGCCAGGCGGGGCTTGCGCCAAGCGCGGCCGTGCTGGTGGTGACGGTGAAGGCGCTCAAGTACAACGGTGGAATCCCTAAGGGAGAGCTGTACGCGCCTAATCGCGAGGCACTGCTGGACGGGCTTGCCAATATGGAACGCCATATTGAGAACCTGCGCAAGTTCGGGGTCCCGGTACTGGTCGCCCTGAACCATTTCGAAGGGGATAGCGAGGCCGAAGTTCAGGCGATTATGGACGCCTGCCGGCGTCTCGGCGTACCGGCTGCGATCTCCAATGCCTGGGCCGAAGGCGGCTCCGGGGGACTTATGCTTGCGGAAGAGCTGAAGAAGCTGCTGGCCCGCGAAGGCTCCTCTGCCTTTGCTCCGCTGTATGAGGATCAGCTTGACATTCCGTCGAAGATCAGCAAGATCGTCAAGGAAATCTACCGCGGCGCGGAGGTCGCCTTCAGCCCTGCGGCCAAACGCAGCCTTGCGCTGATTGAGCGGCTCGAACTGAGCGGACTTCAAGTATGCATGGCGAAGACGCCGTATTCCTTCTCCGACCAGCCTAAGCTGCTGGGCGCTCCGGAAGGCTTCACGGTTCAGGTCCGGGACATCACCTTGTCTCTGGGCGCGGGCTTCGCCGTCGTTGTCACCGGCAGCATCGTGACGATGCCGGGCCTTCCCGCCAAGCCAGCCGCTGAAGGGCTGCGGATCGATGAGGACGGAGTGCTGACCGGCCTGGCTTAAAGGTATTGTCCAACATTCATATTCCTCAAATTCCCCCGGTTTCTGCTGAAACCGGGGTTCTTCGCGTTCCCGGGCAATCGCCGATTTCCCTGATTCTGACGGACATAAGCGCTTCTTCGGCGGGAAAGATAAGGATAAATCGGTCGGAATCTCCGGGAAAGGAAGCGGATCGCACCTTTTTCAGTAATGAATCGCATTATCCAAGATTGTCACTTAATATTTAAAATTGTGAATATTGAGTTAACTCGGGTGCAAAAGGGTTGAAATGTGATAAATATCACAATATAATGATCATATAAAGTGAAATAAATCACATAAATATTGAAATATCCATTTTGGAGGAGGAAGAAATCATGAAAGTCGTTGTTATCGGATGCACCCATGCAGGAACCGCCGCCATTGTAAATACCGCCCAGCTCTACCCGGACGCCGAAATTACCGTATACGAACGGAACGACAATATCTCTTTTCTGTCCTGCGGCATTGCGCTGTATGTAGGAGGAGTGGTAAAAGACCCCCAAGGCCTGTTCTATTCCTCGCCGGAGAAGCTGGCGGAACTGGGAGTCAAGACGAACATGCTGCATGAAGTCACCTCCGTCGATACCAAGAGCAAAACGCTGCGTGCCCGCAACCTGAAGACCGGAGAGGAATTCGGCGATTCGTACGACAAGCTGATTGTTACTACGGGATCGTGGCCGATCGTTCCGAAGCTTGAGGGCATGGAGCTTGAAAATATCGTATTGTCCAAAAACTACCGCCATTCGAACACGATCATCGAGAAAGCCGAGCAGGCCAAACGCATCACCGTGGTCGGCGCCGGTTATATCGGAATCGAGCTGGTTGAAGCATTCCAGCAGAACGGTAAGGAAGTAACGCTGATTGATGCGGAAGACCGGATTCTGAGCAAATACCTGGATCCCGAGTTTACAGCACCGATTGAGCAGTCCCTGAAGGATCACGGCATTGACCTGGCACTTGGGGAAAAGGTCAGCTCCTTCAAGGGAGAGGATGGCAAAGTGACGACTGTAGTGACCGATAAAGGCGAATACAAGGCCGACCTCGTCATTCTCTGCATTGGCTTCCGTCCGAACACCGAGTTGCTGAAGGGTCAGGTTGATATGCTGGCCAATGGAGCGATCATCGTTGACAACTTTATGCGGACAAGCGCACCGGATGTGTTTGCCGCCGGAGACAGCTGCGCCATCCATTATAACCCGACCGGCAAGAACGCCTATATTCCGCTGGCAACGAACGCGGTTCGCATGGGAACTCTGGTTGCCCGCAACCTCGTCAGCCAGTCGATCCCGTACATGGGAACGCAGGGAACTTCGGGCATCAAAATTTATGAGGATAATATTGCCGGAACCGGATTGACCGAGGCCGCCGCTCTTCACGAGGGCATTGATGCCGAAGCGGTGCTGGTGAAGGACAACTATCGTCCGGAGTTCATGCCTACCTTTGAAGAAGTGCAGCTCAAAGTCGTCTACGAGCGTGGAACCCGCCGCATTCTCGGCGCCCAGATTATGTCGAAGGCGGATTTGACGCAGTCGATCAACACGATTTCGGTATGCATTCAGAACAAGATGACGGTTGATCAGCTGGCATTCGTCGACTTCTTCTTCCAGCCGCATTACAACAAGCCGTGGAACTTCCTGAATACGGCGGGCCTCCAGGCGCTGCCGAAGGCGGTGGAGACGAAAGAGACGGTACAAGCGTAACGTCGCTCAGGAGAGCGTCCTATGCCGGTGAGGCATGAAGCTGAATAAGCTATATTGAAGCGGGATACAACGCGAGAATAGAAAACGCAAGAATGAGAAACCGGTGCCGGAAGGCTCCGGTTTCTTTGAAGTTAAGGGGTCGGTCACTCTGCGGGGGCTACTATCCAGCCAAACCCGGAAATAAGCGGAGACCGCAGCATATTAAATATTAGAATTTTACATTTTAAGGGAAAATGAAAAAGTTTGTCACATGGGTGAAAAATTTCACGAGGCACTTTCTCGGAGTGACATTTGTCACGTTATTGTCCGTAGTAACGCGATAAAATGAGGCAGTAGGGTTAATAGAAAAAATTTAAAGTATTTTGTGAAGGAGACAGAAACCATGGCTTATAACAAACCACAGCAAATAGCCGAAGTGACGGTGGAGAACGGAATCAAGAAGGCTCACAACCCTCTGCTTGCCGTGCTCATTCTCGGCTTTCTGGGAGGAGCGTTCATCGCTCTCGGATATTTGCTTGATATTCGCGTCATTGCCAGCGCGCCGAAGGAATGGGGTTCGATCGCAACCTTTATCGGAGCGGCTGTGTTCCCGGTTGGCCTGATTCTCGTGCTGCTGGCCGGCGGCGAGCTGCTGACCGGCAATATGATGGCCGTTCCGCTCGCTTTTATGTCCAAGAAGATTACCTTCGCCGAAACGATCAAGAATCTCGTGCTTATTACGATCAGCAACTTTGTGGGAGCTTTGTTCGTTGCCTACTTCTTCGGCCATGTCGTCGGTCTGACGGCTGACGGCGTTTATCTTGATAAACTCGTAGACTTGGCACAGCATAAGCTGGACGCCACCTTCCTGCAGGCGTTCGTATCGGGTATCGGCTGTAACTGGCTCGTAGCCCTGGCGGTATGGCTGTCCTACGGCGCCGACAACTTCAGCGGCAAAATCCTCGGTATCTGGTTCCCGACCATGGCATTCGTTGCCATCGGATTCCAGCACGTTGTGGCTAATATGTTCCTGATTCCGGCCGCCATCTTCGAAGGCCATTTCAGCTGGGGCGAATACTTCGGCAATTTCGCGCCGGTATGGCTCGGCAATCTGGTGGGCGGCGCTCTGTTCGTGGCTGGCGCCTACTTTAACGCCTATCTGCGCAAGACTCCTGTCGCAGTTCAGTCGATCGACAGCGCGGCTGCCGGCGTGAAGAAGCACGCTTAATCATTCTATATTTTACAAGTCTTGGACTAATTACAAAGACGCGGATGGAATTCCTTCCATAGGATTCCGCCGCGTTTTTTCATTCTTGCAGCCGTGACATTGACAATGGCGCCAAGTCAAAGTTATGATATAATCAGTTTTTGTTACATGAAAAAAACGATTTTTTACATGAATTTTTGTGGGGAGCCGGAGGGATCATTGTGTCTAAAATCCAAGAGGTAGCCAGATTGGCGGGAGTTTCGATCGCGACTGTATCGAGAGCCTTAAATGACTCGGAATTGGTCAGCCCGGATACTCGAAAGCTTGTATTTGAAGCTGCCAAGAAGTTGAATTACAATTCCCATACCAAGCCCAAGCAGATGAAACCCAAAGAGGGAGAGCTTTCTATCGGGATTATCATCCCTGATCTTGCCACGTTTTATTTCGGAGAGCTCTACCAGGGAATGGGGAAAATCGCCCATGAAAATAAAGTGAATGTCCTGTTAAACGATCTGTACCATCAGGATACGGAGAAGAGCGGCATCATCGGCGCCATTAATTTTATGCAGAAGAAGGGCGTGGACGGCATTATACTGGCCAGCCGGTTTCTGTCCGAACAATTCGACGAAGATCTTCATAATGTGAAGGTTCCTATGGTTCTCGTGCTGGGGGATCATGAGAAAGCCGAGATGCCTTCATTCCGAATAGATGACATAAGGGCGTCTTTTGATGCCGCTGCCTATTTGGTTTCCCGTGGGCATCGCAGTATCGGAATGATTTCAGCGCCATTAGCCAACAAGGTTGCCGGCGAGAGGAGATTAACAGGATTCAAACGGGCGGTGGAGAACTATAATCTTCCTTTCACAGACAAGCATATCGCTTATGGGGATATGAGGTATGAAGGCGGTTACGAGGCAATGAAGGAGCTTCTGCACAATCGCGGAGACACCGGGATAACGGCTGTGTTTGCGGCGACAGACGAAATGGCGATTGGGGCTATGCGGTGCATTTATGACGCCGGCCTTCATGTTCCGGGTGATATTTCCGTTGTCGGTTACGACAACTTAAGTATTTCGAATATGACTACACCTAAGCTTACAACCATATCGCAACCTTTTGCCGAGATCGGAATGGAGAGCATGAAGCATCTGGTAGAGGTGCTGAAGGAGCCGAGAAAGACGTTTCAACAGGGAAGCCACTTCCTGCCCTACAAGCTTATCGAGCGTGAATCGGTTGCGGAAGTTAAACTAAAAAAATAAGTCGGAAGAGAGAGTCTTGTCGAGGCTCTCTTTTTTTGTTGTGTTTTTTCATGAAAATATATTGTAAAAAAATACAGGATAAAGAATTTTCCTGCACCATTTTAAAAACCGATTTATCCGGAAACACTCTATAAATAAGGATAAATGCGAGAAAATGTTTGAGAATTGAGGCCGGTATTAGCGTAAACAAGCCGCTTGATTGATGTAAATAAACATGACATGATGAAAAAAGAATGATTGACATAGTGTATATTTCCTCGTTATAGTATCACTAAGATGTAAATTTACATTTTAATTCATGAAAAAAGTGGGTGATTGGGCTGTCGATTTAGACTGTGATTGCTGTAATTATCAGAAAAAGTTTCATGTAAAAAAACAAACAAGCTGAGAAAGGCAGGGTTTCCATGAAAAAAAGAAGGTTTCTCGTTCTCCTGTTAGCTCTTGTCATGATTCTTGTCACGGCATGCGGTACGTCATCCACAAATACCGCCTCCTCTTCTGAAAATCCCGCCGCAGGCAACACGGCCAGCCCAACTGCAACTTCTTCCGAAGCAGCTTCCGGGGGCTCCCCTCTAGAAGAGGCATATGCCGGAAAATATAAAGGGACAACGGTCACGTTGTTCGCGAAGGAGATTGGCGAGGAATCTGTAAAATTTCAGGATGCGCTTAAGCCCTTTGAGGAAAAGACCGGTATCACGATCGAGTATGAGGGCAACCAGAGCTTTGAATCGACTCTTTCCGTCCGGGTAGACGGAGGCAATGCCCCGGATATCGCAAAGATTTCACAGCCTGGACTTCTTGCCAATTTCGCCAAGGCGGGAAAAGTAGTCGACGTCAGCCAGTTCTTGAACATGGACAAGCTTAAGGATAATTACAATCAGAGCTGGCTTGATATGGCGACTATGGACGGCCCGGACGGAAGCCCGATCATGGCCGGCGTGTGGCATCAGGCGCTTGCCAAGAGTCTGGTGTGGTACAACAAAAAAGAATTCGAGGACGCAGGTTATCAGATTCCTCAAACTTATGACGAGTTGCTTGCCTTGTCGGATCAGATGGTTTCGGACGGTGTAGCGCCGTGGGCAATCGGCATACAGAGCGAATCGTCGACCGGCTGGGTTGCCACCGACTGGATTGAGGATTATTTGCTCCGGACAACCTCGCTTGAGAATTATGACAAGTGGACACGGGGAGAGCTTCCTTTTTCCTCGCCCGAAGTGAAGAAGGCGGTTCAAATGATGCTGGATATCTGGACCAATCCGGATTACGTGAATGGCGGGACCAAATCAATTGTATCCACAACGCTGTCCGATGCGACCATTCCAATGTTCGAGAACCCCCCAAAAAGCATGATGTACAAAATGGCGAGTCTTGCCGTCAACTATTTCCCTTCCGACGTGAACGAGGACGATTATGATTTCTTCTATTTCCCTCCGATCGACGAGCAGTATGGTAAGCCAGTGCTGGTCGGTGGCGAGATTATGGCCATGTTCAACGACCGCCCGGAAGTCCGGGCCGTTATGGAATATTTCACACATGGCGAGTCGCTGAAAGGATGGATTGAGCAGGGGGGCGTTGTTGCTCCGCAAAAGGATGCCAGTCTCGATTGGTATACGAACAAAGTGGACCGCGGTGTTGCGGAAATTATCCAGAACGCTGACAGCGTACGGTTTGATGGCTCCGACCTGATGCCGGGAGAAGTTGGCGCCGGAACGTTCTGGAAGGCGATGACGGATTTGGTCAGCGGCTCGGTTACGCTGGACGAGGCCATGAAGGAAATCGATGATTCTTGGCCCAAGCAGTAATAAGGTTTGACGAGTTCCTGAGGATTGAGGCCCTTCCCTCAGTATGAGGGCCTCTCCTTTTTAGCAAACGCCAGCCTCACTTGTGCACATAGCAAGGATTTGCATAGAAATGGAGAACTTCCAATGAATACCGAGATTAAGACTGCTTGGGGCAAGACCGCAATCTCCATCCTTCTTCTAGTGGTGAATGGGTCTCTTCACTATTGTTTTTATCAGTTGTTCAAGAATACGACATTTCCATTCTATTTAACGATTATTCTGGCTCTGGTCTGGAGTATCTTCGCCCTGTATCTGACCTATTATTCCTTTAACTGGATAGCGGAGCAGGCGCCTGCGAAATGGAGAAAAAAAATTCTGCCTTTGGTCTTCATCGGGCCTGCCCTCTTGCTTCTTGCGTGGCTGCTGCTGTTCCCGGCTGTCCGAACCCTTGCACTCAGCTTTTACAATGCCGATTCTTCCACGTTTGTGGGGTTTGCCAACTATTTGGCGGTGTTCACAGAACGAACGCTGCAGATGGCGATCCGAAATAATATCTTGTGGGTCTTGATCGGCACAACGCTGTCGGTTTCGCTGGGCCTGATCGTGGCTGTGCTGGCCGATCGCAGTTCCTTTGAGAAGACGGCAAAATCGATCATGTTCATGCCAATGGCCATATCCTTCATTGCGATAGGGATCATATGGAAGTTTGTCTACTACTATAAACCGGGTGACGACCAGATCGGTCTTCTTAATGCAATTGTTGTCGCCTTCGGCGGGGAGCCGCAGGCATGGCTGGGACTGGTTCAGCCCTGGAACAACCTGTTTCTGATCGCTACGATGGTCTGGACCCAAACCGGATTCGCGATGGTGATTCTGTCGGCCGCCATTAAAGGGATACCTAATGAAATTCTTGAAGCGGCCAGGGTGGACGGAGCCGGTGAGAGAAAGATCTTCTTCCGCGTTATTATTCCTTTTATCCAGAGCACGATTTGGACGGTTATGACGACTATCGTTGTTTTTACACTGAAAATTTTCGATATTGTCATGGTGATGACAGGCGGACAGTACGGAACGGAAGTGATTGCGACGCAATATTACAAGCAATTCTTCAACTACCGGAATTTTGGCTATGGCTCCACTTTGGCGATTATTCTGATGATCGTGCTGATTCCCGTCATTGTCTATAATCTGCGGATGTTCAAGAAGGAGGGAAGGCTATAGTGAGCGGAAGAAGAAGGTTCTCTTCAAAATGGATGGTTAACGGAGTGCTGCTAATCATTTGCCTCGTCTGGATTATCCCTACGCTCGGACTCTTTATCTCTTCCTTCCGTCTGGCGGACGACATCAAGCGGAGCGGCTGGTGGGATGTGTTCCCCCACCGGGCATGGACGGAGACGCGAACCATCGCTCTGCCCGAGGATACAAATTTACGGAGCCCGATTACGCTGGAAGGCGTAGAGACGACAGACCGGGAACTGCGGCAAGGCATCACTCTTGGAGACGGACAAAGAGCGGTCTGGAAAGACCGGGGAGACCGAACCGTGTCCGTGCTGGAACAACGATGGACCGTCAACTGGAAATTTACGATTGATAATTACCTTGATGTTCTGCAGGATAAGGGACAGTCGTCCAGCGGGCAGCGTATAAGCGGGCTCTCGAAAGCTTTTGTCAACACATTGACCGTTTCGATTCCTGCTACCGTCATACCGATCTTCATCGGGATTGTGGCGGCTTACGCCTTCTCCTGGATGACGTTTCCCTTTAAACGGATTTTGTTTGGTATTGTCATTGCCCTGCTGGTGGTTCCGCTTCAGGTATCCCTGATTCCGATTCTGAATGACTTCCTGAAGCTTGGGATCAATGGGACGATCCTGTCCATCTGGATTGCCCACACCGGATTCGGACTGCCCTTGTCCATTTATTTCATGTACAACTATGTCAGCCAACTGCCAAGGGATTTGTTTGAATCGGCGGATATCGACGGCGCGAGCCATTTTACCGCGTTCCGGCAGATTGTTCTCCCGCTGTCCGTTCCCGCCCTGGCCTCATTCGGAATCTTTCAGTTTCTATGGGTATGGAATGATTATCTGGTCTCCCTTATTTTCTTGGGAAGCCGTCCGGATAATAAAGTGCTGTCCATCTATCTCTCCGAGATGTCGGGACCATACGGGAATGAATGGCACTTGCTGACCTCCAGCGCCTTTATTTCAATTCTTGTGCCGCTACTCGTCTTTTTCCTCTTGCAGCGCTACTTTGTCCGTGGGCTTATGGGCGGAGCTGTAAAAGGATAAAAGAATGCTGGAGTGCCGGCGCATGTCTTAGCACTTCACAACTATGTTCGACATGGAGGTTCATATGAAGAAAACCAATTGGTGGAAAGAAAGCGTTGTTTATCAAATATATCCCCGCAGCTTCAAGGATTCCAACGGAGACGGCATCGGGGATCTTCAGGGCATCATATCCAAGCTTGACTACATTCAGGAACTTGGCGCCGATGTTGTCTGGCTCTCTCCGGTCTATAAGTCTCCTAATGACGATAACGGCTACGACATCAGCGATTACCGCGACATTATGGATGAGTTCGGGACGATGGCCGATTGGGAGCAGCTGCTCCGGGACGTGCATGATCGCGGCATGAAGCTGATCATGGACCTGGTCGTGAATCATACCTCCGACGAGCACAATTGGTTCATGGAGTCGCGAAGCTCCAAAGATAACGCGTATCGGGATTACTATATTTGGCACCCCGGCACAGACGGACGTCCGCCGAACAATTGGGAATCGGTATTCAGCGGTTCGGTATGGCAATACGACGAGAAGACGGGGCAGTATTATCTGCATCTGTACAGCATCAAACAGCCGGATCTGAATTGGGAGAATCCCAAGGTCAGGGAAGACGTATATGACATGATGCATTTCTGGATTCAAAAAGGGATCGACGGATTTCGGATGGACACGATTACCACATTGTCCAAAACGCCCGGATTTCCCGATGCGCCGCATGTGAAGGAAGGGCCTTTTCAGCCGGCTACTCAATACTATATCAACGGTCCCCGCCTTCAGGACTACCTCGCTGAAATGAAGCGGGAGGTATTATCCAAGTATGATCTGATGACTGTTGGCGAAACCCCGGGGGCCACCCCGGAGGAAGCGATTAGCCTGACGGAGGAAGAGACGGGAGTCATGAATATGCTGTTCCAATGGGAGCACATTGAGGCGGACCCGGGAACTGGGGGGAAATGGGGAGAAGATACGTGGAACATGCCTGAGTTTCGCCAGGCCATGACCAAATGGCAGGTTGAACTGGAGAGCAGAGGATGGAACACGCTGTATCTGAGCAATCACGATCAGCCCCGCCAGGTCAGCCGGTTCGGTAATGACGGCGAATATCGCGGGGAGTCGGCCAAAATGCTGGCGACCTGCCTGCATATGATGAAAGGGACGCCCTTTGTGTACCAAGGGGAGGAGCTCGGCATGACCAATGTGGCATTCGAGACCATTGAGGAGTACCGTTGTGTAGAGACCCGCAACATGTACCGGGCCGCAATCGAGGCTGGCGGCGATCATGATAGCCTAATGAAGGCCATTCATCGCAAAAGCAGAGACAACGGGCGGACGCCCATGCACTGGAACGCGGAAGCAAACGGCGGTTTTACAACGGGAACTCCCTGGATTGGAGTCAATCCCAATTATCCGGAGATCAATGCCGAGCTGCAGCTTGGCGACCCGGATTCGGTCTTTCAATATTACAAACGGCTGATTGCCTTGCGCAGAGAATATCCGGTCATCAAATGGGGGATGTATCAAGTCATACTCGAAGATGATCCGTATGTGTATTCCTATACTCGCGTAATGGACGAACAGACGCTGCTTGTCATCTGCAATTTTTCGGATCAACCGCGGAGCTTTGGATGGGATGCCCTTCATGCTTACACCCGTAAGCAGCTATTAATCGGCAACTATAAGCCGGAGGTAGAGCTGCAATCCGATATGACGCTTCGGCCGTACGAAGCAGCCGTCTATTTGCTGCAATCCTGACGAAGAAATGGAGGTCTCCGAGATGGCGAGAGGTTCGAAACGCGAAGGTTATGGGTATTTTATGATTGTTTTGGCTCTGCATGTGCTGGGAGGAGCGGCTTTCGTCATATCGGGTTACCAGGAACCGCAAATGTGGGGGTTGGGCGTGCTGGCCTATTCGTTTGGGCTTCGTCATGCCTTTGATGCCGACCATATCGCCGCAATCGACAATACAATCCGGAAACTGATTGCGCAAAAACGGAATCCACTGGGTGTAGGCCTGTACTTCTCGCTCGGGCACTCCACCGTTGTCTTTCTGATGGTGCTGGCCCTCTCCTTGTCCATCAAGACCTTGATGTATGACAATCCGGTGCTGAGCGCTACCGGCGGGTTCATCGGAACAGCGGTGTCGGCTTTGTTTCTTCTGGGGCTCGGGCTGCTGAACACAGTAGTGTTGATAAGATCGCTGAATCGTCTGGGGAAGAGGGAGAAAGGGCAAGCTCATCCGCCGCATGAAGGCAAGCCTCATGGATTCCTTACAAAGCTGCTGGCTCCGGCGTTTCGTCTGGTGAATCGAAGCTGGCATGTATATCCGCTTGGTTTTTTGTTCGGCCTTGGCTTTGATACGGCTACAGAAATCGGAATCCTCGCCCTGTCGGCAGGAGCCGCTGGCAATTCTTTTTCGTGGCTGGGTGTTATGTCGCTTCCTCTATTGTTCGCATCGGGCATGAGCCTGATGGATACGCTGGACGGCGCAATTATGACCCGGGCTTATCGCTGGGCGTTTCTTTCGAATCGAAACCGGGCTGTGTACAACTTGACGGTGACCGGTGTATCCATTCTGTCCGCGTTATTTATCGGAGGGGTACAGTTTATGCGTTTGTTTGAAGGACAATTGCCGTCCTCTGTCGTCCGATGGATGGAAGGAATTGATTTTGTTCTGCTGGGTTACGGATTGGCAGGATTACTGGTGCTGAGCTGGTTCATCTCCATTCTGATCTGGAAAGGTAGGAGGTACCGCCATGCAGTGGACAGAGCGTGAGAAGGAGAAGCTTCTCCTTACGGTCGCAGCCAATTTGGCCCGTGCCCGGCTGGAGCGGGGCGTCAAGCTGAATTATCCGGAGAGCGTCGCGCTTATTGCTTCGGAAATTATGGAGGGAGCCCGAGACGGAAAAAGCGTGCCGGAACTGATGCAGTACGGAACGCAGATTCTGACAGCCGGTCAGGTAATGGAGGGTGTTCCGGAAATGATTCATGAGGTGCAGATTGAGGCGACGTTTCCCGACGGGACCAAGCTGGTCACGGTTCATCATCCGATTGTAAATGAATAGGACAGGAGGCGAGGTTCATGGTGCCGGGTGAGTACCGGATCAAACCGGGGGAAATCGAACTGAACGCGGGAAGGAAGGCAATGGAGATTCTTGTTGCCAATTTGGGAGATCGCCCGGTTCAGGTAGGCTCGCATTTTCATTTCTTCGAAGTTAACCGGAAGCTCAAGTTTGACAGGGAGGCAGCCTTCGGCATGCGGCTCGACATACCCGCCGGAACGGCCGTGCGCTTTGAGCCGGGGGAAGAGAAGCCGGTTCGGCTCACGAAGCTTGGAGGGGCAAGGCGCTCTTTCGGGCTAAACGGATTGACATGCGGGACCGCCGAGATGGGGGCCGTTCCAGAGACTATCCGCAAACGGCTCGAGGAATGGGAGGCGTTGGGATGAGCAGAATGGACCGGAAAGGGTATGCCGCTATGTTCGGACCCACGACGGGAGATGCGGTCCGGTTGGCCGATACCGATTTGTGGGCAGAAATCGAACGGGACTATACCCGGTACGGCGATGAATGCAAATTCGGCGGGGGCAAGGTCATCCGCGATGGTATGGGCCAATCCTCCGGCGCCTTGCGAAGCGACGGAGTGCTCGACACCATCATTACAGGCGCTGTGATTATCGATCATTGGGGAATTATTAAAGCGGACATTGGCTTGAAGGATGGACTCATTGCCGGTATAGGGAAAGGAGGGAATCCGGATGTGATGGACGGCGTTGATCCCGGCATGATTATAGGGGCCAGCACGGAGGTTATCGCTGCGGAAGGGAAAATCGTAACGGCTGGCGGAATTGACGCCCATATCCATTTCATATGTCCCCAGCAGATCGAAACGGCATTGTCCTCGGGAGTGACGACGATGATTGGAGGAGGGACAGGACCGGCTACCGGGACCAATGCTACGACATGCACACCGGGTGCCTGGCATATGGCGCGGATGCTGGAAGCGGCGGAGGCCTTTCCGATGAACCTGGGATTCACAGGGAAAGGCAACGCTTCCGAGCCGGGTCCGCTTCGGGAGCAGATCGAGGCGGGCGCGATCGGTCTTAAGCTGCACGAAGACTGGGGAACAACACCTGCCGCAATCGATACCTGTCTCCAGGTGGCGGATGAGTATGACATCCAGGTCGCAATCCATACGGATACCCTTAACGAGGCCGGATTTCTGGAGGACACCCTTCGGGCGATTGGCGGCAGAACGATTCATACCTATCATACGGAAGGAGCGGGAGGGGGCCATGCGCCCGATATTATCCGTGCCGCTTCCGCGCTGAATGTGCTGCCTTCTTCGACAAATCCGACGCGTCCGTTCACGGTCAACACGATCGAGGAGCATCTCGACATGCTGATGGTCTGCCATCATCTGGACAGCAGGCTTCCCGAGGATGTGGCGTTCGCGGATTCGAGAATCCGCCCGGAGACCATCGCGGCGGAAGATATTTTGCACGATATGGGCGTATTCAGCATGATTAGTTCCGATTCGCAGGCAATGGGACGGGTTGGCGAGGTCATCATGCGAACTTGGCAGACTGCGGACAAGATGAAACGCCAGCGCGGCCCGCTGGCTCCGGATACGGACAGCGACAACTTCCGGATTAAGCGATATATCGCCAAATACACGATCAATCCCGCGATCACACACGGCGTATCCCATCTGGTCGGCTCGGTCGAGCCCGGCAAGTTCGCCGATCTGGCGATTTGGACACCGATGTTCTTTGGAGTTAAGCCCGATCTGGTGCTGAAAGGCGGGAGCATCGCCTATGCGCAAATGGGCGATCCCAACGCTTCCATTCCGACTCCCCAGCCCGTGATGGGCAGACCGATGTTCGCTTCATTCGGGAAGGCGATGGAGGGGACATCCATTACCTTCGTATCCGAAGCTGCTTATGCGGCGGGAATAGCGGACAAGCTGGGGCTGCAAAAAAGAGTGGAGCCGGTGAGGAATTGCCGGAGTGTTACGAAGAAGGACATGATTCACAATGACCGAACCCCGAAGATCGAAGTGGACCCCGAAACTTACAAGGTAACCGTTGACGGTGAGCCGGCCGTATGTAAGCCGGCGAACACGGTTCCTATGGCGCAGCGATACTTCCTGTTCTGATAAGACAAGAAGGGAGGCCTGGGTGCAAGCTCGAATGTGATTGGGGGAGAAAGAATGTCTTGGCTCGCGATTCAACAGATGTTGGACTCAGCCATTCCGATTGGCGGATTTGCCCATTCATTCGGACTGGAGACGGCGGTACAGGAAGGTAGGATTCGTCATTCAGGCGACCTGGAGGAATTTGTGGGCACTTTGATTTTACAGAACTGGGCCACCGCCGATGCGATGGTTGTGAAGGCCATCTATGAAGATGCTCCCGGCGGGGAGTGGAGCCATGCCTTCGAGATCGAGCGTCTGGTTCATCTGCAGAAGATCAGCTCCGAATCCAGACAGGGAGCGGAAAAAATGGGCAGGCGGCTCCTTCGGCTGGCTGCGTCGATTCATCCCTTACTCGACTGGTCTCCTATGCTGCGAGGCTATGAGGCTGGAGATTGCCTGGCCACGCATCCCTTTGTCCACGGTTTCGTCAGTTATCGCTTGGGCAGTCCGCTGGATCAGGCTGTTCAAGGTTATTTGTACAGCTGCGTCGTAACCGCTGTGGGCAGCGCGCTTCGGCTGTTGTCTATCGGGCAGACCGAAGGACAAGTTCTGATCGCCCGCTTGTTCCCCTTGATCGGGCAGGGATGGAAGATCACCCAGAGTCTTCCGTCCGAAGACGTGTATACCAACTCGCCTGCCGCAGAGCGGTATGCCATCTGTCATGAAACCTTATATTCCAGACTGTTTATGTCATAAATCATAGAAGAACGGGAGGAAATGCAATGTGTCAAGGACAAGGACATCATCATCATGATTGGTTTCAGCCGGTATTTCAAGGGAAGCGGCCGATGCGAATCGGGATTGGCGGGCCTGTTGGTTCCGGCAAGACCGCGCTTATCGAAATGATCGCCCGAGAACTTGGAGACAAGTACAGCCTGGCCGTGATTACCAATGACATCTATACGAAGGAAGACGCCCGAATTCTTCTGAATACCGGGGTTCTGCCGGAGGAACGTATAATCGGAGTGGAGACAGGGGGATGTCCGCATACCGCCATCCGGGAGGATGCCTCCATGAACTTCGAAGCGGTAATGGAATTGGAGGAAAGGTTCTCCGATCTGCAGATTATATTGATCGAAAGCGGTGGCGACAACCTGGCCGCCACGTTCAGCCCCGAATTGGTGGATCGGTTCATCTACATTATAGATGTAGCGCAGGGCGAGAAAATTCCCCGGAAGGGGGGTCCCGGAATTATGCGGTCGGATCTCCTGATTATTAATAAGACCGATCTTGCCCCGCATGTGGGTGCCAGCCTTGAAGTGATGGAAGAGGATACGAAACGAATGCGCTCCTTCCGGCCCTATGTGTTCTCCAATATGTTCGGCGGGGAGGGCGTTGCGGATATCTTATCTTGGGTAGAGCATGAATTGCAGCATGCCAACCATATCGCCCATGAGCATTCCTGAATACTCCCTGCCCGAATCGACCTTTCTTCGCGCTTCTTTTTCACTTAGAGGGGGGAAGACCGAGGCGATTGAGCGTTATCATACGGCCCCGGTCAAAATCGCCAAGCTGTTTCGTTTTCCCGACGAATTAGGAGTAATTGTGATGGATTCATCTCCGGGAATGCTGGGCAACGACCGATATGTGATGGAATGGGAGGCTGGGCAAGACACGCGAGTGGTCTTAACCAACCAAAGCTTTACGAAAGTTCATCCCTGTGAATACGGCCAAAAGGCTTCCATGCTGCAGCGCTTTCGTCTGGGTTCGGGTTCCTGCATCGAAGTCATGATGGAACCCGTCATGCTGTACCGGGATGCCGCTTATGAGAATGACACTGTGGTGGAACTGCAAAAAGGGTCGGTCTGGATGCAGGGAGAGGTGTTGTGTCCCGGACGTATTTTGCGCGGCGAGTCCTTTGTATACCGCAGATTGGACAACCGTCTCCGGGTTTATTCCGAGGGCCGGCTGATATTTCATCAACGTCAGGTGGTGCTCCCGGAGCAGCAGGCAATCGAAGCGACAGGGTCATGGGAAGACTTTAGCCACACCGGCACGTTCTATGTATTCTCGGACGGCGTTACTCCGAAACTGCTCGAGGATGTAAGACAGGCGCTTCAGAAAGCCCCGAGCAGATTGGGAACGGAAATTCTCTCGTGCGCTTCGCTTACTTACACACAAGGTCTCGTCGTAACGGGCTACTCGAAGTCGGCATGGATTTTGCAGGAGCTGCTGAAAGAGGTGTGGAGCGAGGTGCGAAAGTCCCTTTTGGGGCTCCCTCCTCTGCACTGGTACAAATAAGCTTGGCGTACGGAACAATAAATCGATAGCCCGCCGTAAGGACAAGGAAAGTGTCCTGTAAGGCGGGCTGTTTGTCGTCTCTGGCGTCTTGCGGATAGAGCGCGATGGATAAAAAAACGCCGTCATCATCATTGGCGGCCCGGGGGAACGAAACCGTCAAGAGGTACGGCGAGAAAATAGGGAGTATTTCATGCTTGTTATTACCCTGCGCGTTATCCTGCGAATCATGAGCCTCTAAAAGGGTTTGGTCTTTTCTTTGAAAATATGCGACTATAAAATAGTAACAAACACAGACTGACCGCATATGGAGGACTGCAAGCATGAGAGAACTGAAGAACGGCGTGTTCCCGGCGGTGTGCCCGCTGGATTGTCCCGACACTTGCGGACTTCTTGTTCATAAGAAAGACGGCAAAATCGAAAAGGTGACAGGGAATCCGGAGCATCCGGTGACCCGGGGAGCCATCTGCAACAAGGTCCGACATATGGCGGAGCGCGTCCATCACCCGGAGCGGCTGACAACGCCATTGCGGAGGGTGGGTCCCAAGGGAGAAGGCCGCTTCGAGGCGATCTCCTGGGATGAGGCGATTGCCGAAATCGCCGGAACCTTCTCCCGGCTGTCGGAGGAATACGGGCCGGAGAGCATCCTGCCTTACAGCTTCTACGGCAATATGGGCATACTCAGTGTTGAGGGCATGGATCGGCGTTTCTTCAATGCACTTGGCGCCAGCCGGCTGGAGCAGACGATCTGCAACTCCGCCGGAAGCGCGGGCTGGAAATATACGATGGGCTTCGGCGGCGGAACAAGTCCCGAGGATATTGTGAATGCCGATCTGATCCTCGTATGGGGCGGCAATATCGTCAGCACGAACATGCATCAGGTTGTACTCGCTGAGCAGGCTCGCAAGAAGGGGGCCAAGGTGGTCGTGATCGACGTTCACCGGAACCGGACCGCCCAATGGGGAGACTGGTTCCTGCCGCTGTATCCCGGAACGGACACGGCGCTCGCCCTTGGCATCATGCATATTCTGTTCCGTGACGGGCTGACGGATGAAAGCTTCCTGGCCGCTTACACAACCGGACATGAAGAGCTGCGACAGCAGGCGGAGGAATATACGCCTGAGGCGGTATCCGCGATTACGGGCATTACCGCTGCTGACATCGAGCGTCTGGCCCGGATGTACGGGGAAGCAGCGGTGTCCTACATTCATATCGGCAACGGACTGCAGCATCACGATAACGGCGGCATGTCGGTGCGCACGATTTCCTGCCTGCCGGCACTGACCGGACAGTGGCTCAAGCCCGGCGGGGGAGCGTACAAGTCCAACGGCGCCTATGCCTCAATGAACGCTCGCGCTCTGGAGCGCCCCGATCTGCGTCCGAATCCGCGGGCGCGCAGCATCAACATGAACCGGATCGGGGAAGCGCTGGAAATGACGGAGCAGCCCATAAAAGCCTTATTCGTCTACTGCAGCAATCCGCTTGTCGTCGCACCCGATCTGGAGCGGGTGAAGCGCGGCTTTGAACGGGAGGATCTGTTCACCGTCGTGCATGATCTGTTCCTGACCGATACGGCGAAATACGCCGATCTGGTGCTGCCGGCAACCTCCACCTTCGAGAATACCGATCTGTACAGCTCTTACTGGCATCATTACGTCCAGCTTCAGGAGCCGGTGCTTGAACCGCCGGGAGACTGCAAGAGCAACTTTGAAGTATTCGCTCTCCTTGGACAAGCCATGGGCTTCGATGATGAGGCGTTCCGTGTCACGGAGGAAAATATGATCCGGGAAGCGCTGGACTATCCGCGTAATCCCTATCTGAACGGCGTGACGCTGCAACGGCTGAAGGAAGAGCGGTTCGTGAAGCTGGATATGTCGCCCAAAGCTCAGTACCTGGAGCGCTTAACCACGCCTTCCGGCAAAATAGAGCTCTTCTCACGGGCGATGGAGAATGCGGGTCTGCCCCCGCTTCCTACCTATTCGCCGCTTGTCGAAGGCTATGACGGACTGCGGCGGCCTTCGCCGGATGAGAAGTATCCGCTGATGTTTATTTCGCCGCCCAATCACAATTTCCTGAACTCCACCTTCGCCAATACGATGAAGCATCAGGCTCTGGAGAAGCGGCCGACGCTGCAGATTCATCCGGAGGACGCGGCGGCGCGCGGCATCGAGGACGGCGCTGAGGTTAAGGTGTACAATGACCGGGGTGTCATTGAGATATGGGCTTTGGTGACCGACAGGATGCTTCCGGGAACGGTCTTCAGCCAGGGGCTGTGGTGGGAAGGGCAGGACCGTCCGCAGCGCAGCAATGTGCTCACCCCGGACAGGCTAAGCGATATGGGGAAAGGGGCCACCTTTTTCTCCACCACAGTGCAGGTGAGGCTGCGTTAATGCGGCAATGCGAAGGCTTGCCCAATACATCGGTTAAACGTAATACTATATAGAATTAGTGACATATAGATTACAGGGGATGTATGGGCAGATGAGGTTTTTGGACAACTATCCTAGAGAAGTCAAAGTTTTTTTAATCGCAAGTCTGATTAATGCAACCGGCAGTTCCTTGATGTGGCCGCTGGTGACGATGTATGTATTCGATGAGCTGGGACGCAGCATGACGGACGCGGGATTCGTGATCCTGGTTCAATCGCTTGGCGGTATTCTGGGGCAGCTGCTGGGCGGGTCACTGTATCATAAGGTCGGCGTCAACCGGTTGATTGTCGGTTCGCTGGCGGTCAACGCCCTGACGCTGTTCGCACTCCCGGCTGCAAGCGCGAACTGGACCGCTTTTATCGTTACAATGGGGCTTATGGGACTGTTCAACGCGCTGTCCATGCCTGCGATTCAGGCGTTTGTCGGCTTTCGCTTCGCCTCGCAGCGAGCCCAGCTGTTCAATATTATTTATGTGGCCAACAATATCGGGGTGGCGATCGGCACGGCGCTGAGCGGCTTCCTCGCTGATATTTCCTATATGCTGAGCTTCGTGCTGAACGGCGCGACCTCCGCTGTTTTTGCGGCTTTTTTCTTTGTGTATCTCAGACGGGTCGGCGGTGCGTCAGGGCCGATTCCGGCCGATGCCCGGAGGGTATCCTCCCGCCAGGAGTCGAACTGGAAGCTGATGCTGAATACGCGCATTTATCTATTCATGGCGCTGGGTTCGCTGTTTCTGCTGATCGGCAACTCGATCTGGAACACGGGAGTCTCGCCATTCATTATTTCGGAAGGCCTGCCGAAGAAATATTATGGCTTTCTGTGGACGCTTAACGGTGTGCTGATCTTTGCCGCCCAGCCGCTGGTCTCGCTTATCCGGCGCCGCTTCGCGGCGGAGCCTTCGTCGCAGATGACGGCCAGCGCGATTTTTTACCTGCTTGGTTATGTGGTCATCCTGACCGTTCCAAGCTACGGAGGCATGCTGTGTGCAATGATACTGACAACGCTTGGAGAGATGCTGATTTCGCCGGCACAGCCGGCATTTATCTCCGATCATGCCGGCCGGAACGCGCCCTTCTATCTGGGTCTATCCGGCGGCATCGGCGCCGTCGGCCGGGTGCTGGGACCTCTGTTCATGGGTGGCCTGTTCGATGAGGGCGGTCTTGCTCCGACCGCATGGCTTGCCTGTGCGATGGCGGTGCTGTCGGTCGGATTCTTCATCATTAATGCGTACGGCATCCGCCGCCGTCCGGCGGCTGGGGAGTCGGCTGCATAAAAGCCTTAAAGGCTTTTGCAAATGATCAGGGGGTGGCAGGTACGATCCCGCCTCTCCGCAATCATTCGCAGAGCTGTTCAAATGCAAGGGGGAACTGACCAATGTTTCGAACAGACACGGAACCGCTGCTGATCCGTCCGTCCGAATTTCACGACGTTCGTGAGCTCATCACGCTGGACCATCTGATCTGGAACGAGGATACCGCTCCCGCGGCTCTCTCCTGGCGCTCCAGCGAGGAATATTTGCTGCACGCGCCGCCCGGCTCCCAGCTCGTGGCGCTCAAAGGCGGCTCGCTATGCGGCTATCTGGGCTTCGGATGTCCTACCAGCCACCGATGCAACCGGCATGTCTACGAGATCTACATAGCCGTTCATCCCGACTGGCAGCGGCAGGGAGTCGGCAGCTCCCTGATCGAAGCGATGAAGAAGCTGGCGGCGGAGGCAGGCGTGCGCAAGCTGAGACTTCGCGCGCTGTCCTGTAATGTGCAGGCGCTGGCCTTTTACGGGAAATGCGGATTTACCGAGGAGGGCCGGCTGCGCGAGGAATTCTACCTGGCGGGCCGCTATGTGGACGAGGTATTCATGAGCTATAGGCTCGTGTAGAAACGAACGGACAGCTGAGAGGAGATCAATCGTGAATATTCAGTCCTTGAATGTAGGAATGCCTGTTGAAGTGTCGTACCGGGATAAGCCGCTCCAAACCGGCATTTACAAAGTTCCGGTATCGGGACCGCTGCCTCTGACTACCGCCGGGCTGGCCGGAGACGGACAGGCCGATCTCGTTAACCACGGCGGGCCGGACAAGGCTGTATGCGTGTATCCTTCAGAGCATTACGCTTATTGGGAGAGCTGGCTCGGCCGGAAGCTGGACCCATCAGCTTTCGGGGAGAACGCCACTACCTCCGGCCTTCTGGAGACGGAGGTATGCATCGGCGATATTTATGAGATCGGCACCGCGCTTGTGCAGGTGAGCCAGCCCCGCTATCCATGCTTCAAGCTCGCGCAGAAGCACGGGCCGGCCGACATGCCGGCAGAGGTGCTGAAGACGGGCTACAGCGGCTTCTATCTCCGCGTGCTGCGGGAAGGCGAAATCGCCGCCGGCTCCGAGGTAATCAAGGTGGCGTCCGGCGAGGCAAACGCAACGATCGCGCGGGTGTTGCATCTTATGGGAGCGGGACGCGGCGACAAGGAGGGCCTTCGTGAAATGCTTGACGTAGAGGCCTTGGCGGCCGGCATCCGCGATTCGTTCCGCAAACGGCTGGAAGAGGCGCAGTAGGCTGACCGCCGCTTGAGCGCCTCGCTTCGCTCATTTCATGCTTTCGATTCCTGATGACGCCTTCTTGGAGGCAATGAACAGAACGCATAAATAGTGGAGAACGATACGTCCGCCGTTCCGGTTCAGGATGCCGGCAAGCTCTTGGCTAAGGCGAGTCCGGTTCGCTTCAGGCGGCTCTCCCTGACATTCCTCCTACCGCAGCATATTCCACTCCCTGCGCAGCATGCCGTACACGGCATGGTGAACATACCCTGACGGCAGCTTCTCCGCCTCCCGGACAATACCTTCGAGCACAAAGCCAAGACGTTCCGGAATGGCACGGCTGGAGAGGTTCTCCGTCGCGCAGCGGATTTCCACCCGGTTCAGCTCCATTTCCAGCATGGCATAATCAATGAAGACGCGGCATGCGCTCGTCATATAGCCCTTGCCCTCATAGCCTTGTCCGAGCCAGTAACCGATGTCGACCGAGCGATTATGCCAGTCGATCTCGTGGAAGCCGATAATGCCCGCAAGCTGCTCGCGAATCCACAGCCCTGCGGTAAAGCCGCCGTTCTCGCTGCCCTGCTTGAGGGCACTTTTGATGAAGCTGGCCATATGGGCGGGTTCCGTTACGCCATCCACCCAGGGCAGCCAGCGCCGGAGCCGGGCTCTCGATTGCTCCACCAATTGAAACAGAGGTCCGGTCTGCTCCGACGCCAGCGGTTTCAATACAAGCTCATCATCGATGACAAAGTGAAACAAGCTGACGCCCCCTTGAAATCATGTTTATCTCTTCAAACGCCGCCCGTGTCCGGGCGCTATCTTCGTTTGCTTGTCCATTCCAATGCGTATATATCCTCTTCGAGGCCCTGCATCCGCTGTTCCGCAAGTGTCCGGCAATCGCTGAGCGCCTGGTTGTACACAGCAGGTCCAAGCTCTCCCATGAAGAATTCCAGCATATTGTCGGCTGCAAGCCGTCCGATATTCTCCCCTCGCTCAAGCTCGAAATATTCCTGAATATGACCGAGTATGGCCTCGCGCTGATCCTGCGGCAGTTTGACTGGTTTCATCCCAACCTCCCCTTTCTGCATTCATGCTACTCCATCCCCCGCCGGGAAGTCAAAGCACTTGTCCTGCAGGGTGGAATCCCATTTTATTGAACATTAACTGCGTAACGGGTATATTAAGAAGACCAGACTTAAAGTAGGAAAGGTTGATTGCTGTGGAGAAACCGAACACCCCCTCCAATTTCATTAAAAATATCATCAACGAAGATCTCAGCTCCGGCAAGGTAAAAGAGGTTCTTACCCGCTTTCCTCCCGAGCCGAACGGATACCTGCATATCGGACATGCCAAGGCGATCTGGATCAACTTCACGCTGGCGGCCGAGTTCGGCGGCAAGACGAATCTGCGGTTCGACGACACGAATCCGTTGAAGGAAGATACGGAGTACGTCAAATCGATTGAGGAAGACGTCAAGTGGCTCGGATATGAATGGGAAAATCTCCGCTTCGCGTCCGACTATTTCGGCGAAATGTACGAACGCGCGGAGCTGCTCATCAAGAAGGGCAAGGCGTATGTGGACGACCTCAGCGCGGACGAAATCCGCGAGCTTCGCGGCACGCTTACGGAGCCGGGCAAGAACAGTCCGTACCGGGAGCGCAGCGTGGAGGAGAGCCTGGATCTGTTCCGGCGCATGAAGGCAGGCGAGTTCAAGGATGGCGAGAAGGTGCTGCGCGCCAAGATCGACATGGCTTCGCCGAACATCAACCTTCGCGACCCCGTGCTCTATCGCATTGCCAGAGCCCATCATCATAACACGGGCGACACGTGGTGCATCTATCCGATGTACACATACGCGCATCCGCTGGAGGATGCCATCGAAGGCATCACGCATTCGCTCTGTTCGCTGGAGTTCGAGGATCAGCGCCCCTTCTATGACTGGGTGATCGCCGAATGCGAAGTGCCGGCAGCGCCGCATCAATACGAATTCGGCCGCCTCAACCTGGCCCAGACAGTGACTAGCAAGCGCAAGCTGAAGCTGCTTGTGGACGAAGGCCATGTGGACGGCTGGGACGATCCGCGTATGCCGACCATTTCCGGTCTGCGCCGCAGAGGCTATACGCCGGAGGCAATCCGCAATTTCGTGTTCGAGACGGGCATTTCGAAGAGCCAGGGTCTGGTAGATCTCGGGATGCTGGAGCATTTCATCCGCGAAGACCTGAAGCTGAAGGCGCCGCGCACGATGTCGGTGCTTCGTCCGCTCAAGGTCGTCATCACGAACTACCCGGAAGGCAAGACGGAGTGGTTTGAAGCGGAGAATAATATCGAGAACGAGGAAATGGGCGTCCGCCAGGTTCCGTTCTCCCGTGAAATCTACATTGAACGGGATGATTTCATGGAGGATCCGCCGAAGAAGTTCTTCCGTCTGTTCCCTGGCAACGAAGTGCGGCTGAAGTATGCGTACTTCATCACCTGCAACGAAGTGATCAAGGACGAGAACGGCGAAGTTGTTGAGCTGCGCTGTACCTACGATCCCGATACAAAGACCAGCACCCGGAAGGTCAAAGGCACGCTGCACTGGATAGACGCGCAGCATGCCGTTCCAGCCGAATTCCGCCTGTACGAGCCCCTTATTCTGGCCGAGCAGCCGGAAGGGGAGGCCGGAGAGGATGAAGGCGAAGGCAAGCCGGAGCCGACCTTCCTCGACCAGCTCAATCCGAATTCGATTGAGATTCTGCATGGCTTTGTGGAGCCAGGGCTCAAGGACAGCAAGCCGCAGGACAAGTTCCAGTTCTTCCGTCACGGCTATTTCAATGTCGACAGCCGGTACTCAGCACCGGGCAAGCCGGTATTCAATCTGATCGTCAAGCTCAAGAGCTCCTATCAGCCGCCCAAGGAAGGCTGAGAATCGTGGGCTGCTGCGGAAGGACACAGCTGAATAAGCTTCTCTCATAAAGGAAAGGAATTCCTGCATTAGTGCGGCAGGAAGAACCCTCCAGCTTACTGGCGCCGGTGCCTTGCCGGCGCCGGTTTGTTTATTCCGCCGAATCCGTACCCCTCACATTATCGAAACGATGCTCGCCGAGCTCCCCCATGATCTATCCCGGCTGCCGTGAACCGGAAGCCGGGTGAAGGATCAGTTTTTTTATTCCCTGATACAAAAGCCCCTTCCCGGCCGTCTATTAACAGCTGCAGCAAGAGAGGAGGAACAATCTTGGGATTTCCGGAATCTTCCCTGTTTAAACAAATCTTTTATGAATATTATCCTGGAGTGCTCCGCAAGCTGACCGCGCTGCTGCGGGACGAAGCGGTTGCGGAGGATCTCGCTCAGGAGACGTTTCTGAGGCTGTATAGACAACCGCCCGACAATCTGGAGGCTCCCGGCGCCTGGCTGCACCGGGTAAGCACTCGCCTTGCCTACGACTATATGGGCCGGGCGGCGAGGGAGCGCGAATTGGCTGAACAAACAGAGCGGGAGCAGCCGGCAGGCGGTTCCTCGCCATCAGGCGAGGAGGAATGGATGCGGCGGCTTGACCAGGAGGAGGTCCGGCAGTGGCTGGACGGACTGGATGAGCGGGACCGCAAAGCGCTGCTGCTGCGCTACTCCGGTTACAGCTACGCCGAAATCGCGGAGGAGCTGTGCGTACGGCCCCAGGTCATGGGCACGCTGCTCTCCCGGGCGACGGAGCGGCTGCGTCGCCAGGCGGCGGAAGCGGGAGCGGAGCTTCACTGACAGGAAAAGCTCTGCGGAACATAAGAGGAAATGCTGGACCAGAGTGTGCGGGAGTCTGCACTTCTGACAAGCGGGCATCGGCCGCACATAGATCAGGCATGAGGAGGCTTAATACAGATGACGACAACAGATCGTGAATATGAAATGACGAACGCCGATGTCACCGACAAGGCGTGGGAGCGGATAAGAAAGACACTGGAGCGGGAGCCGGCTTCCGCAGCATGGGAAGCGCTGGAACGGCGGACTATGGAAGCTGGACAGGAAGAACTGCGGGCGGAGCATGCCGTTCATCCGGCTCCGGCGGAGGAACTAGTGAAGGTGGATGCCGGAGAGGCGCCGAGGGACCTGCGGATTCAGGCGGACAGCCGCCTGGCATCCGGGAAAGCGGCTGCCGGGAGCGGACCCGCCGCCGTAATGAAGAAGGAAGAAGCGCCTGCCGCAGCGCGCCACGTAAGGAACGGGCGGATGCGCCGCTGGACGGCAGCCGCAGTAGTTGCGGCGACTGTGCTGGCTGTAACCGTTACCCCGGCCGGAAGCAAGGCGCTGGCGTCGATTCTCGGCACTTTCCGGATGGAGAAAGTAACCGAGGTGAACGAAGCCGATATGGAGCAGTTATTCAACAGTGTCTTCCAGTCGGGCGTCTCAAGCGAGCAGATTAACCGGTACGGCGAATTCCGGGTGAAGAGCGGAACCCAGAGCGGCGGATACAGCCGTGATCAGGCGGAGGCCTTGACCGGCGTGAAGCTGCTGCCGCAGGCGCAGGCCGATGACGCAGACCGGTTCTACGTCTCGGCGGATTCGGAGATTTCCCTTAAGCTGAACGTGAAGGAAATCAACAAGACGATGAAGCAGCTTGGAGCCATGAAGCTGTTCCCGTCCTCGGTTGACGGCAAGGAGGTTACGCTCGTTACCGAACCGGCTGTGAACTATATGGTCAAGCTGGACGGCATTGGCGAAGGCGTTCAAATATCGCAGATGAAAGCGCCGAAGGTCAAGGTTGATCCTTCCGTTGATGTCCAGGATGCGCTGGACACCGTGCTGCAATTCCCGCTGCTGCCGGAAGCGCTGCGCAACAGCCTTAGCGCCGGCAACCTGCTGGAGAACGGAGAGCTTCCGCTTCCCGTCATGACGAAGGGGCAGTCGACACGGCTTGACATTGATGAAGTTCCCGTCATTCTGACCGAAAATTCGTATGGAGACCATTATCATTCCTGGAATGCGATCTGGGTCAAGGACGGCGTCATGACGACAGCAACGGTTTCCAACGGCTCCGGCGGTCAATCCGAGCAAATCGGCCAGGCGTTCCGTGACAAATTAGGGGAGCTGGTCGAGCCGTGATCGCGATCAAAACGGAGGGGCTGACGAAGCGGTATCCGAATGGCCGCGGCTGCAGCGACATCCATATTGAAGTAAGGGAAGGGGAAGCCTTCGGCTTCCTCGGTCCCAACGGCGCAGGCAAGAGCACCTGCGTCAAAATGCTTGTTGGCCTGACCTTCCCTACGGAAGGCCGGGCTTCGCTGTTTGGAGAGCCGATCGGCAGTGTGGCGGCCCGGCGTATGATCGGCTACCTGCCGGAGCTGTACCGATATCAGGAGTGGCTGACCGGACGCGAGGTGGTCGAGCTGCATGCAAGGCTGTGCGGCCTGTCCCGGGAGGAAATCGCTCGCCGGGTGCCGGAGATGCTGGACAGAGTCGGCATCGGCTTGCGTTCGCGCGACCGGGTGAAGCATTATTCCAAGGGAATGCAGCAGCGGCTGGGCCTTGCCTGTGCGCTGATCGGCGATCCCCGCATTCTGTTCCTTGATGAGCCGTCTTCGGCCATGGACCCGATTGGCCGGGGTGACGTTCGGCGGTTGATGAGAGAGCTGAAGGAGCGGGGGGTCACGATTTTCCTGAATTCCCATCTCATGGAGGATGTCGAAATGCTGTGCGATCGGGTAGCGCTGCTGAATGACGGCAAGATTCTCAGTCAGGGAACGGTGGACGAGGTGCTGCGGAAGTCTCCGGTATGGCGGCTTCGTGTCGGCGGCTGGGAACCGCGCCTGCTGGAATGGCTACGGGAGGAGACCGGACTGAAGATTGTCATGTCCGGGGCGCAGGCAGACGGGGCGGCGGTGCTGGAAGCGGAAATTGTGGATGAAGAGCAGGCCGGCTGGCTGCATCATTTGCTGATCGAACAAGGCATCATTCTGTACGAAAGCGCCCGGGCCCAGACACGGCTGGAGGAATGGTTCGTCACTGAGCTGGCCGGCAAGAACCACAGGGGGGAACGGGCATGAACATCATATGGAAAATGACCTGGAAGGAGCTGCTTCGCAAAAGAGTGCTGACTCTGACGCTCATCCTGACTGCCGTCTTCCTGATCACATTCTGGTTCATCGCATCGTCGATCGGCAGAGACTTTGGCGCCGGTCTCCCGGCGGATGATCCGGGGCGGCTGATTGAGCGGTATGGGGGCGGCCTCTTCGTGCTGGGCCTCGGTTTCTTCTTCGGCACCTTTGTCGTGGCGTTTCTGTCGATCTTCAGCTCCTCTTCCTCCGTGTCCGGGGAGGCGGAGATCGGCGTGATGCAGGCGCTCCTGCCCCGGCCGCTTCCGCGCTGGAAATGGTATCTGGGCCGCTGGCTTGGATATGTCAGCTTCTGCATGCTGTATGCGCTGCTGCTGTTCGCCTCGATTTTGCTGATATCATCCTTCCACGTCGCCGTTCCGCGTGATCCGCAGTCGCTGCTGCTCGCTTATCTGCTGTATGCGCTTCTCGTTCCGCTGCTCGTTAGCGTCTCGATGCTGGGTTCGACATTCCTGTCATCGATCGGCAACGGTGTACTGATGACGATGCTGTACGGCGCAGGCTGGTTGGGCGGAATGATCGAGAAAGTATCGAGCCAGTTCGCTTCGCTTAAGGAAGGCGCGTTCGCAACGCTGAACCAGATATCGGGTCTGCTCATGCTCGTTATGCCGACAGACGGGGTGCAGCGCATGATGCTGGATCGGCTGTTCAACCTGTCAGACATCCAGGAAATGGCTGGATTCGGAATGGACAGCATGCTGTCCGTGTTCGGCGTCGGGAACGCACCGTCTCCGGCATTTCTGGCGTATACGCTGATTTACACGGGTGTGATGCTAGGGCTCGGCTTGTGGCGTTTTCAGAGCAAGGACCTGTAGAAATATGTTAAGATTGGGATAACCGCGTGAGGAAAATGCGGGCGGCCAGGCGGCGATGAAGGCGCATGAGAAGCCCTGATTAGGTGTCAAATCAAACAGGGTGGACCGCTCTGGCCAATTGGCCTGGCAGTCCACCCTTCTGTGGTTTAAACGGCTGCGCCGCGTGTGAGACGACTTTGGGCTGACTCAGGGTTCTTCGTCTTCCGCTTCCTCATTCCCGGCCGAGACCGGCCGGTAGCTGCCGCTCTTGACGAACAGCCACATCGCGCCATACCCCAGCGCGCCGATCAAGGCGAGAAAGAGGCAGAATTCGTACATGCTCTGGGCACCGAGATAGTGAAACAGCCACCCGCCGAGAACGCCGCCGATCATGCCCGAAATGCCGCTCCAGGTCAAGGTGAACAGCATCTGTCCTGAGGAACGGACGGGGGCCGGTACGAACAGCATAGTCAGCTGGGTTCCGACGAAGAAGAAGCCGCCAAAGGTGACAGAATGCAGAATTTGAATGAACGCTACCTCCAGCGGAGTGGTGGACCGGGCCATCAGCCACCAGCGGAGAACGAATAGGACGCTGACCAGGGCCAGCCAGCCGAGCAGGGTCGCAATATTGCGGCGCAGGTATCGGCTGCACAGCCAGAAGACGCCGAATTCCAGAATCGACGAGAGAAATACGGCCAGTCCGACCATCGTCTTCGATCCGCCCATATCATTGATATACAGCGGCATGAAGGTCGTGTTGATCGTATTCGGAATCGAGACGAGAACGCCGAACAAGATGAACACCAGAAAATACGGATTTCTGAATACGAGCCGGAAGCCCCGGAACGGATTCGGCGATGTAAAGGCAGGCTGCTGCAGCTTTGGCAAAAAGGCAAGCGACAGCATGGACAAGGCCAGCAGTCCGGCGAACAGGTAGGACAGAACCGGCACACCGGCTGACTGCACGATCGGCCCTGCGGCGATAGCCGTAAGCGCCCATCCGAGCGATCCCCACAGGCGCAGCGAACCGAACCGCCTGGCGTCTCCTTCCGTGTAGCTGAGCACGAGCGTATTGCTCTGGGCGAAAAGCGGGGTCTGACAGAAGTAGAACAGAATCATCGCGATATAAATCGTTTCATATGTATTGGCCTGAAAAATGAGCAGCGAGAACAACAGCGTACCGGCCAGCATCAGCAGCACGATTACTCTGATATTCTGATATCGCTCCGTCCACATTCCCCAGAAAGGATTGGCGGCGATCGAGACGAACGGGCCGACTGACAGCAGGAGCCCGATCTCCAGTTTGTTCATGCCGACATCCTGAAGGTAGAGCTGAAAGTAACTGGTGAATAACACCATGGTGCCGTAGACGAGAAAATTAAACAATTTTAATGATCCAAAAGTAGATTGAATTCGGTTATTTGCCTGCAATGGGATGTCTCCTCCTGCAAATGCCTTTCATTCGAACTAGAGCCGGCGATGGACGCCGCTTATCTTCACTGTATCATGTGTTGAAAAGGGATACAAACCAGCAAAATGGGATTTTTCCAGCAATATAGGAATTTTGGAGGGGGATTGGGATTTGTTCGGAGTTCATAAAGGTGAAAAACAACGGCCCCCCTTCGTTGGGGGCATCGTTCTGGCCGGCGGGCGGTCGTCGCGGATGGGAACCGACAAGGCGCTGTTGGATATCGGCGGAATGCCGTCGATTTCCCGGGCCGCCGGAGCGCTGCGGAGCATCGCAGCGCAGGTCGTCATCGCCTGCGGGGAGAGGGAGCGGGAGGAATACCGCTTCCTGAACCTTCCGCAGGCGCCGGACATCTTCCCGGGCTGCGGCCCGCTGGCGGGCATTCACGCCGGGATGATGCACTCGCCCGCGGAGTGGTACGCAGCGGTTGCATGCGATCTGCCGTTCGTCACGGCGGATTTTCTGCACTGTATGGCAGCGCGCGCGGCAGAGGATATGGCAGCGGGAAGCGGTGCGCCGCAGGCTGTTCTGCCGGTGTCGGCGGAAGGGCGGCTTCAGCCGCTCCTGGGACTATATCACCGGGACGCTCTGCCTTTCCTGGAAGAAGCGCTTGCCGCAGGCCGCTTCAAGGTCATGGACTGGCTGCGGCACCTGGACGTGCGGCAGGTGCCGGAGTCCCTGTGTTCAAGCGTTCAGAGAGACCGACCCTCTCCGCTGCTTAATATGAATACTCCGGAGGACTACCGGAAGGCGGGGGATTTTCGAGTTTAAATCCAGTTTACAGGGAAGGTGTATGTTGTCCTTATACTTGTGAAGAAGGGAATGAACTTCAATGGCCAAGGCCGATCCGAAATCCCGGGACGTTAAGTCCCTTCGTCCTTTTCTGAAGCTGCTCAAGGAGACGAGGCCTCCCTACGGCCTGCTCGCGCTTGCGATAACGCTCAGTGTGATCTCCACGCTGGTTTCTCTCGTGATCCCGATGTTCACCAAGGGACTGGTTGATGGCTTCGAACTGTCTTCGATCAGCGGGTTGCAGATTGCCGGCATAGCCGGCGCTTTTATCGCCCAGATGATCGCGGCTGGCGTTTCGGTCTACCTGCTGAATTACGCGGGCCAAAAGATGGTGGCGGGGCTTCGGGAACGGCTGTGGCGCAAGCTGCTGCTGCTGCCGGTCTCCTATTACAATGACAGCCGTACAGGCGAAAGCGTCAGCCGGATGACGAATGATACGGGCATTATCAAGACGCTCGTCTCGGAGCATGCCGCCAGCCTGTTCACCGGACTGATTTCGATCGTCGGCTCGGTGTCGGTGCTTTTTTATCTCAACTGGAAAATGACGCTCGTCCTGTTCACCGTACTGCCGCTGTCCGCGCTCATTCTCGTGCCGCTCGGCCGGATGATGTACCGGATCTCGAAAGGCATGCAGGATGAGACGGCGTCATTTACGGCCAATCTGAGCGGGGTGCTCTCGGAGATCCGGCTGGTCAAGGCGTCCGGGGCGGAGGATCGGGAATATGAGTCCGGCAGAGCCAGCATCGGCAGACTGCTAACCTTCGGCATCCGCGAGGGCAAGGTCGGCGCGTGGATCAGCCCGCTCGTCTCCCTCGTCTTCATGATGCTGCTTGTCGTTATTATCGGCTACGGCGGGATGCAGGTGTCGAGCGGAGCCTTGACGGCCGGGGAACTGGTCGCGTTCATTCTGTACCTGATCCAGATTGTCATGCCGCTGACGCAGCTGACAACCTTTTTCACCCAGATTCAGAAGGCGATGGGCGCATCGGAACGGATTATGGAGACGCTCGGTCATGAGGAGGAACGCTACGTAGGGAAGGAAGCGGAGGGCGGAGGGAATCTCCCGATCACGCTTGCGAACGTCGTCTTTGGCTACAAAAGCGAAGAGCCTGTCCTGCGCGGTGTAAGCTGTGAAATCCGTCCGGGCGAGGTGACCGCGATAGTCGGGCCGAGCGGCGGGGGTAAGACGACTCTGTTCGGACTGCTGGAGCGTTTCTATGAGCCGCTTGCGGGAAGCATTGCGCTCGGCGGTACGTCCATCACGGACTTCTCCCTGTCCTCCTGGCGGGGGAGCATCGGGTATGTCTCCCAGGAAAGCCCGCTGCTTGCCGGAACAGTCGCAGAGAATCTCACCTACGGCCTGGATAGGGAGATCAGTCCGGAGGAAATGAAGCGGGCGGCCGCCATGGCGTATGCCGACGCTTTTATCGAAGAGCTGCCGAACGGCTACAATACCGATGTCGGGGAGCGGGGCGTGAAGCTGTCCGGCGGCCAGCGGCAGCGGATCGCCATCGCCCGGGCGCTTCTGCGCGATCCGAAGATACTGATGCTGGATGAGGCAACCTCAAGTCTGGACAGCAAGTCCGAGGCCGTCGTGCAGAAGGCTTTGTCCAATCTGATGCAGGGACGGACGACGCTGGTTATCGCCCACCGGTTGTCCACGGTCGTGAATGCCGATCAGATTCTGTTCATGGAGAAAGGCAAGATTACGGGCAGAGGCAAACATGAAGAACTGCTGCGGGAACACGAGCTGTACCGGGAATTTGCGCTTCAGCAGCTGCAGGTGGCGGGAACGAATGAGGCTGGCGGTTCCGATGCGGCGGAGCTTGACAAGAGAGAGGAGGACACCGGACATGGCCAAAATTCTGGTAGTGGACGACGATCCGCACATCCGCGAATTGGCGGCCGTCTTTTTGAAGGCTGAGGGGATGGAGGTGTTCGAGGCGGCCGACGGCAGGGAGGCCCTCGATTTCCTGATGGACCAGACGGTTGATATGGTTATTCTCGATATCATGATGCCGAATGTGGACGGATGGGAGCTGACCCGGGAGCTGAGACGCGACTCCGATCTGCCGCTGCTCATGCTGACTGCGAAAGGCGAAACCTCACAGATCGTCAAGGGCTTCGAGCTCGGCACCGACGATTATCTGGTCAAGCCGTTCGAGCCGCCGGTGCTGCTCGCCCGGGTGAAGGCGCTGCTCAAGCGATACCAGATATCTTCGGCGCAGAGCGTGACTGTAGGCAGGCTGAAGATGAATCGCAAGACGTATGAAATTCATAGCGAGGAAGGCGTTCTGACGCTGCCGCTGAAGGAATACGAGCTGCTGTTCAAGCTGGCGAGCTATCCGGGGCAGACGCTGGCGCGCGAGAGATTGATCGAAGAGATTTGGGGCTATGACTTTGAGGGCAATGAGCGCACGCTGGACGTGCATATCAACCGGCTGCGCGAGCGGTTCCCGGGCGAACGGTACGGCTTCGTGATCCGCACGGTCAGAGGGCTGGGCTACCGTCTGGAGGGGATCGAATGAAGAAGCTGCTTATGGGTCTTAAGGCCGCGCTGGGAATGATGGTTATCTTCACGGCATTAACGGGTACATGGACGGCGGGATACTTCATCATGCATGCTCTCTATCGGCATTATGGGGCGCCGTCCTCCAAATACGTCTCTCAGCTTCTGGCGGTGCTGCTCGGATTCCTGATCGTGCTTCTGATCGGCGGGGTGATCTCCTTGTTCGGCCGCGGCAGGGAACGGGCCTTCTTCATCCCGGTCATGGAGGCAATCCGGCGTATCGCCAAAGGCGACTTCTCCGTGGTTGTGGAGAACACAGAGCGTTACGGCCAGTTCGGTGAGCTGGTGGAAGGAATCAACGAGATGGCCAGCGAGCTGAGCCGGATGGAGACGATGCGGCAGGATTTCATTTCGAACGTCTCCCATGAAATCCAGTCGCCGCTGACGTCGATCCGGGGCTTCGCCCAGGCGCTGCGCAGCGAAGGAATCAGCCGGGAGGACCGGGAGCATTATCTGGACATTATAGAGTCCGAGAGCGCACGGCTGTCCGGTCTCAGCGACAGTCTGCTGAAGCTGTCGGTGCTGGAGGGCGACAGTTCTCCGACGGAGACGAAGCCGTACCGGCTGGACCGCCAGCTCCGCAGCCGGATTCTGGCATGCGAGCCGCAGTGGATCGGGAAGAACATCGAAGTCGAGGCGGAGCTGGAAGAGCTGACGGTGACGGGAGCGGAGGATCTGCTCGGCCAGGTTTGGAGCAATCTGCTGCATAACAGCGTTAAATTCACGCCAAAGGGCGGATTGATCACGGTTACGGCACGGCAGAGTGGCCGGAACATCAAGGTGAAGGTTGCCGATACGGGGGTCGGGATATCCGGGGAGGATCTGCCCCGTATTTTCGAGCGGTTCTACAAAGCCGACAAAGCGCGCAGCGCCGGCGGGGGAGGCAGCGGCCTGGGACTCTCCCTCGTGAAGAAGATCGTGGAGCTTCATGGAGGGACAGTCGCCGCCGAGAGCCGGCCCGGTGAGGGAACGGCGGTTACAGTCACGCTGCCGGGCGAGCCGGTAGGGTGAGGGAACGCCGCCCGACCTTCATCCACATTAGGACCGATATCCGGAGATTGTCCGATTGTCACAGTCGTCTCAGATCTTTCCGTATGCCTAAGTATTAGCTTTCTTGCGAAAGTCCGAAGGATTTACTCCAGTCCATCTTTTAAATTGTCTACTAAAGTGGGACAGGTTTTTATAACCTAAACGATTTGAGATCTCATTTAAAGACATTTTGGGTTGTTGTAATAAAATTTTAGCTTCTTGCAGCTTAAGATCGGATAAATATGTTCGGGGCGACATATTATAAATTTTTTGAAAGACTTCTAAGCCATAATTGGGGCTTATCCCAAGCGAGGCAATAATCGGTTGTATGTGGATTGTGTAGTCTACATTTTCCTCTATAACATTTTTTTTAAAGGCTCTCTTTATTGCCTCAGCAATTTCTTTGGCATATTTTGCAGTAGTCATTGATTGATTGGTTCCTATATCAATGTTTAATGGCTGTATGTCTNGAAAACGATAGATCTGGTTCATTTAAGATGTCAATCCATCTTTGAAGATGCTTTTTCAATCGGCTGTGGTATGGGTTGGACGGTTCATAGACCCAATCACAATTCTTCACGATTTTCATTCGTAAAGAAGGTTCATCTATATCAAAATGGGCACAAAAATAGGTCATAGACTTAGTAGAGATGCATTTATTGATATGCTCGA
>NZ_JAHCMB010000048.1:102307-104010 GCF_019904155.1 Paenibacillus sinensis
TATCCTCTTTTCTAAGGATGAATTGTTCATTCTCGATAAATGTTTCTTGTGCACCATCCAATACAATTAATATCTCAAAAGCATGATGCGATTCCTTGGTCATTAACCAATTCGAAGGAACCGTTTGTTTGTGTGCGCCAAAAAAACGTATGTTCCAATCAATGCGTGGGAGTAGTTGTGTTGAACTATCCACAAATTCAATTGTATTATTTCTCAATTTAAACCCCACCTTTGATTTGGGTAAATCTATCCTTCATTGTACAATCGTATTTCGGTTAAGTAGTTACTATAATATAGACAGTCGACAGGAAGCGCNATAAATGACAATAATCAATAATCCCGTTATTCCGGGAATGGCACCAGACCCATCCATTATTCGAGTCCATGATGTTTATTATATTGCAACATCCACTTTTCATTGGAACCCAGGCATACAAATTTTCAAATCAACGGATTTAGCAAATTGGGAGCTAATCAGTTCCGTATTAAAAAACGGTGAAGTCAATTTACGTGGTACAAATACACCGGCCGGGATCTGGGCACCACACTTATCCTATGATGCTTCCACGAAGAAATACTGGTTAGTATTTTCTCACATGGTAAATATGGCAGGCCGTGAATTTAACTCGGATTCCTATGCAGTGTGGGCAGAAGATATAAATGGACCTTGGTCAGAGCCGATTTATCTTACCTCGATAGGTTTCGACCCAGCTATTTTTCATGACGAAGATGGCAAACATTATATATCCATTCTTGAATGGGAGACACGTCAAGGATATCAAGCGCCTGGACATATTGTAATTGCCGAAGTGAATTTGGATAATGGGCAGATTATTGGTAAATGGCGCCGAGTAACACAAGGATTTACTAGTCGTGGATGTGCTGAAGCACCACAAATATATAAATACAATGGGAGATACTATCTTATTATAGCTGCTGGTGGGACAGGCTATGCGCATGGTGTAGAGATTGGACGTTCGGAGAATATTTTTGGTCCATACGAACCACATCCATCAGGCGAGCCGATTATTACCTCTTCACCACAACATTTATTTTCGCTTGGCGACCCAGACGCCGGACATTTTGAAATGTATAATCCAAATTCAACGATGCAAAAAGCAGGCCATGGTTCATTAGTTCAAACGCAAACAGGCGAATGGTATATTGTTCATCTAATGTCACGCCCAATTGAAGGAACTCTATTTAATCCACTAGGACGCGAAACGTCTATTCAAAAAATGAAGTGGACGGAGGACGGCTGGCTGGAAATGAAAGATGGATCGAATTTGGCGAAAACGGAAGTTGAAGGTATGGAGGGAGTGGAATTATCTACTAGGTTATCTCATGATCTATTTGATCATTTTAATAATGAAAAATATGATATCCATTTTATGACTCCTTATCGAGAGCAGGATGTTGATTGGGTGAATACGACTGAACGTCCAGGTTATCTACGTATTCACGGTGAGAACTCTTTCTTCTCTCAAGTAAATCCAGCTATTATGGCAACACGTGCGACATCATTTAATTACGAGATTCAAACCAAAGTCGAATTCCATCCTGACCATTACTCGGAAACGGCGGGGATAGGGCTTTACTATGATTCGAATAATTGGATATATATCCACTTAACTCATTCTGAATCATTTGGTGGAACAATGTTAAATTTACTACAGGCTAAACTAGGAAATCGCATCGAATTT
>NZ_JAHCMB010000034.1 GCF_019904155.1 Paenibacillus sinensis
ATAATCTTCTCGTGCGGCCCATTTCCCCCCTAGTCCTTCACGATAAATGTTGCCATTCTGGCTTATTATTGCTGTTACACGTTCTGGATGGTGCATGGCTATACGAAAGCCAATAGGGGCTCCGTAGTCAAAGACGTATAACGCATATTTAACAAGCCCTAGTTTATCGATGAAACTTTCAATAATTTCAGTAATATGGTCAAATGTATACTGGAAATCTTCTCTGTCAGGGGATGAGGAATTCCCGAACCCCGGATAATCAGGAGCAATTAAATAGTAGTCTTTTTCTAAAATAGGNCTTTTTCTAAAATAGGTATTAGCTCTCTAAACATATGACCTGCGGATGGAAAGCCATGAAGCAATAAAATTACTGGCCTGTTGGGATTACCAGCCTCACGATAAAATACATTTAATCCTTCTATCTCTAATGAATGATAAGTCGTCATACTGTAACCTCCTGTTTTCTTTATAAGGCCTGCCGCTTACTGAACTAATTGTAACTTCTCACAAATATCGTGTAAAATGATTTTATACGATTTGTAATATCAAAATTATCAATACTAATATGGAGGAATAACGGTGGACATCCGGGACTTGCAGATTTTCCTGGCAGTTGCGAACGAAGGAAGCATTACCAAAGCAGCCGAAAAAATGGAATATGTTCAGTCGAGTATAAGCATCCGTATCCAGCAGCTTGAAAAGGAACTGAAAACAGCGCTATTTCGTCGTGGGCGGCAAGGGGTTCGGCTCACAACAAGCGGAGAGAAGCTCAAGTCCTATGCTGAGATAATTGTCTTTCTAACTCAAGAGGCGGAACGAGTCGTGTCAGATAACTCATTCCCAACAGGGCCGCTTCGGATCGGATCGCTCGAAACCACAGCAGCGATTCGGCTACCGCCTATTCTCACTGAATATCATAAATCTTATCCAGAGGTGGATTTGGCATTAAAAACTGGAACGACGGAAGAACTCATCCATTTGGTGCTGAAATACGAGTTGGACGGAGCTTTCGTAGCTGCACCAGTTGATCGTGCTGAGCTCGATATTGCGGAGGTAGGGGTTGAGGAACTTGCGTTCATATCGGGAGGACAGTTCCCCTCAATTGACCAGGCTGAACAATTGCGAAATCTGACTTTATTGGTATTTCGTGTTGGGTGTTCATACCGACGAAAACTCGAGGATTGGTTGCGTTTGCAAGGAATTATTCCTGCTAAGATCATGGAGTTCGGAACACTGGAAGGAATCCTTGGATGTATTCATGCTGGTCTCGGGGTATCCCTTTTACCTCGCTCGGTGGTTGAAAGAGCGATGGTTAAATATAACTTGCGATCTCAAGAAATCTCGAAAGAGTTCAATAAAACCCCGACTCTATTCATACGTCGTAAAGATACATATGAAACTGCAGCTATATCCGAATTTATCCGGATTTCAAAACAGCGGTTTTGCTTCACTCAAGATCATTAAACCACGAAAGCGTTTCCTAATACATCTGACTCATTGTAATCCCCCTCATCTGTAAGAAAAGAACAACCATCCTATGCAGATGGCTGTTCTTAAAATGAACATGAAAAGTATGAAATTAACCTGATACACTCATTTCCTGCTCTTATTGTGGAGCCTGAACGGCTCCTAGAGTTTCAATCTTCACCTTATGGAATTCTGCTACCCCCTGACTGACGAATATAGCAAGCTTTCCTTGCTGAATATCGTACATTCTGGCACTCATCGCCACATCTCCACCGACATAAATTTCGCAAATCGTGTCGTCAATAAACACCTTCAACTCGTATTCCTGTTCCGGCAACAGCTTGATCGGACGTTCTAGCTCCACATCATAAGGGAAGGTTTTACCTCCCTCTTCAGATTGCATAATTGGCCCACGGAAGGTAATTCGGCTACGCTGGGGCTCAAGCGTGATATAGTAGGCAAAATCAAGACTTTCGCCTGCCCGAAGCATGAACCCCAAACCCTGGGTCAACCTTGAGAAACGAACGGTTGTAGAAATCTTGCACTGATCGGGCAGTTCCTCCTGTGTGATACAACCTGCAAAAGCATAAGGAGATTCACAAAGCAGCACATCGCCTGTGATCGACCAATCTCCTGCAATTCCCTCAAAACTCGTGGGGAACTGTTCGGTAAAGGCAGAGTCAACCGTTTCGGGTACGTTCACACCAAGTGTTCCATCCGGACGCTGAATAATTTCATGCACAACCATATTCCCACCCCAATCCCAGGTGTCATAATCTTTGCCTGAAGCTTTAGGCGGGTTCCAGCCGAACAGATCGTCATCCTTCGTCGGATTCCAGCCGAACAAATAACGCTTCTGTCCATCGGATACCGACTTGGCTGCATAATAAGCCCGTCCATCAAATGCTTCTTCTTGGGGTGTAATCCACGGTCCGTTCAAGGAACGGCTCATCCGGTAAAAGGTACCGAAACGCCCCGTGTATGAAGAGTAGATCAGGTACCACCAGTCTCCCATCCGGAACAGATCAGGGCATTCATGAGCTCCTACATGCAGGTTGGGAGCGTACAACGGCTCTCGGTATTCCCAATGCTTGAGATCCTTGGATGACAGCAAACCCGTGCAGCCTTTCCGGTTCGTCGGTCCTTTGGCCAGTGCTGCGATCAGCATCCAGTATTGCCCTTCTTCTTCATTCCAGAAAACAAAGGGATCACGCCAGTCCGCCAGTTCATAAATTTCGCCATCCGGACCAAAAGTGTCTTCAGGAATCGGCTCCCATGTTCGCAGATCCTTGCTGATGGCATGGCAGGCGAACTGCTTTCCATCGGGAAAGATACAATAGAACATGTGATAGACATCATCCACCTTGAGAATATGGCCAGTCCCGCCTTCGATTTTGCAAGCCCCATCTTCCCTGTAATTCACGAAATCCTTCGTTCCAAGCAAATGCCAACCGTGCTCAAGGCCTTCACGATAATTGTCTCTCCAGCCATGGAGATAAAAGAGTTTAAATTCCCCGTCTTCATAGTAGGGGATTACGTCCCCTACCCAAGCGCTTTCCGGACGATAAAAAAAATCTTTCATTAATTATTCCTCCCATTATTCTAAGTGGCTAAGCGTTCATTTAAAGATACCGGCATATAGGGATCTCTTGTGCCCCGATCCTGATACCAATAAACGGTGGCGGCATACAAACACTGGCTATTATGGCCCCACAGATTTCCTTTATATTTCTCAATATACCCTTCAAAGGAGTTCATGAAGGGAACATTGTCGCAAATTTGAAAGCGATTAACTGAGGTGTGTCCATTGGCATCCACTTCAACAAAGGGCTGACTGGCAAAGGCGCTGTCGAACATAGGGAACGGCGGTTCAGCCGCCCAGGCATAGCCAATATAGTCCTCACTGCCCGTTCCAAATGTGGATGGAAAGGTTTCGCCATCCACAAAAAATTTCTCATCTCCTTCTCCCCACCACCAGTCAATGGTTTTCCGGTCCCCTATCCCATACCACCAGGCTTCGGCTTCCTCATCCGGTTTCTCCCAGGTATTGTATACATGTAGGTGAACACCGCAGAATCTCCCCCGGCCTTTTGTCAGCAGCAGGGGCCAATCCGGCCAGCGGTCTCCGCCCTCCATGAAACGTTCGATATTCAAATCCAGATATTCATCCCGGTGCCATTTGGCATGAAACCGCAAGAGATTATCCGTAGAGGATTTCATTAATGATGTATATTGGAAATCAGCCGTTATCTCACATAGTTCCGTTCCGTCATTCTCAATTTCAATTCTTGCGGCTTCTGAAAATGGCATGTACCAATAACTGTACATTTCATGTTCATTCATTCCTAGAGGCAGAGAGCGGTAGGGTTTAATTCCCGGCGCGCTACCAAAAAAATCACCTAAAGGCGCCCATACAGAAGGAACTTCTTCATTATCCCATTTCATAGAGATGGTCAATTGTCTGGCCAACATCCGTTGCTGTTCCTCACTCTTTCGTCCAATATCTGTTCTGATGCGTATCATAGAAAGAGCGCCTGCCCCTTGTTTGTCAAATAGTACCGCTTTGCCGCCTGCCGGTACATTTACCGTTACAGTAGCACTTTCGTCAGAGGCTTCTTCTGCTTTTCTAAAATACTGGGTTCCCCTTTGCTGTAAAAGCCGGTCTGCTTCAGCAAGTGCAATTGCCGACTCCTTGTCGAGCCTGCCGTCAAAAGACGGTAGTGTAACTCCAGAAGGGAACGATGTATAAGTAATGTGATAATAAGCGCCCCAGCCTTTGTCCAGAAGTACTTTACAGTGCTCTTGAAAAGGTATGGGGATAAAGCAGTTTCTTCCGCGTGATAGCGTTGGCGCCAGATTGGGAAAGTTAGATGGTGCATCCTCCTGATTAAATCTGTCAAAATAATCCCGGAAGGGCTGATCGATCACAGGGGTATCGGAATGATCGATGTAGATCCGGATATGCCCATTCTCGGGAAGGGCTGACCAGAATCTCCAGATCACACCAGGACCATCCAATTCCATGGCAACAATACTCTCACCTTCCTTACGGATGAAACCTCCTCCGTCATCATTAGCCCCCCAATCCTCGTATAGGCCCGTCTCGGCATTATAAATAGATCTTCGGTCAAAGCTGGAGAAACAGCCGGATTTCTCATCAGCCTGCGGTGGGACAGCCAGAGCTTCAAGATCATATAGTCTTCTCACAAGGTCTTTATACGTATAAACCCTCTGCTCTCGATAAGACTCAGTCATACTGGGAACCCCTTCCTTAGAAAGATATATATTACTTACTCGCCTACTCGGTATAAAACAGAGAAAGCCGGAGTTATGGCGAAGACTGGCCATCACCTTGTTTCCCCGGCTTTCTTCTAGCAGTTATTTATTGACTTTTGCAAGCAATAGCGAGATGACTTGTGCACTCTCTGCACGATTTACTTGTTCATGCGGCATGAACAACTGATTCCCGCGGCCGCTGATTAAGCCAAGCTCCTGTGCAGCAGCGACTGAATCTGCAGCCCAGCCGCTGATTGTGCCAGCATCCTTAAACTTACTCAATCCATTAGCGGCAGCGTTCTGCCCTGTACGATACAGATACGCTTTGTAGATCATGACCGCCATTTCTTCACGGCTTATGGTTTCCTCCGGTGCAAAGGTATCTATGCTTCTTCCCGTTATAATTCCTGTTTCGTATGCCGCAGCAATGGAAGAAGCATACCATTTTGCTGGTCCAACATCCTTGAAGGCAGCTGTATTCGAAGCTTTGATTCCGAGTGCACGGGCGATCAAGGAAGCGAATTCAGCCCTGCTCACCTTTTGCTTTGGTGCGAATGCCGTTTCACTTACACCTAAGACAATTTGTTTGGCAGCCATACGTTTAATCACGTCATAGGCCCAATATGATGCATTAACATCTTCAAACGATTTGTCATAGGTAAGGACGCCAAACTTACTGAAATGATTCACATCCGACGTCCATTTACCACCTGAAAATGTTCCGCCCATATACTCCAGGCTGCCGTCATCGGCGATGTAATAGATGCCCGTCAGATCCTGGCGGGAATTCTCCTTTGCACTCAGCTTGATTGTGACGGGTTTGGAGAACTTCTCAAGCGTAAGCACCGTGCCGTCGGCCTTCACAATAGACAATTTGAAGCCGTAGACCTCTCCTATTGCTGAGATATCCGCATGATTCCTATTTCCGGCTCGTGCAAGCAGCACTTTACTTTGCTCTGAAGATAATGCATCCATTTCAAAAGAGATTTTCGACTGTTTGAGTTCGCTGTCAGTAACCAGCGCCTGCAATTCCTTTAATACCTCTGCAGGAACTTCGATCTCCACATCTGTGTTTTTAACTTTTAAAGCATTCTTGCCGTCATTAGCCGCTAGGGTCACAGGAAACAGCACCTGCCGCTCTCCCTTTGCCATCTCGAATGTCAAACTGCTCGGACTCTCCGGCTTACTTGCCGGAATTACTGGCTGACTAGGAGGACTGGTTGGATCGGTCGGATCAGTTGGATCGGTCGGATCGGTCGGATCTGTTGGATCAGTCGGATCGGTCGGATCGGTCGGGTCAGTTGGATTAGTCGGATTCTGCACCTTAACCGGTACATTGAAATCATCGACGTTAATATGTCCGAAACCGCCTGTGGATTGGTCAACCACCTTAATGTAAAGCTCCTCACCTATATACCTCGACGCATCCCAAATCTTCCGTTGATACTCCTCATAATTCGTGGCGGTCTCTTTAAATAATTCTTTCCCATCCGATACTCGAACCAACGCAACATACAGCTTATCAATATCACGCCCGCCACTGACAAGGAAGTTTATCTTACCGTTCCCCCCAAGGACGAAATTCTGTGATTTTAACGTTCCCGTTAAGCTGTCGCCGCCAGCTTTCTCATTAAACCCCCACAAATGATACCCGCCTGGAATTTTATGTGACGGGTTGAAGTACACCTTATTCCCGAAGAACTCTTGGTTCGTCACATGGATATTCTGGAAAGCGTCCCCTTCCGAAATCCAGCCTGTTAAGTCGCCTGTTGCAAAATCATGGTTGGGCAGATCCGTAATATCGGTATACACAGAGTTGTCCCAGTTATCAGGTACATCAACCGGAGCAGCCGGTTCTCCCGTTAGAGCGTTCATATTCCAAACTTCCATCGACTTGACCGTAATATTATTATCAGCCCAAACCTGCAATCCTAAGGAGTCGTATCGGCCCACATATACGCGGGTTGTCAGTTTTTTCTTATAGTTGGCAAAGGCTTCGATTACCGAACGATCGAGGAAGATATGAAGCTTTAGGTTCTCTCCGTCAAGATCCACATACCCGCCTTGAATGCCATCCACACGCACATCCGGGTCAATGCTGCTCTTGGTCCGATCCACATTAAAGGTCTTGTTTGTCTTGTCATAGTAAATTAATGTTTCTTCCTGACCATTATCGGAGCGCCGTACCTTAATACCGAATTTCTGGGCCTCTCCTGGATCAATATCCATCACAATCTCCAGCATGTCACCTTTGACATTCTGAATCAATTGATTAGCTGCAGCCAAATTTTTATCCTTGAAATCAACCAATTTATCTCCCCGGAGACTCTGCAGCTCCTTTATCGGCTCGATCCGCAATTCATCATGCTTATCCAGGCTCAGAGAAACAGGCAACGCCAAATTATGCGCCCATCCAGATTGATATTCGGCTTGCGGCGTTCTTACGTTCTGCACCATCGAGAACACGACTGTTCTTCCATCCGGTGTAACCAAACCACTCTCTGCGGTTAAGTAGCCATCGCCTACGTCCATTTTGGAAGGAGAATCTTGATCCGGAATAAATTTAAAGTTATCCCGGTCCCAAGTACCAATCCAATAGAAGACCTCGACATCTCTTTGGACATCGTCCGATGGTGGAACTTGCTCCGGCTTCTCATGGGGATTAATCATGAAAATATACTTTTGCTTGCCTGTGCTATCCTTGCCTAAGGGCAATAATACCGGCAGCTCCCAGACTGTCCCGAGTTCCGGATAACGGGTTCTATCACTTACGTATAAAGGCCCTTTATACTCCCAGTTGTACATATCGTCGGATTCATACACCAAAGCTGTGCCGCTGCTGAAGTCTGGAAGACCAGACGTCACTAGCTGATACCACTTATCCACTTCTTTGTCGTACCATACGAATGGATCACGGAATTCGTTATTGATGCCAACCCCGTTCTGCTCCGTTACCGGCTGTGGATACTTCACCCACTTTTCCAATTTGGGATCTGACAAATCGGCCGGGGTTGCCAGCCCTGTTCTTTGGTTCGGCGACAAAGAGTCGTTACCAGCGGTAAAAAACAGGACAGGATTTCCGTTTCGATCGTACGCCGCACTGCCTGACCAGTCGCCATCTGGATCAAGGGTCCCCGCTTCGGGCGCAAGTGCGGGTCTCACATTTTCCCAATGAACCATATCGTCACTCACCCAATGGCCCCACTGGATTTGATGCCAGTAAGGACCTTGCGGGTTATGCTGATAAAATAAATGATATTTACCGTTATAGTAAATCGGCGCATGTGCTTCATTCATCCAGTTTTGCGGAGGAATCGCATGGTACTGAGGACGGTGCTGATCTCCATCGAAAACACTTGGTTCCTCATCAATATCTCCATTCGGAATTTCCGGCACTAATCCGTTATGAAGCAGCTTTACGTCCTCGAATTGAGCAAGGATTTCTTGGCTGGAAAGCGCTTTGTTTTGCAGTTTCACTTCATCTATAAGACCGCAGAACATATTGAAAGAAAATAATCCTGCAAATTCTACCGCTTTATTATTTTTGCCGATAATTAGGTTCTCGGTAGATGGCGTAATTGGAACATTGATGGGGGTCGCTTGGGAAGCTACTTCTTCACCGTTCAGATATAGCTTAATCATTCCATCCTTTTTATCGAAGGTTGCGGCCACATAATTCCACTTGTATTTTTCCAGCGGGTGATCCTTTACCCATACTTGGATCCACTGACCGCCAATCCCGACCTGCATCGACCATGTGCCGTGCCGGTACATGCCAAGTGAAAAACCTTCCACTTTATCCTGATCGGACTGATTCACAATGGTAGATAGCTTGTTTCCATCTCCCCATTCATAACTGCGCGGCGCAACCCAGGCTTCGATAGTTAATGCGTCGCTAACAGGAATAGCATCCTTTGCATTAACTTCAATATAATTCGAGTATCCATCGAATAATAGGGCGCCGCCCTTCACTCCACGTGGAGTCCATCTTGGGTCCTTCGAATCCATATATCTGGCGTTGTTAAATACGTAGTTCACATCGTGCTCAATATTGCTTACTTGCTCAAGTGCTTTCTTACCTGAGCCTTCATCAAGGTTCATGTAGAAGATCGTGCCATATCCATGAGCTTTGAAATCGTCAACAGCAATGTGCGCTTTATCGGATTTATCAACGACCTTTACATAGAGCTCCGTATTATAGTATTCCTGCACTTTCCAGGAAACCTTTTCATTCGAACCAATAGCACCAGTCTTCATAATCATATTGTTGGTCTTAGCGTCGTAAAGTGCGACGTAGGCATCTTCCGGATTAAGGATGTCTAAAACCGTAAAGGTAATGATTCCAGTTCCCTGAAGCGTGAAAGTATTGGAGGTAATAGAGCCTTCTCCTTCCACTGAGGACGCGGCATAGAATGTCCCTTCCTTGCCATTTTTATCTTCATCGGTCACTTTAAAAGCTTGGCCTTCTACTATCCAGCTTTCGAAATTTCCAGTTTCAAAACTGCGATTCTGAATTTCAGTCGGCATAATATTATCCGCCATAACCCCGTCTTCTGGCACAAGTTCATTAAAGGTATTAATGGCGTCCATAAAGATAACTCCCCAATCCGAGGTTGCGTGATCGACGATTTCAAGATATAGTTTTTTGCCAATATACCTGGAAAGATCGGCTTTATACTGCACCATGTTCGCCATTCTCATGCCCTTTGCCGGATCCGGGAACCCTGACTCGTTAAATTCAGTATTACCGTATCTGGCAATCAAGTCTCCCGTATCCGCATCAATAACATTTACATACACTTGATCCGTATGCTTGCCGCCGCCCAGTCTGAATGAGATCCAACCGGTCCCTCCCAGTTCGAATGTGCTGGAGCGAAGCACGCCGGTCGCCGTTTCGTTGTACTTCCATCCGTTTAAATGATAAGTACCTTCTTGATTGTAAGGGATTTGTTCCGCCCACCAAGTAGTTTCATCCGATACGCTGCCTGGACCGAACGCTTCGCCTTCCACGACCGTCCATCCAGTCAAATCCCCGGTTTCAAAGCCCGGATTCTGAATCTGATACCGCTTGAAATCCGGCTTGATATCTTTGGCGATAATTCCATCAGTTGGCTCGGATTCATGATACATCAAGAAGGCATCCGCAAAAATCAATCCCCAATCCGATGTTGCATTATCGACGATCTCCACATATAGCTTTTTGCCTAAATATTCAGAAAGATCTGCCTTATACTGTTCCATGTTGGCAAGCCGCAAGCCCTGCTCGGGTTTCGGGAAGTTAACATCGGCAAAAGCACTGTTGCCGTATCTGGCAATAACTTCACCCGTATCTGCATTCACAATGTTTATATAAACCTTCTTCGTGTTCTTCCCGCCGCCAAGTTTGAAACTGATCCAACCGCTGCCGCCTAGTTCAAAGGTGCTGGAGCGAAGAACACCGGTTGCAGATTCGTCATACTTCCAGCCGTTTAAATGATAATAGCCTTCCTGATTGTACGGGATTTTTTCCGCCCACCAGGTGGTTTCATCCGATACGCTTTCCGGACCGAAGGCATTACCTCTAACAACTGTCCATCCAGTCATGTCTCCGCTTTCAAAACCTGGGTTCTGGATTTCATAGGGACTGGTTGGTTCAAGAACCGGCTTGATATTGGTGGCAACAATTCCGTCAGTTGGCTCGGATTCATGGTACATGAAGAAGGCATCCGCAAAGATAACCCCCCAATCCGAAGTTGCATTATCGACGATCTCTACATACAGGTTCTTACCCAAATATTTGGAAAGGTCTGCCTTATATTGCACCATGTTAGCAAGCCTCATGCCCTGCTCTGGATCTGGGAAGTTAACATCGGCAAAAGCGCTGTTACCGTATCTGGCAATTATTTGTCCCGTATCGGCTCTTATAATATTTACATTTACTTTGTCAGCGTTTTTCCCACCGCCAAGCTTGAAACTAATCCAACCGCTGCCGCCCAGCTCGAAGGTGCTGGAACGAAGCACACCGGTTGCAGATTCAGAGTACTTCCAACCGTTTAAATGATAAGCGCCTTCCTGGTTGTACGGGATTTTTTCATCCGACCAGGTAGTTTCGTCCGATACGCTATTCGGACCGAATGCTTCCCCTTCCACAACTGTCCATCCTGTCAAGTCCCCTGTCTCAAAGCCTGGATTCTGGATTTGATAGCGACTGGGGTCCGGCTTGATATTGGTGGCGACAATTCCATCAGTTGGCTCGGATTCATGGTACATGAAGAAGGCATCGGCAAAGATTATCCCCCAATCCGAAGTTGCATTATCGACGATTTCCACATACAACTTTTTACCCAAATATTCGGAAAGGTCTGCTTTATATTGCTCCATATTGGCCAGACGCAAGCCATTGTCGGGATTGGGGAAGCCCACGTCAGCAAAAGCGCTGTTACCGTATCTGGCAATCAAATGTCCGGTATCGGCATCAACGATATTTATATATGTCAACTCAGAGTTCTTCGCGCCGCCAAGCTTGAAGCTGATCCAGCCGCTACCACCCAGCTCAAAGGTGCTGGAACGAAGCACACCTGTCGCTGATTCGGCATTCTTCCAGCCGTTTAAATGATAAGTGCCTTCCTGGTTGTACGGGATTTCCTCCGCCCACCAGGTCGTTTCATCCGATACGCTAGTTGGACCAAACGCAGTGCCCTTGACAATAGTCCATCCCGTCAAATCTCCAGTTTCGAAACCTGGATTCTGGATTTGGTAAACTGCATCTGTGACTGATGTTTCTATGACATTTGGGATAAACGCTTCTCTTGAGTCAGTTCCCGATTCCGCTAAGGCCGATATACCAGGAGCAATAAGCTGGAGAAACATTGCTAATAAAACCAACCTTGCAGTCCAAGATATTCCTCTCTTAACTTCCCTCATTCAAGAGCCTCCTTATAATTTCTTTATCATGCAACATCACAGTGCTCCACTTTTACAAGAGATTTGAAAAATATGGAATAATAGTTAATTTGAATAAAACGCTTCCATTCCCTGATATATGGCTATTAATGCCCTTACCCAGGTGTTATCGAGCGCCAGAAAACCTTGACTACCACAACTTATAACCAGCTTCTATAAGAATTTTGTACCACTGTTCCCGTGTCATTTTCGAACCAGAGACTGACCGGATGGCCCGTTCTATGCGCTCCTTGTTTCCGGTACCCAAGACGATGGCGGGGTTGGACGAGTGTCTAAATATCCATTTGTATACGACTTCGTCGACATGTTCCATTTCTAGCTCCATGCGGATGCTTTCCAGGACGTTCCTCATGCTTTTCTCTTTCGGATTACCCGGCTTAAAAATTCTCCCCCCAGCCAATGGCGACCATATCATCGGAGAAATACCTGCCTTCAGGCAATGTGTCATCGTACCGTTAATGTAATTTTCAATCCCCAAAGGATTGAGCATGAATTGATTCGTGACAAATGGAATGTCGGTATGCTTCTGCAAAGTATCAAACTCAATCGGATTATGATTGGACAAGCCGAAATATTTCACTTTCCCCTCGTTTTTGAGCTGTTGAAGCGTTTCATTTAGCTCGGCCGGATCGATCAGCAGATCAAACATATGGATCAGTAAAATATCGACATAATCACACTGAAGCTTAATCAACGATTCATTTACCTGTGCCAGGATGTACTCTTTATCCGTATTGAAGAATCGGGTGTTGATTCCAGGATTTTTGGCATTCGGGACACAGATGTCGCACTTGGTGATGATTTGGATCTTCTCCCGCAGGGATGGTTGCATGTGAAGCGCCTCACCAAATAACTCCTCGTTTTTATGCTCGCCTCCGTAAATATCCGCATGGTCAAAGGTTGTAATCCCCCGTTCCAGACACCACTCTATGAACTGGACCATTTCTGCAGTGCTTAACTTCCAGTCGCTCATCCTCATGCACCCGATGACTAGCTTGGAGATTGAAAGTTGCTTGTTTAAATGAACCTTCATTTCTGCCACCGCCTACTCGTATTGTCCTCCAAGTGTGTAGAAGCGCTTAAGCGCTTCTACTACCAAATGGATTTCATATCCCATATTTCAATGGATTTGACAACTGGTTCCCCATCGCTCCAAATTCGGAGTCCCAGAGCATCAGGCCGGCTCGGGTATACCCGGGTTGTCAGACTTTTCAATCCGTTAGCATAGACTTCGACCATGGAGCGATCCAAATAGATGTGCAACTTCAGATTTTCTCCGAGCAGTTCCAGCTTACCACCCTGAACTCCGCCGCATTTTTCCTCCGGATATTGTGTTGTTTTTGACCGATCCACCGAGAGCATCGCTTCATTTAAATCATAATACAGCAGCGTTTCTTCCTCTCCATCCGGCGACCGCCGGACCTTGATTCCGAGTTGTTTCGCACTGCCCGGCTCCAGTTCTAATTGAATCTCAAGCATGTCGCCTAGAACATCCTTGAGCAGATCATTAGCTTCAACCAATGACTTGTCCCGGAGTGATAATCGTTTCTCGCCTCGCAGCGATTGCAACTCCTGAATCGGCTCGATCCCCAGCCGTCCATCCTCCCGCAAATACACGCTTAACGGTAAACCTCCGTTATGAGCCCAACCCGATTTATATTCCAGCTCGGACGTACGGTCACCTTGGGCAATTGTGAAAACAATATTTCTGCCCGTCTTCGGATCAACCATGCCGCTCGGACCGGTAAAATGGAAATCACCGACATCAATCAATTGAGGTTCCTCTTGATCCGGTATGAATGATACATCGTTCTTGTCAAACTGTCCGATCCAATAGAACACCTCGACATCGGCGCCTGCTCCCACAGGGCTGACCAGCAGAAGATGCTTGTTCTCACCCTGTTTATCCGTTCCAAGGGGAAGAAGCACAGGAAGCTCCCAGATAGGTCCAAGATAAGGGAATTTCTGAATATCAGCCTGATAAAAAGGTCCTTTGTACGTCCAATTCAACATGTCCTCTGACACAAATGCCAGCGCTGCTCCGCCTCCGCCTTCGATCCCCGACCCAACTAAAGCATACCAGCCGTCCTCATCCTTCCACACGAACGGGTCCCGGAAATCTCCAAATGCCCCCATTCCCTTCTGCTGTACGATCAGCGGCTCCGGATGTTTGATCCACCTAACCAGATCAGGGTCTCCATCTTCGGAAAATGTGCTTCTGGCAAGCGCCACACTCTGATTCGGTGAAGCACTGTCATTACCCGCCGTAAAGAACAGGACAGGAAGACCGTTCGCGTCATAGGTTGCGCTTCCCGACCAGATCCCGTCCGGTGCGAGTTGATCCTTCTCAGGCGCCAGAGCTATAGGAAGGTCACGCCAATGCACCAGATCCTTACTTACCCAATGTCCCCAATGAATATGATGAAAGAATGGACCTTGCGGGTTGTGCTGATAGAACAAATGATATTGTCCTTCAAAATAAATCGGCGCATGCGGCTCATTCATCCAATGGGCTGGCGGGCTGACATGATATTGCGGTCTGTGCCGGTCCGCCAGCAGGGGTGTACGATCCAGCTTGATGTCATCATATTTCACTTGCGGCACGGTGTCTCCAGGTGCGGAGTCCAGCACCTCCTGATAAGAAGCGGCGACTTCCTCATTACTCAGGGCTCGGTTATAAATCTTCAGCTCATCCATTATTCCGCCGAACATATGAAGGCTGAACACTTCTGCAAGCTTGCTGCTGTGATTGTTCCTGCCGATGAGCAGATCCGTGTCCACCGCCGCAGCCATGCGAGAACCGCAGGGCACAGCAACCGAAGCGATTTCGCTGCCGTTGAGAAACAGCTTAATTTCTCCATCGTCCCCACTGAACACAGCGTTTAGGTAAGACCACTCATTCTTCGGCAGCTCATAGCCGTCCGGCGACCAAATTTCCTTCCATTCTCCTCCCTCAAGCCCAATTTGGAAGGACCAAGAGCCATGACGGAACATCCCAAGTAGGTATCCCTGTTTGACCTCCTTATTGTGCTGGTTCACGATAGCGGCCAGCTTGCCTTCATGTCCCCACTCATAGGTGCGCGGGGCAACCCATACTCCGATACTGAGAGCCGGGAGATATTCCGGTCCGCTATTCCGCCCATCCTTGTGAGCGGGATAGGCAATGTATGAGGAGTAACCATCGAAGAGGAGCCCATTTCCCGACACTCCCTGTCTCCACGGCGGAGAACACGATTCGGTAAACTCCGCCTGGTTAAATACGTACTGGACATCATCCATGATTCCGGATACGCTCTCCAGAGCACTTGCTCCGCTTCCTTCATCAAAGGCCCAATACATCATTAACCCTTGATTATCAATTGTTCCGCTCATACATTAACCCTCCCTGATTTCTGCTCTGTGCTGCCTCCATGTGTATAAATGGAATGAAGAGTATGGATATGAAGCGAATGAAGTCCAGCGTTCCCATTCTCTGTGCTTATTGTGACATTGTCGATCGGTTCATCAGGGAAAATGAGATCGGTTAGCGCAACCAATCCATCATTTGCAAACACTTCAACCACACTGCGATCCACCCAAATACGCAACTTGATGTTACCATTCACCGGAACTAATCTGGCGCCATGCTTGCATGCAAATGACGGGTTGAAGCCAGTCACACCCGACTTCGATCGGTCAATGAATAACCACTCGCGCTCAGGGTCGTATCCGATAATCGTCTCACTCTGCCCTGAAGACTTCAATTTGATATGAATCTCGTCTCCGGAGCGGATATCGATGTTCGCTTCAATCTCCAGCAGATCATCGCTAGTTTTGTGAATAAATGGAGCCTCGTGTGTAACCGTTACATCACTCCAGGAGTGTGACTCTTTCCGGAGTTCCTCTATTCCCTGGACTGGCATTTGAGTAAGAACTACACTTCCGTTCTGGCTGGTCAGGGACAACACGCGGGGGAGAGTCATTGCGCCTCGCCAGGAAGCAGTAGGAGTCTGGTTGGCATACCTCCAATTGCTCATCCATCCGATGATCACACGGCTCCCGTCCTCTTTTGGAATATCCGACCAAGACACTGCCGCGTAATTATCCCGTCCCTCATCCAGCCAAAGAACTGTATCAGGAGTATTGTCATTTACAAATTCCCAGCCATCAAAGCTTCCAATGTAATATTGGGTTTTGGAGCCTTCTGGACAATCTGGATTATCTCCGATACTTACGATCAATACCCATTTTTTCTGATTGGATCCATCAATTGATAATTCAAATAGATCCGGACATTCCCACACCCCGTAGTGTGAACCCTCCGACTTCCCGAATTCACTGGCAAAATCCCAATCCTTTAAGTTAGCGGAACGGTAAAAGCGGATATGATCGCCACATGCAAGCGCCATTACCCAAACGCCAGCTTCCTCCATCCAGAAGACTTTAGGATCACGAAAGTCGGTGATTTCGGTATCGGACAGGATCGGATTTCCCGTGTAAAATGTCCAGCTCCTGCCTTTGTCCTTACTGTACGCTAAGCTTTGGCGCTGTCTCGGTCTGTCTGAATTTGGATATATATCCGCATGGGTGAATATAGCCACCAAGCCTGCCCCGCCATCAAAGAATCCGCTAATATCCTTCCAATCCACAACTGCGCTTCCAGAGAAGATGGCACCGTTATGATCCGGCGCCAAGGCTATAGGAAGCGTTTCCCAGTTAACCAAATCCTTGCTCACAGCATGGCCCCAATGCATAGGACCCCATTTGGTGCTTTCGGGATGGTACTGGTACATCAAATGGTACTCTCCTTCAAAGTAGACCATTCCGTTCGGATCGTTCAGCCACATAGCTGGTGGAGAGTAATGAAATTGGGGTCTGTAAGATTCTTTGGAGTAATCCGTGGCGGTCGATTGAACTAATGTAGCAGCCTGCTTAAAGGTTGGAATGGCCGGTATGGCTCCTTTTCGTGTCGTCGTCAGAGCACCCACTGCATTAGCAAAGCTTACAATGGGGATCCAGTCCTGATCTCTGACCTGTTCAATACAGCATCCTCTCTCGAGCAGCTGATACAGGAAACCGCCAAGGAACGCATCTCCCGCTCCGGTGGTGTCCACGGTATCTACTTTGTAACCGGGAACATCCGCCCATCTGGAGCCGGGTCCAAACCGAACAAAGCAACCTTTTTCTGCCTTGGTCACCAGGATCACCTTCACCTGGAATTGGGTTTGAATTTGACGGGTTCCCTCTTCCAAATCAGTAAGTCCTGTAATAAACTGAAGTTCCTCTTCGGAAACTTTGACAATATCCGCAAGAACAAGCCCTTCTTTAATCTTGATTTTCGCCTGCTCCAAATCCTGCCAAAGCGCAGGTCTCAGATTGGGGTCAAATGAAATCAGAGCTCCATTCTCTTTCGCCTGGATGCACGCTTTTAGGGTTGCACTTGCAGAAGGCTCATGAGTCATTGATACGGAGCCGAAATGAAAGATTTTCGTACCTTTGATCTGTTCCAGGTCTATATCATCAATTCCTAAAAGCATATCGGCACCAGGGTTACGGTAGAAGCTGAATGAACGGTCACCGTCTTCTTTGAGATGGACAAAAGCCAGCGTTGTCTTGGCATGGCTTTCCTTCACCAAACCCTTGGTATTCACACCATTTTCATGCAAAACCCGAGCAAGATATTCTCCAAACTGATCGTTACCGACTTTGCCGATAAATGCCGTGGATTTCCCAAGTTTGGACAACACAACAACCACATTCGCAGGGGCTCCGCCGGGATTGCATTCAAATAGCTGCTCCCCCTTCTCAGACAATCCTGCTGGAGTAAAATCTATTAGTACTTCTCCTATTGCTGTAATATCAACCATATGTTTCTCCACTCCTAGTCTATCATTTATATATACGTTTCTAATCCGAAAACACATGTAGCAAGCCTGAGTGAAGGCCTCTCATCCAGGCTTGCTACATGCCTTACCTTTCCTGTTTATTTTAGGGCTGCGAGATAACGATCATATCCATCTTGGTATACCTTCATTAAATCGTCCAAGCCCATATCTTTAAGGGAGGCCAGATAATCGCTCCACTCGGAGTCAGTGACCCCTTTCAGCATGAATTTGGCGCGCATGGAGTTCGTATAAGTTTGTATCTCCGGTTTCAGCTTTTCAATAGTCTTCAACTCATCTTCTGTAAAGAAGATATTCGGGTACTTCTCTTTCTGCATTTGAGGTACAAAAATATTTTTGATATCATCCAGTCTTTGCTGTGCCCGTGCTTCCGGAGGTGCAATGTTTTGGAAGTCTTCACCAGTGAAGACACCTCCTCCACCTAGTGATACTTTTTGACGGAACTCACCCGGATTGCTGATATCCGACTTCTGTACCAGTTTGCCATCGGCAGTTTTCTCAAACCATTCACCAATAGGGCCCCAACGGACTTCCGCGGTGGTTTCCGGTTTGTATATCAAATCCAACCATGCGGCAATCAAGGCTGGATTCTTTGCTGCTTTCGTAATCACCGAACCTCCTCTAGAAAGTGCGGAACCATTGTTCCATTTGACAACCATATTTTTAAACGGGGGGACGATAGGATAATGTTTATCACGTTCAGGACCTACTACGTCCGTATGATCCCACCAGAGAAATGAGCCAAGGGTTTCCGGTTCTGTCTTCCCTTTCGCATAATATTGCGTGTATTCTTGAGTGAAGGATTCTGGATCAACAAGCCCCTCTTTTACCCATTTCGCAATCTCGTTTACAGCATTTTTATATCCATCTTGAATAGCTGCGTAAGAAACCTTGCCATTGTCTACATTCAAATGCTCAGCATATGCGTTGTTAGCAGGTTGATAGGTTTTGTCTGGTACTCCGAAGGCCCCGAAAAGATAACCGATATCACCCGTCCAGAATGCATTGACGAAGGATAGCGGGATTTCATCTGCTTTACCGTTGCCATTCGGATCTTTGGTTTTAAAGGCAACCAATACATCATGATATTCCTGAAGGGTCGTTGGCATTGATAACCCTAGCTTTTTCAGCCAATCTTCATTTATATAGAGGAAATCAGGGTTGGCACCAATCTCCTCTTGACCGGTCCCTAGCTCCTCACCCGCAGGAAGGGAATAAATATTGCCGTCTGGGGCAGTAACCTCAGCTTTGATATCCGGTCTTTTGTCAAATAACGCTTTCAAATTGGGCATGTGTTTGTCAATCAAATCATTTAGAGGTATAATAGTGCCGTCCTTACCATATTTCATCAACTCTGTATCTGTGAACCCGGCTCCGAAGAACATTTCAGGCAAGTCGCCACTTGCTATGAGTAGATTCTTCTTCTCGTTGTAATCTGTCTCAACAATGGTATTCCAATCGATATGAACATTTGACATTTCCTCAAGTTTTTTGGCCATGGTCATTTCGTTATAATCGCTTGGAGCCAGCGGAGCTCTGCGGGCAACCACCTTTAAGGTGGTTTTTTCTTTCAGTGGAAACTGAATGGATGCACTGTCGTCCGCTTGATTTCCACTATTCTCTGTATTCGTACCTGCCTTACCATTGTTGCTGTTGTTGTTGTTGCTGTTACAGGCCGTTGCAAACATGGAAACGGCCATTATTACTGCCAAAAGACCCACAGCTTTTTTGTTCATCCTTCTTAACCTCCCTGATAAATCTGCTCATATCATACTCTCTTGAACCTGACTCGGGATTTACCAGTCCCATTCTAATCCAGTTTCACAACACCTCCTTAACGACTATCTGACAAGCTAGGCCTTATCCTTTCACCGAACCCACCATTACCCCCTTAACAAAATACCTTTGCAGAAATGGGTATAAGGCCAGTAGCGGAACTGCGGAAACGATAATAACTCCGAACTTGATCAATTCCGTTACCCGCTGCTTGGCTAGCATGTTGTCAATATCCATAAGCATATTCCCAGATGGCTGGCTTTGGATCAGGATGTTGCGAAGGACCAGTTGCAACGGAAACTTATTACCATCGCTCAAATAAATTAGAGCATCGAAGAATCCGTTCCATTGGCGCACGACTGCAAAGAGGACAAGAACTGCAATAATCGGTTTAGATAAGGGAAGAACAATACTCCATAAGTATCTGAGGTTCCTTGCTCCATCAATGGCAGCTGCCTCTCTCAATTCTTCAGGTAATTCCTCAAAAAAAGTTTTTGCTATGATAATCAGGAAAGCATCCATTGCACCAGGGAGAATGACCGCCCACATCGAGTTCATCAAATGCAGATCTTTTACAACCAGATAAGTAGGAATAATGCCGCCGTTAAAGAACATCGTAATGATAAAAAAAGTCATAATTACATTTCTGCCATAAAAATCTTTCCTCGAAAGCGGATAAGCCGCCATAATGACGAGAGTTGTACTGACAAATCCATTCAGCACCGCGTAGAGAATGGAGTTCTTATAGCCATTCCATATTGAACTGTCGCTGAAAATCCTTTCATATCCATCAAAGGTTATATTTTTCGGCAGTAACCATACATCACCGGAATAAATTGCGTTTGGGTCACTTATAGAAGCGATCACTATAAAATATAAGGGATAAAGAATCATTAAGGTGAAGCAGCCTAGAAACAAATAATTAATAATATCAAATGTCAGATCAGCTTTCGTTTTTCTCTTTAACATGGTTTCTCCCCTTCTTCTTACAGACGTTCTTCGCTCCTAAAACAAGCCCTTGCCGCTTATTTTCTTGGTAGTTTTATTTACAATGACCAGAAGTATAAGGTTTATCACTGAGTTAAACAGTCCGATCGCTGCCGAAAAGCTGTATTCCGCTCGCTGAATCCCCACCTTGTATACGTAAGTCGGAATAATCTCAGATGTAGCGACATTCAAATCAGTCTGCATAAGGAAAGCCTTTTCAAACCCAACATTCATTAAATTGCCAACAGCCATAATGAACAAAACAATAATAGTAGGAGCAATACCCGGTAAATCAATATGCCGAATCCGATGCCATTTGGATGCACCATCCATAACCGCTGCTTCATGCAAATGGGGGTCGATCCCTGCTAGGGCGGCCAGATATATAACTGACGCAAATCCGGTTTCCTGCCATACGGATGAGAATATGTACAGAGGCCTGAACCATTTTTCCTCTCCCATAAACATAATCGGATTGCCGCCGAAGGCGGTTACAATATGATTAATCAAGCCGCTGGTAGGGGACAGAAAGATGAACAGCATACCGACCAATACGACAGTTGAAATGAAATACGGCGCGTAAATCGTTGTTTGGATGAACTTTTTCATCTTTTGCTGTCTCAATTGATTCAGCATAATCGCTACAATAATGGGAAATGGAAAAGCTATAGCTAAATTGAGCAAGCTTAGTAAAAGAGTATTTCCTACGATTTGTTTAAAGTTATACGACTCAAAAAAACGTTGAAAATGTTCCAGCCCTACCCACTCACTGCCCCAAACCCCTTTGGAAGCTACAAAGTCTTTAAAGGCGATTTGAACCCCATACATAGGCCAGTATTTAAAAATTGCAAAATAGGCTATTGGGATTAAAATCAGTAAATACAATTCATAATTCTTTTTCATTTTCCCAAGCATGCACTTTTTCCTCCATCTCCAAGGTAATCGATTACGTGGTAGACAAGAGCATTTTTTATAATTTTTGTAAGCTCCCCCTGCTCAAATGGTAAAGTTGACATGTGCTCTGATTATTTTACAATAAGTGAACTTATTTAATAAAAAACACAATTGCCAAAATCCTTATTCTTTAAGCAAGTAATCGTTTGCGTAATCGTTTTTATACAGTCATTTTATTCGTTTTTGATAGCGTTGTCAATAAATTTTCTTCCCCTTGAAGTTCTTCTTCCGATTGCCCAACATCCAGTTTATGAATCGAGTAGGAGGGGGCGGCAAGCCCCCGTCCTCTCACACCACCGTACATGCGGGTCCGCATACGGCGGTTCCAAA
>NZ_JAHCMB010000201.1 GCF_019904155.1 Paenibacillus sinensis
GGCAGGGACAAGCCACAGCTTGGCACTGAAAGGTGACGGCAGTGTATGGGTCTGGGGCTCAGGCTATGGGAATGTACCGATCGCGGTCAGCGGTCTGAGTGGTATCGTGGCGATCGCGGCAGGGTCGGGGCAGAATTTGGCGCTGAAGAGCGACGGCACGGTATGGGCATGGAGCAGTACTGCAACATCAACTCAGGTATCGGGATTGAGCAACATCACTTCGATCGCAATGGGCAGCGGGCATAATCTGGCGCTGAAGAGCGACGGCACGGTATGGTCGTGGGGAACGNAAGTAATATCTATCGCGGCAGGAACGAGTCACAGCCTGGCGCTGAAGAGTGACGGCAGCGTATGGGCGTGGGGGTACGGCGGCAGCGGTCAGTTGGGTGACAACAGTGCCACCTCGCGGAGTGTGCCAGTACAAGTGACTGGACTGACAGAAGTCACTGCAATCGCCGGAGGCGGCAGCCATAGCCTGGCGCTGAAGAGTGACGGCAGTGTATGGGCGTGGGGTTACAACGGCGGCGGTCAACTGGGAGACGGAACG
>NZ_JAHCMB010000210.1:0-36945 GCF_019904155.1 Paenibacillus sinensis
GGCACGCCGCCAGCGTTCGTCCTGAGCCAGGATCAAACTCTCCATTAAAGACGCGACTTCGTCGCGTTGCCCGTTCCGGAATGGGTCGATCTCAGCTGAGCCGATCATTCCGAAACAAGTATAGAAAGAGCTGATTGCTCATTTTGAATCTGACGAGAATTTCTTCTCATTTAATACTCACTCGTTGTTCAGTTTTCAAAGATCAAGCTTCATTTAAGACTTTCAGTGTCGCTTGTGTTCCTCAGCAGCAACTCTTATATCTTACCACAACCAAGTGATCAACGCAATCTTTTTTTATTTCTTTTTGAATCAGCAGCTCGTGTTTCTTGGCCGGAATTAGAATATACCATATCAATCTAGCAGATAGCAAGAACTTTTTTAGAACAATAAAAAAAATACAGCAGCAATGTTCAATCCGGACGATAACCGAACTCCTTGAAGAAACGTTCTGCAAGCCTCGTATAGTATTCCGCGCTGACCTTATGCCGGGCTCCCCGGAGGATTTCTTTCATATAATGAGCTGGAGGCGCTATTTCTTCCTCTTTATCCGCCACAACAAAGCACACCGCATCGACGATGCTGCCATCCATCTGTACAGGCACAACGACCGGACGATAAATCCCTTCTTCCACACCTTCTCTCTGATACAAGTATCCTTCCAGACATTCTTCGGGGATACGATACAGTACGCCCTCGACAGCTCCTCCCGCCTCTACGATATCGGCCCGGCTGCCATCCGCCATCCGGAGCGTAAACTGCAGGCTAAAACCTGGCAGCAGAGCCGTGCCTTCTACAGGCTGAAACCAGCCGGCGCCCCCCGCCCGCTCAATACGTTCCATATCCATACAGCTTCCATAGGCAAAATAGTACAGTTCCTGTTCCTTCCTCAATCTGTACAGCTTCCAGTCTCCGCCGGAAATAAGAGGATAAGCATGAGTCCGCCTGTACACGTAAATCCAAGCCGGAATCTGCCCGCGATCGGTCTGAACCTGTGTCCGGACCCGCTCGTACTCATTGTTGTCCGCACCTGGGCCGTAATAATCCTCCAATTCATCCAGAGCAGCGAGGACCTCATCCGTCACTTCATAGACTTCTCCGGCAACCATCCCGCCGTTAACCTCCAGCAGAGCGGGGTATCCAAGCCCTGTATCGACAATAGCTCCCTCCACCAGGCCAGCATAGCAACAAGGCTGCTGTTCTTGAGCAAGCTGTGGTATTTCTCTCCTTGACGCAGCGTTCCATATACAAAGACAAGCTCCATCTTTCCGCTCCTCCTCTCATTTCGCATACATAGTTACAGGGACATCAGGTAACATTAAGCTTAACTTTTGCCAAAAAAGGAGGCCTATAATGGACAGCACCGGAGAATTCGTGAAGAAGCTGAATGAGAACCAGGAAAAAGCCGAAAAGAACAGAGCCCGCGCCAAAGGCAGCCCCGGCACCAAGACGCAGAACAAGCAGCACAGCACCAATAAATAGAACAACGCCATCCATGATAGATATGCAAAAACGCCCCCCCTTTGACAAGGCAGGGCGCTTTTGTGTTGTGAGTCTGCTGTTGTCGTTCAGGCTTACAGCCAGGAATCATATGTCCCCGAAGCAAGTTCGTTCTCCGAAATAACGGTAAAACCCTCCCGTCTAAGGAGTGCCGCCGTTACACCTTCGCCGGAAATCTTGGTTCCCTCGAACTGTCCGTTATAAATCATGCTACTGCCGCAGGAAGGACTGTTCTCCTTAAGCACAATCAGCTTGGCGCCATGCATGCGGGCCGTCTCCAGCGCCTGGTAAGCGCCGCTGACAAAAGCCTCCGTCACATCATGTCCGGAGCGGTCGATGACCTTGGCATTGCCTTCGAGCACATCTACCCCGGTCCCTCCTACAATCTCGGCAGGCTCGCGGGGAGTCGGACAGCCGCCGAACACCTCCGGACAGACGAGCACCGCCTTCTGATCACGGGCCAGCCTCCGGATTCGCTCGACAATATTATGCGAGCCGTCATAGCGGCATTCCACACCGGCCAGGCAAGAGCTGACGATGATCACGCAGGTATCCCTCCTTTGGCCGAAAGCGCGGCAGAACGTTTCCTTTTCCTATTTGACCGAAGACCACTTACTCTCCAGCCATTTGTCAAAATCGGCGCCTTTATCGCCTTCATAAGTGTCATAGATGTCGATTCTCATCTTCTTCAGCTTCTCTTTGAACTCCTCGTAGGAGTGGTCACGGGGAAGACTCTTCTTGATCCGGAGCAAAATCTTGGATAAGCCCTTGAACAGCTCGGGCTTGTCCTTTGAAGGAGCCTGCACCTGCTCGCCGAACGCAAGCAGCTTGCGGTAAGCGGCTTCCTGAACGGAGTAGACCGGATCATTCTCAGCCAGACGCTTCAGGATGTCGATCACCTGCTTGTGAGGATGCTTGCCTAGTTCCTCCACGGCAGCCAGGCGTGCGCGCCAATCGGCGGAGCGTCCTGCGGCCTTTTTGAGTTCAGCATAATTCTCGGGAAGTCCATCCTCGGCCCCGGTCTGTTCCACTTTGGATTCTTCAGTATTCAAACGGCAAAATTCCCTTCTGTTATCGGCTTGTGATAGGGATATTTTAGCGCATGTGGCAGGGAGAACTCAATGTCCGGTAAAATCTTAATACTTTTCAGAGCTTTCTGCCGCCGTACAATCGCCGTTTGGGGATACGGAATAATTTAAATCGGACAATTTGTTCATCCGAGCCGTAAAGTATTCCCTTAATCCCTCATCCACGCAAAAAATATAACACCCCTTCATCCCTCGGGTCATCAGCGTACGGTAAGTGTTCTTGATAATTTGCCCCGCTTCATTCATTGCCTCATTAGGATTCTGCTTGTATTTTTTCTTAAATCCCGACAATGATTTATCGGTTTTGGCACGTTTGAAGGGATCTGTCACAATCCGTCCCTTCTCGTATCGAATGTCTTCGCCCAGAATAACGCCGACATAATCAAACTCAAGTCCCTGGGATGTATGAATACAACCTACCTGCTCGACCGAATCCGGATCAATTGCCCATGTCGTCGTGTTGTTCAAATTCCAGCTCATAAAAAAATTGTAACGCTCCAGTTGAATATCCTGAACCCCGGGATTGCTCTTTCCCTCCGTTCTCCAATCCCAGCAGTATCCCGCCAGCATTCTTGCTTTGTTATTGATATGATTTGAATATCTCGTCACGAAGCTCATGAGGATTATCAAATACACGAAAATCATAATCCAATTCGAATCCTTCTTTATTAGCAGTCTCCCGGATTTGAAGAACATCCTCCAACCACGACAAATAACCGTCGGAACCGTTGCAGCGAAATTGAGAGGACAGCGTAAGCTCGTGGACATCAGCATTGTGCAGCTCTGCGAAATGTTTAATCTCATCTCTGCTTCCTGCATCCTGCATAGATACTCTCTGATATTCATCTATGAAGAACACCGAAAATTTAGCGGCTCGTATAATCTCCTTGGTCTGATTTTCTCCCTTGTTTCGAAAGAGTCCGGACTTTTCATTAAGTCGGTGGGCTTCATCAACAATCAACGCATCAAACTCGTTAGGCAGTGCTTCATAATATACCCCAGAGCCTTTAAACAAATTGGAAATGAAAGCTTTCTTGTAAGTTTGCTGGAGCTTCTTGATGTAGACTTCTCGCGGAGCACTATTTTTGGTTACATACTGACATATAAGTTCCCGGGAAGTTAAGTGGACCAACAGATTTATACTAACAACGGATTTGCCTGTTCCGGGTCCTCCTTCTACAATCAACACCTGCTTTTTTCCCGTAGCGCTCTTTTCAGCCAGTTCTTTAGCTGTTTCAAACACCACTTTCTGGTCGTCGATCATCATAAACTCTTCATTACCTTCCAGCATGGACGCAAGGGCATCCTGCAAGGATTTGGAGGGCTTGATCTTTCCATGCTCAATCAAATACAGCGATTTCTTTCGATCTGATTTTTTGATATACGTGGATATAAAGCCCCTCAGCTTAAGAGCGTCTCCCTTGGTGAAAACGGGGGCCTCCACGATGTAATTTTGGTAAGAATCATGGATAAGCGGGTCATTATCCCTTTGGATATAATTATGCAAATAGGCACATGGATATAGAGAAATGTCTTCGAGTTGAACAGATTCGTTATAATCCTCAATCAATCTGGCATATGATAAGGCCTGGTAGGAAGGATGCGGACGCCGGACCCTGTGCCTATTGATTACAGTCTCTACCAAACCATCCATAGTGTCCAGCAGGTCCAACGCCGACCATTGTTTCAACTCGATGATGACAACCGAATACCGATCGGATGCATCCAATCCAGTTATCATAAAATCGATTCTTTTAGTATTAGCCGGAAGCCTGTACTCGATTGCAATTCCCACATCGTCCGGTATTTCGTCTGTATTGAGCACCTTATACATATAATTCATGGAATGGTTCCACGAATTGATTTCGCTTATGGAGACGCCGCCGATTTTCTCAGTAAACTGCGTATGAATTTTAACGGCAATACTGTCCACAGTGACATCATGCATAAACTCTTCCTTGGTTGCCTCATAAATAATCACGGTCTGTCACTCTCCACTACTCGGCTTCGTTATACTTCCGGGACGATCCTTTAAACCGGTCAACCGGATACTTGGCCTCATTCTTCTCGATTTTGTTCAGGATCGTACGCTCGATGGGGATGCCAAGATTATCTGCCAGCAGCACTGCATATATCAGAACGTCAGCCAGTTCATCCTCGATGTTCGTCATATTTTTGGCAATGGCCTGATCGCTGGTCTTCCACTGAAAATTCTCCAGCAGCTCGGCGGCTTCAAGCATCAAGGAAATCGCGAGGTCCTTCGGGTTGTGAAATTGTTTCCAGTCTCTCTCATCACGAAATTGAATAATTTTCTCGATTGTATGCTCCATTATGAATCCTCCCAACCGTAATCCTGCTGCATTTATTATAGATCAATTGATAGTTAACAAGAGGACTTGCCACAAGAAAAAAAGCACAACCCTTAGGATGTGCCTTCGATCACTTATTCGTAACAAAGCATTATTTGGCGATCGTTGTTTGCGCATTTATTTGATCCGTTGCATCCTGCTCAGGAAGCACCTCATTAATCGGGCCGGCGGCGGAGCCGCTTTCCAGCCCCGGTATCATCCGGGACGAAATGAAGGATACGATCGGCACAGTCAGCACCACGCCAAGGCAGCCCGCCAAGCCCTGTGCGGCTTCAATCGTCACCATGCTCATATTGGACAGCTGGGTATACGGAAGCTTGACCGCGTAAAGGACCATCAGCGAAGCTAGAACAGAGCCGGTGAAAGCCAGAAGCAGGGTAGTCGCCATTGTGCCCATAATATCGCGTCCGATATTGATTCCGGATTTATAGAGCTCTTTTTTGGAGAGAAGCGGATTCTTGATATACAGCTCATGGATGGCGGAGGCGATGGTAATGCCCATATCCATAATGGCGCCCAGACAGGACAGCAGAATCCCGGCGAACAGCAGTCCTTTCAGCTGCATGCCGGTCTGGTCTGCCACGACGACAAGCACCTCGACCTGATCGGTGTTGTAGCCGGAGATATGCAGCAGTTCCCCTGCAATATAGGCGATGGAGCCGGACAAAAACACGCCGATGGCCGTTCCGACGATAGCCGCCGAGGTCTTGGAGCTCCAGCCGTTCAGCAGAAGCAGTGTGATTCCCGTAATCAAGGCCGCCGTTAACACGGACGCCAGCACCGGCGAATAGCCTCTATACAGCATGGGGATGAACAGAAAGACGATGCAGGCGAAAGTAAATGCGATGCCGAGGATGGATTTCAGCCCTTTTTTTCCACCGACCCAGAGCAGGAGACCGAAGAGCAGCAGCACCATCGTATATAAAATAGGCGCCCGGTAGTAGCTGTATACACTAACCAGGTAATGCTCGGGGTCCGCCGAATCGATATTGACGATCAGAGTCTGGTCCGGCTTGGCGACCACATTGAGATAGGCGCTCACGTTATTGGTAACGGTGTGAATTTCGCCTTTATGCTTGCCGGTGAGTATTTTTAGCTCCAGCTCCTGCGAGCCGTGCAGCAAATCCCCGCGTTCTTCATCCCGCTGCAGGTCCTCGCGGATCACCTTCAGCACCTTGGCCTTCTCGTACTTCTGGGAAGACGTGGTCCCCTGGTCGTTGTATTTGGGCTCCGGCGCCTGATTGAACAAATAAATCGCCACAGCGATTACAAGCAGCAGAGCCGTCATCAGCAAGGTGTTCTTATTCTTGAGACCGGACATTGCAATCCCTCCAACCCATGATGTTTATACGAAAAACAGCCGCTGCATAAGCCAGACTCCCCCCAGCAAGAGCGCCAGCCCGGAGCACGCAAGCACGGCTCCCCTGGAGAACCGCCAGCGATGCAGCAGAACGAGCAGCGGCAGGAGTACGGCGAGCAGCGCCACCTGAACAGCCTCGATGCCAAGGTTGAAGCTGATCAGCGAGACCGCCAGCTGGCTTTTTGGCAGATTCATTTCCTTCAGAATGTCAGCGAAGCCCATTCCGTGGATCAGGCCGAAGACGAAGGTCAGCACCCATCGGCGGCTGACTTCCTTCCGGACCATATTTTCCACCGCCACAAAACAGATGCTGAGCGCAATCGCCGGCTCTACAATGCTGGAAGGCATATTGATGATTCCGAGAACGGTCAGCGTCAGCGTTATGCTGTGCGCCACGGTGAATGCTGTGATCATGGCCGCGTACTGGCTGAACCTCTGCTTGGCAATGAGCAGGGAGAACAGAAACAGCAGATGATCGTAGCCGGTTAAGATATGAGTCATGCCGAGCTTGAAAAAAGAAACCCAGCCCTGCAATACTTCTCCTGAAGACGATGATCCATTCGATCCATTTGCCCCGTCCGATCCATCACCCGCTCCTCGATCGGCGTCCGCTTCCAAATTCCAGGTCCGATGCGGTCCGGACAACGCCTCGGTCAAGGTGGTCCCGCCTTCATGAACCGTAAGCAGATTCACATAATTGCTGCCGCTTGAATTCATATACAGCCGGTCTGTCAGCGAGACAGCGGCGGAAGAAGGCAGCGCTGGATAATCAGCATGCAGCACCATCTTCAAGCCGCCAGCCTGATGCACTAGCTCCAGGCTCTCTACCTGGCTCCAGGCAAAATCCTGCCCTCCAGACTGAAGGGTCAGATTCTCCCGCAGCATCGACAGCAGCTTGTCCCGGACTTTGGCAAATTCTTCGGCACTAAGACTGCCGTCTTTATCGGTATCCCCTCCGGTCAGCTCCATAACGGAGAGCTGATCCAGCGAATAGGTCATTTTCGTAGTCGACTGAGTCAAATCAAGCGTTGTATAGCCGGCGCTGTAGGCATGCGCCTCCGCTGTATTGCCGGCCGCTGACAGCAAAGCCGCAGCAAATATGAAGCTCAAGCAGCACCGCACCCAAACATTAAGCCGAGTCATGTACGTTCCTCCTCTGGCGATTGCACGCGCAGCGTTTGAATCCCCCGAAATGTTCCGAATATGTAGAATATGTAGAACCGGAATGCCGCTGTTCAGCACGGCATTCCGGTCTATCAAAGGTATGAACGTGTTGCCGTACGATTAAGAATGAAGCAGATTGTAAATGGCGACAGCTGCCTCCGCCCGGGTCGTGACACCGGCCGGCTGGAAGGTGTTGTCTCCGCGGCCGCCGACAAGGCCAAGCGACGAGGCCTGCTTCACATAAGGCAGAGCCCAGGACGAGATGCTGGCGCTATCCTTGAAGGCTGCCGATTGGGCGGCGCTCACCGAGCCATGCAGCTTGGCGTAGCCGCGCATCAGCATGGTGACCATTTCCTCACGGGTAATGTTCGATTTGGCGCCGAAGGATGCAGCGCTGTTTCCCTGAACGATTCCCGCCTTCACGGCCGCTGCCACAGAGTCTGCGTACCAGTCTCCGTTCTTCACATCCTTGAACGCAACTTCACCCTGTTCGGTCAGTCCGAGAGCTCTGACCAGCATGGCCGTGAACTCGGCCCGGGTTACATTGCGCTTCGGTTCGAACGTCGTACTGCTCGTACCAGTCAGAATCTGCTTCGCGACCAGTTCCTGAATAGCCGAAGCGGCCCAGTATCCGGACGGAACGTCTCTGAACTCGCGAGCAGGCGCAGACGTGCTTCCACCAGATGTGCCGCTGGACGCTGCCGGGCTCGTAGGCGCCGGCGTGCTGCTGGCAGACGGAACAGCGCTCGGCGACGGTGAAGGAGACGAGCTTGGCTTAGGAGTACTGGTGCTGCCATTCCCGGCAGCCGGCGTGCTGCTTGCTGAAGCGGACGGGCTTGGGGAAGGCGAAGTGCTAGGTGACGCACTAGGCGACGCACTTGGGGTTGCGCTTGGTGATACACTCGGCGATGCGGTTGGTGCAGGCAGTTCCACAGCAACCTCGGCTGCCCGGTTCTCAATAAGCGATTCGAGGGCACGGTGCTTGTTCTGCGTAGTCAGCAGCGAGCTGGACAACTGAACGCTTGCGGTTCCGGAGTGGGTCTTGTCTGCCAGCTCAAACGTCAGCTTGAGGGCATTCGTATAGTCTCCATACTTCTCGGCCCGGATCGGCTGCGCCAGATCGGCCGTAACGGTAACTTTGCCGTTCTCGTCCTTGTAATCGAAGGAGCCGGTATCCGGGTTCGCGAGTTCTACTTTTTTGAGGGTAAGCTTGCTTGTGTCGTAGGTGAAGGAGGTATCCAGCTTCTGCACGGCATTGGCATTCTTGATCGCGTAGTCATATACAATCGTGGAGTCAGGACTGGTTACTTTGGTCTGATCGGAGTAAATCTTGACCGGCTCGCCGTCTTTGACCAGTCCGTAGGTATCGAGCTTCTCCAGCGTATCCGAACGATAGGTGTCGACGGAGATACTGTTAGGCGTAACATTAATGGTCGAGAAGGTCGGCGTGTGCAGCTGCATTCTGACCTCGGAATAAATCTCCGGCGTAGCCATCAGCTCATAGTACTTGCTTCCGCTCGCCGAGTTGGCGGTCACATAGGTATTCCCTGTAGGGTTCACATCGCGTCCAAGGCTGTCCACAAGCTGTCTGCCCTGGACGTTGTCGCCGTTCATGACATAGGTTCTGACATACGAATGGTCATGGCCCATGAAGATCATGTCCACATCCAGCTTGTCAAAGAACGGGAACAAGTCTGCTCTGAGACCGGTAATTTTCACTTCGGTCGAGTGCGGTCCGGCTCCATAAATGTCATGATGGAACGTTACGATTCTCCATTTGGTATTGGGAACCTTGGCGACGGTCTCTTCCATGAACTGGCCATGCTCGGCCCCGTTCGTATTATTGGTGTTCAGCACCATGAACAGGGTATCGCCGTAGGTATAGTAATAGTCTCCGCTGGCATTGGTGCCTCCGAGCTTCGATTCGTTGGGGACGTTGAAATGATAACCATAATTGACGTTGGTGTCATGATTGCCGACTACCGTTGCAACAGGCAGATTCCGCAGAACATCCGGACTTTCAAAAGCGTCGTATTCAGTCTCGTTAGTACTGTGCTCCACCTGGTCCCCTGCCGACATGATAAAGCTGAAGCCCGGAAAATTGCTTACGGCCTGATTGAGCGTGTTGTTCCAGCCGTATGTATCATTCGTAACCGAGCCGGAAGCACCGATCTGCGGATCACCAACGAACATCAGCGAGTAATTGTACGGATCCTGTGTGGAAAAATCATAGTTCGGACTCCAATGACCGCTAAGGCCATCCCCCACCCGGTACACATACTGCGTCGTGGGTGCAAGTCCGGTTACCTTAACCTTATTGGAGAAATAGACGACATCCGTAACCGTGGCAGCCGGTTCTGCCTCTCCCTTGAATTGCATAATCTTGGACCCGGTCGGAAAGACGCTTCCAGTCATATCCGATCTCTTGACGATCTGTACGACGGTATCCACGGGCTGCTCGGGAGAATACCAGGTCAAGTTAAGCTGCGTTTCGTCAGCTCCCGGATTCAGCGCAATGTCCTTCACGGAATAAGGAACCGCCGCCGTAACCGTTCTTACCGGACTCATCTTGGAGCCAAGCCCTGGCAGCTTCGCGGGCATTACGCTCAGGACCAGCAGCGCGGACAAGCCTATGACGGAGGCTGTGTACAGCCGCCGCCGGTTCTGACTGAACTTCTTCAACATTCCAACACCCCTTAACTCAAATTGGTCATGCTTGTACCAATATAGGTCGGAATTGTTATCGGAAATGGAGAAAAACATCATCTTTGTATAAATATGCAAATCAATCCGATCAACCCGGCCGCTGCCTGAACCGCGGGCAGCGGCCGTCCAAACCTGCGCAAAGGATACAGCAGCAGGCATAGAACAGCGGCGGCGGCGAGGAGCGCAGCGGCCGCCCCGGCGCCGAATCCGGCCCAGGCCGCGGTCTCGACAGGGCGGGCCGCCTGAAGCCCGGACAGCGAGGCGGACAGCCCAAGGCCGTTAATCAGGCCGAACAGCGCGGCTGAGTACGGCAGGTAGATATCCCGGCCCCGCTCGATCAGCAGGAACAACGCGCCGCCGAGCAGGCTCAAGGACAGCAGCGCCCCTGCGGTGTGAGCCGGCAGGCTGACGGCATGAAGTGCCGTTAGTACAAGCGCGGCAACAAGTCCTGCGGCGAATGCACCGGCTGCCGCAAGCCTTCTCGCGATCGACCGGGCTCCGGTCAGCAGAATGCCGAGAAGCAGGAGCGGGATCCAGCTCTGCAGGAGATTGGTTATGCCGAATATCCCGTAATGGACAGCCGCCGATGCAGGCGTCAGACTCCCGGCATGAAGCTCCTTCAGCTCATTGACGATAACGCCTTCCTTATGCAGGCTTCCAAACTGCATGGTGACATAATTGACATGCCACTGATCGCTCTCAAAGATCAGGTTATAGCGCAAATTCAGCTCCTGGGGAGTGCCATGAAACGGGTAGTCCAGCACCGCTTCGGCGAAGGGCTGCGGCTCCCCCTCCTTCTGGATGACCTTCAGGCTGTCCAGCCTGCCTGTCAGCAGGAGCCCGTCCGCCCGCAGCTCCAGGTGCGACAGCATATAATCGGCTACAGCCTCCCGCTTCCCGTTAACAAAGCGATCCAGCACATCGGCTGTTGACAGCCCTATATCCGGATCGCTTGGATCGGCCGCAGCCCGCAGATCGTACATATCAATCTGCAGCACATAGATAATCCGGCTTCCGTCAGCCGAAAGGTCCGAATAAGCCACGCTGTTGTTCCCGTGAGCCGATGTCGTCTGCGCCCCTGCTAGCAGAAGCAGGATACAACAGAGGGCCGCCGGTACAGCGTACCTGATTCTTCTCCGGACTCTCTTCATCTCTTCTACGTCCTCCTGTACGGCCGCCAAGGAGCGGCCTGATTCAAATTACAGCAAGCATAAACCCGGATAGTGCGCGCCATGTAAAATAAAGGGTTTCTTTTCGTAAAAAGTAAGACGAGCTTTGCCTTGCGGATCGGGGCAGAAATGGAGCGACAGCGGGGGACTAGCGGGTCGCAACAAGGCGACAGCGGGGTAGCAGATCATGTCCTCTTACGCGGGGTGATTAGTGCTGTGGCAACGGGGCGACAGCGGGGCAGCAGCCGTATCTCTCTCGCGGGGTGATTGACGCGGAACAATCAACGCGGTGGACGCGAGACAATCAGCGGGATGGCAGCAGGGCGACAAACGGGCGACAGCACGTATCCACCTCTCACGCAGGACGATTAGCGCAGTTTGCGCGAGAAAATCTGCGGGGTGCAACGGGGCGACAGATAGGCAGCCGCCGCATCCCCTCACGCGGGCATCACCGGATGCCGTCCAACACAAACAGCCCGGAACTCATTCCGGGCTGTTGGACCGACCATGGTATGCATTTGGTTATCCCCGCTTAAGTAAAGCTAATGGACTGACGGGCTTAATAGCTCTAGCGCACCTCAACTTTCCCCTTCCGGTAGATCATGGCGCCTATCGCAAAGGCCACGGCACCCCAGAGCGCGAGAATCCCGATGCCGCTCCAGAAGTCCGGGCTGGTAATGCCCGAGCCGTACACCATGCCGTCCCGCATGCCTTCGACGAAGTATGTCAGCGGAATAAAGCGGGTCACCGGCTTAAGCCAATCCGGCAGACTGCTCGTGGCGAAGAAGACGCCGCTGATGAACATCATCAGGAAGCTCGTCAGGTTCGCAACGCCCATATAGGATTCGATCGATTTGCTGAAGGAAGAAATCAGATAGCCGATTGCGTTGAACGCCAGAACGCCGATGAAGAAGGCGATGATGAGCACCGGAATGCTGATTTCGAGACTGGCGCCAAATCCGTACACGCCGATTGCCGTCAGCAGCACGATCTGCACAAGGCTGAGAACGAAGCGGACCAGCATGCCTCCCATTCCGTACAGTCCCATCCGCAGAGGCGTCATGCGCAGACGCTTCAGCAGGCCGGACCTGCGGATTTCCACCATATCCACCATGCCGAACAAGCCGGCTTGGGCCACCGAAAGAGCGATCATTCCCGTCAGCAGGAAATCGGCGCTCCCAAGCTCGCGGTCCGCGCTCGTCACGGAAGAGGTCTGCAGATGATAGGCCGGTTCCACGCCGGCCGCCTTAAAGCTGGCGCTTGTCGTATATTGGTCCAGGATGCCGCGGATCGCCTGGGTCGTCGCACCGCTTGCATTCTCGGCGTTCACCACCAGCTTGATGTCCCCGGTCCCGCTCTCCGGAAGAATAATGGCCGCGTCAACATCCTTCTTCTTCACCCATTCATCGGCTTGAGCCGCGCTTACCGGGTCGGTGGATTTCCATTCGAATACCGGGATTTGCTTAAGTCCGGCAGCCAAGGATTCTCCGGCGCTCCCCGCGGGATTCACAAGCGCGACCTTGGCCTTGAAATCACTGCTGCTTCCGGCCCCGAAGATCACCATGAACAGCACCATCAGAATGACCGGAAAGAACAGATTCCAGAACCAGACGGCCTTCTCGCGGAACATCGTTTTGAGCTGGGCGATGAACAGCTTCCATAACTGTGTGCCTGTACTCATCGGTCAGTCCCTCCATTCCTTGCCCGTGAAGGCGATGAATACGTCCTCCAGGCTCATTTCCCGAATCGATACATGCTGGGTCCGATAGCCTTGCTCCTTCGTGAAGCCGAGCAATACGTACAGCGCCTGTTCCGGCTCCGGCGACCACAGGGTCAGCTTCTCATCTTCCCGTTCCATCCGGAGAATCTCCGGTATGCCTCGAAGCGCTTCCTCCGTCCGTGTAGCGGCCTCCGCCCCCTCCAGAAAGCTGAGGCGCACCTCCCGCTCCCGGGTGAGCCGTCCGATCAGCGCCGCCGGGGTGTCCAGCGTGACAACCCTCCCGGAATCCACGATGCAGACGCGGTCGCTGAGCTTCTCCGCTTCCTCCATATAATGAGTCGTCAAAATAACAGTCTTCCCGATCTCCTTCAGCTGGAGCACAATATCCCAGATGTTCCGCCGGGCCTGGGGGTCCAGCCCGGTTGTCGGCTCGTCCAGAAAGATGATCTCCGGATCGTTGATCATCGCAAGACCGATCGCCAGCCGCTGCCGCTGGCCGCCGGACATCGATTTGACCCGCTTGTTCCGGTGTTCGGTCAGATTGATCATGCCAAGCACCTCTTCAACCGGCTTGCTGCGCGGATAGAATGACGCGAACAGATCCAGATTCTCTTCCGCTGTCAGCAGATCGAACAGCGCGCTCGACTGCGGCTGTACGCCGATCTTCGTCTTGATCTCGCCGGCATTCCGGCTCCAGGACAACCCCGATACGGTAATGGTTCCCGAATCGGGAGGCATAAGACCCTCGATCATCTCCAGCGTCGTTGTCTTGCCCGCCCCGTTCGGACCGATAATGGTGAAGACTTCCCCCCGGTTCACTGTGAAGCTGATATCCTCAACCGCACGCACTTCACCGAATGTCTTCTTTAATTGATTGACTTCAAGCACCGTCAAACGGTATCCCTCCCAAGCTCCGTTTCTCTTGACACAGATCCATTATATGCTAGGCTTCAACGGAACAGGGACGGTCCTTGAACCGATTTTGCCCTAGGTCCCGGGATGTAGGAAACAGACATCCCGGGCGGCCACGATGGACGGAAACGCGAAATGAACGGGATCGCTTGATGTGCGAATGCGCAAGATGAGCGGAAACGCACGATGAGCGGAAACGCGAAAAAAGCCCGATCCGGCCGTGAACCGGCTGAATCGGGCTTAATCATGAAGAAGCGAAAGGTCCGCCCGGATGACGGCCTGTCTTCATACCGTATGCTTCTTTGGCTGCTGCTCGCTGCCGGCCGGAGCCTCTTCCTGCCGGTCAGTCGCCTTCCGCCATGCCCACAGGAACGGGCGCAGAGGAAAATACAAGAAATACAGACTATGCGGCAGCGGAAGGGTCTTGGCATCGGCGGCATAGGGATGCAGAAAGCCGAGGGCATAGACCACCCGCTGCCTGAAAGGCAGAATGGCGGGCTGGTAATGCCTGTAATGCCTGTCCACGTCGGGCGGAAGCGGCGGATGATGGAGATTGACGGTCCGCACGATATAGAACATGGCCAGGTTCGCCAGCAGGACCGCCTTCGGCCGCTGCGTCAGGACCGCGAAGCCCGCGTCAACCGGGACGTTCAGCAGCCCAGCCGCAAGAATCAGCGTCTGGCCTCCCACATCGCTGTAATGATAACGCCGGAGCAGCCCGACCAATCGTCCGGCATCGGGCGCGCGAAGGAGCATCTGCCTGATGTCGAGCAGCCATCTCAGCCTTGACCAGCCATGCCGCGCCCCGTGCGCCGCCAAATACATGAATAAATCCTCATCGCCGAGAAAGTGGACATTCCGCCCCATCGGACCGCTCGTTCTCCGGCGCTTCCACAGCTCGTCGAAGCCCGGCTCTTTCGAAGGGGCCGGATTCATCCGCCAATGGACCTCGGCCGTCAGCATCCGTACAGGATGATGGAAGGTCATGTGATGCTGCCTCCATTTCCAGTCCCCCATGATCGATTCGAATTCTTCTTCCTTGACGTAGCCCTGAGCGACCAGCAGCGCTTCCGCCTTCTCCAGCCCAGTGATCGGCACAACGAAGTCGAGGTCCCGTGACGTGCGCAGCGAGAGGTCGCCGTAGAGCTCCTGGGCCAGAACGGGGCCTTTCAGGAAGATCGCACGGATATCCTCTGCCGCAAGCTCATCCGCCAGTTTCCTCATCTCCGCGCAGAGCTGGAGCATCTGGACGGTGTTGCGGCGGTATTCCGTCTGCAGCACCTGGACGACTTCGGGCGGAACTCCCGGTCCGAGGCGGCTGATTCTCGGGTAGATATATGGAAAGACCCGGTGATGCACGGCAAGCCGGACAAATAACTTCCAGTCCATGCTGGCTGGCACCTCCAGTTCATCCCCTTTGTCCTCGGGTGCCGCGTCCGATTGCAGCAGCTTCAACAGAAGCTTCAGCTCCCCGGATATTCCCTCCTGATTCAAGGCGTAACGCTCAGTCATGGGCTCTCTCCTTCATCGGGTACAGCATATTCATAAGATCGTTCTCAAACAATGATTACCCGTCAGCCTCAAGTTTGAAGAGAGCGTACCACCGGAATCCGTTTTTTGTCAATTGCTTACATTCACTGTGAAGGCCCACTCCGCAGATGTTTCATTCTTGATATATGAAAAAATCCCGCCCGGGCGTTATGCCGGCAGCGGGATTTACTATTTTACACCATGAGATTTCACACCATGATCTTGCAGATATCATTCGTGAATTCTACAGGGTCGCCGACCGGCAGACCTTCGATCAGCAGCGCCTGGTTGTACAGCAGATTCGTGTACAGCGCGAGCTTCTCCTTGTCGTTCTCCGCCGCGTTCTTGAGCGAACCGAAGACCTCGTGATTCACGTTGATTTCCAGCACCTTCTCGGCCTGGACATCGCCGCCGTTCGGCATCGCGCGCAGCGTCTTCTCCATCTCGATCGACAGATCACCCTCTGCGGACAGACATACCGGATGGGACTTCAGGCGCTTGGACGCCTTGACGCTCTTGACCTTGCCGCCGAGAATATCCTTCATCGACTCGAACAGGTCCTTGTTCTCGGTGTCCGCGTTCTCCGCTTCCTTCGTCTCTTCGTCCAGGTCGATGCCGAGGTCGCCGCCGGATACGGAACGGAATTCCTTGTCCTTGTAGCTCATCAGCATCTTGATCGCGAACTCGTCGATATCGTCGGTGAAGTACAGGATCTCATAGCCCTTGTCGGCCACAAGCTCTGTCTGCGGCAGCTTCTCGATCCGTTCGATGGATTCGCCGGAAGCATAGTAAATATACTTCTGGTCCTCCGGCATTCCGGAGACATATTGATCCAGACTGACCAGCTTCTTCTCCTTCGAGGAGTGGAACAGCAGCAGGTCCTGGAGCGTATCCTTGTCCACACCATAATTATTGTAGACGCCGAACTTCAAGCCGCGTCCGAAGGCTTGGTAGAACGTTTCGTATTTCTCGCGCTCGTCCTTCAGCATCGTCTGCAGCGCGCCCTTGATCTTGTTCTTGATGTTCTTGGCGATCAGGCTCAGCTGGCGGTCATGCTGAAGCAGCTCGCGGGAAATGTTCAGCGACAGGTCCTCTGAATCAACCATGCCCTTGACGAAGCTGAAATAGTCGGGCAGCAGATCGCCGCATTTGTTCATGATCAGAACGCCGTTCGAGTACAGCTCCAGGCCTTTCTCATATTCCTTCGTATAGTAATCGAAAGGCGTATTCTCCGGAATGAACAGAATCGCGTTGTAGACAACCGCGCCGTCCGCGCTGATATGAATATGCTTCAGAGGCTTGTCGAAGCCGTACCGCTTCTCCTGGTAGAAGTTCTCGTAGTCTTCATCTGTAAGCTCGCTCTTGTTCTTGCGCCAGATCGGAACCATGCTGTTGACGGTCTGCTCTTCCTGGACCTCTTCGTATTCGTTCTCGGCGCCTTCCTTCGGGATGCTCCGTGTTACATCCATCTTGATCGGATAGCGGATGAAGTCGGAGTATTTCTTGACGATGGAACGCAGACGGTATTCCTCGAGGAATTCGTCGTAGCTGTCCTCTTCCGTGTTGGCTTTGATTTTGAGGATAATATCGCTGCCCACAGCATCCTTATCCGTAGGCTCGATCGTATAGCCGTCGGCTCCTTCGGACTCCCATTTGAAGGCGGTGTCGCTGCCGAGCGCGCGGCTGATGACGGTCACCGTATCCGCTACCATGAAGGCGGAGTAGAAGCCGACGCCGAACTGGCCGATAATGTTGTGCCCGTCCTTCGCCTCATTATCCTTCTTGAAGGCTAGCGAGCCGCTCTTGGCGATTACGCCGAGATTGTTCTCCAGCTCTTCCTGAGTCATGCCGATGCCCGTATCGGTTATCGTCAGGGTACGGTTCTCCTTATCGACGGTAATCTTAATGAAGTAATCCTCTTTGTTAAACGTCAGCGAATCGTCGGTCAGCGCCTTGTAATAGATCTTGTCGATGGCGTCGCTGGAATTGGAAATCAGTTCGCGCAGGAAAATTTCACGCTGGGTGTAGATGGAGTTGATCATCATCTCCAGCAGCCGTTTGGATTCGGCCTGAAATTCTTTCTTGGCCATGAATAGTCTCCTTCCCAATCAATCATTCATTTTCGTATATCGCATATAATTAGCACTCAGCGTCACTGAGTGCTAATCCCTACTTTTATATACCATATCTGGATTTCCAGGTCAATATCCCAAAGTCGAATGCCTGCGGTGTCCTTGGGCGGTTGACAATCATTTTTCAGAATGTTAATTTATACTTATCATTGTTGTTCTTTATTAAGAACATATGTTGCTCCGCTGTTCTTTGCCCGATTGCAGGATTACCTATCCCTAGTTAAGGAGTGGATTAACGAATGAAGACCAAGAGTTTATCCATGGACACTGTCCTGATTCAATGCGAGGGCAATATCGTCAGCGATATGGACGGGGAGAAGGTCATGCTGAGCATCGAGCAGGGCAAATATTTCAACCTGGGACAGGTTGGAGGGGATATTTGGGAGCTGGTCGGAACCCCGCGTTCCGTCAGAGAGATCGTCGATGAGCTTCGCAAGAGCTACGAAATCGACCTGGAAATCTGCGAACAGGACGTCATTCCTTTCCTACAGAACCTTCTGCAGGAAGATTTGATACGCATAGCCGGAGAAAAATAACATGTTCAGAAAAATCAGACGTCTGGCCGGCCTCGATAGAACGACACTTCGCTTCTATATAGAAGCTTTTGTGCTGCTCGGCTGGGCGCGTACACTGCTCTACTACAAATTCTCCAGAGTAGCCCCTCAGCTGGGCAGACGCGGAGAGGAAACGGCGATACAGGCCGATCCGAAGCAGCTCGCTTTTCTGAATCACATTGCCAATTCCATCAATACCATCAGCAGATATACGCCCTGGCAGAGCAAATGTCTGGTCAGAGCCATCGCCGGTATGAAAATGCTGGAACGCCGCGGGATCGACAGCACGCTTTACCTGGGAACGGGCAAGGACGAAGAAGGGAAGCTGATTGCGCATGCCTGGCTGCGCAGCGGCCCCTATTATATTTCCGGCGCTGAAGTCATGGACCGCTTCGTCACGGTCGACAAATTCGCCAAATCCGCTTTGAATAACCGGTAAGCGCCAAGCTGCTTGCTTGTCCGGTTGCGACGGAGGTTAGCTATGATTGGTAAAAAGATACAACAGCTTCGCAAAAAGAAAAACTACTCCCTGACCGAGCTGTCCGAACGGGCCGGAGTAGCCAAATCATACCTGAGCTCGATTGAACGGGGCATTCAGCAGAACCCCTCCATTCAATTCCTGGAGAAGGTTGGAGCCGTTCTCGGCATTCCGGTGGAGGAATTTCTTCAGCCGGAGCAGCGCAGGGGCAGCGCGGAGCAAACCGACCAGGAATGGGATGAACTCGTTCAGGAAGCGATGCGGTCGGGGATCAGCAAGCGGGAGTTCCGCGATTTTCTGGAATACAACAAGTGGAAGATGGAACGGCGCTGAGCTTGACGCTCCCCGTCTCCCGCCGCTCAGAAACCAACATCCAAAGCCGTCTTACGCAGGTTCGCCTCTAAAGACGGCTTTATTTTGTACCCATTTATAGATCGGAGACGACCCGGATGAACAAGCTGAAGAGCCTCTTCAATACCGAAGTGATATCCTGGCTTAAACTCTGTATGAAGGGAAAATGGGGCGCGCTCACCGTCATCATTCTGCTGAACGTCATTCTATCGCTGAGTGGCGCTTCACAGGCCATCGTCTCCAAGCAGGTCATCGACCATGCGGTCAACGACAGCCTGAGGCAGAGTGCGCTGTACGCTGTCGTGTTTGCCCTGATCATGATCGCCCAGCTCGTGCTGTCATCCCTCCTTACCCTGCGAACCGTCAAGCTGAAGGAGGCCATGAACAACGATCTTCAACGGAATTTTATGGACCGTCTGTACAAGACGGAGTGGAAAGCGGTGGGACGGTATCACAGCGGCGACCTGCTGACCCATCTCACCAGCGATGTCACCAGCGTAACCGACGGGCTGATCGCCACGCTTCCCGGCATCCTCTCGCTCGTCGTCCAGTTCGCCGCGGCGTTCTTGACCCTTCTGTATTTTGACAAAACGCTGGCGCTCTTCGCCTTCCTGCTCGGTCCCGTCTCCGTGGTGATCAGCTGGTTCATCGGAAGGAAGCTGAAGAAGATGCAGCACCAGATTCAGGCCGCAGAGAGCCGTTACCGTTCGCTGCTTCATGAGTGCATCCAGAACTTTCTGATCGTCAAAACCTTCGAGCATGAAGACGACAGCCTGCAAAAGGTCCGGGGCGCCCAGCAGAACCGGCTGTTCTGGGTGCTGAAGCGCACCCGCTTCAACGTCGCCGCCGATCTGACGATGGGCACCGGCTACCGGCTCGGGTTCTTTCTCGCCTTCATCTGGGGAGCCTACCGCATCTCCACCGGTGCGGCCAGCTTCGGCATGTTCACCGCCTTCCTCCAGCTGGTGGGGCAAATTCAAGGGCCGCTGGAAGGGCTGGCCCGCTCCTTCCCGATCCTGATCGCCATGGTGACCTCGGCCGAGCGCCTGATCGTCTTCCAGCAGCTGACGCCGGAGAACAAGAAGGACATTCCGCCCATGCCCGCAGACCGGACAGCCGGACTGCGGCTGGATCATGTGGCCTATAGCTATGAGCCGGGCAAGCCGATTCTGACCGATGTCTCGCTGAGCATCCAGCCCGGCGAGCTGATCGCCCTGATCGGAACCTCCGGCGAGGGCAAGACAACGCTGCTGCGCCTGCTGCTCGCGCTGATCAAGCCGCATCACGGCGACATCTCCCTTACCGCCCTTGGCCGGGAGCGCATTGCGCTGTCAGCCGACACCCGGCCCTATTTCTCCTATGTCCCCCAGGGGAACACGTTGTTCTCCGGCACAATCGCGGATAATCTGAAGATCGGCCATCCTTCCGCTACCGAGAAGGAGATGCACGCCGCGCTGGAAGCCGCCTGCGCCCGGAGCTTCGTAGAGAAGCTGCCGGAAGGCATCCATACCGTGATCGGCGAGCATGGCTCAGGGCTGTCCGAAGGCCAGGCCCAGCGCATCGCCATCGCCCGCGCACTGCTGCGGCCCGCGCCGATTCTGCTGCTGGACGAAGCGACCTCGGCGCTCGACATGGACACGGAATGGGCGGTTCTCCAGAACATACGAAGCTTCCAGCCGCGCCGTACCTGCATCGCCATCACCCACCGGCTGTCTGTCTTCGATGTATGCGACCACATTTACAGATTGTCCGAAGGCAGGCTGTACCGGGAGCAGAAGGAGCTGGCTGTCCGCAGCGAGTAGGCAAGGGCAGAGGCCGCAGCCGGGAGCATACGTCCAAGTTGTTTCTCCCCAACAAGCGATCCCGTTGATTCTCCGGCATGAGAAAGGCCGGGCATTCCGCCGCCCCCGAAGGAACGATGCCGAAATGCCCGGCCTGCCGCATTTCAAAAGCCCCGGGCGAAACCGCCGGGGGCTCTTCTGTCCGATGAATGAACTTGAAACTTGACTTAAGAGAAGGAATACCAGGTATGCTTACCGTCGCTGTAGCTTGCATCAGGAACCGTCTTCAATTGAGTTCCGTATTCCGTTCCGCTGACCTTCAGTTCTTTCAATTCCGGTTTTTCCCAAACTTTCATGTATTCCACCTCCTGATAATATAAAACATTGACCATCGCCCTTGCTCTTTTCACGTTGACGTGTGGGCAATATTTGTAAATAAGGATACACGATATTCTGGAAGAAATCAAGAAAATCGATCGTTATAGAGAACAAAATTTCTCTAATTCTGTCTTTTCTGTTTCCTTTTTCTATTTCCCAATCTTCACGTCAATACCGAATTTCTCTCAATCTTTGAGTCATGGCTTGTATTTGCTTGTCAACCGAGAAGCCCTTCTCCGGACGTTCGAGATAAAATACAGGAAGCTGTGCGCCAAGCCGGGAGCAGCGCATGAAATGCTCCTGCCGCTTGCCCATGAATTCGATCAGCTCCGGCCGGTACACATTGCGCATGACAGTCATCAGTTTGTCCGGACCCTTCATCTCCGAAATCCTAACTTCATTACCCGGAGAGGTCGTCAGCTCAAACAGGGCGGCCAGCTTCTGGGGAGTCTTGATGAAGCCGCCTTCCATCGGCACATGGTATTTATCCCGGATTCCCGGAATCCGGCTGAAGTCCCCGACGCCGCCGAAGATCCGTTCCGCCGTATCCCGCCACAGCTTCTGACGGGGAAATGCCGGGAGAATCCGGAATGCGCCATCCGCATCCTCCCGCAGTGCTGCCACATCATCGGAGAGAAAGGCGCTGCCCCGTTTGTTCAGCGCTGCGGCCAGCGTGGACTTCCCCGCTCCTGAGAGGCCCGTAATAATAATATGCCGCCCCTCCAGCTCCATAGCACTGCCGTGAATGGGAAGCAGTCCCCGCTGCATGAGCAGCGCGCCCATGCAGGTTCCGAGAATGAACAGCGTATGGGCTTCCGGCTCACAGGCTTCGCTTGGCTCCGCGATGATCTCCCGTCCTCCCGTTACCAGAAAGCTGCCGATATCCTGCACGCGAAAGGCGAAGCCATCCCCGCCGACCATGGTATAGGCATGGGCATTCTCCGGGCCGGGAATCTGGACAGGAACTTTCCCTTCCCGAATCCATACGTCCGGTGCTCCGTCCGCAGGAAGCAGCCCATCCAGATGAAAGGAAGAAGCGATATTGCATCCGAAGGCTTTATATTGAAATTCCAGGTTCTGAACATCCGAATTGCGGTCGTTCATGTCTACCACCTCAGCTGGGAATGTAGTGTTTCGTCTGCCGGGCCATGCGCTCCCGCTTATAACTGTCGACAAACCGGATGAAAATCACGGCAGTCAAAATATAGGTCACCTGATCCTCCTCCACTTCGGCTATATCCTCGCTGACTTCATCCAGAAGCGCACTCAGCTGCCTGGTCTCGAGGTAGCGCTCACTGTCCTCTCTGTCCAAAAGCTTGCGGGCTTCCGCCAGAATGCCCGGCCAGTCCGGAGCAAGCCGGTGTATCCAGTCGGCGCTCTGAAGGCCCTTTGTGATGATATTCAGGCGAATCGGATCAGGCAGTATGCCCTTCATGGCCCGGCGGAGCAAATATCTCTCCTGGCCATGGCGCACGAACTGGCCGGACGGGATCGCCATGCAGAATTCAAAGACGCGCCGGTCTCTGGACGGATCGCGGATCGTAATGCCGTTCGCGAGAGACAGCTTCGTCTCCACCGCGCCGATATGCACAAGCGGGAGCGGGCTCGTTCTGAATTTCAAATCCTCCCGATAGTCGGGATAATGCTGAACCGCTACATTGACTCCGATAGCATCGAGTCTGTTCTCTACCTCCCACTTGCGGGCCAATGAGCGGTTGACCGGCACGCCCCGGAGACGGTCGAAGCCGCGAAGCTGCTTGCGGCTGCGCCACAGTTTCAGGCGGTGAGGGGTTAAGACCGGAATCGCGCTTTTGAACACTTTGGAGACGGGCTCGTTCACGAGACGGCTGAAGCCGAGCAGTTCTCTGGCAGCCGAGAATACCCTCCCCCTCCTCCACAGCGTCATCAAATGAACGGCAAAATTCCCGTACGAGATCGTGTTGTTCCCGCTCTGCCCGTTCAGCATCACCGTACAGTTACGCTCTGCGGCCAGCTTCAGGAAGGAATGATACCAGGTCATGTTCCGGAAAACCTTATAGGGCTGTTCGAAAATGCGGACAAGCTCATCGATGTCGGTTGCGCAGTTCTTCTCCGCGAAGCTGCTGTACGTAATCTCCACGTTGGGATAAGCCCTGGCGATCAAATCCACCTCCGGCGCTTCGTTATAGACCCGCATGCGCAGCGGCTTCTTGTCAAAGTCCGGCACAGGAACAGAAGTGAAGCCGTGCAGCTTCCTGCCCTGCGACTCAAGCAGGGGGGCCGCAACACAGGCGATGGAACCGGAATCCATTCCGCCGCTGAGGAAGATGCCCGTCTCGCCGGAACTGCGCAGGCGGCAGGCTACCGCCTCACTGAAGACCCGGTTGAAGGCCTCTACGTACTCTTCATCCGTAGCGAAGCTGACCGGCTTGATATCCTTCATCGGATTCCAGTATTGGTTCTTCCGAAACTCCCCCGGCCGGACAACGACCGTGTAGGCTGGCGGAAGCTGGTAAATGTCCCGGTACACGGTTTCTTCGGGGTCCGTCTCATGCTGGATGCCGTCGATCGACAGAAAATCCGCGATCCACTTCTCATTCAGCTCCGCCTCCTCGCCGCGCAGCGCAGCCAAGGGCTTCTCAACCGTGCAAAAAGCGAAATAATCCGCGCATCGGGTATAGTAGAGAGTTCTCGAACCCATGGCGTCGCGGGCCAGAAACAGCTCCCGCTGTTCCTTGTCCCACACAGCGAAAGCATAGTCGCCGATCAAATGGTTCGGGCATGTATGCCCCCATTTCTCATACGCTTTCAGAATAAGCGCGCTGTCGGCAACGCCCTGTGCCTCATCCAGCCCGAATAGCTCCAGCAATTCGGCGCGGTTGTCGATAATGGCGTCGGCCGCAAGCATCAGGCTGCCCGCTTCGTTCTCCCCCGGCAGCTCTTCCAGCCTCGATTCGGGGGTATGATGGACAACGCCGCAGCCCAGATGAACGGAGCCGTCGGTCCATTCACCCGTTCCCTGGAAGTTATAGATTTTAAGCTGCCCGAACAGAGCGGCGCCGGCTGAAACGGCCTTCCGATCGCCTCCAAAAACGTATATTCCGCTGATTGCACCCATCTGGCCTACTCCCTCTCTTTTCCCCAATGCATGCTTGGCTGGATCAAAAGGCTTGGTTCCTGTGTCTATTCTCAAAAAAAGTGCCCCGTCAGAACACTGTCATGGGAGCCTCAGAAGTTAGTTAAGCCAAACCGAGGGCCTTCCCGGGTATTTCATAATCCGTTGGCGCGGCTAAGAGCGGCATGCATGTCTAATTTATCATTTTTGCCGTGCTTAATAAAGAACAGCTTTCCACCTGCTTCCAAATATGCCTTCCTCTTCTGCAAAAAAGACCGGAATCTTTCATGGTTTTAGAATCAGGTACTAAGAGTTCGTGCTATAATAGGGGAGCAATACGAATAGCTTGTGCATAGGAGATGGATCAAGTTGGGTAAAGAGCAATGGATCGCGCCGGAGCGCTACAATATGACGTCGGAGATGGAACGCCATCCCGCCGGGAAACTCGCGCTGAAATGGTTAAGCGATAAAGGCGAATATGAGGAGATCACATACGGAGAGCTGCTGAAGCTGGCTGGCCGCCTTGCAGGCGGTCTCGCCGAGCTGGGGCTGCGCCAGGGCGACCGTGTGCTTGTCATGGTCCCCCGCCGCATTATCGCTTATGTTATATACTTGGCCTGCCTGAAGCTCGGGCTGGTCATCATTCCGTCCTCGGAAATGCTGCGGGCGAAGGATCTGTCCTACCGTCTCCGCCACTCCGAGGCGCGGGCCGTCATCAGCTGGTCCGAAGTAACCGGCGAGGTTAACAAGATTGCGGAGGATCTGCCCGCGCTGGACTACCGCCTGTCCGTCACCCCGGACGGCGGTGAAGCAGAATCCGGCTGGACATCGCTGGAGTCGCTGATGGAGGGCCGGGACGGCTCCTATCCGACCGCCGACACCGGCCGGGACGACATGGCAATTCTGGCTTACACCTCCGGTACGACCGGCAATCCGAAAGCTGTGGTGCATACGCACGGCTGGGGGTACGCACATCTGCGCATCACCTCGATGTGGCTTGATATCCGGGCAGAAGATACGGTCTGGGCGACCGCCGCTCCCGGCTGGCAGAAATGGATCTGGAGTCCGTTCCTGTCCGTGCTCGGACATGGCGCCACCGGGTTCGTCTACCACGGTTCCTTCCATCCGCACCGCTATTTGCAGCTCATTCAGGACCGGAATATCCATGTTCTGTGCTGCACGCCGACCGAATACCGGCTGATGGCGAAGATCGACGGACTTGGCCGGTATGACCTGTCCCGCCTCCGCTCCGCCGTCTCTGCCGGGGAGCCGCTGAATCAGGAGGTCATCCATGAATTTCAGCGCATGTTCAGCTTGACGATCCGCGACGGCTACGGCCAGACGGAGAGTACACTGCTTATCGGCACGCTGAAGGATGCCGAAATCCGGCTCGGCTCGATGGGCAAGGCAACCGCCGAGGGCATGATCGAGGTCGTAGATGAGAACGGCGTTCCGCTTCCTCCGGGAGAGATAGGCGACATTGCCGTCCATGTGAACATGCCGGCGCTGTTCCAGACCTACTACAAGGACCCTGAGCGCAAGGCGGCTGCGGTGCACGGCGAGTATTTCATCACCGGTGACCGGGCCGAGAAGGATGAGGACGGCTACTTCTGGTTCGAGGGCCGCGGCGATGATATCATCATCAGCTCGGGCTATACGATCGGCCCGTTCGAGGTGGAGGAAGCGCTGATGAAGCATCCGCTGGTCAAGGAATGCGCCGTCGTTGCCAGCCCCGACGAAATCCGGGGCCATGTGGTCAAGGCTTTCATCGTCCTGAAGGATGGCTGCGAAGGCTCGCCGGAACTGGCCAAGGAACTCCAGGCCCATACCAAGCAGATTACCGCACCGTATAAGTATCCGCGCAAAATCGAGTTCATCTCCGATCTCCCCAAGACGAGCTCCGGCAAGATCCGCCGGGTCGAGCTGCGGGAACGCGAACGGGCAGCCAAGCGATAAGGCCAGTGCTCAGATGAGCTGCGATGAGCTATGATGTGAAAGTTGAAAGACCCCTGCCCGCTTGCATGCGGTGCAGGGGTCTTTTGCTTTTGGCAACGCCAGGCGATCGGCGGCTCCGTCCGGTAAGAGAACAGCCGGTCGGCTGGGCGCCAGGCATGTTACGCGCTTCGCGTCCGGCCGCCGGGTAGTCGGCTGTGCAGCCGGCCGTCTTGCAGGGCCGCTCTCCTCGCCTGTCGCTCCTGATGCCCTGCCCCCGTCACTCTTGATGCTCTGCGCCCCTCACTCCCGATCCGCTCCCGCACTCCCGCACTCCTAATGCTCTTCGTCCCGTCATTCCCGATGCTCTGCTCCCGTCACTCTTGATGCTCTTTCTCCCGCTACCTGATCCTTCAGCCGTTCCCGTTCCTCCTCAATCACCCCCGGATCGATCCGCTCGAAGAGCAGCCGCAGCTCTGTAATTTCGCGCCCTTCAGGCACGAGTTCAAGCTGCCAGACGGGAGCACCAAGCGCCAGGAAGCGGCGGATTTGGGCGCAGGCGAACGGAATGAACGGCTCCAGCAGGTTAGCGAAATTGGCGATAATCTGGACACAGTCGTACAGAATGGCGCCGCAGGCCACCCGGTCTTCCTTCAGCACAGCCCACGGCCGCTGCTCATCAAAAAAGGCGTTGGCCTCTCTCACCATGGCAAAAATGCCCTCAAGCGCCCGCTTGAAATGGCCGCCTTCAATTAATGCTCCCGCCTCCGTATATAGCCGCTCCAGGCGAAGCTTCCATTCGCCTCCGAGCTTCCCCGCCGGCACACGCCCTTCGAACGATTTATTCAGAAACGCGAGCGTGCGGTTAACGAAATTGCCGAATGCGCCCAGCAGCTCGCCGTTATGGCTGTAAATGAATTCCCGCCAGGAGAAATCCGTATCCCGCTTCTCCGGCCCGTTCGCCAGCAGGAAATAGCGGATGGAGTCCGGGTCATACCGGCTCAGCAGATCGGGCACCCACACGGCCCAGTTCCGGCTCGTGGAGAACTTCTGCCCTTCCAGCGTCAAGTACTCGCAGGATATGATTCGGTCGGGCAGATGGTAGCCCCCTCCGGAGCCTAACAGAAGCGCTGGCCAGATCAGCGTGTGAAACGGGATATTGTCTTTCCCGTGGACATAGTAAGCGGTGATCGGTTCGCCCCCGTCCTGCCAGAAGGCCTCCCAGCTCCCGCCCTTCTCCGCGGCCCATTGCCGGCTTGCCGACAAATACCCAATGACGGCATCCAGCCACACATAAATTTTCTTGTCCCGGAATCCCGGGACCGGAACATCCACACCCCAATCCAAATCCCGCGTCGCCGCCCGGTCCTGCAAGCCTTCCTTCAAATAACGGGAAGTCAGCTTGACCGCATTGTCTCCCCAGCTCCCGGAGCGCCCTGCTGAATAGGCCTCCAGATCCTGCTGCAACGAGGACAACGCCAGATACAAATGCTCCGCCAGCCGCTCCACCGGGGGATTCCCGCAAATTTTGCAGGTCCGGTCCAGCAAATCAGCGGGGTCGAGCAGCGCCGAGCAAGCATCGCATTGATCGCCTCGGGCACGGCTTCCGCAGAAGGGACAGATGCCCTCCACATAACGGTCGGGCAGAAACCTGCGGTCGGTCTCACAGTAGGTCTGCGTGACCGTCTTCCTGTACAGCCTGCCTTCCTTATGCAGGCCGAGGAACAGCTCCTGCACGACCTGGTGATGGAACGCCTGATCGGTCCGGGTGTACAGGTCGTAGGTGAATCCCAGCCGGTCGAAGCAATCCGCAAACTCCCGGTGATAGCGGCCCGCGATTTCCTTTGGGGCTACCCCCTCCTTCATTGCCTGGACGGCGACCGGTGTGCCGTGGCAATCGCTGCCGGACACGTACAGCACCTCCTCGCCTTTGGCCCGGTAATAGCGCGCAAGCGCGTCGCCGGGCAGCACGCTGGCCAGCCGCCCGAGATGCAGCGAGCCGTTGGCATACGGCCAGGCGCCTCCGATGAATATTTTGCCCATGTTCATTCATCCTTCCCGTGTATGATTCCCTGGCTACACCAAAGCTAAATCCCCCGGCCAAGCGGCGGGACTTGCTTAGAAGCGAATTCCGGCACTGTGCGAACTCCCCGAACGCAAAAAAGCCCTCATCCCACAAAGGGACGAGAGCTTAAGCTCACGCGGTACCACCCAATTTCATTTCCGCCTTGCGGCGGTCACCTCTTCAGGTACGGCGAAAATGATCGCTTATACCCTAGCACGTTAACGGGTGCGGGTTCCGGCGCAGCCTACGGCCCTTGAAAAGGCTTCGGTGCGCAGCTCAGAGACCATGTTCCCAAGACTCTTCTTCTCCCCTTCTCAGCTCCCGGGGCTCTCTGTCGGAAGATATCCGCTTGGTACTCTTTCTCTTCAAAGCTTTTGGCATATGTCAGGTTACGGGCATTATACGTCCATCTTTTCATCTGCGCAACCTCTTACATCACGCCTCTTGAATCAGGCTGCCGTGAATCACGCCGATCACGCCGCCTTTACTGGATTCGCCTTTTCCGGCGGTCCCCCCGGACCGTGCCTCACACGCATGAGAATCAACAACTCCAGCTCAGGCCTGTGCTCCGAACCAACGAATATGGCCGTTACTTGATCTTTTCTCCCTTGCCATGCAGAATTTTCAGTTCTCCGTTTTCATAGCCGACCGAATAATTCATGCGGTAGGACTGGTACACGGTGCCTGTGTCCTTCCGCTCTTCGGCTGTAATGTCGACAGTGACCTGAGCGCCATCCTCCAGCTTGTTCAGAGACAAGGTTCCCAGCGTGATGTAACCCGTCTTCAGATAACCGCTGCGGAAATCCTCGTAGCTGATCTTGCCCTGCCACTCGCTGCCCAGCAGCGAATAGGCGGAGACATAATCGCCCGTGTTCAGACTCTGGTAAAAATAAGCCACAATATCCCGCTCATCCGAGTACCCGTCCCCGCCGTCATCGTCCTCGCCGTCAGCGCTCACATCTGGCAGCTTGGACATCGGCTGGGCGGACCATTCCCGCGCCTGGGCGAGAATGCTTGTAATCGGGATGCTGAAGCCGATCCCCGACTCTTCCGTAGCGGCGGCGGAGTTGATGCCGAGCACCTCGCCCGTCTCCGCGTTGACCAGCGGTCCCCCGCTGTTGCCGTGGGTAATCGGAGCCGAAATCTGGTATAGGTTGCTGTAGGTGTAAGGATCAATATCGAAGCTCCGGTTCAGGCCGCTGATGATTCCCGTCGTCACCGTGTTCTCCAGTCCAAGCGGACTGCCGAGCGCCAAAATCTCGTCGCCGACCTCCGCTTTATGGTCTTCGGCCAGCGGCAGCGGCTCCAGTTCCTTAAGCTCCGGAACCCGGACAACCGCCACATCCGTCTCCGTTCCGATGCCGATGACCTGGCCCTTGTATTCTTTATGATTCAGCGTCCGAACAGTCACCTCCCGGGAGCCGGACACGACATGGGCGTTGGTGAGCAGGTCGCCCTGCTTGTTGTAGAGGAAGCCCGAGCCCAGTCCATCCCCGCTCTCAATCGTGACCACCCGTTTCTGGCTGTCTTCAATGATCGCCTTGCGCGTCTTTGGGACCGCGGCGTTCGCAGTCCCCTTGGCATTCTGCGCAGAAGTCTTGGCTGCGGCCAGCAGCGGCTGTCCGTCCAGGCTGGTCTCGGCGGATTGTTGGATCAGATAGGCGCCTCCCATACCCGATCCCAGAATAATCAGGCATGCGGCTGCGCTGATCCATGTTCCCTTGCTCATCTCTCATGCCCTCCCTATTCCAGATACCAGGTGGCATTCGCGACCGATACCGTGGCCTGCTCATACACCCCGTAGTAATATGTGGAGAAGCTGCCCGATTCCCCCGGCTCCAGCCGGAACGGCGAGACATCGGCGTAAGTTTCTCCCAGGTACGCGCCCGAGCTGTCGTAAATGGAGAGATTAACGCTGATCGAATAGATCGCCCGGGTCGCCTTATTGGTGGCCGTTCCGCTGATCATCAGATCGCCATATTCATCCAGAACCGCCTGAAGACCCGCAACGTCGACAGCGGCAGTCCGGTTCTTCATATCCTCTTCCGCCGCCTGCTGCTGGGCAATCTGAATACGCTTCGCCTCGGCCTGCTCGAACTCGCGCTTGGCTTCCCCGATCTGCTTCCGGTAAGCGGTCAGCTTCTCATTGTCCGCATCATAGGAGAGTCCCGTGTCGACCTCCCCCAGCGCTCCTGCGAAGTCCTTCTTACGCAGCTTCTGCTCGGCTTCCGAATAGCTGATTGAGGCGATTTTGCCGATAATCTGTTTCTTCACCGCAGCCGCTTCCGTTCCGGACAGCCCATTCAGCGAATCCAGCTTCGCCGCCAGCGCGTCGACGGTGCTCAGCTTGTCCAGCTCGCTCTTGATTTTGAGCACGGTCAGCATCACCTGATCTGACGCCAGCTCCTTCTTGAGCGGCGCGAAGAGCGGCTCCTCCCGCTTGCCGATCAGCCCCTCTATCGCATTCAGTTCCTTCTCGCCTTCGCTCAGCTTCTTCGCCTTAAGAAGCCCGGCGGCGCTGTCCAGCCGGGTCTGAAGCTGGGCGGCCTTCGCCGCAAGCTCCCGATCCCGGGTCAGCGCGGCATAGCGCGGCCGGGCCTCCCCGGCGCGATCCAGGAGCGAGACGGCGGAGGCATACTTGCCTGCCAGCGCCTCACTCTTGGCCTGCTGCTGCAGCGCCAGCACCTCCCGGTTCACCGATTGCTCATGCTGATGCAGCATCATGAGCCCAAGGCTCGTACATCCCGCCAGCAGAAGCGGAATTACCCACTGAAATACCCGCCTGCCTCCGCGCTTCTTAACGGAAGCCTGCTCCCTTGGCAAGAGCGCGTCCGCCGTCTCCGGGCGAATGAGCGATGATCCCGGCTTCCGAACCGCTTCCGCTCCCGCAGCGACCTCCAGCACAGCCTGACGAACCTCCTCCGTCAGCAGCCTGGCGCCGCATTTCCCGCATACCTTCTGTTCCGGGGCACATTTCTCCCCGCACTGATGACAATACACCTTGCTCCCCCCAGAGTCTCTTGATGCTGCTACTCGAACTTGCAGCCGATTGTTTGGATGCCGACGGAAGACCCGGATCAGCCTTGCGATCCGGGTCCTCCGACATGTTATTTTTCACTATACCATATTGTGGGTCCCGTTGAGTCCGCCTGCCTGGAAAAAAACAGCTCAAACCAAGCCGTATTTCCCTTTCAGCCGCATATCAAGACGCTCTCTCAGCCCGGATAGCCAGTCAGGCTCATGCTCCCAGACCTCGGCGGCGGCTCTTCGCACACGGGCATACCTGTATAAATCGGCGAAACGCCGGCACAGCGGAAGAAGCTCCTCCATCCCGGGCGGAAGCTCGTGCACGCTGCGATACCCGTCAAGAAAGCGGTTCCTGCTTTCCTCATAAGCATCAGACGGCAGCTCGTCCCGCAGACTATCCAGCGCCTGCTCAATATCCATCGCGTACCAATGATACATGGCATCGTCAAAATCAATGGCAAAGCAAGATTGCGATTCGGCGTGATAGAACACATTGTCACATTCGAAATCATAGTGAATCAGTCCGTAAGACCGGCTCGTTGCGGGAACCGCTGCCAGGCGGGACCGCAAATCCGAAGCTTCCCGGACCGCGCCCGATTCATCCGGACAGGCGGACAGAACTTCCGTGATCCAATCCAGCACATCCAGATAGGTCCATCTTGCGGCCTGAACCGGCTCATACATAGAGGACAAGCGGTGAAGCTCGCCCATAGCCCGTCCATAGCTGAAGACAACCGGATCGCTTAGGTCCGTCTGGCTGAGCTGCACACCGGGGACATTTTTGAATACGGAGGCCCAATAAGTTCCCCAAGGCGTCTCCGTTCTCACCAGCTCCCTGCCTTCCAAATCCGGCGACGGCTCCAGCGCTCCATATCCGTTAGCACGCAAATATGCCAGAAACTCAAGCTCCGCCTTCATATTCGTCTCCAGCTTCTCTCCAACCGGCGCAAACCGCAGGAACCGCAGCTCCCCGCTGGACCTGAACGGATATACCGCATTGGACGAGATTCTGTACTGATTGAACAACTCCAGCGAATCCGGATCATATGCCCAGTTCTTAAGCAGCATTTCCGCCAGATCCCTGTTATTAAAAAGATACTTGTATTTCAACATGCACCGCGCCTCCATTAATCATTTCATTGGAATGGACCGGCGCCTTCTGCCTCACCGGCCCTTTTTAGTCTGCTGCCACCTTGAGTTTCATACTGATCTTAGCCCGGCTGTTCATGCCGCTCACTCCCTTCAATTACAAGCTACTCTAATTTTAATCGGTCCGGGTGCTGTTAGGAAGCAATTTCCTGAGAATATGTATGCGAAAAAGGGCTGATCTATCTGCGTTCGCAGGATCTTCCTTTCGCCGATTTGGCTGCGTTATCCCAGGGCACACTCGCTCTGTCTATATGCGGACATCAGGACGCTGCGTGTATCCGGAGATTTCACATCGTCATGGCGCCTCCGAACCTTGCCAGATATGCTTCCTTCTCCTTATAGTCGGGCATGACGCCGCCCACCCGTCTCCAGAACGAACGGTCGTGATTCATATGGAGCAGATGGCACAGCTCATGAACGATGACATAATCGATCACCTCCAGCGGAGCCATGGCCAGCAAATAGTTGAAGGTCAGCTTCTTGTCCGAGCTGCAGCTGCCCCATTTGGTGCGGGATTCGACGATTTCGACCGACTTCGGCTTCACCTTCAGCTGCTTCTGGTACGCGCCAATCCGTTCCCCGACAACCTTCCTGCAGCTGGCAAAATAAAACCGCTTCAGCCGTTCCCTCAGCTCCTCTTCCGTTCCTTCATCCGTACCGATCAGCTCGCGCAGGCTACATGACCTGCCCAGGTACAGGAACTTTCCCTCTTCGGTATATTCCTTGGCCTTGAACAAATCCTTGGCCTTCTCCAGCTGATCCAGCTTCTCCGCAATAAAGGAGGCATGCCGGCCGACAGCCTCCAGAATCGTCTCCTCTTCGGTATTCTTGGGCGCTTTCACCGTAATGAAGCCTGTGGAGTCGATATGAAGCAGAATCTTCTGCCCTTTGCCGTACTGGACGTGGAATTCGATGGTCCGGTTCCCCATGTTGATTTTCATAGTGTCCTCCTTCTCTAACCCCTGGGAATCCCCCATCGGCTTATCTGCATGTACATATCTGTGTTGAAAATGCGCTAAATTACATCTCGCGTTCGTACTTGACGCGGCAGAAGACACCGTATCCCACGACGAACAGATAAGAAGCCGTCAGCAGCAGAATCTCCGCCAGATCAGTACCCATTAACGCAAAAGCAAGCAGCAAAGCGCCGAACACATATATCATTACATCATAGGCTTTGGCCTTCGCCCGGTTCCCAACCGCAATGTTGCGTTCATCTTTCTCTGCAATCTCGATTTCCCTCTGCAGATCCGGCCGGTTCTTAAGCGACCGCTTACGCAGGATCTCCCCCATCCCGTGTCCAAACATGCCGCTGCCGATACCGACCAGCACATAGGGAAGCGCCTGCGCGGCATCCGGCAGCATATCGATCTTCACCATAACCAGCCCCAAGGCAAGCAGGATAATCCCAACAATAGCCGCTCCGAACGAATAAGCGCGTTTGCTCATCTCGATTCCTCCCCCTCGTAGATAAATATCTCTTCAATGCTCATGTCGAAATACTTGGCGATTTTGAAGGCAAGCAGGATGGACGGATTGTACCTTCCGTTCTCCAGAGACCCTATAGTCTGCCTGGACACTTCCAGCGCGGACGCCAGCTCCTCCTGCTTAATTCCTTTCTCTTTGCGAATTTGCTCCAGCCTGTTCTTCAAAAGCTCCCTCCTCACATGGAAAGTATCCTTTCCACGATTCCATCATACCACTTTCTCCCACGATGTAAAGCCCACTTTCCATTTTGTTCATCTAATTGTATTTTTATTAATGATATCGTATTATTATACAAAACAAGTGGCGGTGATTATCCTTGAATTATCGATTTATTGAAGAGTTATCTCTGAACAACTGGCCTTCCCTCTCAACCCTTTTATATGACAGCTGGGTGCTGCGTTTCGCGGACGGTTACACCAAACGGGCCAACTCCATCAATCCGATTCACCCTTCCACCCAGGATTTGAGCTCCAAAATCAAAGAGTGCGAAAGCCTCTACTTCTCGAACCGGCTGCCCGCCATTTACAAAATAACTCCCTTTGTCCACCCGGCTAATCTGGATGATATTCTGGCGGATCAAGGCTATTCCCTTGTTGATCACACAAGCGTCCGGACCTTGAATCTGGAGCATCTCCGCGAACCCGATGGGAACGCTTCGGTCCAAATTTATGAGCGCCCCACCGCCGAATGGCTGGAAGCTTTTTGCCGGATTAATAAGGTCCCTGACAAGTACATTAACGTGATGGAACGGATGTTAGGCAATATCCGGACGAGAACGGGATTCATATCGCTAAGTTGCGGGGAACAAGCTGTTGCCTGCGGTCTTGGGGTGCTTGAGAGAGGCTACATCGGGCTGTATGATATCGTGACGGATGCCAGCTTTCGAAATCGGGGCTTCGGCGAGCAGATGCTCCTGCATTTGCTGAAATGGGGAAAAGATAACGGAGCCGCGCACAGCTATCTGGCCGTGGTTCTGAACAATGCGCCGGCGCTGCGGCTCTACTCCAAAGTCGGGTTCTCCGAAGTTTATACATACTGGTATAGAGTCAAGGAGCTTCCGGGAACATTGGGCTGACGACGGGGATTCATAACTATACTAGAATTGCAGGTCTATGCTCTTCCATATTGTCTTTATCACTTTCTTCAAATCATAATCATAGATGTTAAGATAGCTCTTAGGCGTTATGTATTGTCTAATCGATGCTCTATTGATCGGATAGATGATGTCCCATTTGTCCACGTTTAAATTGGCATACATTAAATCGGTCCCGTACTCCGTATCTTTTTCAAAACGATCGACCTTGCCTATTAGTAAAAATCTATTCTCCACTTCAAACCTCCTAAGCTCGAAGTCTTGCTCAGACAAATAGTTGCTAGGGCTATCTCCAGATACCCTGACGGGAAGGTCCTCCGCTATATGCGGATTAATAGTTGCTTCAGCAATCCATCCAGTATCAACCACATATTTAGACTCTGTTACACAAATATATGTGCCGGTCTCTACATTTTGCTGTGCGTCTTCGAGCTTAACCGCAAACTTGATCGGAATGAAATTTAATAGAATTGGAGTGAGTACAACAAATAGCGTGAACACACCAAGCAATATTGCTATTCTCTTCAACGTCGGACTTCCCCCATTTTCTTCATCCTCAGCTTCACTACTTAAGCGAATTGCGGCAGAAAGCTTATCTCTCGACTTCAAAGTAGACCAGCTCATTTCTCTCATCGAAATAAAACTTGTCAACGTAATTAGAAAACTTCATCCAGTAAGAGGTAGGGCCAAAATTATTATCACCAATTACTTCTGCGCTCCAGTAGGCTTTGCTCACTTTTTCCAATCGGGGAAACCTGTTCAGTATTGGTTGTATCTCTGTTCGATTCTGACTGGAAGAATCTAATCCTATTAATCTTAATGACATCAAAAGCACGATGATTACACAAAGTATCGCAAGTGAAGCGAGTATAATCCTTCTTCTCATCCTCTTCCACCTCTAGGCTTCATCCAGCCAAATTTGTGGCATCAGCGATCTCTCTCATAAAAGAGTCGGACACCTCATATTCCCAATCTTGCGAATAACGACCTGGCTTTGGCAAAATTAATTTTTGGTTATTCAAAGTCGAACATTGAAGGGAAACCCATCAATCTTCACTTGCGCCTGCATCGCCCCTCCTTTTGCTGATCAATATAATGGCATCTTATCCAGACTATATTCAGGCAATTCCGGGTTCCCCCAAAAAAGAGATACTCTCCTTAACACGTTTACGATGATCCCCTCGTTATTTGCAACCGCAGGCGTATCATAGTCCTCATTCCAAATCCACTTACAATTATATTTCTGGCAGATCACTTCACCTATAAATGCACTAGCATTCATGATCAATTCCCATTCTACTAATCCGCTATATGTATTCTTATTCTCCAACAAAATATCTTCNAAAGAGGTTAGTCTCATTTTGTCCAGGTTATATTTATTCTCAAAATGATTGGCTCGCTCGGTTGGATTTCTCAGCAGTTGACTGCCTAATTCAACATCCGGAAGTAAGTCCGGTGTACTTTTCAGCTCCAGCCACCGATAACCGTACTGGGACAACAATCTTGTCATCTCACAAATCGCCAATCCCAGCGAGCTTTCATCGGTAAAGTATCACCATTCCTCCTGTCCTCTTGTAAAGTGGCTAAGGTATTTGACATCTGTTCTTTTCAGAGAAGTGCTTAATTCTACCCGAAGCGCATTCTGTTGGTGTGAGCTCTTAAAGAAAACAATATACTGTGTGACCTCTCCAGAAGGCCTACTGTAAACCCATCTCCCTCCCCCTCTGTTTTCAGTTGGATCGAGCGAAAAAGAGTTGTGTTTCAATTCTTCAGCAGCATATTTTTTCAACGCTGTACCTAAACGAATCACTGTTTCACCCCTATCAAGGTCGTTTTGATACATTAGACTAATTAAAATTCATTATAATTAACAAAGACAAAATCACTGTCATTCAGTTGCCTGTCTTC
>NZ_JAHCMB010000210.1:36952-37330 GCF_019904155.1 Paenibacillus sinensis
TCCTGAATTGTATCTTGTAATGCTTCTGTTATTGAATTGCCATTCCCAACCCCGCCTTCGGGATAACCATCGAATGCATTTTTGATTCTCAAGTTTGTGAACCCCATGAACTTTCCATTTGTATTTTCATAGATTCTTATACGAAACTTGCCTGATGGAACATCTAGTTGAGTTATATCAAATTCAGCAACCNAGTCACTCTAATGCTTTTCCAGTCTTCATTTTCCATTTTTCACCCCGAGGGTTCATAAATATAAATACCAACTTACTCTCCCATTTCCCTTTTCATTAAGATTTTTACGTTATGGAGCAGATTATTCGCGTAACAATGAGCCGGCTCTATTTCCAGGATTTTTTCTGCCCACTCAATAGCTTGTT
>NZ_JAHCMB010000194.1 GCF_019904155.1 Paenibacillus sinensis
AGGACCTTCGGGGACATTGGCAAATTTTACAAAATATAATCTTACTAAGGATTCAACGTCTCAATGCTATTCCATTATTACACCATTTGGGCAGGATATTAAAAATATCAGGAAAATCGAAAGCTTACTTAAGCATCCTGGCAACAACGTGTTAATTCCCCCTTATTAAATTAAGAATAGGAGTGAAGAGAAAAATGTTAGAAACAAAAGATGTTTATTTTTATAATGCGGAAATCAAACTAAGCGGAAAATTATTCATTAATATGGATGATCTTGACAAGAAGAGTATTGTCATNGGTTTTGGTGCAACAAAAGAAATGCTAGTAAAAAAGGCGATTGATATTTGCGAAGGCGGAAATCATGTTTTTACTTATGATTATCAAGGTCATGGCGGCAGTGAAGGGATTGCCGGTCACGAAATGATCAGTGATCTTTTTGCAGCGATTGATTATGTGAAGAATACCATTTCGAATGATTTGCCTATCATATTGGGCGGTCAATGTATGGGAGCGCTTTTTTCGCTAAACGCAGCTGCGCAGCGCAAAGATGTGACAGCTGTATTCGGTATGTCCCTGCTGCTGGAATCGGCGATAACTTTAGAGAAATGGGAATTTATTGTCGAGGTATTGAGTTCGAAACAAGAAGGGCATCATTGCATCTTCGATCAGGAAAGCTTGCTCCAGGATTTCCAGAAAAACGATATCAAGGATACTCTCAAAGAACTGGAGGGCTTGCCGGTACTGTTAATTCATTTTGAAAATGATGATATTATGCCGATCGATATGATTCTCCAAACCTTCTTACAGAGCCCATGTGAAAAAAATATCCTTATTCTGGATAAAGGGAGACATGTTGATTCTTATATTTGTAATACTTTTAATGATATTCTTGTCTCCTGGATTAACGAGAAGAAAGAAAGATGGTTTATGACAGCGGGTTTAGGCGCAGCCCTTTAAGATTAGATAAGAAGCTATGTTGATGAGATGGAAAAAAACCTCAAATCAGATGAAGGAGGACGATTGAGATGACTAAGGATGACGTATTTAAGGTTGTAAAGGGTTGTATTATGGAGGTTCTGACTTATTTGGAGGAAGAGGAAGTGAAA
>NZ_JAHCMB010000028.1 GCF_019904155.1 Paenibacillus sinensis
AACTTCAAATAAACTCAAACAGCTGAAGAATGGGGGATCAAGGGTCGTCTAAACACAAGAGAAGAGTCGTCAAAATGTAAGTGCTCTTATAAATATTCCGGTATCCTAAAAGTAATCGGCTGGAACTGGGAGGAATGTATAAATGGAAAGCACCAGAATGTTCGAACGAAACACTCAAGAGTTAGTGGAGATGGCTAGAAATGATTTTTATTGGAATGAATTTTCTGCTGAAGCATTTATAGCCATGAAAGATGAGAAGGAACGGGTTCATTATTTAAGGGATTTTTTCAATAAGCAATTTGCCATGTTTGATTCCATTCCGCTATGGGAAGAGGGAGCGCCGGAGTTCAATTCCGAATTTGAAAGACAAAATCAACCCCAAATAGCTTTCTTTCCTCATGCGGGTCCCGAACCAAAAGGCATCGTTCTAATCTCACCAGGCGGCGGCTACAATATTAAATCAACGTATGAATGCTTTCCCGTAGCTCTTAAAATGGTAGAGGCTGGCTATTCTGCAGCCGTACTTGATTATAGATTAAAACCGTATTCCCAGTATGTTTCTGTGATGGATATTAAACGAGCAATTCGTGTTTTGAGATACAGAGCAATTGAGTTGAATATCAGACCGGATAAAATTGCTGTTGCCGGTTTTTCGGCAGGAGCCAACTTATCCTCGATGGCCGCCGTTCATTTTGACTATGGAGCCGTTGATGCATCGGACCCCATTGACCGGGTTTCATGCCGGCCAGACGGGGTGATTCTCGGCTATGGTGCATTCTCACAATCTTCTTTTCCAGTTAGAGTTCCATTTATTTTGTATGAAACCCCAGAATTTAGCGAGATGGATGAAAATAAATTGTATGAATTGGATCCGAGCGGCTTCATCAGTGTACCTTTTAATGATCCGCAGCTTAAACATAAACTGTATTTTTCTCCTGAGAAAAATATCGGTGAGGATACGCCGCCTTTTTTCTTATGGCAGACGAACCAGCAAGACGATCCCAGATTTATCTTAAATCTGGCCAAGGAACTGACGGACTGGGGAATATCGTTTGAGCTTCATTGCTTCCCTCATGGGCCGCACGGGCTTGGACTAGCGGATGGCAAGGGTCAACCTAATCCCAGAATGGAGCATGTCATGCATTGGTCGCAACTTGCTGTTGAGTGGCTTGAAAATCTGGAATTTTAACTGGGATTGCAACGATAAACACGGATAATGAAAGGGAGCAGAAAATGTTAAGTGAAATAGAAGCAAGAAAAAAGCTCGAAGCAGTGGTCATTACAAATGGAGAAATTACTCAAATCGAGCTTATACCTGCGGGTATTCCGGATTTTGGCCTTGGCTTTGCGCTGGAGCACTTGCCGGATTATTGTCGCGTGTGCGTCGGAATAAACCCGGAAGGCGAATCCAATATATTGATCGAGGTTTGGCTGCCGATTGCTGAGTGGAACGGGAATTTTCTCGGGACTGGGAACGGTGGATATGCAGGCGTGATTGACAGATTTTCTTTGAGCAATGGATTGCGCCGGGGATATGCTACAGCAAACACAGATATGGGATCAGCCCCAGACCCGGATGAACTTATAGGTAAGCCGGAAAGATGGATTGATTTCGGATATCGGGCAACGCATCTTATGACGGTCATTGCGAAGCAAATTATCTTAGCCTTTTATGGACAAGCGCCTAAATATTCTTATTTCACAGGAGGCTCTACTGGCGGTCAGCAGGGACTGATGGAAGCACAACGGTATCCGGAGGATTATGATGGGATTCTGGTAACAGCACCAGCAAATAATCGCACACATTTGCATACTGCTTTCATATGGAATTGGCTGGCATTAACGCAGGAGCCAGATGCCAAGTTTGACGAAAAACAGGCTTCAGCGGTTACGGAACTGATTCTTGGAAAGCATGGTCTTCAAGGGCGATGTATCCCAGGAGACAAATTCCTGGCACAACCTGATCGGGTAACAATCGATACGGAGATTTTTAAAGAATGTGAGCTGTTGAATGCTGCGCAAATCCGTGCCTTGGAGAAAATTTATAGTGGTCCTATAAATCCTGTCACGGGAGAACGGATTTTTGAATCGGTAATTGTACCGGGGAGTGAGAGCTGTCCTTTGGGTCTTGCTGCTCAAAGTGATACAGAAAAATTTGCAAAGGAATTTCTATATCTATTTCGCTGGATTTTCGGTAAAGATTACGACTTCACGAAGTTTGATTTCAACCGTGATATTGATCTTGTTAATGAGAAGCTGGCGCCAATTCTAAATGCAAACAGCGCAGATTTGCGGGACTTTAAGAACACCGGCGGGAAAATCCTTATGCTGCACGGGATGGCCGATCCCATTATCCCATATACGGATTCTCTGCAATATTATGAGCGGGTTATTGACGCGCAGAACGGTCTGGATCGCACACAATCTTTCTTCCGATACTTCCTAGTCCCAGGGTTTGCACACGTCTTTGGTGGTCCAGGGATTCAGGACATTGGAATCGGATTCAGGGCAACACCGAAGGATAAGGAACATGATGCACTTACTGCCCTTTCCGCATGGGTTGAGGAGGGAATTGCACCAGATCGGCTGCTGCCGGTAGCTTTTAAAGATGGTTCCATGCTAAATGGCTTTATGTTGGACGAATATGAATATGAGAGACCTGTCTATGCCTATCCGTACATGGCAGTATATGAATCGGGAGATCCAAACCAGCCTGACAATTATGTTAGGGACAAACACCTTGTTGGCAATTTGCCAAAACCTGCTCGGAAGTACCTTGTTTGATTCGCTTCAAAGCAATTCACTAGTCACTGGAATATTTTCCATTTGTGCAAATCAGGGGGGTGTCCCAAAAGCCATGAAATGGCTGCTTGGGGCACCCCTCATGTTTAGAGCAGGATCGACATGTGTGCTTGGTGTGGACGCTCCACGAACGGACCGTTGTTCCAATCACTGTTGTGCCCAGATTTTTTTCATTCTCCTTAACGGTGAAAATCCGGACACAAAGGCGACCGCTGCGCTTTTCCACAATCGTTCCGTCCTCTCCGCTGCTTTAAGCGGGAACCGTTTCTTAAAAACGCAAAAAAAGAAATCGCTCTTTTGGTAAAATGGAGGTACCACCCAACCATTTCAAAAGGAGCGATCTCTTTGTACATTCAATATACCATGGACCAACTTTGCTTGCCAATGGATCTGGAAGAAGACATTCCAGAACATCACCTCGTTCGTGTCGTGAACGCAGCCGTGAATCGGCTCGACGACGCCTTCTTTGACGCTGCCTATCCCGGCGGTGGCCGCGACAGTTACCACCCTAAAATGCTTACCAAAGTCATTATCTATGCCTACGCCCAGCGAATCTATTCGTTTCGTCAAATCGCCAAAGCCGTGCGGGAGAACATTCCCTTCATGTGGCTGGCCGGACGGCAGCGACCAGACTTCCGCACCCTTAATCGTTTCCGTTCCCAGCGAATGAAGAACGTCCTCGAAAAGGTATTTACCGCCGTGCTTCAGTTTCTGGCTGACGAAAAATACGTTTCTCTGGAGCATTACTTTGTGGACGGAACCTTTGTTATTTATCAGACAATCATGTTAGCGACAGCGTAATTTTAAATGTGGTGCCTGTTTCATCCGATTTGGTGATTTGTATGTTTCCCCCATGTAACATTACAATTTTTTGAGCAATACTCAAACCTAAACCATTGCCATAAGTAGAGTGTGATGTGTCACCCTGGTAGAACTTATCGAATATATATTTTTGTTTATCCACGTCGATTCCGGGTCCATTGTCACTAATAAGAATTTCAACTTGTTCGGCTGTAGAATGAATTTGAATGTAAATTTCCACATCCTTTGGAGAGAACTTGATTGCATTATCCAACAGATTGATCCAAACCTGACTTAGCAGGTCTTCATTTGCCCGAAGCATGATTTCTGTTGATTCAAATTGGAAATTAATATTTTTTGATGTCCATTTTTGATCCAGTAAAACCACTGCCTGTCGAATTTGTTCGGTTACATTAAACAGTTCTTTATCGGCAATTATGGTCTGATTTTCAATCTTGGACAAGTTAAGCACATTCGTAGCTAATTCGGCCAGGCGCTCTGATTCGGCAATGATTATGTCCAGGTATTCATCCCGCTCTTCGGGCGACAAATTTTGGCGCTTCAATATTTTGGCGAACCCTTTCAACGATACAATTGGCGTCTTGAACTCATGGGAGAAATTATTAACAAAATCAGAACGCAGCAATTCAAGGCTACCCAATTCCTCCGCCATATGGTTGAAACTCTGGTTTAGCTTTCTCAATTCTCTGGGACCTTTGAGATGAATACGCACGTCAAACTTGCCTTTCGCCAACTCTTCCGAAGCATTAATGACCTGACGAATCGGTCTGAGAGGGAATCGGCTAAAGATAAACGAAGCCACCAGACTGACCAACACGCTAACCGTGGCAATATAGGCAATTAGCCAACCGCCTCCGGCGTTTGGAGCAGGAGTGTAAAGACCCATATAAGCGAGAGCTAGTATGATCAGCAATGCTATGAAGATTGAGATTAGCAAAATAAAAAACACAATAAGTGTAAACGCGATGGTTAGCCCTAAGCTGCTTAATGTGCGGCCTTCTCTTTCTGTATTGTTCTTATAAGTCATGATGTATTACCGCCTTGTAGCCTATGCCTCGTATTGCAACTATCTCGAATTCAGGAAAATCGTTCTTAAATCGTTTCCTTAAGCGATTAATATGCACATTCACCGTCACATCTGTTGTTTCCGAATCTTTCCCCCAAATTTCATCCATTAATTGAATACGAGTGAAGATTTTATTGGGAAATGATAACAATTTGTAAAGCAGGTAAAACTCTTTTTGCGGCAGCGTCAGTATTATATTCGCTCTGGAGATGGTGAAAGCGTCGTAATCAAGAGTCACTTTACCCAAATGAAGTTTGCGTTCGGTTAAGACCTGAGCTCTGCGAAGCAATGCTCTGATACGAAGAAGCATTTCATCCTCGTCCACAGGCTTGACTAAATAATCATCCGTCCCTGCCAGAAATCCCTTCTGTTTATCTATTGAGAGTTGCTTTGCAGTAACCATTAGAATGGGAATATTGTTGCGGCTTTCTCTGATCATTCGAGTCAATTCCAATCCATCCAACACAGGCATCATGATATCAACGATGATTAAGTCAACATGTTGTAAGTCCATGATTTCTAAAGCGGCATTGCCGTCCTCGGCAAGAAGTACTTCATATCCTGCATCGCTTATGACAGCTTTCATCCACTTTGCCGTATTTTTATCGTCCTCTGCAATGAGAACTTTAAACATGCGAAACATTCCTTTCGACTAATAATTCACGGCTATGAAAATGACTGTATCCAGTATAGGGTACCCATTTCATTTTCGTTTATCAACCTGACTACTGAAATGATTATAGTATATCTCTCGCTTAGAAGTCGGCAAACTGCAAAAGATCAGTCGGGAAACCGCAGGTAGTGCGGCTTAGTATCCGCTAGCATATAGATTGGGAGCAATTTCATCAATAAAGGGGAGATACCGATATGTCAGAAGAATTGGATGCATTGAAGAAAAAAATTGCAGAAAAGCAGCTTCCGGTATTGGACAGCGAACCGCTAACCGGAGCGTGGTATAAGGTACCGGTTCCAGATGCTGTTTGTGCCGGAGGTACGCCTTATTACGGATACATGCGCAAAGGGACAGAACCCAATCTTATTGTCTGTTTCTCGGGAGGCGGTGTTTCAGTTAATAATTACACCGCAGCGCGTCCCATTCATTGGGATAGTGGGGATAGAGAAGCTTTTTATATGGATGATAAAGCTCTGCCGCTTTTGGACATTGTTACCATGAACGGTTTATGCAGCGATAACCAAGAGAATCCATTTCGTAACTGGAGCATTATTGCCGTCAACTATGTAAGCGGTGATTTCCATGTTGGCCAAGCGGATTTTCACTATACCGATCTGGAAGGCAGTCCAGCCGTGCTTCACCATCATGGGTATCTCAATTACCGTGGGCTGATGGAGCAAGCCATACAGCATTTGCCTAAACCGGAGAAGCTGCTGGTCACTGGTGATAGCGCGGGGGCTTTCGCTACTTCGGCTCTAACTTCTGACGTAATGAGCTTCTTCCCGGAGTGTCATGATGTGACCTGCTGTCCGGACAGCTGTATGCTCTTCTTCGATGATTGGCAAGCAGCTGCGCGCGACGTATGGCAAGCGAATGAGCGGATATGGGGGCCGCTGCAAAGCAGTAACATCGTATTGGACTGGCTTCGTGCGCTCTACTTGGAAAAAGGCGAGAATATTCGTTATCTTTTTACTTGTTCCACTCGAGATAGCGAGCTGGCTAAGTATCAACACTATTTCAGTCACGGCTCTCAACAATTGGTGAAAGAGCAGAATCTACAGTTTGAGACGGATTTAAAGGTAATGATCGATACGCTAAAGGCTGAAATCCCCAGCATAGGGCTTTTCTTGTTCGACTTCCCCAATCCTGATATTGATCCAGCGCTTCTGGGAACACAACACACGCTTATTCGCAGCCCAAGGTTTTCTGTACCCGCAAGTCATGGAATAAGCCTTCAGCAATGGATGTGGGAAGCGGTAAATGGAATGGTATCAGATGTAGGACTTGAGTTGCTCAATAAGTAAGACAATGCGAGTGAGCCGAAGCATAATGAAATGATAAGGAGTCTTTAACGATGAAGAATCAGGGAGACAAAGCTCACATTAATCCGTTCTATGCCATTTATCATGAATATATCTCTTTGCCTGAAGGTGTAATGCCATGGGCACCCACCTGGTCTCCGGATGGAGAACATATATTGTTTCATGATTACAATGGCGGTTACGAATGGGTTGTGAACGCGGATGGAAGTCAACTAAAGTGCATTACCAACGAAATGAAGGATCGCCCGAATATCCTCGGGGCTTTTTCTTATATCTTTCCGGATAATAAAAGGCTATTTCTATCGGATGAGCTGGGAGATCAGGCTTATATTTTAGAATGTGAACCTGATTTATACAATTGTACAGCCTATCAATGGTTCAAGATCGATCTTTCAGGTGATCAGGTTCCGGGTAAACCGATTATTGGCAGAAGAACATATCATTTGGCTCCGGATGGCATTCACTTGGCATACAATGCCGTGCGGCCAGACGGGCTAATCATGTTGGTATGCAAATTGGAACGAACGGATGAGAAATATGTGGCAACAGAATACCGGGTTGTCAATCCGCCTGGACCAAAGGGCCCTGATGATACCAATCCGGAAGGATGGGCCAACAGCGGTACGTTGTCTGAATTTAAATCTTTCGCCGACGGCGGCGCTTCCATGCTGTTTGTAACAGAAACTGCAGGTGGCAATATTGATCAGTTTAAAATGAATTTTGCGACCGGAGAGATTACTCGCCTCACATACGATGATGATTGGGATGAGGATGGGGCCATTGCTCCAGACGGCAGTTCCATTGTTTGCGCCTCCTGGCGAACTATGCATCGGTTGGACGCTTTGAGCTTGTTCCCATTAACGCAGACATTTATGAATTTGTTCGTTGGTTCTGCGATCGCGATTCATTATGTATCAAGCCAGGCCGGGTTCGCTTGTGACTTGCAGCCATGGTTGTTGTCAGCTGAGGGGGACACGGAAAGAAAGCTCATGGGGCAGCCGTTGGCGCCTTATACCGGCGGTAAAATATTTACGGCTAATAATATCGCCGGTCTGCCGTTTTGGAGCCCGGACAGTACCAAAATCTTGCTTCAGGAGAGGATGTTTGAGCAACCTGCGCCAGGAGCCAATGATTATGTCCTTCAAAAAGGTCCGGCGCCAAATCGCCTTTTACTTGCAAGTATTGATCGTCCGGCAGCAGATCCAATGCCTACAGTAGTTACCGAGATTGGAGATTGGGCACTGACGCCCGGCGAATATCGAGGCAGTACCGATTTTCAAGGAACTCATACTCTTTATGGCCTTGAAGGCGGAATGGTTACCCTAACCATTGATGGAAGTCTAATTAACGGAAGATTTCAAGCGGAATATTCCGCTTTCAGCAATGATGGAATCTACTTTCTAAATGGCACGGAAATTGTTGAGGGCAGCGCCAGCCGGAAAATGATATGGACCCAGGATCTGACCGCAACCGATTCTTACGGAAAGAACATGGGCGGTGTGAAGGGACAACTGACTTTTACGATGAAGGAAAAAGTTGAAGCGGGTCAGCCGCCGTCAATCCTGACCGGCACAATCAGTTCGTCGTGGAATGGAACGACCCGCAGCGGTTTGCCAGGACTTGGCGAGAACCCGGCAAGTTTGCCCAAAGCGTCGCCTTTGGCGTTAAGAATTGAGACTATTGAGGACTGTAACGAGCTAATAATTACTGCCTATGTGACCGCGAACGTGTATGGAGATATCCGGCCCGTAGAAGGCGCGAAGATAACGATTAACGGACAGACCGGAAAGACCGGAAACGATGGTAGAGTACAAATTCGAGCGCTTGCTTCACCCGGTCAATCGATTTCTGTTATTGCCGAGGCTGGAGATACGTTTATTCCTGCGGCGACCGCCATTAACAGATAAACCATTGTGAGTTTGTACAGCAAATGATCACGGGAGGAAATGTAACGATGATAAACAAAAATGAGAAAAAGGCAGAATGGCGGTTCATTGATGATGCAGGGACATTTGAATGGAAGAATCCCCATACCATCAATGAGTTGTATTTTCCAATCTGCAACGAGGCCGGTATGATGTCCTCGATTACTCCGAGACTGAATGGGGATGCCAAAACAGGGCTCAATTCATTCTTTTCGCTGCCTGTTTCCATGGAGGATTTGCATAATAACCGCTCCTCCCGAAATTTTTGGATCTATAGCGAAAAGTCCGGAGCATATTCTCTGACTGGAAATTCGGCGAAACAAATTGCCAATCGATTTACAAACGGGGATAAGGTGGAAACTCAAATTACAGGTGCATTCCTTGCCCACACATTGGTCCGAGAAGATGCTCAAGAGGGCATAAAGTCGGAAATTACAAGCTTTTGTCCGGCAACAGATGATCAAGTGGAACTGATGTGGGTAAAGATCACCAATATTTCTGATGAGGCATTGATGATAACGCCTACGACGGCGATCCCCGTCTTTGGTCGATCCGCAGACAATATCCGTGACCATAGACATGCCACATCTATGATGCACCGAATGAGTTTGTATGATTATGGGATGTCGGTCAAACCAACAATCCATCATGACGAAAGAGGCCATGAGCCGAATCTAACGTCCTATTTTGTATTGGCTGTTGAAGGGACTGGCCAGAAGCCTGCCGGCCAATTCCCGACAGTCGTTGAGTTTATTGGCGACGGCGGCAGCTTCGACTGGCCGGAAGCCGTTGTAACCAACAAGAAGGTCTACACGGATGCTCCGAACCGGCGAGACGGGATGGAAGCGATTGGGGCGATCCGTTTTAATGAGGCCAAGCTCTCTCCCGGTGAATCCAGGGAGTATATTGTTATAAGCGGAGTTACTGATGATGAAGAAGAAATTCTCCGTTGTATCGAGAGATACGGCAGCAGCGAGAAAATTAGCTTGGCACTGCAAGCAAACCATGATTTCTGGAAGAATCAAGTGCAAGCTATTACTTTTAAGAGTGGAAATGAAGATTTCGACCGATGGATGCAGTGGATTGCACTTCAGCCGACGCTAAGAAAAATTTACGGCTGTTCGTTTCTGCCGCATCATGACTATGGAAGAGGCGGAAGAGGATGGCGTGATCTATGGCAAGATTATTTGGCATTGATTCTGCAAAATCCTGCTGAAACCAGGGATATTCTGGTTGCCAATTTCGGCGGTGTGAGATTGGATGGCAGCAATGCCACTATTATTTTAAAAGGCAAAGGAAATTTTGCGGCTGACCGCAACAAAATCTCCAGAGTCTGGATGGATCATGGAGTATGGCCGTATTTCACGACTAAGTTATATATCGATCAGACCGGAGATATCGATATTTTATTTGAAGAGAATACCTACTGGAAGGATCATCAGATTAAACGGGCGAAAGCAAGAGATCATGAGTGGACGCCCGCTCAAGGGAATGCTCAAAAGAATAGGGCAGGGGAAACATATACGGGAAGTGTGTTTGAACATATCCTGCTGCAGCATCTGGTGTGCTTCTACAACGTAGGCGATTTCAACAATATGAAGCTCGAGGATGCAGACTGGAATGACCAGCTCGATATGGCGACCGAAAAGGGCGAGACGGTTCCGTTCACGGCGTTTTATGGCTGGAATCTTATTTCCATGGCAGAATTGCTGCTTAAATACAAGGAGCTGAAACATGTCGATACGGTAAAACTATTTAAAGAACTGCTTATTCTTGCATCGCCACTTGAAGAAGACGTTCCAGCTTTGAAAAGAGAACGGCTTGACCAATATTTTGATGCCATAAGCTATGGATTTTCAGGTGAATGGGTTGAAGTCTCTATTGATGAACTTGCTGCTGATTTAAAACGAAAAGGAGAGCAGGTTCTCAATCATATCCGCAAGGAAGAATGGATCGATTCGGCAACCGGCAGCGGCTTCTTTAATGGATACTATAACAATGACGGCCAGCGTGTAGATGGGGATCACGAAGATGGCACCCGAATGAACCTCACAGCCCAGACCTTTGCGATTATGTCAGGCGCCGCTACAGAAGATCAGGTAGCGAAAGCTTATGAGGCTGCCAATGCTCTCCTGAAAGATCCGAACACCGGAGGATACCGCCTTACAACTCCGCTGGGACCGAACACGTGGAACTTTGGACGCGGGTTCGCGCTCATTTATGGGGAGAAGGAAACCGGAGGCATGTTCAGCCATATGGCGGTGATGTTTACCAATGCGTTGTATCAAAGGGGCTTTACAGAGGAAGCCTTCGAGGTTCTTTCCAATATTTATTCGCTGTGCACAGATACCAAGAAATCCAAAATCTATCCGGGTATACCGGAGTACGTCAATCATGAAGGCCAGGGGAAATATCATTATGTGACCGGGTCAGCCAGCTGGTTATTAATGACCATGTTAACACAGGTATTCGGTGTAAGGGGAGATTTAGGCGATCTGGTTCTTGCACCGAAGCTTGCCAGTGCCCAGTTTGACATTGAAGGACATGCTTCCGTAAAAACTGCATTTGCAGGCAAACAGCTGGAAATTACTTATATCAACCAATCCTTCCTCGAGGCTGGTCAATATTGCATTCGGGAAGTAAGAATTAACGGAAGCAAGGTGGAAATCCAGTCCAATCAATCATATGTAAAACTGAAACAGAGCGACATCACTCAATTGTGCAGCAATTCGGTAAATACTGTAACGGTTGAACTGGAGCAAAAGTTCTAGTCTTCACGAATTCATCTAATATGAACTCTCTTCCGAATTTGGGAGGGAGTTATTTTTGTGATGCTAATTTTAAGTTTTCAGGAAGTCGGCAAACCGATACCGATAAGTCGGCAAACCGTTAGTTACAATGTCCCTGTTCCTTTAGGATTAAAGTAAGAAATAAAGAAAGGTAAGGGGATGGACATGCAGCAGATTGCTACAGTAGAAACCAAGGTCAATGCAAGACGAAAGTCAGGTTTAAAATCAGTTATTAAATTTATGCCACTCACAGTAATGATGCTTCCCGGCATAATTTATTTGTTGATTAATAACTATTTACCTATGTTTGGAATTGCTATTGCTTTCAAGGATATTGATTTTACCAAGGGGATCTGGAACAGCGATTGGGTCGGATTTCGCAATTTCAAATACCTATTCAATACTTCGGATGCTTTTGTAATTACCCGAAATACCATCTTGTACAACGTAATCTGGATTGTAATGGGAGCTGTTATTGCGATCCTTTTGGCTATTTTACTCAATGAAATCAAGAACAAGTTCTTCTCACGTTTTTATCAAAGCGTCATTCTGTTGCCGCAGCTGATCTCCATTATCATCATCAGCTACTTGGTTTACGCGGTTCTTAGCGCAGATACGGGGCTTATGAACAAATCAATCCTTCCTGCATTAGGGTTGGACGAGATCCAATGGTACTTTGAAGCGAAATATTGGCCGATTATTTTGACGATTATTCATTTTTGGAAAGGCATAGGATTTTCGGTTGTGGTCTATTTCGCTTCAATTATTGGAATTGATGAAGAGTACTATGAAGCGGCGCGCCTCGATGGCGCCTCGAAATGGCAGCAAATCAAGTCCATTACAATTCCGCTTATTATGCCGGTAATCATTATGCTCATGCTGCTGGCGGTAGGTAAAATCTTTTATTCGGATTTCGGATTGTTTTATCAGGTGCCGTTGAACTCCGGTCCGCTGTATTCGACGACAAATGTTATTGATACTTATGTATTCCGCGGGCTAATGGGGCTTGGCGATATGGGAATGTCGGCTGCAGCAGGCGTTTATCAATCCATCGTGGGCTTTGTGCTCGTAATGCTGTCCAACTGGATGGTTCGAATTTATAGCAAAGACAATGCATTGTTTTAAGGGGGAACTATTGTGAATTCGGAATATAAATCTTGGCGTATTGGCGGACATGTGATATTTCTTTTGATAAGCGCAGCCTGTATTATTCCTTTTATTTTTTTGATTCAGGCTTCATTGACCGATGAACAGGAAATTATGCGGAGCGGATTTTCGATGTTTCCTGCTCATTATAGTCTGGAGGCATACCGGTATTTATGGAATAGCAGCTCCGAAATTTTACGCTCCTATGGCATCACGATATTCGTCACTATAGTTGGTACAGCAGTCAGCCTTACCATGACTGCCTTACTGGCTTATCCACTCTCACGCAGGGATTATCCAGCACGAAATGTGATCGCGTTTGCCGTCTTCTTCACCCTATTGTTTAATGGCGGCTTGGTGCCTTCATATCTGGTTTATACACAAATGCTTCATATTAAAAACACCATTTGGGCATTGATCGTTCCGGGGCTGTTAATGAACGGTTTCAATGTAATGCTCATGCGAACGTTCTTCCTGACTTCAATTCCGATGCCGATTATTGAATCGGCTAAGATCGATGGAGCCGGAGAATGGCGCACGTTCGGTTCAATCATTTTACCGTTATCGATGCCCATTCTGGCCACTGTCGGATTGTTTCAGACGATCGCTTACTGGAATGACTGGAACAACGGTTTGATTTATTTGACAGATTCCAAGTTATACGGCATTCAAAGCTTGCTCAATCGAATTCTTACAGACACCCAGTTTTTATCGAGCAGCAGTTTTGGCGCCGATCCTACTCTGCTGCAAAGTGCGCCGATTGAAACCGTGAAAATGGCGATAGCTGTAATCGGAGTCATTCCTATTTTGATTGCTTATCCGTTTTTCCAGAAATATTTTGTTAAAGGCATAGTGGTCGGCGCCGTCAAAGGTTAATGCGAATAGCGACAAGTCCATTTCGGGCAGCTTAATTACTTAGGCGTCCAGTGGACTTTTTGTTATTATGAAAAGACCAAAGGACAAAATACAGGCGGAGGCAGAAATGAGATGGCATCTGGAAAACGTTGGTTTAACTTTCAAACCATTCGGGCGAGGTTGATCATTGGAGTATTGATCTTGACGCTACCGATCATTGGCATTCTGATTTACAACAATTTATACGCAATCGGCGTTGTGCGTAACCAGGTGGCACATTCCTACTCTCAGATGACCCAGTTATACATGAATCAAATCGACAATAACCTGGAAGCCATTGATATCTATATGAATAACATCGTGGCGCTTAACCAGGAATTTATTTCGATGGCGCAGACGGATTCGGAGGACATCTATCGAATCTCTAAGGTATTGCTCAGCAATACAATGACCAATGATATCAATATGTATTCGACAGCCAAATCCTTTATCGTGTATGACAAGAAGCGGGATGATTTTTTAGAAGTGAATAATGACCTCAGCAATTACGACCTGCAAATAAAAATCAATGATTTTATCAGAGAACAAGCGATTGTCCGGACGCAACAAAATGATTATCGCTCGCTTGGCTGGGTCTTCAAAGAAATAAATGGGAAGTACTACCTGTTCCATACGATGAAGTATTCAGAGCTTTATTTATCGGCTGTCGTTGAAGCCAATAAACTCACGATCCCGCTTAGCCTTCTGCAATTGGGAGATCGCGGCGGAGTGTTACTTACAGATTTGAATGGGAAACCGATTACAAATGCGCAATTAGCACAAAGTAATCAACTCTCCATCCATCCTGAGCAAACAGATTACTACTTGAGCGGGAAAGAACGGAAGTTCTTGATTATTGGGAAGCAATCCAGGCATGGCAGTTTCCTTCTGAATGTGATCATCCCCGATGAGGTGATCCTGCAAAATTTGCCGCATATGAAAAGGGTCTTTTATTTATTTCCCTTGCTGGCTTTATTGCTTATACCCATCGGTCTGTATTTCCTGCGAAGAACCGTGCTCATTCCGCTAAACCGGTTACTTCTCGCCATGAAAAGAATACGCAGCGGCATCCTGGAGGCGCAAATTCAGAAGGCACCGTCAACAAATGAATTTCAGATGGTGAATGAGACGTTTAATGGAATGGTAGCTGAAATCCGGCAATTGAAAATTGATGTATATGAAGAACAGATCAGCAAACAAAAAGAAGAATTGCTGCGGCTGCAGCTGCAAATGAATCCGCATTTCTTCATGAATTCTCTTACGATTTTGTACAATATGGCGAAAGTCAATAAGACAGGGCTGCTGATGGAAATGACACTTTGCCTTATTCAGCATTTCCGATTCATCTTCAGAAGCAATCATTCTTATGTACTGCTGAAAGATGAAATTGAGCATACTCTCAATTATTTGAGAATACAGGAATTGCGTTTTCCCGGCTGCATCTCTGTTTCTGTCCATATACCTGATTTCTTGCAGGATACTCCGGTTCCACCGCTTATGATTCAAACTTTTATTGAAAATACCATCAAACATGCTATCAATTTGGAAGAGCCCATCGGAATTGTGATAAAGGCAGATCTCGCAGAACTGGAAACGCTTCCTTATCTAGTGATAAACATTGAAGATACCGGCAAGGGTTATCCTGAGCATATTCTAGAGGCGATCAACAAGGGAGAGTCCATTGTGAACGAGAATGGCGAGCATACAGGGATTTGGAATATTCAGCGCCGTTTACGGCTGCTGTACGGAAAATCCGGAATCATTCGATTCAGCAACCGAAATCCTCATGGAGCAGCAGTAGAAATCCTGCTTCCTCTTGAAGATGACAAGAACCGGGGGGATGAAAGTGATGTACAACCTAATGATTGTCGATGACGAGATGCTTGTTGTTGAAGGTTTATTATTTGATCTGGATAAGGAGAAGCTGCAGCTCTCGCAAGTATTGACCGCCTATACAACAAAAATGGCGAAAGAAGTCTTTGAACAGCATCGGGTGGACATCATGCTGTGTGACATCGAGATGCCCCAAGAAAGCGGGCTTCAATTATTGTCCTGGGTCCGTGAGCATTATCCTGATACGGTCTCGATTATTATCACAAGCCATGCCGATTTCCATTATGCCAAGGAAGCCATTGAACTCGGCAGTTTGGACTATTTGTTAAAGCCGGTACCTACCGTTGAATTGGAGCGAGTAATTGAAAAAGCCAAGAGCAGGCTTACCCGTGTCACTCAATTCAATCATTACCACAAGTTCTGGTCGCAGCAGCAGCCGCTTGTCGTAGAACGGTTTTGGCTGGACTTGCTGCATCATACCATTCCTGCGAAAGAATTAGCCGTTAATGAGGCTATGAAGGAATCTAAATTGCCGTTCTCGGCAGAGATGAGATTTCTCCCTTTGCTGATAAGCGTGCAGCGCTGGAGTAAGGATCTGGATTTGCGCAGCAGAAAAATACTGGAGTATGCGCTAAAGAACAGTGCAGAAGAAATGCTTATCGGAGAATTAAAAATGGGCAGCATTGTCCCGTTAGACCGCAGTCGAATGCTGATTATCTTCGTCCATGAATCCGATGAGAACGCGATAACCGAACAGCTGTTGACCAAATGCAAAGCGTATATCGAATCCTGTACCCGCTATTTTTATTGCGATATCTCCTGCTATATTGGCGCATCGGCGTACGCTCATGAAATATCGGACATGTATAACGAACTGGTGAGTCTGGAACGAAATAATGTTGCTTTTAACAATAAAGTTTTCTTTTTGAAAGCGGATGCAATTAGTACGGTAGCTGCTCGCTTGCCGGACATGGAGCTATGGGCTACGCTGCTCAAGAAAGGTGCAAAGGATACCATAATAAATGAAGTATCGTCATATTTAGATCGCTTGGTGCTCTTGAAACAAATTAATGCAGAAGTGCTTCACAAGCTTCACCTGGATTTTTTACAGTTGGTGTACTTTGTATTGAATCTGAAAGGGATTCAGGCTCATCAATTGTTCAGCGACAGGCTTTCAACTGAATTATCCGACAATGCAACACGTTCCGTAGCCGACCTGAAAGTTTGGGTAAGACATACAGTGGACAAAGCCATTGAACACTCGGAAGCGGATAATGTTGTCGATAAGGTGAAGAAATATATTGCGCTCCATCTGGAGAGCGATGAGTTATCCCGCGATATTATAGCAGCTCAAACCTACTTGAACCCAGATTACCTGTCAAGAATCTTTAAGAAGCAGACCGGATTGTCCATATCAGACTATGTCATACACGAGCGTATCCGGATGGCCAGCGAACTGCTGACCAAGACGGATATGCCAATCAGTCAGGTGGCCGGATCTGTAGGGTACTCCAACTTCTCGCATTTTACAAATATATTCAAGAAGTATATGAAATGCAGTCCAGTGGAGTACCGTCTCAAGCATCAGGAAGTCGGCAAATCGCAAGAGACGAGTCGTCAAAACGTAAGTCCATTGGAATGAATCAAGATATAGTTGAGATAGCAAGAACAATCTATTCTTATGGGGGATTTGCTTATATGAGAAAAAAAGTAGTCTTTAGCCGCCTTTTGCTGGCCATGACCATGGCAACATCGTTTATGCTTACAGCTTGCAGTTCGAATGGCAATAATGAGGCAGCGTCGTCTTCATCTCCGACTACTTCAGCCGCAGCAGAGACAAACGCAAAGCCTGTTGAATTAAAAGTGGCCATTCCGATCTTTCGTACCGAGCCTAAGGATCTGAGAGTGGTCGAGACGGAGTTAAACAAGCTGTTAATTGACAAAATCAACGCAACTATTTCTTTTGTGCCTATCAGTTACGGGAACTGGAATCAGCAAATGAATTTAATGCTCAGCAGCCAGGAGCCGCTGGATCTGACAGTAGTATTGAATTATTCGAGTTTGATAGCCAAAGGACAACTCTTGGATATAACAGATTTGTTGACGAAGTATGGAAGCGATATCACGAGTACTTTGGGTCAGGATTATGTGAATGCCGCTAAAGTTGATGGAAAAATCTATGGGGTCGCTGGTCTTCATGATATGGCTAGCAGCGCGGGCGTTGTGCTTCGGAAGGACATAGCTGAAAAAAATAAGATTGATTTGAGCTCAATTAAGACACTTGCTGATCTTGAGCCGGCTTTGAAAACGATTAAAGAAAATGAACCGGGGATGGCGGGAATTTCGCCGGGAGGTGTTGGATTTACCTTTATCGACACCATGTTTCCTGTAGATAATCTGGGGGATGGTTTCGGCGTTCTGCCAAATTATGATAACGGCCTTAAGGTAGTCAACAAGTACGAAATGCCGGAATATGCAGATATGCTGAAACTGCTCCATAAGTGGTATCAAGAAGGCTACATTCTCAAGGATGCCGCTACAACCCAAACGACAACAGGCGATCTGGAGAGAGCTGATAAGCTATTTGCAAGTACAGCCAAGATGAAGCCGGACTTTGATGTTCAGGAGTCGATTTCCACCGGTAAAGACATGGCGTCTGTCGAACTGGTGCAGCCCGTCTCGACTACAGAAGGAGTTACAGGTGCCCTTTGGGGAGTTCCCTATTACTCCAAAAACGCCGAGCAAGCCATTAAATTTCTGAACCTGTTGTTCACAGATAAGGAGATCGTCAACCTGATCGATTGGGGGATTGAAGGTACCCACTACGTGAAAGTGCCTGGTCAAGAGGATATGATTGACTATCCGGAAGGAGTCGATGCATCTACCAGCGCGTATAGCCACGGCTTGCAATTCCTCATGGGAAATGAATTTCTGTCTTATGTCCGCAAAGGACAAAGTCCGGACTTGTGGAAGCAGACTGATGAGTTCAATAAATCAGCAATTAAATCGAAGGCGCTTGGTTTTACCTTTAATGCCGAAGCCGTCAAGGCAGAAATTACTGCTGTTACGAATGTAACCAATCAATACAAGCGAACTTTAGAGACGGGAACGATCGATCCGGAAAAATATTTGCCAGAGTTTATTTCGAAGCTGAAAGAGGCAGGAATCGACAAAATTATCGCAGAGAAACAAAAACAACTGGACGCTTGGGTAGAGGGAAATAAGTAATAAGGTTCTGAATCCGGCTCTCGAGACGCTTGCTAAAAGTGTTTCGGGAGCCCTCTATTTATGATACAGGGAAGGAATGAGTCCGGAATCATGTCGACCAAATTAAGAGAAGTACTGGCGGGCGAGGAAGCGAATTTTATCTTGCCGTTCTTTTGGCAGCACGGTGAGGAAGAAGCCATACTTCGTGAAGAGATAGCTCGAATCTATGAGTCAGGCATCAAGGCAGTCTGTGTGGAAGCACGGCCGCATCCGGATTTTCTTGGACCCCGTTGGTGGAGAGATATGGATGTAATCATGGACGAAGCACGGGTACGCGGAATGAAGGTGTGGGTTTTTGATGATGATCATTTTCCAACTGGACATGCAGCCGGACAATTAAAAGAAGCACCTCAAGAGCTGCGGCGATTGTTTTTGTCAGCACTTCACGTTGATGCTTTAGGGCCAAAGCCCAATTCATCGTTTCAAGTAGCAGTCCCCTTTCTTCCTGGATTCTATGAAGCGGTATCTTCCCAGATTATTGTTATTGCCATCAAGCGAGATTCGGCTTCAGGAGAATTGCTGGAGGAAAGAGTGGATTTATCCTCCAGTGTGATTGATGGCAAGCTGTATTGGGATGTGCCTGAGGGCTATTGGAGGATTTTTACGATATTTGAGAATACCAACGGTGGAGATCCGACAAAGCGCGATTATCTGAATCCGATTGTTAAGGAATCCGTGCGGGTCCTAATCGATACGGTCTATGAAGCATTCTACGCTCGTTACGGCGAAGACTTCGGTGACACATTTGCAGGTTTTTTCTCGGATGAGCCAGGATTTTACAACGGAAAGAACCCTGTAATAACTAACTTTGATACTTCGATTGGAAAAATGTCCGATCTGCCGTGGTCCCCGGAAATGTACCGCTTGCTGGAGCAGGAAGTGGGGGCGAATTACACCGAGCTACTGCCATTGTTATGGCACGGTCAAGGAGAATCGGTTAGCAAGATCCGCTACCATTATATGAATCTGGTGAGCAAACTCTACGCGGAGTACTTTACATCACAAATCGGAGATTGGTGCAGAAGCCATGGGGTCGAGTATATCGGCCATGTCATTGAAGACAACAATGTACATTCAAGGCTGGGTGTTGGCTCGGGTCATTTCTTTCGAGCACTTGGCGGGCAGGACATGTCCGGCCTGGATGTAGTCTTATGGCAGCTTAATCCTGGCTTTGATGAAATTCCTTCCGCATGGGTGGCGGGTGAAGCGGACAATGAATTTTACAATTATGGTCTTGCCAAAATGGCCTCGTCGCTGGCTCATCTGGACGCCAAAAAGCAGGGACGAACAATGGCTGAAGTATTTGGCGCTTATGGCTGGGTCGAAGGCTTGAAATTAATGAAATGGATGACCGATCATATGCTCGTGCGAGGCGTGAACTATTTCGTCCCCCACGCATTCTCGCCCAAGGAATTCCCGGACCCGGATTGTCCGCCACATCTGTATGCTAGAGGCCAAAATCCCCAATTCCGGTATTACAAGTATTTAAACCACTATACCAACCGGATGTCCCATCTGCTGTCGGGAGGGGTGCATATTGCATCCGCTGCGGTTCTGTATCATGCGGAAGCGGAATGGTCCGGCGAGTACATGTATTTCCATAAACCTGTGAAGGAATTAATGCAGAACCAGATTGATTGCGATGTGGTAACTTGCGATCTTATTGTTTCGGAAGCTGAAATTCAGAATGGGAAAATGTTAATCCAGAATGAGAGCTACAGTTGTTTGGTCGTCCCTTACAGTGAAGCGCTGCCCAAGGAAGTTATGCGTCGAATTCTTGAATTGGCTGAAGCCGGGATTGATGTTTATTTTGTGGGAGGACTCCCTAAGCGTACGAGTGAAGGTGGAGAAGCAAAGGCGGTTGAACGACTGGCTCTCTGCAACAATGCCCATGTAGTTAATCCGGGTCAATTGGCTACAGTCCTGCGCAGCGCCGGCCATTATGAAATTCAAATTTCGAATCGGCAGCCTTATTTGCGTTATTTTCATATGCGTCATCAAGACATGGATGTATATATGTTCTTCAACGAGCACCCGATCCGAGCGATTAATACAGAAGCTGCGCTTCCAGTACAGGACAACATCACATTCTATGATGCTTATAACAATAAGCTCGTAAAGGCTGCTGGGCTCCAAGAGGGAGACCGGACTCGTCTATTGCTGAATTTAGCTCCATTTGAATCTATCGTTGTTGTTGCGGCGAGTGATAAGTTCGAAATCGAAGAAAATTTTGATGCAGAAATAAATGGAACCGCAATTGCGATCAATGGGACATGGAATGTAGCTACAGCTGCTTCGGAACAATATCCGGATTTTGCGCCTTGGGGAGAGCTTGCTACGTTAACGGATCTTAGCCTGCCTGGATTTCTTCCGGATTTTGCAGGGACAATTCGCTATGAAATCCCCTTTGCTTATACACAGGAGATAGGCGGGCACGTGATTATTGACCTCGGGGATGTATTTGAAACGGCAGAGGTATTTGTTAATGGAAACTCAGCGGGAGTTCGTATAAGCACTCCATATCGTTATAACGTTACACCCTTTATGCAAAATGGAGAAAATACTTTAACGATTGAAGTAACAAATACGTTATCCAAAAAGTTGACTGATTTCTGCTCAAGGCTGGCACAACATGAACCCAGTGGCTTGCTAGGCCCCGTAAGCTTGTGTGCACTAATCGAAAAACCGAGTAAGGAGAACATTAAATGAAAAACTTCACTCTTAATTTAACCAACGACAGTGTAACTTTAACTGCTTATCTTCTGGATAACTCGCCGGAGTTGTCCAATACGAGTATCCGGCCGGCTATAATAATAATGCCTGGGGGCGGATACTACGCTTGTTCAGATCGGGAAGCTGAGCCCGTTGCTATGGCCTTCTTAGCAGAAGGGTATCAATCCTTTATTTTAAGGTACTCAGTGAAAGAGAACGCAGCCTTTCCGAAGCCGCTAAATGATGCCGAAGAAGCTTTGGAGCTTATTCGCAATAACAGTGGAGAATGGGGAATTGACCCGGATAAGATTGCAGCATGTGGCTTCTCGGCAGGAGGTCATCTGGCGGCGGCAGTTGGCACAATGGGAAGAGTGAAACCTAATGCTCTTATTCTTGGCTATCCAGCTATTTTAAGCAATATGGGTCGTTATCTTCCAGCTCCAATACCTGGTGTAAATGAATACGTAGATGCTACAACCCCACCGACATTTATTTTCCATACCTTTTCCGATGCTACAGTGCCATTATCCAATCCATTAGCCTTTGCAGCGGCATTGAACGAAGCGAGAATTCCGTTTGAAATGCATGTTTTTAAGAATGGCGCCCATGGATTATCGCTGGCGAAACCTCTCAGTTCCAATGGATTAAAAAAGCTGGTGGATTCAGATGCTGCAAAATGGTTCAGCTTGAGCGTGTCCTGGCTTAAAAATGTTTTTGGAGAGTTTGCATCGGATGCAGAACCACAGCTTGCTGATCATATTACCGAGCATAATGTAGATGTTCAACTGGGTGTTCTCTGGAGAAATCCCGAATGCAAGGCGTTATTACAATCTATGATGCCAGCGCTTGAAGAAAGTCCATTACTTGAAGAGGCCATGTTTTTACCATTACGCATTCTTGTCAATTTCGATGAAACTCTTCTGCCTAAAGCATCTATGCCGTTGCTGGATCAGCAATTAAAGGCAATACCTGTGGGGCAATCATGAAGATTATTCGTCTGAAAACCAATCGTGTAACCAATCCGCTAGGGTTTGATTTGGGCAAACCGAGATTTTCTTATGTAGTAATCGAGACGGAAGCTAAGAAACAGACAGCTGCCCGCTATGTCGTTGCAATTGACCAGAAGTTTGAAGATATCGTATTTGATAGCGGAAGAAGGGAGGATATCAGCAGCCTCGCTTTTGAGCTGCCGATTGAACTGATGCCGCGGACCCGCTATTTTTGGCGCGTAGAGGTATGGGCAGACAATGGGGAACAGGCTATAAGCGAGCCTGCTTGGTTTGAGACGGCCAAGCTGAACGAACCCTGGATGGGAAAATGGATTACCCCGGAATGGGATACAGACATACATCCGGTCTTGAAGAATTCATTTCAATTGAATAAAGCTGTTGCTTCAGCTCGTGTTTATATATGTGGACTAGGGCTTTATGAAATGTGCATTAACGGTGTAAAAGCGGGAAACGAATTCTTAACGCCCAACTTCAATAATTATCATAAATGGTTGCAATATCAAACGTATGAAGTAACCGGATTGCTGCGATCGGATAACAATGAAATATCGGTCAGCCTTGGAAATGGCTTGTATAAAGGGCGATTTGGTTTTGACGGCCATTCTAGCGAGCTCTATGGCAATAAGTTTGCTCTTCTTTGCGAGGTTGTTGTCACTTACCGGGATGGTACAACAGATATATTCGTCTCCGATACCTCGTGGACTGCGGTGCAAAGTCAAATTCAGTCGGGAAATTTGTATGACGGAGAAGTTTACGATGCCACGTTTCAGTCTGCTGAAACGTACTCCGTCCGTGAAATTGATCTGGGTTATGACCGGCTTAAGGCAAGGCTTAGTCTTCCTGTGATTGTCAAAGAGAAGCGAAAACCCCTTGAAGTGATTCTTACTCCCGCAGGGGAAACGGTTTTGGACATGGGACAAAATATGGTCGGTTGGATCGAATATCGGACAACGGCTCCAAGAGGAACCTTAATTCGATTACAGTTCGGTGAAGTGCTGCAAAATGGGAATTTTTATCGGGAGAATTTACGCACCGCGAGAGCAGAGCATCAATACACAGCAGATGGACGGGAAACAATGGTTCGCCCTCATTTCACGTATTATGGATTTCGATATGTAAAGGTTGAAGGCTGGACAGGAGAACTGAGTACTGACGATTTTACCGGATGTGTTCTTTATTCCGATCTGGAGGATACCGGATATATAGAGACCAGCAATCCACTTGTCAATCGGCTTTTCCTGAATGCAAAATGGGGACAAAAAGGGAATTTTCTGGATGTTCCTACAGATTGCCCGCAGCGGGATGAACGGTTAGGCTGGACCGGGGATGCCCAGGTATTCTCTGGCACGGCATGCTTTAATATGGATTCATATGCCTTTTTCAATAAATATTGTTATGATATTGGGACTGAGCAGGAAGAGCGTGATGGAGAGGTTCCAATGGTTGTTCCCGCTGCAAATGTCCATGAGGGCGGTTCAAGCGCATGGGGGGACGCGGCGGCAATAATTCCATGGAATATGTATATCCATTATGGAGATATTGCAATCTTACAGCAGCAGTTCGATAGCATGAAGGGATGGGTCGATTACATCATTCGTGCAGATGCAGACTCAGGCGGACGGAGATTATGGACGACGGGTTTCCATTTTGGTGATTGGCTCTCGTTGGACAGCAGCAATCCGGATTCTCCGTTTGGCGGAACCGACAAGGACTTCATCGCTTCAGCCTATTACTGCTATTCGGCAAATATTGTGGCAAAAGCTGCGAAGGTCCTTGGCAAAGCTGCGGAAGCCGTCTACTATGAACACATTTCACAAGAAGTGAAGGCAGCTATTCAGAATGAATATTTCACACAAACCGGAAGATTGGCTGTAGATACACAGACAGCGTATGCATTAGCGCTATTTATGGAATTGATTCCGGAGGGGTATGAGGATAAGGCAGCTGAAGCTTTACGGAAGCGGCTAAAAGCAGACCGAAACCATTTGAAGACAGGCTTTGTGGGTACGCCTTATTTGAATCATGTCCTTACCCAAAATGGGGGTAATGATCTTGCTTATACGCTTTTGCTCAATGATGATTATCCCAGCTGGCTGTACGCCGTTAAATTAGGAGCAACAACAATTTGGGAACGTTGGAATTCGATCCTGCCGGATGGAACAATAAGCGACACAGGCATGAATTCCTTAAACCATTATGCCTATGGTGCAATTATCGAGTGGATGTATCGTTGCGTAGCAGGGATTAATCCCATAGCAGAGGCTCCAGGTTTTCGGCAAGTGGAGCTGGCTCCCAAACCGGATGCCAGACTTGGATGGGCCAAAGCAACGGTTGAGTCGGCAGCGGGCACATATCGAAGCGGATGGGATATCACTAGGGAAGGATATCTTCGTTTTGAATTCGAAATTCCGTTCAATGCGTCAGCCCAAGTTCGATTACCTCATGCGCAAATAAAGGAATTGGTTATAAACGGGCATCCTTGGGAGCTTGCTTCCATTCACGGCGAGCAATCGGGAGAAGAGGTCCATTTGGATTTGCTTAGCGGCAATTACTTGATATGCTACCCACCCACCAAGCGTTACTTGAGTGAATTTAGTACAAAGACTCCGTTGATCGAGCTTCTACGTCATGATGAGGCTGCATCATTAATTCGAACATGGATGTCTGAGCAGGCCGGAGTCAATCCGGATGATCTGGGTGCTTCATTAGGCGTTTCATCCCTGCGGGATTTGGCGGCAATCTATCGTATACCGTCGGAAATTCTGGATCAAATGGATGAACAGTTAAGTCATATAAAATAAACAATAATAGAATTGAGGATTTGAATTGGAAACTAAGAGTCATCATCATTCATGGGCTAATCCGGCTCCCGCTGGATTGGTGGCCTTGGCCGTGTCCTGCTTTTGTTTTTTTGCTCTATTTACCGGACGAGTAACGGATCAAGCTGCCCCTCTATTAGGGTGGTGGCTGCTAGGCGGCTTTGTGGTTCAGCTCGTTGTAGGTATTGTCGATTTAAAAAACAGAAATACGGCTGGGGGGAATACGTTTCTTTACTTTAGCGCCTTCTTTATGCTGGTCGGTGGTGCGGAGCAACTGTATAAATTTTACTTGGCCGGAAGTTCGATCGTACTTGATGGTCACATCGACGGTTGGGCCTGGTTATGTTTATCCATAGCTTTATGGTTGTTTACTCCAGCTTATTTTAAGGCTCCATTTTTTCTGTGTTTAATTATTATCATTCTAGATGTTGCCTTGCCGATCCTGGCTTTTATGGATTTGGGCGTCCTTTCCCGGGAATTTTCGTTCATACCCGGCTGGTTGCTATTGATGTCCGGATTGTGCGGGATTTATCTTGCGTCGGCTATTGTTGTAAATGATACATTCGAGAAAAAGGTTTACCCTAATCCAGGTCCTATAATTAAGCATATGGAAGGGATGAATCGACAAGAAACGAAGTCTGTCATGGATTGAATATGGAAACCGTGTTTAGAGGGATGAAGTCGTGAAATCATAAGTATCCAGTCGTTAAAACGCAAGTCCCGGTAATTTGAGTCTGGTATCGTTAGCAAAAGAGACCGTTATTGTAGAGAACGATCGATAACGGTCCCGAAGAAAAACACTCCCGGAAGCTTCATGCAGCATTTCGGGAGTGTTTTGCAGAGAGGAGTGAAAACGCTATCATTAATTAATATGCCATCATTTCACTTAGAAACGGACAATACAAATTTGAAAAGGGGCAATCGATAATGTTGAGGAGATTATTCATCTGCTTTATGGCAATATCTATGATCTGTTTCCCCGTTACGGGAAAAACGGACGCCGCTCAACAGGATAAATCTTCAGTAGCTTTAACTTCCACCTCTCTTGAATCGAATAATGATTTGGCGTCGGCTACAGTCACTGGTTCGGTCTATGATTTTGTCTGTACGGGCAGAACGGAAACCACAGCAACATTTCAATGGACGGCTGCTGGAAGCGGTGTGACGGATATTGTTATTGAGCAGTCACCTGCTGGTCAGAACTCCTGGACACCGGCGCAAACCGGCATAATTGCCACAGATGCCAACACCGCTACGGTGAATGAACTGACAGCCGGCACGGTGTATGATTTCCGTCTGATGGTCACTGGCGGAACGAATGCCGGAACCTCGAACACTGTCAGCATAAAAACCGACATTGACGTTATTTCAAAATTAATTAATGGTGGCCATTTGTTTGACTGGAACCCTGGGGATGGTACCGTGTATAGCGATTTGCCGTATGGTGACAAAGAAAGCAATAAATATGACTTGTACATCCCGACAAACGCTTCAAAGACGGATGACATTGGAGTAATCCTATATGTTCATGGCGGTTCCTGGACTGGAGGCGATAAAAGCGGAGAGACGGCTGATCCGAAACGATACGCCCAAGCCGGGTACATCGTGGCCAGCATGAACTATACAGTGGTAAAAGATGCAAATGGAGCAACAATTAAGTCCATGGAAGATGAAATTGAGGCATGTGTCGCCGCATTAAAGCAAGAATTGACTAGTCGCGGCTACCATGTTTCGAGAATGACTATGGCAGGATATTCTGCAGGCGGCCATTTAGCTTCATTATTTGCCTACTCCAGAGCAGAGGTTTCGGCGTTGCCAGTTGTTCTACTCTTGGATAGCGTTGGTCCCAGCGATATGCATCCGGATACCTGGATTCCCATATCTGATGCGACATCAACAGCTGCGATCCTGAGCTTGATGGTAGATGAACCCGTTACTGTGGAAGATATTGAATCCGGGCGTGCAGAGGAAAAGATCAAATCGGTATCCCCGCTTCAGCATGTGAGCAGTACATCACCACCAACAGTAATGGCTTATGCCGCCTATGATCAGATTGTAGCACCGGGGCATCCCCGGAAGCTTGCAGCTGCGCTTGCACAGGCTGGAGTGGATTACAAGTACATTCTGTATCCAAACTCCGATCATTTTCTCGGCAACGATCCTGACAAAACCGCCGAACGAATTAGTACCTCATTGGCTTATTTGCACAAATATATGTCCCCGGTTCCATTGAGTCCGATTGCCGATTTTACAAACACGGCGACGACAACTACTTCCGCAAGCTTTAGCTGGTCAGCGCCTGTTAGAGCGGACAAAATCGTTATCGAGCAGTCTCTAGCCGGTAAAAACCTTTGGACGAAGGCAACAACTGAGGCAATTGAAAAAAATGCTGCGAGCGCAACTGTAACAGGATTGATGCCCGGAACGGTTTATGATTTTCGACTGGTTGTGACCGGCGGGGTGAATACAGGTGAATCGAACACGGTAAGGATTACGACTAACGTCAACACACCGACAAGCACGCCAACAAGCACACCACAAGTTCCTGCAAGCGGAAATTCTAACGAACAATCCAGCGATTTTGGAACAACCAAAACAATTGTACAAAATGATCAGACGGTTGAAACGTTATTGGTTGACCTAAAGAAACTGACCGACTATTTATCATCAAAAGGTGAGGGAGCAGTTGTTTCCATTCCAATGGTGACGAATTCTGATACATTTTCCGTTGTTTTAAGCGGCCAAATGATTCTGGCAATGGAAAATAAGAAGGCGGTAATGGAGGTTCAGACGGAGCGTGCAACGTATCGACTCCCGGCCAAACTAATCAATATTTCTGCAGTCTCCGGTCAACTGGGAGATTCCAACAGTATGAATGATCTTAAAGTACAAATTGAAATATCTGCTGCGGCTGCAGAAAAGTCTAAACTTCTGGAGACTGCAGCTCAAAAAGACGGGTTTTCAATAATTGTTTCCCCAGTCAATTTTATGGTAAAGGCAAGTCGTGGAGAAAAGAGCATAGAAGTATCGAATTTCAATGAATATGTAGAGCGGACGCTCACCCTTCCCGATAACGTTAGCCCGGAGAAGGTAATGACAGGTGTGACTGTCGATGAAGATGGTGCAGTTCGTCCGGTGCCAACTAAAATTATGAATATGAACGGGAAGCATTATGCTCAAATCAAGAGCATGACCAACAGCGCCTATTCAGTAATCTGGCATATGCCCGAATTCAACGATACGGCCAACCATTGGGCGGGTAAAGCAATCAACGAGATGGCATCCCGAATGGTCATCCCTGGAACAGACCGGACTCATTTCAGTCCAAACAGCATTGTTACCGGTACAGAATTCACGACAGCTCTCGCACGTGGCCTGGGACTCCAAACTTTAGAAGGAACTGCGGCACTTCAGGATATAACCTTCCTTCCAAACAAACCGATTACACGAGAGCAGGCAATGGTCATCATTAATAGAGCCATGGATGCAACTGGCTTAATTAAGAAAATTTCAGTCGATCCAAATGTAAGCGTTCTTAAACGGTATAGTGATGCAGGCAAAGTATCAAGTCGGGCCGAAGACGCCGTTGTTTTTTGCTTAAATAGCGGCATTGTGAATGGTCGAAGCAAGTCATTGTTGGCAGTCGACGACTTTATAACAAGAGCTGAAATCGCGGTTATTATGCAAAGAGTGCTTGAGAAGTCGGGACTCTTGTAAAACTATAAGCATAAATAATAGGGGCGAAGCTGAGTTTTTTTGCTTCGTCCTTTTTATCCATAGTAACTGGATGGCTACAAAGAACTAATCAATTCAATCCCTACATCAACCAGCACTGCAGTATTGACCATGCTAAGCAATATTTTGGCACGATTTTTATGCTTGTCAATCTTTTTGATAATTCCTTCTTTGCCTGTTAGTGGCCCAGATACAACGTGAAT
>NZ_JAHCMB010000087.1 GCF_019904155.1 Paenibacillus sinensis
GTTTTATTGACTGATATCTCCAATTATTTCTCCATAGCTGCTTCATCATCCGGCAAGCTCGCAACCTCTATACAGATCGGCTATACATTGGGGTTGCTGTTTATTGTTCCATTAGGAGATCGATTTAGCAGAAAACCGTTAATTATTTTAAGTATGATTTGTTCATCTCTATTATTATTTCTCATGACTTTGGTCTCTACATTCAATTTAATGGTAATTGCAGGATTCTTCATGGGCCTTTCCAGTGTTACGGCACAGCTGATCATCCCGTTTGTTTCGTCAAATATTTCGTCAGACAAGCGAGGGAGCATCGTCAGTCACTTATTAACCGGAGTATTTCTTGGCGTATTATTAGGCCGGGTATTAGGAGGAGTTGTCGGCCAGTTACTGGGATGGAGAGCAGTCCATGAATTGGCGGCAGTCGTTGTGTTAGCCCTGGCTGTTTACTTATTTTATTCGCTTCCGCAGGATCAAATATCAAAGGAAAATTCATACAAGAATATTCTGCTGTCCTTGCCACCTTTATTGAAAAAAGAGAAAGTACTAAGAGAAACTATCGTTTTTGGTGCCGCCGCATTTTGTGCATTCAATATTTTTTGGGTTTCATTGTCCTTTATTTTAGCAAGCAGTCCCTATCATTATGGCAGTGCCGTAGCTGGAATCTTTGGTTTCTTAGGTATAGCAGGTGCAATCGCAGCCGGATTTGCAGGGAAACTTGCTGACAGCAGCAAGGTGAGCTTATGGAATCTGCTTGCTCTGGCTATCATGCTTCTCTCTTTTATGATCTTAGGCATAGGCTGGTCAAATCTCATCATTATCATTTTCATAACCTTTACTCTGGATGTGGGTTCAAGAATGAATATGTCCCTGAATCAGGGACGGATTAATAAGCTTGATCTCCAGAATCACAGCAGATTAAATTCCCTGTACATGGTTGGCTATTTCCTGGGCGGGTCTCTTGGTTCCTGGATCAGCACCTATGTCTATCATTCCTATCATGTTACCGGAATTGCAATTGCAAGTTGTATTGTCCTTTTATTGGCGTATGTTTATTATTTTCTTACTAACCATCATGTCAGCCGGAAGCCCCAATTGATCAAGTAAAGGAGAAGATCCAAATGAGTTTAATAACGGTAGATCAAGAGAAATGTCTGAAATGCGGCTTATGCGTAAAGGAGTGCCCTGTTTATGTATTAGAACTTAAAGAAAATGGCCCTGAAGAAGTTTCTGCTGAAGACTGTATTGCCTGCGGCCATTGTGTAGCGATATGTCCAAGGGAAGCCATTGATAATACGAGAACCCCCTTATCCGATCAAATCAGCTCAAAAGCATTTCCAAAACTAAATCCCGAGGAGGCGGAAAACTTTATTCGTTCAAGACGCTCCATTCGCTCCTATAAAAAAACGCCTGTCCCAAGAGAAAAATTAACAGAACTTGTCCGTATTGCGCATTTTGCTCCCAGCGGACATAATTTGCAGAATATTTCGTATGTCATTATCGATGATCGCCAACTGCTTGATCAAGCGGTTTCCCTTGTCATTGATGAATTTGAACAGGAGCAAATATCAAGTAACTTTACTAAGCCCTATCGTGAAGAAGGACTGGATACCATTTTGCGGGGAGCACCCAGCCTGATCCTGGCAACTGCCGATTTAAACTTTCCGCGAGGAAGAGAAAATTCGATTATTTCATTAGCTTATCTGGAATTATTTGCACCAACACTCGGATTAGGCAGCTGCTGGGCGGGACTGTTCGAAAGAATTGCGATGAGAATAAATTCCCCGTTACTTCAATTATTTAATATCCCTGCCAACAAGAAAATCACGGGTGCGGTTATGGTGGGTTATCCTAAATTTACGTATTCCAGATTAGTTGACAGAAATCCATTAGAGTTTACTTTTGTGGATCTGTAGGGAACATCTTAAGCAGCGCTTCATCAGTCGGAAAGATGCTTTTCCCTTTGGTCACTTTCCGAAGTTGCCGATGGTAACTCTCAATCATATTGGTGGTATAAATGAGTTTGCGGATCTCCGGAGAGTATTTGAAAAAAGTCGAGAGCTCTTCCCAGTTATTACGCCAAGAGCGGACAATGGGCGGATACTAGGCGCACCAGACTTCATCAAAGCGGTCCAGTTCCAGCAGAGCTGCTTCCTCCGTGGCCGCTTTGTAAATGGGCTTGAGGTCGGCAGTCACTTTCTTGAGATCCTTGTACGATACATAACGGGTGGAATTACGAATTTGGTGAATGATACACTACTGAATTTCGGTTTTGGGATAACTCGCGGCAATCGCCTCTGAAAAACCATTCAGATAATCCACGCAGATGATGAGAATGTCCTGTCCGCCGCGGTTTCGCGGGTCATTCAGCACGGTGAGCCAAAACTTGCTCGTCTCATTCTCCCCGATCCACATGCCGAGTACGTCCCTGTTGCCGTCCAGATCAATGCCAATGATCATGTACGCTGCCTTATTGACAATGGCTCCATCCTGTTTACTTTGAAATGGATAGCGTCCATGTAAACGAGGGCATTCACGCCCTGCAGCGGCCGATTTTGTCACTCCTTGATCAGTGGGACAATCTTGTTGGTGACATTGGAAATGAGCGTTGGCGAGACCTCTATGCCTTACAGATTTTGCAAGTGAATCTGGATGTCACGGGTACTGACCCCTTTGGCGTACAGGGCGATGATCTGGTCTTAAATGCCCGTCATATTAGAGTGATAAGTCCCATGTATTCTCCTAACCTTTCTATGATTCCCATTTTACTAGGTTTAGGAGTTTACACAAACTAATTTACAGACCTTGACCAATTCAAGAGACTTGAGCCCTGCAGTTTTCCTCGCGACTCACAATTATTTGCGGTTATTTAAGCTCAAGTTTTAACTCAAAGAGTGTTCTCTTCTCGATCTTCCGGATACGTATCTGTGCGAGATGTAAAGCCTTTACGTTCTCTCTCTGTTTTTGCCCCTCTTCCGTACCCACACTAAAACTGCCAATAACACTTCATTTTTACCTCAACTAAAATGTCAAGCATTCGAAAAAACTGCTCTTATCTACCTTAAGATCCATTTCTCGTAGAAAAATGAATTGCGAAAGTACATTAATTTCAAACACTCCTCTGGGCTAATTAGTTCGAAGAGAGTTTCAGTAATATTTAGCTCAGTTTAACAACGCTTCAGTCGTTTATTGGGTAGACATAGTTTTTCTCCAAGTCAAATTGTTAAAACACAAAAACCAGCTAATGTTTGTAAAGCATTTCAGGTTGGACGAAAATGTGATGCAACAGCTTGTTTACGCAAGCGATCACGACCACCTTATAGGGCTTGCCCTCTTTTCTTTTTTTCTCGTAGTACGAACGGATTCTTGCATTTGCGCTTTTCCTCATCCCGTATTGCACAGCCAAGAGAACGTCTGAGCCTCTTAGAACCTCGTTTCTTTATTCGTGTCAGGATCAAGGTCTGCCAACGCCACGAGTTGCTTCGCATCGCTAAACTGCCTGACATCACCCATTTCAGCTTCAATGGTCGCCGCCAGTTTCGTTTTAATTCCCGGGATGCTTTTTACGAGTTCGACTTCAGGCAAGCTTGCCGCTATTTCCTCCATTTGCTTTTCTAGCTCGTCCAGCTTACGGATCATCGACAGCATTAAAGTGACCATCCTGAATAGCGCCTGGCTTTGAGACGAAATACGACGAGCCTCTCTCCAGTGCCTTAGCACTTCCTCTAGTTTACTGACTCTCTCATTCGCCCAGCGTTTGGAATGGGATCGTTCTGTACTCCCCTGAATAACTTCGCTCCAATCTTCTGCATCTCCCTCTAAACAACGAGCCAATACCGTTAATGACGTTGCCGAAAACACATTGTAGAATACCTTCTCATACGCCGGCAACACTTGTTCAAGTAAGGCTCTGCTGTTCAGCTTCGCCTGCACAAAGACTCCCGTGACGAACGCATGTTGCCGGGTCAAATGCTGCAGTTCCGTAAATGTCTCATCCCAAATTCGGTGCGGCTTCATGTCGCCACGGTAGTACATCTCAGCTAGATGCCAGTCATCCAAGGCATCCGTTATGACTTTGCGTAATTGCGCTCCTCTGGCTCGTTTGGCTCGTTTGGATTGCAATGGATTCACTATATAATAGGTTTAGCCACTTCGATCCAAATAGGAAACCAATGCGCGTTGGTAATGCCCCGTCGCTTCCAGTACCACCACTGGTGCAAGGCCTGTTTCGGTTTGAAGCGCGTCTAACATGTCTGCAAATTGTTTGAATCCGCTCGTTTCATGCACAATGTCTACAGATTTGGCATACGACTCGACTCGTTTCGTTTCCGAAACGCCTGTGCCACATTCAAACCTTTAGCGATATTCACTCCAACAACAAGTGCCATTCCCTCACTCCTCATCTTAGCTTCCACCGGCCTTTCCACGATGGTTCCAAATCCATAGCTTCGCTAGTAATACAAGGTCTACCGTCCCTACCAGCTCAAACATGGTTTTTTGGAGGTCGTGGGAGAACTATTTTTTTGACGGGGTCCTTGCTCCTAAGACCACCACGTTCTCACGGCTACCCCCATCGTAAAATGACCATAAAAAAGCTGTCGAGTCTTACTCGACAGCCAGAGAACGTGTATTATAGCTTATTTTTTTTCTTAGTCAATCACTGAATAATCATCCACTTAACTTCTGACCATTCCGACCAGAGCGCTCCATCCGTTACCTTGACCCGTACCTGCAGTTTTTTAAATGTTGGAAGGGCGGTGCCTACGGTCCAACTGCTGCTGGCAAGCGTTGTACTGCTCGTCTGTACTCCCGAGTCCAGCACCACGCCGCCCGACTCATCCAGCACTTGCACCTGATACCCGGTAAAGGTTGTCGCTTCCGCGTCCACCTGGCTCCAGCTAATGGTCGGCTTCGTAATGTTCACCGCCGCCGGGCTTCCCTGTGTTCCCGCCGGTGCCGTCACCGTAACTTGCGGTGCTGTGTTTGCCTTCACGGCTACCGGGATGTTTCGCTGCACAGTTGTTCCGTCTCCCAACTGACCGCTGCCGTTGTAACCCCATGCCCATACACTGCCGTCACTCTTCAGCGCCAGACTGTGGCTGTTGCCCCCGGCGATTGCCGTCACTTCGCTCGTCAGCCCACTGACTGCCACCGGCGTAGTCCGGACAGTGAGGCTACCATCTCCCAGTTGACCGCTGCCGCCATACCCCCACGCCCATACGCTGCCGTCACTCTTCAGCGCCAGGCTGTGGCTGCTGCCCGCTGCGATCGCAGTGACCCCGCTTAAGGTCGAAATAGCCGCCGGTACCGTTGTGTTTGTCGTAGTACCATTCCCCAGTTGACCGCTGCTGTTCGTTCCCCACGACCAGACCGTGCCGTCGCTCTTCAGCGCCAGATTATGCCCGCTGCCCATTGCGATCGAAGTGATACCGCTCAATCCCGATACCTGAGCTGATGTTACACCGTTGCTCCATGCCCATACCGTGCCGTCGCTCTTCAGCGCCAGATTCTGCCCCGACCCTGCCGCGATCGCCACGATACCGCTCAGACCGCTGACCGTTACCGGCACATTCCCATAGCCTGAGCCCCAGACCCATACACTGCCGTCGCCTTTCAGTGCCAAGCTGTGGCTTGTCCCTGCCGCGACCGCTATCACGCCGCTCGTCAGACCACTCACCGCTATTGGCATACTCCGCTGTGTGGTGCTGTTATCTCCGAGTTGTCCATACATATTAGCTCCCCAGGCCCACACGCTGCCGTCATTCTTCAATGCCAGCGTATGCTGGTTGCTGCCGCTCACCGATACTATTCCGCTTAGGCCCGGCACCGCCGCTCTGGTGGTCCGGATCACGGAGGTCGAGCTTCCGTCTCCAAGCTGACCGGTGCTGTTGCTTCCCCAGGCCTGTACTTGTCCGTCGCTGCCCACCATCACGCTTGTTCCCCAGCCGCCTGCCAGCGGGTTCTTCGTTTGAACCACATTTACCAGCATCCATTGGGCACTCGACCATTCCGACCAGAGCGCTCCATCCGTTACTTTGGCCCGCACCTGCAGCTTTTGTCCTGCCGGAAGGGCGGTACCTACGGTCCAACTGCTGCTGGCAAGCGTGGTACTGCTCGTCTGGACCCCCGAGTCCAGCACCACGCCGCCCGACTCATCCAGCACTTGCACCTGGTACCCGGTAAAGGTTGTCGCTTCCGCGTCCACCTGGCTCCAGCTAATGGTCGGCTTCGTAATGTTCACCGCCGCCGGGCTTGCCTGTGTTCCCGCCGGTGCCGTCACCGTGACTTGCGGCGCTGTGTTTGCCTTCACGGCTACCGGGATGTTTCGCTGCACAGTCGTTCCGTCTCCCAACTGACCGCCGCCGTTGTAACCCCATGCCCATACACTGCCGTCACTCTTCAGCGCCAGGCTATGGCTGTTGCCTCCGGCGATTGCAGTGACTTCTGTCAGTCCAGTCACCTGTACTGGCACACTCCGCGAGGTGGCACTGTTATCACCCAACTGACCGCTGCCGCCATACCCCCACGCCCATACACTGCCGTCACTCTTCAGCGCCAGGCTGTGGCTGCTGCCCGCTGCGATCGCAGTGACCCCGCTTAAGGTCGAAATAGCCGCCGGTACCGTTGTGTTTGTCGTAGTACCATTCCCCAGTTGACCGCTGCTGTTCGTTCCCCACGACCAGACCGTGCCGTCGCTCTTCAGCGCCAGATTATGCCCGCTGCCCATTGCGATCGAAGTGATACTGCTCAATCCCGATACCTGAGTTGATGTTACACCGTTGCTCCATGCCCATACCGTGCCGTCACTCTTCAGCGCCAGATTCTGCCCCGACCCTGCCGCGATCGCCACGATACCGCTCAGACCGCTGACCGTTACCGGCACATTCCCATAGCCTGAGCCCCAGACCCATACGCTCCCGTCGCCTTTCAGTGCCAAGCTGTGGCTTGTCCCTGCCGCGACCGCTATTACGCCGCTGGTCAGACCACTCACCGCTACCGGCGTACTCCGCTGTGTGGTGCTGTTATCTCCGAGTTGTCCGTTCGCATTAGCTCCCCAGGCCCACACGCTGCCGTCATTCTTCAATGCCAGCGTATGCTGGTTGCTGCCGCTCACCGATACTATTCCGCTTAAGCCCGGCACCGCCGCTCTGGTGGTCCGGATCACGGAGGTCGAACTTCCGTCTCCAAGCTGACCGGTGCTGTTGCTTCCCCAGGCCTGTACTTGTCCGTCGCTGCCCACCATCACACTTGTTCCCCAGCCGCCTGCCAGCGGGTTCTTCGTTTGAACCATATTTACCAGCATCCATTGGGCACTCGACCATTCCGACCAGAGCGCTCCATCCGTTACTTTGACCCGTACCTGCAGTTTTTGTCCTGCCGGAAGGGCGGTACCTACGGTCCAGCTGTTGCTGGCAAGCGTGGTACTGCTCGTCTGGACCCCCGAGT
>NZ_JAHCMB010000080.1 GCF_019904155.1 Paenibacillus sinensis
TTACGATGAAGATTTGTTTTTATTAGTGAAAATGGAGTAGAAGAATAGCTACAAGGAGAGTATATGCTCCCGAATTGAAAACTTGTGATTGCCCTCGAAACCACGATGCGACATTTTTCGTATTGTGGTTTTGTCTTTATTAAGTATGGTCCAACTCCGAAATGATCGGGTAAGACCTAAATCTGGGCGGACCAAGTTAGAGGAACCATTCGGGTGCATAAAGTTAAAACAGCATATCAATATATGATAAATCTGCGGGGTNAAGAGGTGGATGAAAAATGGGAACTACATTTGCAAATCTTCACGTGTTTACGGACGATAAGGAAGAAGTATTGAAGAGCTTGAAACGGCTAAGACCCAGAAGTAGCTACTATATCGGGCAAAATCAAGGCTGGACAACAGTACTCGGGGAGAATTTCAACTGGGAAACGATTGGTGAGAGAGCCGGGTTTTTATCAGGCTTAATTTCTTCCCTTGTGCTTGCTATAGGATACTTTGATGATGAAGTGTTGGAAATATCTATTTATCAGAACGGGGAATTGCTGGACAGATATGCTGGAGGTGAGGTTCTAGAGGAATATGAATTGGAGCCGGAGGCTTTTGACAACGCTACAGTAGTTAAACGATTGGGGTTGACTATTTCGTCCGATTCGTTAGCCGTTATCTTCCAGAGCGAAGATGTGCGGGAGATTCTAGAGCAACTGGAGACTGTTCTGCCTGTTCCGCTTATTCTGAAATATGACTGGATAGAGGACGATGAACCGCTCCGTCGAGACTTTGTCCATATCCGCAGATCAATATTTTGAGATGCCGTGTTAAAGGTGGGGTTACCACAGATGAAAAGAGTGAAGTGGTTAAATATAATTTTTATTTTATTATTAACTGGATGTGAAAGTGGACGGATATCTTCGAATCAGCAGAACACTCAGAGTCCCCCGGTTCAGCAGGAAAACAGTGTGAATGCCTGTCAAGTTGCACTCGGAAAAATGGGACAGTTTTCAGACCAAGAAGGAATAGTTGATTACAAATCGGGAAAACGTATATTTCCCTTACTTAGCTTTATTATGACGAAACATTCCATTACAACAACTGATTCGCAGCAATCTGTTTATATGAAGGACAATCCCATATTTGTGACACGTAACGAAAAGTACCCCAACACTCTGTTATTCGCCCCCATTCACTCTAAGCGAACAGGTGTGTTGCATGGTGGTGTCGGTTTTCCCGAAAACGAGGTAACGAAGTACTATGAACCAATGGTATTCGTCAGTGAAATCGATGGTAATAGGGTAGAACCGTCAACTGACATTACCAATAAAACAGTCGAAGTTAATCGGGAAACATGGACCAATGAATTAGCGAAGTATACGAAAGCATGTAACGACTCTTTAATTCTCCCGCCAACCAAACAGGCTGAACCTTTTTTTGAATACAATGGCTGGACGTATCCATTCTCTAAGGAAATAGATTTCGTTGCAGGTGTTGATGGAGTAGGTCTTGGACTGGAGGAGTATGGTTTTCGCTACCCTGATGGGGATAAAATACAAATTCCCATTCTTATTTATAGTCCTCAGTCTACAATAGATAACGTTGTGATGATTCAAGATGGTGTTGAACTCAAATTTACGAAAGACAAGTATAACAGTGACTGGCAAAAATTTTTAGGTGAGGATTGGCACTCTTTTACATCAGTGGAAGTTGATTTTGATAAAGAAGCATTTGCAAAGGCAGATTTTGATAAAATCCATTCTGCTCTTCCGCCTTTCATTAGTGATAACCCATCAACCATACAAGCAACGATTAACGGAGAGAAAGTGATTTTTGTAAATCAATAATAAAGTTTCCATTCCATCGGATAAATTCTTTCGGTGGCTTTTCCTTTTTTGATATATTCAAAGGAATCATTCTGGTGCTGTTTAGGGGGAGGGTGTCGGGCAAGTTGCTGCAGCTAGAAGGGTCTTTTATTATTTTTATATAGGAACTGTTTGTCAGGACAACGTTATTTCAATGCGCCCTCTGTCAGGCCGGCATTCAGATTACATGGAGAAAAAACAATAACTGGGATGACCGAATGGATGCATACAATAAAGCCATAATAGCTTTTGTGAAATGAGGAGGGATGATCTTCATGAAACGGGCTGCTTTAATATGTTTTCTTGTTATCATGCCCATGTTGTTTGCAGGATGCAACTCAAGCGACGTAAATGACAATAAAGTTAATAATATTGAAGGAAGCAAACCGAGCAGCGAAAATGACTATAAAATATTTGAAAAAGAATATACGGCCTATGACAAAGACAATCATCCATTCAACGTAAAGTATGCGCAAATATCTGGCTTAGGCAATGAAAGCTTAGAACATCAGATAAATCAAAACCTTAAGTTATCAATGACGGAGTGGATAAATAAAGACTGTGAATGGGCAGAGAAATTTCAGGTTGATGTAACA
>NZ_JAHCMB010000011.1 GCF_019904155.1 Paenibacillus sinensis
GGAGTGATCTTTAAATGAGCCAGCCCAATTACATATCATTTACGAGAACTGATCAGGTCGATGAACCCATAGAGGGTATTGCAAGGGAATTTGCCGAGCATTTTAAGGTTAAACGAGATTACTTTCGTCAATTTTGTCGAATAATTCAAGTATCTAAACGATGGAGAATATCTGATTTAAGTCAAAGTTTATCTAAATGGGTTAGTCAATTTGGTGCTATAGGTGGCCGGAAAACCATAATCGCCTTAGTGAATAAGGGTTTCGGGTTATGNTATGGTGGTGCTAAAATTCTTACACAATCGAATATTGGTTGGGGAGCAAAAGTTTATATTGAAAATGGTAGAGGTACATCACAAGTAGTAAGATATCGTTGTTCTGCAAAAAAAACTGCCGATTGTGGCGATCGAGCCACAGTAGATTTAGGAATATGGGATGGTTATAGTGGTAAGTTTTTTGAATGTAAAGCCAATCCTGTTTCAATTCGATGTAAAGAAATAAGTTATATGGAATACTTAAGAAATATGATGAAAGTACATGGTATTAGNTATGGGTGCTCACCGCTTTTAAAACCAATAGGACTCGAAGAATTGCAAGCAATGATTGCTTAAAAAGTATACCCTGTCCATTGCGGCAGGGTATTTTCATAAGGAGTGTTCCATTGAACCCTACATACAAACGACTCACCACCGACGCCGAATATCTGACGGCCAGCCTGACCGGCGCTCGCGTTTCCGTCTGGTTCCGTCTCGACCCAGATCCAATCGGTCACCTCATGGAATATGGCGGCTGCATAGAGCATACAGCCCTGATAGCATTAAGATTGCCGGAGTGAGGTATTTCCGAGATAGGTTTGAGTTCCGTGTTCATATAAGAAAATAAATATTACTAAGCCTGACGATTACGAGGATATAGTAGCTTAATTATAATTAAGGAGAATCTTGGCCGACTTCCGTATTTATAGGAATCGGCCAAGAATATATAAAAATATATATAGTTAACGACTTTATATTTGAGAATGTTTGTTCGTGGAATCCCGTTGTGTTACTAGCAACGGGATTTTTTTCTGTTCTATTAACAGAGCGGATGTTCGGGAATGGTTTGACTAGGAAGCGATTCCATGTTAAGCGACACAGCCCGTAAACTGCTGCTTATCATAAATCATTCCATTGCCCTTTCCCAGAGATATGCTGAATACGGTGTAGCTGGAGTTAAGGAGCATGCGGCTATTATGGATCTTGGGAACTGTCGAAGGATCGGTATATTGAGGGGAAAAGGGGTGTACCTAAAAAAGGCTTAAGTTGTTGGGGACGTGATAACCCCAACCGGCTGTAAGTATCATGAAGAGAATCGAAGGCGACTTGGGAGTGCCTGACTTCATCTTTATATGCATTAACCTACGTAACAATAATTTCTCGTTCTGTTATGACAGAACTGTTTATGTTTGTTCACATGTAAATGGATTCGACAACACGAAACGAGTGATTTCGACATAATACATTTTTTATACTGAAATATAAAAAAAGGAATTGGAGGGATTGATCTTTGAAAAAACAAACCATTCTGTTATTGATTTTCATTCTGCTGGTGGGAATCCTCTCAGACGGTACAAGGACAGCACTAGGAGAAGGACTGCCCGCACCGGGTGTTTATCATTATGATTCCAACGGCAGATTGATCTTGTCGGAGGCTGTGGAAGGCTATATTACCTACGAATATGATCGAAATGGCAACCTAATTCGTAAGAGGATCAAAGGTTTTGGAGATTTGGAGACACCTTCCGAAGTCTATAATACCGCCTTTACAGTTCAAGGCTGGTACATGGACAAAAATGGGGTAGATAGTATCAAAGTATATTTAAACAATACATATCAAGGTTTGGCAGTCTACGGCGATCAAAGAGAAGATCTGTATGCCACTTATCCAAAGATGAATAATCATTATGCCGGGTTTCACTATAGTCTTTCGCTCCCGCGAACTGACAGCACCTACCAAGTAAAGGTTGTCGTCCGAAATAAAAGTGGTGAAGAGACGACATTGGTCAAATCATTCAAATTTGTTGTGTTACCTATTAGAAGCTATCTTGATGATCCAACGGAAGGTAGCAGCTATACGTATTACATCAATCAAGGCTCATCCAACCAAATCACGGTCTCGGGCTGGTATCTAGATATGATTCCTGTTCAGAGTATCTCTCTATATTTTAACAACTCACTAGAAACATCAGCTTATACCACCATATCTAGAGAAGATGTGTACAACGTGTATCCTCAATATGGAAAACATGCTTCAGGTTTTAGATTTACGACAGAGATGCCTTATCCCACAGCGTCAACTTCAAGCTATCAGATTAAAGTGGTAATCACCAATACATCAGGTGTGCAGACTGTAATTACACGAAATGTATCCATAAAAAAATCGTCAGGTATTGTTATTACAGATCCCATTGGAAGCTGACGAATTTTCAAATTCAACATCTAGGCTTGCGTTTGTATTCAAACCTAATGAAACTACAACAACAAAATAAAGGGCAATTACAAACAAGCCATGAACGAACAGAAGATTTTGTTGTACCGAGTGTCTAAGCGTCGATGTGCCTTGGAGCGGTTATACAAGGGTTTGATGAGGTGACGCTCTTTATTGAGCGATCAACTACTTTTTCGTTGTTCTTTCCGATGTCTTCGATTGGGGATCACAGCGAACCGTGACTATTCTCGGTCATCAGTTTGAATCGAAGCGGATAATCTTCAAATATCGAATATTTCGATTTGCATAACCAATTAAGAATGGAGACGTTAAGTTGAAAAAGTTAAATGCACTTATACGAATCATCCTATCTGTATCCTTAATCTTTGGTGTCATACCTAGCGCACCTTTAGTCGCAGCGGCAGAAGGAAAGACTGAAAAAACAGTTGCCACTGAAAAGAAGAATGTTCCCGCTCCCTCTCCTTCGCCTGATAACATCGAGAATGATGCTGACCTGCAACCTCAAAGTACCCCAGGCCCTACTTCGGAGCCTAACAATACGAAACGAAATCTTGCTGCGAATTCAAATTCAGGGATTCTGGATGAAAAATTGTCGGTATCAGCAGCGGTTTATGAAGAATCGAACTTGAAACTCCTTAATCTCCAAAATCTAAAAAAACAAATTTCTGAAAAGAAACTGCTTCAGTCGAGCAATTTGTCCTCCATGCAGCGTAGAGCGACAATTTCAACAACCTCAAGAGATTTAACAAAAGAGGATATTGAGAAGCTAGCGTCTGCTGGCGCTTCGATTGAAGATGTGTACTGGCTGGAGCTTCTGATTCTTGATTTCCCTGAAATCGATGTAATGAACTTGTGGAAAGAAAAACAGAAAAGCAATTCGACCTGGGAAGAAATCGAGCAGAAGCTTAAAGCTGAAAAGACGGAGACCCAGGAGCCTGCTCCCCAAATCGATGTGAACGAAGCCGAGACGGACGCTCCTCTGGAAAAATCCGCAACCGTAGTCTCAACGGTATACGAGGAAGGAGAATCGACCCCAGATTCGCTTCTTTCTTCTTCCACTGACATGACAACCATGACAACCTTTGAGGCAACGGTTTCCAGTGTATTCGAAGATGCAACTCAGGTTCAAATCTCTAAAATACAGAAACCCCAGTTTAATGACCGTAACTCGACAGGAGAGATGATTGACCCAGTGTCGGGTAGCTTGACTCGAAAAGAAAATCTGATCCATTTACCCGGACGAGATGGATTAGATCTTGATGTGGGCATCATTTATAATTCAAATAATGCTGTAACATTCAGGTTTCATGATACTGTTAATCCTTCTTGGGGGACAATAGATAGATATTGGTCATATGCTATGCCGGATCTTGGAGCAGGCTGGTCTTTCCAATTCCCATCTGTGAGCAGATATGGCAATGATTATGTCTACTACGATGATGGAAAAGGGAACATGTATAAAGTAGGCTCGGATTTGAATGATGAACTGTCTAATTACACCAACCTGCTCAACTACAAAGGAAAAGACAAGCGTTTTGTATTTGATAATACAGGGAGCTTCTCAAACGGCACTGACAGCTCCTGGGCGTATCTTGAATACTCCAACCTTACACGTGAATACTTTAATGCCTTCGGGAAACTGATTGGAATGGTTGATCGCTTCGGGAATACAATCAGATTTAATTATGATAGTAACGATAAACTGTCCTCCATCACTGACACATTGGGAAGAGTAGTCACATTCAGTTATGAGAACAGCTTGAATACAACAGGCGCATTTGACGGTGAAGACATTGATATACGCGTCTACAATGGTGCAACAGAGACGCAAAAAGTGACCTTAACCAAAGGTCGTAATTTAGTTAAGCTTTCGGAGTTTTCGGAGTTTTTCGCTCCAACTGAAAATGTATATGTTCCGGTGTTGTCGCGCATTACAAATCAGTTAGGAGAACAGACCAATTTTAACTACCGGTATGAGAGTCCTTATTATTCGTATTATGGATATAACTTTTATGCCCTTCCTACCCAGGTTAGCTATACCCACTCGACGACCAACTATGAATACGGGAGTGTGAACAGGAATATTGGTTCGAACGAAAGCGTGGTCGAGTATCATGTCTTATCCAGAATCGACCACGCTGGATCACAGGGCTATCAACAAATCAACTATACTTATGACGGGAATTATACCGGTAATACTTCTACACAATACCCCGGCAATTTGCCCAGCGATTTCCGGTTCAGTACGACATCAACCGTTGCAAGCAACACAGCATCCAATGGACTCCGGACGACCAATACCTTTGATAAAGACGGCCGGGTGTTACGTACCGAAACCGTGGCTGGCAACAATGAGCGAAAGGTTACCAGCTATACGGCTTACGATTCTAAATTCACCCAATCCCCAACGCAAATAACAATCGCAGAATATGGGCCTAACGACAGTGATGAAACGGCCAATCACTTATATACCGAAACAACCTACAATGACTGGGGTTTAGTCCAAAGTCAAACGGACCCGTTGACTGCCGAACAGCTCAACAACTCAGGGATTAAGAAGTATCATACGATAACATACCAATATGAACCTACCTACCACTTTTTGGCGTCAAAATCATCATACCTCAAGGAATCCGATGCCTCAGCTGTAAAGGAAAGCTATACCTATACAGGAAACGGCAGATATAAAGCCGTAACCAATGCCTTGGGTGAAACAACGAGCTATGACTACGAGTATACAAACGGCCTTGGCGCCATTTCGCAAGATACGGCGGCAATAACTAATTCGCTGGGGAAAACCATTGCCAAGAAGGTAACGAAATACGGTCCGGAATATAACTATGCCTATCCTACAGAGCAACAGCAGTGGTTCAATATCGACAAGCCTGATGAGAAAATAGTGAGAACCACGATGACCTATGATCCGGGAACGGGACTCCTGAAAAGTCAAAGCGATGGTAACGGCCAGACTACTCAATACGATTATGATGTAGCCGGGCGGCTGAAAAAAGAAACACACCCGGTGCGAACTAATACGAAGGGAGAAAAATATACCGAGGTAATCGAATATAACTACTATAATCAAACTTCCACTAACTTTGATGCGGTCAATGCCGGAACTAAGGTTCTAAAAGTGGACACCATCAAAACCGTTACGAATCAGTCCAATGGCAACACGATGAAGACATATGCCAACACGCTATACAATGGATTAGGATTAGCGCTGCTGGAAGAGCATTTGGATGAAAAGGCAGGGAAATGGGTCTTTACCCAGTATCACTATGACGACCAGGGCAATCCCACCTATCAACGGGATGATTTGGGGAATATAGTCACCGCCGGCTATGACGTGTGGGGAAGACAAAACCGGGCGACCGATTCGTTCGGTAATGTGTATATATCAGACTATGATTTAAAGCAGCGGAAATCGACGAGTTACATGGTAGCTTCCGATACGCAAGAGCAGCTCAACTATCTGGAAACGGCATACGATCCTTGGGGACGGGCTACTTCCAAGCGCACGTATAAAGATTGGCCGAGCCAGTCGCAGCCGATCACCGAAAGCTATCAATATGATATTAGCGGCAATGTAATCAGTTACACGGACCCTATGAATCATCAGAACGATGCAGGGGTTACAACTGTCTACAACTATGATGCGCTGAACCGCTTGACATCAATTCAGGACGCACTGAATCAGACCACCCGGTATACGTATGATGGCACTGGCCAGATCTCCAAAGTTACGGTTCAGGCCAAAGGTGGTACGGAACAAATATTAAACACTAAAACTTATAACGAGATCGGTCTCCCAACAGTTAAGCAAGATGGTTCTTCACAGACCGAGAGTCTAAACTATAATTCCCTTGGACAATTAAGCAGCCGTACCGACCGAAACGGCAGCGTGTTCAACTACAGTTATGACGAGAGCGGGCAACAGAATTCCATGACGGTTAGCGGAACAGTGAACAATGTTGCGCAAACCCAAATAACCGAATTGGTCTTTGGTGAGACATCACCAAGCTATCAAACTACGTATCAATACACTAACGATAAGAATAAGATCCAGTCGTCGCAGCGAATCAACGTCGATAGCTTAAACCAGGTTCGTAATCGATATGATATCGCGTATTCATCCGGGGTCACTGAGCATGCTTCTTACATTCTTAATCAACGAGATGTGCTTGGAAGAATCACCCAGCTTAATGACAACTATCTGAACTTCTATGTGAACTATCAGTACAACAAGCAACGCCTGGACAAAGTTCAGACCAATGGCAGCTCGACCTTGACGACCGATGCATCGACAAATGTCCAATATAGCTATTACGCCAACAACTTGGTGAAATCCATCACGTACCCAACGCTGACCGATGGCAGTACACTGAAGACAGAATATACGTACAACAAGGCTTTGGGCTGGGTTGAGACGATGAGGAATAGCAAAGGCAGTAATGTGCTGTCGAGCTTCAGTTATGGGTATGACAATAATGGAAATATCGTCTCGACAAGTGAAGTTCGAAGCAACGGATCTGCTCAGACAACTAGCTATGGCTATGATGCCTTGAATCGCTTGACCTCGATCACGCGTCCAGATGGTGGAAGTACAACATACACCTATGATGTTCGTGGGAACCGGCAGACCCTTTCCGATACGAGCAGCGCTAGTCTAGATATGACGGATACGAGCTATACGTATGATTTGTTCAATACGTTAACCTCTGTAACCAAAGGAAGCAGTACGACCAGCTTTAAATACTATGCAGATGGACTGCGCTATCTGAAGAGTACTGGAACTACAAGTTCACAAGTGAACTATGACTTTAACGGTCAAGTGATTACGGAAGAGAAGTTGAGTGGTGGTTACATTGTGCAGCAATCCACGTATGTCCGAGGGGACCGCTTATTGGTCAAGAAAGACAAAACAGCGGGGAAGGATTATTATTATCTGTATAACGGTCATGGAGATGTAGTCCAAATCGTGGATACAAGCGGTAACGTGGTCAACAGCTATAGCTACGATGCATGGGGGAACATTACAAGTCAAACAGAAGGAGTATCCAACTCCTTTAAGTATGCAGGGGAGATGTATGATGCGGAGACTGGGCTTTATTATCTAAGAGCGCGGTATTATGACCCGAGTATCGGACGATTTATCAATGAGGATACGTATGAAGGGCAGATTGATAATCCGCTGAGTTTGAATTTGTATACCTACGTGCATAATAATCCGTTAAAATATAATGACCCCTCAGGTCATAAGGTTAATGAAGTTGAGGTAGATATATATCTTGATTTAGCTATTCAAGAGGGAAACCAATCTCAAGCTTGGTGGACAATCAGAAGTATTTTAGGACAAGAAGCACAAAAG
>NZ_JAHCMB010000147.1 GCF_019904155.1 Paenibacillus sinensis
CCCTTGGCTAACGGTAGGCGCTCGCCAGCCCCCGTTCGGGACTTTCACCCTAAAGATAACGCCCATGCTGGGCGTACACGACAAAATAAGCCCTGGCAGCGCCAGAGCTTATCTATTCTTACATTTCATTGTGTCCATTATTCTTACATCGCCCGCTCATCACTGTCGCGCGCAAAATCGCTAAATGTCGAAAGCACGCTATTGTACTCCTCCATGTCCTGAATGCGAATTCCACCTTGAAGCTGCTTCCAGACTTTCTCCGGGAGGGAGGACTTCATCGTGCCAATATCGATTTGAAAAAAGGTCTTTAGCACTTCTTCCTGTTTAGGCGGCCCTTTAAACAGCGTTAAATTTCCGCCTTGATCAATTCCGATATAGGCTTCCCTTTTGCAGTCAGGCGATAAGTCATTGACCGTCCGCTTCAGCCACAAATCCCCCGTCGAATCGAGCGTACCGTCCCACTCCGGATGTTGATCGAGCAGAGACAGAACCTCGGCCGATTTCATCACAGTTCCGCCCTCCGTCACTTCGTCACCGCTCACATATTTGGTTGTATAGTGGACACGCCGGCTAAGGCCGCTCTCTGAAATAGCCCGGCGCAGCGTATCGTTCCCCTGCACGTTCGAGTTGGTAGGTGTATTCCAGGCGCCCGAGCCTCGAAAAACGGCCGCAGCCTGCTGATTCCAGACTTCCTGGCGGCTCCAGTCGGCGTATGTCCGTTCAGCCGCTGTCATTGCTCCGGTTAGCAGCTTAGACATCCGCTCCGGAACTTGAAATCCTGACCAGGCGATCAGAATCAGCATGGAGCATGCCGTTCCAGCCCAAAGAGCCTTCTTCCAACGTCTCCATCGACGCCACAGCTGTCTTTTCAATCGAAAAGCACTCATGTATATCCCTTCATTCATCTGTTTTACCTAATTGTGTCCCATGAATGAAAGGTTTATGCGGGGCAGACCCATGTTTTATGAGACCTTATTTTTTCAAGCTCGGTAAACAAGGAGAGCAGTATAAGAGGTACTATTGCCGCCATTCCGGCCTGGTCATTGACTCGGGTGATAACCTTATGGTTGATACAAGGCCTGTAATGAAAAACAAGGATGAGTACCCTCTCATCTTTCTGGCGGGATTCAAATTTACAGCAGGGCCGAACAATCGACGAGTTGAAGTCCCAAAATAAAAAAAGACCGCTGTGCGGTCTTGTCCGTTTGATTATAGAAAAAGTTGATTATATAAAAAAAGCATTGTTTCAACACTTTCCGTGTCGATACAAAGCAATAAATGGCGCGCCCTGAGAGATTCGAACTCCCGACCTTTTGATTCGTAGTCAAACGCTCTATCCAGCTGAGCTAAGGGCGCAAATATGGAGCGGACGACGGGAATCGAACCCGCGACCCTCGCCTTGGCAAGGCGATGCTCTACCGCTGAGCCACGTCCGCATAATGAATAGGTAAAATTTAAAAACAATGGCGGAACCGACGGGATTCGAACCCGCGATCTCCTGCGTGACAGGCAGGCATGTTAGGCCTCTACACCACGGTTCCACAAGGCCACTTCCAGAAGGAAGATTTAATTGCGGGGGCAGGATTTGAACCTGCGACCTTCGGGTTATGAGCCCGACGAGCTACCGAGCTGCTCCACCCCGCGATAGTATAATATGACCCGTAGGGGATTCGAACCCCTGTTACCTCCGTGAAAGGGAGGTGTCTTAACCCCTTGACCAACGGGCCACGTTTCAATTCGTGACAACAAAATATATTATATCAAAAACCAATATAGATTTCAATACTAAAATTAGATTTTATCGAAATAAATTGGATTCACTCATTAAAAAACCACTGTTGAAACGTCAACAGTGGTTCATTTGCTTGGCAGCTTCCTACTCTCCCAGGACCCTTCGGTCCAAGTACCATCGGCGCTGGAGGGCTTAACGGTCGTGTTCGGGATGGGTACGCGTGGAACCCCTCCGCCATCGCCACCAAACAGGATTTTTGCGCTGCTTTTCACTTCCACGAAGATCGCTTCAGCAAAATATCCGCCCTTAGAAAGGACATGCAGCTTAAAAATCGGTTCAGGAAGTTGACTCCCTGAAAACTGGATCGAAACGAATCTTGCGTTCTTTTGGATAAGCCCTCGACCGATTAGTACTGGTCAGCTCCATGCATTGCTGCACTTCCACCCCCAGCCTAT
>NZ_JAHCMB010000149.1:0-264 GCF_019904155.1 Paenibacillus sinensis
TATTTATATGACTAGTCAATAATAAGGGATGTATACTCATGGATGCAACCTAATTTTCATACTCCCTATGAATCGGGTTCAAGAGACAGTGCGGCCCATCGTATGCAAATTGTCCTCGCTTCCGTTATAATAAAAAGTCTAAATGGTCCGGAAGAATAGATCAGTTCAGTAATTTCGTTGCATTCAAATGTTCTCATGAAAAGAGGCTTTTACATATGTATCATATAAAAGAATCTTTAGGGTTCTTGATTTTTCGAGCGGATT
>NZ_JAHCMB010000149.1:308-645 GCF_019904155.1 Paenibacillus sinensis
AGAAAACGTATAAAGATCCCGCGTCGCTAACACGTATTTTGAATCGTATGGTCAAAAAAGGGTGGGTACACCGGCAGCCCTCTACAGATGACCGGCGCTCATTCCTAATTCATATTACGGACCAAGGTAAGCTGATCCAACAGGCGGCCGCACCAAAGGATTTGGAACTCTTAGAAGAGATTACCGCTCACATGACAGAAGAGGAAATGTATTTGCTGCGAAAACTAGTGAAGAAGCTGGTCGACGGGATAGAGGTTGAATCCTAGTGATCACAAAAAAACAGGTTAGCCAGAAGCTTCTGGTCAGCCTGTTTTTTATCGTTATTAGAAGAGTAATT
>NZ_JAHCMB010000065.1:0-264 GCF_019904155.1 Paenibacillus sinensis
AGAACCTGAACTTCATCAAGCAAATCTTTTGTGGAAAGAAGGCAAATATAAAGGCGCACTGCTTTGTTATGACTCGGTTATTGCTATATCCACGAAACAATTACGTGTTCTTGAGTTAAAAGTAGCCTGCCTGAACAAGCTTAGATTATTACAAAAGCTCTTTAGAGCAAATAAGGTATGGACGATAAACGGTTGCCAACAACTAATAGACCTATATGATGGTTACCTGAAGACGCTCGAAGAGATGGAGAGGACTTTAAGAAA
>NZ_JAHCMB010000065.1:314-571 GCF_019904155.1 Paenibacillus sinensis
ATTGATTTAAATCCTACATATAGTCGGGAATACTATTGGAAGGCAATTCATTTATCACGTATGCGAAGAGACTCTGAAGCTCTTCTGGCCCTTGCTACAGCGAAGGAACTAACAACTGATACATCGTTACTAGAGGATATTGAGGAGGCTTTTGAAGTCATAGGGAAGGGTGGCCGTTTTTTCTAAAGTGCGGTCTGTAGGAAAATATAGAGGGATTAAAGAGGTTTAAACAAGGAGGAGCTTATATATGAGACGAT
>NZ_JAHCMB010000065.1:632-1216 GCF_019904155.1 Paenibacillus sinensis
CCAATACTATTCATGTTCTGGTTGGGGGGATTAATGAAGGGGATGTGACAGCACCTATTGTAAAGGATAATGTCCAGATGCTTCCTATCGGGCCGATCTTGAAAATTACCGACATTTCAGGTGGAGAGACTGTTTCCAGAAACGCAACGCCACTTCAATCCTTCGTCACTTTTATGGGTACTTGCTATAAGTTTACTGAAGGAGATACCACTGTAACTGAATATGTTGTTGATGAATCTAGTGCGAATTTTGAACTTACAGGGCAAACGTATCAGCTAGAAAAAGCGGCCATCTTTCCTTACGCGTCAGAAGGTGCGTTTGTTCCGCTATCCTTTCTCGAGAAAATCATTCTTGAAACTCTGGATAAAGATATTGAGATTTCATCCAATCAGATAACTATTGCCCGGCTCGATAGCAAAAGAAATCAAAGTCATGTTTTTGGATCTCAAGAGGATTTAAAAAAATTACAGGAAGAAATCACATCTGACAAGAACAATCAAGGTATAGTTTTGGCAATGAAGATCAATAGTCCTTGGTTGCTAACGCTAGATGATGGTGGGGTATTTGACAGTAACGATGGCAGT
>NZ_JAHCMB010000153.1 GCF_019904155.1 Paenibacillus sinensis
AAGGAAGGCTCTTTCTATTTTCATTGCAGTAATCCTTTGGCTTCTGGTCGGCTTTTTATTTCTAAGACACGCTTTTAATGCACCAATGGTTAAAGAAGGATATTACATTAAGGTGGATGCTGCCTACACGTTAGAGCAAAAGTACACCAAGCTTGGGGAATACGAGACTAGGGCTACCGAAATAAAAAGCGGCGAAACATTATTTGATACGTATAAAGTATGGTATCCATCTGCACTGGAGCAAAATAATAATGAGAAATTCCCAATAGTAGTTATGGCGAATGGTACAGGTGTGCCTTTTTCGAAATTCAGTCCAATATTTGAACATTTGGCTTCTTGGGGCTTTGTCGTCATTGGAAATAATGATTCCAGTTCCTGGACGGGAGTATCGTCTTCCGATGCTCTAAAATTTATCATCGCCTTAAATGAGAATAGTAAGAGCGTTTTTTATAACAAATTAGATACGAAGAACATTGGGATATCCGGGCATTCACAAGGCGGAGTAGGTGCGATTAATGCAGTAACTCAATTCACCAATAGCAATATGTTTACCTCAATCTATACGGCTAGCGCTACATCTATGGAACTTTCTGATGCTCTGAAATGGAGTTATGATGCAACAAAAATTAAGATACCTTATTTTATGGTGGCAGGTACGGGTAAGTTTGATTCAGAAACGATTGCACCGCTTGCTTCTCTAAATGAAAACTTTGGAAATTTGAACGACGGTATACCTGCTGTTATGGCAAGAAGAAGAAATGTTGATCACGGTGAGATGTTGGCCTATGCGGATGGATACATGACGGCATGGTTCCGTTACACCCTGATGAACGATGAAGAAGCAAGTAAGGTATTTCGTGGAGATTCACCTGAAATTAAGGAGAATACAACCAATTGGCAAGATGTCCATATTAAAAATATAAAATAAGCAGGGAGGAGGGGCAGCTTGCCCCGTCCTCTCAACATACGGGTTCGCATGCGGCGCTTTCAAATGGAATGGTTAACGAAGTTCCACAACGGCTAACCCCTACGCTCATCTTGAATACAGTGCCAAGATTACAGCTGTCAATGTTATGGCAAGTGCTTGCAGTTCTAAAGCAAAAAAACGCCGTACAGGCCTTCTTTTCAAAAGAAGATGTACGGTGTTTTTGTTGAAAGGATGCCGAGGACCGGGATCGAACCGGTAGAAGTTAATACAAAAAACAAGTATAGGAACAACGAAATCTTAACAAGATCCTGACAAAACTCGTCCGTTATTTGTGATCTAACGAGAAATATCATTAATCTATCTATTAAATTCAAAGTAAAATCTTTAGAATTTGGTGTCTTACAAGTTATTTTATCTTGGTTCNTTCATCCTCAAAATATAATCATCTTCAATCGTTAATTTCAACCAAGGCTTTTATAACCTTGGCTTCTGGCTTCAGCCAGTAATCGAAATGATTAATCATTTCCTTAAATGCTGCACGATGTGTAACGTAACGGTCGATATCTACGTAACCCGCAGAGATTGCCTGCAATACGAAGTCAAAGTCATCCATCGTTGCATTACGACTGCCCATGAGCGTCATTTCGTGACTATGGAAATTTGGGTCATTAAAGGTAATATCGCTTTTTACTAGCCCTACGTATATCAGCGACCCACCATGCGCAACCAGATCAAATGCTCCAGTCATCGAAGCCACATTCCCGGTAGCATCGATAACAATCGGTGCGGATTCGCTGCCTGTGATTTGTGCAAGTTGCTCCTTTGGCTGTTGAAGCGCATGAATCGTATGCTCTACCAAGGCCCAAGATCGGCAGAAGGCAAGACGTTCTTCATTGACGTCCATGGCGATTACTTTAGCCCCGGCAAAGCGAGCAAGAGCCATAACACCAAGTCCTATGGGGCCTGCCCCGATAACCAGTACAGTATCTCCGGCAGCCACTCTGGCTCGGCGGAGCGCATGAGCTCCAATGGCCAGCGGCTCAAGCATGGCGGATTGATCCAAAGTCAGATCATTGGTCTTAATCAAATGATTAACCGGAATTGCGACGCGTTCACGCATACCGCCGTCGATATGAACTCCAAACACTTTCATATTTTCACAGCAGTTCGTCTTCCCACTGAGGCAAGCAGTACACTCTCCACAGTGCATATAAGGAATAATGCTGACCTGATCTCCTACTCGAAGCCCGGCTTCGTGGTCTCCAATAGCCTCAATCACTCCTGCCAGCTCGTGGCCCAATACACGTGGATAGACAAAATAAGGTTGGTTTCCTTGATAGGCATGCAGATCCGTGCCGCAAATGCCAATACGACGGATACGTACCAATGCCTTTCCTTCCTCAAGGGCCGGCTCTGGTAGATCCTCTCGCCATTCAAATTTACCGATTTCCTTGCAGACAATCCCCTTCATTATGCAATGTCGCTCCCTTCACGCTGTGCCAGACGTTCATTATATTCTGGACGACCACTGACCCAAGATTCATTATGGATTGGCATAAGAATCTCCTGAACTTTCATAAGCAGTTCTCTGTCTATTGGCTCATCAGTCCAGCCTGCATTCTTGAGAATATTACCAGGGCTGGCCGTACTGACAAGTGTCGTTGGAATCTGTTCGTTATCGGTTGAATACTGCACAGCGAGCTTAGCAATATCAGCGCCTTCGGAAGCGCAAAACTCAGCAGCTTGTCTGCAAATCTTCTTGAGTTCAGAGCTTGCCGGATGCCAATCCGCTGTTTCACGAGTGCTCAAGAGACCCATTGCGAGCGGCGAAGCGTTAACTAACCCAACTCCTCTCTCTTGTAACAACGGCAACACTTTCAGCAAGGAAGTATCATTCAGCGAATAATGGCAATATGAAAGAATGGCATCCACATCGATCTGCGGCAGTAAAGTTTCAAAAAGCTGCAAAGGGAGACCACTGATGCCAGAAAAACGAATTTTACCTTGCTCCTTTAGCTTCTGCATAGCCGGAACCGCTTCTTCCAGAATGATGTCTGCCGGTACGAATTCGATATCATGCAGGAATAAAATATCAAGATAATCGGTATGAAGCCGATCTAAGCTTTCTTCTACACTGCTGAGGATGCGTTTTGCTGTAAAATCGAATGTGGATTCACCGTAACGGCCTGCTTTTGAAGACAACAGAAACTTGTCGCGTGGCAATTGTTGAATAGCTTTGCCAAGAACGCTCTCCGCTTTGGTCAAGCCGTAATATGGAGATACGTCGATATAGTTAATACCTGTTTCAATGGCGGTATGAACCGTTCGTATACTCTCACTGTCATCCGTCTGGCGAAAAACAGAGCCAAGTGAGGAAGCTCCAAAGCTAAGCACAGATACATCCAATCCGGTATTACCGAGTTTACGAAATTTCATTACAAAATCACCCCGTCCTTAAATATGGCTATTTCTTTGAAGCCGTTGGTTTCATTTAATGTTCTGATATCGCCTGAAGCGAGCACAATCAATTTCTCCCATAGCTCATCGGTCAGTTCTAACATTGATTTGCCTTCAAGCAGTTGTCCGGCATTGAAATCAATCCAGTTTCGCTTGCGCTCTGCAAGCTCGCTGTTAGAAGATATCTTGACTGTAGGCACTGGCCCTCCGAATGGAGTGCCTCGCCCAGTTGTAAACAAGACCATATGTGCACCCGAGGCTGCCAAAGCTGTTACCGACACCAGATCATTCCCCGGGGCCTGCACCAGGTTTAGGCCAGGCTTCGAGACATGATTACCGTACAATAACACATCACTTACGATGGCATGACCGCCCTTTTGCGTGCAGCCCAGCGATTTCTCTTCCAGCGTGCTAATCCCACCCGCTTTATTTCCAGGTGAAGGATTCTCATAAATGACTTGATTGTGCCTTACAAAATACTCCTTGAAGTCATTGATGAGTGAAACAATCTGCCCAAATACCTCTACATTTTCAGCGCGGTTCATCAGAATCGTCTCCGCGCCAAACATTTCCGGCACTTCGGTCAGAATAGCCGTTCCTCCGAAGGAGGTCACACGGTCAGCAATCGTCCCCACAAGCGGATTGGCTGTGATGCCGGATAAACCATCCGAACCACCACATTTCAAACCAATTTTGAGTCTGTTAACGGATACAGGCTCACGTTCGAACGTTGCCGCATAATCGGCAAGTTCCTCAAGAAGTAGCATACCTTTTTCTAGTTCATCTGCTTCATCTTGTGTACGCATAAACCGAACCTTCTGCGAATCGACTTCACCTACAGCTTTGCGAATAGAATCCAGTTGATTATTTTCGCAGCCGAGGCCGATTACCAACACCCCTGCAGCATTTGGATGATTTACAAGTGAAGCCAGGAGTTTTTCTGTATACTCTAGATCATCACCGAGTTGCGAACAACCGTATGGATGAGCAAAATGGTACACTCCCTCGACTATTCCAGCGAATTGTTCGGCACCTTTACGTGCCAGAATTTCGCAGGTTTTATTAATACAGCCTACCGTGTTAATGATCCAAATTTCATTACGGATACCTACATCACCATTTGGACGGATATAGCCCTGAAAAGTTGGAGAACCAACTGGTTCCGCTTTAGCAAATGATGCTAATTGCGGATTATAGTCATAACACAGTTTTGCACCGAGGCCTGTCCTAAGGTTATGAGTATGTACCCAGATACCAGGCACCAACTCTTCTTTAGCTTTGCCAATTGAATATCCAAATTTAAGTACATCCATTCCTTCATCAACTGGTGAGGTCAATATTTTATGACTTTTAGGAATATCCTCTTTGAGTGCAAGCGACACCCCATTCTCCAATGTTATCGTTTCACCTGCCGAGAATGGTCTCAATGCAATGACCACGTGATCTTTTTCTGACAACCGTACCCAATCGTTCATTGTTGTCTCCCCCTCTCCCAGCGGTCTATGCAGGCTGCAACCGCACTTGTTAGTCCGGTCCATTCAGCAAGCGATTGACCCCAGAGCAATTCTTCGGACAATAATCGATAAATAATTTGCTCTGTCGATTCACCTGCAGTTTTCCCAGAAGACCAGATCCCTGCAATGATGTTTAGCATTTCAATGTTATCTCTTACTGTATAAATTTCTCCTGAGAGTTTAGCTCCTGTATACAAACCGTCTTCTGTTTTCTCTACGTGATAATAGCGCAAGAGGCCAGCCAAGCCATGCACCAGTTGCTCAGGAAGAGCCTTGCCTTGTTTGCCATAGTAAGCCAGAGTCGGTAGCAATCGCACGCAGAATTTACTCAAGCTGTTCATAGCGATGTCCTCAAGACGGTGGCGGATATACGGATTCGCAAATCTTTCAAAAACATTGGCGGCATACGCCTTGATCTCATCCTCCGAATAAGGAAGTGTTGGTAAAATCTCATGCATGACCACCTCACGAACACGTTGGCCAAGCATGGGATGTTCTAATAATTCACGGACATGCTCAATGCCGTGTATAAGCCCGAGCGGAGCCATCCAAGTATGCACTCCGTTAAGAATGCGGACTTTACGTTCCTGAAAAGGCTTCAGATCACTTGTAAAATGTACATTTAAGCCAGCTTGGCGGAATGGCAGCAGCTTATCAAGCTCCGGTCCCGTTTCGATAGCCCATAAATGATAAGGCTCTGCTGTACAGAGCATTGTATCTTTCGTCCCCCATCCACGAAACCAATCCTCTGCTTCTTCTGTTGAAGGATAACCCGTCACAATACGATCTACCAACGAATTCAGAAATTTGTTATGCTCCCGTACCCATAATTTAAAATCAGATGGCAAATCCCAGTCTTCGGCGTACTTTAGCACAACATCCCGCAGTTTATCTCCGTTATGCTCCAGCAGCTCACAGGGGAGAAATGTTAGTCCGTGATCATGAGACCCTTCAAAAGCCTGAAAACGCAGAAACAATAAATAGGTTATTTTTCCCGGAAAGGATTGAATGGAACCACTACCAAGGGGTTCTGGTTGATAAGCAAGCCCCGCTTCTGTCGTGTTGGAAACGACCAACGAGAGATGCGGGTTAACGGCCAAGGCAGCAAATTTTCCCCATTCCGTGTATGGATCAAACACTTCAGAAAACACTGAAATGATTTCATTTCGGCTCATAGGCACGCCATTCTCTACGCCACGAATCACCAAAGTATATAGTCCATCCTGGGCAGCTAACCTTTGTATGTTCTTTTGTCCTGAGAGACGCGGTTGCACCACTGCGATGCTTCCAGTAAACAGCTCCTGTTTGCGGCATTCGTGAATCATCCAGTCGAAAAATCCTCGCAGGAAATTACCTTCACCAATTTGCAACACTGTTACAGGTGCTTCTTTCAGATTTTCATACCTGCGCTTGGCTTCTCCCACTAAAAGTGAACTTGTCAGTAAATTCATAGTCTGTAAAACTCCTTTGCATTGGCCCCGAATAAACGTTCACGTTCCCGCTCATTCCAAGTTTCCGGAAGGGCACTTTCCAGAATATCTACAACCTCTTCATATTCTGCCGCCAGTAAGCATACTGGCCAATCACTGCCATAAATCACTCGTTCTGGGCCGAAGAGCTCCAAAACATTCCGGATATATGGTTTGAATTCTTCCTTAGTCCACCCATGATGATCAGCTTCGGTAACCATTCCGGATATTTTGCAATAAATTCCGGGATACTTCGCAAACTCACCCATATAACTCAGCCACGGTTCTAAAGACTTATCCTTGATCAGTGGTTTAGCAATATGATCAATTACCCCACGCAGATTCGAAACCTTCTTCAGCAGCTCTAATACATGCTCCATTTGATGCGACACCAGTAATAGATCTACAGGCACCTCCTCGTCCGCGTAGCCTTGGAGCGCCTCGATAAACGATGGTTCCAGAATGCTGGAAGCATCTGGCATATCCTGAATCATAATCCGAAAACCTTTAAACTTGGGGTTCAGCTGAAACTCTTCATAATTCTTCCGGTGATTAGGGTCGAATAGATCAAGCCAACCAACAACACCGAGAGTTGACGAGGCTTGGTCTGCAAGCGAAAGAATGTATTTCGTCTCTTCGATAGTTGGGGCAGCTTGAACAATAACGCTCCCTGCAAAATTCTGCTTGTTCAACAATGGCTCCAGATCCACCGGCGTAAAGTCACGGTACAAAACCGGCAGTTCCGGTGTGATCCAACCATAATCTCCACGTTCGATTTTCCAGTAATGCTGATGAGCGTCGATACGCATCTTGCTGCACACCTCATTTTACTTTCATAATGTCATGCCCCTGCTCACTGAACATTGTATATCAAGTAAATCAGTTAAATAATCTCTCCAGCTTGCATTTTTATAACATATTTTGATATCTTGAAAGCATATCCCAAACATATTTAAAAGGAATGATATCGTTGAAACCAATCCGAAAACCCTTCTTCGGGGACCCGCTGTTTCCATTCGAATTCGCTTACAAAACAATAAAAAAACAGAGTAATGAGCTTCCAGACCATCTTCATGATCGCTATGAACTCGTTTATATCCATCAGGGTAAAGGCGTTTTTTTTATTGATAATACATGGTACGAGAAAAAAGAAGGGGACTTATTTATCATCCCAGGGAACACAATTCATCACTCATTACCTCATAACGAAAATCCTATTGTATCCTCTGCGCTCTATTTCGCACCTACGCTGCTATCCTTAGAATCAATCGATGATTCCTACAACAGCCTACTCTGCTTTGATTTTGCACGAAAAAAGAAGATATACCGGATTGAGTTACCAGAGGCTCTTCTTTCCGTCACAGAGTCATCACTGGAGCAAATTCAACAAGAACTTGCAGAGCAAAAGTCAGGTTACCATGATGCGGTAAGATTAATTTCTTGCCAGTTGCTGCTGGGAATCAACCGGCATATTCAGTCAATACGCGGACGAAATGCTATAGGTGAGCCTGGCGTCGGCCCATCCTGGATGAAAGAAATGCTGCACGAAATCGACCAACATCCCGAAGGGGAGGTCACCCTCGCACGGCTTGCAGAAAAAGCCAATGTATCTGCTCCCCACTTTTCACGTGTTTTCCGGCAACTGACAACGATGAACGTTACGCAATATGTAAATGCCAAGCGAATTATCCGTGCCAAGGAACTTTTAATCCGAACGAATAAAAACATTACTGAAATTGCTGAGTTATGCGGTTATGAAACGCCAACGCATTTCTATCGAGTATTTAAAGCTTTAACAGGTTTCACACCAAACAAATATCGACAAAACCAATCAAGCCAATAGTAAATCCGGGGAGCGTGAAAGCGGAAAGCTGTTCTTACATTTACCGCATGCCGTTCCAGTGGTTACAATTAGTGTAAGCGCTTAATGATTTTCACTTCCGAAAGATCGCATCATCCGAATGGCCAAATTGAGGGGAGACTAAAACATGAGTAAAAAAGAGCGGCAACCACATTGGCAGCCCTCATGCTGCTAGCTGGACTGGTTTCAGGCAATGGCGGAAACACAGGAATCAAGGTTGATGTTCAAATTATTCCTACAGATCAGGATATTTCGGCAAGGCTGCACTCTCTAATACGTATGACAAGCATATGGTGGCAATGGAAAGTGGCAAGTATGTTATGACGATGGTACCAGCTTATGAAGACGTCCAATCGAAAGCTAAACCCTCGCAGTATATGATGGCAGTTTGACCCAAGTAATCAATAAGAACAGAAAAAATATCGCAGCGGCCAAGGAATATCTCAGCTATATTTCCAGATCTGACGTACTCAAGAAATTTTAAATAAGCTTCCCGAACTTGCACCTCTTCACTTAATTCTTTAATAATCCCACTTAACAGCCGTAAAAGCAGTCTGTCCCCCGTGTGCAAAAAAACGAATGATATTGCTATCAATACTCGGAAAAACTCTGGATGTAAATACCACTTCCCCATCATTCACGAATACTTCAACAGAGGAATGATCTACAAATATATGGAACTTTATGTTTTCGTCGATTAACACACAAGCTCTTTCAGACCCGTATTCGGAAGCTATTGCTTCACCCGAGTGAGAACGGTCCAGAGTAACTTTCTTTAGAGTTGAATTGTATTTAATCACGGTTTTTTCTGTTGAACTCGCAAGAATTTCAATACCAAATTCATCAGAAGTTGAAGTGTTAAACTCGCAAGTCAGTTCGTATGATCTACCCTGAAACCCATTATATGTCTTCACCTCATTATTCAAGGTATCCGATACTGTATACTCTTTCTTCCGGAGGCTTTGGAGTTCTGGAACAGGCTGTTGAATTAACTTCCCGCCTCTAACGCTTAATTCTCTGGGAAGGGTGAGGCAGTGTGCCCAACCATTACGGTCTGTCGGAGTTTCGATATCAGGCAAGCCCATCCAACCAACTATTATACGTCTGCCATCAGGTGTGACCATCGTTTGAGGTGCATAGAAATCAAACCCCCGATCCAACTCAATAAATCCCCCATGGGTCATTGATCTTTGTTCGAGATTCAACTGTTCACCTAATACATACCCGGACTGATATATATTCCGATAATTCTCCCCTTCTGGTTCTATGCCTTGAGGACAGAATAACATGATCCCTTGGTTATCTAATTCAAAGTAATCAGGACATTCCCACATATAACCGAAAGAGTTCAGATCTATATTAAGCTCACCCTCAAATGTCCAATCGATCAAATTAGAGGAACTGTACAATACACTACAGCCTGTCAAATCCACCCTTTGAGCTCCAATCACAGAGTAGAAACGCTCATCTTTCTTCCAAACTTTCGGATCTCGGAAATGCTCCGTATATCCTTCTGGAACAGTATCAATCACAGGCCTCTTAAGCTTGGTTATTTTCCCGTTGTTGTCCATAATGGCCATACATTGATAGGGGTGTCTTACCTTTTGACTATCCCGAGTGTTCCCTGTATAAAACAAATATAATTGTTGATCGTGCTCTATAGCACTACCTGAGTAAGCCCCAAGATAGTCATAAAAACAATCCGGAGATAAACCAATTCCCATGTTGCCCCAATTTACCAAGTCATGGGATTTAATATGATACCAATACTTTAAACCATGAACTGGTCCTAAAGGATGCCATTGATAAAATAAGTGGTATTCGCCATTAAAATAGGAAAATCCATTGGGATCATTGAGAAGTCCCGTAATCGGCTGAACATGAAAGCTCTGCCTCCAAGGACAAGCTTTAACTTTATTTCGAAGATGATCCATTTCTTCCTGGCTTGTTTCTTCAATTCGCTTGTACTTATTTTCGTTGGAAATATCCATTTGGGTTGCTCCTTTTAGAACTGAAGTGAGTAAAATCATCCCTCAACGAATAGGAACCGGTTCCATTTCGAAATAAAAAAAGAAAACCGATGAATAGAACCGGTTCCACGGTTAGTATTTTATCTTTCAATTGTTTTACTGTCAACGCTTTCTCTTTCAATTAACTCATGTTCGGAAGAAGTAATCATTGGGAACATCTCACCATTTACCAATTTGATAATTCCATTTGCCGCATCACGTCCAGCGTTTGTATAATTGAACTTTATTGTGGTTAAAGCAGGATGAATAATTTCAGTAACTTCATACCCGCCGAAACCAGTAATGGATAAATCAGTGGGAATGTTTAAGCCTCTGACGTGGGCAGCTTTTAATGCTCCAAGGGCTATATTATCAGTTGCACATGCCAAAATGCTTGGATGAAAGCTATCTATAATTTCACCTGCTCTAATAACCGCCTCACTGATTGCGAATTGAGTTTCATAATACCTGACCTCACATCCATCCTTCTCATTTAGAGCCCTTCTGAAACCTTCTTTTCTCTTTACTCCAACCGCAATATCAGCTTCAGAAACACCAAGATAAGCAACTTTCCTATGACCTTTTTTCAGGATATATTCCCCAATTTCAAAGCCAGCTAATTCATTGTCATGGACTACACTATACACGTTGTCATGTTGTTGTCCCACTAATATGACGGGGATTTTTATAGTTTCAAATGCCTCTAAATGGATGTCCGTAANAGACGTGGAACAATGGTTCCAATGATATTGGTCTTTTTAGCTTTGAGGCTTTGTGCAAAGGTATTGGGCACATACCCTGTATTGTTTACGACACGTTCTATTTTCATTTTGGTTGATTCACTAATCGATCCGCCATTTAAATACCTCGAAACTGTACTTTTGGCTACGCCCGCCAAATTAGCAATATCAGCTATCGTCTTCATATTTACAACTCCATAATCAATCTTTTTCTCATAGCTTTGTTTTTTCATTATAGCGGGAATAATTAAAAAAAATCCAGCAACTGAGAATGGAATATGACAGAATTCTCGAATGCAGAGTCTGAACAAGAATCGCTCATCTTGAAGTCAGCACAACATCATTATGAGCGTACCCGAAAGCCTCGAATCTACACGAAAAAGAAGCGGCGTTAGCAAAATGTTAGCAAACTGCTCCATGAACGAACAAAGGGTTCCAGCTCAAATGAGCTGAAACCCTTGTTGTTCTAGTGCCGAGGACCGGGATCGAACCGGTACGGTAGTCACCTACCGCAGGATTTTAAGTCATGCCGGAGCGACCGAACACATTTATGTACATTATAAAACTCGTTGATATACAAGGGTGAACTATATAGTAACACGGGTCAATTTTAGCGAATATATGGGGATGATGAAGGATTCCGCCCCCAATTCGTCCCCGGAAATAAGGGGATATTATAATGAACCTGAAAGACATCACTCCGGGCCTTCGCGTCCGGATCGCTACTGACCACCCCAGCGGCCACGGCAGCCGCACCGGCAGAGTCGTCGCTGTCGGTACCTTCGAAGGCAGCTACACGATCGGCGCCCTGATCGATATCGGAGAGCCGTTATTGACCATCATCGAGCCGGAAGCTTTGGAGCCAGCACCGGACGAGCCGTTACCGCCAGGCTGGGAAGAGTTTGATATCTGAATCGCAAAGAGCCGCCCAGGTTATTCCTGTGGCGGCTCTCCCTTTTCGCGCTGAATCTTTTCTTTAATTGCCTCCATGATGTACGCGTTTCGGCTCATACCCGCGCTGTCCGCGGCAGCATCTATTTCCTCCCGGTACCCTTTAGGTGTCCAGAATTTCACCTGATCATAATTCGCTGCGTTGTACTTGTCTTTTGCCCGTGTCGAAGCCTTTCCTTTTGTCTCCATCTCGCGTACCTCCTTTCCTACAGAATACCACAACAAATATACTGTTACCAGTATAAAAAGACTTGCAAATATAGTGGTACCAGTATATAATAGAGATAAGAAAGGGGGTGAACACAGTGGATAAAACGAGAAAAGAAAGGCGACAAGAGCACCGGGTCGAAACAATCAAGATGGTGACTGCAATCATCGTCCTGATAAACTCGGTACTCACCCTCATCCTCCTGCTGACCAAGTAGGAAAACCCGAAACCTCGGCCCCGAAAGGGGCCGAGGCTAGGGGATGAAATACAAGGGTCGCCTTTCATCTCGATTATATCATAAGGAGCGATGAAGCATGAACCTGAAGGAGAGAACCACTATTTGGGCCACTTACGCCGCCTTGATAATCAGCATCGCCAATACGATTATCCTGCTGGCAAAGTGGTGATGTCCTTGTAGAGAAAGAACCGATTGTACAATCACAGAGCCTCGCTGGCGTCCTGCCGGCAGGGCTCTTGCCTTATGACGTCGCCGCAATAATTTCGTCCATCGCAATCCAATCCCAATCGTCCTCGCTCCAGCGCAATTTGATACGCTTGAGCCTCCGATCCACCTGCATGACAATTCCCTTTGCTTTCCGATCCACGAACGGGTCGTACAATGTCAAGGTAACTGGCGCGTGGTCTTCCATCGAATGATAAAGCGCTATGTCAATCAGCTCCCACTCCTGGGCGTCTAAGGTCGGCTTTTCTCTCCGTAGCTCCTCGTGATTGTCGTTCATGATACGCCGTTTATGTTCAGGCAGCACCATACGGCTGCTTTCCCATAAACCGTTACCTTCGAGTTTCTTACGTTCCACATAGGTCGCCTCCAACTAAATAAGAACATTTGTTTGTATTATATGCGAACGAATATTCCTTATGCAAACTGTAGTTTATTTCTCAGTTGGGATTTTAAAGTATATTTTNNNTCTTATTTCTGCAAATACATTTTAAAGGAGAATACATATGAAAAAAATTATATTGCCTGTCTTGATGTCATTGTTATTATTATTGAACTTTGCCCCAAACACATTTGCTGCGACAATGGGTGAGCCTTTGCTTACTCAAGAAGAAGGGTGGCAACGAATAGACGATAACGCTGATAACATTCAATATATTGGGACTGGATGGGGCATCCTTACAAGATCAGGGAACTATTATCAGGGGACCAGACACAACTCTTCCAGTTCAAAACTGGATGATAAAATAAGAATCGTCTTTAAGGGAACAAAATTAAGAATCATTAGCTCGGCATACCCTGAATACTCAAACGATCTTCGAATTTCTATCGATGGAGTTGAGGAACATTACTCACAGACTGCTCCCTCAGATAGAAACATAACACTTACTTACGAAAAAACAGGGCTAGAAAATAAAATTCATATCGTTGAAATAAGAAAAGTCACACAAGGTACCTATCAGGTTGATTTAACATTAGATGCAATTGANNNNAGATGCAATTGATATTGATTCAGATGGAGAACTTCTTGATCCTGGTTACACTGAACCTTCCCCAGAACCAACAATTGAACCAACAGAATCGCCATCAATAACTTCATCACCAACTACTACACCTGAACCAACTGCGACACCGACCACAACTCCATCCCCTACACCAGAACAGCCGACTGGTGATCGTGCGATCCTTGTCGTGACCATGAATACTGGGCTTGAAAAGGAATTCGATCTTCCTATGTCTGAGATCAATGCATTCCTCAACTGGTACGACTCTGCTTCTGGATCGTCCCGTTATGGAATTGATAAGCACGATAACAATAAAGGACCTTTCAGCAAACGAACTGATTATGTAATCTTCGATAAGATACTCACCTTTGAAGTGAGCGAATATACAGCAGATTAAATAACTAAACCCCGCTGGGCACAATGCCTGACGGGGTTTAGTTATTTATTGATCTGGGCCCGGAACTCAAAGCGTTCCCGAAAGTATCTCGATCCGGCAATCTTAATACTAACCGGGCTGTATGCTTCTATGCGGCCACCGTTGTCCATGAGGTGGCCGATTGGATCGGAGTCGAGACGGAACCAGACGGAAACGCGAGCGCCAGTTAAGGAGGCGGCTAGAAAGTCTGTGTCTGTGGTGAGGACTTTGTATGCAGTGCTCAAATAATCACCACCTATGTAAATACCCCGCCAGTGTTGGCAGGGCATGGTACTTCTTTTATGCAATCGGAGGATCGCACTAAATGAATAGTGGGGCAAGGGCATTAGCAAGCGTCGCACCAGCTGCAGATATTTGAATTCCTTTACCCAATCTACCAAAAAACTTAGTAACCCGTTCCTTATTCTTATTAGCAACTGCTTCTTTAAGCTTTTTGGCATCGTCAAGATTATCTTCACGTTCACTAGGATCAGCAATATTATTAATCTCTTCAAATAGCTTTTCAAACAACCCTTCCAGTTCACTATCTAGTTTTGTTTGATGGTAAGTCTGCTCATTATCATCGCCTTGGAAGATGGTATTACCAGAAAAGGAAGCACCAGAAAAATTGATTCCTTCCATTTTTCTCGATTTATCATTAATCTCCATAGAAAGGCCTCCATTGAATGACAAATTATTTATTGTAATTCCCATTTTCAAAACATCTGCAAGTGATGTTCCCATGACCGGAATATCTTTTAGTTCGGAAAAGTAATTGCCCTTATGGACTTTTTTTTTACATGTTCTAAATATGGCGGTAGAAAATCGAAAGCAACCCAAACTCTATCTGGGTCAGGAATGTAGTGAGTTCCACAAATACTGCAAATTCTCCAATCATTAGGAACTAAATCTGGAGACACAACTGCAAAATCACTATCTCCTTCAGGACACTCNAGATATTCAGTAACTGCCTTAAGATCAGCCACGCCACTTTGTGCACAAACAAAATGAGGGGAGAAGTGCTTCTTATTGTTTTGAGCCATGATTTCTAGAGTGTCATCCAGCAAAAATTCATGCTCCAACATTTCTCCCCCTCCCATTTTATAATTATAAATTAACCGAAGGTGGATCTAATTCCTCTTCCAGGCCAATTTCTTCATCAGTGGACTCAACTGTAGCAAATTTAATTTTTAAAATCAAATCAAAAACGTGTTGAATAACTTCTTCACCGACATTCGATCTAAACCAAAGTCCTTCATCGGTTATTACATATGAAATTTCATCTTCAAAACCAAAAGAGTAGGTATAATTAAATGACAGCGTTTTTTTCTTCATTGNTGGTACTGTTCCTCAACTTCTAAATCTACTACTTGAGTACTCGCAGTAACTTCTTTTGTAGCATATGCACCTTCAATCATTTTATGCTTAGCAGCCCTTAATTTTGCCTTAAGCTGAATCGCAAGCTCTCGCGCTTGTATTTCTGTAAGCTTTGTTATCTTATCCCAAACCGGCGTATCCTTTATCTCCATGATATCCAACAACGCTGATTTAAAAACCCGATTTTGCGACTGGCTCGCTCTTACTTCAATAGCGAATGGAGAAAAATGAATCACAACATAATCCACAACTTGTGCATTTCGTATTACAATTTCATAATTTTCAAGATACCGTCTAGGTGAACCCAGATACGAAAAAGCAAGAATAATTCTGTCTCCTACCTCGGTAGCTTTTATCAGTTTAGGTTCTGAATCCAATTCAGGGCGAAGTCCCCTCCCAAAAAGAGCTCCACTATATTTCTTTATAAGAAAATCCTTGAAAAACTCTTTGTTTTGCCAATCTGGTGACAAGTCGCTCATAATCATGTGGACGTTCACTGCTGTAGCACCAGCATATTGGAACTGATCCGCTATTTCCTGTCCAACAACAGGTTTCTTTTCGGCTATTGTTTTAGCCATCTCTTCGATAACTGATAATTTTGTTTCCTTATCTAGGTTTTCATTTTTCAAAATCTGTTTAAGCACACCGGATGGAACCTGCATTGCTAAAACATCGTTTAGTGCCATCTTAATCTCTCCTCTGTTCCGAAGAGATATGAGCAAGTCCAAAAAAGCCTCGAAATACTGGACAAAAAAGCATTATTTCGATAATATTATAATGATATCTGAAATTGAGTGTCGCACACACTCACGCCTTTATGGACATGTTAGCTCATATCGCTTCATGTCTATTTTTCTGTATTCTAACCTATATTCTGGAATATTGATAGTCTTATCTTGTGACTATTTTACTAAGAGCAATGGGAGATACTTCCAGTAAACATAATCCAAATGCTTGGGAATTTTACTTTGAAGTCGTATTGAACAGCCCCAAATTATAGAGCATCTGAATCACGTTCAGTTCCGGCTTCGACTTGTCCGTGCTCGTCTTGATCGCTCCGGCCGCCTTCGCTGCCTGAATTGCTTCCGTGTAGTAACTGGCATAGGTCTGTTTGCCATCAATGTTCAGGCGGGCTTCAAGGGCCGTTGTTCGATTAGTCAAATCAAGAATCAATCCCGCCTGTGCCTTAATAAGCTGCTTCGCCGCTTCAAACTCCTTCTTCTCATCAGCCGTCATGGCTTCATCCTCCTCTAATTGTGCAATTTTTTCCGTCACAGCATTGAGCTGCGCCTGCGTCGGACGCTTGCCGGCGCGGTAGTCAGCGGTACTCAGACCGAAATCCATTTGAAAATGAGGCAGGTCCTTAAAACTCGTCCAATCCCCGCCCCACTCCCAGCCGATCCGTTTGGCGTCCGCTACAACCTCCGACCAGTCTGCTACACCGTCTCCGTCTCCGTCGCGCTTCGTATCCCAGGACACTGATCCGTCCGGAAGCAACAGCGCGAAGTCGATGGCCACGCCAAAATTATGATAGCTGTATCCGCCTTTAGCGTTGGTCACGATCTGCCCGGGCTTTGTCCGGCCCTGCGCATATAAAGCATCCTGTTCTGCGATGGTCCGGAGTCCCTGCGTAATTACGATCGGCACGCCGTGGGCATAGGCAAATTCAATTAGCGCCGTAGCGGCATCTTTATTAACCGGCTGCAGCCCGGACAGACGAGCTGCAGACTTTGCCTTTACTTGCTCCAACGTCAACATTACTCCTCAGCTCCTTGTCTGCCTGCAGCCCGCTTAATCTTTTTGTCCAGTTCGCTGCCTACCCACTTAAGCACAACCTCCATTACAGATAAGGGTAACCAATCACCCCATCCAGCCCGGATTGAATTGGCCGTCATACTTTGTAAAACATGATATAAGGTGCCAACTGCCAGCGCACCGAAGATTGCCCCTGGAAACCCGAATACCGTATCTAGCAAATGTCCACCTGCTGGCAGAAGGAGCATGAAGAACGTTCGGAAAATTCCGTCAATTCCGTATTTGCTGGCATAGGTGTTATCTTTCTTCGCCGCCCGAATGCCGGACAGCCAGTCCATTACAATGAAAAATACAAGAGCGGCCATTACTGCAGAAACAGCATCCGTCTCCCCATACAAGAAATCGAATACTGGTACAGCTACCGCTCCAACTGCAGATGCTGCGATCTGTGATTTAGTCACAAGGTTCCCTCCCTCAAATAAATAGCCCCCAGGAATCCTCCCGAGGGCAACTTAAAAATCTGATGAACAGCACCGATCTAATGAGATTGCGTGCTTTAAAGTCAACCAGTAATGATAGGTGAAGACATTGCTCCAGAAGCATCTTTTCGAATATTCATTAATGAGCTAATGGTGCGATTTTGTTAATGAAATCCAAGCAATTCATATTACACCTCCTGTTAGGTTAACAAAATAGAGCGGAAGTAATATGTTCCGGCTACTAAGGATGTGAATGTTTTGTAATTGATGTCAAAGGCCGTGATACGGCTCATCTTTTCGAAAATAACAGATAAATATAGTGTACCGGAAGAGTCTTTACCAATACCATATATACAAACATCCCCCGCGTTTGTATCGGTAGACAATTTGAATATCACATAACCGAAGGAATTATTAGGCATATTTCCAAACCAATTATAAAGAACGGTTGGTGATGCTATTGTAACTCCGCCGGAAGTGGAAAAAGAACCCGATGAGGTAACCGGAACAACTAAAGTACCTGTCCGCTTAACCCCATTTACATAAGCTGTTTTACCAGATGCTATATCCGTAGCGGAGGCGTTAGAGTCTGATGTAGCTGAACCAGATATTTGCATAATAGATTTTCCCGCCATAATATTCGCAGGGTTAATATAAGAATTCATATCCGTTATTAATCCACTAGCCGCATTAACAACCTGAGAACCGATAGCAATATCAGGAGCCACTAGCATAACTCCGGGAGCAGTATTAACCGCAGCATATCCCGGAAAGTTTGTGGCTCGGTAGTCGGTGATTGTGCCCGTAAGTTTCGCACCATTTTTGTAAGCTGTCTTATTAGCCACAATGTCATCGGCTGTCGCCGTTGCGTTTGCAGTTAACAACGCTAGATCAGTATCCCACCATCCTCCATATTTTTTCACCATTTCATCTACTTCACTCAAGGAAGGCTCATTACCCGCACCATAAGCATCGGTCAGATCAATGAGCATAAATCCATCGTAATAAATGGTTGTGTTTGGAGTGTTATTATCTAATCTAGGGTAACTGGTTGACGAAGATGCAAAAGATAATATGCCGCTGATAAACGTCCAAGTGTTAGCCGTATCTAAAGTGGCTGTCACACTCGGTTCTGCCATACGTGCGTATGCCTGAACGGAGACCCCAGCTGTTGCGCTATACGCCCATACGCTGATGTAGTATTGATGTGCCGCCGTTATGGTAACAAGATCACCCATAGTTACAGTGGATTCTAACTGACCTGTCGGGCATGCTATAGCCAGAGAGTAACTTCCAAATTTCGCTTGCTCATTAGAATAAACTGCACCTGAAGCGGCTCCGGTATTTTCAAAGCTTCCATACTTTATTAAATTAGGGAGTTTAGGAACTACACCACCTCCTTCACCCTGTAATATAAAAGCCGATCCATTATATCTAATTGTATAAATAACCCCAGCTTTCAATTTACCAGGCGATAACGCCGAACCTTTGGAATCGAGAAGTTGGACGTTCCCAACTCCGCTAACATTGACTGTCACCGCGCCAGTATTTTCAACTGCATTTACAAAAACAAATCCCATTCCACCAACATAGGACGTTATGGCAGGCGTTAGAGTTAGTGTCTTAGCATTTGCCGTGCCAGAATCAATGCCAAATCCAGGTGAGCGCACATAATCGATCAGTGGGACCGAAGCCGCTGCTGCCGCATTGGCCTTTGCCTGCGCGCCGGCTGTAGTCTCCTTGTCGTTCCAAGTGGTACGCTCGGCAGCTGTAACGTGCTTGACAGTATCTCCTGCGTGCTGGTCAACCCTGTCCCAGTTCGCGTTCAGCATGGTATCGATGTTAAATGTATCGTTACCGTCTGTTGCCGGATTAACCTTGTACAAATTCAGATTTGGGGTATTCTCGGGCATAGTATCCCTCCTTTACAGGTTGTCCAGGAATGGAGCAAAATTCGACATCTTAGTAGCCTGCAGATCGCTGATCTTCATCACATTGACCTCGCGTACGAGCAGATAGCGGTACGTATAAGATAGGGTCATGTGGGCCGGCTTAATCTCTTCCAGTGATGATTTCAGATCATCCAAGTTCGGCGGGATACCGAGGTTGTCGATAAATTTAATGTTGATGCGGTATTCTCCTGGCACAACCGACACATCAATTGTTCCACCGGCATAGGCCTGCGCCACATTCCTCAACATCGATCCGGATACTTTCCCATAACCCCGCCGCTTTGAAATGACAACGGATCGGCGCTGACTGATCGGCTTGCTCAGATCGATTGTGATATTCAATTCCTTCTCGTAGCGTCCCAGCGCCCAGGTTGCCGACTCTGGATAAGCCTGATCCAGAAGCAGCCCCACCCGCGAAGCCAGCAGATCAAACTCGTCGCCCTCTGTCTCCAAGAGCTCATTCATATCTCGAACATCCCGGTAATATCCCGGCAGATATTCCTTCAGCCGATCACTCATGAGACGGTCACCGTCCCGACCACCGGCACAGCATCTTCAGCTGTCTCGATATTGGCCGCTCCTCCGTTGACTAACAGATTGGCATAATCGATCACCGGCGGAATGCCAAGAATGATGCCTTGGATTCGCGTATACCGGATAATCGTATCCGTAAAGGCCAAATCAGCCAGGTAATCCTTCAACCCTGTTATGATCTGTTCCTGCACCTGCGCCGTCGTCGCGCCGCTGGCCAGCGTCACGTCAACGGAGATATTAATCGGCAGCTCTGTCGCTCCGACTACAGTCACAACCGCGCCGATCGGCGCCACTCCCTCACCCATACCGTCCTGTGTCGGATCGATGTACGCCTGGACCGCTGCCACAACGGCTGGCTCTGGTGGCGTCATATCTTCGTCCAGTAGGACGACCTTTACCGTTCCTGCGCCATTCCAGAGTGGGAATGCCTTGACCCGACCAACTCCGCTTATCTCGCGAGCCCAGGCTTCATACTGATTCCGATTCCCGCTCGTGATCGGCTTCGTCACCAGCTCCTGGTATCGCTCATAAAGCGCGGCGTCCGTCTCTACATCCGTGCCCGGCGATAGCAGACTGGTGATAGAGGCGCTGGCCAAGCCATTAATAAAGGTGATCGGCAACAGTGTTCCAAAGGACTGGCCGCCCGCTGCGCCCGCCGTCTCTGCTTGCAGTCGATAGTTGCCGGTAGAAAGCTTGGCTATCACTATATAGTTCTGATCGCCGAGCGAGAAGCGGCTACCCAACGGGATATCCAGCAAGCCTCCGGCTGAGTCGCGGAATACTCCAAGCGTGACTGCCCGCGTCGCGGTCTTGCGCGTTACACCTGACCAGGCAACCGCTTTGTCCAGATAGTCTCCGCTTGCCGTGCTGGCGAACATCAGATTCGCATTCAGGTTCAACTCGACATACATCTGCGCCAGCTCGAGTGCAGCAGGTGCCGTGGCGTCATAAATGATGCTCCCTTCCCTTTTATCCAGATCATCCGGCACACGGTCCAGCATGCGCTGCAGAATTGCCTCAAAGGTTTGATCCTCATATGCCACCGCCACTCACCTCCAGCTCATTTGTATAGTTACCGTAGTCGCTCTCCACCAGGAAAGTAACTAAGGCGTTGTCTTGATCATACGAAAAGGCAAACTGCGTAACGGATACGATTCGATCATCCTGCATGAGCGCCTCTTTTACCCATCGTTCAAGCTCACTCTCAAATACCGCTCTTCCACGGACAGCTCCAACATCGGCCTCGCTGCCATAAGCATCGCTATAGATCAGATACTCAAAACGAGACGTGGACAGAATTTTAATCACAGATTGCTTGACCGCCTCCAGCCCATCCACTGTCGCCGCACCGATACGTCCCTTGACCAGATCGAGCTTATAGGTTCGACTGGGTTGTGGAGTTTCTTCCATATCCTCGTTCAGCAGCAACTCATCAGTTTGTGGAATCATGGCGACACCAGCCTATCGATTACGACGTAACGCTGACCACCTTGCATCCGGATCAAAAGCAGCTTATCGCCAGCGGACAGACCATTACGCAGGATGATCGGCTCCACCATCGCCTCTCCGGTCATCCCGCCGCCCGTTGAGTGGGCGTGGCTCAGATCCAGCTTCAACTCGGTCAGTGATTCAGGCAACAACAAAACATCCTTTGTCAGCTCCAATCGATTATCAACGATCACTTTAAGAGGATTCACGCTAGTTACTATGCCCATCTGGATGATGACCGGCCCAGCTGCAGCAACGGCTTCCTGAGCAGCTCTCTTGATGGCTTCAAGCATTATTTACACCAACCTCAATTCCAGATCCATGGTATGCACCCCTCCAGATTTATGGCTGCATTCCTCGACCAGAAAAAATTTATTGATATTCATCGCCTTAACGTATAAATTGACATAACAGCCGGCCCTCAGCCGATAGTCGCCCAGCGCTTCTACGGACAGGGTTCGCTTCTCCCGGTTTCGAAGAAGTAACAGATTGGTCAACCGCTCATTAATCTGTGCTTGGTTCAGATTCTCGTCCACCGATTCATACAGCTGCAGGAGCCCCCAGTTGGCGATGCTGGCGCTATCCCGGGTGACAAATAGATCCCGCTTACCCGTCTCTTTGTTGTCACGGTACAGGACAATCTGGTTGTACGTTTCATCGTCAATGCTTTGACTGTATGAATAGTCGGTCATCAGACTATCATCACCAATAACCAGCGGAAAACGCATAGAGGTGATATTTTGCAGGGTCAAGTAGCCGAATTTGTCATAGAACACAAAATTGGTACCATAATTGGTCAGGGTCTCATCCAATGCAGCCCAGATCATATCCAGGTACGTTTCGTTATCGCGGATCTGCGAGGGTATGACATACCCGGTATTGGCGAGTGTCCCGGTGCGTAACTGCATATCCTTGGCGATTTTCTGAACGACCTGTGTTGCGGTCATCTTCGAAAAGACGTAAGAGCCGGAGTTGGTCAGATAGCGAAGCTGATCGTAAGCCAAAATCTCAAGCTCCTCGGATTTTCCCGAATCGATCTTGAACACGAAGCCATAAAAGACCTTCTCCCCTTCATCTGTGAAACGAACTACGTCTCCGGTTTTCACTGTAAAGGTCCGGTCCTGATAGATCCCGCGGTTTACTAGCTTGAATTCAAGGGAGGATGGTTTACCGATCCGGTAAGTATGCCAGTTTACCTCGGCGACGATGCCAGACACATCCCAGACACTTCCATTTTTATTATCGATCAACAATTCCATAATCTGTCACCCCGGGAGTTTTAAGACGCTGCCGATCTTTAGAGCCTTGACCTGGGCGTCCGTGAGGCCATTCAGTTTTTGGATTTCTTTCCACCGCTCTCCGGAACCCAGATACTGCTTGGCGATCTTGTAGAGCGAGTCGCCGGATTTTACGGTCACGGTTCGCGGCTTAGCCCGGTCGTCCGCCCGTTTGGCCGGCTCCTTTTGCGTTGTCGTCTTCGTGGAACCAGTTGCGGTGGTTGTCGTTTTGAGGACGACCTTTTTTGCGCCGTAAAAGACATATTCTTGTAAACTCAGCTCGTATTCAAAGTCCCCAGGACGTCCTGCGACCTCCTTGTAATTAAACTCTTCGATGCTCGCAGCCATGTTGATCTGTAGGCCTTTAGACGTGAAAATAAAACGGATCGGCTTGCGCTTGTTCATCCAATCTTCGATGTACCGGATGTAATCGGCCGGCTGCCCCCAATTCGTGGAGGATACGTATCGCGGCACCGTTCCTCCGTGATCAATCGACGGGAAGAAACTCTGCCAACCAACGGTTTTGAGTCCCGGGGCTTTAATGACATTAATCGCCCCAAGGTCGAGGATATTATATTTCTCTCCATCGCCCTCTCCGCTGATCTCAATCTCCTCTGGGAGAACAGGCAATTCGAACCAAACCGCACGGTTGTTAAAACTGAGTTCGATGCTGTAACCACCAGCCATCAGCTATACACCCCCTTTGCAGACGCTGCAATATCTTCATTCAGTTTAGTTGTGATCTTCTTAACGATCGAATCCACATTCGCCGAGTTGGTAACCGGACCCGTCTTGACTTGAACAGTCGGCGTCAGCGTTACAAAGTTCTGGATGTTCTTGATTTCCGCAATGTCACGAAGGATTTTCAGATCCTCTTTGCTGATATCAACCGGCTTTTCGATCTCGCCCACTGCTTTTAATTTTTTGTCCTTATCCTTCTTGTCATCAGCAGCCGCTGCGGCTAAAGCTGCGGCTCGATCAGCATCAGCCTTCTTGTTCCAATCGCTGAAATCATACCCTTTGGACTGATCTTCTTCCTTTTTCTTCTTCTCCGCTTCCTTTGCTGCCTTTTCTGCCGCTTCTTGCTCCCGTTTACTCTCTCGGTCATCAAGCATTTTTTGAACCTTCGCTTCGCGTTCGGCAGCTTTGTTAGCTGCGTCAGCTTGCATAGCAGCGATTTTGGCAGCGCGGGACTGCCTGGCTGCTTCGGCTTCTGCAGCGGCTGATGCGGTAAATTCGACATGGTCGATCAAATCAAGAGAAACTCCAGGGATTTCTTTAAGTTTTTCAATCAAGCTGTTAATCCGATCGACAGCTCCATTCGCCAAGTCTTCTAGAATCTTGAGAGACTCAACCTTGGCCGTGTCGAAGGCATCGGCAATACCGTAACCGACCTTGACGAAGAAGATAGGAACCTGATCGAAGAAATTCAAAATGGTGTTCCAGACTCGCATAAGCCCGGCGGCAAATTGATCATTTGTCTGCCAAAGTTTCACTAGCCAGATGATTAATCCGATAATTAGAGAGACAACGAGTATGATAATATTGGCTTTCATCGCTGTATTGAGGGTTCCCCATGCTGCGGCTAACCCTGATGTTGCCAGCGTCTGCAAGAAGATCGCTGCGGTACTTGTACCCGTTGCTAAGGCGGCAATACCCTGCGCCGCTGCAACTGCCAGCGTCCCCAGCTCCCAAACAGCGAACGCCGTTACCAAACCGTAGATTATGGGCTCTATACTGGCCCAATTGGTGGTAAAGTAGCTATAGATACTCGTGATAGTGTCGAGCAAGTCCATTCCCTTCTGCACCACCCAATCCAATCCCGAGGAAAGCGCATCGAAAAAAGGCTCAAACGTCCCGGCTTGAAACGCCGTGTTTAGCCTGGTAATCAAAGGCGTGAGGCTCTGGACGGCTGCTCCTCCGGCATCGGCCAGCGTAGATCTGAGGTTATTCCCCAGCGTCTCCAGCTGCTTCGTTGGACTTGCCATCATCTTATCGAAGGCCGCTTGCCCCATCTTCTGCCGCTCCAGTAATTGATCGAAGGCTTTGATGAATCCGTCCATATCCCCGGACTTCCCGAGCTCATCGATCTTAAGTGCCCGGATATCTGATTTGGACATGTTGAAACGCTCAGCGAGCGATACGATATCGCCAGACATGGCCTCCTTCAATGCAAAAGCAGCACCCTCAATGCCATTTCCGGCAGAGTCGAACGCATTGAGACGTTGAGCGAAATTGTTAAGCTTGGTCAACTGGTCTGTATTCTGGGTAGTTGAAAAGAAGGACAGCGTGCTCTGTAACGACTTCGTCACGTCCTGCCCTGCCGCCAGTGCTTCTTTCTTGAATTTATCAAACATCGCTGCGCCGACTTCATCATTTCCAGTACGCGCTTTAAACATATCCTTCATCTGCAACTGCTCCATCGCACCGCCAACAGTACTTTCAAACAGCGATTTTGCGCCAGCTATGGATAGATAAGTAGCCGCGATACTCTTCAGTGAACTCAACCATCCAGCAGATCCTTTTCCTGCCTCACGTATTCGATTGTTAACGCGCCCTTGCAGATCCGCAATCTGCCGCTCAAGAGTTGCAATGCGTGCCAAGGCTTGTCTCAACTGCTGAGCATCCCCACTGCGTGTCCGCAGCTGCCTTGTAACACGGATAAGCTGGAGTACTAATCGCTGCAGGTTGGCAAACATCGTATGAAGAGACTGCGGTAATTCGATGCGTATTCGAGCAACAATGTGATTTAACTCTGAATTGATTCTTCGACGTATATCTGCCGCTTGTGCCGAAATATCTCCTGCATTCAACTGGATGCGTAATATAGCTGCCGTCGTCAGATTAGTTACCCGCTGCTGTAAGCGAGACAACTGGGCAAGGACATCAGCATCGTTCAGACTAATACGGACCTCTGTACTAGATAGGGCCTGAATCTGCTGTCTGATCCTTCCCAATTGATTCGTTACGTCCCCTGAATTGATCAAGAGTTGGATTGCGCTTGTCGTGCTGATTGTCTCAATTTGCTGACGGATGCGGTTAGCTTCTGCAGCAACGTCTGAAGCCTGTATCCTCACTTCAATAATGGAGCCTGCGAGTTCTCCGCCAAGCTGCTGCTTGATGGTTCGGATCTGCTGCAACACCTCGCCGGAATTGACACTGATCTGGATCTCACGTTTCGATCCAAGGGCGGTGATTTGCTGCTTGATCATTTCCAAATTGCTGACTGCATTAACCGTATTAATATGCAGCATCATGGACATGCGCATCTGTGCTTCAAGGCGCTCCATCAGCTCGATTGTCGCCGTCAAAGCCGAGTTGATCTGAGACAGCCGTTGGCTGAAGGCATCACTTAAGGCCAGGCTTGCGGATACCGTCGGCATATAGATCCTCCTTTCTGAAGCAATAAAAATAGCACTCCGACGCGGAGTGCCTTATGTTTATTTTATCGATTTGAAAATCTCTTTAGCTCGCTCATTGTTAGTTTCAAGAAGAAATCTACCTTTAATAGAATCTCCTTCAAAAATATCACCGTACTTATCCATAGCTTTTTTCAAATCGTCCGAAGACTTATACTCATATATTTTGACGCTACTAAGTCCTAGGTTGAACATTATTCCATCTTTCGCTTTGATTGCTGCATATTGTGGCTTTTTATTTATATCAACCCCCTCCTTCTTTTCCGAAGGAATTCCGGTGTAAACATCCTCACCGGAATTATTAAAGGCTTGTATAATCTTATCCATGGTAAGATCACTCGCCTCATTACCCGAAGATGAACATCCCGCAATAGCTAGCATCGATACGGCAATCAGACACATAATAAATTTCTTCAATCCCCACAACTCCCCCTATAGGTAATATTTACTAATATACCAAATGGAGAGTATGAGGGTCTATCCCTATTTCTTCGCGCGCTCCTTCTCCACCCGAACCATAATCATGGCATAAATTGCTGCTCTCTCCCGCTTGTCCATTGACATCAGTTCATGCGGGAGAATATGCAGTTCATGCAGGGCGTAGTATGCCAGATTGGCATCGCTATCGCCCTGCTCGATTAGTTTTTTACCTCTTCAACCAGTTCGTTGATGTCCTGATCAAAACCGTTCAGCGATTGCACCCGATCCACGAGCGCGGCGAATTCGCCAGGCAGCAGCATCTTCCGAAGCAATACCTCTGCACCCAACACGCCATAAGACTTCTGAAGCTCCGCACTCTTCAGGTCCGGGTAGACAACGCTGGCCACAACCAGCTTGGCCACGTAATCATCGGAGTCCGTTTCGGTCGTGTATTGACCGTACTTGCCCTTGTTCCGCTTCGTAGCCGACTTACGTATCGCCTTGTTATCTTCTTCGGAAATGCTCTGAAGCTTCCAAGGGATCGGCTTGCCGTCTTTGTCCTTGAAGCGTGTCGATACGACGAAATCTTCTGTTGTCGGCCCAGCGGCGTTTTGCGCAAAGAAAAAACTCAAATCGCTCATATATTCTTAATCCTCCTCGTGATTTATCCCAGTGTCGGGGCTGTGAACGCTTGACCCATGTCGACATCTTCAAACGTAAAATCGATGTCTTCTTCCAGCGCCTCGGACTCCGTATCCAACGATGCCATGACGACGCTGTCGAGATTAACGCCGAGCAGCGTGATCGTCTGAAGACCGATGCTCGTATTCGGGTCCTCATTCGTTATGGTGATGTCAAAATTCGTGTCTTTACCCGTTTTAATGTAATCCAGCATCAATTGCCGGAATCGGCTCGTCACGTAGTAAATCGTCATGCTACCCGTCCCGTTCCAGCCGGTTGTCTTATGCTGTGTTCCCCGACGGCCGAGCGTTTTAACATCGGCCTTCTCCTTCTCTACCTTAGCCTCAAGCGTTTTGATGTAGAACATCTCCTCGACCTGGCCATTAATCGTGGCGTAAGCCCGGCCCTCCTGACCCGAAATCGTATCGCTCGCTTTCAAAAACGCCATATTAACCCACCTTCACTTTCATGTAGACTTTTTCAACACTGTCCACCGGCTGGATGTTGGCTTCCACGTAGATTGCATCTGACTCCGCGCCAGGCAAGACGGTAACGTCCGTCTGGGCATCAAAGTTTTGAATGGCGTCAATCTCCTGTAGCGCAGTCATATAGACCACGATCTCCTTCCGGAACAGGGCACGTCCATCGGAATTATTGGAGACCTTTCCGATGTATGACGCTTCGAAGATTCGCTTCATGTCGTTTGCGATGCCATCCAGAACCCGGATCACCCGGTTTTTATGCAGCGCCTTGCCCTTAGCCGGCGTGTAGGAAAGGAAGGTATTGATGTCCTGCTCTACGACCGCTCGATTGTCCCCCGGTGTAAACACAAACTCACCGGCATTCAGCGCAGCCACAATCTGACTGTTGGTGTAGCGCGGAGACACGTCAACCGCACCGTCGTATGCCGAATACGTCAGCGATTCATTCATCTCGGCGCCCGCTGTCGCTCCGGCCACCCAGGCGGTCGCCTGCGCCGCGGTAAGTGTCGTCCCATCGGAGAGAACCACACCATTCCGGACACTAACCACACCCTCGTAATCAGCTGTTGGGTAGTTTTCCAGCACAACCTGAATTTTCTTCCCTTCGTCTTCGCGCAGACGCCGGATAAATGCCGCGTATACAGACTTCAGCGTGTTATCGGTTGACGGCAGAGCGACTGTCTGAAAATCGTACAGCTCCAGCACTCCCAAAAATGCCGTGTGATCGGCATTGGTTACCGTGCCGTCAGCGCCGTCGATCAGCGGAGCACCAGCCGTCGCAGTAAGCGGACCGGAACCGCTGAAAACAACCCAATCATTAGCGATCAGATCAGCGACGCCAGCTACAACCTGTGTATCTACGACATCTCCAACCAGCAGCGTCTTAACATCCCATTTGCTGCTGTCGTCAATATTGGCTTGGATAACGACGGCCAGGTCGTTCCCGCGGCTGCCGCCGTTTCTTGCAGTCACTGTAAGACTACCGGCAGTCGCTGTTGCCTTCGTGCCGGTATTGAGTCGGTACAGCAGAACCGTCTGGGCCCGCTTCAGGGCTTCGCGGACCAGCAGAAGCTCCGGCGCGCTCAGGTCATACCCCAGCGTCGTCATGGTATCTTCGCCAGCCACGATTGGAGTAATCACCTTGCTCGGTCCCCAAGGCAAAGCCAGCGCAAGGCTTGTTATCCCACGGCTTCCGGCCGCTCCCAACGCTCCGCCAGTAGTTTCAACGTTAATGTAGACACCCGGTCTGGCCTTGTTTTGCAGTGTCCATGTTCCTCCTGCCATTTATTCCGCCTCCTTGTTCTTAAAATCCTCAATCAATCGCTGCGCTTCGGTCGTTGTGTACCGCTTCTCAGGCTCCAGCAGCGCCGCCAGCACGTCCTTATCTTGGTATGAATATTTAGCGGAAGCCAAAAACTGCTCCCGCGTAAACGATCCTTCCTGTACAACAGGTTGACTCTTTACGTTCGACGTCTGTTCCGTTGACTGCTTTTCAGCCGTAATCTTCGTTTCTTCTTTCACTTCAATCCGCCCCTTTCGGTCATTCTTTGCATTTTCACTTCTGCGGTGAGCTCGCGGAACACATGGAAGTTGTACTGCACAAAGAAATGCAACACGCCATCCTGGGTCTCATGTCGCATCCCTGTTCCACGACAGCCACCGGCGGCAGAGGAGACATATTCCATCACGTCATACAGGCGTTCGGCTATCGTTTGCATCTCCTCATTCATCGCAGGGCTATCCGTCGGGAAATAGTGAATGTCGAACGAATGGACCCGTCGGTATCGCAGATTGACTTCCCGGGATTGCTCTGCTTCCAGCAGACGTACAAAGAAGCATGGGGTGATCAGATTCTGCTTAATCTCCTCGCCGCGAATGGGTATAGCCGGGAAAGCCGTATCCAGTGCGGTCGTCACCGCATTGCGGACGTCCATAAAGCTCACTTGTTCAGCCATCCCTCAACCTCCCATAAAGCGGTCCAGCAGCCGCTTCATCTTCCGGTCCAATATAGCCGGCATTTCGCGATCTAGTTCCTGCTCGCTGATCGTCATCATGAATCGACCCTCAACCCAGTCCCAGCCTTCCTTGCGCTTCAGGCGATGTCCGAACTCGACGTAAGCTGCATAGTCAGTTGGATTGTAAAGCTCGACTTCATATCCGTTACCTTCTCGCCGGATCGGCCCGATTGTCCAATTCCGTCGGAGTTGACCCGTATCCACGGGCGTCCGCTTTACTGTCTTTCGTAAGAGGATAAGGGCCAGTTCTCGGACGCACTCCTCGAAAAAGGATGGAAGGGCCTGCTCCAGCTCCTTCAGATCCTGAGCCAGCTTCTTGATTTCAGAAAAATCGAAACTGCCCATGGCAGCCATCAGGCCCACTCCTTACGCGTCAACCCGATCTCCTGGTGAGTCGGATACGACGGGAACGGTTCACCGGCAACAAAGCGCACGGGCTCGTCCGGTTGAGCTTTCCGGATCACCAGAATCAGATCGCCGGCGCGAATAGCGATGTCCGGGAAGATGAACAGCTTGGCATCATACTGGATATCATTCTGCGCTTCTGTCTGCCCATCCTTAGCCAGACCGCTCTGCGAGAGTCGGCACGCCTGCGAGTCGTATACTGCAACCGGAATCTGCTTCGTGACCTTGCTCACCGGGTCCTTGTTGTCTTGGTACCGGTAAACCGTGCAGGTGTCCTCATAAGTCAGCTCGAGCGCGGCGCGGTATCTGTTGTAGTTGATCATCCTTGCCACCCCATACGCCGGTACCGCCGAAGATCCGCTGCATACCCGGTAACGATCACGTCAGCCGTAAAGCTCGGAGACGCGCCAAGCTTAACTGACGTATCCCCGATTTTGACCTCTACAGCTTCAGCCCCCAGCAGCGCCGCTACCTCCGGCCGGTTATATTCCCGCACCTTCAGCAGATCCAGCGTCATGTTCATCCAGGTGTATTTCAGCCCGGTTGGAACTACCTGCTGCCGCGTGTAGTTGAGGATGCGCTGTCGGATTTCGTCCATGTAAGACTTAATCAGGCCGTCCAGCACAGGCTCTTGCAGCCCCATCCGCTGTTTGATCAAGTCCAGCACTTCGTCTTCAAGCGGCACGGCGATCCCTCCTTACTCGCTGGCGGCTTTGGTCTTAGATTTGCTTACTACCGACTGCGCGTCGGTCTCTTCCAGCACGGTGACATGATCCTTGATTCGCTCATATTGCGCATCGGGCAAAGAAAAGGACTCGCCTTTTTCGTAGCGAGTCCCGTCGTGCCGGATGGGGATTTCATTCACTTGTACCTTCATGGTAGAAAACCCTCCTTATAGAACCTGAGCCTGGAAGACGTTATCCGCCTCCGGGAAGCTCGGCAGTGCCGTTGCCACGGCTTTTGTCCAAGTCGATACCGGATCAGCGCCTTCTTCGTAGACCATGGCCAGGACGTTGCCGATTGTCTGCGTCTGGATGGATGGATCACGGGTCAGACGGATCTCTTCGGCCGTTGGGCCGTAGATGGTTTCGCCCAGCGCGTCCGGACCGAACAGGGTAATTTTGTTCTCCGGGAAGTACCGCTCAGTGGTGTACGAACCGTTTGCCGCCTGCTTTTTGTATTTGCCATCGTAGACAGCGATAGCCGGCAGGTCGAGCTGCTGCAGGTAGGCATTGAGCTCCGTACGGGAGGCCATACGGTTGCTGCCATTGACCCCATAGAGCGCTCCGACCACCTTCGGATGCTTAACCAACGTACCGAGCAATTTGGTCGATGCGAGTGCCCGGGTCGGTTTGACGTCAAGCGCTGCGGCCCATTCCATCAGATCAGCGATCGGGTCAGCGTCCGGATCGGACCAGAGATCGGTTCCGCTCAGTACGACCTTATGCGCTGCCGGCACACCGTAATCGATCGTGGCGGAAAGGTTGTTTTCGGCCAGCGTCACGATACCGTTAGCCAGAACCTCCATACGCATGGCTTCAGCACGGGCCCGTACACCGGCTACCAGGACATCGATGTCGTTGTAGACCTGGCTCATCAGATACTGCTGCTCCGCATCGTTACGGGGAGACTCCAGCGCGATGATCTCGCGTTCCCCCATACGCAGCTTGCGCTTAATCAACGCAAGCTCCAGCGCCATTTTGCTTGCCTCGCGGCTGCCGATCTCCGACTCTGTGTCAAAGCCGTGAACCGATGCGATGACTGGGATGCGGCTCGCACCCACAATCGCATCAAACTCCAGCGACTGCCGCTTCACTTCAGGAAACAGCGTCTCTCCAAGCAGAGCCGGATATTGACGATTGCCAAGGTAATTCAGAATCTCTTTCTGTTCAAACAGTTCCAATACAGTAGGCATTGGTTATCCTCCTTCTCGGCTGCTTACACAACCGTCTTAAATTTGATCTTGCCAGCCAGGGCTGTCTTGGCCGCAGCGACCGGAGCTACCGGCAGGCGAGCTTCCAAAACCCATGCTTCGACGAGCACCGCGCCAGGCTGCGGACCGTTCGTCACATCGACATCACTGAGCAAGATGCCGATTGCTGTGGCGTCATTGGCCGGGTACACCGTGCCGGCCGGAACGATCTTACGTCCTTTGGCGTCCGCCGTTACACCCGTATTACTGATTTGATACGTAAAGCTCACGAAGTCTGCGCTGGCCAGAAAATTCGGCTGCGAGACGCTTTCCTTTTTCACATAAACCATGATTTATTCTCCTTCCTTAACCCCAAGGATTCGGCGTGCCTGCGGCGGGCTTTCCGCTCTCATTGGCTGCCTTTGCAAAATTGGCTCCTACACTGGCCTCCCCGGCTCCTCCGCCGTTCGGATCGCCACCCTCCGGCGGTTTGGCCCCTCTGAACTGCGGCTTCTTGTCCTCTTTCGGAGCAAACAAAAAGCCCTTGCTATCCCGCAGGGCCTTTACCTGATCATCCAGACCGCCCTTCACAGAGCCGCTGTCATCCAGTTCAATCTTCGATTTGTCCAACAGCCCCGCGACGATATCCGGGTCATGGGCCTGGCCAGACAGCGCCAGCTTAATCGCCGTCGTCAGCTGCAGGTCCTTAACCTTTGCATCGTACTGCTCTTTGGTCGTCTTGTTCTCACCTTGTAGCGTTTCGATCTGCTTCTTCAGCGCCTCATTGTCGCCGGCGGACTTCTTCAGCTCCTCAAGTTGACCGGATACCTTATCCCGATCCTGCTCCGCCTGCTTCTTCGCATCGTTCACTTCGTCAAAACGCGCCTTGGGCACGAAGCTTTTCAGTTCATCCGTCGAAGCGGCTGCGGCCTTTGTAGCCAGATCATCAGTCAAACCCAATGCAACAAATTGCTCTTTATTCATTCAGGATTCCTCCATTCATCTTCGCTTTTTACCCGGTCGCGTCCGGTGATGTCCTGTTCTTTTACGCCGACAGTACCGAAACGGCGAATAGGGCTCCGGCAGTCTCAGCCGCAGCCCACGAAAAAAGCACCCTCGCCTATGCGTGAGTGCTTCAGTCTTGTTTCAATTCATTCTGTAGTCGTTCAATTTCTTCCGGCGCCAGACCGCATTGCTTCATGATGTCAGCAAGTTCAGTCTTTTTCGGATCAAAACTTATAGGCGTATCGTCATATTCGCGGATCACGTTTTGCCGCTGAGAAGTCTTCGCCATACATCCACCCCAGTTCCTGAACAAGTCGGATCAGCACCCTGTAATCAAAATATTCAGCTTGTGCTGTCTTTGACAGTGTAGCATATTTTTTGTCTTTTTGTAACAGTTCATAGACCTCTAAGCGAACAGCCTCCAAGGTTTTGAAAAACATGACATCATCAGCAGCAGTATCGGCAATTACATAGCTGATACCGCCGTTATGGCCTGCGGCAACAATGCTATGTAACGATGGATAAACGGCCAGATTCAGAGCGTCCTTTATATTCACCCGTGTTCCGCGCGGATGATTATGGGTCAAGATCACGGATTGGGGCGGGGCCTCTCTCAATTTCTGATCGAGCTCGGCTGTAAATGTTACCTTGTTGATCGATCCGGAAAGGCGATGGAGCTCGTCGCCAGTATCCTTGTTCATGAGGACCAGCGTTTCCCGAGCTTCTTTGTATCCAGTTCGAACAATCTCCCGGTTCACTCCTGCCAGTTTATCCAGAGCCTCCTCCGTAACGCCGGAGAGCTCCGAGTAATAGCTGGCGCGAGGATTGTACTTCCGGTTCACACCTGAATTCGGTTCATCTACACCCGGCTGCTCCCAGACTTCAGGCTCAATCACATCAGAAGGAGGTTCCACCGTTGTCACCTTCGGAGGATCTACAGCTTTAGGCGGCTCCGGTGAATCTATCGGCTTGGCAGCTTCCGGTGCATGCTTGGCGGCCCAATCCGGATAGGTTGTATCCTCGGGAACGGTATGGTAGCTGCCATCCTTCTTCCTGGCGGCCCGCTCACCACCTGGTTCGGCATCTTCAACTACCGGAACCGTCGTACTGCGGCAGTGTGCATGCAGCGGCGGGTAATTGACGCCTGGCTGGGCATCGCTGACCTTAATCCGCTCGCCGTCCATGTCCCGGCAGATGACGCTTGTCCGGCTATCCAGAGTAGCCACAAACTCGTACTCCTTGACGCCTGTTTCCCGGTAGGCATCCATACGAGACTGACCGGCAAAGTAAGCTGCCTCCGTCAGAATAAGCCGGCGGGCGCTGCTCTCAGCCACACCCATTCGCTCGGCAAAGTCTTTTATGACCTTATCGGAGGTTGAGCCGTTAATCAGGGACTGTGTCAGCGTCGTCTGCAGCTCGCTGTTCAGCTTGGTCCGGTCAGCCCATATCCGACTGCTAAAATTGCGGCCATCAGGTGCCCAAGGCTTTGCCAGCGTCTTATCGATCTGGCCGGCATCGAGCTTGGCAAAGCCGGTACCGAAGCCCTTGCCCTTTTCGAGCTCGTACACAGAATGGTAATAGCCGTCCTTGTACGTCTCGCCAAGCAGCCCCGTAACGCCTTTCTGCTGCCGGCCCGCTAATTGCTCGACCTCGTTCTGGACCTGCATCTGAATTTGCTCGAGCCGGGTAATATGAGCCTTGGCGCTGGCGTTCTCGAGCTGCTTGGCCCAACGCTGGTCAATCGCATTCTCTCGGCCTCGCTCGATGTATTCCTCGACAGTCCACTTAAATTCCTTCAGTTCGCCTCTTGTCAGCAACTTCTTGGCGTCGGCCAGGCTGACCTCGTTATTGGCCGCCAGCCGGCCGTACCATCGCTCCGTGTCCGCCGTGATGCGGGCGAGAGCTTTCTGATACTCCTTCTTCATGTCGGCGGCGTAGGCGTCGCCCTTGGACAGTAGCGCCTCGTTCAACTCCTCCATGCGCTTCGCCCAGTAATCAGCGGATCTCATTCGTCATCCTCCAGTTCCCTCGAATGAACGATGAAGCCGATAACCGGGCTATTGTCATCCGGCGGATCTCCCCGCGCGGCCGTGATGAGGCTGGCCAGAGCTTCGAGTGCTGCCGGATCACTGCCACCGGCCTCATAGACCTTAAGCGCTCTGTTCGCGACCGCCTGAACCAGCTTGTCCACCCGCTGCGCCGTCTCCTCGCTGAGCATCGTCTCCGCCTCCTTCCGCTGGCAGACCACCGTATTCCTCTGCCTCGGCCTTCTCCTCGTCCATCTGCTTCAGCTCTTCATCCGTATCTGTCACCCACGGGTGATTCGCAACAATGGTTCGGGTGGAAATCACGCCTACGCTGTTCTTAGCGTTGGTGACGGCTTCCGTTTCGTTGATCAGGATGTCGCGGTTGAAGATGAACTCAACATCCGTATCCGCGTAGTCGGTGCCGCCTGAGTTGGCGATATGCGTATCCACGAACCAGAGAAGCTGCTCGAGCGCCGCCTGGAACTCGGCCTCCATGTCTGACATGTCCATGTCGAGATCAGCATACAGAAATTTCAGTGCGATCCCGGAGGCGTTGCCGACCTCCTGCCGCTGCGTATCAACTCCGCGGCCGAACTCATAGATGTTCTTCCGGAGCTCCTCCATGTGGTTCGTGTAAGCCTCGGTATCGATGGTCAAGCTGATTGTCTCGACGCCACCTTCGCCGTCCACAAAGGCCACCCGGTACGTGGCGATGTTCTTCCGGAATTCGCCGCCGCTCGTACCGTTGTAGTTTTTGACCACGTAAATGCTGTTCGGCAGATCCTCCAGATTGTTCGAATTGTCCGACTTCCGGCGATCGTAATCATCCACCTGCTGCTTAATCAGATCGATGAGAGGCTGCTCCTCGTCGTTATACTTGAAGCAGATGAACGGCAGCCGTTCCCAGTTCATGGGCTTGACCGCTTCACCGTCGATATACGAGAAATGACTATTCTCCTCAATCAGCTTTAGCTGTCCGTCATCCTCGTAGAGCTTCATGCCGGCATCATCCCACCACTGGATACGCCGAACCACGCGCTTCGTTTTGGCGACATAGGTTTCGACGTCGTACATCCGGATGAACGCTGCCAGCTCCGTATGAGCAGCATTCTGCCAGATCGGCAGGCACTCTTCCGGCGGCAGGCGCATGAAGGACAGCTTCCCAGCTTCGTTGTAATAGACCTGCAGCCAGGCCTTGCCGCAGTTAATGGCATCCTTGCCGATGTTCTTCAGCATGCGACGAAAGCTCTTATCAAAATAGCTGTCCAGCAAGCCCTGATAGGTCTTGTCTTCTGTCTTGGCCACAAACGGCCGGGACAACAGATAGCCGGTCTTCTGATCGACCAGCTTCCTGACAAAGCCATGCGGAATCCGATTATCAGCCAGATTGTGTGCCTCAACAAGACGGCCATCATCACCGATTGTCCGCCGCCGGCGATCCAGCACGTCATTCTTGACCCGGTAGTACCGCTTCCCGGTCAGCATCAGCTTCCGCTCTTCAGACGTCTGCCAGGCGCTGCTCTCGATGCGGATAATCTCCGGCAGGGTCAGCGGGGCATTGGCGTCCAGATTGGCCAGAATCTCAGGCATGGTACTCATAGGCTTATCCCTCCTCTCATCATTTTTTGAACGATACGCCGCCGCGCGGCATGTCATCCTCCAGCGCGTAGCGACACTGGTCGATGCTGTGATTTTCCTTCTCCTCCAGCTTGGCCCGTGGGTTACCATCAGCATCAGTCTGATAGTCAATATCCTCGAACTCCTTGGCGGTATGCGGCGTCCTTTTCGGATCGATCACGATTTCCTCCAGATCATCCAGCCATTTCTCGCCGAACTCAACGCTACCGGGGCCTTTCTTGGCACCGCGTATCCGCACGCCTGCCGAGCGCATCTCATCAATGGACTTGGGTTCAGCGGAATCGGCTGTCGTCATCACGTCATGATACTTCCGCTCCTTGATCCATTCAGCCAGCTCTCTGTTGCTGATCTTCACGCCGTACCGCTCGTCCAAGGCATATAGCCTGCGGCGGGTCTTGTCATAATGCCAGCGCCCGAAAGACACCGGATCGACCCCGTAGCCCCAGTCAATGCCCTGCCGAATGTTATCGAAGGCCTTGACCTCGTCATCGGTGATCCGGCGGAACGTGAGATTGTCGAACGGCACGACGCCGCTGCCGATTGCCTCACCGAGATATTCCCACTTGTACCGCAGGGACAGTCCGTCCTTGTCGATCTTGCCTTTGGTCTTGGCCTCCTCAGCTTCCTGAAGGAACGCCTTGGAAAGATGCGGATTGTCCAGATAAGTCGAATGGTGGACGTAGGTATTGGCCGGCAGGAACTGAGACTCATATTTCTTGTTGGCCCAGTTCTGTTTCCGCTTCGGCGGGTTGTACGAGTAATAAAACGCATAAAAAAGACCATTCGGTAACTCCGCACGAAGGACGGAATTCTCGATGGTCGTGATTTCTTCTTCAGTTTTGAACTCGGCCAGCTCCTCGATCCACATGAACGCGATCGGGAACTTGCTGACCTTTATTGATTTGAGCTTCAGCGGATCGTCGGCCCCTCGGAAGATGATCTTGTTGCCACGGGGGAGGTAGATCAGCTGAAGCGGCGACTTCATCACTCGCCAGTAGGCCGAGACGCCGAGGAACTCGATGGCCTCCTTGAGCTGCTCAAATACCGATTCCTCCAACGTCCGGGCCACCTTGCGGATGACCAGGGCGGTGACCGGGTACTTCATCATGTCCTTGATCAGCCTCAGCCCAATGTGCGTGGACTTCGACGATCCGCGTCCACCTTTCAGGACATGCTTCAGGTACCGGTGCGAATTCGACGCCCGCCAGAAAGATTTAAAATGCGGCGTGACGATCTCGGAGAGCTTAATCTGCTGCATCCGGATCGCCCCCGATGTCGTCGATGATCTGCACGCCGACTGTACCATCAAGCTGCTGGCGGTCCACCCACATGCCGTAGCGCTTGCCGAGAAGCTCCGCAGCCTTGATCCGGTCCTTACCGTCCAGCTCCTTTTTGACCAGTTGCTGCTCACCCATGCCGAGACCCAGCGGGAACTGCTCCTTCACCTCGCCGCGGAGGATATGGGTTAGGAACTCCAGGATCTCATCCTGCTTCGCGATCCGGGCGCTGTCCTTCTCCGCTATCCGAGCATCGATGTATTCGCGGATGTGAGGTTTCGTGAGGTTCTCATAACCTGTTTCCTTGGCTGTTTTTGCACTGTACCCCGCAAGGACGGCCGCTTCCGTCGCATTGCCAGTTTCAACAAAGTGATCTGCGAATCGTTTCTGTTTCTCAGTCAGCTTCATGGCGACATCACAAGGCCTCCTTTTCAGTAAAAGAAAAAGCACCCGAAGGCGCTTTTTTAAAGTTCGTAAATTATCAATGCCGCATACAGCTTGTCTGGTTGAAATGCTTCGGGATTATTGTCCTGAGAAATACTTGCGCTAAATTTAATATCTATCAGGGAATCCCTAGAGATCTCGCTCTCTTCGAGAAATTCTTCAAGCTCTCTTTCAAACTTCTCTTTTTGAGCATTAGAAATTAACTTAGTCATAATCATTGATTTATACACCTCCAAAGAATAGATTCTACGCAAGGTGCTTTTATCCTACCGTGACATTTGGTAATTTCTGAGATAGAATAAACATAGCTCCCTGAGAAAGGAGTGAGCCCGATGAAACGGATGAGCATTGAACTCTTGTTCAAATCCCTCACCGTTCGGATCAACATTTTCAGACGTTGATCTGGATGTAGCATGCAATCAGCGCTATCATCATCCGGGCCGAAATCATAGAATAATCGGCCCAAGTAACGGGTCGCACTCCATAGTGAGTGCGTGGACATTGTTACAGGGTCGCATTCGAAAAGAGTGCGTAAGCAGAAGACAAGACCCTAGGTCCTGCGGCTGAAAGGCCGTACCCTAGGGTCTTAATATATGCATATATATAAGCATTAATATAACTATAAATATAAGCATGAATATAAACATGTTAGAAGGCTAAAACAGTAAAGCAAAAAGAGCCGCTCGAAAGCGACTCTACTCCTAGTTTCTTTCATTATAATAGCGTTTGTGCCCGTACTTATAATTTTGCCACAATATCATAATAACACGGGAATTTTATGAAAAACGATCAATAACCGATCATTTACCGATCAACTTATTTGGGTCAATTCTTGAATGGCTCGACGTTTCCTTCTTCGGTATGTCGCTTCAGAGATATGCAGCTTCGCCGCAACCTGCGTCGTAGGAAGGCCATCAATATACCGAAGTCGCAGTAGCAGCGAATGATCCGGCTTATACGCTGCGAGTGCCGCCAACAGATCATCCACCCGCTTAACCTCAGCCTGCAAGTCCTGTAGCTCTGCCAGACGCTCCAGCACTTCGTCCAGATCGTACTTGCAGCCGCCGCGCGCGTCGATCACCTTCGCTATCTTTGCCCGTAGCTCCTGCAGCAGCTTGTCGTCCTCTTCATAGGCTCCGATATCCGGGATCGCCGCGCGCTGGGCCCGGGTTCCTGCTGGGTAGAACCGAAGATATGCATGAGCTGTCGCCTCAAGCTCCTGCTCCCGCTTGGTCAGGTACAGATAACTCGGCAGCCCACGGAGTCGCCGGTGAAGCTGCTGAAGGTGATCTTCCTCGGAAAGCCTGCTGATCTGGATGCCGCCGCCGACCCGGTAAGTCCCCAGCGCCTGAATGCGGGCCTGCTTGGCCCGGTAGCTGGAAAGCTGCTCAATAGCCTGATCTTCTGTCATTCTGGTTGCCCCTCCCTTCAAGCCTCCTTCGCTACCTCCGTAGCCCCAATCAGCCGATCCAGATACCAGCGGGCTTTCTGCAGATCCTCGGCGCCGCCCTTCATCCGCCAGCGCCAAACGTACTTGATAATCTGGCCAGTGCTATAAGCCTCCTTGCCGGATAGCTGGGCCGTAGCCGCCTCGATCGCATCGATGCACTCAATGGCCCCGGCTGTGTAATGGGCCGGATGGTTGACGGGATCACTGATCAGTGTCGCGGTAACGGGTACCTGCTCAGTTTCCAGCTCAGCGATATGACTCAGAAGCTCGTCCCGCTCGGCAGTCAGCCGCTCGATCTCCGCCTGAAGGTGCTCGCTGGCCTGACCGGACAAGGCCAGCGTCTCAGTAGCATGGGCTTTCCAGTGCTCGACTTCGCCATTCAGCCGCTGTGTTTCAGCAGCCAACACGCCCCGCTCCCGCGTCAACCGTGAGACCTCTTGGCTCATCTGGTCCCGATCCTTCTGCATCCCGTCGCGCTCGGCAATCAGTCTGCTGACCTCACTCGACCGTTCAGCTTTGACCTGCTCCAGCTCCGACGTCAGCCGTTCAATCTCTCGCTCCGCTTTATCCATCAGCTCCGTCGCCGGACGCTGCTCTGTATCCTTCTCACGCAGGGGCTTCGGCTCCTCTACCTGTCTGGGAACCTTGCCCTCCTTCGCCCATTTGTCCATGTGGTTGTAAACCGTCACCTCCGAAACGCCCTGTTCCTTGGCAATCTGTGCAAGAGTCTTGCCGGTTGCTCGCTCGGCGAAGTATTCCTCTGCTGACATCTTGAATTTGGCCATTTCGTTTAGTCCCTCCTTGGGTTTGGTCTTAATCTCAATCGGCGGTTTGAACTTCTTGTCCCGTGGTGTAGCCGGGTACTTGGCCCGGATCTCCGCCAGCTCCTCCGGTGACAGTGTATATTCAACGACTTGGCTAGGACCCGTGGCTGCCTCATGTTCAAGGTCCCGCCTTGGAATCGGTGTTCGCATACGATCACCGCTTTTCATACGGGCTTCCGCGGCAGCCACTCCGCAGCCTCCGTCTCATCGATCGTTACTGTGGCCATACCGTCCCAGGTCTCGCGGATCTCCTGCGCTTTGGCGATAACCGCTTTGGCCTGCTTCGGCTGAAGAACAATGTTCATGGCTTCCTGATAGTGCTGCTCAGCCTTGGCGTAGGCACGGGAGTGCATCCAGTTCATCCATTTCCAAAATGACTCGTTTGTCATCGACTTCACGCGCTGGAAGGCCCGGCGCTTCTCCATCTCGTTCATGGTCTCACTCCCTCGATCCGCGCTTTCAGCGCCGTCAATAGTCGATCTTGCGTCGTGGCCTTGCTCTCCAGCGCCTCCATGACCTCTTCGTCCATGCCGCCCTGAACGACCAGGTGGTGCAGAATGACCTTTTGGGTCTGGCCTTGCCGGTGAAGACGGCCGTTGGCCTGCTGGTACAGCTCCAGGCTCCACGTAAGCCCGAACCATACAACATGATTCCCGCCGTCTTGAAGATTGAGCCCATAGGCTGCACTGGCTGGGTGCGCCAGAAGGATATCGACCTGACCGGCATTCCAATCCAGTTGATCCTGCGGCGTCCGCAGCTCTCGCACCCGTAGGCTCGTCTTATCCAGAACACCATGTAGCCGGGTCAGATCATGTTGGAAGCTGTAAAACACCAGTGCCCGTGCTCCGTTCAGCTGCTCGATCAGCTCACTGAAAGCTTCCAGTTTGCAGTCGTGGATCTCATGGACACCGCGATCGGCGTCGTACAGAGCCCCGTTGCAAAGCTGAAGCAATTTACCGGTTAGCGCCGCCGCGCTTGTAACGCTAATCTCCGTGTCCTCGATCTCTAGCAACAGATCCCGCTCCATCCGCTTGTACTGCTCTGCCGCCTTAGCATCCAGGGCAACCGGGATCACGTTCGTAATACAATCAGGCAGCTCCAGATAATCCTCAGCCTTCATGCTGATACAAAGATCGGCAATCTTTCGGTGAATGGCATCATCCGCTCCGGGCTTCGCCATGTAGCCGTGCCCGTTATAGTTCCGCTCGAAGTACACCGTCCGGTACCCAGTGATGTTCTTCTCCAGCCGCGCGCCCTGATCCAGCAAGAACACTTGCGCCCAAAGATCGTGCAGGCCGTTCGGCGCCGGCGTTCCGGTCAGGCCGACGATCCGCTTGACGTGCGGGCGAATCCAGGTCAAGGCTTTGAAGCGCTGAGCCTGATGCGACTTGAAGCTGCTCAGCTCGTCGATCACCACCATGTCAAACGGCCAGGCATTCCGGTAATATTCAACCAGCCACTTCACGTTTTCGCGGTTAATCACCCAGATATCACCCGGTGTATTCAGCGCCTTGATCCGCTTCTGGGTACTCCCCAGCACCGGCACGATCCGCAGATGCTGAAGGTGCTGCCACTTGGCTGCCTCCGTCGTCCAGGTCAGCTCCGCGACCTTCTTGGGCGCGATGACAAGGCAGCGCCGGACAGCAAACCGGTTGTATTTGAGATCGTTGACCGCCGTCAGCGTGATAACCGTCTTGCCAAGACCCAGTCCGAGAAATAACCCCAGCGCCTCATCAGTCAGCAACCGATTGATACAGTACCGCTGATAATCCCACGGCTTGAACTGATGCCGGGGCTTTGCCTGCGCGCTCATGACCCACTCGCTTCCAGCAGGAAGGCATCAACTTGTGCCTTACTATCGATCACCTGCACCGGGCAGCCCAGGTTTTGAAGAATGCGGTGCTGCGCCAGTTGAAGCTTGGTCGGTTTCTGGCCGGGCGCTTTCAACTCGATAAACCGAACCGTGCCACCGGGCAGAATCACAATACGGTCCGGCACTCCGTTGTTCCCGGGGCTCGTCCACTTGTAAGCTCGGCCTCCCGCCTCCCTGACACGGTCCCGCAGATAGGTCTCTATGTCTCGCTCTCTCAATCGCTCAGCCCCTTCGCGATTCGATATTCAACGATCAGCGTCAGAACTGCGTCCTTGAGCCTGCTTCGCAATTGGTCAATCCAGATACTCCGTCCGGACACTCGTTCAAAGGTGAAGCGGAACTGCACACCTTCGTAGCCTGACCAGAAATACTTAAGCGCAAGTCCTGCTGTCGAACTTAGCGGGCTCTTCGGCGAATAGACATCGTTAACGGCATTGCTACTATGGATGATTGCTACAAGCTCTGGGCTTGATTTTATAAAGGTCGCAACTTCGGATGTAGTCTTCACTTGACAACCCTCCTCATGATGTGTTACGCGTGCGCGCCTCATGTGCGCATACACTTTCTAGTAATCAGGCGTATTAGGCGTAATATGTGTGTACCTAATTTCTATAATTCTTTTATTTCTTCTTTAGATAGATTTAAGTGTCCAAAGTGTCCAATAATAATAGAAAGTATTGATTTTATGCGGTTTTTCGCTTGGACAGATACTTGGACACTGGCTTGGACAGTTTAAAATCTGTCCAACAGCCATTTTGGACACTTAGCAATCTGTCCAAGGGTCAACTGTCCAACTGTCCAAGCTACTTTTTGCGGAATCCGCGTTGCCAGTTGTAGGGGCCGAACCAGCCTTTGTACTCTTCCCATCCAGCTAAGGAAGATAAAATACCATTGATCTCCCGGGTATCCATCTGCTTCATGAACTTGATGTCGCTGCGGAAGCATTCGCACCACACCTCGGCGGCGCATATCCGGTCCCGGGCGACTGCCTGCCCTTCGTGGGGTTTCCCGAATTCGCCGCCCCAGTACATCAGCCTTGTCGGCAAATCGCGCTTCTGCCAGTCTACAGGCACCGGGCGATCCACAAATGCTCGGATAATGCCCTCCTTGGCATTCGACTCCCTGTGCGCCTCCTGCTGCTCCTTTGCCTGCTCCTCGATCTCTCCGGACAAAAACAGGGGCTCACCGAGCCGCCAGCGCATGACAGCCTCCGCATATATCTGATCCACTTCGTTCTCCAGATCGTGGAAGACGCTCTTTACCGGCGCGATCTGACCAACGTCCACCGGCCAGAACCGTCGATTCCCCGTCCGATCTCGAAGAAACTCAGAATCGTTGGTCGTCCCGAAAAAGACGCATCGGCGCGGATACGGCATCGTCCGCTTCCCGTAAGCCTCCCGGAAGATATCTTCTGTCCGGCTCAGAAACTGCTTAACTGCGTTGCTCTCCGACTTACTCATGCCTGTCAGTTCACCGACTTCATTGATCCAAACACCTTGAATCATTTCACAGGCCTCTTTCCCCTCGAAGGTCGTCAGACTGTCAGAATACCAGCGCCGGCCGAGTATTCGCAGGAAGGTGCTCTTCCCCAGCCCCTGCTTCCCGGCCAAGATCGGCATGTAATCATATTTGCACCCAGGTGTCATTGCGCGGGCTACTGCCGCCGTAATGGACTTGCGTGAAACTGCACGCGTATAAGGTGTATCCGCCGCGCCCAAGTAGTCTGTCAGCAGGGTGTCCAGCCGGCGTATTCCATCCCACTCCAGTCCCTCCAGGTATTGGCGGACATCATTAAACCGATGCCTGTGGCTGATCAGCGTCAGCGCGTGATTCATTTTAGCCTCTACAGCAATGCCGTAGACCTTCTCGGTATAGTGATAAATGCCAGCATCATCCGAGGTGCCCCATGGCCGCCGATCCTGTCGAGGGTCCCAAGGAAGCGGCCCCAGGACAAGGCCCCGATTGGCGAATTCGTCGAAAGCAATCTTCCCGCGTAGCCGTGGATCATACTCCAGCACAACGAGTAAATTGTCCACGGTCTTCATATAGATGCCGTTGCTGTTCATTTCCAACTTGGACATCCAGCTCGTGTCCTCCATTGCGGCGGCCGGCTGACCTAGCACTGACTCCACCGCGGCGAACTCGCTCACTGCCCGCTCGTATCGTTCCTGCTTCAAAAGCCCCGCCACCGGCTCCAGTTCCATGGCGAACGCCGTCATAGCCGTATAGCTCGGCAGCTTATTGGTCGGTGTCCCCGGCTTGGCTTCGTCATCCTGTGCGCCGAACCGATGCAGCCGAACTAGGTCGAAGCTATTGACCAGTCGGCCGCTGCACGGATCGGTTGCATGGTGCGAGTAAAGGAACTGGCCATCATCGTATACAACGGCACCGCCGACCGTAGAACCGCCAGCGAAGGTCAAACGGCCGCTGCCGTCTGTCGTCTCCAGGTACACACCCGGCAGAAACGTCTCGATCGCCTGGTGAATGTCATACGTCCGGCAGAACGCCCCCACGATGCCAGGCTTGGCCGTCGGGTCCCCCTGCTTGGCCGCCAGCTTGACGTGCGCCTCACTGGCTCCAGGGACCTGCGGCCACTCCTGGATATTGCGCCAGTCCGTATACATGCCAAGCAAGCCGTCAGCCGATACGAAGGGCTTGTCCCCGAACGCGAACACATACTGGCTGTCAGCCGAGCAGCTCGGCCAGTACATAAGCCGTGAAGCCTCGAAGGTTGTCGGGTCACACAGCTCCATGCCGATGATCTGCCCGAGCTTCCGCGCCATCGGCTCATATTCATCCGGAAGCAAGCTCCGGTCTACCGGCACCAGCACGCGCAGCCGCGGCTTGGCCTCATGGTGCTTCCGCGTCGAATACACCGCGTAGGCACAGCCAAGCCCCTCGAGGCGACGCAGCACATCCGCCGTACCGCCGGGAGGAATATTGTCCAGGTCGAGCGTAAGGACGTCACGACGCAGCACCGCTGCTGCCTTCCGGCGTCCGCCTTCAAGCTCACCGGCAACGAAGCCGCCGACATCCTTCAGGTCGTCCTGCTGGCTCTTGGGAAAGGCCAGATACTGCGCCAGCGTCTCGGTACCGCGCGCGGCCACATGCAGCCGCTCTACCAGCTCCGACCACATCAGCGTTTGCGCTGGCCAGTGTGTTGCCCGGCGGCTGCCGGCTGTTGATAGGATTATCTGTCTGTCAAATTTCACAGGGCATACCGCCTTTAGTGTTAATCAAAATCAAGTTCAATGACTGGTAGATCCGTAAGGTGTATCCGCTGGTAATCCGGGATCTGATACAGTTCCACTTCTCCGCGGTTCCGCTGAAAGGGTACGGAATGAACAATCGTCAGTACACCGCCGGACACCTTCATGGATGAGATATACCGACCCTTCAGTCGACGAAGCATTCCGCGCAGCAGCTCGTAATCGATCACGATCTCACCGCCGGTCCACCAGACACTGGACAGCCGAACGATAGCAGGTGATCCTTTGACATCTTTATTAATAGAAAGGAGCTGCCGGAGCAAACCATCCCGGTAAGCCTCACTGGCATTTGCCTTGAACGCAACGTCGCGCTGCTTGCGTATTTTCGCCCGCTCGGCGGAAAGCGCCTTGTTTGACCGCTTTTTCGCCGCCTGGCTAAGAGCTTTTTCTTCTGTTGTCAGAGCGCGGATCATGGGCAGACCCTCTCAAACATCTCCAGTTCGATCGGCTTACTGTACCCACTGCCACACGAAGGGCAAAGCGGCTCCGGAATCTCGTCATCATCGGGTTGTTCCAGAGCATAACGCCGGCCGCAATCGTCACATTCAAAAGCTTCCCACTTCATCTGCTTTCCTCCTTAAAAGGGCCTGCTTCCCGAGCCTGCCGCTCTCCGATCGGCTCATCGGCGGCTCTGTCGCTGCCCGCTCATAGCTCCAACCTTGTTCCCGGACCCGCTCCCGGAAGAGCACAGCGGGAATCCCGTTTCGCGCTGCTGTCTCGATCCACTCCAGAGGGTACTTGCGCCGCACCTCCCGGCCACGCCGAAGAGACTCTTCCACTGGCACCATCCGCTCCGTCGCTGCTCGCTCAGGAGACCAGCCGACGGATAATCGACGATAAAAGGCTGTAGCGGTTATTCCATTCCGGTCAGCGACAGCCCTCCACTCGCTGCGGTCCGCTTGCTGCCGCACCGGCTGCGTGCAGGCGCGCTCCGTGTCCCAACCATAGATCCTTACTCGCTGCTCAAGCGTCGCGGCACAGATCCCGTTTGCCGCTGCCCGGTCGTAGTCCCCGGGCGTGATGTAGAGCCCCATTTACGATGTCGCCTCCTTGGCGGCGAGGAAGGGAGCGTCAGATAGACCTCTCCGATCACTCGTCCGCTGTCGTCTGTGATAATGTCCCAAGGGATATCGCTAAAGAACGGATCGTCAGTCACAATACTTTCCCACCGTGCCGCAGCGGCCGCGTGGCGTTGTAGGCCATCTTCTCGGCGATCGCCCGCTCCAGGTCGATGTCATACCGCCCGCAGGCGTCCATGACTCGGATCACGATGTCTGCCAGTTCGGACGGGATGCCGACAGGCTTCCAGTAAACCGACTTCTGTCTGACATGCGTAACCAGTAACCCGTCCTCCGTCTTCTCCTCGTAGCGGAAATCTGCCGGCTGCATGCCTGACCGATAATCTTCCAGCGCCTCCGATGCTTCGCTGTGGATCAACGCGATAATCTCCCCAAAACTGCGGTCCTCGTCCCACCAGCCTTTGCTGACGGCGTTATTGTGTGCTTCCTTGACCAAATCGTTAATGGCCTGACCTCGCTTCAGAACAACCGGATTGCAGTCGTCCCAATGCCCGTTGCGCTTCATGATCTCGACAACCTCGCCGGCATACGGCTCATCCAGATTCACGATGGCGTACTGGTTAATCGACTTACCCTGCTTCTCACGTTCGGCATTGACCAGGTTGAGCAGGCCGTACATCTTCTGCATCTGCTCCTCCGGCAGCTTGTCAATATCTTCGATTTTCACAACTACATGCGTATATCTCACATCAATTCGCCTCCAATTTTCGTTTGTAGCTATTCCGGTAATATTCGAGCAGCCCCGCCTTCTTGAGCGAAGCATATTTGACTCGGCAGACATGCTCTGTCTTTCCAAGCGCAAAAGAAATAGTTCGGGCATCATCGATGCCGTAAAAGGTGCAAAGGTACTCAAGATCATCCTGGCTAAAGGGCTTCCCATGACTAAAGTGAAAGTCTGGATGATATTGCATTCGACCTCCACAGTCATAGGTTATGCCATCAATCGCGTCATCCGGATGCGGAGCCAGCGCCCCGCGTATAAATCGCTGACCCACGAAGATCACTCCTCATCACACTAACTTCGCACTTCTCCAAAAGCCTTTGTTTCCCCGATTCTCAAATTGCTTCTGGGCCATCAGGGCCCAATATTGATCGGGTCCGAACCTCTGCTTAATTCGTTCCCTTTCCCGTAGCAGGTCCCGGAACAGCGAATCCAACTCTGTCTCCGGGTAATACCAGCGCGGCCAACCTTCTCCCGTGGTGTGCCGGTTAATCTGCTTCCGCCCAATGTCTATGTTGTATCGGTACTTGTACTGCTTCTTCCCCCGGTGATCTCCTATTCGAATGCTATTGGCCACGCCATAATCCAGCTTCAAATAGACACTGCTCGTCGTGACGCTGTCATATCGCTGTACGATAAAACCCTCACGCTTTAGTCGTTCAATCAGCTCAGCAGCGATAAGGTCGGTCTGCTGCATACCTAAATCACCTCAATTTCGTTTCAGAATTTCCATCAGGTCCAATTGCATCAATCGACTTTGCGCCGCGCTTATAGTAGACAACAAGGCTGCTTTCTCCGTGCTTCTCACATCGCTCACGGAGTGGACAAGGTCCTGAGACGTCAGTGTTGCAAGGTCTTTGCGGGAAGGCTGAGTCAGCCTCGAAACGCGAACAGATTGCTTACGAATGGACCTCTCAACATGGTTTCTAACAGTGCGAGCATTGCCGAAGTTTGGCCGGCCCTTCTCGATCCACATCACGCTGGCCAAAGCATCCAAGTAATCAGGTGCCGCAACATACTCCTGCTCTTGGAGCATCTGCTGAGCGATCTGCACAAGCTCCTGCACGCTGTAGTCCGGAAAATGGATTGTCGTAGGAAACCGAGAAGCTAAGCCTGTATTGAAATTCAGAAACTTGACCATGTCCTTCGGATAACCTGCAGCGATCACCACAACCTCGTCGCGCATATCTTCCATGTACTGAACAATCGCCGCAATATTCTTCATGTCCGAGTTATGAGCGGCATGACCGATCAATGAATAGGCCTCGTCGATGAACAGCACACCGCCTTTTGCCTGTTTGAACTTATCACCGATTATCTTCTCGGATTGTCCCACATGCGGATGTGCGACGTTAGAATTGCTGATTTCAACGAAAGGAACTGTAGAGCCTGATCGTTTCAGCAGCCCAATCTCAGCGAAGGCCTCGCCGATCAGCCGCGCAGCCGTTGTCTTCCCCGTTCCTGGGTTTCCCGTGAATACCATATGATTCGACTGCGGTTGCGCCTTCAGTCGATTTTGCTTTCGGAGCGCTGCAATTCGGCTATACTGCACCATCTGCTCCACTTGATCTTTAACAGCAGCCATTCCTGGCATCGCCGCTAAACGGTTCAGGGCTTCCTGAGCTTTTTGGTTTATTGCAATATCCATTCGTATCAATCCTTCATATAAAAGTCCGTTACAAAGCCTGCACCCTTGAGCGGTAGCCCCGGCGCCCATGAAATCGGATCGGCCATAAGCGCCAGCACCTTGTCCAGTTCCTCTGGCCGATCCGACTCAATCCCCAGTTCGTCGTGTACGTGCAGGACGGTGCCGTAACCGGCCTGCTCGGCCCGTAACAGCGTTACGGCCAAGCAGTCCCGAGCGATTGCCTGCACCACGTTCTCGACAAGCTTTCCGCCATATGTGGATATCAGCGACCACTTGCCGGTCTTTTGGTCAGGACCCATGTAGTGCAGCGCCTGCTTGCCGAAGTCGTTCTGCGCCAGGCGCGGCTCTACATAATAGAGCTTCCGTCCCGAAGGGAGCTGAATGGTGAAGAAGTCCAGGCCATTGCCGTGGTGGCTTTCCCGGGCGAAGATGACGCCCCGGACACCAACCGGCATACCGGTCTCCATAACTTCAATCGCCGCCCGCTCGAAGGCAAACCACAGATCGCAGATTCGGCGATTCGCATTCCGCCACCGCAGCACGATTTCCGGAAGCTCCTCTTCCTGCAGTCCCATATCAAGAGCGCCCATAGCGATCAGCGCACCGGCTGCGCCCTGGTAGCCCAGCGCCAGCTCCGCGACCTTGCCCTTCTGCCGAAGGTCCTTGTCCACATCTTCGAGGGGCACGCCGAACATTGCAGATGCCGAGGCCTCGTAAATCTTGCCGTGTGTCGCAAACACATCCAGCCGCCACCGTTCATCCGCTAGCCAGGCGATAACCCGCGCCTCGATCGCCGAGAAGTCGGCGACAAGGAGCTTCTTGCCTGTCGGAGCTACAAATGCAGTCCGGATCAGCTGAGAGAGTGTATCGGGCACGTTCCCATAGACAAACTTGAGCATGTCCACTCGCCGATCCCGGACGAGCTGCCGGGCATATTCGAGCGTCTCCATCTTGTTCTTAGGCAAGTTATGCACCTGTACCAACCGGCCCGCCCATCGCCCGGTACGGTTCGCGCCGTAGAACTGGAGCAGCCCTCGCACCCTACCGTCCTCACAGGCGACCGTCCGCATGGCCACATACTTCTTGGTGCTTGTCTTCGATAGCTCCCGGCGAATCTCCAGAACACGCTTGGCCTTGCCTGGCTCCACAGTCTCGATCAGTCCGGATACGGTGTCCTTTCGAAGGTCCTCAACCTCTTCGCCGATCTCCTCGGCCAGCCATTTCTTGAGCTGCTGAACCGACTTCGGGTTATCAAGGCCAGAGAGCTGCACCGCCTCGGCCGTCAGCTCTGCCGTGATCTGCTCGTCCACGGCCAGCGCGCCCTCGACAAGCTGAAGGTCACAGGCAATGCCCCTGGCATTGATCCGTTGGTCAAGCTGCCAGAGCTGCCATTCTAAATCTGGTACCGAAAAAGGTGATAGCCGGCGAAGGATCTCCATTTCGGCCACAACGTCGTTTATGCAGTACTGCTTAAATGTTTGCCACTTCTCGGGCTCGTGGTGCGGCAGCGTTCGAGTCCGATAGCCATTCGCCTTAGCCGGCTTCTTGATCGGTACACAGAATGTCCGAATCAGCGAGCCGCCTACACCCATTTTCTTCTTGTCTTGCGGTAAGCCTAGCGCCTCACCCACCTTGCCGAGGCCTGAAGGGTATCCGCAGTAAAGACCATGAACCATCGTGCAGCGCCAATGCTCCAGCGGAGTGGGCCAGAACTTGCTAAGGGAGTACCATTCAAACGCCGCGTTATATGCGTGTTTGATGACGTTCGGATCGCTGAGCGCTTGGATAACTTCGCTTGGTACCTGCTCACCTTGCACCAGATCGACGATCTGCACCGGGCCGCTGTCCCACGAATAGGCAAATAGTAGAATCTGAAAATCAGGGGACTGCACATATCTGTACAGTCCCGCTTTCTTGATGTCGATGGAGCTGAATGTCTCGATGTCGATCGAGAGGTGCCAAGTCAGATCCCCCATACGCCGCCACCCAGAGGTTTGCCGGTGATCGGGTCAATCTGCTGCTGCGGAGGCTGAGCAGGAGGTTGCTGGCCATATTGAGGCGCAGGAGCTTGGCCATACCCCGGCTGCTGACCGTACTGCTGCGGGGCTTGTCCATATTGCGGAGCCGGTGCTTGGCCATAGCCCTGCTGCGGATACGCTGGCGGCGCTGTTGGCTGCTGACCGTACTGGGGTTGCTGTGGAGCTTGACCATATTGCGAAGGAGCGGCCTGTTCCCAGCCCTGCGGAGCCGGTGCAGGAGCATAGCCCACGCCACCTCCATTCCCGCCAAATGCTTGCTCTGCCGTTACGCGGCCTCCAAGCGGCTCACCCTCGCGGAGGATCTGCACCGGTCCAAGGCCAGCGCCGATACCCTTCTTACCGCTGTTGAGATAAGGGAAGAAATTGATATTGACCCGGCCATATACGCCAGAATACACACGCGTCTGGTCGATGATTGGGCTCATGTCCTGCGCGACGACAGCCTGCTGCTGCTTGCTGCTGGCCGTCAGCACCCAATGACCTCTGCATTCAGGGCCGAAGGCTTCACCGTTCGGACGCAGTCCGTCACCATCATGAATCGGATTAGCCAATTGTGGAGGACGCGCCCCGTTCCAGATGCTCGTTGTTCCCTTCTGGGCTGCTGCTTCGATGGCCGCACTGATTCGCTGCATCGTTGCAGCGTCCGATTTCGGGATCAGAATGGTTGTGCTATATTTCGGCTCCTGCCCGGGCTGATTGGCCCGCGGAGTAAACAGATTCACAAAGCTCAGTCTTACTTCCCCGGTGGTTACTGCTGTCTCAGTTGTCATTTGTCAGTTCTCCTCTTCGCAATGTAATTTATGATTGCTCCGGCGGCGTGCCGAACACGTCCTCCGGTTTAACCTGATTGGTGATGGCCGGACGCTTGTCGCTGTCCGGCGCGAGTGTCGGCGCTCCTGTCCGCTTTTCCACATGGCCGGTGTCCTCCAGCAGTTCCTTATAGACCTTCCTGGTCAGCGCATCTTCGAGTTGTGGCGGAGTCAGAGGCTCTCTATTATAGAGCACCGATTCGTCAATGCCGTTAGCCTTCAAATGAGAGAAGGCCTTGTCCAGATCAACATAATCACGTTTGCCGCGGCCCTCGACAGCTTTCCAGCCAGGAACAGTCCCTCCGCGAAGAGCTTCGGCCAAAGCTAATTTCTTCGCTTTTTCAAGCCAGGTCGCAATAGGTCCGGCGGCCTTAATGGCTTCCCCGAAATCCTCCCAGCTTGATAGCGGCGGTGGTTGTGGAGGCGGCGTTTTCGCGTTTTCGAAAATTGACGCGATTTGAGCGGAACAGCGGCCATTCGCCCGGCAGAATTTACAATGGTCGCCCATCAGAAAATCGCCCTCGCCGTTATACGCTTGCTGCGCAATCGGCTTGATTGACTCACCCCAGGCCAGTAGATCCGCTACGGGCAGCGACCATTCGGACGGCGTATCCCAGACTTTCGGCTGCACAATCGCCACATGAACCTCTGTGATAGGGAACCACATCGAAAATGCTTTGTAGGCGCCCAGCGCATATATCATCATCTGCGGGTTCTCCTCAGCAGGCACCGGCACGCCGGAACCATTCTTGTAGTCGATGATGTGCAGCCGACCAGCACCGATGATGATGCAGTCACTTGTGCCAAAGCCCTCCGGCACGTATTCGGTCAGGTCCAGCTTCCGTTCTACCGCGATATGCGGCGGGGTCGGGAAGGCATGAACGATGCTCTGAATGTAGTCCAGGTAAGCGTTCGTGTGCTCCTCGATGATCGGCTCGTACAGATCATGCTTCTGTTTCTTCTTTAGCTCGGTATTATACTTCCTGGTCGCCAGCCCGAAGAAGGCTTTCTGCAGCTTCAGCTCCGCTATCTCATGGGCGAGTGTACCGCGCTTGGCGGCCTCGCTCTCCGTGTCCGGCAAAGTCGCCTCCAGCCGGGCGCTCGGCGGGCAGTGCAGCCAGCGGTGTGCCCCGCTGGCCGAGAGCAGGGCATGTGCCCGCTCTGCATGTGCAATCTCGCCCGCTGCCATTAGATCCGCGCCCCCAGGGAACGAAGGAACGTCGCAAAGTCGCCGTAATACTGCGGGTTAAGCTGCGTCAGCGCCTGTGCGCCGCGCTGGCCAATCCACCCAAGCAGAGCGGGTCCTTGTCCTGCATCGATAAGTGGCTGAGCAGCGACACCGAGCTGATCCAGCGTATAAGCCGGAGCGGATGTCGGTACTGCACCGGTCGGCGGCTGCGGCGCCGGAGCTTGCGGCGGTTGATAGGTAGGTGCAGGAGCTTGCCCATAGGATGGAGCTGCAGGAGACTGTGGAGCAGGCTGCTGACCCGCGTAATGCGGAGTCTGTCCGATCTCAGGAGCAGGTGCTGCAGGAGTTACAGGGGTAGCGGAAACGGGTGCTTTCTCGACTTTAGCAGACATGAACGACTGCAAGGTCGTGAGCTCTTTGACGGCTTCAGCGGCGTCGCCGCCGGTAATGTTAATTTGTACTGGCATGATGGTCCTCCTCGGATAATATAGAATGAATGCATGAAACACAGACTTGATGATCGTTCCATTCTCTGATCAATCGGACGTTGACCATATGGCCGCAGACGCCGCAACGAACACGTTCAGATAGTTTAACGATGGGCATTTTTGTCATAGAGCTGCTTGATCTTTGCGATGCATTCCGGGCAAACCAGCTTCCCGAACAAATGCGCCATCCCCGGGCCCGTCTCCTCACAGAACATGCACCCCGGCGCGTATTTCTGGAGAATGATCCGCTGACCATCCACGAAGATTTCCAGCCCGTCCTTCTCCCCGATCCCAAGGGTACGGCGCAGCTCCATAGGAATGACTACCCGGCCGTTTGTGAGGCGCCACCGGAGCCGCCGGAGCTCAAGGCGCCGTGTTGTCACCTCAGCCGGCATCAGAATACTGGAACTGGCTTGCATGGCCGGCATCCTCCTTTGATATAGCGGACAGCGTCTCGACGATCTCGTACCGCGCGGCTCCGGGCTTGCCCAGGTGCTTGACCCGGTGTGCTGCCAGTTCGGCTTCGATCGCTTGGTCCAGATGCCATTTGGCGAGGGCCAGGTGGTCTTGCGTTGACAGTTCCATGGTTACGCCCCCTCTGCCATGCCCGGATCAATCCGGTTCTGAACGGCCATTTCTTTCACGATGGCGAAGTAGACTTCAGTCAGCCGAGCATCGTCGAAAATCACATCCAGCTTACTGATCTTGTCCACCTTCGACTTAGCCGTTCCCTCCAAGGAGAGGCGCTGCTTCTTATTCGTGACCCGCTTCGACAAATCGCAGCGCGCCCGCTCTTCAAGATGCTTATAGCTGTCAGAACGAACATCCTGATACGAGCTGCCACCGCCGAGAGACTGAGCAATCTTGTTCAGCAGCGCCGTGACCTTCTTCCGGCCGTCCAGTGGATTCAGGGCCAGAATCTCATTGGTCTGCTCTACTCGCTGTTCCACGGCGTCCAGGCGCTTCGCCTGTTCTGCAGTAGCCAGTTCCATTTGAGCGACAGAGTTAAATATCTGACTGAACATTTGAAGCTCCGGGGACAGCGCGGCGGTGTTGAGCTTGACGCTGTAATAATCGTCTACGAGCATTTCGTAAGCTTCCCAAGCCTTGTCCGTGTTCAATGATTTGGCGTGCATCCACGCGCCTTTTTCGGTCCAGAGGTAGAGAATAGAAGCAAATTTTAGGGTGGCATCAATTTGATGTGCGGTTTTGAAGTCCTCTAAATCCAGTCCGCGAAGCTCAAAATAGTGCTTACCTTCGGTATACCGTTCTTTGTTTCGTGAAAAGTTGTTCGTGATGATTTTTGATTCTGCGCCAAAAGACTCGGCCAGATGAGCGGTCAACAGCACACGATGACCAGCATGGTTGATGATCTGTAATTGGGTCATTCTGCATCTCCTTTCTAATGATTGGCATTAATCCAGATGGCGTAAGACGACGAGCCGTCGTCGGTTTCTGGTCGGATACCAGCGCAGAGAATGGTCTGAGCATCCGATTGGTGGAAGCAGTACATGTACGCCTCGTCCAATTCAAGACTCACTGTCCCGATCTCGAACGCGATGCAGAGGCTGCCGTCCGGAAACTTCGCCAAGTCCGGATTGCTGGCTTTCCCGCTCCAATAGGTGAATGGATCGGAACCGCGAGTGATTTCAATGGAGCATTCAGCATTAAGCTGGTGCAGTTCCCGAAGCAAATCTCGAAAGCGTTCAGGTTCACATTCGTCGAGGATTATGGAAGAATTGTTCATTTGGTCGCTCCTTTCTGTTTCGAGATAAGCATATCCGCGATTCATTACGCCTGCGCTACGGATTTACTGCGGATTTTGACGTTTCTGTCATTGGCCAGATGAGCGGTAATTCCGTGCTTCCTCTTCCCGCTTCCAGCGGTCAAGGCTCACGGTGCTGAAGAGATAACGCGGATTCTTACTGCCATCCGCACCTACTGTCCGATGCGGAATGCGTTTGGCCTTGCAAAGTTGCCGGAGAGTATAGTCGCTCATGGAGAGGTACTCACACGCTTCAGGGACCGTCAACGTCCGGTCTGATGCCACAGCCATCCGCTCCATGATCCGATTCTCCGCTTCTGCGACGTGCACGGCCACAATGTCGGCGATGGCTTTCTCAAGAGCCGTCATTTGCACACCTCGCTTTCTTCCACAGGCCTTACCAACTCATCAACGGTACAGCCCAATGCATTAGCGATTTTCAACAGCTTGTCAGCGGTAGGTCCGGACTCTTTCTCGCCTAATTGGTAAATCACCGACATCGTAACGCCACTCTCTTTGCTCAAGCGGTAACGGGTCCATCCCTTTTCTTTGAGAAGCCGGTCAACATTATTTTTTACTGCCAATCCCATGTTGCTCACCTCCTGAAAACAATACTACCGTATACGGTAAGTTTTAGCCACCCTTGTAATTTACCGTATACGGTATTAAATCGGTTATTATCTCATTTATTCTCGCCTATGCTTGACTTATCACCGAATACCGTTATATTATTACCTCATAAGGTAGTACTTTAAAAAGTAATAGGAGGTTTACTCAAGTGGAATATCAGGTGAATGAAATAGCGGATAGACTTAAATCCCTAATAGAAGAAAAGGGGCTGACTCGGTATAAACTCGCAAAGCTAACCAAGGTGCCATACACAACACTTATAAAAATTATGGACGGCACAACAAAAAACCCGCAGATTGAGACGCTGAATGCAATCGCAGATTATTTCGGCGTTTCTGTCGACTACTTGACCGGTAATTCTGTTCGCTCCTTGATCGAGTTCGAATCCGAGATGGCGGGTCTTACCCTAGATGATTTGGCGAATAAAGCTGGCGTTAGAAAAGACTTTATATTAAACATCGATGATATAATGCCTGACTCTGACGATTATGCGGCAGTTGAGCGGATTGCTAACGCTCTCAAAATGAAACCCGCTACTTTGCGATCGGCATTAGCTCGTCAAGAGCCACCTGCGTATGATGGGCCTGTCCTAACTCCAGAAGAAGCTTTCGCGGATACGGAAGAAGAATTCGAGAATGAAGACCTTGATGAGACTATTGCCGCGCACCACGACGGAGAAGATTGGACTGAGGAGGAACTAGAAGAAATCAAGCGTTTCAAGGAGTTTGTCAAAATGAAACGAGGCCATCGCACCGGGGAGTGAACGCTGCTTGAACTACGAAACCCTATTAGCCAAGGCTGACACCAGAGCCGTTGAAGTCTATGAGGTTGAGTTAAAGGGAAGCCTGAAAGGTTTGTATAAGGATGGTATTGTATGGATCAGGAAAGGCCTGCCTGCCGATGAGAAACGGTGCGTGCTAGCCGAGGAAATTGGCCACTACGAAACATCCGCTGGCAACATTCTGGATCAGAAAGACGTTCGTAATCGAAAGCAGGAGCTGCGTGCCCGACAATGGGCCTATGAGGAACTCGTCCCCCTCTCGGCGATAATACAGGCCCATAAGGCACGGCTTAAAGGACGACATGAAATCGCAAACTTTCTGAACGTGACTGAGGAATTCCTTCAGGCCGCCATCGATCGTTATCGGGATAAATACGGACTGCTGGTGCCGTATCAAGATAGATACTACATACGCCTTGATCCGCTGGGCGTCATAGAAATTTTCGAATAATATCTAACCTTCGTGCTTTCCAGCCGCAAGGCTGTTTAAATATAACTCAAAACCGAACATACATTCGCAAAAAAGGAGGGGAATCTTATGGCTAAGGGAAGCATTGAGAAGAGAGGGGAACGCACTTGGCGGCTGACCGTGGATCTTGGATTGAATGCCGACGGCAGCCGCAATCGACCACGGAAAACGGTCACCGTCGAGGATGATGCCTTACTTAAAACGACGAAACGATTGCGTGAGTATTTAGAAGATGAGTTGGCTGTGTTTAAACAAAAGGTGTTAAGCGGAGAGTACGTTGTCCCTTCAAAGATGACTTTTGAGAAATTCTACAGAGAGGAGTGGAAACCTAAATACGCCGAAGTTGAGCTTGGACCTACTACTCTTCCTTCCCACTGTTCGAAGATCGAGAACTATGTATTGCCAGCTATTGGGCATCTACAAATAGAGGCGATCACGACAATGAAACTCGTTACGCTCTTTAACGACCTCCGTAAGCCTGGTGCACGCATCGACAAACGTACGAAGAAAGATACCATCTCGTCGCGGACGATACAGTACATTTACGATGTGACAATGAGCGTGTTCAAGCGAGCGATGGAATGGCGAGTACTTGAAAAAAATCCGTTGGCCGGTGTAAAAAGGCCTCAAATCAGCAAAGCAGACTTGAAGGCAAGACGTGATCGTCAGAATTACTTTGAGGAAGATGAAGCCGAGCAGGTTATTCATACACTGCTTTCAACGAAATCTGTATGGAGGTTATATTTCCTTGCAGCCATTTTAGGAGGCTTCCGTCGTGGTGAGTTAATTGCACTTCAGATCGAGGATTGCGACTTTGAAGGTAATCGCTTGCGGATCGACGAGAATATTTCTCGGACCGAGAATGGAGAAGCGATTATCACAGATACCAAAAACTCGGCATCGAATGATTATGTTGATATGCCCGCCTGGTATATGGACGAGCTAGCCGCTCATGTAAGGGATTTAAAAAAGCTTAAAATGAAGATTCGAGATAAGTGGGAGGGCGGTGAACGTAACTTTGTATTCCATTCTGGATTTGGCAAACCATATTACCATACGACGCCGACTCAGCGCTGGAAGGAGTGGTGTGAGCGTAACGGATTCCGAGACGTATCCTTACATGGGCTGAGACACACGAATGCGACATACCTTATGGGGAGCGGAGCAACAATCAAAGAAATACAGCATCGACTTCGCCACTCAACATCACAGGTAACGAGTGACACTTATGCGCACGTTACAAAAAAACTCAGTAAGCGCACCATATCGCAGCTAGATAAATTTGATCCGAAGGTTCGCCCCCAATCCGTCCCCAATGCCAAAAAAGACGCATATTAAGCTCTTGTTTGTCGAATCAAAAATCCTCTCGGACAAAAAGAAAAATCCCTTATGGTATCAAGGGATTTCGCTTTAACATATGGATGCCGAGGACCGGGATCGAACCGGTACGGTAGTCACCTACCGCAGGATTTTAAGTCCTGTGCGTCTGCCAATTCCGCCACCCCGGCATGGGATGATGCATAGTAGCGCCGCGTAGCGCGACAAGAAATATCATAGCATGGTTCTTGGAAAGACGCAATCCATTTTTTATGGCGTTCCCGTTCCTTATACGCTTGGCGTTCCGAGTACGGAACGGAGCCAGTCTGCCGACCGTTTCATGAACAGCAGCTGATTGGAAGCGTCGAAATGCTCAATGGCATAGACGCCGTCATATCCGCTCTTGACGAGTCTGCCGACAACCTCTGCAATCGGGATGCAGCCCGAGCCCATCGGAGAAGGATACAGCGGAGTGCCGTCCGCCGCCATCTTGGGCGCGCCCGCCTCGGGATTGTCCAGCGAGCGGTCTTTGCAGTGAACATGAACGATTCGGTCTTTAAGCTTCTCGTAAGCTGCCAGCTCGTCCTCGCCACGGTATTTGAAATTACCTGTATCGAAGGTGCAGCCCAGCTCCGGAACCTGCTCCAGAAACCACAGCAGTTCATCCGAGACTGAGAATGGCGCCCTGCTGTCGTCGAAATCCTCCATCGTTAAGGTTATGCCCCGGTCCGATGCATACCGGCACATTTCGCGCAGACTTTCAGCCATCCGCAGCAGCGCCTGATTCCGTTCCTCCGCTCCGGCTGTTTCTTCGATAAATCCGGGAATGGCCAGCACCTTGATCGCTCCCAGGAATGCAGCCGTCTCAATGAAGCGGTGGGCTCGTTCGGTCTGGGGCTGCTCTCCAAATTCAAAGAAAGCGTATACACAAGCAACCGTCAAGCTCGCTTCCTCCAGTGTGCTTCGGATCGCTTCCGGATCGGCGCTTGCTTGATCGAAATCCAGCTCGACACCCTCAATCCCATACGCCTTCACCTGCTTCAGCACCTCTTGAATGGAAAGTCCCGTCTGTCCGCTTGCAGTCAGTGCATGATCGTAAAATACGGAAATCTTCATCGTCTAATGTCTCCCTTCGAAGCCGGCGCATAACCGCGAGCCTGCTATGGACACTATAGAAGATTTAGGGGAAAAAGTCACTGTCCTATTCCGCACATTCGACAAAAAATTTGGACGGCGCCCGGACACAGAATAACCCGCACCGGCGCTGCCGCCTGTACGGGCCATGTCTGTAGTATCGCGTGAGTTACCGGCGGTCGCCGCTAGGCGTCGTTCTGTCACCAGTTCTGCTGCGCATGCCGACCAGACCGAACAAGCCAAGCAGACCGAGCCAGCCCCAGTTCGAACCGCGGGTAGTGGTCGCCGTGCTGGTGGCGCGGTATGTGCCGGTGCGGGTATTGGTTGTGTTCAGCGGAGTTACCGTGTGACCGGCGCGGTTCGTTCCTGTCATCGTATGATCGTTGGTGTATGTGCCCGTCGGGTAAGATGTGGTATAGCCCCGATTCACATTGCCGGTCAAGCCATCATTGGTGTAGACGCCAGTAGTACCATCAACTGTCGCCACACTTTCAGCATAGCCAACACCAGCCAGACTCATCGACAGAACAGCGCTGCAAGCAAGAGTTGCCATTAGCTTTTTCAAAGGTAAGTCCCTCCTGTATGGGTTAGTCGCTGTTAGCTTCCCCCGGCACCTGATTCTCTATACAGGAAATTCGCATGAATCCGCGCGGCACAGAGCACACTATCCGAAGAAAGGAGGTATATCCATGGACATCCACAGCGACCGGTATCAGGTGGCAACCCTTGAAGAACGGGAAGAAGCGATCGAAATTATCCGCAGCGCCGAAGCCGACATCGCCCGGCTGACCGGAAGCCCGGTTACCCTCATCGCTTACGAGCAGAAAGAGGGACACCAGGCCTGAACAGGCAGTGGCCTGAGTTAGCTAGGCTGCACCTCCACAATATGGTCAAGACCGATCCATCTCCATTCGCCCGACCACTGAAGCTTGATTTCCCGGGTGTGGGCATGGATCGAGGTGACGAAGCCGCTCAGCGTCACATTCTCGAACGGGTCGAACAGGACAAGGTTAACCCGCACATGCTCCCGCAGCGACAGGGTCAGCAGCCTCTCCATTTCTTCCCGCTTCTGATCGTCCAGCACAGGACGCTCCCGCCGGAGCGTCTCTTTCTGTTCCTCCAGTATCCGTCTTTTATGCTCGGGCAGCATCATCCGGCTGCTCTCCCATAGTCCGTTTCCCTCGAGTTTCTTGCCCAAGGAATTCGCCTCCTTCATATTACGGGAACGTATGTTTGTATTATATCCGCATCAATGCCATTTCATCAACAAGGAAAAAATGACATAAGGATAAACGCCTGGCGGCGTCATCAGACGACGGGCGCTTACCGGAGAATATCCTTTGAGAATATTCCCGCACAGCCGGGCTTTGAGCCGAAGCGGATTCAGGCACTTGTGCATAATCCCGAAAGCCAATTTCATCTTTACATGTCAAAAAGACGCCGGCGGCATGTGCGCCGCAGCGCCCTGACAGGTTTTGATACAGATGTTAATCGGCTTTCTGATCACTCAGCAGTCCGGTCGCTTCCCTGGCCTGATTGAGCTTGGAGATGCCGTACAGCATCACGATATCGGCGTTCTTGTTCATCTGGTCGAACTGTTCAGCCGTAACGTTCGGGGAATCCGCGCTTTCGGATGCTTCTTTTTTGATCTTGTACGCTTTTTCGAAGGAGTCCTTGGCTTCAATCAGCATCTTTTCGATCTCATCGGGGAAGCGGGACGACACCTTGACCTTCTTGGCCTTGTCCGCCAGATCGGATGACGTATCCTGAAATTTCTTGATCGCCTTCTCCAGATCATCTGCCGACAAGGTTCCCGCCGAATAAGAGGACAGTGCTTTATTAAAATCATCCAGCGATGATTTAGAGCTCTCGTCAAGGGCCGAGACTTCATTATAGAAATTCTGGACGTACTCTTTCGTATCTTCCTGCGAATACTCGGGTTGTGATTTGCCGCCGCAGGCACTAAGCAACACGACCGCCGCGACCGCGCCGGCCAGTAAGGTTCTTCTCATCTCTATGATCCCTCCTGCTATAAAAGCATAGAGAAGATTGCCCGTTTGCGCAACAAAAAAAATCGGGAATTTTCTACCCTGCGCCTGCTCCGAGCGATTATAATGGAAAAGATACCTCTGCAAGAAGGAGCTGGAAAGTGCGCAAACGAAAAAAGAAACGAAACCCGAACCTGCTTCTCCTTATTTTGCTGCTGTTCGCGCTGGCTTATCTGGCCGAAAGGAACGGCTGGATCGTCCAGGAGCCGGAACCGCCGGGTACGGCGGTTGTGAAGCTGTTGTTCCCCTCGGACGAGTATCCGGAGACCGCAAATCATATTCAGAAGGCAATTAAACGCGGAGAACCCAATGTCTGTACGATCGACCGCGATGGAGCCGAGGAGAACCGCAAGGAGTCGCTCAAAGGCGTTCCCGCCAAAAAACGCTATGACCGCGACGAATGGCCTATGGCCATGTGCAAAGAAGGCGGCTCTGGTGCGGACATCGCATACATAAAGCCGGCCGACAACCGCGGAGCGGGCAGCTGGATCGGCAATCAGCTTGAGAAGTACCCGGACGGAACCCGGGTTGAATTTATTTTCCCATAACCTGCCTTTATCCGGCCATACTCCTGCTAAGGCCCTCTAAACATGCAGCAGCCCCTCCAAAATAATCTTTGGAAGGGCTGTCTGCGTTAAGTTAGACCCAGAAGGCTTTAGTGATGATAACAAGCAGGATAAAGAGCACCAGGATAGCAGCAGTCGAAGTCATTGGACAATAAGCCGGTCCTGTATTTGCTCCGCCTACTTCTCCGCCATCGCCGCAATATGAACCCATATTCAAGCCCTCCCCGATGATGAAATCTGCGAACCCCTTGTTAAAGGGAGCTTCAACCACCTATCTCCACGAATAAAGCTCAGCTAAAAAGTACTACAGACAGAAAGCTTTAGTGATGATTACCAGCAAAATGAACAGTACCAGAATGGCAGTAGTCGAAGTAAAACCACCGTAACCGCCTACACCTGCACCACAAGCTTCACCCATCGTCATTTCCTCCTTTATAGTGGATATATCACAGGATATGCGTGATCGCCTTCAGTGACTGGGTGTAGTGAAAAAACATTTGGCAAGAACGACCATACCCAGTCCACATGCTCTATTGCTTATCAGGACTTGCCATTCATTGCTTTCCAGGAAGGCCAATTTTCCTCGCACTCCACGCGACCATCAACGCAATAAGGAGCAGAATCAGCAGCGCTGCCGGAAACGACTGAACGCCCAGAACTTCCAGCGAGGCCCACCTACAATTCCTCCGCCAGCGATAGCCAGATTCCATCCGCTAGTATTAATCGGCATGACGATATCTACCCCTTTACGGAAAAGTGCCAATCACTTCGCGCATCGGGCTCGTCCAACTCAGCTGGGCATGCCACAATGAACCAGCCCCTCCCGGCCGGGAGGGGCTGGCAGTGACTTCATTTTAAACCCAGAAGGACTTTGTTATAATAACCAGAAGAATGAACAGAACCAGAATGGCATTAGTCGATGTCATTGGACAGTAAGCCGGCCCCACATTAGCTCCGCCTACTTCGCCGCCGCAGTATCCACCCATGATCGAAACCCTCCTTAATGTTAGATACACCTCAGCATATGACTATCTGTGTCTTGCTGTATGGGCATAACGGTAAAGAAATGCGGGGCAAAAGCCGGGATCAATAAAAAAACTGCCGGTGTTATACCGGCAGAGCTCCATGCACAGGCGGCGAAAATCAGTATAAGAAGGTACGGGAGACGATCACCAGAAGAATGAACAGAACCAGAATTGTCGTTGTCGAGGTCCATCCACCGTAGCCCGCACCAGCGACGTTGTTCGAGTTTTCACACATGAACAATTCCTCCTTCTTAATGTGATTCAACATAGCATATGCCAAGCACTGCGCGGCAAACTGGGTAATCAGGAAATGAAACGCAAGGAACCGATCAGCAGGGGAGTGTCTGCCAGAATGTTGAAATCCAAACCGATGCGACTTCTTGTGGGGCTGATCGCAATCGTGCTGCTAGGGCTGGCCGCTTGGTCCGAACGGGAACCGCAGCAGCAGCGAGATTACGAGATCCTGGATACCTATATCTTAAGCGATATGCCCAGCTAGGAAGCGAAGGTTGTCTCGGTTACGGACGGCGACACGTTCACTGTCAGGCTGGACGACGGCTCGAAGGAGAAGGTGCGGCTGATTCTGATCGACACGCCCGAAATGTCTCCTGAAGAGCCGTTCGGACCGGAGGCTTCAACCTTCACGAGGAAGCTTCTGCAAGGCAAGCAGGTTACGCTTGAGTTCGATCAATCCGAACGGGATCGTTACGGCCGCCTGCTCGCCTATGCCTATATCGGGGAAGAGATGGTCAATGAGCTGCTGCTGGAGAAGGGCCTGGCGCGTGTCGCCGTGTTTCCGCCTGATGTGAAGTACGAGGAACGGTTCCGGGACGTTGAACGAAAGGCGCGGGCGGCAGGCATTGGGATCTGGAGTCTGGAATAAGTTAAAAAAAGGACCCTGCCGGACAATCCGGCAGGGTCAAGTGTCATCTAGGGGGTATGAGATTACTATAATCTCCCGAGCTTAAAACAGCATGAGAACAAGTTGAAAGTTTCCTGAATACTTGCTTCCCTTGCTTCCGTGGGTTAGCCTCAGACTTGGAATGCCGACGGGAACTGACGAACAACGCCTTCAGTCATCACATCGGCCATTTCATAGGCCTGCGGCTCAATGCGGTCGTTGGTCGCGACATTCTCCGTGTAATTTCCCGAAAGCCTTGCGGCCACTTCTTCGGTAAGCAGCTTCAAATGCTCATACATCATGCGCTGCCATTCCTTCTGGGACCAGAACGGATTGATTCTGGCCAGAAAGACAGCGATGGCATCCGCGTTGGCATACCATCGCTTCTGGGCATCCGCCGCAGCCTGGGTATTGCCGGCTTTCAGCAATTGCACAAGTTCCGCCGCAATTGTGAGATGCTCCCGAAACAATCTGGCGAACTCGGAGGCGTTGGCCGTGCCATAGAAAGGTGTCAGCACAGCCGCAAAATCATCCGGGTTTCGAAGAAGGCGGTTTAACGTCGGCTGTAAATCCGGCAGGCTGCCAGCAATACTGTTGACCGCGAGACGGGTCCAGTAAATATGCTGCGCCCAGAGGGCCCGGAACTTCTGGTTCAGCTCTACCTTGGAGCGCGGCCATGGGCAACTGCGAGCCGCCACATACCCATATGAAGAATAAATCGGGGAATAACCGTACATGGGATGATCTCCTTTTTTTCATACAGTATATAGGCGGATTCCCCATTTGGTTCCGGATGCCCGCTTTCCGCCGCATCATTCACCGGATGTTCAAGCGAATCTTGTAGAGGGGCGTTGCGGTTACGCTGTGAAATACGGCCGACGCTTCCCCTTTAAACCGCTGCTTGATCGCCATTGCCGCTCCCGTATCCACGGTTGTAACGCCCCGGCGGAGAGGCGTCGTCTCCAGCACGATTTCTCCCAGTGACAGCTTATCCCTGAACCGCGAAAGCCCGATCTCCCAGGGAGTCCCGTCATAGAAATGATCATGAAACAGCCTGCCCTTCGAGAAGGCATAGCCGACATTCCCCGTATAATCGACAGACAGTATGAGATCCGTTACTCCTTCCGCTGTCTCCGGCTCCACCGTGACAAGGAGCTTGTGGTCGTGAATGCGTTCAATCGCAAGTCTGGGTTCGTAAGCCGAAAACTTGATCCCGCAAGCAACGAATCGGCCTTTCCGCATGGCGTTTACAGGGACAGCGACATCTCCGGCTTCCATCGTCCAGACCGGCAGAGAAGCGCCCTCCGGCACGTACTCGCGAAATTCGAATTCAGTCCGTCCCAGGCTATGGAATTCGAGCCCCTGCTTGGCCGCGGGGACAAGGGGCACGGAGCTGAACAATACGCGCCGGACACCGTCCTGCTCCAGCAGCCATAAACCGTCGGCTTCCTCGGGAGTCATGACATACAGACATACCTTGCCTCCATCTGTACGCTTAATCGTAATATGCGACGAGGTTCCTTGCGGAACTACCAGGCTGAAGCTGCCGTCTTCTTCCCGGAACAGGCTGCCCTTGTCCATCTCGATGCGAGCGACTCCGTCCGCTTCCAGCCGGAGCTCGGCGTCGATGCCCTCCGCCATCCGGAAGAAATACGCAGGCTGCTCTCCATGTTCCAGGACCGTTACCGGCTCGGCTGTTGCATACCGGAGCTGCAAGCCGGGCATCCGGAAGCGGAACGGCAGCATGCAGGAGACGTTCTGTCCAACGGTCATTGTGGTTCTGTGAGGGAACACAAGAGTCTCGTCATTCAGCGAGATGGAGAATGACACTTCCCGATGCTCCTTCATCTCTACATGATCCTGATAGTTGTTGATGAACAGAAAACCCGACCTTCCATCCGTACGGACCGCATAACGCAGGTCTTCCGTATTCTCCGGCCCGATCTCGTCCGCTCCCTCTGGCAGCACCGTCGCCATCGGAGCAAGACTGCTTCCGAAGGATTGCAGGAAATAGTGCAGGCTGCGGATTCCATGATTGGATTCCCGAATCTGCCCGAATTCACCGATCGGCGCCTGAAAGTCATAGGTGATCCGGGGCGTGGTGCTTTCATTGAGGTAGCCAGTCTGTGATACCGGATTCGTGCCGCCGTGAAACATGTAATAGCCGACAAAATTGCAGCCGCCGGCGATCTTCATCAGGCTCATGGCCTTCACACTTTCCGGTTCGACCCGGAAGCGTGACAAATACCAGGTCTGCATACCCCCGCCCATCTCGCAGCAGGCGAAAGGATACTTGGTCTTCGGGTACTTGGGCGTGAACTCTGGAATCACCGATTCCTCGTTATGATAATTCACGAACAGATACTCCCGGGTGGGGCGTTGATCAGGATTCTCCAGATTAACGCTCCAGGGGGTATAGGCGTATCCGCCATACAGCGGAAGCACTTCGTCCTCGGGAATCGGAGCGCCGCCCCAGCCCGTACAAGTGTAGAGCGGCGTCCGAAGCCCTGCTTCGAACGCCAGATTCTTGAGATTGCGAATATGCTCCTCTCCCCCGCTTCCGCCGCTCAAATATTCGTCGCCCTGCTTGGCAGTCAGCTCCCATAAGGCGGAAGCAGCGTTGAATTCATTCTCCAGCTGAATTCCGATGACCGGGCCGCCGTCTCCGAACATCAGGCCGGCCGTCTCCCGGCCAATCTCCGCGTACAGACGGCGGACATGCTCCAGATAGCCGTCATCGTTCGAGCGCACGTCGAAGGTTCTGCCGAACAACCAGTCCGGGAGTCCCCCGTTTCGGACCTCGCCATGGCAGAAAGGGCCGACACGCAGAATGACGTATAGGCCACAGTCGCCGCACAACTCCACGAACCGTCTGAGATTAAGGTCTCCCGTCCAGTCATAGATGCCTTCGTTCTCCTCATGATGGTTCCAGAATATATAAGTCGCCAAAATATTGACCCCGGACATTTTCATCTTGCGGATTTCGGTCTCCCACTCTTCGTTCGGATAGCGGGAATAATGAAACTCTCCACAAATTCCGAAATAGGGCGCTCCGTTCAGCTGCATGTAATAATTGGTGAATCCAATTTCATCTCCCTTCGGGCTTCGTCCCCCAAGGCGCAGAGTGGAAGGCCGGATTGCCTTCGGTTCAATATCGGCATTCAGGTAATGGATCATGGCGTGCGCTCCTTCAAATTTAGTCGTATTCGCTTATTTCCTTTTGATCATAGACTGAATCCCGCGTATAATCATAGAATAGAAGCCGCTAATAATCGTCCGATCTTAACATGGAGGTTTATCTTATGATGCCATTCCTTCTGGCCGAGTCCGCCAATCTGGAATCCGTACTTCCTCTGTACGTCTGCTGCGTCGGGAGCCATGAGCAGCGGCATCTGGACCGCTCCGACGGATATCCGGCTCATCAGCTGTTTCTGTGCCGGAGCGGAACCGGAATCTTTCGCATCGAGGGGCGGCCTGACCTGGCGCTTACGCCGGGAACGGCGCTGCTGATTCCTGCGAATGTGAAACATGCCTATTTCCCGGACAGCTCCGGCGAGATGTGGGATCTGGGGTTCGTCGCTTTCCGGGGAGGCGCCTCGGCGGCGCTGCTTGAGCAGATGAGCGGGCTGCTGTTGACCCGAATGCATGCGCCGGGCTTCGGGACGCTCTGGAAGCAGCTGGAGTCGCTCTGGCATCTGATCAGTCTGAACGGAGAACAGGCATACTGGGAAGCCTCACGTAAAATGTACGAGATGCTTCTAACCTTGCTGGAAGATCAAATGAGCGGAAAAAAGACATTCAAGGCAGCGGTCGCTGCCGGCCAGCTCAATCCCGGCCTGCAGACGGCCGTTCAGCTGATGCATGACCACTACAACGAACGCCTGCTGCTCGCCAACGTTGCCCGGGCGGCGGGTTATTCGGTTCAGCACTTCCACCGTCTCTTTATCGAAAGCTATGGCGTTACCCCGCAGCAGTATCTGCTTCAGCTCCGAATGCGCAGAGCCGTTCAACTGCTGGAGGGGTATCCCGGGATTACTGTCGGCAAAACCGCGGATATGCTGGGTATGGAGACCAGCTATTTCATCCGCATGTTCAAACGGACCTATCAGATCACGCCCAAGAAATACCTGGAGCAGCTTGCTGCCTCTCCATGAACCGCCAGCAGTAGCAGCAGGTCAAAAAAAAGGACCCCGGCTAAGATCAGCCGGGGTCAAGTGTCATCTAGGGGGGATCATGTTTATACCTCAAATTCAGTATTGCCATTTCGGCTGCCCCGTCATACAATTAGGTAAATTATTCAATTGGAGGATAATCCATGAAATGGCTGAAATGGCTGTATGCTCTGCCTCCCCTTATGTCTACAATCGTCATTTGCGGACTTTTCGGCTCCGCTATCTGGACGGTTGCCATCGGCGCCATAGCTGGCCTCACTCTTTCCTTCGCGCTGGCTGCTTATCTGCAGTCTCTCCAGCGCGAACCGGGAACCGGATATGGAGACCGGGTTCCGCAGTCCAATTTCGGATCATGGTAATGACATAGAAAGGATAGGCTCTGCGTTAGTGCAGAGCCTATCCTTTCTTTCCTTATCCTGATCAGTTCATTACTACCGGTTCGGCAATGCCGGCTCAGTTCCGGATACCGAACACGTAATAATTCCTCTATGCATGTCTACTCACTCTGCAAGATCAAACAGCTCGCTGACAGTCACGAATTTGTAGCCGTCCTCCGCCAGCTCCCGGAGCAGAATGCGAACGGCTTCGATCGTCTGGGACCGGTCATCAAATCCGTCATGGAACAGAAGGATGCTTCCGGGGCAGATATGCTTCCGGGTCTGCTCCAGGATGTGATCCACGCCGGGCATCTCCCAATCCTGTGTCCCCCGGTTGACCGCTCCGATGCAGCGGTAACCAAACTCCGCAGCCAAGGCGAGCACTTCTTCGTTGTCATCCAGATAGGGCGTCCGGAATGAACGGACGGGCTTGCCGGTTAAGGCGCGGATGCGCCGGTCCGTCTCAGCCAGCTCGGCCCGGACCGCTTCCGGGGACAGCTCGGACAAATGGGGATGAGTCTGGGAATGATTGGCCAGCTCATGGCCTTTGGCGAACACCTTCAAGGCCGTCTCCGGGCTCTCGTCAATTTGCTCGCCGATCATGAAGAAGGTGGCTTTCCCGCCGACCTCCGCGAAAATATCGAGCAGCTCAAGGGTATAAACCGGATTCGGTCCATCGTCGAATGTAAAGGCAACCGCGCGTTCCTTCACCGGAACGGAATCGACAATTGCATTAATACTCATGCACTTCATTCTCCTTGTTTATCAATTTGGAAGCCTATGTATGGAAGCAAATCTCTTCTATTATTATATCAGCGCCGCCACATGCATTGAAACCGCTTTTTCGCATGGTTAAGGCGATTCTTCACATAAGAGATTTACACTCACTCCATTTAAGTGACACGGCTTCAATTTGAGCAAGCAGATTGTGCAGGATTCCCCGCGACATATTGCTTACACGGTCAAAGCCGACTAGTTCAACCTGGCCTGCCGGAGTAATATCAACCACTGAATATCCGAATGATACCTTTGTGCTAACTGCTGTCATACGCGCCCCCACCTGTAACCTGTTTCATTTGGGATTTTGATTCTCTCCACATATGATTTGCTGGTTAAAGAGTAGCAGGTTAAATCCCGGCATTAAATATAACAATCATTTCTGTATAGTTTATTACAAAGACTGGAGCCGCTTCTCAGCGGCTCCAGTTGTTAATTCTGATATAGTATTTTTCTGACGGCATGTCCTTTTTTAACTGTCACATACAGGCAACTTCCCTGTATATATTCTTGTATCGCTATGAGCAGATACTCCGGCAATACGTGATCTGCGTTATAGTATTTCATGCAAGCTCACTCCTTGAACTGTAATCATTCAAGTTGCAAAGCCAGCATATGAAGTTAGCGACTTGTTACTTCATGCAAACGTCGCTGAAATCTGCTAGCTTTACATGAAGCTGAGCGTCTTGTTTCTTTTTCTTGTTCATGATCTCACCGCCTTGTCACGTTCCTTATTGTATCACGATGGAGTATTATGAACTTGCCAGCTCTCTGAACAAATATTTGCCAAGCAGCTTAACGATAGCCTCCCGCCGCACGGGCTTGCTGATATAGTCGTCCATGCCGGCGGCCAGGCATTTCTCGCGGTCGCCCTTGAGCGCGTTCGCCGTTACCGCGACAATTACGGGACAATTGCCTTCGCTCAAGTTCTCTTTGATCTGCTTCGAGGCATCGAGCCCGTTCAGGCCCGGCATGTTAATGTCCATGAAGATCAAATCGAACTCCCCGCTCAGGGCTGCGCGGACGGCATCCCTGCCGTTGTCGACCACGCTGACGGAGTGGCCGAGACGCTCCAGCATTTTGGTCAGCACAAGCTGGTTCACGAAATTGTCCTCGGCCAGGAGAATCCGGATGCTCCGCGGCGGCAGCTTCAGGACTTCCATTTGTCCGTCTCCATTACCCATGACTGCCGGCTTATAGCCTATTGTGAACGTGAAGGCGGAACCGGTGTTCGAGCCGCCGCTCTCGGCATGGATGCCGCCGCCCATAAGCTGAACCACCTTCCTGCTGATGGCAAGCCCGAGTCCCGTCCCTTCATGGTTCCGGTTCATGAAATTGTCGACCTGCGAGAACGGCTCGAAGATGTCGACGAGCTTGTCCGGGGGAATCCCGATCCCGGTATCCTTAACGGCGAAGACCAGCTGCGGACTCTCTCCTTCGCCGGTCACATGCTTCACCGAGACAGAGATAGAGCCGCTAGGCGTGAATTTCACAGCGTTCCCCACCAGATTGAGCAAGACCTGCTTCAGCCGCTCCGGATCGGCGCAGATCATGTCAGGCACATCAAATCCGACCTGGCAGTTCAGCTCAAGCCCTTTCTCTTCCGCCCGCGCCGAGACGATGGCAAGCACATCCTTGATGCAGTCCCTCAGCCCGAAGGCGCGCTCGTGAATCTCGCTTTTTCCCGCTTCGATCTTGGACAGATCCAGAATGTCATTGATGATGTTCAGCAGCGTATCCCCGCTCTTCCGGATCACCTCGACATAGTACTTCTGTTCGTCGTCCAGCAGGGTCGTCTCCAGCAAAAGATCCGTCATCCCGATCACTCCGTTCAAGGGCGTCCGGATTTCATGGCTCATCACGGCGAGGAACTCGCTCTTGGAACGGTTCGTGCTCTCCGCCAGCTCCTTCGCGATCATCAACTTCTTCTGCTCCGAAATATCCTTGCAGATCAAGTAGAAGCCGATGTTCTGATTATTCACAAAAATCGGCGCGATGCTCGTCAGCACCTCGATTCTCTCGCCGCTCTTTGTGAAAATGGCATCGATATTTTGATCCACCGTATTGTCGTACAGCCCCTCTCCGAGAATCCGGTCAACGTTGGCCTGACCGATCAGCCGGCTCAGATTCATCCCCATCAGCTCCGTCCGGATGCTGTAGCCGGTCAGCTTCTCAGCCATATTGTTGCCGTTGATGATATTGCCCTCAAGATCAAGGGATATCACAGCGTCATGATTATACTTCTTGAGCGAGGTATAGCGTTCGACCGATTCAATCAGCTTCTGCTCGGATTCCTTCTGCTTGGAAATATCAATAATCTGCGCCAGATAATAGAGCGGGCATCCCGCGTCGTCCCGGAACAGCCGCATCGTCATCATTACCCAGAGCAGACGCCCGCTTTTCTGCAAATACCGCTTCTCAATCTGAAGCTCCGTCTCCTCTTCCCCCAGCATCCGGTGGATGTCTTCGATACTCTGCACCTCGTCCTCGGGGTGAGACAGCCCGGTAAAGTTGAAGCTGAGGAATTCCTCCTCCGAATACCCGAACATCCGGGTCATGGCGGGATTGACGGCCAGAATCTCCCCTTTCATGCTGACCAGCGCAATGCCGAAGGATGCATATTGATAGACCTGTTCGTTGAACAATGTTTGGTTCAGATTCACTCGATGCATGGGATGCCCCCTCAAAGTTCGCAGTGTGTCCGTGCACGCAAAATGACAGCTCTTTTTTGTCGAGTTACCCTATTTCTCCAGCCTTGAAACAATGGCAATTACAGAACCGGGCCGATTCAAGTCCCGATTGCAACGTACGTTGCGGACAGCAACCATGAAATCTTCCCCCGCTTGTGCAAAAAAAAGAAAGCCGCCGTTAACCGGCAGCTCACAATGAAAGCGTAAAACTATGGGGCGTGCTTCCTTCATCAGGAAATTCTGGCGTGAAGTGACATGGCGCAGACCGGCTGACTATCTCTTCGTATGTGTATATCCGACCGCTTCCATCAATCCGATAATGTATCCGTTGCCGAACAGTCGTCCGAGTACCTCGTAGCCTGAATTAACATTCGGCTCTCCGGCCATGGTCGGAACGTGATCGGCGCGGATCGGGCCGTTATAGCCGACATTTTTATACGTCTTCATGGCTTCATACATGTCGGTCTTTCCGTTATCATGAAAGGTTTCATGGAATCGCTCCACCGTACCGGAGACATCCCGGAAATGAACGAAGAAGATCTTATTCTGCTCGCCAAATCTCCGGATAGCACCCGGAATGTCCTCTCCTGCCGCAGCAAGGGTTCCCTGACAGAGAGTGATCCCGTTGTTCGGGCTTGGCACCAGGTCTATTGCACGCTGAAGCGCATCCGCGCTGCGCAGAATCCGGGCAATCCCGCGAATGGGCGAGACGGGTGGATCGTCCGGGTGCAGGGCAAGCTTGACCCCCGCCTTCTCGGCAACGGTAACGATCTGCTCCATGAAGTATTTCAGATTGTCCCACAGCTGATCTTCCGTCACAATCCCGTACTCTGTCAGCGGAGCGTCCCGCATGTCCTCATGATCGTAACCGGAGACGAGCGCTCCTCCCCGCGTCTGCATCTCGGTCGAGGTGCGGAACCAGCCGAAGCCGGCCATGAAATTATAGCAGAGCACCGGAATGCCCAATTCACCCATATTAAGGATCAGTTCCTTGAATCCCTCAATTTCCTCATCCCGGCCCGGAAGCCCGAACTTGATGCGGTCACTGGGCGGCATGCTCTCGATGACCTTGACATTCAGTCCGTGATCCGCATACTTTTTCTGGATTTGCGCTAGAAACGCATATTCGGTGAGCCGGTAGCCGGGCTGCTCATGAAGCGATATGACCGCATCGTGAATGCCGAGCTGTAAGGCAAGCGACCAGAAGTCGCAGGGATCGTCGTGGAAAAAATAGGCTTCTGCCAATTGCATGATTATTCCTCCCGTATATGAAAAGATTGGATTTATGAGGCGTCCAGGCTGGACTCCGTTTCTTTGCCGGCCTGGTCGATAATGTCGTACGCTTTCTCCAGACTCAGCTTATTGAACATAACCTGCTCCATCGTATCCTTATAGGTTTTGACAAAATCGGCCCATCCGGGAGGCGCCGGATAGAATGGCAGCGCTTTATCAACAGCTTTATTGTAGAGTTCAACGCCTTTCTTGTCACCCTCGGATAAGGTAGGCTCGATTTGCTTGAAAATGTTGGTATTGATCGGAATGCCTCGGGTCGTGCCTAGAATGTTGCCCGCTTCCGAATCGTTGATGAACCATTTCAGGAAGGTCTTCGCCTGCTCCTTATGCTCGGATTTGCTGCTGACCGTCAAATAAATCGTCGATTGCGCCCATCCGCCTCCCGCCGGTCCCACCGGGTTGTTGACAGTATCAAGCTGGCCCGGCATCAAGCCGTCCAGAGCGCTTACGGCTCCTACCGGAACACCGCGGGTCATGATTGCTCCTGAAGTGAGGGGATCATTGGTCGGGTCATTTTCGACAAAAGAGAACATGGTCTGCGCATCGGGCACAATGCCTTCTTTGCGGAAATCGGCGTAAGTCTCGTTGAATTTGAACCACAGCTCTTTGTCCAGATTGAATTTCACCCCGTCAATGAACATGGGACCCTTGCCCATCGATGCCTGATAGCTCTGATACCAGTCCCAGATGTTGCTGTAATCGCCAATTGCGTATTTGCCCTCCGGCAGCTTCTCCCTGCCTTCTCTCGCAAAGGCGAAGAAGTCGTCCCAGGTCCAGTCCTTCACCGGAAGCTTGATGCCGGCCGCTTCAAGCGCCGGTTTGTTGAAGGCAAATCCTGTACCGTTATAGCTGATCGGCACCCCGTACAGCTTGCCGTTGATCTTGGACTTCTCCAGCACAGACGAATCGATCCATTCCTCCAGCTTCATATCGTCCAGCGGTTCAAGCGTCCCCCTCTTCACATATTCCTGGATGTAGGCGGCGTCCATCTGCATAATGTCGGGCAGGGAACCGGAGGCCGCAAGCGTAGGCAGCTTCTTCCAGTATCCATCCCAATCCGCATACTGATTGTTGAAGGTGATGTTCGGATTCTTCTCGGTATACAGCTGGGTGGCTTTCATGGTTGCGTCATGGCGGGCCTGCGATCCCCACCAGAAGAGACCGAGCTTGACGGCTGTGTCCTTCGAATTCCCCGACCCGGATTCAGAAGCGCCGGAGCCGCAGGCGGTGAGAGCCACAGATAGGGCGAGAGGCAGGGCCAGACCGGTTAACTTGCGGGTTGTACTCATGGATGACTTCCTCCTTAGTATTTGGATTATCCCTTAATGCCTGTAGTTGCGATGCCTTCCACGAAATAACGCTGGGCCACTAGGAACAGCAGCGTGGACGGAAGCACCGACAGAAGCGACATGGCGAGCAGCTGGCCCCACTGAATCTGGAATTGGTCAATGAACATCCGCAGCGCAAGACCGACGGTGTATTTGTCAATGGTGCTCAAATAAAGAACCTGGCCGAAGAAATCATCCCAGCTCCAGATAAAGGTGAAGATCGCCACGGTAACCAGTGAAGGAACGAGCAGCGGAAGAATGATGCGGAAGTAAATCCCGTATACGGATGTGCCGTCGATGGTAGCCGCCTCGTCCAGCTCGCGCGGAATCCCCCGGATAAACTGGACCAGCAGAAAGATGAAGAAGGCTCCGCCCCCGAAGAAATGCGGCAGAATTAGCGGAATGTAGCTGTTGACCATGCCCAGGTTGTTGAACATGATGTACTGGGGAATGATCGTGACCTGGTAAGGCAGCATCATCGTCAGGAGCATGATCCCGAACCAGAATTTATTCCCGGTGAAACGAATGCGCGCGAAGCCGAATGCGGCCAAAGAGCTCGTCAGCACGGCGCCCAGCACATTCCAGAATTCCATAAGAAGCGTATTTCGGAAAAAGGTGGCGAAGCTGTGATCCTGCGAGAAATTCCAGCCTTCGCTGAAGTTCGCCCATACCGGATGCTTCGGCCATAAAGTGGGCAGCGCCAGCTCCGACGCTTCCTTGAGAGAGGCCCCGATCCACCAGATTACCGGGTACAGCATCAGAACGGAGGCGATAATCAGCCCGCAGTGGATCATGAAGTGATTGCGTCGTTCTACGGCTTCCAGGTTCATCTATTTCCCTCCTTCATCGTAGAAGACCCAATGCTTCGAGACGACAAAGTTGACTGCGGTAAAGACTCCGATGATCAGCAGCAGAATCCAGGCGAGTGCCGAAGCATAGCCCATTTGGAAGTTGCTGAACGCTTTTTCATACAGAAATAACGAGTACGTATACGTGGCGTTCGCCGGACCGCCCTTGGTGATGATGAAGGCCGAGGTGAACATCTGGAACGAGCCGATAATGCCGAGGATCAGGTTGAAGAACATGACCGGGGAAATCAGCGGCAAGGTGATGCTGAAGAATTTCCGGATGGCTCCCGCTCCGTCAACGCCTGCCGACTCATACATTTCCTGCGGAATCTGCTTGAGACCGGCCAGAAATATAATCATCGTTGAACCGAATTGCCATGTATTCAGCAAAATTAACGTTCCAAGCGCCGTGTTCGGATTGGAGATCCAGGCCGGTCCATGAATCCCGATCAGTCCAAGGATCTGGTTGACGTACCCTTCCATGCCGAACATGTTTCTCCAGAGGACGGATACCGCGATGCTGCCGCCAATCAGCGACGGAAAGTAGAACGCGGTCCGATAGAAGCTGATTCCGCGAATTTTGCGGTTCAGCATGATCGCGATCAGCAGGGAGAAGGCCAGCTTCAGCGGAACCGAGACGAACACGAAGATGAACGTCACTGACAGCGATTTGCGGAATACCGTGTCGTGGAAGAAGATCCGTGTGTAGTTATCGAGCCCCACCCATTTCGGGCTTTCCAGCAAAGAGTAGTTTGTGAATGATAAATAAAGCGATTGCAAAATGGGCCATAGCGATAGCAGCAAAAAACCGATCAACCACGGAGAGATAAACAGATACCCGGCCAGGTTATTGTGATAACGCTTTCTCTTTTCCGAAGCGCTGATCCCCGCCGTGAACTTTCGAAGCTGAAGCTCGTTTACCCCAATGGAACACACCCCTTTTCTTATATGAGCAGCTGCGGCAGCGACCGTTTGGGCCGCCTTCCCGTTCAATATAGCATTAGACTTTCACGCCGAGTAGCAGAGAAACTTATGATGCATAAGAGAGAAATTTAAGCTAAATAACGGCAGGAATCCTGTCTCTTCGGACAGAACCGTGTTTCCGCAATCCTTCATCCGAATAACGGGGAGAAATCTACGATTCACTCGCCAAACTGTGTAACTATGGCGGATGGACGCTATATAGAGCGGAAGCTATCATAAATAGCGAAAGCGAATTCCAATCAGAAGGGTGAGCGAAAAATGTACAATAGAGCTGAGGATATACATGTATGGACGGAGAAATGGGAAGGTGAACGCTACGAGAACGGAAGGCCCAAAGTATCGGACGACATCCTGCGCCGGCTGCGCAAAATCACGCTTGAGGAAGCCTGGGGACCGCTTTGGAACAACGGCTACAGGTTTCAATTTGAAGGCGGTTTCAAAATTGTTCATCCAAACCGCGTGATGGTCGGAAGAGCGGTTACGGCCGTTATGGTCCCTACCCGGCCCGATCTGCATGAATCGCTCGTCGCCGTCGGTCAGGAGGAAGGCTACAGCGGATTTTACAATCAGTGGGTGATCGATTCGCTTGGGGACGGCGACGTGGTAGTCGTGGACATGTTCGACAAGGTCCATCTGGGCACCTATGTGGGAGGCAATCTCTCCACGGCAATTTCCACCAGAACCGGAACAGGCGGCGCCGTCATCTGGGGAGGAATCCGGGATAACCGGCAGGTTGAGCAAATTCCGGGCATCAATGTGTTCTACCGGGGGTCTGATCCAACCGCGATCGCCGATGTGGTCATGACCGGGATGAATGTCCCCTGCCGGATCGGTCAGGCCATATGCCTGCCGGGAGATGTAGTCTTCGGCACTCCGGACGGCGTCATCTTTATCCCGCCTCATATGGCGGAGATTACCGTCGTACAGGCGGAGAAAGCGCAGGTCAGGGACATCTTCGGCTTCTGCCGGCTGCGCGAGGGCGTATACACGACCGCACAAATTGACTCACCGTGGACCACCGAAATCTGGACCGATTTTACCGAATGGTTCAGGAATGATACAGCCGCTGCGGATTACCGGCATCTGGAGTGGAGCGAAGAACTGGAGGAAGTACGGGAACGTGAGAACCGGCGAGATCGGGGACCGGAGGTGCGGCTGTAAGCCGCATCTTTTTTTGGGCGGAAAAATCGGGGTTAAGCGATCCGTTCGCGGAGCGTCCTCCGAAGCGATTGCTTGATCGAGGGTTGCGGGCAAACAAACAAAGCTGTCTCCAAGCAGCCATTTCATTCATGGCTTGGGGACAGCTTTGTTAATTCGTCATATCAGGAAAGCCTGTTAATTTTGAACTTCAGGGGCGTAGGCGAACGCTTGACGGAATCACGGTATTCGCTCGGAGTCAGACCAACCTTCTGTTTGAACAGCTTGCCGAAATACCGGGGGTCCTGGTAGCCGACATTTTCGCAGATTTCATAGTTTTTCAGGTCCGTCTCTTCGATCATCGTCTTGGCGGCAGCGATGCGAATGTCCGTCAAGGTCTCGATAAAGGTCTTGCCTGTCTGGGTTTTGAACAGCATGCTCAGGTAATTGGGGGTGATAAACACAAGCTCGGCAAGGCCCTGCAGCGTAATGTCCCCGCAGTGCTTCTTCATATGCTCGATGGAGGTCTCCACGAGGCTGCATTCCCGTCTGCTGTGAAGATCCTTGTGCTCCAACATCTCCAAGATCAGATTTAAGGTGAACTGCTTGAGCGCCGTTAATGTATCGCACCGGGTTAATTCCAGAAGAGGCAAATCTGGCGGAACCTCATGGTTATCCTGCCGAAAGAACAGACTCTCAAGCTTGATAACAAGCCTCATCGAAGCGGAGTAGAACATTTGATGCTCGGAAGGTCGCTCAAAGGCCATCTGATTGAAGAATTGATCCAGCAGGCTGTAAAGCTGAACGCTGTCTCCGCCGGTCCGGATATGCTCGATGATGGCTTTTTCCTCAGCGCAGGGGTAGTCTGCATGGGGAACCGATGCTTGGGGCGATGTATACAGGTAAATGCCCGTACTCGCATAGAATTTCTCGCTGAGCGCGGAGACAGCCTGATCCAGGGAGGCGTGCAGGCTGCGCAAATCGGGGCGCGGGAGGCCTACGCCTACAGAGAAGGCGATATCGGCGGCTCCCTCGGCATGCTTCCGCAGTTCTTCGAGCAGAATGCGGTCGGGCCAGGAGAATAAGCAGACGATTCTGCGTTCGATCAAGGACAGGAAGGCCATGCGCTCTCCGTAATGCTGCTCCAGATACTCCAGAGCCGCATCACGCGCCCTCTCCCTCTCCTCCGGCTGCCTGGAGCAGCTGACTTCAAACACAGCGATCGCACAGTTAAGCCGGCACGGCTCGGGGAAGAGCTGAGTTTCAATGGATCTCTTGTGAGCCTCTACAATCTCCTTATCAGTCAGCAAAGAGGCCAGAAGACGGTCTCTGCGCATTTTTTGAATGACCTGACTGAATTCATTGAGTAAACCGCTGTGCATAACTAACATCCCCCCTTGCTTCTGATACGCTGTCCCGGATTAGAACGAAATGATCTTATAAGTATCGATGTGCTCAAGGAAACGCGCTTCCGTTGCGGCAATGTCCTGGCCCTTCAGCATTTCAAGCAGGATGTAATGCTCTTCCACCAGGAATTCCGTGGTATGATATTTATTCGATATGGCCATAAACCGCATCATTTTGGACTGGATTCGATTCCAGACGTCCAGGATGGCGCTGTTTCCGCTTAATTCATACAAATGGCCGTGGAACTCCAAATCACTCTCCAGAATGCCCAGCATATCGCCTTTGTCCACCAGTTCGCCCATGCGCACAAGGCTTGCCTTCATCCGGTCAAAATCGTCCTCCTTCAGTAAAGGCAGCACCTTTCGAACCGTATAGACTTCAATCATCTCCCGGAGCTCAAAAATATCACGGATTTCCTTAGGGGTAACGGATGAGACAACAGACCCCTTGTTGGGCGTACCGATGATCAGCTCCTCGAATTTCAGACGTTCCAGTGCTTCGCGCACCGGAGCCTGGCTGACCTCAAAACGCTTCGCTAAATCCAGTACCAGCAATCGTTCGCCCGGTTTGTATTCCCCTGACATAATATCGCTTTTGATATTCAGATAGATTTGATGACTGATCGAGGGGTTCAGCAGAACCGGCTTGGCTTGTTTCATATTCTCACTCCCGGACACATTATCGTTTATCGATAATGTGAGTATAGCAAATGGCAGCGATTACAGCAAGGCGCATTTTCCACATCTGCTCCGCCCCGGTGATTCACATTCCAGCATAAGTGCGGGCAGCAGACCGTTTACATATTTCTGCATCCATTTCGATATACTCGAACCCCTGCCTCCCGGTGACTTGAAACAATTGAGAATCAATGGTAAACCTGTATTATCGGAAAGACGGCCCCCGGGTCCATAAGGTTCACTGGAAAAAAATGAAATTCAGCGGCGGGACTTTTTTATTAACGGACTTTCAGAGAGGGTATACTTGGATTAGGACTTCCACTTAGGAGTGAACAGAAATGCCAGCAATCCAGAAGACCGCGTACAGGCTGAAAGCGGCCAGACTCTTCTCTTCTTTATACCGGTCAAAAATCATTCAGATTCTCATTCCAATCGCCATAGTCGGGTTGATTGTCTGGGAGGGCCAGTCCGAATTCCGCAAAATCCACTGGCCGGCGGCCCTGCATACGATCCGGCATCTGGAGCCGTCCCGGTTCCTGCTGCTTCTCGCCGTGTCGTTCGCTGCCGTAGGGACGGTCAGCGGCTATGAATTTGTGCTCCGGCGGCATTTCAAGCTTCCGCTGGGATACTGGCAGACTTTTCGCTATTCCTGGATCGCCAACACATCCAATAGTGTGATCGGCTTCGCCGGGATCGCGGGCGCGGCCATTCGGACCTATCTGTACCGCAGCCGGGGCATCCCCGTATCGACGATCACGGCTTCCATCGCCTTCCAGTCCACCATCACGATTACTGGCATTTCGCTGCTGGCCTGGGGAGATCTCACCGGATTTATCGCTGCCGGTTCCGTTATTCACGCCCACCCCTGGACGTACTATGCGCTGTGGGGAATAGCGCTGTACCTGCCCGGATATTTGATCTTCCAGCGGACCTCCTTCTATGCCAAATGGCTGAACCGCGATCTGCCGCAGATGAACGCTTCAACTATCGCGGCTTCTGTTGGCGCCTCCGTAGTGGAATGGCTGTGCGCAGGCATCGCCTTCTGGTTCGTCGCTATGACACTGCTTCCGGGCCTGCCGGTCCGGACAGGCCTCGGCCTCTATACGGTCGCGGCCACCGCCGGTCTGATCAGTCTGGCTCCAGGCGGCATTGGCGGATTTGACCTGGTGGCCCTGTACGGCCTTCAGGCGCTTGGATATCCGCCGGAGCACTGTGTCGCCGCGCTTGTGCTGTTCCGTATCCTCTACTATCTGCTGCCCTGGCTCACCGGCCTTGCGATGGGCATTCTGGAATTCGCAATCGACCGCCGGAAAGAGCCCGGCACAGTCCCGGAGCCGCTGGCGGGAGTCTTCAACGGCTGGCAAAGACTATGGACCTTTCCGGGGCAGCATCTGTGGATCTCCGAGATTGGAGCCTGGGCTCTCGGCAAGCTGGTCTTCGTCTGCGGAGCCGTCCTGCTGCTGTCGGGCGCGACCCCGGGCCTCTTGTACCGGCTCCGGTTCGCCGAAGAGCTGCTGTCCGAGCCGATCATGCGGATTTCCCATCAGCTCAGCCTGATCATCGGACTGTCGCTGATCATTCTGTCCCGGGGGATTTCTCACCGGATCAAGCGGGCCTATCAGTGGACGCTGGCACTGCTCTGCGCGGGCGCGGTCTTCACCTTCGCCAAGGCGTTCGACTACGAAGAGGCCGTTCTGCTGCTGATCGTGGCCCTGCTGCTCTTCCTGTCCCGCTCACGCTTCTACCGGGTGGCGGCTCCGGTCGGACGCAGGGCGGCGGCGGCCTGGGCGCTGATCACGCTTGTTATGGCCTATCTCTACCTCCTGATCGCGGCCGGAACCCAGCCCAGATTCCTGCGCCACCTGCCGGAGGCGCAGCTGAAGCATCTCATCCTTGACCGGAATGAGCATTCTATCGCGGTTGTGACGGCTCTGGTCGTCACCTGGCTTGCCTTTACGCTTGCCATGATTCTCCGGACCGGTCCGCTGAAGATCGCAGGGGCGTCTGTGGCCGAGCGGGACAAGCTCCACGGTTTCCTGGAGCGGAATCCGGGAAACCTGTTGACGCATCTGCTTTTTTCCGGAGACAAGAGCTTCTTCTGGGCCAGCGGCGGCCAGGTATTGATCCCTTACGCCCTTATCCGCAACCGGCTGGTCGTGCTTGGCGACCCTGTCGGAGAGTCCCGGCTGATCAGCAAGGCAGTCCAGGAAATTCAGTCGTTCGCCGACAAGTACGATCTGGACGTCGTCTTCTATCAGGTCTCTCCCGCCAATCTGCCGGTGTATCACGAGAACGGCTACCGGTTCTTCAAGCTCGGAGAAGAAGCGATGGTCCATCTGCCTTCGTTCACGCTGGCGGGCAAAGCCAACACGAATCTGCGCACAGTTAAGAATCGTTTCGAGCGGGAAGGCTACACATTTGAAGTTATGAAGCCGCCATATGACGTGCCCTTTCTGGATCGGCTCCGTGCTATCTCGGATGAATGGCTGAACGGCCGCAGGGAAAAAGGCTTCTCGCTCGGCTGGTTCGACCCGGCCTATATGCAGCAATCGGAGATCGCCGTGCTTCTTGGAACGGAGAGACAGATACTGGCCTTCGCTTCGCTTGCGCCTGCGTATGACGCACGGCAAACCTTGTCGGTCGATCTGATGCGGCATCTGCATGATACACCGAACGGAACGATGGATTACCTGTTCATTAAGCTGCTGGAATGGTCCAAAGAACAGGGCTATGCCGTCTTTAATCTGGGAATGGCGCCGCTGGCGAGCGTCGGAGAGACGCAAGCGGCCATTCGTGAGGAGAAGCTCGCGAACCGGGTGTATGAATACGGAGGATACTGGTACGGATTCAAAGGACTCCGCCGGTACAAGGATAAATTCTCGCCGGAATGGGTGCCGCGCTATCTCGCCTATCCCGCACGCGTCTCCCTGCCGGTCCTGCTTGTCGATCTGATCATTCTGATCGCCCGGCGGCCGAAAATCGGGAAGCAGCTTGACCGGCCCCGGGCGAAGGCTTAGCAGTTCTTGTCATCCCTGCATAAGAACCTGAAGACCACGGTCCGACGATCATCAGCACAGTAAACAACCCTTGGAGCTCCAAGGGTTGTTTGCGTTTACTCATATTGCTTGCGAGTTGTGGATTGCGAGATTGCAGGATTGCGAAGCTGCGGGGCAGCGGAATTACGGGTTCAGGGCGATCCCCATATCCGCCGCCGCCTTGCTCAGAGCATCCCGGTTCGCCTGAACCAGATTCAGCGTCTTCGCTTTATCCTGTCCGTGAATCGCCGCTTCGAGCGCATCGAAGTCCGGATGCATGCCTTCCGAATAAGCCGCTCCCAGCCTGTCCTTCACGATCGCAAGAATGGCGTGAAAGCCTTCATGCAGTCCTTCAAAAGCGGCGGCCGCAGCGGCAAAATCGCCCCGGTTCGCTTCCTTCTCAATCGCGGACAGCCCGTCCAGCTCCCCTCGTATGGCCTCTGCCGCCGGACTGTCCGTCGCGGCCGCCGCTCCGGCAGTCTGCACGGGCCGGGCGGTCTCCGTACTCCCGGTTCCCGGCGTCGGCTGCGCTGCCATCGTATGTCCGGCATGCGCCGCTTGACTCGCCTGGGCGGTATGCCCGGCATGCTCCTGTTCCGCCGTGCCGGTATTGTTATTGCCGCAGGCCGTCAAAGCCGAGGCCAATAATCCTGCAGATAGCAAGAGTAATGCTTGTTTGCCCTTCACAATCGGTTTCTCCTTTTCGCTCGTCTGGCAGCTGCGGCTCCCCTGAACCACATCCAGGTTCCGGTAACGCTCAGCACGATCATGCAGATCGCGGCGATATCCGTAAGCCACCTGAAGCTTGCTCCGCCGGCCGACCCGGAATGCAGGGCGAAAATGATCTTCTGCAGCTCCATATCCCGCCTGCTATTATACCCGATCCACTCCCGGTGGTTCAGCAGCAAGCCCGTTACCGCCATAAACACAATAAGCAGGGCTCCAATCAATCCTGCCAATTTGTGAATGAGTCTCAGTATTTTCAGCATGGTACTATCAACCCGGCTTTTCTGTTAGTCAGAATCAACGCTCTGTAACCAATATGTATGATCCCCTTTTCTCCCAAAAATATATTTCAAATTTAATATAACATATCGAACTCCAACATAAAAAGGATTGCTCCGTAAGTCTTCTGCATGACTCCCGGGACAATCCTTCCTATGCGCGGAACTGACGCCCGGCTCCAGATCCAGCAAATTCAGCAGGATTCCTTGCCGGTCATCCCTTTGTAATAATGGCAATGCGGTCTTGTGCCGGCTACTGTTGTGACCCCTTCGAAATGATGGATATGCCCGCCGCCGGGGATCGGAATTGCCGGGCCTGTTACCCCTTGAATCACATGTTTATGCCCTTGCTCCACTGTAGTTATGGTGCAATACCGGTGAACATGCGGAACACCGGTGGGGGCAGGCTCGGTTACACCGGCGTATTCATGTTTGTGTCCATCCGCACAAGAGGTGACGCCGCAAAAAGGATGGGTATGAACCGGCCGACCGTCCCATGAAGTAATGTACACATGATGGGAATGATCGCTGCCCTTTTCCTCGTTTTGAAGAATATACCCTTTCACAGGAATTGGTTTCAACTCAGCAGCTCCTTTTGGATTAGTCATGCGATTACTGTATGCCGGCGCTCCAAGTCCAGTCATAGGTATGCGCTGATTCTTCATGCCGATTCCCGTACGGTCACAAGCCAGCACAAAAAAGCCTGCAAACTTGATTTGCAAGCTTCAATAAGGTCAAGAACGCCTAATGGTGGATTTCGATCTCTCTTACCGGTGTGCCGGTAAGCGCCTTCTCGAACATATCAATAATGAACAGGAATCTCTCCGCCTCACGAAATACATGGTCAGCCAGCAGCGGATGGATGATGCTCTTGATCCGGCACTCGTCGATCAGATCACGGGCGGTCTTCTTGAAGTCCCGCAGCGATTTAACCGAGACCCGGTTCTGATCCAGAAACTGATCCAGCAGAGGAACGGTTTGAGATTGCGGACGCATGGATTCGATATCCTGTGCTTGAAACAACAGAGTGTCAAATTCATCGCTGAACTGCTTGGCCTGATCAACCAGCTTTCGTTCGGAAGGGTCCAGAAGATGACCGATAAATTTCGCATGGTCGGCCATAATTTTCAGGAAGAATACATTTTCATTGATGATCGCATCCGGCAGAGGGTCCAATTGTCCGGTATTCAACTGCTCCAGCCGGTTTCTGAAATAATTGGCTTCTCTGCTCACATGATCGACCAGCAGCGGGAAGTTCGTCTGACCGGGAAGCCGGCATTGCAGGATAAGCCCGAGCACCTTTCTCTTGAACGCCCAAATATGGCATGCGGCCGTATGAACTTCGACATTGAAGCGCTGGATGGTCTGCGGATCTGTGCCGGCATCAAAGGCATGTGCCTTGGCTTCGATCGCTTCAAAGGTACTGTAGAAATGATTGGCCTCATTAATCAACTGCGTATCTTCGCACCTGAAACCAAGCCTGAGAAAGAGCGAATGCTCTTTCATTATGCGTGACCAGAACCTGATTTCATCTAGAGAACGGATAACGAACTCATTGGACATAATTCTCTCCCCCCACCCTCAATATCTATATACATATATTGCGGGCAGGGGAGATTTTATGAGCGGAGCCATCGAGTTTTCAATACAAGTTCGGATTGTTATATTCAATATCGGTAATCTCGCACTGGAACCAGGTAAACTCTCCGGATTTATCGAACCATTTAACATCGGATTTGGAAGGAATACGGATTCCGTTGAATTCCCTGAATTCCTTGTTGACCCCTCCCCAGTCGCTGAGTATATATTTTCCGCCCATTTCTCTGTACCGCTTGGCGGTTATGCTGATCAAGTCTCCTTGATCATTGAAGACGAACACCCCCGAGGCGCTGATCCCATTATGGCTGATGGTGGCTCGTGCAGAGCGGTCATTGATTGGCTCCCACCGGATATAGGGACTAATTGCCGCCGCCGGAAACCAGGGCATCTCTGCCAAATATCTGACCATTGAGCTATAGTCCAATTCAGGACCTTTCGCATCCACCACAGGCAGCAGCGACAACAGCTTGATGCTCATCTGCCCTCGGCCCTCAAGGTAGCTGTCAAGTCCGGAGAGATGAATCAACGGAGCCATTTGAACGTCAGCATTCCAGACAAACCCCGGCTCATCCGCCCGGAAATACTGCTCGGCCCGGACCTTCATCCATGGGCCGTCTTCCTTCGTCCGCATTCGTCCGGCCTGCTTCAACCGAACGGAGGTTACGGTCTCTGTTCCGACGATATGTGTACTCTCCAGCCATTTCCGGACAGGAAGCGGCAGACCCGACAGGTCTTCCTCCCCGATGATTCTGGTGTTCACAGTGGAACTCCCGTTCAGGAGCTCTCTGGCCAGCTTATTCGCATTTCGCTCAAATACGGTCTTGGCGACGGCCGCGGCAAGGACAATCAAGACGATCAGAATCACCAGTACAACGATAACGGTCCATAACCATCTAGGCATAGCCATCCCTTTCCTTCTATCCATCATAGGTTTGGTTGATCCGCTCCGGCTCAAAGCGCCTTTGTCCCCGCAACCGCCCAATCGATATAATTTCGGATAAGACGCTCCCTCTGCTCTTCTCCGATATCCTTCTCTTGGATCAGCTTGATGACAAGCCCGAGCGAAGAAGCCGCGATAACCTGCGCAGTCAGTTCCGAAGCCTCGCTGCCAGGCTCTCGGCCCGTCCCCATAATTTCGTTCAAACACTGGGAGAGAAGGCTCAAAGCAGGATTGTGAAGAGAAGCACCTTTATAGAACATTGAGGTATGCCGCAGAATTTCCGGGGATGGATTGAGCTGAACCGCCATATACTCATCCGGCATGTCGAGAGCGGCTTCGATGTAGCTGCGCATGAGCTTTCTCAGTCTGATTTCCGGGTCATCCTGCCCGTCCTGTGCGGAGGAAGACAGCGAAGACATCAGCTTGCCGTAGCCCCGTGTCATCAGATGATTGAGGATATCCTCTTTATTTTCAAAATAGTGATAAATAATCGCCGGGGAATACTCAATCTTGTCCGCGATTTTACGGATAGACAGCTTCTCCAGCCCCTCTTGTGCAAAAATCTCGTCGGCGGCCTGAAGAATCAGCTCCCGCTGCTTCTCCCTCTCTCGTTCCTTCCGTTCCTTCACCCCAAGTCACTCACGCCTTTCTGAACACTGTTATATTCATTGAACATCGTTCAATACAAAAATACTCCTCCACAGACGGGTTGTCAATTAAACATCCCTTAACCAAAATGCCTTATAGTGGAATACGTCCGATGTTCACATTCTAAAGCTATTGATAAAGGAGAACACAATGCGCATACTTCCGGCCATTACGGCTCTGCTGATGTTTACTGCCAGTCTGGTGGCAGCCGATTCGAAACCTGCAAACGCCGCCCAGAGCGCGAAGCCCGCGGTCAATGAATCCTCGCTGCCGACAGTCGACCATGTGGTCATCGTCGTGGAGGAGAATCATTCCTACCGGGAGATTATCGGGAGCAAATCCGCTCCGTATATCAACCAGTTGGCCAAACAGGGGGCGAATCTGACCAATCATTACGCGGTCACGCATCCAAGCCAGCCCAATTATCTCGCGCTTTTTTCAGGGTCTGTCCAAGGCGTTGCCAATGACAAACCGATGCATACCTTCCAGACCGATAACCTGGCGCATCAGCTTATCAGCCACGGGTATACCTTTGCCGGCTACTCGGAGGGACTGCCTTACACGGGCTATACCGGCCCCTACAAGCTGAGCGCGCAATACGCCCGGAAGCATAATCCCTGGGTTAATTTCTCGAACGTACCCGGCAGCGCCAATCTGCCAATGACGGCATTTCCGAAGCAGTACGACAAGCTGCCAACCGTTTCATTCGTCATTCCGAATCTGGACCACGATATCCACGATGGTACGATCAAGCAAGCGGATGATTGGCTGAAATCGCAGCTTTCCGGTTACGTTCGGTGGGCCAAGACCCATAACAGCCTGTTAATCGTAACCTGGGACGAGGATGACATGAGCGCGAACAATAAAATTCCCACTCTTATCGTCGGCCCTATGGTCGCGCAGAAGACGATCACGCAGAAGAGCAGTCACTACTCGCTGCTCCGCACTATTGAAGACCTCTACGGATTGGACAAGCTGGGGCATTCCGGGCAGGCGCTTCCCCTGGATATTTGGAAGTAGGCTTTGTTGAATCGGCGTATAGCGGAATTCCTCATAACATACCGGCGAGGTATCCCCAATGCCGTCAACTAAGGCATGCAATCCAAGGCATACTCCGGTAAATCCACCGTTCACTTCGGGAGACAGGGTTGAGACGGGCACCGATACTGCACTTCGTGCCGCGTCTCGCCGTCTGTCGAATAGGAGAACGAGCAGGCAATACGATCGGAGCAAAGACACAGCCACACAGTTCCTCTGTCATCGGCTTCGTCATGTAATACACCCTTCCGGGAGCCATTGCGGACCGTTAGCTTCAGCACATGTTCCCCCTCCCTGCGCCCTGCGCGCCAATCCCCACAAGTCATACCCCATTTAAAAATCGGCTGGACCCGGAAAAAGCGGCACAATTTCATTCTCCTGATTCGTACACGAACATGCCCACATCTAATATCTCATAGATCAGATTCATGAATTACGGTAATCTGATAGATAATGCTGCATACAACGTTACAACACTGGGGGATATAATGAACAAGATTAGATTACCGCTGCTGATCTCGCTAAGTCTCGTGATCTTCTTAAGCTTCGCTTCGCGCAGCGGCGATGAGGGGAATAAGGAGGTCCGCAGGTCCGGACTGTCCGATGAGCTCTATGTGGCTACGGATCTTCATTATTTGAGTCCCGAGCTTCAAGACGGCGGACAGGCGTTCCAGAGCTTCGTCAAGAGTGGGGATTCGAAATTGCTCTATTATTCGGATGAGCTGGTGAACGCGTGGGTAAGTCAGATTGTACAGGCCAAGCCCGGAGCCGTTATCTTAAGCGGCGATCTGACTAACAATGGGGAGAAAATAAGCCATCAGACTCTGGCAAAGAAGCTGCGGGAAATCGAGGACTCGGGAGTTCCGGTCTATGTCATTCCCGGCAACCACGATATTTTGAACCCGTGGGCAAGAAGCTTTAAGGGCAACCGCCAGCTTAGAACGGACTACATCACCCCGAAGGAATTCGAGTCGATCTATGGGGATTTTGGATATAACGAAGCCATGTCCAGAGACCGGAACTCCCTTAGTTATACCACCAAGCTCTCGGATCATCTATGGCTGCTCATGCTGGACACGAGCAAATATAAACGGAACCTAGAGGTAGGGTTTCCCGAGACGGACGGGGAGATTTCCGGGGCCACTCTCGAATGGATCAGCGTCCAGACGGCCAAGGCTGAACAGTCGGGAGCTGAGGTCATCGCCGTCATGCATCATAATCTGATGGATCACAGCGAGTTCTCCACCCAATACTTCACATTGAATAATCACGAGGAAGTACAGAAGGTTCTCACTGGCGCCAACATCCATCTCGTGCTTTCCGGACATATTCATATCCAGGATATTCGTTACCGCAATGGAATCTATGATATTTCCACAAGCGCCTTTGAGGTGTATCCGCATCAGTTCGGGGTCGTGCGCTATGATCCGCAGCATTCAGCACTGGATTATCATACGGAACCGGTCGACGTTGAAGCATGGGCTGAACGCACCAAGAGTGTCAATCCGGATTTGCTCGACTTCCGTACATACGCCGAGAGCTTTTTCCGTGATACCTCATATCAGAAGGCCTATACCGCGCTGGAGTCGCAGGGCTATACGGACGCGGAGCGGCAGAGCATGGCTCAGGCGATGGCTGAGCTGAACCTCCACTATTTCGCCGGTACGACCAATCACATGGACCCGGCCATCCTGAATTCAAAAGGCATGCAATTGTGGAAGGACGCGAAAGACCAATTTCTCAAAAGCTATGTGCTGAGCATGACGAGGTCATCCAAGGAGAACAACCAGCTGATTCTTTCCCTTCCTGCGGACAAGCAATCAGGCGCAGAATCAAACAGGGGATCAGGTGCGGAACCAGGCGATGAGTAACGGAGACGGAGGTATCGCCGCTCCCTGCATAACCTCGCATAACCTCGTGCCCAATCCGCCCGCAAAGCCGGTCCATTTACGATTTAATCCGCTTTTTGCGGTATTGCTGCGGAGTAATGCCGTACTGCTCCTTGAAGAGCTTGATGAAATATTGAGGCTTCTTATAGCCTACCATCCGGGAAATATCCACCACATGCAGATTGGAATCGATCAGCAGCCGGGACGCACGCTCCAGCCGCTTGAGCGAGATATAGCTGGACAGGTTCTCGCCGGTCTGCTGCTTGTAGAATTTGGAGAGGTACACAGGATGAAGATGAACGATTCGCCCCAGGTCGTCCAGACTGAGCGCTTCGTCGAGATGGCCGGCGATGTACGTACGGACGGTATGGACGATATCTTCGCCAGGCATATCTTCATCCCGGCCGAGCCGAGAGAGGGTAAAGATCAGGGATTCATAGACATCCTCCGGACGGTCCATCCGGTCGAAGAGCCAGCCCTGGACCTCTTCCGCACTAACCTTGTCATTGGCCACATATAAATAATGAGCCGCTTCCACAAGAAAAATAATCTGCTGCTTCCTGCCTGCCAGCCTTGGGAACCGCTTCTGGATCTGGTGACGCGCACATTCCCATTCTCCGGACTCCAGCTTCGAGAATTCGGACCATTCCTGGAGCATGGCGACATCAGCGGAAACAGTCTCCTCCTTGTAGAAGAACCGATAGAACGAATGGCGGACTCTATCCTTATGAGTGGACTGAAACGTCTCCGACATGGCGATGGCGGGCAAGACGGCAGCAAGAGTCCCGCATTCGGATTCGGGTACGACTCCCGAGAGCGACGAGGACGTCGCCCAGATGAACGCAAGCTTCCCCTTCAAGCAATCCCGAAGCTTCATTTCCTCCCCTCCGTCCGCCGGTGACAGACGGAAGAAGCGCATCGGCTCATGCTCGAAACCCTTCATCCCGATAGGAGCCTCCTGAATCGGAAAGCCGTTCCCGCAGATGAAAGACAGCAGATAACTGAGACCATCGACGTTCTCCAAGGAAACCCCTGCCTCCGGCCGGCTCTCCCCGATCGCCTCGGTGACTTTCCGCATGGCTTTCTCCATATCGTCCTTATCGACAGGCTTCAGCAAATAATCGAACGCCCCCAGGCGGACGGCCTTTTGCGCATATTCAAATTCCGAATAGCCGGACAGAAAGATCACTTTGGTCTTCAGCTTCAGAACTCCGACATGCTCCAGCAGGTCGATCCCCGATACCTCCGGCATCCGGATGTCGGTAATCAGAATATCCGCAGGCGACTGCTCCAGCATCTGCCTCGCTTCAATGGAATTGGTTGTCGTCTCCACCTGATCCACGCCGAATTTACTCCAATCCAGCAGATGCTTCAAATATTCCACAATGTATTGTCCATCGTCCACGATCAGTACTTTCATGCTATTCCCCTTCTTCCAGTTGAAAATCGATGGACAGGCTGACCGTAAGTCCGCCCCACTCATTCGTTAAAAAGTGCAAACCGCTGCGCTCGCCGTACGAATTTTTGAGCCGCCTGTTGATGTTCCACAGCCCGATGCCTTCCGTTCCCGGCGGCGCCTGTTCCTGTCCGATATTGTCCGCAAGCTGCGACAGTTCTTCCGGGGTAAGCCCCTTCCCGTCGTTGGATACCGTGATCCTGACGCCGCCGCCCAGCTCTTCGGCTTCGATGAACACGCGGTGAGCCCCCTGATGCTGCTCAATGCCGTGCTGAATCGCATTTTCGACAATCGGCTGGATCATCAGCGGCATAATCCGCCGCGCTCCGATGTTCTCCGGCAGCTCGATCCGGTAATCGATTTGCTTGCAGAGCGCCATGATCGCCAAATAATGATCCGCAAGCTCAAGCTCGGAGGCTACGGTTACGTTCCGGGAGTCCGTCTTCGTCATATAGCGGTAGTACTCGGCCAGATGCTTGCTCATCCGCATGACGGCATCCGGCGATGCCTTGGCCATCGACATAATAAAGAACAGACTATTATATAGAAAATGCGGATTGATCTGCGCCTGAAGCTGCTTCAGCTCCGCGCTCTGGCGAAGCTCCGTCTCCGTCTCAAGCGACACGAACAGCGCCTGAATCTGCGCAACCATGTGGTTGAAGCTCTTGAACAGGCTGTCGAATTCGTTGCCGGGATTCTCTTTGATCCGCGTGCCGTATTCACCCTGCTCCACCTGATAGAACCGCTTGTGCAGCAAGTATACGTTCCGGTAGAAATTGCGGTAGAACATCGTGATGACGAACAGCCCAATGACCAGAATAACCAAAATGCTGGCAAAGAACACCTGATGATTCCGGTTAAGCGGATTCAGGAAATCGTTCATGCGCGTATAGGTAACCAGGTAGGTGTCAATCGAATCGATGTACTGGGACAAAATCACATAATTCCCGTCATTCGCCTCATAATGATATTCCAGCACCTGCGTCGGATCGGGCTCAATCATCCCCTTGGCCGCTTCTACTATATTGGAGTCCACAGTTCGGTTACCGACCAGCTGCGACTTGCCCATCAGAAAGAAGGCATCGGCATTGTCGCTGTTCAGCGCCTTGTCGAGCAGTCCCGCCAGGTATTCCGTCTTGATCTTGACACCGACGATATATTGAATATCCGAGGGACGGCTGGGCTGATGGATGTATGGGTACACGGAAAAATAGTACAAACTGCCGTTCACCGTCTTCCACCCCCGGCGCGTAACCTCCCTGAACGGTATGACGGCGCTCCGGTCGCTGACGGTGGATACAAAGGTCCCGTCTGACCTCCAGTAAATCCCGACCATTTCGACAGATTGGCTGGACACGAGCGTATTGCTGATCATAGCCCCAATCTCATTCTTCTTCATTTGCGAGTCATATACACTCAGCACCTGCTTCTGGCCCTCATAGTAACGGACGGAATTGTCCGTCGTGTATTGGATGGCGTACATTCGGGCTTCGGATAATACGCCTTCCAGCATGCTGTTCGTATAAGTCACCTGATTTTTGGAGGACTGGATCAGACTCTGCTGAAGGGTGCGCGCGCTCATAGTTTCCATCACATAGAACAGGACAAGCGTGAGCGTGAGAAAGAAGACGAAGAAGTATATAAAACGCTTCATATTTATTTTTTTTAACATCGTGCTGCCCCCCTTCACCGCGATCCTTCCCACTCCATTAATCATAGCTCAACCTTGGCGAAAGAAAAAGTAAGCGTTTTACTGAAAGATTAAGTTCATTAAGATCGTGGCTATAATGTTTAAATTGAGCCATTTCGTAATGTAAGCGCTTTTGTTAACCTTGACACATGAAACACAGAAGCAATGACAACATGTAAAGGGGGTAATCACCATCGCACAGGCACTCAACGCTCAGGCGAACAGGGCAAAGCCGGACGAAATTCGAAGAACGGCCAAGAATCCCTGGAAGAAGGAAATTAAACAGAATTGGCCGCTGTATGTACTGTGCATTCCGGCACTGGTCTTCGTCCTGATTTTCGCCTATGGTCCCATGGTCGGTCTGGTCATGGCATTCCAGAATTACAAGCCCTGGCTGGGAATCACAGGGTCGGAATGGATTGGGCTCGATAATTTCGCGAGAATCTTTCAGTACAAGGAAGCGACACAGGCCATCACGAACACGCTCATCATTGCCGTTATCAAAATCGTTGTCGGTATTATCGTGCCGATCTTAATGGCAATCCTGCTCAGCGAGATTCGAAACATGGGCCTCAAGAAGAGCATTCAGACGCTGGTCTATCTGCCGCACTTTCTGTCCTGGGTCACAATCGCGGGCATCATGATCGACATTCTGGGACTGGACGGAGGCATCAACCATTTTCTCACCAGCGTCTTCGGAACGAAGCCGATCTTCTTCCTGGGAGATCCCGCCCTGTTCCGGCCAACCGTTATCATCAGTGACCTATGGAAGAACTTCGGATTCGGCATGATCGTCTATCTCGCCACGATTACAGGCATCGACCCTTCCTACTACGAAGCGGCCGAGATCGACGGAGCCAACCGGCGACAGCAGATTCGCCATGTGACGCTGCCAAGCATGCTGCCAATGATCATCGTCATTTCGACGCTCAGCCTTGGAAGCATTCTGGATGCGGGCTTTGACCAGATTTTCAACCTGTATAACCCGCTCGTCTACAGCACCGGCGATATTATCGACACCTATGTATACCGTTCTTCCCTGCTTAACGGCCAATACGGTTTCGGTACGGCGGTCGGACTGTTCAAATCCGGAATCAGCTTCATTCTGATCGTCATCTCCTATCGGATCGCGTACAAGCTTGCGAACTACAAAATTTTCTAGAAAGGAGGGATGGGCGTGTATCACAAGTCCAAGGGATATCAGGTGTTCTCTATCTTCAACCACATCCTGCTCATATTGGTCGCGCTATCCTGCTTCCTGCCCCTGCTGCATCTGCTCGCGCAGTCGTTCAGCAGCAAGGCGGCCGTCAACGGCAATCTCGTCTCGTTCTGGCCGGTTCATTTCACAACGGACGCTTACGCCAAGACGTTCAGCAATACAAATTTTAACGGCTCCATGCTGATTTCCGTAGTACGGACCGTGCTCGGCACACTGATCGGCATGTTCGTCATCACGACCGCCGGGTACGCCATGTCCAAGGACTTCCGCGGACGCAGCGTCCTGATGTGGATCTTTGTATTCACGATGCTGTTCTCCGGCGGATTGATTCCTTCCTACATTCTGATTACGAGCCTTGGCATGAAGGATACCATTTGGGCACTGGTGCTGCCCGGCGCTTTCGGCGCCTACAATCTGATCCTGATTATGAACTTCTTCAAGACGATTCCGAAAGCGCTTGAAGAAGCGGCTTTTATCGACGGAGCGACATTCTTCGGGATTTTCCGAAAAATCTATCTTCCGCTGTCTCTCCCCGGATTGGCAACCGTCGGCCTGTTCATCATGGTGGGACACTGGAACTCCTGGTTTGACGGGATTCTGTATATGTCCAACACCTCCAACTATCCGCTGGCTTCCTTCCTGCAGACGGTTGTTGTGCAGAGCTCGGCGCAGAGCATGGCGCTCAGCCAATCGGAAGCGGAGGCGATGTCGCAGCAGAGCATCAAGGCCGCCCAGATCTTTATCAGCACGCTGCCGATTATCCTCGTGTATCCCTTCCTGCAGCGTTATTTTGTCAAAGGGATCGTCCTGGGCGCTGTAAAGGAATAGAATAGAGTCAACACCATGTTAACCAAAAAGGAGCTAAATCGATGAAGATGACCAAAACAGGTGTTATCGCTGCTTCCGCTCTATTGATGACCAGCATGCTGGCTGGCTGCATGTCGAAGGACAACGGGTCCGGCGCTGCGCAGGAAGCGACTCTGAAAGACGGCAAATATGATCCGGTAATCACTATCACCACCTCCAAGCAGCTGGATGAGAATGCCGGCAAATACATCAATGGCGAAAGTCTTAACGATAATGTCATGACCCGCTGGGGTGTGGATAATCTTGGCATCAAAATACAAACGACGCTGCTCGGCGGCGACGCCTCCAACTACAATACGAAGCTGCGCCTGGCGCTCACCGGCTCGGAGAAGCTGCCCGATGTTCTGCCGGTATACGACACATCGCTTGAGAATGACTTGATTCAATCCGGTCTGGTCAAGGATATAACCGAGGACATCAACAAGTACATGCCCGACCGGCTCAAGGAAATCTACAAGCAGTATCCGACCACCTTCAATCCCGTCATTCAAGACGGCAAAGTGTACGGCATGGCTATCTCCCCCAACCTGACGGAAGGCGAAGTGATGCTGATCCGCCAGGACTGGCTTGATAAGCTGAAACTGAAAGCGCCTACAACCATTGATGAATTTGAAAAAGTCATCGCCGCCTTTACGAACGACGACCCGGACGGCAACGGCAAGAAGGATACGTACGGCTTCGACTTCTCCGGCAAGGATTCCTACAATACCGGCTGGGTCAGCGATCCGGTCATGATCTTCAGCGCCTATACGGGCAAGAACCTTCCGGGAATGTGGTATGACGACAACGGCAAGCTCACCTACGGCTCGGTGGCGGATGGCAACAAGGAAGCACTGGCGAAGCTCCGCGACTGGTACTCCAAGGGGTATTTGAACAAGGAATTGGCCACCCAAGGCGCATGGGACGCTCTAGCCGATTTCACAGAGGGCAAAGCCGGCATTATCATCGGACGTCCATGGCTCTACGGCAGCGTGAAGGATGTCGAGAAGAATGTGAAGGGCGCCAAAATCGCCGCTTACCCGACCATCAAGGGTGTGAAGGAAGACAAAACCTATCAATCGGGACAGCTGAACGACGGGGTCTTCATGTTCAACAAGGACTTCAACAATATGGAAGCGTTCTTCCTGTATTACGACAAGCTGTATGATGCGGCATTCGGCACCGGCGACTTCAAGTACGGCTATGCTCAAGGTTACGACTATGATCTCGTGAACAACGAAGTCGTCTTCGAGCCTACCAAATTCAACAAACCGCTGGATGCCGTTCAAGGCGTGGGCAAAATGACCTTCACCAAGAATACGCCAAGCGTCGACGGACCGGGTAAATCCTATTTCGATCTGGCTAACGGCGCGAAGGCGGACAACGGCGTCCTGATGAGATCCGCTTCGATTGACCAGACGGCCAAAGACGGCTACGTGATCTCGTACGAGAACCGGGATGTGCTGCTTCCGAACGCCTTCAACGGCCCGCCAACCACAACGATGCAGTCCTCCTGGGAGCAGCTGAACACCATGGAGAAGGAGACTTTCACCAAGATCATCTACAGCAAAGAGCCGCTTGAAGCCTATGATGAATTTGTGAAGCAATGGTACGAAAAAGGCGGAACGAAGATTACCGAAGAGGTCAACGACTGGTACAAGAAAGCCAATGAAGTTGACGTCATGTCGGCAATGGGATTGAAATAACCGTTACACCAAACAACGAAAGCCGTCACCTGCTGTGCCGATTGGCATAGCGGGTGACGGCTTCTTTTCTAAAATGGGAGCATGTAATGACCGCGATTTAACGAATCGGCCCTGTTCGCTTCACATGCCGGTGCAGTACGCTCTCCTGTCCATTTTCAACCGATGAAATCTTCCTGAACCGCCATACCTGGCTTGAGAAATCTCTGCCAGTCAGTTCGGCGGGCACGCGCAGACCGACTGACATCAGCTCGTCGCCGCCGAAGATATCCCCGCTATCAAGCAGTTCATAATCGAAGCTCGCCTCCAATCCCTGCAGCCGGATCGACCGGACTCCCGAGTTGGGCTGAGCGAGAATGTGAAAGTAGAAGACTATGGCTTCTGAGCGGTCACCCGATACGAACATCCAGGAAGCCTCATTTCCCTCGAACGGGCTGAGCAGGCGGTACAGATCGCCGAACTGCACTAATCCTCGAATCTCTTTATATAAGGCAACTTGCTTCCTGGCGGTCTCCGCATCTTCTTCGCTAAGCTTGGTCAGGTCCAGCTCGTAGCCGAATGCGCCGAAGAAAGCGGCGTTCCCTCTCATTTCAAATGAAGTTACACGTCCGAGCAAATGATTGGGCACATCGGACACATGGGCTCCGATCGAGCTGACCGGGTAGACGATGCTGGTTCCGTATTGGATTTTCAACCGGCTGACCGCATCCGTATTATCGCTCGCCCAGGTCTGGGGCATATAGTACAGCATTCCGGGATCGAACCGCCCGCCTCCGCTGGAACAGCTCTCGAACAGCACATGGGGAAACGCCGTAGTCAGTTTTTCCATCACCTGATACACGCCCAGCATATAACGGTGCGCCGTCTCCCGCTGGCGCTCCGTTGGCAGCGCCGCGGAACCGATCTCGGTCATATGCCGGTTCATGTCCCATTTCACGTACACAATCGGCGTGCTTCGCAGAATATCCGATAACTGGCTGACAATCGCATCGCATACGTCCTGTCTGGAGAAATCGAGCACGAGCTGGCTTCTGCTTGTCGTTCTGCGGCGGCCTTTGACATGAATGCACCAATCGGGATGATTCCGGTACAGCTCGCTGTTCTCGGATACCATTTCCGGCTCGAACCATAATCCGAATTGCAGATCAAGCTTATTAATCCGCTCCGCCAGATTATCGAGTCCATCCGGGAGCTTCTCCCGATTGACGAACCAGTCGCCCAAAGAGCTTGTATCATCATTCCGTCTTCCGAACCACCCGTCGTCAAGAACAAGAAGCTCGATTCCAAGCTCCTTGCCCTTTGCAGCGATCTGTTCGATTTGGTCTGCGGTGAAATCAAAGTAGGTCCCTTCCCAATTATTGATGAGAACAGGCCGCTCCTTGTCCCTGTATACCCCTCTGCACAAGCGGGACCGGTACAGCCGGTGATAAATTCTGGACATACCGCCCAAGCCTTCATTCGAATATACCATGACCACTTCAGGCGTCTGAAATGCTTCTCCCGGCTCCAGAAGCCAGGAGAAGTCGAACGAATTCATTCCCATCGTCACACGGGCAGTGGCGTATTGATCCACTTCCACGCCGGCCGCGAAATTCCCGCTGTATACGAGGCTGAATCCATACACTTCGCCCTGATGCTCATTAGCATCCCCTCTGAGAAGCGCAAGGAACGGATTCTGCTGCGGGCTGCTCGCTCCCCGCTTGCTGTCGATCGACTGATTGCCCTGGAACAGAGGCCGCCGATGCATATTCCGCTCATTTGCCCAGGCTCCGGAGAGATGCAGCATTTCGTACTCCGCATCGTCGAAGTCCAGGCTCATGCTCGCCGCCTGAAGCAGCTTGACCGGCTGCCTGTCCAGGTTAACGAATTTGACTGAACGAGTAATGGCATCCAGCTCTTCAAATACGGAATACGAGAGAATTACGCTGATATTCAAAAGAACATCTTTAAGCTCGATTTCCAGCGTATCAGCTTCATCATCGCTCTCCGTATAGGTCGCAGGCAGCCCTTCGAGCTTCGGCTTGCCGCGGACGATCCGGTACGCATGATACCTCAAATCGCATGTGCTGGAGCCGTCTTCCTGCATGATTTGATAAGCGGGTGTCCGAAAATCGCCGGTGCCGAATCCCGGATACTCTTGAGGCAGCATGTCCGGCGAGAAATTCCAATCGTTGTCCGGATTCGGTGAGAGCGGCCGCCCCACAAAAGGGAGAGGCCTTGAATCCCGGAATTTGCTGATTCGTCTCCCCCAATAGCGATGCGCAACATATCCGTCGCGTACAACTTGCAGTACATAACTGGTGGTCCTGGTTGTTAAATGGAATGCTCGGGTCTCTTCATTATAATGTATGCCCATATCTCAAATCCTCTCCCACCCTTTTTCATCATCAATCAGAAACCGGTCTTCGGGATTTCCCCGGGCGCTTGCCCGAGCGGCTCCCTGCCGCCAGTCCGGATCTCATACATATTCTCATGCGCTGTCTTCATCTGTTCCACAAAAGCCCGGTAAGGCCGCTGGCATACATCGATGACGCCGATCTGGTAGTTCTCCCCGTCGAACCGTCCCAGAACCGCCTGATCATTAAGCTGAAAATAATGAACGCCGATCAGTCCCGGGATCGCGGCGGCCTGTTCCACGTAATAGCGGTAAGCAAGACCTCTGTCCTGCTGGGTTGCGACCGCCCGGATGCCGTAAGCCAGCATGCCGGAATCCGCGGCCCCGAAATGGTATTCCCCGATCATGACCGGGCGATTGAGCTTGCCGCTGATCTCTTCGATCTGCTGTCTGTCCGGCTGAAACTGATAGCAATTGATGCTGAATACATCGAACGCTTCACAGCCCTCCAGCAGATCTTCATTGGAAATCCAGGCATAGCGCATGCCCAGATTCAGATGATGGGGGTCCGCTTCCTTGCAGCATCCGGCGGGAATCTCCACATACCGTCTGATCATCATCCGGTTGAAGGCTGTGTAATCATCCCGCTGCTGTGCCGGATTTCTGCTCCCCGCCGTCTTCTCGCTGTCCAGCAAATCCCCGAAATCGTCGAATGAGGCTTCCCAGGCCGCGTTCCACCGCTCCACCGTTCCATACTTCTCACGAAGCCATTCAATCAGCCGGTGCTTGGAGACCAGCGGAGACGGATTCCGAAGCAGCTCTTCCGTCAGGTTCAGACCATCGACAAAAGCCCAATTCGGCTCGTTCCGCATGAAGTAGCCGACCATCCGCTTGTCGTCCTTCAGGGACACAAGCTGCTGCGCGAACTCTGCTGCGCCCCTCTCATATTCCGGGCTGAACACGTCCGGGAAATCGCGATATATCGTCTCCCTTGTCTCCGGGAACCCATACATCGGATACACATAAGGAAGAGAGGAGCTGCGGATAAACCCCGGATCGGACCAATTTCCGATCGTGTTGATTCCCCAGCCATGCAGACGGTGTTCGGTCAATTCCTTCCAGCATTCCCGCCAACGCTCTCCGAATACGGAGATCATGTTCGCGACGGCATGACAGTATCCATGCACACTCCATGCTTCCTTGAACGGCCCGTCCGGATCGGGAAGCTCAGGCAGCAAATGCTCCATGCCCGATACCCGCATCTCCGAATAAGGGCCGATGCAGTCAATGCCTGTGCTGAACAGGGCATAGCCGTCCGGATCGACAAACCACCAGTTCGAGCCGTCGAACTCGGTACGGAAGAACCCGGTTGCCGTGAACTGCAGGTTCTTCCAGCCTCCATATGGGCCGATAGGCGAATCAGCATCGTCCACAGCCTGCCGGGCGAGGTCAAGCTCCCCGTTCAGCGCCGTGGCCATTTCCTCGGCGGAACGGGTTTTGTCCGCCCAATCCTTCCAGGCGAGCTGCCCAAGCCCATCCACATACGGATGGGGTTCATACGTAAACTCCGGCTCCGAACGGGTCAGACGCAGCCCCGAAACCTCGAATCGCCGGGGTGCAACCGACCGGATTGTACAGATCGAGAATGCCCCGATCCGGCTCCGGTCCACGAAGGCATCTCCCCGGAGGACGGATTGCAGCACCCCGGGATAACGATCCAGAAAGAGCCGTTCGCCGTTCAGCGCCTTGAGCGGCAGACATAGCCGCGTCTTAATATATGGAAGAATACCGTAATGGACGGTAATCGAGCGGCCGTCCGTATCCTGAAACTGGAACATGACAACCAGCACATCATGGCATTCATGACAAATATCCGCAGTCAAATAATCGAAATCCGTCCACATCTCCCGGGGATACGGCGATACATCCAGCGTGACGCAGCCACCTGCCTGCGTCGTCTCCATCTGAAAGGCTTCCGTCGCAACAGATACGATTCGCGTCCCCTCAGAATCGCACCGAAAGTTGCCGGTCAAGGCCAAAGAAGAGGTCATTGTACGCTTCAGCTCCTATCGCTCTGATATAAATCTACAGCCGAACCTGCTGCATCAGCCCGTCTTCGCCGAAGGCGAGCGGGTCGATACAGACTTCGCGATGATACCCTTTTCCTTCCGCAAAACGGGATAGCGGCGTGACAAACCGGTGATAGGCAATCCAGTACCTGCCGGTATCAGGCTCATGCAGAATCGAATGATGGGCGGTGCCGAGCATATCCTTGTCCTTATTCTTGAACAGAACCGGATAGCGGTACGTTACCGGTCCGTACAGATGCTCCGCCGTGCCGTAGTTCACATGGTAATCCTCGCTTCCGGTGTCATCGCAGGACCATGTGAAGTGATACAGCCCGTCCCGCTTCAATACGGTGACCGCTTCACGGAAATCGTACAGGCCGTCAAGATTGCTCATCGTCTCCTCGATGACGCTGATCATATCCTCGCCGAGCCGCACGGTGGCAGGCTGACCGTTGCCGAACAGCAGATAGACCGCGCCGTCATCTTCAACATAGATGGAAGGATCAATGGCCTGGCTCATATCGATCCCGAGACGCTTCGTCAGCTCCATCGTAATCAGCGGCTCCGGCTGGGCGCGGAACGGTCCTGCCGGATTCTCGGCAACCGCAACGCCGATGGCGCTCTCGCCGCCTGCCATTTTACCGCAGAAATAATAGAAGTAGCGACCCTCCTTGCTCGCGATTGCCGGAGCCCAGGCGCTGCCGGTCGCCCATGGCACATCATCCGTCGCAAGATCCAAAATAACGCCTTCGTCCCGCCATTCACGCAAATCTGCCGAAGAGAACACATGGAATTGCGTGCCCGACCAGCCCGTGTAGCCATCCGTTGTGGAATACAAATAATAGCGGCCGCCGAACTTCGCCAGATCCGGATCTGCGAATTGCCCCGGCAGCGTCTGATGGCCGTCCCCGAACGCCGCTAGCAGGCGGCTGCATTCATCCGCTGTAATCGGAATGACGCCGCCGTGGCGCTTCTTGTTCGCTCCCAGATCGAATGATTCATCCGGCAGAACCCGGAAATCGCCGTTCGCAAGATCGAAGGTCAACAGGGGAAGATACCCCTTCCCTTCCGCAAAGCGGTCCACAATCAAACACCACTGCTCGCGGTCGCCCAGCTTGAAAATCTGCGGTCCTTCCACACCGGACAATTTCTCCAGCACCGGGGCGCTTACAGGGATGAAGGCATCCTTGTCCAGCGATGAGCCTTTTTCAACCCGGATATTCTTGGTCGTCTCATCTTTGGAGAACCGGTAGTAAGAGCCGCCCTGCTCAATAATCGTGGTATCGATGATATCGTTGTCCCGTTCGATATATTTTTCAGTCGTCCTAAAGCTGCGGAAATCCTTCGTCCGTGCGCTAAAGATTTTATGCTTCCGTTCCTTCTCCTGCGGCTCCTGCGTGGCGGAGGCCCAGAACACCAGGAAATCATCCGCAGCTTCATCATATATCGCCTCCGGAGCCCAGACGCACCCGGCGCCTTCTACGCCGAGCGTTACAGACCAGGGTGAAGACCAATTCACCAGATCGGGTGATTCCCAGATGATGATGTCGCGGCTGCCCTCGTTCACTGCGGCTTCCCAGCCTTTTCCGGCTGCAATCCGCAGATCCGTGGCGATCAAATAGAACTTGTTCTCCCCCGGCGAACGCACGATAAAAGGATCTCTCACGCCCTTCTCCCCCAGCTCCGAACGCAGAACCGGCAAGCCCGCATTCAGGTCCTTCCAATGCAGGCCGTCCTCGCTGTAAGAGAAATAGACCTGTTCACCATCAGGCTGCTCTCCGATAAAATGAACCAGAAGATAACCTGAGTATTGGCTGTTGTGCAGTGTCACGATAAAGTCCTCCTTGAAGCGATAGTTGTTGAAAATGGAAAAAATGAAGCCGGAATGGCCGACTGACGGTCAAGACTGTCTGATTCTGAACACCGTAATCGAATGCTTCGGGAATACATAATCAAGTCCATTCCCCTCAAGTGCCCGAACATGCATGGAAGGACTCACCTCAGCCGGGTTCTCGAATCCATTCGCATCGCTCAGCTCAAATCCCGACATATCATGCACTTCCGCCTCATACCGGCCGGGCGGCAGATCCTCAAGCCCAATTCGGACAGGTAACGATCTGTCCTGCACATTAACCGCCTTTACAAGAATTTCCCCGGTAGAGTCCTCCCGGCTTGCCGTATAGTATAGAGGCTCAATCTCCGGCAGACGATCCTCCGCCTGGTTGACCGGAACACCGTCAATCGAAACGGTAATCCGGCGTCCGGAAATATGCAGCTCCAGTGTATAATCCACGTTATCCTCCACCGTGAAGAGACTCTGGGTCAGGCAAGAGCCACGCCCGTCAATCGTGGCATTCAGCGTGCTGTCCTGGTTCTGCCATCCGCCGATTTCCCAGCTTAGCCGATTCTGCCCGTCTTTTACGCCAAAATGGATCAGGAAGCCGCGGACGCCCCCCGTTTTTCTCGCTGTCAGCCTCACGGTATAGTCTCTCCAATCCCCTTCACCCAGCGGGAATGAGCAAATCTTCTCCCCCAGATCCGGAGTGTCTTCCGCATCGTTCAGCTCAACAGGCCCTTCCTGCACGATTTGTTCACCTGTAATATGATTTGTCAGCGACAAGTTCCGGTAGGAGACTTCGGATTGCTCCGCCGCAAGAACTACGGCGCCATGTATGGGCTTCTGAACAACCCCCGGCCCGCAAGGCAGGTTCTCCGCTTCAATATGCAGAAGACGGTCCCCCTGATGGTTCATGAACAGCTTCTGGACATAGTAATTCGGCGTGCCGAACACCTGATGGTTGTTAAACCAGATCATATCCGGCTTCCAATTGACATAGTCGGCATTGCACAGCATCGGCGCATAGCAGGCCAGACCGACCGCGCGGGCATTGCGCTCCAGCCGGGTCATAAAGGCGGCTTCCACGAGCGCGTTGTAATAGGTGTTGCCCCAGGATGCGTATTCGCCCAGAAAGACCTTGGGTTCATCCGCCTTGAAATCATCGTATCGGTCCATGTTCGCGAGAAACCATTCCGGCGACTGGTAATAGTGCTCATCCACAAGGTCCGATCCGTTCTCCCGGGCGGATGCCCAGCCCCGTTCATACTCGCCGCCTGCCGCGAACGGGCCGCTGCTGTTAATGACTTTGATATCGCGATAACGCTCCTTGATCGCCCGGTGGAAATACGGGTAGCGCTCGAAGAACGGCTCTCCGACTTCCTCATTGCCGATCCCAATATACTCCAGCCCAAAAGGCTCGGGGTGGCCGAGCGAGCAGCGGATACCTCCCCACTTGGTCGAAGCGTCGCCCCGGGCGAATTCGATCAGGTCCAGTGCGTCCTGAATCCAGGGCCCCAAATCGTCAATCGGGACCATTCTCCGGTGATGCGGATCGTATCCGCCGGGCAATACGGGAATCGCCTTCGCTCCGATATCCTCGCAGAATTGGAAGTATTCATAGTAGCCCAGCCCAAGTGTCTGATTATACCCCCAATTGTTCCTTCTCGGCGGGCGTGAAGCGATATCTCCGATCGTATTCTTCCACCGGTACATCGAATCCCGATCATCCGGGTCAAGCGAGCCGTCATGAATGAGGCAGCCGCCGGGAAAACGCATGAATTTCGGCTTCAGATCGGCCAGCAGTTCCGCAATATCGCTGCGCAGCCCGTTGCGTCGCCCGAGAAAGGTCTTCTCCGGGAACAGCGACACCAAATCCAGACAGAGCCTGCCTCTTCCCCCGGTAACGATGACAAGCCGGCAGGCGGTATCGGTGCAATTTGCCGTTATGACGGCTTCGTATTTCCGCCACTCGTCGGAGTGCACCGTTAATTCCGCAGAACCGCAAACTGTTCCATTAGAGTCTTCAATGGAGACGCGTACCGGGCTGTCGAAGCTGTCGTTGCGCCGCATGTATGCGGAGAAGAGATAATTCTCCCCTTCTTTTACCGGAATTCCCGTATTGAACCCCGCGTTCGACAGGCCAACTCCTTCCCCCTGCTCTTCAATTTCAATTACCGCGTAATGGCGGTTAACCGGATGAAGCGGGGATTCGCTCTCCACCCTCAAGTCCGCGCGTCCCCCACCGCGCTCCACCTTCTCCCAGGCGGTTAAGGCATGATAGTCTTGACGGTCGATCTTGTCGAATTCGAAGGAGCGGTTCTGTACCAGCTCCGCGTATAATCCGCCGTCGGCGGCATGATTCAGGTCTTCAAAAAAGATGCCGAACAAATCCCCTAGATCAGCCTCAATCTTCTGCGTATACACATTCAGTTTAGCAGCGTTATCCATTTGATACTCCCTTCATCAAGACCGTTATTCACGGGCAGATATGAGCTTGAACATGATTTTGATTAATATTAATATTAACTAATTTATAAATTACAAAGTCATTATAGAGGGATTTTGTTTCGGAAGTCAATGCCATATATTCAACAAATAATGCGTCTTTCGCAAGGTGCATGAGGTTGTCGTCGGATTTGATTAATGATTATATTAATTATAAAAAAACAACAGCCAAGGCACACTCGCCTTGACTGTTGATTGCTCGTATAAGGTTACACGGTTAACTTACATTCACATGTTGTAAACCGTATAGATCAGAACTGCGATTTCAGCCCTTGTCGCATAACCCCGCGGATTGATGCGGCTGCCGCTTCCCTTGATGATGCCTTGATCAACAAGGTTGGCAATGCTGGATGTGGCATATGATGCAATTCTTGAAGCATCGCTGTATGCTTCGAGCACACTCGCGTCTCTCGCTACAGACAGCTTGTCTGCCGCATGAAGCGCGTTATTGACCATCACCATCATATCCTGCCTCGTAATATAAGCCTTCGGATCAAATCTGTTGCCGCCGACACCATCCGTTATACCTAGTTTTTTGGCTATACCTGCTGCTTCATAATAATAATCACTCGGGCTGATGTCATCGAAGTTGGTATCCACCGCCGCAGTAAGTCCGAGTCCGGTGACAAGCAGCTTCATAAAATCGGCTCTTGTAATATTGGCTCCCGGCGAATACGCCGTATCCGAAGTGCCGTTTATAACCCCCTTCGACGCAAGTACAGCGATCTGCTTCTCAGCCCATCCGTACTTGGCGGTGTCATTGAACGTCTTGTGTACAAATGCCGCTGTGTACAGGCTGAAATGTGTCGTCGTGAATGTGATTGTACCGGAGGCAGCGTCATATTTTCCACTCGGGACTGCTGATACCCCTCCCTTGTCATCCACATACCATACCACCAAATGCTCCGCTTCTTTCAGCTCTTGCGCCATTGGGCTATAGTTCATTGCGACAGTCACCGGAGCATCCGGATTATTCCAGGCTATCTTCTTTCCATCGGCCAGGACCGTAAGCTCAATCAATGGCCGGTCTCCGATCTGCGCCTGCAGTTCCTTGCTCAGCTTCGACTTATCAGCAAGGCTTATGCTCAATTCAATATGCGCGGCATTTCCTATGGCGCTCTGAGTCAGCATGTTGGAAGGCACGGTCAGGGACCCGACAGGTGTCTCGATGGTTATCCTTTTGTCAGCTTGAGCAGCTGTCAGTGCATCGGCAGGCAATTTCAGTACATATTTCGCAGCTCCATCTTCTTCGCCGAGCTTGATAGTTAACGTTCTGACACCGTGATCCTCATTCGCCTGGCTAAACAGCCCGGCAAGCTGACTGGATGTCAGCTCAAGAGTTGTTGCGCTGCTGTCATTCAATCCTCCTGCACCAGCACCGGCGGAGCTGCCGTTGTTGCTATTGTTTCCGTTGCTCCCATTATTGTTACCATCGTTGCCGTTGTTCCCGTTATTTCCGTTGTTGCCGTTATTCCCGTTGTCGCCTCCATTATTACCGCCGTTGTCACCGCCGTTATTGCCGCCGTTATTACCGCCGTTGTCGCCGCCATTATTGCCGTTTCCTTCACCATTATCCGTTCCGATATACTCATACGCGCCCAGATCAGGTTCATTCACTCTGCTGCGTCCAAGAATATCGACAGTCGGCGCGTCTTCACTTACTCCTTTGTCAATCGCGTCGCTGCCGGAGGCCAGATCCAGAATATTGTCGAAGATGAGCTGCGCTCTTGCATACTCATCAGCTGTACCGGCAAGAGTGCCTTTAAATTTCACGCTGCCTGTGAACATATTCGAGTACTTGTTGTTCGTTGCCGCCGCATTCTCGGCTGCCATAAATTCCTGTATCGGCATAACCGAAGCGCCGAATTGAGCGTTGGCAGGGAATGTCATATATTCATACAAGTTATTTCGGAACGTGTTGTCTTCCACCATATTCGTTGTGGACTGATCCGGATTCGTTCTTACGGTATTGTACTGATAGCCGACAATCACCGGCTTGACCATTCCGTCGACCGAGTTGTATTCCTCTGAGCGGTCATTGTAAAAAATGTTGTTCTGGAACAGGTTATCTCGCACATTCCAGTCCAGGTACAAATCATTGGCCCAGCTGTTATAGAACGTATTGTTGGTAACGGTGAATCCCTGGATTCCGACCAGGATCAGGCCGTACTTGGATTCAGAGAATACACTGTTCTTGATGACGACATCCGTTGATTGAATGCTGTAATTATCTCCGGCGTAGAACTGGATGCCGCCGCCCGGCGAATTCGATACTTTGATCCCGTCAAAAACAAGATTGGAGCTGTGTCCGACATAAGCGCCATGGTCTGCCTGGCTCTTTCTCGTCTGGCCGATATCCCATATATCGATGTCTTTGAACTGGGAGTTCGTTGTCCCGTTAATCAACAAGCCTTGAACACCGGATGTAATCTCTTCGGGCGTATCGATATCCCATATTTTCAAATTCTTCAATACGAGGTTGTCGCTGTCCAGCGTCCAGATGCCCGCCCCTCTGAAGCCTGTGATGTAGAGCCCGTCAATGGTAATGTAAGAGCTGTTCGTAATCTTCGTCATCAGCTCGTCTTTGGCTTCTTCATCACGGTCGGCATAATTGGTTTTGCTCGTAAAGACAGGGCCGGGCAGCGATGCATTGACCAAATCCAGCGGATCATTCGGGTCCGTGCTGGCTTTGATGATAATAGGAGCGTCCGCAACGCCATGCTTGTCATTAATATCATACCGGCCGGAGTATATCCCTTTATGAACAATGATCGTATCGCCGGAATCCGCTGCATTAATGGCCTGGGCAAAAGTCCGGAACGGATGCTCCGCCGAACCGTCTCCACTAAGCGACCCCGCATTGTCTCCTGCCAGGTGGATGGTCTTCATGCTGTAAGGCGAATAATAAGCGCCAATATCCTGAGCCAGGTCACTGTACGGCGTGCCTTCATAATCTGCGGCAGGAGCGAGAATATCTTGGGAAGAACCGCCTGCCGAGATATCGCTGACCGATTTCACGCCGTTTCTCGCCGCTGCGCTTCCCTTCACGAGATTGAAATCACCGTCCGCCGCATTCGTGAATTTGGGATCGCCGAGGCGTCCCTTTTGTTCACTGCCGCCTGCTGCCGTTTCCGCTAAGGTCTGATCGGCATCATTGATACGTGTGATCTTCTCTTCCGCATCCGCATCATACAGGTTGTAATCCGAGATGAACCCCGAGCTCTTGGCGATACGGCTGTATGCCCCCTGCCCTCTGGCGCTTCTCGAAAAGATATTGTTGATGATATCCAGATTGGTCTCATTGCCGGCCGCCTGGGTTACATCGAGACTGTATCCGCTGTTGTTATAAAAGGTGTTATTTAAAATGAAGAAACTGGATTGCCCTGTTCCCACAATGCCTGCTGCCGAATTGGTGATCAGACTGCTGTGCAGGGTTAGGGTGATTTGATTACTCGCTTCAATTGCAGTGCTGCTTGCATAGTCAATCTTGGATTGGGTAACCGATGCCGGACTCACCTTGTTGGCGCCGTCCAGAACAATCCCTTTTTCCACGTTATGGATTTTAACCTTGGCAATGGAGAGATCCGCACTGTCATAGGCGCTGACCCCGACCTTGGCATTTGCGATCGTCAAATGATTCAGCTGAGCCTTCGGCGAAGATGTTAGCGCAACTGCCGTGTTCCCCGCACCGGCATTTACCGTGAAGCCGTCAATGGTGACGCCGGTTGCGGCGTCCAGCGTAATCTTGCCGTTCAAAATAACGGCGCCGTCTGCCCGGATCACATAATCATCTGCTTCCTGTCCCGCCCGGTTCGCAAGTGCTATGCTTTCATTATAAGTACCTGCTTTGACAATCACGGCTTCGCCATTCCGCAGAACATCTAATGCCGCGCCTATCGTCTTGAACGGCGACGCCGCTGTTCCTGAGTTGGCATCATCGCCGGCCGCTGCATCGACATAATAGCCATTCTCGACAGCCGCCGCCGCATAGGCGCCGATATCCGGCGGATTTTTTCGCGTGATGCCGTTAATATCCTTGGCTGGAGTATTGGCATCTTTAATACCTGCACCTACTGCCGGACTCTGCTTATAGATTCGGTAGTCCTGAGCTTTGGCGTTGATGAATTCGGCAGATGCCTTCACAGCATGACTCTCCGTTACGGCAGTTAAATCCGCCGGGGAAATCACATCCGCATTGTACAGATTATAATCAAACTCGTTATTTGCGGTGCTGTCCATTTTGGTAGAGAAAATATTATTTTTAAAAGTATTGCCGGTAGAATCGGCGCTGATTTCAACATCCTTGGCATTTGCATAGAAGGTATTATTGTAGACCTTGTTGCCTGTAGATGCCGCCGTCAAGGAGACCGCATGCTGTCTCTCCGTAATGACGTTGTTGACAATGGAGCTGTTCACACTGTTGTTGACAACAATGGCATCCGCAGCTTTTGGAGCAAACACTGTATTGGCGACCACCGCTCCATCCGTCTGATCCAGGGAAAGCGTGCCTTTTATCCGGCTGCCGTCAATGGTTACTTGCTGTCCCGATACCGCAACGTTCCCGGCAAAGGATAGATTTTTCACCGTAATGGCTTTATCCGCAGAGCCTGCAATATTCACCGTACCGTTCAAAATAACGTCGCCATTATACGGTGTTACATTCACGTCTCCGTCTCCGGTCGATGCCGACATCTCAATGCTCTCGTCCGCGTCATAGCTGCCCGCCATAACCTGGATGTTCTTCGCCCCCGCATTCACCGCAGCGGTAATCGAAGGATAAGGATGCAGTGGCGACCCGTCCACAGTTCCGGTATTGTTCCCGACAAAAGCAAAGGTCTGGTCAAATGCATAGGCGCCAGCTTCATTCTGCGTTCTTGGATTCCCGTTAATATCGGTTGCCGGGGCCGAAACACCCGGAATAATGGTTGAATCCGCCGCACCGATTGCGGGGTTCGTGGCAAAAATGATTCTGGCATCATTGGTCACGTCCGCAAATGCCACATCGCCGAACTTCCCGTGGGTTTCCAGCGGTCTGCCCTGATTCGCCCATGCCGTTCCGCTCTGCAGCTGAGCCAATGTTAGAACAGGACCTTCCCCGCCCAAATTGTAAGTCACTCTCTGGGTGCCGGCAATGGAGTACACATTGTTATCGAACACCACATTCTGGGAAGCATCAATGATGGATTTCCCGCCCTCCAGCTGGGTGCGGATCGGCTTCGTGAAGATATTATTTTTGAATACGAGATCGGTTGAAATATTGATAGGCGCCGCCACAGGATCGTATGTGCCCTGCACCGGATACAGATCATATTTGCCGCTTCCGCCAACGGCATCGTACGTATCTGCAAATGTATTATTGTAGAACAGCAGATTTGCGCTTCTGCCCCACAGATTAATGCTGCGTGACGCTCCATAGATCACATTGTTGAAGATTTTCCCGTAGCTGCCCGCTTGCTCCCTGACCTCCTGGAAATACAATCCCCAGCCGCCATTCGAGAAGATGACATTGTTGGAGAACTCGAAATTGCCGAATCCGATGTTCACCAGGTCTCTGGTCGCGATTGCGGTATCCACGTTCTGGAACAGGTTGCCTTTAACCGTAATATTCGAGCTGGTCTGTCTGCCTGCCGTATGATTATCAATGCGTATAGCCGTGCCGCGCGATCCGTTCTGCGACGCATTCGGCGCAAAGGTCAGCCCTTCAATCCGGATGTTCCGGCTATGGCCTAGATAGATGATGTAGTCCGGGTTATCTGACGTTAAGACTGCCTTTTCATTCTGATAGCTCTTGAAGGTGATCGGCTTGTCCTCCGTACCCGAGTAGGTCTGCAGCACAATAACGCCGTTATACGTGCCTTCCCTGAAGTAGACCGTATCCCCTGCCTTTAATTTGGATATCAGGCTGCTCGACACCGTTCTCTTGGGGCTGTCAATCGTTCCTAAGTTAGCATCGCTGCCATTTGGAGAAATGTAATATTCATTCATAATAAAAGCTTCGGTGGTGAAGCTCCAGGAGACGTCGGCCGGAAGATAATTGCCGTTCGTGCTCATCAGATTCTTGCTGATCGTAACGGTATAGGTGGCGTCATAATTCAAGCGGTTGTCCGGTGTAAAAGTAATCATAGTTCCCGCGTCATGATCCGCCGTACTGAAGCTGCCAGGTACTTGTACCGTGCTGCCGTCAACGACTGTTGTAACCGAAATATTATTCGTGAAATTACCATTATTCGCATTTGCAGGTTCTGATAGCGTGAACTCTATCGTCGAATCCACCTGTATATCCTTGCCTTGTGGAGTCTGATTGCTTACGTAGAAAGCGGTGGAATCTCCCGAATATTCATAGGCTCCGATATCCGTTGTGCCGAGACGCCCTCTGCCATCCCGATCAAGTGCCGGGGCATTCACATCCGTGCCCGCATTGATCGCTGCGCTGCCCAATTGCAGATGATAGTCTGAAGCACTCACAAACAAAGGATCGGCATATATACTGTGGGTTTCATTCCCTGGCTTGCCTGCCAGCGAGCTGGTGCTGTCGTACAGATTATAGTCAACTGTATTGTTCGATTCGGCATCCAGGAAATACACGGCTGAACCAACTGTTGAAATAGCCGCAGGTCCCTCCGCCCGGAAAATATTGTTGGCAATGGTATTGCCCGTATTGGTTTCCGCAAGCGCAATATTGGCTCCATCGCTGCCATGGGATACAAATACATTGTTCATGATCAGGGTATCGGTAAAGCTGCCGCCCTCGTTCCGAATACCGGTCTGGTTGTCGAAGATGTTGTTGAAAATTTGATTATCCGTGGAATCCTTCAACCAGATCCCGCTTCCGTCAGGCTGACTAAAGGTATTGTTATACAATTTCGATCCCCGGGTATTTCCGGCAATTTCAATACCGTAGGTCGCGCCAGTAACCGTCGAACCGGAAATTTCGCTATGGACCGCACCGTCAGCGACAATTGCGGAGATTCCGCTGCTTGTCAGCGACAGTCCTTCAATGCTCACATTCGCAGCATGAATCAATGATATCGCCGGGCTTGAGCCGCCATCGATGCTGGCTGTGCCTTCGCCCAGCTTGCGAATCGTGATGGATTTCGTATCCAGCGCACCGGTTCCCGTAATGGATAGAGTCCCGGCGTAGCTGCCCGGTTTAACCAGCAGCGTAACGCCCGGTTCAAGCGCCGAATTCGCATCATTCAGGTTGTTAAACGCAGTTGACTCGCTTAAGCCGTCTCCACCGCCTGATGCATTGGCATCCAGGTAAAAGATTTTGCCATACGTATAAGCTCCAATGTCGGCAGGGCCGTATCTCTCATTCCCGTCACGGTCAGTCTGCGGCATCCCGGTGTAAGTGCCCGAATCAATGCTGGGGCTGCCTTCTTTTAGATGATAGTCACTGTCTGATACGAAAGTGTCCGCTGCTGTGCCCACAACATCCGTGGTGGAGGTTCTCAGGCTGTCACTCGTAACACTGTTATATCCGACTGTATTTCCGCTGCCCTGGGCGATCGATGGATTCCCAAGAAAAATATTATTGGTAATGATGCTGTTCTCATAAGTTCCACCGTAGAAATGCTCGCCTGCGCCGGCAAACACATTATTGCTGATTACATTATTTGTCGAGGTGCTGGATTCAAAATGAAAGGTCCACCATTCAGTGAAGATATTGTTGGTGATGGTCGTATTGTTAATTCCGTAGCCGTAAAAGGCATTATCCGAGCCTTCAACATAGTTGCTGTCTATCACCAGATTTTCGTTGTTCGTGTTCAGGTAAAATACGGCATAAGCGGGGCCGCTGGCGGCAAAATAACTGTTCTGGACTTTAACATTCTTCACTCCGCTTATTCCGGCGGTGTAGCTGTCACCCGACTCCGGTGTACCGCCAAATGTAAAGTTGATATTGCTGATGTTGACATATTGGCTGTTCGTAATGCTGAGGGTAAAGTTCTTCCAGAACGGAGCGTTAACATAAGCGCTTCCCGTTATATTCGTACCGGCCTCTCCGCGGATCGTAATCGGAGCGTTCGCGGTTCCGGCCAATCCATCCACCAGCAGCGCTTCCGTATACTCGCCCGCTTTAATGACTAACGTATCGCCGGGCAGCAATTGAGAGACACCCTTTGCCAGCGTTTTGAATGGTGCATCGGCGCTGCCGGTGTTCGTATCCGCTCCCTCATTGGAGACGTAATACGTCTCCCCGCCGCCTGCTGCAAGCACGCTCCCCTGCGGCGTGAATGTAAATATGGACATGACAGCCATTAGAATCGCAATAAATCCACTGAACGTTTTCCTCATCCCAGAACCTCCCCATGATCATTTACGGTTCACTCGGCAGCCTCCACGGCTCTCCACATCTTCCGAAGAGACAGCCTTCATCATTCGATAAAATTCACATTTGATATGAAGCGAACTATTACAAGTACAGTAGAGTGTTTTTTAATCCCCTCCGATCATTTTTTTGATTTTCAGTATACTGAAAATAAATTCCACTTATTAAATCTGAGGATACTATATCACCCAAAGCCAATGAACGTCAACGGATTTTCGTCAGAAAAGCTGTCATAACTCCTCGAAAAATGCTTAATTTTGTCGTAAAAAAGAGAAACTTATCCTAAACCCATCCCATTTCCGAATAATAAGCAGCTTTCTATGTCATATCACTTAACATCAAGCTCTCCCCGAACAATGTCTCCCTCCTAATCGGGAAGAGATTGATGTCCTATTTTCAGCACAGTTTGGCACTCTCAGTCCTCGTACTTTTGTTCATCCGATGGACCCAAATCCGGCGTATCCACAAAAGCTACTACCTCACGGGAGGTTCCGTGCAGCTCGAAGACTATAAGCTCATTGCTGCCTTGGCGCAAAAGAGGCGCAGGCACGTATAAATGGCGTTGAGGACCTATATTCCAGTACCGCCCCAGATTGAAGCCGTTTACGAAGACGACTCCCTTGCTCCAGCCGTCCAGCCGAAGGAAGGTATCCTTCGCCTCTTCAACCTCAAAATATCCCCGGTAGAAGGACGGGCTGTCCAATACTGATTCATCGCTAGATACATCGACAGATTCATCGACTGACACATCGCCAAATTGCAGTGTGGATAAATCCTCAAGCGGGAGGCAGTGAATCGTCCAGCCGAACAAAAACTGAAATCCATGCCGCACTCCCTCTGTAATCCCCTTCGGGTCTCTCAAATACGGTCCATAGTTGATCCGCCCCATATTTTCAACCAGAATGGTCAGCTCCGCGCCTTCCTCCGGCACTGCGAACGCTACCGACAGCTCCGGCTTCCCGCGCTCCAGCACACCCTGAAGCTTCCCGTCCAGAAAGACCAGCGCACGATCCCGAACCTCCTGGATGACAAGCTGCTGCTTCTCTCTGGGGCCGGAAATCCATGTGCTGTATGCGATAAACCCATAATCCTGGCCCAGCATCTCCATCGGCTCGGGATTCGTTCTGCGGACAGGGGCAGAGAGCCGGTCCGCCTGGGCGAACAGCGGCGCACGCTCGGTCATCGCAACCTCGCCATACGCTTTCGTGCCAATCGGTTCAGGCAGCTTCAGCTCGCCGATATCCTTGTATTTGGCGATGATGCCACGCACTGCAAAGAATTTATCCGTCGGCTCGCCACTTTCGTTCAAGAGCGAATCATAGTCATAGCTCGTAACCGTAGGCTCATACAGATCCTTCAGCTGGCAGTTCGCCCCGTTCCAGAACCCGAAATTCGTTCCGCCATGGAACATGTAGAAATTAACCGATGCCTGCTCCTCCAGCATCTCTTCGAACACCTTGGCTGCATCGGCAGCGTCCCGCGTATGATGAGACTCTCCCCAATGGTCGAACCACCCGTTCCAATACTCCATGCACATCAGAGGCTGATCAGGCTGATATTGACGCAGCTTCGCGAAGGCTTCTTTCGTACCGGACCCAAAATTCACAGTGGCCCAGGCCCCCGGCACCGAACCGCCTTGCAGCATATGGTCTGTTGGACCGTCCGAGGTGAACAGCAGGACATCCATTCCGCGCTTAATCATTCCCTGGCGGATATGCTCCAAATACCGGAGGTCATTGCCGTAGCTGCCATATTCGTTCTCGATCTGCAGCGCAATGACCGGTCCGCCATTGGTGTACAACAGCGGCTTTAACCGGGGCAGCAGCTCATCATAGTAAGCGTCCACCCGGCTCAGAAATTTCTCATCCAAGCAGCGCAGCCGGATTTCCGAATCCGCCAACAGCCATGAAGGCAGCCCGCCGAACTCCCACTCCGCGCAGATGTAAGGACTTGGGCGGACGATAACGAACAAGCCCAGCTCCCCCGCCATCCGGATGAAGCGCTCCACATCAGCCATGCCGTCAAAGCGAAACTGCCCGGGCTTCGGCTCATGGAAATTCCATGGCACGTAAGTCTCCACGGCATTGAAGCCGCAAGCCTTCAATTTGAGCAGCCGGTCACCCCAATACTCGGGCACCACCCTGAAATAATGCAGCGCTCCCGACAGGAGCTGAATCGGCTCTCCGTCCTGGATCAGTTGCGATCCTTTCCATTCAACAACCGCCATCCTTCAGTCACTCCTCACTTTGTTTCAAACCCCAAGCCCCAAACCTCAAACCTCAATAATCATGCCGTCGAACGCCGTGATGAAGCCTAATTTTTCCGCATAGGGAACGAGATCATCATGAATGGTGTAGCCGTTATGGGAAAAATGATTGATGACGAACATTGTGCTCTGATCCGCAGAGCCTTGCTTTAGCATCTGTGTTCGGATCTCGGCATTATTCGGAAGCCCCAGATGGCCGTGCTCCCACTCCCTTAAACAGAACGTGCAGTCCAGGCTCACCAAATGAAAAAAAGTCCGGGCAATATATTCAGCGGTCGGCTGCGGAAACACCCCTGTATCATGACCGTAGAGCAGCCTTTTGCCGTCTTTTTCGATGCAATAGATATAGCATTCTTCGTTGGGCATATGGTAGGCGGGCAGCGGAGTTACCGTATACGGACCAATCGCAAAAGGCACAAAAGGCTCCACATATACCGGATTGATATAATCCTCGATATCCTCAATCCCGCTGCCGTCCATGGCCTGCCGCAGCATGTCCACAATCACCTTGTTGCCATACACGCTAATGCTCTTCGCTGCTCCCAGATGGGCATAAGGCTCGGCCTTCAGAATCATATCCGCCGGATAGAAATGATCCTCATGGGAATGGGTGATCAGGATATGCCCGATAGCCGATAGATCCAGATTGTATTTCAGCGCATGATAGTAAGTATCCGGCGGCATGTCGACAAGCAAACAGTCATCAATAATGCTCTGGGACCTAGTGCGGATATTTTTCCCGCCTGCCCTTCTAGCCGCCTCGCAAGACTCGCATTTGCAAAAAAGAGCGGGCCATCCGTCCGCCGCCGCCGTGCCTAAATACTGAAGCTTCATATGAACACTCCTTCAACTTCTTCGACTTCGTATTCCTGATTATGCCTTCCTCGTAAAAGCCCGCCAGCGGCCGCTCGCGATTACGCAGACCACAGCCCCTCCCAATGCCAGCACACACCATGATAACCGGGTGAAGCCCCAGCCCAACTGCTCGGCAACAGCTCCGATTCCATAACTGGAAAGAGCGCTTCCCACATAAGTTGCCGAATTTAGCAGCCCGGAGACGGTCGATACTCTTCCGCTCTCCCGGAAGTAGACCGGCACGAAGCTCACCAGCATCGCATTCACCCCCAGCATCGCCGAAGTGACGATACCCAGCATAAGGAGCGCCAGCGGCAAGCTATTTTTCCCATACCCTATAAGAACCAGCAGAGCCAGCACGGTCAGAGCAAACAGGAACGCTGCCGTAACCAGCTCATTCCGGAATATCTTTCGATTGAACACACCCGCCAAATACACACCCGCCAGATTAATAACCGGCAGAACCATCGTTAATCGGATCGCAAGCGAAGAGCCGGTATGATATCCTTCCGCTAGATATGTGGGCATCCAGGTCATAATGCCGTCTTTCAAAATGCCGTGAAGCATGGCTCCCATGCCAATGAACAGCAGCCCGGAAGCCGCAAACAACGTATACAGGGGCGTATGATGAAGAGGAGAGGGTGTGCCGGTTGCGGCTAGAGCAGGGGAATGTTCCGTGAATCCGCCGCTGTCCGCCTTGTGCTCCAGCTTCGAGATGACGATATACCAGACTATGGCAACGGGAAGCATAAGGAAGGCCGCCATGTAAAACACTGTCCGCCAGCCCGAATAATCAATAAGCAAGGAGCACATCAAATAGGTGATTAGTGTACCGGCTGGGACAGTGGTCGTAAGGACCGCCAGCGCTCTGAAGCTCTCTTTCTTCGGCAGCCTGTCGACAATCAGCTTCGCCATCGGCGACCAGGTCAAGGACTGCGCCAGCCCGTTGAGGGACCATAGGATAACCATCATTTCATAGGTTGAGCTGATCCCCATCGCCAGATTCAATGCCGAAGAACAAGCGAGTCCAAGGAACACCAGAAGCTTGGGGGATACCCGGTCACCCAGAATGCCGCTCATGAACTGGCCGATGCCATAGGCGAAGAAAAAGGCTGCCGCCACGAGTCCAAGCTGTGACTTGCTGAAATGATCGGAGGTCATCATCTCTCCCATGCTTGCGTTGAAATTGAGCCGGCCGATGTACGTCGAGGTGTATGTGATCCAGCAGATGAAAAATACGGTCCTGATGCTCCCGGAATCTGCAAGTTTGTTCATTTCATAGGCCGCTCTCACCGGTATCTCCGTCCCGCTTCAGCCAGACTGCCGCCCGCCGCGTAAGGTTGTGTGCTCTTTCCACCGCCGTTACCTGTTCTTGAAGACATTTGCCGCGACCCCTCTGACTCCGGGTGTATATTTGAAGATGCCGCCCGCAAGCGGCTCATCTTGCAATTGCTCCTCGCTGAGGCCATCTCTCGCTGATGTGATATACAGTTCATCCAGGTTTTCCCCGCCGAAGCAGCAGGAGGTTACCTGGGACACCGGCAGACTTACAGTCTCCAGACACTTCCCGGTAACCGGATTCCAGCGGCTCACGCAGCTTCCTCCCCAATGAGCCACCCACAGCATGCCCTCGAGGTCGATGGTCATTCCATCGGGAGACCCTTGGCCGGGCGGAAGATGAAAGGCTGTCCGCCGGTTCTTGATGTTGCCGGTCAGAACGTCATAGTCGAACTGATCGACCCGGCCAGTAGGCGTGTCAATATAGTACAAAGTAGTCGCTTCGGCATCCCAAGCGAGACCATTGGAACAGCCCACTCCGACAAGCATTGTGCTGATCTTGCCGTCGCCATCCAGCCGGTACAGCGCCCCGTCCGGGCTGTCGCCTGCAAGCGGCATAGTCCCCGCCCAGAAGCGGCCGGCCGGATCGCATTTTCCGTCATTGAACCGGTTCTCCGGCTGATCTTCTTCCGGATCGGCGATTCGCTCCAGACTTTTGCTCGTTAAATCCAGGTAGGCGAATCCGCTCTGCAGCGCGCAGACCATGCGCCCGTCCGCCGCAGGAACAACAGCGCCGATCCGCTCGCCAACCGATATGACTTCCTTCACTTCCGTTCCCGGCGTATACAGATGGATGCACATTCCCTCGATATCCACCCATATGATTGTCTTGCTCTCCGGCAGCCACAGCGGCCCTTCGCCCAGCAGCGCCAGCTCGTCTACGAGTAATTCCGGCTGATTTGCCAAGTCCGTTCCTCCAAATCTGCTGTAGCGCTTATTTGACTTTGCCTCTTGCAGCAATCGTCCAGGTATCCTTAACCTGACCATCCTGTACGATGTTCAGTTCATCCAGCATATTAACGACGGCGCAGCAGTGGACAGGAATAATCTCCAGCTTGTCCCCAACTTTCAGCCCTTGCTCCGAAGGCGGCAGAGTCAACACGCCATGCTCTTCATTGAACCAGGCCACCTTAATATCCGGGTGTCCGACAACGAAGCCGCGCCCGGTTCCGATGACGGAGTCTTCCCCGTCCATGGTGAACACCTTGGTCCCGCCGTCAATGACGGCACGGTCGGGAGCGGGACGGCTGATAACCGTAGCCAGCACCGTCAATGCGCATTGCCCGAGATCAAGCGCTCCGGCTTTGACCTGCGTCAAATCCCCGAATACATAAGTGCCGGGGCGAATCTCCGTGACTCCTTCCATCAGCGAGGCGAAGCGGCTCACAGGCGTTGAGCCTCCGCTGACCGTCTCAACGGGGAAGCCGCAGCCCCGCAGAACATCCGCCGCACTCTCAGCGGCCTCCGCCTCCCGGACCGCAACTTCCTTCCGCTGATCGTCAGTCTCTGCATCATAGGAATGCCCGGCGAATTCCAGCACGCCGGTTACCCGGATTCCCTGCAGCGGAGCAAGCGACTCGGCCAGCCGCAGCAGATTCTCCCCAGGCTGCACGCCCACCCGGCCATAGCCGGGATCGATCTCGACCCACATTTTAATAACGATGCCCGCTTTGATCGCCGCTTCCGAGATTCCCGCAGCTACCTCATAGCTGTCGCAGGCGACCGCAAGCTCCACGCGCTTCGCCAGCCGGATCAGACGCTCCAGCTTCGCTTCGCCGACAATGGGATAGGCGATCACTATATTGCGAATGCCCGCGTCCGCCATAACCTCGGCTTCTCCGAGCTTGGCAACGGTAATGCCTACAGCCCCGGCCTCAACCTGCAGATGGGCAATTTGCGGTGTTTTATGGGTTTTGACATGCGGCCGTAGAGCAACCCCGGCATCGTCCGCAATTTGCTGGTAACGGTGAATGTTAGCCAGCAGCTTACTGTAATCGACGAGAATACAGGGAGTATCCAGTTCGTATTGATTCACGGCAATCCCCTCCTTTTGTCCTTAAAATGCCAGCTGTCCGCCGTCTACGACGATGCATTCGCCGTTGATAAAGGCCGCATCCGCCGAAGCGAGAAAAGCGAACACGCCGGAAATGTCCTTCGGTTCGCCAACACGGCCCAGCGGGATGTGGTTCTGAATATACCGGCTGACGAACTCGGGTTCATCGATCGCCTCCGACATCGGGGTCTGAATATAGCCCGGACAGACCGCATTTACGCGAATCCCCGAAGCGCCTAATTCCACCGCCATGGTCTTCGTCAGCATTATGACCCCGCCTTTGGAGGCATTGTAGTGCGCGTATTTCGCTTCCCCCGCGAGTCCATTGGTGGAGGACATATTGATAATCGCCCCCCTGCCCTGCTCCTTCATCTGCCGGGCGACCCGCTGCGCCACATAGAACATGCCGTTCAAATTCACATCCATCATTCTTCGCCAGTTGTCATCCTTGATGTCAAGGAATGACTCCTCCCAGGCCACACCGGCATTGTTCGCCAGAATATCGATACTTCTCCCGTCCCGGACAATGCGCTCAACCATTCTGTCCACCTGGTCGGAACGGGACACATCCAGCGCCTGGTACGACACCGAATAACCCAGCGCCTTGAAGCGTTCCTCTGCTTGAAGCAGCAGTGCTTCCTGGATATCCGCAAGAATGACATGCGCGCCTTCCTCCGCGAAGCGCTCCGCAATCGCAAGGCCAATTCCCTGTCCCGCACCCGTTACAAGTGCTGTTGAATTAACAAAACGCCGCATTTGGCACTCTCTCCCTTCCGTTATTCCGGCTTGTATGCAATGGCGTCGATCTCCACCTTAATCCCGTCCAATCCGGCCTCCACGCAGGTTCTCGCCGGAAACGGGCTCTCGAAGTAAGATTGATAGACCGCGTTAAAGCGGTCGAAGTCGGCAAGGCTGGCCAGGAAGACATTCACCTTCACGATATGGTCCATCGTACATCCGCCTGCCTCCACGATCGCCTTGATGTTGTCCATGGTCAGCCTGGTTTCCGCTTCAATATCTCCGCTTACGATGCTTCCATCCCCGGCAAGGGGTCCCTGTCCGGAAATGAACAGCATATTTCCAGCGGCAATCCCCTGGGAATAAGGTCCGCTTCCGACAGAGGCATTACTGGTGCAAATGGCTTGTCTCATCGTCATCTCTCCTATCTGCTGGTATATACACAACATTTACATGATTTACACGATTCACAGAATCACTCACCGGCTGATGATCCGCACCAGCGAAGCATCGCGCCTGCATAGATTTCGATCAGGACAGACAAGCTGTCCAGATCGACATATTCATCCGGCGCATGGGCGTTGCCGCCTGCCGGTCCCAGAATCAGCGCCGGAGAATCGCTGTATTCATTGAAGACGAATGCGTCGCAGGCGAACGGGGAGCCGGTCACTTCGGCCGCTCTTCCCGTTGCCGATTCAATCTCCCCGGCCAGCAGCGGAATCAACGGAAAATCCGCCGCCACCTGACTACCCGGCAGGAAGCGGATCATCCGCGTAAACTCCGGCAGTGCGGTATCTTCACCGGACCGCTTTCCGCAGAATTCCCGGTAGCCGGTCAGCAGCTCCTCGCGAAGCTGATCTTCATCCACTCCCGGGTAACATTCCACCCAGATGTCCACATGACACTCAACGGGTCCGACATCGCAGAGCGGCGACTTCAGATCCCCGGCCTCCAGCCGCGTAACGATGATCGGAAGCTGTTCCTTCCGGCCGGAATACCACGGAGCAGGGCCTTCCGCTTCGGCGCGCAGCACCTCATGCTGCTCCAGGAACAGAATGAATCTCGCCGCATCGACCGCCGGGTTGCGAATCTCCTCGCCGTTGAAGGACAGTCCCGTAGTCCCTCTGAAAGTCACACGCCACAAGGCTCCTCCTCGGGTCGCCGGGTAAAGTGCCAGATTGGTTGGCTCGGGAATGATAACCGCATCGGCGGTGATCCCGTGCGCCCGGCCTGCCACCGTTCCGTTGGCGCCGCCGAATTCTTCATCCACGACCGATTCGATCCTCACATCCCCCTTCAGCCGCAGCCCCAGATCCATCAGGCATTTCACCGCCAGAATTGAAGCGACCAGCCCGCCTTTCATATCATAGGCGCCCAGCCCATACAGCTTGCTGCCCGAGATGACCGGCTGGAACGGGGAACCCTGCCATCCAGGCGCAACCGCCGCCGTGTCGATATGGCCGGAGAACAGCAGGGATTTGCCCCCGCCTGTTCCTCTCCACACCGCGCTGACATTAGGCCGACCGCTATAATCCTTCCCCGGATAATAGGCCGGATGCTCGTGAAACCCGGCAACCTGCTCCGGCTCGTACAGCTCGGCTTCAAGACCAAGCTCTGCCATCATCACGCATAATGCTTCCTGGCACTCCTTCTCCGTACCGCTGATCACCTTATTGACCGTATCATGCCGGATCAGCTCGGACAGCATCTCGATCACCCGCTCACGATTCAGCTGCACCCATTCCCTGATCCTGATCTTTTCACCCTGAAGCTTGTCCTCCATCGGTTCGCCTCCTCCCTCTAGCCTTCCATTCGTCCAACTTCCGTTCGTCCGCCTTCTGTTCGTCCGCTTTCTGTTCGCCCAACTTCCGTTCGTCCGCCTTCTGTTCGCCCAGCTCCGTTCGTCCGCCTTCCGTTCACCAGTCTCGCGCTCCTCTGGCATACGTTCGTCTACTGTGAAATCCGGCTCGGTGTCGGCATATGCTTGTACAGATAACAATCAACCATACCCTCCTGGCCCTGATAGGGAATCCGCTGCTCCTCCAGTTCTTCCAGCCGGTCCACGCTGCCCGCAAGATAAGCGGAAATTCGCGCAGCCGCCGTATCCAGACTCGCCAGCAGCCCGCCATAACGCAGGTCGATAATATCCCAGCCGAACGGCTTGTTCACAACATGCCAGCGCTCCAGATGATAGGAACGGAGCTTCTCCACCCGCAATCGGATTTCCGGAAGCAGCTCGCGCGCTATATTCGAAAGAGCCTGCTTGTCTCCGCCGAGATAGGCATCCGTGATTGCAAGGCCCGCGTCCGCCTTCAGGGCAAGCACAGCACAGAGCCGCTCGAGCACCTCGAACACGAAGCCGTACGCGCCATTCCGCGTTGCGAAGAGAGCCATTTGCTCCTGGAGAGCTTCATAATGTCCGGCCACATCAAGCCCGCGTATATTATCATCGAACAGGCCCATCATGACATTCTGCCAGAGCATATAGCGGGACGGATTATACGTCTCCAGATTGCCCGGCTGAATTCCCGGCGGCTCGTCCACATTCTTGATCGCCATGAAGTCATCCATTCGGGCTCCCGTACAATAATGGAAGCGACGGCTCAGCTTGTCTTCGTCCAGCTCCGCCGCATAGCCATGCTCGGCGAACAGCTGGAGGCCCAGCAGCGCGGAGAACCAGTCGCATTCCGTGCCGTCATCGCCCCACAGCGTTGCAATCACTTCCGTTACCCCTTCGCGCTTACACACATTCAGCGCCGCATTGGTCGAAGCAAAGGTGGCTCCGTAGTTCAGCACATACCCCTTCCAGTTCCAGATGCCTCCGGCGAAGACCGGCGTCGATCCGAACCGTTTATGCTGGCGAATCCAGTCTGTGTAAAAGGCCTCGTCATAGTGGTAGTAGTCCCAATACACGAACTGGATATGATCCGGCATGCCTGCGATGACCTCATCCGAAATCACACAATCCTTGTCATAATAGTCTCCCTTGGGCGAGCCGGCGCGGAAGTACATGTCACTCCACATCATCGGCAAAAGTCCCAGGCGATCCACGATCTCCATGACTCTCTTGAGATGCGCATTCATAATATCGAATTTGGAATGCAGGCCATTTTGAACCAGATACTCGCCAAGGCCCAGCTTCCAGGCTTCATCCATGCCGATATGTATGCGCCGCGAGCGGACCGGGGCCGAAGCGGCAATGAGCATCTGCTCAATGAACTCATACGTGCGCTCATGGCCGACGAGCAGCGTCTCCAGATCATCCCGGATATCGGCATAGGCATTCCATTTCAGCACATCCGCCAAATGGCCGAGCGTCTGGATGCAGGGAATCATCTCAATGCCGAATTGATCGGCATAGTCATCCATTTCCTTGATCTCCGCCTGCGAATAACGTCCTCTCATATAGCCGAAGTAGGGATGATCTTTCAAATCGAAGCTGTCCTCGGCATACAGCATGATCATATCTAGGCCCATCAAGGCCATGCGGCGCAGGAAGGCTTTTACCGATTCCGCGCGAATCACGGCGCCGCCCTGGGACACGTCGAACATCGGACCGTTCATCTCGAATTGCGGCACTTCTTCAATCCTGAACTCGCTTCGGCTCTGGAGCGCTTCGATCAGCAATCCGGCCGCCCGGAAGAAGTGGATTTTTCGCTGATATTGAATAGACAGACCTCCCTCATTGGCCTGCACGATAATCCGCGGCTCCGGATGGCGAACTACCCTTACTTCCCTGCCGTCTGCTGAGAGCTCCATCCCTGCCTCGGATGCCAATTCCTTGAGCCCTTCGGTTAATCCGTCCACATCTCCGGTAAAGAATAACTTCAATGGAAGCCCTCCTTTTCAATATAAAAAACGATATTTCACCATGCAGAAACCCGTAAAATATACGAATCCTGCTAATATTCCTTGTAAAATGGAGCATATCAAGCGTTGCTACCATCTGGATAATATGTTTTAATTAAGTCTGCAGTTCGTATTTTCAGTATACGGAAAAGGTGTGATCCAATCTTTTTATGAAGAAACAGTATAGTGTACCTGCCCTGGCCAAAGGAATGGCTATTCTGGAAATGCTGGCCTCCTCCAAGGAAGCCCTGGGTGTTACCGATATCTACGAACGGAACGGAATGCCTAAATCCTCAATCTTCACAATTCTTGGCGAGTTCGAGAACCTCGGATATGTGATGAAGACGCATGAGGGTAAATATCAGCTTACGCTGAAGCTGTACAACGTCGGCATGGAGAGATTAGCCAAGCTCGATATCCGCCAGGCAGCCAGACCGGAGATGGAATGGGTCGCAGCGAATATGAAATTCACCGTGCATCTGGCCATTCTGGAGAATGACAAAGCACTCTATATTGATAAAGTGAACGGACCGGGATTTGTTCAGTTCTCCACACAGACCGGACAGAGCCAATATCTGCATAACTCGGCTGTCGGAAAGGCGCTGGCGGCTTATTTGACGGACGAGCAGCTGGACCAGACGATCCGGAAGCACGGAATGCCCAAGACTACGGAGCATACCCTTCAGACACCGGAAGCCTTCAAGTCCTTTCTGGCCAGTGTCCGGGAGAAGGGGTATGCCATCGAGGACGAGGAAGGCGAAGCGGGAATCCGCTGCATTGCCGTTCCGATCTTCGACAATACCGGCGCGACAGCCGGCTCCCTCGGAATTACCGCCCTCAGGAGCGAGCTGCCCAGCATTTCCTTCGATAAGTTCGGCCAGCAGCTGCGCGATCAGGCAATGGCGATATCCCGCAAGCTGGGATTCGGAGCCTGACGGATTCAGGGCTGATACAGAACGGCCCGGCAAGGAGCGGCACAGACACCCGGAATATGCAGCGGGAGTGCCACAAGGGTCCACGGCCCTTGCCCCGCTTCCCGCAGTGACACAAGTGGAGCCATCATCAGCCGGTCCTTGGCGTAATAGCGCTGGAGTAGTGTCATTTCGGCAGCCGGTTTGCGCGGGTCTTCGATAGAAGTGATGTCCAGTCCGAGCAGGCCCACGTCATGCTCGATAATCCAGTCCATCGCTTCCGGCAGCAAGTACGGACTTGCCTCGATATAGCCCGGCTTGTTCCAATACGCATCCCAGCCCGTTGCGATCAACAGAGCGTCGCCCGGTGCAGGAACACTCCCCGCCGCTCCTGCTGCCTCTTCAAGCTCATCCGCTGTAATCGGCTCCAAGGGCTGCTTGTCCGGAAGCTGCGCCACCCAGGCTCTGAGCATCAGCCGATCCAGGGAAATGTCGCCGATAGTCTCACGGCCTTCGAACAAATGATTGGCCGTCTCCAGATAAGTCCCCGCAAGAGAATGCAATTGAAAAGCATGCCCCTCGTAGCCATCGGCTTCAAGCGACGCAATCCGCTGCACCGCAATGTCGGGAAACGGCTTCCCGTAATTCCACATGCCGTTCTCCAGTTTCCCCGTGAGATCAAGCCATTTCTTCATTCGGCTCCTCCGTTCGTTCCTGCATGCCTTAGGGTATGGCCGGGATTGCCCGTCCTGCTATCCCTTCCGCCCATACTGATAGCCCAGCAGCGTCTCGCTCACGCGCTGCTCGTCTGAAGGAAGCAGCGGCAGCCGGGTTTCGGCGCTTTTGAACAAGCCCAGATGATGATACAGAGCTTTGGTGGTCGGGATTTCATCCCCGGGACCGAACATATGAATGAAGGGGAGAATGGTTCTGGAGAATACGGCGAAGCTCTCCTCCCGTCTTCCCGCTTGGTACAAATCCCAGCCTTCCTTGAATTCCTTGGGGAAAACAATCGGGGCAATGATCATGTTCCCGTCCACTCCCGCCTCGATTGCGCGGTAGCAAATAATATCGTCTCCGCCGAATACCGCCAGTCCGCTATCCTGCTTCAGCGCGCGAATCTTGCCCATGTTGTGATCGGTCATCTTGATCGCCTTGATCGCCGGGACGGCTGCCGCCAGTTCGATCAGCTGCTGGGCGGTGTAGAAGGTGTTGGTCGTTACCGGGTTGTCGTAGAAAATAATCTGCAAGCCGGTCTGTTCCGCCAGGCTTCCCACATACTCCTTCACCATCTCCAGCGAGTTCGGGAAATAATAGGGACTGGGCACAAGCGCCGAGCGGATTCCCGCATCCGCCGCCGCCTTGCCGATGCCGGCCGCTTCCTGCAAGTTGGTATGCCCGAGGCCGATCACGACATGCTTGTCCGGGACAGCTTTGGCGAAATACTGAGCAATTTCAATCCGTTCGGCGGCAGACAATGCCGGCGATTCGCCTGTGCTTCCTCCAATCACATATCCATCCAAATACTCGGATGTGTAGTTGATTAAATTCTCAAAGCCGGAATAATCAATCTTGCCCTCTACAAACGGTGTTGGTATAACCGGTATATTCCCTTTCATGACAGGCCTCCATTTTTTCTTTATACTGAAAATTTGTTTTACAGATTGAATTAGAAAATAATATAGCACCCCAAACTTCAAAGTGTCAACGAAAATGGGACAAATTTGTCCTAAACCTGTACCATTATTTTTCCCAGCATATTATAATGGTTTTCTAGAATTGATTTTGGATGACCTAATTGGAGGGGTATGGTTGAATAACAAGGAATTCCGATATATTGAAATGGCAGGAATTTTAAGGATGGAGATTTTGTCCGGCTTTCTGAAGCCCGGCCAGTTTCTGCTTCCCGAGAAAGAACTGTGCCAGCTGTACAACATCAGCAGAAACTCCTTGCGCCAGGCCTTGGAGCTGCTTACGAATGAAGGTCTTCTGATCAAGATGGTCGGCAGAGGGACTATGGTTGCGAAGGATCTGGACATTACCAAGCATGAAGCCAATGTCATCAACATCATTTGTCCCAACGATTCCTCCTATGTCAGAAAGGCGCTTCCCATATTGATCGAAATGTTCAAGGAGCAGTATCCGCATGTGGAGTTCAGAGAGTTCAAGACCGAACTGCGCAACGGACAGCTGCTAAAGGATCTGTCGGGCTTCGGCATCCGGGCGGATCTGGTGATTATCAGCGACCATGATATGCAGCATCTTCCGCTGGAAGAGTTCCTTGCGCTTGAGGACATCATACCGGAGCAGGAAGTGAACAACGATCAGCTCGTTAATGTGTTCCGCCATGAAGGCCGACAGTACGCGATCCCGCTTACTTACTCCCCGGTATTTATGGCCTGTAATCCCCGGCTGTTCGCCGAGAACGGTCTGGAACTGCCGACGAAGGATTGGAGCTGGGAGCAGTTCACGGAAGCGGCCCGAATCATAACGAGGGATGCCAACGGGGATGGACAAAGCGATATCTATGGTCTGGGGCTGTCCTCCTCCCTGTACCGCTGGCCGGTACTCGCCAGAAAATACAGCTGTTCGCTTGAGCAGGAGCCTTCGGGCACACTGAATATAGACGGACTCGATGAATTTCTCCGTTATATCCAGGCCATGATCTATAAAGACGGGATTTGCCCGGCCGCAGCGATCAATGATTGGGAGCTGTTGGCCCAGCTGTTCGACGAGGGCCATCTCGGCATGTTTCTGACCACAACCCTGACTACCGGCATGCACAACGGCCGATTCCCCGTTACGGTCATTCCGATTCCCATGAATCCGCATGCCCATAAAGGGAATCTCACGATCGCGAACGGGATGATGATTCCACAGACGAGCGGCAATCCGAATTTGGCCAAGCTGTTCGCTGAATTCTCGATGCGGATGGATTTTCAGATGCGAATGGCGGGCGAAGCCAAATTTCTGTCTATCTACCCGCAGGTCAACAATGAGGTGTGGACAGAGCTTGAACTTGGAGCCCTCGGGTTATCCCAGGACAATCCGGAGCATCTGTACTTCATGCATGAATTTCTTCCGAACTCGGCAGCCGAGATTCTGCATAGTGAAATGATTAAATTCTGGGCCGGTTTTGATGCCCCCGATGAACTCGCCCATAGACTGCAAGGTTTGTTCGCCTCCTCCGAACCCCCTCATATCGAAGCCGCTGAGTAAGCTCAGCGGCTTTTTTCAATTTCAATGTCATTATCCTTAACATTGGTGGTTGACTTCTCTTCATATCCTCATGCTATAATGGAATCGGTACTAAACCTATACCATTTTTAATTTGTTACATATGTTACGTTATCTTCCATGTAATTCGCGGTTGCTGCACACAAAAAAAGGAGTGACATCAGATGGGCCTTGCAAAATTGGCAGTAGTAAATGAGCAATCCGTTCAATTGCGAAGATGGCGATACGGCGTCAATGCATTTGAAGGATTTATAGAGGAGCTTCTGGAGCAGCACCGAATCCCCTATCGCAGCTTCAAGACTCTGGATGAGGCATTAAGCGACCAGCCGGATCTTCTCATCGTCGCTCTTTGCGAAGAGAACCGGGAGAATGGAAGCAAGCTGAGAGCTTACGCGGAGAACGGCGGCACGGTAATCTCGTATGCCGGACTGAACATGATAGCCGAGGAGCTCGGATATTACGAGGACCGGCCGACGGGTTCGGGATACGCGGCGCTCCCGGAGTTCAATGATTCTCCGCTGCGGTTCCTGGCAGCGAAGCCATGGAGCCTCCATAGCGACAAGAACCCCGCTGCCAGGGTGTTCGACAAGAACTCCGCTGCCAGGGTGTCCGGTATGCTGCACCAGGGCAGACCGCAAGGCGCAGAAGCCGGACCGGCGCTGTTGTCCATCCCGGTCGGACAAGGATCGATCGAGCGCTGGTCGGTGGACATCCCCTTCACCATCGTTGCCCTGCAGCAGGGAACAGGACCTGTCTTCGATGACGGTTCTGCCTCCCCGGACGGTACCATTCCGATCAGGGAGGACATCTTGAAGGCGGATGACCGCTGCGCGATGGATTGGGAATATGACCGGCTGCAGACGCCGACCGGCATGAGCTATTATGCTTATCCCTACGCGGACTGGTGGCGGGAAATTTTCATCAGTCATCTGATCAAGGCCGCCGCCGCCAAGAATCTCCCCCTTCCCTTTCTGAATTATTGGCCTGAAGGAATTCCGGCGGTATTATCCATCTCGCATGACAGCGATCTTAATGAAGATCGGCACGCCGAAACCGCGCTGAGCTTTCTCCGGCAAATCGGCATCCGGACAACCTGGTGTATGCTCGAGCCCGGTTATTCCGCCCGTTACTACGACGAAGCGAAGGCCGATGGCCATGAACTCTCGCTTCATTACAACGCACTCGAAATGGACGGAGGAAGCTGGGGTGAAGAGGCCTTCCGCAATCAGAGTCAATGGCTGAAGCGGTCCGCCCGGCTCACGAAAATTCCTTCCAATAAGAATCACTACACCCGCTTCGAGGGCTGGGGTGAATTATTCCTCTGGTGCGAACGCAATGGAATCGAAGCCGACCAGTCCAGAGGGCCAAGCAAAGCGGGCAATATCGGCCTGATCTTCGGCACCTGCCATCCCTACTTTCCAATCAGCGATTTTACCGAGGGCAACCGATTCTATGATGTGCTTGAGATCGGTTTTCTCAGCCAGGATTTGAACCACCCCGAGCTATACGATTCCAGTGTCGTCGATCCGTTCCTCGATACCATCGAGAAGGCGGAAGGCGTTGCCCATTTTCTGTTTCACCAGGCACACATCCACCGTTTCGAATCGGTCAGACAAGCCATACGCGAAGTCGTAGACGGCGCCAGAAGACGCGGCTTCGCGCTCTGGACCATCGCCGAGGTCAATGACTGGGAGAGAGCGCGGCGGAATGTGTGGATTGCAGGCATCGACGATACCGGCGCCCCCATTCTGGAAGGATCGGCATTGCCGCAGCAGACCGCTGTCTATGTTCCGGTTACCGGCCGTGAACCCGCCGCCGGGGAGAGCTTCGAGCGCAAGTTCGGAGTGATGTGCAGAAAGTATATCGCGGGCAAGGAGGAGATTGAATTTGTCAAAGGTACTGACCGGATCCAAACCGTATGAAGAATCGAGTTATGTTCCCCGGACATGGCGCAGCAAGCTTTGGAGAGAGCGGTATATTTTCCTGCTGCTCCTCCCCGGCCTTATCTACTTTCTAATCTTCAAGATCATCCCCGTCTTCGGAAATGTGATCGCGTTCCAGGAATTCAACCCCTTTAAGGGAATATGGGCCAGCGATTGGGTAGGCCTCGACAATTTCAAACGCATATTTGAAGATACCGAAGTGCTGAAAGTGCTGCGCAATACGCTATACATTTCGTTTACACAGATCCTGTTCGTCTTTCCCGCTCCAATTTTCCTGGCCATCATGCTCAATGAGGTTGCCAACAGCAAAGTCAAACGCATTATTCAGTCCGTTGTGTATCTGCCCCACTTCTTCTCCTGGGTCGTCATCATCAGCATCGCCACTATCTTTCTGAAGCCGGAAGGCATAATCAATCAGATCCTGGAAAGCCTCGGCTATAATTGGGTTTCGTTCATGACTAACCCGCATATGTTCGTGCCCATCGTCATTATTGAGCTGATCTGGAAGGAGACCGGCTGGTCCACTATCATCTTCCTGGCAGCTCTGGCTTCCCTGAATAATGAGCTTCTGGAAGCGGCGATTGTCGATGGAGCCGGACGCTGGAAACGAATCTGGAGCATCATCCTGCCTTCCATCAGCGGCACCATTGTTATTCTGCTGATCCTGCGGCTCGGCTCCGTGCTGGATTCAGGCTTCGAGCAAATCTTCCTCATGCTGAACCCGTTCAATAAGGAAATAGGCAACGTACTGGACACCTTCGTCTATGAAAAAGGGATCAAGCAAAGCGATTTCAGCTTTAGCACGGCGGTAGGCCTGTTCAAAGGGGTTGTCGGCCTCGTGCTGGTCCTGGGCGCTAATAAAATCGCCAAACGATTCGGCAATGACGGATTGTTCTAACCTCATTTGAATAGAAAGGAGAGCCTTGCCATGCATTTTAAATCCAGAGCCGACAAATGGTTCAACGCCTTCAACTATCTCCTGCTCAGTATCGTATGCCTGTGTATGATCTTTCCGCTGCTGTACATTTTCTCGGTATCCTTCTCGACAATGCAGGACTTTGTGCAAAAGGATATTATTCTGTGGCCCTCCAAATGGGATCTTGGCGCATACCGCTACATCTTCAGCACCGAAACATTCGGACGGGCCATGCTCGTCAGCGCCTGTCTCACTGTTGTCATCACCTGTGTCAATCTGCTCATGACGAGCACAATGGCTTTTGCCACAACGTTCCGGTTCACCGGCTCCAAGCTGATTCTCCGTATGATTGTGTTCACGCTATTGTTCTCTCCCGGCTTGATTCCCAGCTATTTGATGGTACGCAATCTCGGGTTAATCAATTCCTACTGGTCACTAATTCTTCCCGGTATGATCAGCACCTTCAACCTCATCGTCATCCGGCAATTTTTCCAGGGGCTGCCCAAGGAAATTTTCGAAGCGGCGAATATTGACGGAGCCAATGAATTGCAAATTTTCCGCAGAATTGCTCTGCCGCTATCCAAACCGGCCCTTGCCGCCTTCGCCCTGTTCTATGCGGTGGATGCCTGGAACGCCTACTTCAACGTCATCCTGTATATGAATGACACCACTAAATGGACCATCCAGGTCGTCCTTCGCCAGATCGTCATCGTCGCTCCACCGGACAACAATTTGTTATCCAGCTTGCTGCGGGAACCGCCTCCAGCGCAGACCGTTCAAATGGCAGCTGTTCTGATAGCTACACTTCCGATTCTCATCATCTATCCGTTTCTGCAAAAGCATTTTGCCAAAGGGGTGATGCTCGGCTCAGTGAAAGGCTAAGCGGTTGAAGCTCGCAGACAATCCAGACTCAACATTTATTACGGAGGGGATCTATTACTATGGAAAAGCTTAATAAAACGGTTCTGAGTTCACTTACCCTGATTGCATTACTGACAACAGCGGCATGTTCATCCTCAAATAATGGAAATACCTCCCCTGCCGGCAATAATTCCGCCTCTTCGGCAGCACCTTCTGACGGATCTGACAAGAAGTACACGATCTCGATGATGGATATGACCTATGGCAAAATCCCCCCGAGTGACGGAGCCGGCGTCAAGATGATCAATGAGAAATTCAATGTCGATTACAAGACGACCATCGTGCCTTATGACGGCTACCTGGAGAAGATGTCCGCCACTATTGCCGGAGGCGATATGCCGGATATTCTCGGAATCGAGGAATACGTGGCAGCCGGTTCCCTCCAGAAGTGGGCTGACCAGGGCGCCTTCCTGAAGCTGAATGATTACATCGACAAATATCCGACCCTCAAAATGGTACCCGCCGAAGTCTGGGGGGCTGTGACGAACAAGGATGGCTCGATCTGGGGGATTCCGCGCTACTATCCGAATACGGCTGCCCAGAACTTTGCTATCCGCCAGGACTGGCTCGATAAGCTCGGACTCAAGATGCCGACGAGCTACGACGAATTGGCAAAAGTTGCGCTGGCCTTCACCAAAGATGATCCCGACGGCAACGGCAAAGACGATACTTACGGCCTCGTGATGAGCGGCGGAGGCTATCCGAACTATGCAATGGGTGCTTATTGGGACCTGAACTCCTGGTACCATAAGGATGCGGACGGCAACTTTATCCCGGGTTATATCGGTGAAGGACGCAAGGAAGCCGTCAAAGTGTTCGCGGATTTGTACAAGCAAGGGGCGATTACGAAGGGCTTCGGCGCTAATGCGACTCTGGATCAGGGACAAGCCGACTTCTACAACGGCAAGGCCGGCATCTATATTACCGGCATCCGCGGTCTGGATGAGAATCTGGCGAACTCTCTGCTGTCGGTCAACCCGAATGCCAAGCTCTCCGCTATTCCGCCGTTCGTTGCACCAGACGGCTCCCAGGGCTTTATGGCACAGAAGGGATACTACCGGATCACTGTTCTTAACGCCAAGCTGGCCGGTGACGAAGGCAAGATCGACCGCATTCTCTCCATGATCGACTACGGACGCACCTTTGTTCCGGTTGATCAGCAGACACCGGATAATGAGAATTTTGATTTCCGCAACGGCAAGAACGGCGTAGGCTACACCTACGAGAACGGAGTTGTCACCCTCTCCCAGCCGGATCAAGGGCTGATGCCTGCCAGCTATCTTCCCGATGCTGTGATGTGGGCTCCAAGCGTACTTGACAACAAGTACTCCGAGCTCCAGACTAATCCGCTCTACAAACCGCTTGTCAAAGAGCTTGAACAGCAATACCAGGATTTCGAGCAATATGCTGACCCTAGCAATTCCGGCTTCTCCGCTACGATGAACAGCGGTAAAGGCACGGATGCGATGAATAAAGTGACCGATACGCAAGTGAAAATGATCATGGGCGATACCCCTCTCTCCGACTGGGACAAGATGGTGGATGAGTACATGAAGAGCGGTGGGGCCGATATCATCAAAGAAATGAATGACAGCCTGAAAGGCAAGGAATTGATCGGATATAAGAACATGAGCAAGTAATCCGGGCGAAACTTATTTTCAACCGCTGCAATGGACCGCAACCCAAGGCCCCATACGGCCTTGGGTTGTTCTTATTTCTTGATGAAAGGCGGGCTTGATGTGAGTCAGCAGCTGTACAGCCATGCAGGGAAGCCCTGCCGTAATTTTAATATCCTCGCGACGGAAGTGCTGTTCGATCCTGTCGATGGCAGAGAGAAGCTCGTTCTCTCCAACTATGCGATGGGAGAGACCGGAAGCCTCATCCTGATCGACACCTTGACGGGTCAGGGAGAGAATCTCCAGCTTCCTGCCGGACCGGGAGCCTGGGGACTGGTCAACTGGCATAACGACAAGCTGGTTGTCGGGACCTGTGTCGATCAGGCCTATCTGCATGTTCTGGATTTGCGCACCCGGCAATGGGCGCCGGTTCTCGAATCCGAAGGGGAGTCTTACTTCTGGGGGATGACGCTCGGTTCGGACGGAAAGGTGTATGGAGGAACCTATCCGGGATGCTCGCTGATGCAGTACGATCCGCAGACCCACTCCCTACTTAATCTAGGCAAGGTGTCCGAGAACGGAAGCAATCAATACAGCCGGCCGGTCTGGGGGGAGGCGGCCGGTTATATTTTGATGAATTACGGCTTTGACACGAATGGAATGAAGGCGTATCGGATTAACGACGGTCGATTCATCGAGTTCGGCAAGCCGGGAGAGCAGATCAAATGGGTTACCGACCATATTGTCTGTACAGAGCATGGGAATGAGCTTGCCTATTACGATGCAGCTACCTTGCTACCCGTAGACGGCGGCGCTGTCCATGAACAGGACATTCCCCTGCTGAACCTCACCTTAGCCAACGGGCAGACTGTTCCCATCAGGCATTTAAGCGGCAATCGCGCAGCCGGGGTTAGAGGACAGGAGTATTTCATCACAGAGTTACCGGCAGATTCTTCGGCATGCGCGGAGCCTATGGAGGTGGAGTTGAAGCGTATCCCCGTCGAGGCGCCTGCTACAGCCATCTTCACGCTGCAATCGGACGGCAAGGAGCTGCTGTGGGGTGCAAGCGGATTCGGCCAGACCGTATTCAGCTTCAATCCCTCCACCGGCGCCTTCTGGAATTCACCTTCCGTATGCAATGCCGGAGGCGAGGTGTACGGAATGCAGTTCATGGATAGCCGTTTGTTCCTGAGCGCCTATGTTGGAGGGGATCATGTGCTGTATGATCCTTCCAGACCCTGGGAGCAGTTGAACAACCTGAATCCCCGTACTCTCCGATCCGTCGCCCCGGAGCTGATCCGTCCCGAAGGAAGAAGTGTATGTGGACCCGATGGAGCGTTCTGGACCGGCTGGTCTGCGCAGTACGGCGTATATGGCGGCGGCCTTTCACGGGTCGATCCGGCCACGCTCGAAGTCGAGCACTGGTATGACCCTGTGCCGGGACAGCAGGTATCCGGTCTGGCGGCGGATGAGGAATACCTGTATTTCACAACGAATGGCGGCGCAAGCGGCCTTCCTCCCCAGCAGGTGCAGAGCCGATTCGTCGTCTGGGAGCCTGGGAAGGGCAAAATGCAGGAATGGCAATTTGAAAAAGATCAGGTAGCCGGCAATGCCATCGCCGCCCTGGGTGGCAGGGTCGCCTGCTGCGCCGGCGAAGAAATCCATATTTTTGACCGCAGCCAGAGAGAGTTCGTCACTTCTGTTCGGGTTGGACAGAGCTGCCAATGGCTTGTGGCCCTGGATGAGCATACAGCCGGCGCCTTTTGTGGTGAAGAGTATTGGGAATTGGATGTGAAGACAGGCAGAGGACATTGGATAACCCGTGTTCCGGGTTATGCAAGAGCCGCAGCCCTGCATGACGGCAAGCTTTATTTTGCGGTAAGTTCCGACTTATATGTATTGAATCGAACATCCTTGGAGGGATAAATACAGTGAATAATCTAGCGATCCATGGCGGACCCAAGACCAAGACAACCCCTTTCGGAAGCGGCAACCGTTTCGGAGAGGCTGAGCTAAAAGAACTTAAGGAAGCACTGGAGCAAGGAACCCTGTTCTATCATTACGGCGAGAAGGTCAAGCAATTTCTCCACAAGTTCAATGAAATGTACGACGTGAAGTACAGTGTCGCCACTTCGTCAGGAACTGCTGCCATTCATGTCGCTCTAGGCGCGGCAGGCGTTACTGCCGGAGATGAGGTGATCACAAGCCCCATCACCGATCAGGGCACCGTTATCGGCATTCTGTATCAGAACGCGATTCCCGTATTTGCGGATGTTCTGCCTCATACGTACAATCTCGACCCGGCATCGCTAGAAGCGTGCATCACCGAACGGACAAAGGCTATTGTCGTCGTCCATCTGGCTGGCAATCCCTGCGACATGGACGCCATTATGGCGATCGCCCGCAAGCATGAGCTGAAGGTGATCGAGGATTGTGCGCAAAGCTATATGTGCTATTACAAAGGAAAGCTGACCGGTACTATTGGAGATTACGGCTGCTTCAGCACGAATGATTTCAAACATATCTCCACCGGAGACGGCGGGATGGTGACCGTTAATTCAGGGCGGGAGGATGATTATGCCGTCACCCACGCTTTTGCCGACAAAAACTATCAGCGCTTCGATCATGTCGTAAGCCGGGACATCCATCATATCGCGCCCAACTACCGGATGACCGAGCTTCAGGGAGCCGTAGGCATTGCCCAGCTGGACAAGCTGACCTGGATTTGCGATATGCGGGGCAAGTACGGGACGATGCTGATTGAGGGCCTTTCCGGAATTGCCGGTGTTTATCCTCCGAAAATTACGGAAGGCGGAACAAGCTCCTTCTGGTTCTTTCTGTTTCGTCTGGATACGGAGAGATTGATAGGCTCTGTGGATGATTTTGTGGCCGCGCTGAATGCGGAAGGCATCTCCTGTGTGCGCGGGTATATTCCCCAGCCCGTGTACCTCCAGCCTCTGTTTCAGACGAAGGAAGCCTATCCCGGCACGCATTACCCCTTCACGCTGTCCGAGGTTTCTTACGAGAAAGGCATTTGCCCACACGCCGAGGAAGTGCTGCAGACCTCTGTCCGCATAGGAATCAGCGAGTTCTATACTCCGGGCGATATCGAGGAAATCATTGAAGCCATCACCAAGGTTGCGGCTCATATGATTAAAGGCGGGTTGAGCTAAATGAGAGCAAAGCCGCTGAAGCTCGGTATCATCGGTCTGGATACGTCTCATGTGACCGCATTTGCCGAAATTTTGAATGATCCGGGTCATCCGCATCATATCCCCGGCGCAACCATTCAGGTCGCCTATCCCGGCAAACCCTCCTCCGATTTCGCTCTCAGCCGTGACAGAATTGAAGGCTATACCGAGGAGTTAGTGCGTGATTATGATGTCCAGCTCGCAGACTCCGAGGAAGCCGTTGCCGAGGCATGCGACGCAATCCTGCTGGAATCGGTGGATGGTAGAATTCATCCGGAGCAGTTCATGCGGATTGTTCCATATGGCAAGCCGGTCTTCATCGACAAGCCCTTCGCCTTAAGCTCGCGGGAAGCCCGGGAGATGCTGGAAGCGGCAGAGCGGTTCCGCGTTCCGTGGATGAGCTGCTCCTCCCTTCGTTACGGAGAGGCGTTATCCGAACAGCTTCGCAGCATGGAATCCGAGTCGATAATCGGCGCCGATTGTCACGGGCCTATGGCGATTGAGCCTACACAGCCGGGGCTGTTCTGGTACGGAATCCATGCTGTAGAAATGCTGTACAAGGTGCTGGGACGAGGCTGCGTGAGCGTCAGCGCGGTCATGAACGAGGATTATGATCAGATCACAGCGATCTGGGGTGACGGACGAATGGGCACAATTCGCGGCAACCGCAAAGGCAATAATAAATTCGGCGTCCTGCTGCACGGCGATCAGACTACCCGCTATGCCAATATGAGCGATCATCACAAGCCCTTCTACGCTTCGATGCTGGAACAGATTATCCGGATGTTCCATACCGGCATCGTCGATATCAATCCCGAAGAAACATTGGAAATCATCCGTTTTATCGAATCCGCCAACCTCAGCCGTGAAACCGGAAGAACTATTCGGCTGCAGGCTCCACATGAATAGTGAACATTCATCACATCACCTATGGAGGTTAAGCTCATCATGACGACCAATAACAAGTCGCAGCTGGCATTGCTCGGAGGGCCCAAAGCCGTAACCGGGCATCCCGGCGACTTATTTACGTGGCCCATCATCACGAAGGAAGATGAAGAAGCGGCGCTGGAGGTATTGCGGAGAGGCGCTATGTCCGGAACCGATGTAACGAAGCAATTCGAGGCGGATTTCAGAGAGTGGCTGCAGGTTGACTATGCGCTCGGATTCAATAACGGTACGGCTTCGCTGCAAGCGGCCATGTACGGCTGCGGTCTCGGGATCGGCGATGAAGTGATCTGCCCGAGCATCACATACTGGGCTTCCGGCGTCCCGGCTTATTCGCTAGGTGCGACCCTTGTCTTCGCCGATATCGATCACGTCACCCTATGTCTTGACCCGAAAGACATCGAGCACCGGATCAGCGAACGAACCAAAGCGATTGTCGTCGTCCACTATTTCGGCTATCCCGCCGATATGGACCCGATCATGGAGATTGCACGGAAATACAATCTGAAAGTCATTGAAGATGTCTCCCATGCCCATGGCGGCATCTATAAAGGCCGTCCGCTCGGCACGATCGGACATGCAGGTGCTATGTCCATGATGGCGGGCAAATCACTCGCCGTCGGTGAAGCGGGCATGCTGGTCACCAGTGACCGGAACATCTATGAAAGAGCCATAGCCTTCGGACATTATGAGCGTTTTAATGAAGAAATCCGTTCGGACGCGCTGCGGCCTTTCATGGGCCTGCCCCTCGGCGGCCAGAAATACAGGATGCACCAGCTCAGCTCGGCGGTAGGCCGCGTACAGCTGCGGCATTACGAAGCCCGATTGACCGAAATCCGCCGGGCCATGAACTACTTCTGGGATCTGCTCGAAGGGGTTCCAGGGATCAAAGCCCACCGGACAGAGAAGGAATCTGACAGCTTGATGGGCGGCTGGTATGCAGCGCATGGCCACTATGTTCCGGAGGAGCTTGGCGGGCTGTCGGTGTACCGGTTCTGCGAAGCGGTAAGGGCCGAAGGCGTCGAGGCTTGCTCCCCGGGCTGCAATCTTCCGCTGCATACGCACCGCCTGTTTCAGGATGCCGATGTGTTTGGACATGGACGGCCAACACGAATCGCCAATTCCTTCCGCGACGTCCGGGAGAAGGATACCGGCCTGAGTGTCAGCGAAGGAATTGCCGCCAGAGTATACAGCATCCCCTGGTTCAAGCATTATCGCCCGGAGAGTATCGAAGAGTATGCGCTGGCTTTCCGTAAGGTAGCAGCGAATTATACCGATCTGCTCGAAGATGATCCCGGCAATCCGCCCACCATGGGCGGCTGGAACATGTTCAAGGCGCATTCATGAAGCAATGGGGATTTGGCATTATCGGCTGCGGAAGCATCGCTGGCTTTCATCGCACGGCCATTCAGTCAATGGACAACACCCGTTTGGTCGGTGTGTCCAGCCGTTCGGAAGCGCGGGCCAAGGCTTTTGCCCTGGAATCCGGGCACTGTGAATGCTGGAGCGATTCCCGACAGCTTCTCGAACATCCCGGGATCGATATTGTCTGTGTTACTACGGAGAGCGGGTCGCATTTCCAGGTCGGCCAGCAAGTGCTTCTCGCAGGCAAGCATGCCATCATCGAGAAGCCGCTCGCCATGAAGGCCGAGGAAGCCCGGCAGCTCACCGAGCTTGCGGCGGATCGCGGATTAAGTCTGTCCGTCGTCTCGCAGCGCAGGTTCGAGCCGCAAGTGGCTGCGATTAAGCGGGCGGTCGATGCCGGAAAATTAGGCAGGCTGCTGTATATTGAAGCCGGAACGCCGTACTATCGGACACAGGAATATTACGATCAGTCGGACTGGAGAGGAACCCTCGCCATGGATGGCGGGGCACTGATGAATCAAGGAATCCATCAGATTGATCTGATGCTCTGGATGGCGGGCCCCGTCAGCAGCGTATATGGGCAAGTCGCCACCCTTTCCCACCGGATGGAAGCGGAGGATACGGGCACAGCCATCGTCCGGTTTGTCAACGGAGCGATTGGAACGATTATGGCTTCCACGAGCATGAAGCCCGGATTTCCTCCCTATCTTCATCTCTACGGGGAGAAAGGGAGCGTGAAACTGTCGGGATCGTCCATCGTGCAGTGGTCGGTCGAAGGCGAACCGAGTCCGAGTCCAGTATTCGGAGGCAGCTTAGAGACAGACGGCTCCTCCAATCCGCTGGACATCTCGCCAATGTACCATAAGCGGCAGTTCGAAGCTCTGCTGCAAGCCCTGGATCAAGGAATTGATCCTCCGGTTAGCGGCGGTGAAGGAGCATTGGCTGTTGAGCTCATCGAAGCCATTTACGCTTCCTCCGCTTCCGGTAAGGAAATTGCCCTGTTATCAACCCATTAACTTGCGAGGTGATATTCATGCAGGCGAAGCTGCTGCTGGACCGGCTCGGTATTTTGACAGATGAGGTTTCTCCATATTTAATAGAAGCTTTGGATTGGATTACCGCAAATGAACTACGTCATGTCGAGCTTCGCTCTGTGCAGGGGATGAACATCCTGAACTTCAACAGGGCGGAAATGACAAACATGCGGCAGGAAATCGAGTCCCGGGGTCTGTTCGTGTCCGCCCTGGCCTCGCCGGTCTTTAAATGTCCATTGAGTCCGGACAGGACCACGATACAAGGCGATCAGTTCGGTCAGCTGGAGCAGCATGATGTAGCCGGACACTTCCGGCTGCTGCACAGAGCCTTGGATGCAGCGGAGCTTCTCCGCACCAGGTATATCCGGATCTTCTCCTTCTGGAGAGAAGATGACCCGGAATCATACACCGAAGAAATTGCCGGACATTTGTACGCAGCGGCTGAAATCGCACACTCACGGGGAGCCGTTCTGTTGCTGGAGAATGAGCCCAGCTGCAACGGCGGCTCCGCGGAGGAGACCGGACGGCTGGCGGCATTGGCCGATCATCCAGCGCTGAAGCTGCTGTGGGACCCGGGCAACGAGGCATTCCTCGGCCGCCCGGCTTACCCCGAAGGCTACAACAGCATGAAGCCTGGCATCGCCCATGTTCATTTGAAGGATGCCGTCTATCATCCGGATACCGGAGGGAAATGCGTGCCGATCGGCCGTGGGGCCGTCGATTACGCGCAGCAATTGGCCGCTCTTATGAAGGGTGGGTATGCAGGACTGTTCACCATCGAGACGCATTACCGTCCGCCGAGCGGAAGCGCAATGGACGGCAGCGCCTTGTCATTGAAGGGGCTGCGGCAGCTGTTGCCGCAGTAATAAACTCCATTCATTCCGGCGCATGCCGCAAAGAAGCTGTCTCCAAGCAGATTCCTGCTGAGAGACAGCTTCTTCTTTCTACAAATTATAACCGGGCGGGGTCCATATATCCGCATATCCGCTGCCTTTCTTCGCTTGCCCTGTATGACCGATTCAGAATCCGGACCTATTTCTACTCCAGCCACTCCTCAAGATGCGCCGCAACGAAATCATCATCGTGAAGATGCGGATACTGGCGATAGACCCGATCGATTTCCTCCGTCTGCCCCTCTGACAGCTGTTCATCAGGATTCAGACACCATGTCCCTTTTAACAGGCCCTGCCTTCTCAGCACCTCATGAATGCCCGGGATGCAGCCTTCGAAATGATGCGCCGGATCAAAAAAGGCTGCGTTGGAATCCGTCACCTGAATGCTGCGCGTCAACCATTCCCTGGAGATCGATTCCCCGCCCCGTATCCCCTTGATTTCTTCCAGCAGCTCCACAGCTTTGCTCGTCCAGACCGCCCAATGACCGAGCAGCCCGCCGACAACGGATTTCTCAACAAGCTTGCCGTCCACCTCAAACCGGTAAGTCGTCAGCAGATCCGCAATGATGTTGTCATCATTCCCCGTATAGAGCGCAATTTCATCGCACCGGCTGGAATGGCATACGGCCCGCGCCACGTCCAGCGTCTGATAGCGGTTGAATGGAGCCATCTTGATAGCAATAACCCCGGGAATCTCCGCGAAGCTGCGCCAGAACTCATAGCTGAAGATCCGGCCCCCGACTGAAGGCTGCAGATAAAAGCCGATCACCGGCATTCTCTCCGCTACTAGCTCCGTCCGCTTGAGAATTTCCTGCTCGCTCCAGCCTGACAGTCCTCCCATGCTGAGCAGGGCCGCGTCATAACCAAGCTTGCTAGCAATCTCGGTCTCATTTAGCGCTTGTTCGGTAGGTCCACAAATACCGGCGACTTTGATAAATGGACGTGCAAGACCGGCCCGCTCCACCTCCTCGGATGCCAGCCGCAGCACCGTTTCGTAGAGGTTATGCTCTTTGTCGCGGATTTCAAATTGGGTGGAATGGACACCGACCGCAACCCCCCCGGCGCCGGAGGCGATATAGTAGCGGGTCAGCGCCCTTTGATGCCGTTCATCCAGCTTGCGGTGCTCGTCAAGGGCCAGCGGATGAGCCGGAATAACAAGCCCTTGATGCAGGGCATTCAGCAGTTCGGCGGATAATGCCTTGTAGGCCTTCATCAGAATTTCCCCTTCCGTTCCTGAAAATGTGTCGGCTTGTTCAGAACTTCCCCGCCGCTCTTGACCCATTCTGCGGTCCAGTCGATCATTTCCAGCAATGATACGCTTGGATACCCGAACCGCTGATTACACTTGGCCGCATTATTCAACAATGCAGTCTCTGACTCCGTGCCTTCGAATAACGCGGCTTTATCAAAGCGCTTGGCAAATTCGGAAGCCGCCCACCGGATGGACACCGTCTCGGGTCCGGTGACATTCATCAGGCTCGGCGGACTCGTACACTCTGCTAAGCAGCGCAGCGCAATGGCATTCGCATCCCCTTGCCAGATGACATTGACAAAGCCCATAGTCAAGTCTATTGGTCGTCCCTCATAGACGGCTCGGGCTAGCTCCAACAGAACCCCGTAACGCATGTCAATCGCATAGTTCAACCGGTATATAGTCATCGGCGTTCCATTCTTATGGGAATGATATTCGAAAATCCGCTCCCGCCCCAGACAAGATTGAGCGTACTCGCCGATCGGCTCGGGTGTCACAGATTCATCCGCTCCTCCGCTGGAAACCGGTGTAAACGGATAGACATTACCGGACGAAAAGACCACAATTCGGGAGTCCTTATACTTCTCCGCGACTCTGCCCGGCAAATACGTATTCATCGCCCAGGTAAAATGCTCTCTTCCCGTCGTTCCGAATTTATTGCCCGCCATGTAGATCACATTCTCCACATCCGGCAAGCTCATCAATTCCTGATCATTCAGCAGATCGCAGGAAATCGTCTCAATTCCGGCAGCTTCCAGCTCGGCACGGGCCTTCTCATTCGAGAATCGGGAAATCCCGATAATCCGCTTCGACAGTCCGCCTTTGAGGACCGCATTTCGCGCCAGCTTGGCCAAACTCGGCCCCATCTTGCCCCCAACGCCCAATATGGCGATATCTCCCGGCACCTTGGCCAGCTCATGCACCAATTCATCCGACGGCTCCGCAAGCTTGTCTTCCAATTCCTCCACAGTAATCAAACAGGTCACCCTCCCTAATGTCTTCCTGTATCTATCATACTGAAAGTCATTATATAAAGACAGGTCTTTATATCGTCCTTAAACAGAGAATAAATAAACGGGGCTTCCCCCGTTCTAAGAATTCATTCGATTCCAATGAGCCTAGCCTATTCCAGAGTCTATTCCAAAAAGAGTCCGATCTATCGCAAGAGTCCGATCGACCACAAGAGTCCGATCCAGCTCAAAGTGTTCGATCGACCAAAAAAGAGAACCGGAAAATTTGCCGGGGTCTGCCTTTCGGGACTTTTTCCATGCCGGATATTTCGACAAGGCCGTTGTCTATCCAATGCAGGAGCAGCCGGTGCGCGCTTCTGACCGTTATTTCGAGCAGGGCAGCCAGATCGTGAACGGTATACTCATATTTTCCGTAGCGGGCCATTTGAGTGATCAGTCTGCTGAGATAGGCGCTTGTCATCCCGGCCGCTTCCGCTTCTCTCATGAGTTCGGCTTCCACAGGCGGCAACACCTTCTCCATGGAATCCGCCATTTCGAGCGGTCCAATCAGCGTCCGGTCTTCTCTGACGATGAAGCAGGTATTGCCGCCGGCCTCTTTGGACTTGCGAAGCGCGGCTCTGGCATGCGTTCCGGCTTCATTCGCGGAAATTCCGAATCCGATCCCGATGCTCAGGGATATGCCGTAGGATTTATTCGCTTCTTTTCCCAGAGGAATCATCTTGTATCCCCCGGTCTCCCGCTCAAATATCCCCCGTGTCGTGAAGAAGAGGTACTCATCCCCGCCGGTAGATGTTAAATATCCATCCAGCGACTCCACATACCCGAGGACCATTCGATGGATATCCAGCTTCAGCTTCTGCACCTCATGCTCACTGTTCCATTTCATGACCAGCCTGCCGAAATCATCGACATTGATGATGCCAACGACAATCTGCAATTCCTTTCCCCGCCGCGATTCAGTAGACAGCAGGGCTCGTTCCAGGGAGACGATAATATCCTGATCGGACGGCATCATCCATTCATTGGGAATCTGAAGCTCCGTCAGCTGCTGGGCCACCCGCTCCACTCCGGTCAGAGCCATGGCGAAATCCGACTTCTCCGACTGCTCGCGATGAAAGGCAATCAGCTCCTCGGGCGAAGAATAGGCAGGCCCGTTATATACAACCACCTGAATATGCTCCAGTTCCAGATCACGCAAGGTACGGGCAGCTATCGTTTGGGTTAACGTATCAACAGACAGCGTACCGCTTAGCTTCCCCAATGCCACCAGATGCAGAAGCGCCTTGAACAGTCCTGCACCGGTAAGCGGAACATAATGGACGGGGATCGAGGCCGGCAGCACTTCCTTCACTTTCCAATGCGCCAATGGCCCCGATAGCAGAATGACCTCAACTTCCTTGCTCAGCTCCACAGCGCAGGCTGCGGCCTCCTCCTCATGGCTGACAATCCGCACAACGGGATCGAAGGTGGGAAAGGTTTGAACCATTTTTATTATTTTTTCCGTTACCGCCCGCGTTCCAATGATTCCGATCTTGATCTGCATGTAAAGGTCTCATTCCTCCGGCCATCCGGCTTGAACTTCAGTATTGATTATATCGAGCCGTACCGGATGAATACAACCCGAAGTCCAATCTTCTTAAGGGTCAGCCGAACGGGATCAGCCCGCCCCAATCGCTTTATTGGGCACTTCGGTTTATACTCAAATGGAAGGATGCCCCTGCATATTACGCATTGATTACGCATTGAGGAGTGAATGTCTTGCATAAGCCACTTGCCTTAAAAGAACCGATGCCGATGCCCGATCCTTCATTTCCGGTGAAGCTTCATAAAGTCTTCAATTATGAGTGCGGCGAGACGCTCTTCCCCCATCATTGGCATGAGCATCTCGAATTTATATATGTGGAGACAGGCAGCGCCGTAATCGAATGCAGCACCTTACAGCTGCACGTACAAGCCGGAGATCTTGTTGTCGTGAACAGCAATGAGCTGCATTACGGAATCAGCACCGCCGATGATTTGTATTACTACTGTCTTATTGCTGATCTCTCCTTGCTCCAAAGCCACTTCGTCGACGCCGTTGAGAAGAAATTTATAACTCCCATTGCCCGCAACCTGATCCTGTTCGAGAACCTGATTTCCCGCGATGCCGATATTGCCGATTGCATGATTGCTCTGGTTCGTGAGCTGAATGAACGCCTGCTTGGCTATGAGCTGTCGATCAAATCGCATCTGTATCGGCTGCTGTCTCTGCTGGTGCGCAAATATGTAGCTCCTGCCGCCAAAGCGGATGCATACCGCCACCGGCAGCAGGATCTGGAGAGATTTCATTCCGTCTTTCAATATGTGGATGATCATTATCATGAGAAAATTACGGTTGATCAGCTCGCTGCTCTGGTCCGGGTTAGCCGTGTCCACTTCAGCAGGCTGTTCAAACAGCTGACGAATAAGACGATCACCGAATACATCAATCTTGTCCGGATTAACCGGTCGGAGGACTTGCTCCGCAGCACCGGAATGAACGTATCCGAAATCGCCATTGCGGCAGGCTTCAGCGATGTCTACTACTTCAGCCGCATGTTCAAGCGATTGAAAAAAGTATCCCCCAAGGAATGGCGGAACCTCGGGTGTTAATGCCGATCAGACCGGGTTGAACAGACAGTTAGCGCTGACGATCCGGTGATAAACCCCTCTTCCCAATGTTCCGTTATTGTATCCCCACTCCGAATCGAAGGGAAGCCGCCGTTCATCCAGCTCGGGCAGCGAAGCCACGCTGCCGTCGAGATATTGATGCAGCCGGTCGGCGGCTGTCTGCAATCTGATCATAAGCGCTCCGTACCGCATGTCGATAACCTCCCAGCCGAACGGCTTGAAAGCCTCGAACCATACCTTCTGATGCAGCCGGCGCAGGCTGTCTATTCGGGGAATCAACCCCAGCAATTCCTGCTCCAGGCGCATGAGTCCCGGCTTATCGCCCGAATCATACCCTTGCTTCAGCCGGTTACCCAGGTCGCATTTTGAGATGAGAACGTCCGCCAGCATGCCGTACCATTCGAACATACTCCGGTACGCCGGATTTCGCTCAGCCGCATGATCCAAATCTTCTGCGAGCTGCCTATAGTGGTTCGCCAGCGGAAGCCCCTTAACATTGGCGTCATAGAGGCCGATCAGTACGTCCTGCCAGAGCAGAAACTTGGAAGGGTTGGATTCCTGGCCGTTGCCGGGCTCGATCCCCGGCGTCTCATCGAACCGGCCCAGTGACAGGAAGTCCGCCGATTCGCCCTGCACGCAGAAGCGGAATCTCTCCTCCAGGCGGCGTTCATCCACCTGCTTGGCATAAGCGTGCTCCGCATACAGCTGCAGCCCGTACCATGCGGACATCCAGGGGGTTTCCGCCCCGTTGTCCCCCCACATCGTTGCGACTACCTCGCTCACCCCGAGCTTTTTGCATGCGAGCAGCGCGGGGCCTGTGACGGAGCGCATTTTTCCGGTATTGGGGGCAATCCCGTTCCAGGTCCAGATTCCGCCGGCGAACGTAACCGGCCGCCCGAGTTCCAGATGCTTGCGGATGAAAGTCTCATAGAAGCTCTGCTCCTTATGATAGTAATCCCAATAGACGAGGCCGATTCCCTCCGGTATGCTCTCGATGACCTCTTTCGGAATGACAGCGTCCGGATCATAATAGTCCCCGCTGCGCGAACCCAGCCGAAAGTACATATCGCTCCAGATCATCGGCGACAGACCGAAGCTCTCCGCGATCCCCACCACACGGCGTAAATGCTCGTTCATCAGTTCGAACCGGTTCCGGTAACCGTGGTCCTTCAAATATTGTCCCAGCCCGAGCTGATGTGCTTCGTCCATGCCGATGTGGATGCGGCGGCTGCGAAAGGGGGCCGAGGCGGCCCGGATCATGCTCCCGATAAAAGCGTAGGTTTCCTCTTGACCTGCCAGCAAAATATCCGAAGTATCCCGCATTCCTGCGGCATAATGCCATTTCAAAGCTTCGGTGAGATGCGCCAGCGTCTGGATGCAGGGAACCACCTCGATGCCAAGCGTGAACGCCCAGTCGTCAATCTGGCGAAGCTCCTGCTGCGTATATCGCCCCCGCATGTAGCCGAAGTAAGGATAGCCCTCAACCTCATACGTATCTTCCGTATACAGCATAAGCTGGTTCAACCCCATCAATGCCATCGTGATCATCGCTTCCTGAAGGGAGGCGACGGTCGGCACAGCGTTGCGGGAAGCGTCCATCATCAGACCTGCCGAATCGAAACAGGGCGTCTCCCGGATCAAAAAGGAAAGCTGGGACAGCTCCCGACCGACTCCCCCGCTGCGCATTCTCTCCACCCATAATCCGAATGCGCGGAAGCCGTGATGGGGCTGCTCATACCGGATCATTCCCCTGCTGCCATCCCACTCTGCCTCAAGGGGTCCTTCTCGCTTCTCCCATACCAGAGGGATTGCTCCCTCTTCTGTTTCAACGAGCACGATTCCGTCAAGCCGGCCGGCCAGACGGGGAAGCCCCGCCGCCAGCGGGGAGAAATCGCCCTGCAAGAAAATCCGCATCTTAGGACTCGCCTCCCTGTGCAATCATGTCTGCATCCTGGCAGCTGAACCTGTTGTCTACCCCTTCTACCCCTTCTTGATAACAGAACGGACGATATCCGAAGCGTCCCGGAAGCTCCGTCTCTGTCCTATCGGGACCTATAAACGGTGTGCGCATATGCAATACATCCTCTCAGCTCTGAATGATGGTCATGGCGTTTCAAGCCAGATCATCTTTATTCTATAGCTGTCCCTTCCGGGTGGTCGATGGAGGCATGATTCCTCTTTTTGTACAATTGCAACCTTTATAGGCCCGTAACCGGCACCGGCCGAACCGTCTACTTGCCGTCTCTCAGCGGCTTGAGCCTCAGATCGGAGGTGAAGAAGAGCCGGTAAATGAGCATGCTTAGCAGAATGCTCGTAATCGCGGCGGAAGAGGTGAAGGAGAAGACGATGAGAATCTGATACCGCACAGCGATAACCGGATTCGCTCCGGCGATAATCATCCCGGTCATCATACCCGGAAGCTGCACCAGGCCCACCGTCTTCATTCCGTCAATCGTTGGAATCATGCTGAATTTCACCGCTCTTGTCCGGACGTCCTGCATCGCCTGCCGGGGCGTCGCGCCCAGCGACAGCAGCGTTTCGATCACTCCTGCGCTCCGCGCTATCTCATGCTTGACATGATTGATGAACAGCCCGGACACCACCATGGCGCTCCCGATGGTCATCCCGCTGATCGGAATAATATATTGGGGAGTCGGCTTGATGATATGCAGCCCCAACATGACACCCATCATCAGCAGCTCGGAGGCGGCGATCGAGACCGCGATTCTCCAGACCAGCCCCTTGAGTCCCCGTCCTCTCTTGGCCGCATTCCATGAGGCGACGGCAATCATTATGAAGATCACGATCAGGATATAGACGACATGCTCGGCATGAAAAATAAACTGCAGCACATATCCAACGGCCAGAAGCTGAATCGCCGCTCGGATCGTCCCGACCATAATATCCTTCTCCAGACCAAGCTTCTGCCAAATGGAAACCAGCATGGTTCCGAACACAAACAGCAGCGTAAAGCTGAGCGCGGTTATCGTCATTGCGGCAGACTTCCTTCCGTGGACTGTATATACTGCTTCGCCAGCATGTCTATCGGCACGCTAAAGAAGGATTCGCTCGGATATTCCTGAAGCGCGCCCCCGCTCATGACCCAGACTTTATCGCTGATTCTTTGGGCCTGCTCCAGATCATGAGTAACCCATATGTACGACCCGCCCTCTTCGAGATGCCATTTCATCAGCACTTCCTCAACCTTGCGGGCGCTGTTTATATCGAGGGAGGCCGTGATTTCATCCAGCAGCAGGATGCGGGGCTGAAGCAGCATCGTCCGGATGAGCGATATCCGCTGCTTCTCGCCTCCCGAGCAATCGGACGCCTGCTTGCCGGGGTCCAGATAATCCAGACCGAGCTGTTCAATCAGCCGCTTGGCAAGCTCCGAGTTATATGGAGTTCCGTGAAGAACGCTGACCGTCTTCAGATTATCCTCAATGCTTCCAGGCAGCATCACCGCTTGCTGAGCGACATAAGCCGCCTCCATTCTCCAATGCCGGGGGTCCATCTCGCGGGACGCTTTTCCATTCAGCTTCAGCTCGCCGTCATCCGGCACATCCAGCAAAGCCATCAGCCGCAGCAAGGTGCTCTTGCCTTGTCCCGACGCCCCGATTAGGGCGATCCGTTCCGGACGCCCGATTTCGATCGTGATATTGGAGAACAAGCGCTTTGACGGCTGTCCCTCCTGCTCCATGACCGATTTGGACACATTCCTTAATTCGAAAATGGCGTTCACTTCCACTCCTCCTGTTTCTCTAATTCGGATACTCGACACTGGTTTATATTTTATACTAATTCGCCCTTTGCCGGGATATCAAAGACAATAAACCGAGAGGAAACTCCCCTCGGTTTGTTCAGTTATTGGCATTATATCGCTTTGCTGTTTCGAAGCCGCTTATTGACTCAGCAGATAGACCAGGAATACCGCAGCCAGCACAAAGCGGTAATAGGCGAAAGGAGCAAGCTTAAGCCGTTCGAGCAGCTTCAAGAACGTGATGACGGCCAGGAACGCCACGATAAAGGCGACAACAAATCCGGTAAGGAAGAAACCGGCATCGGACGCGTTCAGCGTATGAATGCTCTTCAGCAGCTCAAAGCCGCTTGCGGCGATCATCATCGGAATGGCGATGAGGAAGGAGAAGTTGGTCGCTGCGCTATAGCTCGCGCCTGCCAGCAGTCCGCCGGCAATGGTCGCTCCGGAACGCGAGAAGCCCGGCCATAACGACAGGCATTGGAACAGGCCAATCGCCACAGCCTGCTTATACGACAGCTGGTCGATCGTCGCCGCCTGCACAGCGGTCTGTTTCTTTTGACCAAGCAGCATGAATACCCCACCCAGCACCAACCCTACAAGTACGGTATAAGGAGAGAATAAATACGTCTTGATTACGGAATGAAGGGCAAGCCCGAGCACCATCGCCGGTAGGCAGGCAAGAATGACGTGAAGCAGATTCAGCTTCTGTTGACCGCTCTGAAGCGCCTCACCGGATTCCACGGTCTTCAGCCCCAGCAGGCCAAGTATCCGCCTCCAGTAAATGATCGCTACAGCCAGAATGGCGCCCAGCTGAATGATGATTTCGAAGGTGTCTGCCTTATCTCCCGTGAATCCAAGGAGCTGTCCGCTTAAGATCAGGTGACCGGTCGAGGATACAGGCAGAAATTCGGTCAGCCCCTCCACGATGCCTTGAATGATGGCAATAACAGTATTATGCATATTTTATCTAAGCTCCTTTCTGCTTGGTTGCAATACGGGTTGTGCAGGTCTTGAGTCGAGGGAAGGAGACATTAGATAGACAAGCCCGATCACTGCGAACAGGAACGCGCTGACCTTGAAAGGGAGCAGGCCGTCTCCATAGCTTGCCAGCCATCCTCCAATAACCGGACCGATCACGACGCCGAGTCCTTCTACGGAAGACAACAGGCCCCAGCTGACTCCGACCGCTTCTTCAGGAATATAACGTGCCATCAAGGCATTCCATGCCGGCAGAAGCGCCGCATAGGCGCTGCCCAGCAGCAGGGATAAGGCAGCAGCTCCCGTGAAGGTGCTGACGGAGGTCAGCGCGAACAAGGCCGCCGCGAACACTCCGAATCCTGACACCAGGAACCATCTTCCTCCGGTGTGGTCGAACCATTTGCCCATCGGAACGAGCAGGAGGACCGCACCGCCGCCGCCGATCAGAAGCACGATTGACAGCTCGGAGTGGGACAGACCGACATGCTGGACGGCAAAGCTTGTCAGGAGAGGCACCAGCATGCCGCCCGCCGTCGTCTGCAGGAGCATCCCGGGAAGCAGGAAGCCGCCTTTTTTCACTTTGCTCCACAAGGCGCCTAACTGCTCCGCTGCGGAGACCTTTACCCGCGCTATCTGGCAGTGATCGATCTTCACGAGGAGCGCCGTAATCCATCCCGCCGCAAGTACGCCGGCAATGACGGTGAGCGACAGCGGAATGCTTCGACCGACGATCAGATTCATTGTAACCGGACCCAGACCGAGACCGGCCATCCAGAACATATAGAGCGTGCCCATTTGCTGCGCCCGGTTATCTTCCTTCACCTGACTCATGCAAAGTATCCAGATTGGGGAGAAGCCTGCTCCCATTAGCGCAGCGGCAGCTATTAACAGCCAAGGGCTATGCGCTGTCAGCAGCAGGGCAAGTCCGGTAAATCCGACGATAAATCCGCCGTGCAGCACGAGCCGCGCCGGGAACCGGTCCAACAAATAACCGGCCAGCCCTTTGATGAGGCTGTCCGTCAAATAGTGGACGGAAACCGCGATCCCCAAGGCAGAAGTGGAAAGCCCCAAGCCCGTCATCGCATAAGCCGGCAAATAAGAGACCAATACGGCCCCTCTGATCCATTCGGTCAGGAACAGAATAACGGCCAGTCCGGTAAATGCCCGCGATTGTCCTTCATTCGTTCTGTTAATATCCATGAGCGGTCTTCGCCTGCCCTTCCATATATTCAGGTGACGATTGGCGAACAGGCTGCCGCAGCTCCAGAGCCCGCAGCGCTTCGTCAACGATAAGCTCCGAGGAGCAATTGCCGGCATACTCTCTCATCACGCGCTTTCGCTCCTCCCGGAATACGGGCTGCTCCAGCCGGCGAATCGCTGCAATGAGCTCTTCCTCGTTCTTCGCCACATCGATCAGATTCCGGCCTGCCAGCCACCTGGCATTGCCCGCCTCCTGGCCCGGAAGCGGACGATAGACAATAACGGGAAGAGACTTGGCCATCGCCTCCGTCAGTGTGATCCCGCCCGCCTTCGTGAGCAGGCCATCGGAGAAGCTCATCAGCTCAGGCATCCTGTCGGTATACCCCAGAACATGCACCCGGTGATCGCCGTTAAATTTCGCTTCCATCGCCGCGCGCAGCTTATGATTATTTCCACAGACCGCAATCAGGTCGTAATCGGAATTGTCCAGGATAGACCGGATCAATCCTCCGATATTGGACAGAACGCCGTAAGCGCCTGCCGCAAGAAGAAAATAGCGCCGGCTGCTGTCAAGCCCGTGCTCACGCAGCGTTTCTTCACGGTTAAGAAGCTGTGTGAACCGCTGCCGGATGGGAATCCCGCTGACCACAATGTTCTCGCCCGGTACCCCGACTGCTTGCAGGTCCTGCTTCATTGCCGAACTAGCGGTAAAATATTTGGTCGTATAGGGATGAACCCATCTCCCATGCACGACATAATCCGTCAGGACCGTGAATACCGGCACCTGGCTCCCTGCTTCACCGCTGATCTGGGCGGCGGCCAAATATGGAAACGTATGAATAATGAGATCGGGACGGAGCTGGTCGAGCAGCCTCCGGACTTTCATTTTTCCCAGAGAATGCAGCAGCTTCCCCAAGGTCCGATCCGGCTTCATCTTGCTCGTCGTCTCATAAATGAACCCGTACAGTTCTTGCGCAAAGGACGAGTTGTTCAGGTAGAATCTTCGGGACAGCTCGTTCAGCCGCGGAAAAACCTCGGCGAACAGATCAACAATATGAACCTGGTCGATACCTTGGGCTTCAAAAGCCTGTTTGATCGCCTCCGCCGCTTTGACATGTCCATCCCCAAATTTGGAGGTCACGATAAGCACTGCTGGTGTCCTATTCAAAGAAAGATCCCTTCTTTCTAACCGGCCTTTCTTGACTGTAACTTATAATCGTAAAGGGATGGTTAACTAAGTCTAAAGCACGAGTTGATCTTTCTTCGTCTTCGTTAAATAAACAACAAGCCCGCAAATGAGGATTACAAAAATGACGCTGGTGCCGGTTGCACCCAGTTCAAGACCGCCTTCACTGCGTGGCTGGGATAAATAGTCCCCAAGAGATGCTCCCAAAGGACGGGTCAGAATATAGGCCAGCCAAAACGCGGTTACCGCATTCAGCTTAAAGCGATAGTGCGCAAGCGCAATTACTCCGATTACCGCCGCAAATATCAATGCCGAGACGAGATACCCAAGACCCAAGCTCTCCGCTACAAGGTCTCCCGCAGAAGTACCCAGGGCGAATGTGAACAAAATGGTCAGCCAGTAGAACGCCTCGCGTCTTCGTGTGGTAATGGAATGGATCGACAAGGTCCGCTCGCTTCTGTACCACACCACAAGAGTCACCAGCAGGGCCAGAGCAAAGAGTACGGTCGACAGCTCAAGCGGGACTCCGAGATTATCCGCCAGATTGTCGGATATCAGCGTACCGACGACACTGATTAACACAACCGCGAGCCAGTAAAGGGCGGGCACGTATTTTTTGGCAGACATCTGAACATACAGGGAAATCAGCAGCAGAACACTCATAGCGAGGGTTGTGTTGGTCAGTCCCCAATTCAGATTGAAATTTAAAAAGTCGGCGGCCGTCTCCCCTACTGTGGTGGACATCATTTTGATTAACCAGAAGAAAAGTGTGACTTGCGGAACCTTGTTCCTTAATGCATGTTCATCCGAAATTAGAGAGCCTGTTTGCTTCAACGTCAATCCCCTCCTGCTTTTGTTCGCGCAATACAAGCCTAACGGGTAAATCTAAAGTGCCTGTGAACAGACGCTTAAATAATTCTTAATTCCTTCCGCCATACCAAAAAAAACAAAGCCCATCCGGGGATGGGCCTTGGCTCGTTGCTTGTTCATTCTACATGCGGTATTCGTTCTGCATGCTATATTCATTCTAAGTGCAATAGTTCAGGAGCGGAACCGGTATCCGGCTCCCCAAAGCGTCTCAATATAGACAGGATTGGCCGAATCCTCCTCAATTTTCTCCCTCAGCTTGCGGATATGCACGGTAACCGTCTGGGTATCCCCCAAAGCGCTGACGCCCCATAGCCGCTCAAAGAGCTGATCCTTGCTGAAGACATGATTCGGGTGCAGCACGAGAAAATGGAGCAAATCGAATTCCTTGGTGGTCAGGACAATCTCCTCGTCCCTGATAAAAGCGCGGCGGGAATCGGGATCGAGCCGCAAATCTCTGATCTCAAGCTCGGCTGACGAAGCTCCGCTTCCCTTCAGGCGGTCGTAGCGAGACAAGTGGGCTTTGACTCTGGCCACAAGCTCGGAAGGCTTGAACGGCTTGGTGATGTAATCATCAGCTCCAAGCCCGAGTCCGCGCACAATGTCGATATCTTCCCGTCTGGCGGTCACCATAAGGATTGGAATATCCAGCTCCGCGCGTATTTTTTTGCATACCTCAAAGCCGTTAAGCTTGGGCAGCATGACATCCAGAATGATCATATCGAATTTGCCGCCCAGAGCCAGATGCAGTCCTTGTTCTCCGTCGACGGCGATTTCGGTCTGAAATCCGCTCATCTCCAGATAATCCCGCTCAAGCTCCGCAATGGCAGATTCATCCTCCACAACCAGAACGGTTCGCTTCATTGTAAATCCACTCCTTTCTGGGCCGGGAGAGTGATAGAGATGGTTGTGCCCTCTCCTTCCTTACTCTCTGCACAGATGGCTCCTCCATGACCCGTGATAATCTGCTTGGCAATGGCAAGACCGAGGCCGCTGCCTCCGGTATTCGTATTTCTCGACTCCTCCGCCCGGTAAAATCGCTCGAACACATGCTCCACCGCCTCCGCCGGAATTCCGGAGCCGTTATCTTCAATGGAGAGAACAAAGCCGGTCTGATCCAGGCGGGTGCGGACCGTTATTTGCTTGGCCGGCTTGTTCATATATTTCAGGCTGTTCTGAATAATGTTGCCCAGAACGCGCTTGAACGAATCCCGGTCAATCGAGACCCGGATCTCTTCTCCGCCGCCCAGCTCAATGTCCAGATCAACCCCGCGTTTGTCCAGGTCCACCTTCAGCTCCTCCGACCAATCCTTTAAATAAGGCAGGATGGGAACGGATTCGAACGAGAACGGCAGCTTCTGCATATCGAGCTTGGAGTACAAGAACAATTCATCGATCAGATGATCCATCTCCCCCGCTTTGGCGGCAATGGTGCGCATATATTTGTCATGCTTCTCCGGGGAATCCGCCACTCCTTCCAGAATACCGTCCACATATCCCTTGATGGCCGTTAGGGGAGTCTTCAAATCATGGGAGATGTTCGTAATCAGTTCTTTGCGGTTCGATTCATACTGCTGCTGGATGACGAGGGACTCCTGAAGCCGGGATCGCATCTCCTCAAAGACTCTTCCCAGCTGTCCCAATTCGTCGTTGCCGCCGATCCTCACCTGAAAATTGAGATCTCCGTCGGCAACACGCTTGGCCGCATTTCTAAGCTCCAGCAGCGGGCGGATAAATCTCCTGGACATATAAGTGGTCAGCAGGATATGCGTTAACAGGAACACAATAATCGTCAAGAGAAACAGAATCGGGAAGAAGGTTCGGACAAAATGGACCAGCGGATCGATCTTGGTGAGCAGAAACAGGCTGACCGGCTTGGCGTCCTTGGACAGCATGTCGAACTGCGATATCTGATACCATTCGTTCCTATATTTGATACCGAACGGCTCAAGACGGGAACCGGCTTCCGTGAAGGTGGGCAGTTCCCCGATTAATCCGGCCTTGGATTTCAAATCATCCGACATATAAATATCCTGATTGCCGGAACGGATATATACCTCTGTGTTCTTGCTCCGCATATCCGCCGAGAATTCTGCAAGAAATGCAGGATCGGTCAGCAGCCCGGCATTTTGCTGAAAAGTGTGCTTGATCAGATTATGCGTATCTCTTTCTTCCATTCCCTCGAACTTGCTCTCATAAGCATTCTTGAGACTTTGCACATCCCCATGGTAGACAACCGTAAGCAGCAGGCTTGTGATGCCAAGCAGAAGCAGAGGAACGAGCAGCATCGCCGCGTAAGACAGTAAAAATTTAATTCGAATGGACATGGATCGGGTTGGTCTCCTTGTCTACAGATTGAATTTCACCCTGGATTCATCATACGACATTTCATCTTGTCCTCCAATGCACACAAGGATAAACGGGTCATGCAGCGGATAAAAAACGGACAGGACCTCCCTGTTAGGAGTAGTATCCTGTCCGGTGCAAATCGGATTCCTTCAACGGCTGTGCCTTCTCGGCATTCTCTGCCAGAAACTAGGCGGCATTAAGATGGTCTAGTCGCGGTGTCTGCCTTCGTGCTCTCCCTTAACCTGAACGACATGCTTCCCTGTCAGGTCAATAGAGTCCGGAGATGTTCCGTTGATGCCTGTCAGCTGAACATTCAGGCTGCCGGTAAGTGTATGTGCGACTCCCTGGGCATCTTTGCCTGTAAATGCAATGTCTAATTGCTGCTGCGAAATCTCGTTGTCCGGACTGATCACCGCTTTGAGGCTGACGCTCTGAATCTGGATGCCATCAGTGAGGTTCACATCCTTCAGATTGATCAGATTTTGCCGCAGCAGTTTCTCCGGATCGGATGAATCCGAAGTCGAATTCCCGTCGCCGCGATTCCATTCCGATTGATCCGACAAATGCTTGAACGCAAGCGGGGCCATCGCCTGGACGACAGCCGGAATTTGCGCGCCGCCGAGCTGCAGTGAAATCGTCTTGGTTCCGTCGGCTCCGGCCGTGGAGGTGATTTCATCCTTTAAATTCCCGATCAGCGCATCAATAACCGTCTCTTCCTGGCTGCTGAACCAGAGAGAGTCTCTGCTCTTCTCGTCCTTCTCCTTGCCACCCGGCTCTTCCTGGTCCTTCTTCACATAGTAAATATTCGAAGTACCAGTCTTCCAGACCTCTTCTCCGGCCTGTTTGTACAGGTCCAGGTTAACGGCTCCAGCTGTGCCGGTGACATAAATGGAGCCGCTTACGGTTTCCCGTTTCACGTCTGCCTTCAACCGGCTCTGCGTCTGGACGAGCAGCGTATTGTCGTCCTTAAGCTCGGCATTGGCGCTGACCGTGACGCTGTTCAGATTCTGCACCGTAGCTTTAAGCGCAGATTTGTAATCATCATAGCCCGATGTCCCCGCAAACGCCGTAAGACCGGTAACCAGCATGATCGTGCCGCTGATTCCAACCGCGCTTCCGGTTAACAACCACTTCTTCTTCATCCTTCCATTCTCCCTTTCCACTTAATTGTCCTGCAACCCAAGCCTAATGGATAATCCTAAACTCGCTGTGAAGAGATTCTTAAATCATTCTTAATTACGTCCTATACCTCTCTGCGGTCGAACAGAAGAAATCCTACAGCCAGAAACAGAACCATGCCGGAGAGCAGGAATACGAAGCCGGTTGCGAGCCGGGCGGCCGATGCGCTATGACTGAGCCACAACACATACCAATCCGTATACGAGGCGATGGAGAAATAAGAGAAGCCTTTGACAAAGTAAGGAGCCGCCTTGACTCCGGCGTAGATCAGTATGGAGAATACCAGAAAGCCCGCTGCACTGCGGAAAAATTGAGCGACACATACAAACAAAGCCGCAAGCGCCCCCATGGACAGAAATGCTGCGAAATAAGCTTTTATTAAATTGAAGAAAGGCAAGCCGCCCGTATCCGCCATCCCGAGTCCCAGATTGCACAGGGCGCTCACCGTCCCCAGAAGAAGCAGCAAAACCCCGATTGATATGCCTAGCGCCAGGAATTTAGCCATATATGCGCCAAACCTTGTGATTGGCCGAAGCAGTGCCAACTTCAGGGTGCGCGACGAGATTTCCTGCGGAAACAAATCGGCAATCTCCAGCAGCATGAATAAGGGAATCAAGAACAGCGTATAAATCTCCAGCATTTGCACCGGATAGGAGGAACTGATGGCGGCCAGTCCAAGAACAGGGTGAAGCGCCCGGAACAATGCCGCCAGCAGCAGCGGAATCAGTAAGGTGACAGCGAAGAACACCATGGTCTTCTTTCGGTAAAACATGAGCTGAAGTTCGTTTCTAAGTCCCGCTGACAGGCCGTCCATATTCCATCAGCTCCTTTCCTCTCTGCAATTCACTTATGTAAAACTGCTCCAGCGAGCTGTTGTCACTCAGCAAATCGGCCACCCTGCCTTCCCGGATCAGCACGCCCCGATTAATAATTCCCACCCGGTTGCAGAGCTGCTCCAGCTCGTGAATCATATGGCTGGATATCAGAAAGGTAATACCCTGATCTTCCGATAAACGTTTGACCAAAGCGCGGAATTGTACAACCCCTTCGATATCGAGCCCATTCGTGGGCTCATCCCAAATGACGAACTCCGGGCTGTGCAGGATCGAAGAGGCCATGGCAAGCCGCTGCTTCATACCGGTGGAGAAATGCCCGATTTTCTCTTTGGCATATGAGTCCAGACCGACCATTTCAAGCACTTCCGCAATTCGTTCCCGGCCCACCTCCGGATAAAAATTCGCATTCAGCTTCAGGTATTGGCCTGCCGTAACATATTCGTGGAAGTCGGCCGACTCGATCATGCAGCCGACCTTTCTCATGACCGGGGCGAAGGATGAATCCTGTTCCTGCCCGAACCATGTTATGCTCCCAAAGCTCGGGGAAATCAGCCCGGTCAGCATTTTCAGAAGCGTGGTTTTCCCCGCGCCGTTCGGTCCGAGCAATCCGTAGATATCCCCTTGCTCCAGCGTCAAATCCACTCCATTTATGCCTCTGCCGTTCCGGAATTCCTTGCTGACTCCCGTTAACTTCACTATCGGGTTCATAGCTGTCCTCCTTTCTCGCTCGGGTCAGGCTCTTGTCCGGGAATTGGCCCGATCCTTGTTGCGGCGCAACAGCCACCATGCCAGCATAATGACGACCAGTCCGCAAATTGCATAGCTGATCGGACGCATATATTGCTCCACAACACCCCAGTTATCGCCCAAACGGTATCCCAAATAGACAAGGGCCGCATTCCACGGAATACAGCCGAGCAGGGTAAAGATGATAAATCTTCCCGGCTTCATCCCGGCAATCCCCGCCGGCAGCGAAATAAAGGTCCGGATGAAAGGCAGCATCCGGGTAAACAGCACCGTCCCTTCCCCAAACCGGGCAAACCAGCGCTCGGCCTGTTCCAGATGATGCGTGTTAAGGAGAACATATCTCCCGTATTTATCGAGCAACCGCCGTCCTCCTGCCCTCCCAACGTAAAAAGCGATTAACGAGCCGAGCAGATTCCCGATACTGCCCGCGATCAGTACTTCAACCCAGGACAGAGAGCCCTGAGCGGCCAACCACCCGCCGCTGAGCATGATCACTTCGCTGGGTATCGGGATACATGCGCTCTCCAGTATCATGCCGATCCAGATCCCCCATATTCCCATGGTATTGACCAGATTCAGCGCCGCTTCGGATATCCAAGACAACAGTTGATGCATGAATTTCCCTCCTCTTAGGCTATCCCCTTATAGTTAAATGTAACGCCCGGATATAAACAGGATATGAAACGAATCTTAACGATTCCTTAAATTTGCATGGGATCATCTGCCCGGAACGAGAAAAAGAGCCTTCAGGGCGGTATTAACCTCCTGCAGGCTCCTATTGTTGTTCTATATCGGTGGATAATCCCGTTAGAATTCATATTCGTCATCCAGAACGAGAGTCCTCTTATCGTTCCAAATCGGCATCACATATTCCTTAATGAGCACCGCAACCTCAGGGACCGAATGGGCACCGGTATCAATGGTGTACAGCGGCGGATCAAAGTGAGTATCACTACACTGAAGCAGCAATTCGGCAAACTCGTGATGCTCCTGGAATCGTTCAGCGGTCCATGTAAAGTTATCGAACCGGTTCATCAGTCTTTTCTCCCGAACCAATCTATCACAATGCAGGTTGATATAGCACATCTGGCTGAATTTCGCGTAATCCTCGCAGAAAGCGGCGTCCCATGGTGTAAAATTGCCGCAAATGATCGTCCCTCTGCCAGAACGCGCAATAGAATAGGCAAACCGAAGCGTAATGTTCATCCGGGTTCTTTCATCCAGTGTAGGCGTCATCCAGTGAAGCATATCCGTGCTGAAAATATCGAATTCCGGCATCATCTTTCGGAGCATTTTCGAAACCGCTGTCTTCCCGGAGCCGCTGGCGCCAATGACGAAAAAAATGGGTAGTTTATAATCCATCATAGAGTCCCCCTTAACGTCTCTCCCTGCAAAGCTGAGTTCGAGATGAGATCGCACCTGCTGCGCATGGAATGAATTATGCTGAGTCATGAACGGCTCCGGGTTGAGGATTTTCTACTACCATTTATATTCGTTCCGCAGGTAAAATGTTGACAGGTTAAATGCCGGGTTCGCCATCATACCATTTCTCTTATTCTGAATCAGCTTTGTGAGCCAGGAGCACCGTTTTTCTAAACCGGTAAAGGAGAAACATCGCCCGGATCGCCAAGTCGATCGCTATGGACAACCAGATTCCGGCTATCCCGAGCCCCATTTGAATCCCCAGCACATAAACGCCGATAACCCGGATCAGCCACATGCCGATGGCCGTGCTGTACATCGGGCTTTTCGTGTCACCCGCACCCTGCAGCGCCCCGGCCAACACCAGACCAACAGCCAGGAACGGTTGAGCAAAGGCATCGATCCGCAGCGCCGTAGTGACCATATGGATGACGCTCGAGTCTTGGGTGAACCAAGCCGCAGCGATGGGGGCAAATACAAATAACAGAACACCGGCTGCTCCCATGAAACAAACCGCAACAGCAGAGGTATACAACCCGAACAGATAAGCATCTCGCGGCCGATTAGCACCCAGATATTGTCCCACCAGCGTGGTTGCGGCAATCGCCAGCCCATACCCCGGCATATAAGAGAAGATTTCAATGTTGCCTGCAATTGTATGCGACGCATATACCTCGGTTCCAATTCTGACGATGAGGCCCATATATAACACTTGCCCCAAGCGCATGATTAACCGCTCCGCTGCAGCCGGCCCGGCCAGTCTCAACAAAGGCTTTGATAAATACTGTCCATCTTTTTTGACAAGTGAAAAAGCAAGCGGCGATTTTCGAATATAGCGATAAAGCGCGATGCTCCCGATAACCCGGACCAGCACCGTCGCCCAAGCGGCGCCGGCAATCCCAAGTCCCGGAATGCCCGCTGCTCCGAATATCAGGACATAATCAAGTACGATATGGATGAGGTTGACCCCTATTCCCACCTTCATCGGCGTCTTTGTATCACCAGCTGAACGTAAGATACTGCCAAAGACCGACATTAGCGAGATAAAAATCGACGGGACCGCGACAATCCGAAAATAGGTAAGCCCACTGCTGATAACTGCTGGATCGGCACCCATTAACCGGAGCAGCGGTTCCGCGAACAAGAGGGTGATCACTCCAAAGATCATCCCGGCGATAGCGGACAGCTTGGCCGATTGCCGGGCGATTTGCCGGGCTTCGTCCATATTACCGGCTCCAACACGCTTGGCAATCATAGAGGAGGTTCCCACGCCGATCGCCAAAAAGATCGCGAGGTATACACTTAACAAGGTATTGGAAATGCCAACGGCCGTGACCTCGTTAAGGCCGAGTTTGGATACAAATAAAGTATCCACAAATCCGACAACGGTTTGAAGCAAATTTTCAACCATTGCAGGAACAGCTAGAGCAAGTATAATTTTCACTTTTTCTTTTGGAGTCGTATCTCTGATTTCAAGCGCCTTAGTCAACTTCATCGGTCCTTTCCGCACCATCATTGCATAGTAGAAACACCTTGACATTAACCCCCCCGGGGGGTTAATGTCAAGGTGTTTTGGTCCAGCACGATTGGCGGGTTTAGCTGGTGTCCTGCTTCCGATGAAACTGTAGATGATTACTTGGAGGACGCCATCGCATCCGCCTTTGTTACATGTACCGTACCATGCGGATGATGCGGAGGTGCATAAATGACATACACTTTGAGCGGTTTGTTCCCTTTATTCGTAACGTTATGCCATTTGCCGGCCGGAACCATGACCGCATATCCCTCATAGGCCATTGTCTCAAAATCCAATTGATCTTTGCGGTCCCCCATTTGAACGAGTCCCTGGCCTTCTTCGATCCGGATAAATTGATCCGTATCCGGATGTACCTCCAGGCCGATATCATCTCCCACATTGATGCACATTACGGTCACCTGGAAGTGCTCCCCTGTCCACACAGTAGTACGGTAGTTGGTGTTTTGTTCGGAGACCTTTTCAATATTAACGACATAGGGATTCGGTCCATAGTCTTTGACAGCTTCTGCAAATCGTGCAGATGCATACCCGGCCACAGAAGCATGGAGAGGCATTGGCGGAATTGCAGAATAATATCCTGCACCCGGATAATAACACGGGATTACATTCGGGTAATAGGAATACGGGTATACCGGATAAGAGTAACGTCTGGAATCATACAGCATATGTTTCATTCCCTCCATCATTTATACATCAGCATATGCCCATAGGTTTGAAAGGTAACTGTACGATGAAATCCGGACAGATTATCCGGTATGATTTCACAACTCTGGTTAAAATAAACGCCGCAATCCCGTAGTTAAGGCGCGGCGTTTATGTCATGCAGTTCATCCGGGTATATCTGAAACGTTATTGTACCAACGGGAGACTGGAAGAAAAAATCTCCTCCAGTTTACGGCGCATAACCGACACATCCGGTTCAATGCCAGTCCAATGGTGAATGCTTATAACACCCTGATTAACAAGCATGCCCAGGCCGTCAAGAGTCGTGCATCCCCGAGCCTCGCCGTCAATGATAAGCCGGGTTCGCGGCGGATTGGGGATGACATCGGCAACGACCATGTGGGGCTGCAGACTGTTCGGATCGAAATTCAACCTTTCACCGACATTCGGGTATAGTCCAACCGAGGTCGAGTTGACGACAATTTCCGTACTTTCAGGAACACTATAGGAGTTGTCCCAACGAACGAACTGCGCCTTGGCTCCGGTTCTCTCGGAAATGAGCTTGACCAGTTCCATACCTCGCTGCGGATTCCGGTTCACCACGGTTATGGAAGCCGCTCCGGCCAGAGCCGTTTCAACCGCGATGGCCCGAGCGGCTCCTCCTGCGCCGAACAGGACCATATCTTTCCCGGAAGGATCGGTGACGGTTCTGAGAGATTGCAGGAATCCCTTGCCATCGGTGTTCTCACCGATAATCCGGCTATCACGGAATACAACGCAATTCACAGCCCCTATAATCGCTGCCGAATCAGCCAGCTCGTCCAGAAATTCGATTACCGACACTTTATGCGGAATTGAGCAGTTGAAGCCGGCCCATCCCATAGCTTGTGCGCCGCGTACAGCATCGCCTAGCATCTCCGGACGCACTTCGCAATTGATGTAGCGGGCATTGATTCGATGCTGCCGGTAAGCTTCCTCGATCATGGCGATCGTTGGATTCTCTGATGCCGGAATTGCGAATGAACCGGTAAGCATGCTTAGAAAATTTATTTGTTGTGACATGATGTCCTCCTGAAACTCTTTCAGTGAACTTGCTTTGCTATTGATTATTTTCTCGGCACCCATCTGGTCAGTCTCTCTTCCGCTTTCTTCAGAATCCAGTTCACGATCATCGAGAAGACCGTAATCAGAATAACGCCGACAAGCAGCAGATCGGTCTGCACATATCTCCTGCCTTCCATGATCAAGTATCCGAATCCTGCCTTGGTCCCCATAAACTCCGCTGCGACGCACATGCCGAATGAGCCGGCAGCTGCAACGCGGATGCCTCCCATAATGACCGGAAGTATTGCCGGAATGAGAATCGTGCGAATTAACCCAAATCCTTTGGCTCCAAGCATGCGCGCGGAATCGATATAAAGAGGGTCAATGTTGCGTACCGCTTCGATTGTTGTGACAACCATAATAACCCAGGCTCCGAATGCGATGACCGTAATCTTGGCGCTGTTTCCGATGCCGAAATATAAAATAAAGAGCGGAAGCAGGGCAACAGGAGGCATTGGTCTGATGAACTCAACTACAGGTTCACAAATTTTCCCAAGCGTTTTATTCCAGCCGATGGGAAGTCCGGTAGCCACCCCAATAGCGGAACCCACTATGAAACCAATGAGAATTCTGTACATGCTGTCTATAATGTGATGGGGCATGTCCTGCCGCAAAGAAATAAAGCTTTTAATTACCGCTTGAGGAGAAGGCATATACAAAGGCGGTACCCATCCCGAGTTCGAGAAACCGAACCAAAGCAGAAATATCAACACGAGTCCGACAATATTTAGCAGCCGATCCCGGAGTTTATCTCCAAGTCTCATTTTCCGATTTCCCCCATCAGGTATTTTTTCATATTGGCAAACTCTGGTGTGATCCTAAGTTCTGCCGAACGAGGACGGGGAAACGGGACTTCCACTATGGAATGCTTCGAGCTGCTCCCGTTATCGGAACGTTTCATGATCAGGATTCGGTCAGCCAGAAAGAGGGCCTCTTCAAGATCATGTGTAACGAATACGACCGTTTTTTTCTCGGAAGCCCATATCTTCAATAACTCGATTTGCATCTGTTTCTTGGTCAGATCGTCCAGAGCGGCGAACGGCTCGTCCATCAGCAGGATACTGGGCGAATTGGCGTATGCCCTCGCAATATCGACACGTTTGCTCATGCCGCCGGACAGTTCTTTCGGATAAAGATGCTCATATCCTTTGAGACCAACCATCTCGATATAACGATTCGTTACTTCCTTCACTTCACTTCGAGACATCTTGTTCATCCGGGGTCCATAGCTGACATTCTTCTCGACGGTCATCCAGGGGAAAGCCGAATATTTCTGGAAGACCATACCGATCTCTTGCGACGTTCCCTTGACTTCTTTCCCTTTCAATCTGATTCTGCCGGAGGTGGGGGAATTGATCCCGCTAATGGTGTATATCAAAGTGCTCTTACCGCACCCTGACGGCCCGACTACACATACGAATTCCGAATTTTGAATATCAAAACTCAGATCCTTGATTGCATCAATGACGCCCCGTCTTGTTTTATAAGCTTGGCCTATATTTTCAATGGAAAGGAGCGGTTCGCTTAACTGTTTCATATCTTCCGGCATGTCGCATCTCCTTTGCCTATGGATATTAAGTTATTACTGCTCTTGATCAAAAATTTGTTTGGCAGTAACGAATTTATCTACATCGACAGTGCCGCTTTCCACTTGCTTTTTGACATTAACCCAATAGTCCAGTGAAGCAGTGAATACGTTGTGAGCATTCATTTTCGCGTTGTCCGCAAAGAAGTAATCGTTCACTTCGTTCTTCGAAGGCCAATAATTCACTTTCATCAGAGCCTCCATCTCGTCAACCGTTAAGGAAGTGCCTTGCCATTCATTAACAACTTCCGTCAGCTTCGCCAATACATCGGGTTTTGTCTTGATATCGTCAATGACCTTGTACCAAACCTGACGCATTTTTTGTACGGTGTCCATGTTTTGTTCAACCCACGAAGACTTCGCAATTTCACCAGAGAGCACAACGGCACTGGTCAGTTCATTTGCCGTTATCAGTTTAATCGCGCCCAGCTTGGTCAAGCTGGTAACTTGCGGATATCCGCCCAGTTCAAAGTCTCCTGTACCTTTCCAGAAGGCCAACGCACCCTCGATATCGGCAATGTCTTCAAATTCCACCTGGTTCTCATTCAGACCAGCTGCTTTGAGGGCGGCCTGAAGCGGGATGTTAGATCCTGTCGATCTGTCCATTACAATCGTCTTGCCTTCAAGCTGCTTGGTTGTATCAACAATGGCGGCATTTGCAGCATCAGCTTCGGAGCTTCCTTTGGCCTTTTCTTCCTCGAGGAATTGTTCGTATGTTTTGATCTTGCCTTTAGGATAAACATCGTCGGGGCGTACCATAATGGCAAAACCGGCGAAGCTGTTGTTGATCGAAAATTGAGTCTGTTCGGGAAACCGGCTTGCAATAAGGGGGGCCGTCCCGCTGTTGCCGCTACCAACATCGATATCACCGCTTTGAATCGCCTGTGCAACGGCAACGTCATCTGTGAATTTGGTGAAGTTCATTTCCAGTCCTGCTTCCTTGAAATAACCCAACTCCTGTGCGACAACCCAGGGCATCCAGTCTTGATACGGCAAGAGGCCATATTCGACTTTGGTCAATTTGGCGGAATCGCCTGTCGCATTGCTGGCGCTGCTATTCGTACTGGCGCCGCTGTCCGTCGGTGCACTGGATGTTGAATTGCTGCCTGTCGAGCAGCCAGCCGCCAATACGGCTAATGCAGTAATTCCTGCGAACAAACTCGTTTTCTTCATGAGCTTCATCCCTAAATCCCCCCATTTATCAGTTAAATTAACTCAACGAAATCAGACAGAACAGCTATTCATCCGGTTTATGACTTAAATTCGTGGCCTTCCTTAAAGGCGAAAGGCTCACCGGGTGCGAGCACTCTTGACCGTGCTGCGCCTTGAGCGGTATTGTCGAACACATCCTGTGGATCGCCATTGTATGCTACATGGCCGGGGACATCATAAGTGCCATAATGATAAGGGATGAGCAGCGCATCCTTCAGACAGTTCGCCAGGACGGTCGCCCCCAAATGGTTCAAATGATAGGAACATACGGAAACATCCAATGCCAGGACATCAATATCCTTAATAAGCAAATGCTCTTCCATTAACCGGGTGTCACCAGGGAAATAGAATCTACCATCAGGGGTATTCAGAATGAAACCGCAGCAATCGTCTTTCCGGAATGGCTTCTCGTGATGGGGTGCATCCAGAAGCTGATGCGGGTGATCTGCCGGCGTAACCTCCACGGTGACTGGACCGATTGTGAATTGGTCTCCCGTACGGCACATTTCAATTAAATCCCGATCCACCCCGATTTGGACCAGCTTCTGATAGACAGGAGCAGGACCGACGATCTCCGGTTTGAGTAAGGCGAGGTCCAGCGCGGTTCCGACAGCAAGATGATCTTCGTCCGAATGCGTATATAGCAGCGCATTAAGTTTGGGAACATCAACAGCGTCAATCGGAAATTTCACTTTAAGTTTCAAATCAATCTCGCTAATCTGGGAATCATTAGGTTTGGTTTTGAGAACCGGATCAATCATGATCAGCGTTCCTCGGGAATTGATTAGGAAAGCAGCGCCAGCCAGCCAATAGATGGTTGTCTTCTCGCTGGGGCCAAAGGCTTCTGAAGTCAAAGGCAACGTCATTGCAGCAGTAACGGGCTTCGGTTCATTCATTAACGACAACTCCCTTTCACGATTGAGAAATATGTTGCATCGTCCGAAAAGACACAAAACGCTATCTAATAATCCCCTCCCCCTCATTCCCTATATGTGATATTTTTCATTGACAATATCAAATATAGATTTCATGTGATGGAT